>NZ_JYDE01000009.1 GCF_003263515.1 Rahnella inusitata | reverse complement strand
CATTGAGCTAACCAGTACTAATGACCCGAGAGGCTTAACCTTACAACACCAAAGGTGTTTTGATTAGAGTGACTCTGCTGCGCGCGAGCGTGGAGAAGTAGATTTTCAGCGACGTTCCGAGATTGGTTCGTATGGCGAGGCGTTGTGAGAAATCACGGTGCGTGGCGGTACGGATGAAACAGAATTTGCCTGGCGGCACTAGCGCGGTGGTCCCACCTGACCCCATGCCGAACTCAGAAGTGAAACGCCGTAGCGCCGATGGTAGTGTGGGGTCTCCCCATGCGAGAGTAGGGAACTGCCAGGCATCAAACAAGTGGAAAGCCCTGTACTGACGTACAGGGCTTTTTGCTGTCTGGATTTGGTGAAAACTAGCAAATAAAGACATTCTATTTTCTCTGGTTTCCGAGCCATGTGACGATAAATTCTCCGATTTCATCGATCTTATTAAGATCAAGTAACGTAATTGATTCCAAGACGAGTGGCGGCAAACGATTACTGGCCACGGCGATGACATGAGAATCAATCAGACCCTCTAAAGATCTGCCGTTTTCCTTTCTGTGCAGCACAATTTTGTCGATTTCTTCGTGTTTAAATCCTTCGACTAAAACCATATCCAGATTACTACGATCAAAACGCGATGCCAGATACCCCAGATCAGGAGCTTCCTGCTGTGGTGTTTCTGTCATTAAAGCCCATCGATGACTGCTGGCGACCATCGTCTGGTCCGCTCCTGCCTTTCTTAGCTCAAAACTGTCTTTACCGGGCGTATCAACGTCAACTGCATGATGAGTATGCTTTATCAGCCCGATGCGAATACCGCGCTGTCTGAGATAAGGAATTAGCTGTTTCAGTAATGTTGTTTTACCTGTTCCGCTGTACGCAACTATGCCAAGCAGTGGGATATCCGTTTTGTTCATTGTGGATGCCCTGTCTGGCCGTTCTGCCAAAGTAAAACATCTCCCTGAGTATTGAGATTGGAGAACTGTGACGCATCGTGAAAAAGAACGGGTTTGGCATCAATATTATCGAAAAAAATCATCACTTTCCGATCGCCGTTTTCCAGATATGTTTTTAATGTCGGGATAAGGCTACGGTTTAGCAGACAAAGAGTAGGGTGTTCCCGCACAGCATCCCGCGCATAGGCGGCTTGCTGGCCTGCAATTTCCGCCAGAAAAGCATCTGCTAAGTTGTCTGGGAATCCGGGGACATCACAAGGCACGAACAACACCCATTCTGTTTTGCTTACTGTTAAAGCGGCCAACATGCCGGCGAGCGGGCCGGAGAAATTCTGAATAAGATCAGGGACTGTCTGGAACTCTTTGCCGTACTGTTCAGTGTTCTGGTTGCAGCTGATCAGGATCTCTCCCACCTGCGGACGAAGCCTCTCAGCGATGTGTTCAAAGAGGGGCTTGCCGTTGGCCTTAACCAGCCCCTTATCCTCTCCCATTCTGCTCGACCGGCCACCAGCTAAAATGACGCCGGTAATACAATTGTGCTCCATGATATTCCCCTGCAAAAGTCTCAGTATTCTGGTCATTGTAACGTCTTACTTCCAACCCAAGCAGGTTTAACTTTGCTGCAATAAGCTTGTTCTTTCCCTGAGGAAATAACCCTGTTATTTTTAAGGTCTGATACATATGGAAAGAGAACATCATGAAAGAACATCGCGTAAACGAGTTGATTGAGTTATTACACCCGGCATGGAAAGAAGACTGCGACCTTAACCTGATGGAGTTTATTCAGAAACTGGCGGGAGAGAGCGGATATCAGGGACCCTTAGCGGAATTGAGCGACGATACCTTGATTTATCACCTTAAAATGCGTGGTACTGACAGCTCAGCGGAAATCCCTGGTCTGAAGAAAGACTATGAGGATGATTTTAAAACGGCACTTTTGCGTGCCCGCGGTGTGATTAAAGATTGATGTAAACTTATGTGAACTTCATGCGAACCGCGAAAAATAGATGATACTATTTCCCATTGTCATTTTTCTGCGCGGCCAATCCGAATGAAGTTATGAATAATTCAGCTTTCAATTTTCAGGCATTGTCGCCGGATCTTATCCTTGATGCGCTAGAGAGTGTCGGCCTGCGTGCAGAGTCCGGCCTCACTGCATTAAACAGCTATGAGAATCGGGTATATCAGTTTCTCTGCGAAGACAGAAAACGCTATGTGGTGAAGTTCTATCGTCCGGAACGCTGGACTGAAGAGCAGATTCATGAAGAGCACCGTTTTTCACACGATATGTCTGAGGCTGAAATACCTGCAGTAGCCCCGCTTGCCATCAATGAAAACACATTACATCATCATCAGGGTTACATGTTTACCGTGTTTCCCAGCGTGGGTGGCCGCCAGTATGAAATCGATAACCTCGACCAGCTGGAGTGGGTTGGGCGTTTCCTGGGCCGTATTCATCAGGTAGGCAGAGAAAGTCTCTTTGCTGCCCGCCCGACGATGGGTCTTGATGAATATTTTGCGCAACCGCGTGAAGTACTCGCAAAATGCCCATTGATCCCCAAAAGCCTACGTGAGCCTTTCTTACAGGCAACAGATAATCTGATCAACACGACAAAAGAGTATTGGCATACTGACTGGCAGCCGCTGCGCCTGCATGGCGATTGTCATCCAGGTAATATTCTCTGGCGTGATGGCCCGCTTTTTGTCGATATGGATGATGCGCGCAATGGCCCCGCGATACAGGATCTCTGGATGTTACTTCACGGTGATCAGAGCGAACAGCGCCTTCAGCTGGATGTTTTGCTGGAAGCGTATGAAGAATTCGCTGATTTTGATGCCCGCGAACTGACATTAATTGAACCGCTGCGTGCGATGCGCATGGTCTATTATCTGGCCTGGGTTGCTCGTCGCTGGGAAGATCCTGCGTTTCCTAAAAGTTTTCCGTGGATGACGGACGAAGACTTTTGGCGAGGTCAGATTGCTGCGTTTAATGAGCAAATTAAGAAACTAAAGGCACCTCCTTTGCAGTTGATGCCTATGTATTGAGTCATGATTAACGTCGAAATTTAATTAATTGGAGATAGGCTTTATATGAAAAAGATATTCCTGGCACTGGTTGGTATGGTTATGGCCTTCAGTGTATCTGCGGCACAATTTTCAGATGGTGCACAGTACGTTACTTTAGATAAAACCGTTGCTAATGAGCCACAGGTACTCGAGTTTTTCTCATTTTATTGCCCACACTGTTATCAGTTTGAACAAGTCTGGCATGTATCTGACAGCATCCGTAAGAACCTGCCTAAAGATGTTAAATATACCAAATACCACGTTGAATTCCTGGGCCCGTTAGGTAAGCAATTAACACAGGCGTGGGCTGTGGCCATCGCGCTGGGCGTAGAAGATAAAGTCAGCCCGTTGATGTTTGATGCCGTGCAGAAGCAACAGTCTGTGCAGAATGCTGATGATATTCGTAAAGTCTTTATTCAGGCCGGTGTGAAAGGCGAAGATTACGATGCGGCTCTGAACAGCTTTGTGGTGAAATCTCTGGTTGTACAACAAGAGAAAGCCGCCGCTGACCTGGGTCTGCAAGGCGTTCCCTCTGTATTTGTAAATGGCAAATATATGGTGAAAAACGACGGTCTTGATACCAGTTCTATGGATATGTATGTCAAACAATATTCAGATGTGATCAATTTCCTGGCGACCAAAAAATAAGAAATCATCATCCCAATGCCAGCTAAGTAGCTGGCATTATATCCTCCAAAAATGGATGTTTTAAGTTAGGAAAAAACCTGCAATATAAATGATTTTAATTATGTTCCACTTACAATGAATATTACTATCCACAATAGCTATTAAGTTTCTATTACATCAATCTTTCATGTTAAAACGCGATAACCTGATGATAGCAGTACTTAAAATTAGAGATGATTTTCTCACCACCCTCAACTAATCATTTCCTATAAAAACTATTCACAAACTTATCCACAGGATGATCCTTCGAGATCCCCCGCAAGTTTGCAATGAATTTCCTTCGCAAGGTTCGTCTTTCCCGCCGGCTATGGCATCCTTAGGGCATGTCTGATCACGAATAAAGAAGAGTTATGGCCCAGATAGCAGAAAACCCATTGATCCTGGTAGACGGTTCGTCCTACCTCTACCGCGCTTACCATGCGTTTCCCCCGTTGACCAACTCCCAGGGTGAACCGACGGGCGCGATGTACGGCGTGCTGAACATGTTGCGCAGTTTGTTGCTGCAATACACGCCGAGCCATGTTGCTGTGGTGTTTGACGCGAAAGGCAAAACCTTCCGTGATGAACTCTTTGATCAGTACAAATCTCACCGTCCCCCAATGCCTGACGATCTGCGTTCGCAAATTGAACCCCTGCATCAGATGGTGAAAGCGATGGGATTACCGTTGCTGGTGGTGTCAGGCGTAGAAGCGGACGACGTGATTGGCACACTGGCACTCGAAGCTGAGAAGGCGGGTCATGCCGTGCTGATAAGTACCGGCGACAAAGACATGGCGCAGCTGGTCACGCCGGGTGTGACGCTGATTAACACCATGAACAACGCGATCCTCGGGCCTGATGAAGTCGTTGAAAAATATGGCGTGCCCCCGGAACTGATTATCGATTTTCTGGCCCTGATGGGTGATTCCTCGGACAACATTCCGGGTGTGCCGGGCGTTGGCGAAAAAACTGCGCAGGCACTATTACAGGGGATTGGTGGACTAGATGCGTTGTATGCCGACCTTGATAAGATTTCTACATTAAGCTTCCGTGGTTCTAAAACTATGGCGGCGAAACTGGCTGATAATAAAGACGTTGCTTACCTCTCTTACCAGCTGGCAACGATCAAAACTGACGTCAAACTGGATGTGACTTGTGCCGAGCTGACAGTCTCCGAACCGGACGCCGATGAACTTCATCAGCTGTTTGGCCGTTATGAGTTCAAGCGCTGGCTGACCGATGTTGAATCCGGCACCTGGCTGAGCGGTAAAAAATCAGCTGCAAAAGTGACATCTTCTGCCAAGAAAGGCTCACTCGCTGCAGATATGCCTGCGGCTGAACCCGTCGAGCGTAATCAACTTACTCAGGACGGTTACGTCACCATTCTCGATCAGGACACGCTTGATCAGTGGATCGGCTACCTGAAAGCCTCTGAAGTTTTCGCATTCGATACTGAAACCGATGGCCTGGATACTCTGACGGCTAATCTGATTGGGTTATCTTTCGCGACTGAAGCGGGTAAAGCGGCTTATCTTCCCGTCGCGCATGATTATCTGGATGCACCGACGCAGCTGGATCGCGCTGATGTACTGAAACAACTCAAGCCTTTGCTGGAAGATGAGAAGCAGTTGAAAGTCGGACAAAACCTGAAATTCGATCGCGGCATCCTGCTGCGCTATGACATCGAAATGAAAGGAATTGCGTTTGATACCATGCTCGAATCTTACGTGCTCGACAGTGTCTCAGGTCGTCATGATATGGACAGCCTGGCAGACCGTTATCTGGGCCATAAAACGGTCGGTTTTGAAGAAATCGCCGGCAAAGGTAAAAACCAGCTGACTTTCAACCAGATCGCGCTTGAACAGGCTGCGCCGTATGCAGCGGAAGATGCCGATGTCACGCTACAACTGCATCAGACTCTCTGGCCGCGTATTCAGGAAAGCGAATCACTGAAGAAAGTATTCACCGATATCGAAATGCCGCTGGTGCCGGTTCTGTCTCACATTGAGCGTACTGGTGTCCTGATAGACCAGCATATTTTAGCTGCGCATTCCAAAGAACTGGCCATCCGCCTGAATGAACTGGAAAACAAAGCGCATGAGCTGGCGGAAGAACCTTTTAACCTGTCGTCGACTAAGCAGTTGCAGGCCATTTTGTATGAAAAACAAAAGCTGCCGATACTGAAGAAAACGCCGGGTGGAGCACCTTCAACAAATGAAGAGGTGCTGGCTGAACTGGCGCTGGATTATCCACTGCCGAAAGTCATTCTGGAGTATCGCGGTCTGGCGAAGCTGAAATCGACTTACACCGACAAACTGCCGTTGATGATCAATCCGCAGTCTGGCCGCGTGCACACGTCTTATCATCAGGCTGTCACAGCGACCGGACGCCTGTCATCCAGTGATCCAAACTTGCAAAACATTCCGGTGCGTAACGATGAAGGCCGTCGCATCCGTCAGGCTTTTATTGCACCGAAAGATTACTGCATTCTGGCTGCTGACTACTCGCAAATCGAATTGCGCATCATGGCGCACTTATCGAAAGATGAGGGGCTGCTGAAAGCCTTTGCGGAAGGTAAAGATATTCACCGGGCTACAGCGGCTGAAGTCTTTGGCACACCGCTGGAGAGCGTCACCGGCGAGCAGCGCCGTAGTGCGAAGGCCATCAACTTCGGCCTGATTTACGGCATGAGCGCATTTGGTCTTTCGCGCCAGTTGAACATTCCGCGTAAAGAATCCCAGCGTTATATGGATCTCTATTTTGAACGCTATCCGGGCGTTCTCGAATATATGGAACGCACGCGGACGCAGGCTTCTGAACAAGGCTATGTGGAAACGCTCGACGGTCGCCGCTTGTATCTGCCGGATATTAAATCCAGCAACGCCATGCGTCGTAAGGGTGCTGAGCGCGCCGCAATCAATGCCCCAATGCAGGGAACGGCTGCTGACATCATCAAGCGAGCGATGATAAAGGTCGCGGACTGGCTGAAACAACCGGATGCCCCGCGTGCACGCATTATTATGCAAGTACACGATGAATTGGTTTTTGAGGTCCATAATGACGACGTTGAGGCCGCAAGTGAGAAAATCCGCGATCTGATGGAATCAAGCATGGAACTGGCCGTTCCGTTGAAAGTGGATGTAGGTACTGGCGAGAATTGGGATCAGGCTCACTAAGTGGATAGTTATTAAGCTTTTTTTGTAATTAAGCTACAGAATTATAGGTTCAGACCATGAAGGTGATCGCATAATCCTCAATTATTGTGTAAGTAAACTACAAAAAGTTCTTTTTCCCCGTCATGAAATAGGGTAAAGTTTCTCTCGTAGGGTACAGAGGTAAGATGTTCTATCTTTCAGACCTTTTACTTCACGTAATCGGATTTGGCTGAATATTTTAGCCGCCCCAGGCATTTATGTCTGGGGCGTTTTTTATTGTGCTTTTATCAGGATAACTGGCCGGTTTTGATGTTGAATTCAGTCAGTAAGTAGAAAAGTGCAAAAAAAAACGGACGACCCGATGGCCGTCCGTGATGTTCTTTACTTACAGTTTTTGCCTGCGGCTCATTCGCCGGAAAGTTCATCTTCCAACACTTCTGGCGGAATTTCATTGAACCAGGTGTTCAGCTTGTCATTGAGTTTGTCCACACCCATCTTCTTCGGCGAAGAGAACGCTTCGACCTGGATGTCACCCATAAATTCTTTTACGGCTTCACGGACCATTTTGACTTGTGCCTGACGTGCGCCCGAGGCCAGTTTGTCAGCCTTGGTCAGCAGCAACATCACTGGCGTACCCACATCAACAGCCCACTGAATCATCTGCTGATCGAGATCTTTAAGCGGGTGACGGATATCCATCAACACCACGAGCCCTTTCAACGAATTACGCATTTGCAGGTATTCGCCCAGCGAACGCTGCCATTTGCGTTTCATTTCTTCCGGGACTTGCGCATAGCCATAACCCGGAAGGTCAACCAGACGAATACCCGGCTCCACTTCAAACAAGTTAATTAATTGCGTACGGCCAGGGGTTTTACTGATTCGCGCCAGGCTTTTCTGCTGGGTCAGCGTATTTAGCGCACTGGATTTGCCGGCGTTTGAACGACCAGCAAATGCGACTTCAATGCCTGCGTCACTCGGCAGATGCCGGATATCCGGGGCGCTCAGGACGAAATGGGTCATATGATAGTTGTAAGTTTGGCTGGTCAAAACGTGCGTCTCCGTGAGGCTTGTGTATCTGGCTGACTGGCGATTATAACTGCAACTGCGCCCGGATACGTTCAGTGTTTTTACAATCCGAATGATGATGCGAAGGGACCACAGAGATGAAGGCGGGGGAAAATGGCCTTCATGATGTAAGACATTTGCTATTCATAATGCGGGTTATTGCGCTTATTGGGTCGCCGAATTTTTTAATTCACTTTAGATTCAATGCGATAAAAATAAAGCACTGGCTGGAAGCATAAGACGACAGGGCAGTATCTTGAGCCTTTGCGGCGATAGGGTAAAGTATTTCTTACGCAATGAAGGCAAGAATGGAAACATGGACGATAAGAGCCTTCAGGGAATACAGGAAATGCAGGGCGCTTTAAGGATGAACGGGGCTGGAGGCCCTGAAAGGCAAAGGAAAAACCGGGACGTTGACGCTATACAGGGAAAGTGTTTGATGGATATCCTTCGCACGAAGGAAAGAAAAAGGCAGCAAGGTCCACTTGCTGCCTTTTTTCTTTGTTCGCTTTCTGCTAGATTCCGCCGCAAATCTATACTAAATGTACACACCTAAGAGCAGAAGCCATGAAACAGCCAGCGAAAGCCCCGCGCGCCAATACCGCGACAGCTAAACCGAAGAGAAAAAAGAATCGCGTCGAGCTCGATATTGAAGCGCGTGAACGCAAGCGTGACAACCGCCGCCGCGGCCGTAAGGCAGGTTCCCGTGCGAACCCGGATGCAAACCAAAACCAAAGCGGTGCAGCGGCGAAGAAAACCGATCCGCGCATCGGCAGTAAAAAAGCAGTGCCATTGATCGTTGAAACCGTCATGAACAATGCACCGAAAGCGAAGAAAGTCGCACAGCCAGTGCAAGACCCGAAACCAAAAATGACGCCGGAAGAAGAACTGACGTTGCTGGAAAATGATCAGCGTCTGGATGGTTTGCTGGATCTTATTGATGACGGCAAAGCACTGAGCGCCGAAGATCAGGCATATGTTGATCAGACTCTGGATCGCATCGACGTTCTGATGGAATTGCTGGGTATCGAACTTGGCGATGACGAAGATGATGAAGAAGAAGAAAAGAACGAAGACATGATGCAGCTGCTCAAGCGTGGGAACCCGACAGACGGTTTCTAAGCCATGAGCTGGGTCATTCCGGCAATAGCCTTACTCTTTGCATGTTATCTGCTTTGGTTATTCGGTAAACTATGGCGGTTATCGAAAACCAAAGCACGTTTGCGCAGAGCGACCTTTGCACGGCAGGCCAAAAGCCTGCCGGTAAGGCGAACCGGTAGCATCCGACGCCGGAAGGAGTGAGTCACCCATGTCAGAACAGACAACCGTCTGGGATTTAGCGCTGATCCAGAAGTACAACTACTCGGGACCGCGATACACATCCTACCCAACAGCACTTGAATTCAGCGAAAGCTACAACGATGCAGCCTTTGAAAAAGCCGCTGCCCGTTATCCCGAGCGTTCCCTCTCGCTTTATGTGCACATTCCGTTCTGCCATAAGCTCTGCTACTTCTGTGGCTGTAATAAACTCGTCACCCGTCAGCAGCACAAAGCCGAAGAATACCTGAACGTACTCGAGAAAGAGATCCGCCACCGTGCGCCGCTCTTTAAGGGCCGTCACGTCAGTCAACTCCATTGGGGCGGTGGTACTCCAACTTATCTGACTAAAGCCCAGATAAGCCGTCTGATGGCCCTTCTGCGTGAACATTTCACTCTCCTGCCGGATGCGGAGATGTCGCTGGAGCTTGATCCGCGTGAAATCGAGCTGGATGTGCTGGATCACCTGCGCAACGAAGGCTTCAATCGTCTGAGCATGGGCGTGCAGGATTTCAACAAAGAAGTACAGCGTCTGGTAAATCGTGAGCAGGACGAAGACTTCATTTTTGCTCTGATCGAACGCGCGCGCGCGCTGGGTTTTAACTCGACCAATATCGATCTCATTTACGGCCTGCCAAAACAAACAGCCGAAAGTTTTGCCTATACGCTGCAACGCGTTGCAGCGCTGAACCCCGATCGCCTCAGCGTATTCAATTATGCGCACATGCCCAATCTTTTCGCCGCTCAACGCAAAATCAAAGATGCAGATTTGCCCGGTGCGAAAGAGAAACTGAAAATCTTGCAGGAAACCATCAGTTCACTGACAGAATCCGGTTACCGTTTTATCGGGATGGATCACTTTGCCCGCCCGAATGACGAACTGGCGATTGCGCAGCGCGAAGGCAAATTGCACCGCAATTTTCAGGGCTACACCACGCAGGGCGACAGTGATTTGCTTGGCATGGGCGTTTCCGCGATCAGCATGCTGGGTGATACCTATGCGCAAAACGAGAAAGACCTGAAAACTTATTACGCGCGGGTTGAAGGGCAGGGAAATGCACTCTGGCGGGGGCTGGAGATGACCCACGATGACTGCCTGCGCCGTGATGTGATCAAAGCACTGATCTGCCATTTCGAACTGGATTTTGCAGATATCGAGAAACGTTACGGTATTGAGTTCAATGAGTACTTTGCCGAAGACTTAGCGTTGCTGGTGCCGCTGGTGGAAGACGGACTGGTGGAGGTGAGCAAGAAACATATTCAGGTCACGCCGCGCGGACGTCTGTTGATCCGCAATATTTGCATGTGTTTTGATATCTATTTACGCCGCCAGGTCCGTCAGCAGCAATTCTCCCGCGTGATCTGACCGGCGAACTCAGCGTTTCCCCAAACAAAAACAGCCGCTTTTGCGGCTGTTTTGCTTTTCACACGGGTGTTATTCCATGCCCAGTTCTTTGAGTTTACGTGTCAGGGTATTACGCCCCCAGCCCAGTAAACGAGCGGCTTCCTGCTTGTGCCCTTGCGTATGGCGCAGCGCCGTGGTCAGCAAAGTACGTTCCATTTCAGGCTGTGCTTCTGACAACAGGTTTTGATGACCGGAACGCAGCGCGCGATCCGCCCACTGTGCCAGCAGCGTTGCCCAACTGTCTGGCAAACTCTGTCCGCCCGCTTCGGGCGCCGAGGTTTCAAACAGCTCGCTCGGCAAGTCCTGAATCAGCACTTCCTGACCGGCCGCCATCACGGTTAACCAGCGACAGGTGTTCTCCAGCTGGCGCACGTTACCTTGCCACGGCAGACGCGTCAGCGCAGTTTCTGTTTCCGGATGCAGGTTCTTCGCTTCTACGCCCAGCTCCTTCGCGGCAACTTGCAGGAAGTAGCGTGCCAGACGCGGAATATCTTCACGACGTTCACGCAGCGGTGGCAAATGCACGCGGATCACATTCAGACGGTGGAATAAATCCTCACGGAATTTGCCTTCCTGAACCCGAAGTTCCAGATTCTGGTGAGTCGCTGCGATGATTCGCACATCGACTTTCACCGGCGCATAGCCACCGACGCGATAGAACTGACCGTCTGCCAGCACCCGCAGCAGGCGGGTTTGTACGTCGAGCGGCATATCGCCAATCTCATCGAGGAACAGCGTGCCGTTATCGGCCTGCTCAAAACGCCCCTGACGAACAGTATTCGCGCCAGTAAATGCGCCTTTCTCGTGGCCGAACAGTTCCGACTCGATCAGGTCTTTCGGGATTGCCGCCATATTCAACGCGATAAAAGGGGCTTTAGCGCGCGGGCTGTGGCGGTGAAGAGCATGCGCCACCAGTTCTTTACCGGTGCCTGATTCTCCGTTGATCAGCACACTGATCGACGAGCGGGACAGACGGCCAATGATGCGGAAAACATCCTGCATGGCTGGCGCTTCGCCAATAATGTCAGCCGTCGGACCGCTGGCGGGCTGCGTGCGGGCCGGTTGTTGTTGTTCCTGATAATGACTGATGGCGCGTTCTACCAGCGCTACGGCTTCATCAATGTCGAAGGGTTTTGGCAGATAATCAAACGCGCCTTGCTGATATGCACTGACGGCAGCATCGAGATCGGAATGCGCGGTCATTATGATGACCGGAAGCATCGGATGGCGCTGTTTAATCTGTTTCAGCAGCGCTAAACCGTCCATGCCGGGCATGCGAATATCTGATAACAATACGTCAGGGGTTTGAGTCGCAATGGCTTCCAGCACGTCATTACCGCTTTCAAACGTAGTGCAGTGTAAACCTGCCCCAGTGAGCGCACGTTCAAGTACCCAGCGGATGGAGCTATCGTCATCGACGATCCAGACTATCCCTCGTTGCATAAGAACCTCACTGGCGAATAGGCAGGAAAACCGAGAATTCGGTGTGTCCTGGCCAACTGTTAAATTCAACTTTACCCGAATGCTGATCAATCAAACTGCGCGCGATGGACAGGCCCAAACCTGTGCCTCCCTCGCGGCCACTGACCATGGGGTAAAAAAGGGTGTCCTGCAAATGGGCCGGTACGCCGGGGCCGTCATCTTCAATATCGATACGGGCCGCCAGACGATAACGCACGCCATGTAACGTGATCTGGAAAGCAGTGCGCGTACGCAGTGTAATTGTGCCGCCTTCCTCCCCGAGTGCCTGCAGAGCATTGCGGGTGATGTTCAACAAAATCTGTTCAATCTGATCGGGATCGTGCGCCAGTTCTGGCAGGCTCGGGTCGTAGTCCCTCACCAACTGAACATTGTCCGGCTTCTCCATCGACACCAGCTGACAAACACGTTCTGCAACCTGATGAATGCTTTGCGTCACGTGCTGGCTTGGGCGCTGTGGCCCCAGTAAACGATCTACCAGATTACGCAGGCGGTCGGCCTGCTCAATAATGACTTTGGTGTATTCCAGGAGCGCCGGATCAGGGAGCGCTCTGGATAACAACTGAGCTGCGCCACGCAATCCACCGAGCGGATTTTTAATTTCATGCGCCAGACCGCGGATCAAATCACGCGCGGCAACTTGTTGAGCATGTTGCAATTGTTCCTGGCTCAGCTTGCGCTGATTATCCATTGGGGCCAGTTCCACCAGAATGAAACCTTCTGGCAGCATCTGGGCGGTCAGTGACAGCACATGCGCGCGGCCATCCACCACCAGAGTGACTTCGCTGTCTGTAAAGCCCTGTCCGGCCGTCAGACTTTCACGCATCAACTCGATATTCAGCGAAAAATATCCCACCAGCTCTGGCAAAGGTGTGCCAAAAAGTTTGCGGGAACTTTGCGCCAGCAGCTGCTGAGCCGCCGGATTGGCGTAATGCACCGCCAAATCGTCGTCCAACAACAGAACGCTGTTGATTAAGGAATTCAGGATCTGCCCAGCATCGGGCAGTTTGCCAGTTGCCATACCGCAGTCTCCCGCACCGGATGGGTGCATTTTATCTCGTTACCCGGCAGATTCACGGGTCAGAGGGGTTGAGCAGGAAAGAGTGTGGAGAAAAAAGCCCATCCGGAGATGGGCTGAAAGTTTCCACGGCAACAAATTAAATCGTCTTACTTGATTTTGACGCTGAAGGTTTTCTCACTACCTGACCTTCAGTCGGGTATTCCGCTCAGCGCCTGTACGAAGACGGGCGCTGAGTTCAGCTCTGATCGAAAGAGCAGACGCTGATTTATTAAACGCTGTAGTACAGTTCGAACTCAACCGGGTGCGGAGTCATACGAACGCGATCCATCTCTTCTTTACGCAGAGCGATGTAAGCATCGATCGCGTCATCGGTGAACACGCCGCCACGGGTCAGGAACTCGCGGTCTTCGCTCAGGCAGTTCATCGCTTCTTCCAGTGAACCTGCAACTTTTGGAATTTCTGCTTCTTCTTCCGGTGGCAGGTCATACAGGTTTTTATCCATCGCATCACCAGGATGGATTTTGTTGATGATACCGTCGACGCCAGCCATCATCAGCGCAGCGAACGCCAGGTATGGGTTAGCCGCTGGATCAGGGAAACGTGCTTCGATACGCATCGCTTTAGGGCTTGATACGTGTGGAATACGGATGGATGCAGAACGGTTACGCGCAGAATACGCCAGCATTACTGGTGCTTCGTAGCCCGGGACCAAACGCTTGTAGGAGTTGGTGGTCGGGTTAGCGTAGGCGTTGATCGCTTTAGCATGCTTGATGATACCCCCGATGTAGAACAGTGCCATTTCAGACAGGCCGCCGTATTTGTCGCCAGAGAACAGGTTGTTACCGTTCTTGAACAAAGACATATGGCAGTGCATACCGGAACCGTTATCGCCAAACATTGGTTTTGGCATGAAGGTCGCGGTTTTGCCAAATGCGTGAGCCACGTTGTGAACCACGTATTTGTAGATTTGGATTTCGTCAGCTTTCTTGGTCATGGTGTTGAAGCGGGTTGCCACTTCGTTCTGACCAGCAGTTGCTACTTCGTGGTGGTGAGCTTCAACAACCAGGCCCATTTCTTCCATGGTCAGACACATGGTAGAACGCAGATCCTGAGAGGAGTCGACCGGAGGTACCGGGAAGTAGCCGCCTTTTACTGCAGGACGGTGGCCTTTGTTGCCGCCTTCGTATTTGGTCGCAGAGTTCCATGCGCCTTCGATATCATCGATAGCGACGTGAGAACCGGAGATGCTGCTGCCGAAACGCACATCATCAAACAGGAAGAATTCTGGCTCTGGCCCGAACAGAACGGTGTCCGCGATGCCGGAAGCACGCAGGAAATCTTCTGCACGCTTAGACGTTGAACGTGGGTCACGGTCATAACCTTGCAGCGTTGTTGGCTCAAGGATATCGCAACGAATGATCAGCGTGGTTTCTTCAAAGAATGGGTCCAGAACAGCAGTGCTGGCATCTGGCATCAGAACCATGTCAGATTCGTTAATGCCTTTCCAGCCACCGATTGAAGAGCCATCAAACATTTTACCTTCTTCGAAGAAGTCGGCGCTAACCTGGTGTGCAGGAATGGTGACGTGCTGTTCTTTGCCTTTGGTATCAGTGAAACGTAAATCTACAAATTTCACTTCATGCTCATTCAGCATCGTCAAAACGTGTTCAGCGGACATACTAGTTCTCCCGAATTTCTCATTATCGTCGTGGAACGAATAACCATTTTTTGGTCTTTAGTTGGAAATAACAGCCTTACTGGAACTGGCGTGTGGCCTAAACAGCACTATTATTGTCTGATAAGACTCTTTTCACCCTGTAAAAGGTATAGCGAAAACTGTGCCAACTTTGAGAAAATGCTAACAACGCCATTTTACAGGGCTCTTGCTCTCAATAAGTATGCACCATAACGGAAGTTATGCACTACAATGGTGCTAATCGTGAGATGCAAAGCACCAAAGTGGTGCGTCATATTGGTTCAGTGTTCTTTTTGCACCGTGAAAGGGATCACAAAGTAACCATCCTTAAGTTGTTTCAACAAGATCCTTGTGATCTTGTTTAGAACCTCGCTTAATACGTGTACAATAGCGCGCTATTTCTAATGCCTGAGGCAAAGCTGTGATCGAAAATTTGCGTAACATCGCCATTATTGCCCACGTTGACCATGGTAAAACCACCCTGGTCGACAAGCTGCTGCAACAATCCGGTACTTTCGGAGAACGTGCAGAAGCTACCGAACGCGTAATGGACTCCAACGATTTGGAGAAAGAGCGTGGGATTACCATCCTCGCAAAAAACACCGCCATTAATTGGAAAGACTACCGCATCAACATCGTGGATACCCCAGGACACGCCGACTTCGGCGGTGAGGTTGAGCGTGTGATGTCAATGGTCGACTCGGTGCTGCTGGTTGTGGATGCAATGGATGGCCCAATGCCGCAAACCCGCTTCGTGACTAAAAAAGCCTTCGCTAATGGTCTGAAGCCGATCGTGGTAATCAACAAGGTTGACCGCCCTGGCGCGCGTCCTGACTGGGTTGTTGATCAGGTCTTCGACCTGTTCGTAAACCTGGACGCAACCGACGAACAACTCGATTTCCCAATCATCTATGCATCTGCATTGTTGGGTATCGCGGGTACTGACCATAACGATATGGCCGAAGACATGACCCCGCTGTATCAGGCGATTGTTGACCACGTATCTCCGCCACAAGTTGAGATGGAAGCACCTTTCCAGATGCAAATCTCTCAGCTGGATTACAACAACTACGTTGGCGTTATCGGCATCGGCCGTATCAAACGTGGTACGGTTAAGCCTAACCAACAGGTCACTGTGATCGACAGCGAAGGCAAAACCCGTAACGGTAAAGTCGGTAAAGTTCTGACCCACATGGGCCTTGAGCGTATCGAAGCGACCGTTGCTGAAGCGGGCGATATCATCGCAATCACCGGTCTGGGTGAGCTGAACATTTCCGACACTATCTGTGACCCGGCAAATGTAGAAGCACTGCCAGCGCTGAGCGTTGATGAACCAACCGTTACCATGTACTTCAACGTCAACACCTCTCCGTTCTGTGGTAAAGAAGGCAAGTATGTGACTTCACGTCAGATCCTTGATCGTCTGAACAAAGAGCTGGTGCACAACGTGGCATTGCGCGTTGACGAAACTGAAGATGCTGATGCCTTCCGCGTTTCAGGCCGTGGTGAACTTCACCTGTCGGTTTTGATCGAAAACATGCGTCGCGAAGGTTTCGAGCTGGCGGTTTCCCGTCCTAAAGTAATCAACCGTAAAATCGATGGCCGCATGCAAGAGCCATTCGAGAACGTGACACTGGATATCGAAGAGCAACACCAGGGTTCTGTTATGCAGGCCATGGGTGAGCGTAAAGGCGATGTCAAAGACATGATCCCAGACGGCAAAGGTCGTATCCGTCTTGATTATCTGATCCCAGCACGTGGCCTGATCGGCTTCCGTACTGAATTCATGACCATGACTTCAGGTACCGGTCTGCTGTACTCCACATTCAGTCACTACGATGATGTTCGTCAGGGTGAAATCGGCCAGCGTCAGAACGGCGTGCTGATTTCTAACGGTCAGGGTAAAGCAGTTGCGTTCGCACTGTACAGCCTGCAAGACCGCGGTAAATTGTTCCTGGGCCACGGCGCAGAAGTGTATGAAGGCCAGATCATCGGTATTCACTCACGTTCTAACGACCTGACTGTGAACTGTCTGACCGGTAAGAAACTGACCAACATGCGTGCGTCTGGTACTGACGAAGCAACGACTCTGGTTCCTGCTATCAAAATGTCTCTGGAGCAAGCTCTGGAATTCATCGATGATGACGAACTGGTCGAAGTGACTCCTCTGTCTGTGCGTATCCGTAAACGTCACCTGACCGAGAACGATCGTAAACGTGCAATGCGTGGTCCTAAAGAAGCGTAATCTTCTTTAACGTAAGCCGTTACACAGAAACAGGGTGCCTTTGGTACCCTGTTTTTTTTATGTTTTTTTTCTGCCCCTGCGTGCCATCCCGCAATTCTGTCACTGTTCAGCTGTACGTTTTACCGCTAAAGTTAACAGTCATCTTTGAAATCAGGAGCGTGCAATGCTGTACATTTTTGATATGGGAAACGTCATTATTGATATTGATTTCAAACGTGTTCTTGGCGTGTGGAGCAATTTCAGCGGAACCCCGCTTGCGACGCTGACTGAGCGATTCTCAATGGGCGAAGTCTTCCAGAAGCACGAACGGGGTGAAATCAGCGACGAAGAGTTTGCCGCCGAACTCTGCCATGAATTGGGCATCGCGCTGAGCTTCGAACAGTTCAGCCTTGGCTGGCAGTCGGTGTTTGTCGGCTTGCGCCCTGAAGTGATTGAGATCTTCAAGACGCTGCGCCAGCAGGGGCATCGCGTGGTGGTCTTATCGAATACCAACCGCCTGCATCTGGATTTCTGGCCGCAAAATTATCCTGAAATTGAAGCCAACACCGACGCCATTTATCTTTCACAAAACATCGGCATGAGAAAACCTGAGCCGGGCATTTTCCAGCATGTGCTGGCCCATGAAGGCGTCAGTGCCGGTGAAGCCGTATTCTTTGATGATGTGACCGAGAATATCGAAGCGGCGCGTGCCGTGGGGATTGAATCTGTGTGGGTGGAAGATAATCAGACAGTACCGAAGTACTTTTCCTGAAGGATGTTGTGATGCAGAAACGGGCACTGAGCCACTACCCGAAATCATGCTGGAAATTTACGCGCCTGCTTCTGCGGCGTTCAGATAAGGATGGCCTGACGCTTCTGGCGGGCCATTTAGCCTATGTCTCCTTGCTTTCTCTCGTGCCGCTTATCGCAGTGGTCTTTTCGTTGTTCGCCTTATTTCCGGTTTTTTCGGATATCAGCGCGCAGCTCAAAACCTTTATTTTCTCTAACTTCATGCCTGCGACCGGCAATACCATTCAGCGTTATCTCGAACAATTTGTGGCGAACTCCAGCAAAATGACCGCCGTGGGCACCTGCGGCTTAATCGTCACCGCGCTGCTTTTGATAGCCTCGGTAGACAGCGTGCTGAACAAAATCTGGGACAGCAAAACGAAACGCCCGATCGTATTCTCCTTCGCCGTGTACTGGATGGTGCTGACTCTCGGGCCAATCCTGCTGGTCGCCAGCGTGGCCATCAGCTCCTATTTGCTATCGCTGAACTGGCTGAATATCAGCGGCGTACATTCGCTGATCGACCATGCTCTGCGCATTCTGCCATTGCTGATTTCATGGATATCTTTCTGGCTGTTGTATCAGGTCGTACCGACGGTCAGAGTACCGGCGAAAGATGCGCTGATTGGTGCGCTCTTCTCTGGTGCATTATTTGAATTAAGTAAGAAAATCTTTGCTTTATATATCCAGCTTTTCCCGTCATATCAGCTGATTTATGGCGTTCTGGCGGTGATCCCCATTTTATTTCTTTGGGTCTATGTCAGCTGGTGTATCGTGCTTTTGGGGGCAGAAATCACCGTGACGCTCGGCGAGTTTCGGTCTCTGAGAAAATTGCAGTCTGCTCAAGATGTGGCAGCAGAATAATCAGTCAGAAGGGTTTTTATGATTGCGTTAATTCAGCGGGTGTTAAATGCCAGCGTCACCATTGATGGCGAAATCTGCGGTGAGATCGGGCCGGGATTGCTGGTGTTACTGGGTGTCGAGCAGGGGGATGATGAGCAAAAAGCCAAACGCCTGTCTGAACGGGTCATCGGGTACCGGATATTCGGTGACGAAAACGACAAAATGAATCTAAACGTCCAGCAGGCGGGAGGAAGCCTGCTGGTCGTATCGCAGTTTACGCTGGCGGCGGACACGCAAAAAGGCATGCGCCCCGGTTTTTCACGCGGCGCAGAGCCGCAGGAAGCCGACCGTTTGTATCAGTATTTCTGCGGGCAGTGCCGTGAAAAAGGTATCGCTACCGAAACCGGCCGCTTTGCTGCGGATATGAAAGTGGCGCTGGTGAACGACGGGCCGGTGACCTTCTGGCTACAAGTCTGATCGAAGAGGCATAAACGCCGGAGAGAACACAATTATGTATCACCTGAGAGTACCGACGACCGAAAAAGAACTGGCCGACTATTACCGATTTCGCTGGGAAATGTTGCGCAAGCCGTTGCGTCAGCCCGAAGGTTCAGAGCGTGATGCTTACGATTCCATTGCGCATCATCAGATGGTGGTGGATGAGCAGGGCTGTCCGGTCGCTGTAGGCCGTTTATATATTAATGCCGACAATGAGGCCTCTATCCGCTTCCTGGCGGTTGACCCCGATGTGCAGGATAAAGGGCTGGGAACTCTGGTGGCGATGACCCTGGAGTCTGTGGCGCGTCAGGAAGGCGTTAAGCGCGTGGTGTGTAGTGCCCGTGAAGACGCTGTAGAGTTTTTTGCCAAACTGGGTTTCATCAACCAGGGGGAAATTACCACGCCGCAAACCACGCCGGTGCGCCACTTCCTGATGATTAAACCGGTTGAAACGCTGGATGACATACTCCATCGCCCCGACTGGTGCGGTCAGCTGCAACAGGCCTGGTACGATCATATTCCTCTCAGCGAAAAAATGGGCGTGCGGATCAGCCAGTATACCGGCCAGCGGTTTGTTACCACGATGCCGGAGAACGGCAATCAGAATCCTCACCACACGCTGTTTGCGGGCAGCTTATTTTCACTCGCGACGCTGACCGGCTGGGGGCTGATTTGGTTACTGCTACGTGAGCGTCACCTTGGCGGGACTATTGTTCTGGCCGATGCGCATATTCGGTACAGTTCGCCGGTGACCGGCAGGCCGCGTGCGGTGGCCGATCTCGGTTCAATCAGTGGCGATCTGGACCGTCTGGCGCGCGGGCGTAAAGCTCGCGTGCAGCTTGAAGTGAATTTGTACGGCGATGAGGCCGAAGGCGCAGTGTTTGAAGGCACGTATCTTGTTCTGCCTGCTGCACCCGGTGCGCCGCTGGAACCTGCAATTAACTAATTTTCAGCCCACTATAAGCTCATAAAAAAGCACCGCGATGGCGGTGCTTTTTCGTTTGAGAATACAGCGCTGGCAGTTATGGCGCTGCCGCGCCGGAAACCAGTCCGTTCAGCATTCTCTGGTTGATAATCTGACCGTTGGCGCCGTTCACCTGAAGTGTGCCATTCAGCGTTGGCTTGTAATCCACGTTAGCCGGCATCTGCCCTTGCAGATTGAGCTGCATATTGGCGTTACCGTCAAGTTGCAGATGCGGCCATCCCCAGTTTTCCAGCTGATTAGCGGGCACGGCGCGCCCGGTCATTTTCACCGAAAACTGGCGCTGTGGTTGCTGATCCACCATCCCGGTGGCTTCCAGCAATCCCTCTTTCGTGAACGCACTCAGCTCTGAAATATTCACCTGGCGGTCACTGGCCTCCAGAGTAATGGAAGGGCGACGCACGTCGTTGCGGTTGAATGTCGCTTCGCTGGCGTTCAGATTCAGCTTACCATTCCAGATCCCCCACTGATGGTTACGCGCCAGCAGCAGATTATTACCCAGCCCGTCCAGCGCTGTCAGCTGGAAGGGGAACTGTGGATCGATGTCAATAATCAGGTTTCTATTGGCAATCAACCGGCCAATCGAGATTTCAGCCAGTGAATCCGGCAGTGGCTGTAACCAGAGCTGTCTCCAGTTTTGCGGCAGCGTGTATTCCAGCCCGGCGACAGAAAGCTCATCAAGTTGCAGGCGTTTATTAGCGCGGAGCCAGTTGCCGGTGGTACGCAACAAACTGCGCTCCCAGCGTGCCGTAGCCTGCTTGATTGAAATGCCTTGCGCAGTCAGGTCGAGATTGATGATCGGATCCTGAATATGCAAATTGCCGTTAATCATATCAGTCGCGTTTAGCGAGATTTCGCCGTCATCGCTTTGCCAGTCGCCTTTTTCCAGCGTCACATCCTGTACGGAAAGATCAACATCGCTGAATGCCCAGTCGGTTCCCTGCAAACGGGCATCGATCAGATCAAGCCGTTTGAGGGTAACTTTTGGCAACGTCTGGAAATCATCGAAAAACTCAGAAAGCGATTTGGACGTTTGCAGGCGTACATTGCTCAGACGCAGATTTTCAATGTTCCAGCTGCCGTCCGCTGCCTGAGTGGCTTTGCCGGTGAGCTGACCGCGCGCCAGATCGCCGCCAAAATTGCCCAGAGTGAGAATTTTATTATTCAGGTTACCCTGAATCAGGACGTTTTCAGTGGGAAGTCCGTTGACGGTCAGATTCGCCGCGCTCAACTGAAAATCTGCTTTATCGCCCAGCAGTTGGTGGGGTTTGGGTTGCCATGGCGAAATCCCGGCATTGATCTGCTGACCTTGGATCTCCATTCCTGCCGCATTGCCGGTCAGCGCCATTTTGCTCAGTTGCAGCGTATTGGCCTGCAAAGGCAGGTTCATGGCGGAAGGGCTGACGTTCAGTCGCCCGTTGACCAGCACGACGCGGTCGAAAAAGCGGGGTTCAGTAATCTGACGCCAGCTTAAATCGAGATCGACTTCACTGGCGCTGAGAGTTTCTGGCTGATTTTTCTGCCCGAAGATGACATTGGTGAGCGTCACCCGCCCAGGCGTTGACCAGTCATGGTCCACTTTTTCGACGGCGAGCCGGTAATCACTGTTATCCGTGACCCAGGTACTGAGTTTGCCCGCCGCCCAGCGGGTCTGTAATAGGACGTACACCAGCACAATCGCCAGTACCAGAAGCAGGACGAACGTCAGCAAAATTTTACCGATAAATCTCATCGTCTGGGGCCTGTAGCGTGAATTAGGGATAAAGGTTCTCTGTTTATGCCGCAAACAGCGAATTTTCTCAACAGCTTAGCAGACTGGAGACAATAAAAAGCGGCAGGGGTTCCAGACCACCTGCCGCTGTTGCATGCGTATTACAGTCGGTTATGACTTTTCGTGAGGAAAAACCAGATTCAGAACAATCGCTGTAATCCCGCCTGCTGCAATGCCGGAGGAGAGCAGGGTTTTAATCCAATCTGGCGCGAATTGCAGGATCAATGGTTGCTGGGACACCCCCATGCCGACTGCCAGAGACAGCGCCATGATCATAATCGCGCGGCGGTTCAGACGTTCACGGGAAACAATACGTACACCGGAAGCCGCGATGGTACCGAACATCACGATGGTCGCGCCGCCAAGAACCGGTTCAGGGATGTGCTGAACGAATCCGGCAACCGCAGGGAAAAGCCCCAGGACGATCAGCATCAGTGCCACGACAAACCCTACATAACGGCTGGCGACGCCGGTCAGTTGGATCACGCCGTTATTTTGGCCGAAGCAGGAATTCGGGAAGGTATTGAATACTGCAGAGAGCATGGAGTTCAGGCCGTTGGCCAGTACGCCGCCCTTGATGCGCTTCATGTACAGCGGGCCGCTGACCGGTTGTTCGGAAACGTCGGAGGTCGCGGTGATATCACCGATGGTTTCCAGCGAGGTAACCATAAAGATAAGCATCAGCGGAACCAGAAGATTCCAGTCAATTCCCAGACCATAGTAAAGCGGCGTCGGGAAGGTGATCCAGCTGGTTTGGGTCGGGGCCGTTACGGTCGGCAACATCCCCATCATCCATGCGGCCAGATAGCCCACCGCCATCGCAATAACCAGGGAAGCCACACGCAGGTACGGGTTACGCTGACGGTTGAGCAAAATAATCACCACCAGAACCACAGCGGCCAGCATCAGGTTTTTCGGGGCGCCAAAGGTGTGATCGCTCATCGCGGCATATCCGCCACCGATGGATGTCAGACCGACCTGAATCAGCGACAGGCCGATAATCATCACGACAATCCCGGACACCAACGGAGTGATCACGCGGCGGGCAAGATGCAGGAAGCGGGAAAGAATGATTTCAGTACAGGAGGCCAGCATCAGTGTACCGAATAGCGCGGCCATCATCGTCGGGACATCGGCACCACCATTTTTCAGCGCCAGCCCGCCCATTATCAACGGAGACACAAAGTTAAAGCTGGTGCCCTGAATGGAAAGCAGTCCTGAGCCCACCGGACCCCAGGTTTTAATTTGTAAAATGGAAGCCAGACCAGAGGCAAACAGCGACATGCTGATGATGTGCTGGGTGTCCTGCGCGGGGAGCCCCAATGCCTGACAAATCAGTAATGCCGGGGTGATCACGGCAACAAACATCGCCAGCAAATGCTGGCAGGCGGCAAATAACGTCTGAGGAATGGGAGGACGATCTTCGAGCCTGTAAATCAGTTCACTTTTAGTCTGGCGGGAAAGGTCGGGTTGCTGTGTTTCTTGTTCTGCGGTTTGCGTACTCATGTTGTGGCATTCCAATAAGCGGCAAAGCGGGCATTTTTATTGAAATCGACAATAAAAGCAATCGTTTGCTTACACGGATTTGTCGCCATTAATTTGAGTTAATGGGTTTGTTAAGATCCGTTTTTCTTGCGTAATTCAGCACTATTGACTTCTAATTCATCCTCTGGGAAAAAATAGGCAATTGATAAAGCTATAACTCAATAATTTTATTGGATTTATTACAAAATGGAGTTCGTGAATGATTCAGCTCGATACCTACGGCACGTTGGTGGCCGCCACGCTGGTTCTCCTTTTAGGACGCAAATGCGTTCAGTCGATCAACTTCCTTAAAAAATACACTATTCCTGAACCTGTCGCGGGTGGTTTGCTGGTTGCCGTTATGCTGTTGATCGCCAACCGGATATTTGGCTGGGAAATTGGGTTTGATGTCTCGTTAAAAGAACCTCTGATGCTGGCATTCTTCGCCACCATCGGTCTTAACGCGAATCTTGCCAGCCTGCGCTCCGGTGGCAAAAGCCTGATGCTGCTGGTGTTTGTCGTCGTCGGATTGTTGTTGCTGCAAAACGTTATCGGCATAGGCATGGCTAAAATGCTGGGGATGGATCCGCTGATGGGGTTGCTGGCCGGTTCCGTTACGCTGTCCGGCGGTCACGGCACTGGCGCGGCGTGGAGCAAGGTGTTCGTCGAACGCTATGGCTTTGAGAATGCCACTGAAGTGGCGATGGCTTGTGCGACATTCGGGCTGGTGCTCGGCGGTATTATTGGCGGGCCGGTGGCGCGTTATCTGGTGAGCCACTCTTCAATGCCTGGCGGCTCGCTTGATGATTCAGCCGATCCAAGCGCATTCGAAAAACCTGCGATTGGCCGCATGATAACCCCGCTGGTGCTGGTGGAGACGATTGCGCTGATCGCCATTTGTCTGAGTGCAGGCACCCGTATTTCCGAATTACTGCATGGCTCCGCTTTCGAAATTCCGACCTTTGTCTGTGTTCTGTTTGTTGGCGTGATCCTGAGTAATCTTCTGGCATGGCTGGGTTTCTACCGCGTATTTGACCGTGCGGTCTCGGTGCTCGGTAACGTCAGCCTGTCGCTGTTTCTGGCGATGGCGCTCATGAGCCTCAAACTCTGGGAAATGGCGTCGCTCGCGTTGCCGATGATGGCCATCCTGCTCGTGCAGACTATCGCGATGGCACTGTATGCGATTTTCGTTACCTATCGCGTGATGGGAAAAAATTACGATGCAGCGGTGCTGGCGGCAGGCCACTGCGGTTTTGGTCTGGGCGCAACGCCAACGGCGATTGCTAATATGCAGGCGATCACTAACCAGTTTGGCCCTTCGCATCTGGCATTTTTAGTTGTTCCTATGGTCGGCGCGTTCTTCCTTGATATCGCCAATGCCATCGTCATTAAATTGTTCCTGATGCTGCCGGTCTTCCCGGCGATTGCTTGACGGCCTTACCAAAAAAAAGGGCACAAAAACCAATATTTTGTGCCCGATTCATCACTTCAAATTTGCTTAATTCGCTGCGTCAGCTTGCTCAGTAAACACTTCATCGGCTTCCGCTGCTTTCTCCTGAGTCAGTAACTGCTTCTCGTAGACTTTGAAGAACGGGTAGTAAATCATCATAGACAGGGCCATCAGCATGATGACCAAAATCGACACTTTGAAATCCCAGCCCATCGCCCAGGCTGCGCCAATCGGCGCCGGGGACGTCCACGGAACCAGTGAGATCATGTGCGGGAGAAGATCGGTGGAAACGGCCAGATAAGCGATCACGGCATTGACCATCGGAGCCAGCAGGAAGGGGATGAAAAATACCGGATTCATTACGATTGGGGTACCAAAGATGACCGGCTCGTTGATGTTAAAACAGCTTGGCACCAGACTGAGTTTCCCCATGGTACGCAGATGTGCCGACTTACTGCGGCAGAACAGCAGCACCAGCCCGATTGTGGCGCCAGAACCGCCAATGACGATCAGGAAATTCCAGAACGCCTCAGTCATGATGTGCGTCATCGGCAATCCGGCGGCCAGCGCGGTCTGATTCAGCCCGAGATTGGTCAGCCAGAACGCCTGCAACATCCCCGAGACAATCGCCGAACCGTGGATCCCGGCAAACCAGAGCAGATGACAAATCAGTACCGCCACCAGAATAGCCGGAAGCGAGTCTGCGGCGGAAATCAGCGGTTCAAACAGTGCCATAATGGCCTGTGGTAGCAGCATGTCAAAGCCTGACTGCACCAGCAAACTGATCGGGAACAGTGTAATCACCACGGCAATAATCGGGATCAGCAGATCAAACGAATGTTTGATGTTTGAAGGTACCTGCTCGGGAAGGCGAATGCCGATATTGTATTTCTTCAGCAGCCGCGTCAGTTCGGTGACATAAATCGCGACCAATATCGCGGTGAAAATACCCACACCGCCCAGCGCCTCCGTCGACATCTTTTTATCAACCTGCGGCGCAGCGACTAACAGGAAAGACATCAGCGACAGCATAGCCGTCATAAATGGGTCAAGTTTGTAGCTTCTCGCCAGGTTGTAGGCAATGGAAGCCGCGATGTAGATCGACATGATGCCCATCGTCATATTGAACGGCGTCAGTATCTGGAGCTCATATTTCGCCGATAACGCCAACCAGCTGCGGGCAAACTCCCAGGAGGATTCCGGCGAAAAAGGCGGATGTACGAAAACCAGCAGAAACGAGCCGACAATCATAAACGGCATTGCTGAAATAAAGCCGTCGCGCACCGCCATAACATGACGTTGAGAGGACAAGCGGGCTGCGAACGGACTAATTTTTTGTTCGATAAACTGAAACAGAGACTGGCTGATGCTCATAATGATATTGGCCTTATGGTGAAGAAATCACGCAGGGTTGCCTTAATTATCATCAGTGTAGATGCGGAGTGTGAAACCGGTTACAGACTTTGTGCCAGTCTGTGAAGGTCATCAAATAACCAGGGAAGAAAGAGGTTGAGGACGATTTTTGAACAAAAGTCTGAGGAATAGTTATTAAGGAAACATCATTTTTAATGATGTTTTGGCCAAAAAAAGGAGGGATCAGGCGTTGGTGTAACGTACTCTTTCCGGCAGCCAGCGTTCTATCAACGCTTTGGCATGTTCGGGGAATTGTTGCTGAAGATAGCGGGCGATGCGCTGCACATCCGGGATCATCGCCTGATCGCGAAGCAGATCGGCCACTTTGAACTCGGCGCTGCCGGTCTGACGCGTACCCAGCAATTCACCCGGACCACGAATTTCTAAATCCTGCTGAGCAATGACAAAGCCATCGTTACTGTCGCGCAAAACCTGCAAACGTTTCTGTGCGGTCTTGCTGAGCGGCGTTTTGTATAACAGTACACAGTGAGAAGCCACCGCACCACGGCCAACGCGGCCGCGTAACTGATGCAACTGCGCTAAACCCAGCCGCTCGGGGTTTTCGATGATCATCAGGCTGGCATTCGGCACGTCGACTCCCACTTCAATCACGGTCGTTGCCACCAGCAGCTGCACTTCGCCTTTTTTGAACGCCTGCATGACGGCCTGTTTTTCCTGCGCCTTCATACGGCCATGAACCAACCCGATATTCAGCGCAGGTAGCGCTTCTTTCAGGCCTTCCCATGTGGCTTCTGCCGCCTGTGCTTCAAGCATTTCAGATTCTTCGATCAGCGTACAGACCCAATAGGCCTGACGATTTTCCAGCTCACAGGCACTTTTTACGCGGCTGATTATGTCGCTGCGGCGCGTATCCGGGATGGCAACGGTGGTCACCGGCGTGCGTCCCGGCGGTAACTCATCAATCACCGAGGTATCCAGATCGGCGTAAGCGGTCATCGCCAGCGTTCGTGGAATGGGAGTGGCGGTCATAATTAACTGATGCGGGTGAAAGCCTTGCTGCAACCCTTTCTCCCACAGTGCCAGGCGCTGATGAACACCAAAACGGTGTTGTTCATCAATGATCACCAGAGATAACGAGGAGAAAAGTACCTGTTCCTGGAAGATGGCATGAGTGCCGACCACCATAGATACCTGGCCGCTGGCAATCGCTTCCTGCTGCGCCTGCCGGGCTTTACCTTTTTGCTTACCCGCCAGCCAGCCAACCTGAATTCCCAGCGGTTCGAACCACTGGCGGAAGTTATTGGCGTGCTGTTCGGCGAGTAATTCCGTCGGTGCCATCAGGCCGACCTGCTGCCCCTGCGCGATGGCGCAAAGTGCGGCGAGAGCAGCGACCAGCGTTTTACCTGAGCCGACATCGCCCTGCACCAGACGCATCATCGGATAACTTTTTGCCAGATCCTGCTCAATTTCGGCAACAACGCGATCTTGTGCACCGGTAGGGCTGAACGGGAGAGAAGCGAGGAACTGTTTTTTCAGACGATCGTCGTGATGTAACGGCAACGCTTTATAACTTTGCGTACCGGCGCGCACGGCCAGCATGCTGAGATTGTGCGCCAGTAACTCTTCCATTATCAGACGGCGCTGTGCCGGATGATGACCTTTCTCGAGGTCGGCAAGCTGAATGTCCGGAGGTGGGCGATGCAGAAGATGCAGTGCCTCAGGCAATGAAATCAACGAGCGGCTTAGCTCTTCCGGCAATAGCTCGACGATAGGAACAGTATCAAGGAGTTCAAGCGCCTGATCGGTCAGTTTGCGCAGCGTCGCCTGACGAATGCCTTCGGTGGTTGGATAAACAGGCGTCAGCGACTCCTGCAAAACGACTTCGCTGTTTTCGCCCTGAATGCGGTATTCGGGATGAATTATTTCCGCGCCAATCGTGCCGCGTTTGATTTCGCCATATGCGGTCACACGTCGGCCTGCGGCCAGACTGTTTTTCATCGCGGCGTTGAAGTTGAAGAAGCGCAGTGTGACCAGCCCGGTGCCGTCACTGATCTGACAGGTCAGCATTCTGCGACGACCAAAGCTGATATCACTGCGCAGTACTTCGCCTTCAATGGTGGCAAACAGTCCGGGTTGTAAATCGTTTATGGCGTACAGACGGGTGCGGTCTTCATAGCGCAGGGGCAGGTGAAGCAGTAAATCCTGAATAGTTTCAAGGCCGAGCTTAGCGAGTTTGTCTGCCTGACTGGCTCCGACGCCAGAAAGTGACGTGAGTGGGATGGCGTCGAGCAGGCGGCCTTTCATCTTTTTTTGACCGTCATTTGCATCGCTGTCCACCATTCGTCATCAGCAATAATCTGACCTGTTTCATCGATGAACGGGCGCGGTAACTTCTTTCTTTTAGCCACGTTAGACAGAACCGGATAGCCGCCTTCAAACAGTAAACGCTGTTGTTCTTTCTCGCTCAACACGGTGCTTTCGCGACGATACATCCCGGCATTTTCGCGCTGGCGCTGGGCTTCATAAAGAATCAGCGCGGAGGCCACGGAAACATTTAACGACTGCACCATGCCAATCATTGGAATGATGATGTCGCTGTCTGCCAGTGCGAGTGCTTCAGGCGTAATGCCGGTTTTTTCCTGACCCAGTAAAATACAGGTCGGACGGGTGTAATCAATTGCGCGAAAGTCGACGGCTTTTTCAGAGAGGTTTGTGGCTAAGATTTGCATACCCTGCGCCTTCATTTTGGCGACGGCATCTTGAATGGTTTTGTGTGTTTTGACCTGAACCCAACTGTTGCTGCCTGCGGCAGAAGAGACCAGCGTTTTCATTCTTGTCGTCGGCCAGACCGCATGTATTTCATGCACACCCACTGCATCGGCGGTGCGAATGACAGCAGAAACGTTATGCGGTTTATGCACCTGTTCCATACAGACTGTGAGGTCTGGCTGGCGGGCCGTCAGCATTTCACGAATACGTGCATAACGTTCTGGGGTCATAACAATCAGTTTCGGTTGCGGGTTACTTTGATAACGTCCGGCATGATACGAATTTTACGCATAATATTTGCCAGATGAACACGATCGCGGGTCGTCAGGCGGATAAAGGCGCTGTAGACGCGGCCGTCTTTTTCTTCCGTGCTCAGGCTCTGGATATTCGACTGCGCGGCATTGATTGCTGCTGTCAGGTTGGCCAGAGCACCCTGATGATTGAACATATCGACTTTAATTTCAGCGATAAATTCCTGATCGGTTTCCTGATGGTCATCCCAGTCAACGGCCATGAATTTCTCAGGTTCTTTCTGATAGCCGCGGATATTACGGCAGGATTCATGGTGGATCACCAGACCTTTGCCTGGACTGATGTGGGCAATGATCGGGTCACCTGGAATTGGACGACAGCATTTGGCGAAGGTAATCAGTACGCCATCCGCGCCTTTAATCGGCAGATTGCGTGTGCCAGAGGTCGCCATGGAAGACTGGTCGCCCATCAGATTTTTAGCCACAACAACGCTCATCGCGTTACCGAGGCCAATTTCAGCCAGTAAATCATCCATCGCCGTGAGCTTCATACGGTCCAGCTCATTTTTGATGTTCTCTGGTGGAATGTCTGACAGTTTCTTACCGGCTCCCAGCGCATGATTGAGCAGGCGACGGCCCAGAGAAACCGAGTCATCACGCTTGAGGTTCTTGAGCATCTGGCGAATTTTGGCGCGTGCGCGCGAACTCACCACAAAGTTCAGCCATGCGGCATTCGGGCGTGCACCTGGAGCGGTAATGATTTCGATAGTCTGGCCGCTGGTCAGCGGCTGCGAAAGCGGATACGGCTGGCGGTCAACGCGCGCACCTACGCAGGCATGACCAATATCGGTATGCACAGCGTAAGCGAAGTCGACCGGCGTCGCACCGGCAGGCAGTTCGACGATTCGGCCTTCCGGCGTAAAGACGTAGATCTCATCCGGGAACAGATCTGATTTCACGCTCTCGATAAATTCAAATGAGTTACCCGCACTTTGTTGCAGTTCGAGCAAACTCTGTAACCAACGCTGGGCGCGAATCTGCGCCGTCGTGCTGGTTTCACTGTTCTCTTTATAAGCCCAGTGAGCGGCAACCCCCATCTCTGCCATCTGATCCATATCTTCAGTACGGATCTGCACTTCAACCGGTATGCCGTGAGGCCCGATCAGAGAAGTGTGGAGAGATTGATAGCCGTTGGCCTTGGGGATCGCGATGTAATCTTTTACCCGACCTGGACGCGGTTTGTACAGGCTGTGCGCCTGTCCTAATACGCGATAACAGGTATCGAGTTCTTTTACGATCACCCGGAACGCGTAGATATCCATAATCGAATGGAAACGCTGTTCTTTCAGGTGCATTTTGCAATAGATAGAGTACAGGTGCTTTTCGCGACCGCTGACGCGGCACTGAATACCAGCTTCTGTTAAACGGCCTTCTATCTCGGAGAGGATCTTCTGAATCATCTCTTTACGGTTACCACGCGCGGCTTTCACCACTTCTTTAATGACGCGATAACGGTTCGGATAAAGGGCTTCGAAGCCAAGCTCTTCGAGCTCGGTTTTCAGATGATGAATACCCAAACGGTGAGCCAGCGGGCTGTAAATTTCCAGCGTTTCGCGGGCAATGCGGCGACGTTTATCCGGGCGTAAAGAGCCCAGTGTGCGCATATTGTGGGTACGGTCAGCGAGTTTGATCAAAATGACGCGGATGTCTTGCACCATCGCCATGACCATTTTGCGAAAGTTTTCCGCCTGTGCTTCTTTCTTATCGCGGAATTTCAGCTTGTCTAACTTTGAAACGCCTTCAACCAGTTCAGCAACGCTTTTGCCAAACAGTTGTTCCATATCCTGGTAGGTTGCAGGCGTGTCTTCGATAACGTCGTGTAATAACGCCGCCATCAGAGTCTCATGATCGAGCCTCATTTCAGCCAAAATACATGCCACGGCGACCGGGTGAGTAATATAAGGCTCACCGCTGGAACGTGTCTGCCCCTCATGCGCGTCCCGCGCAACAAGGTAAGCCTGCACGAGGCGCTTAATTTGCTCCTCCGGCAGGTATTTTTGAATCAGTTGATTCAGGCTTTCAAAGATATACAAGTGAGATCCGTTTCGTTAATTAACGACGACCTTCAGCGATGGCAGTAACTGCCTGAATCTCTGCGGCTTCCTGCTCTTGCTGTTCCTGACGATCGCGAACATCAAGGATTTTGTTCGTGATCAGGCCTTCTTCGATTTCGCGCAGAGCGATAACGGTGACCTTGTCGTTTTCTTCAGCGACCAGTGGATCTTTACCACCAGATTGCAGCTGGCGTGCGCGACGAGCAGCCACCAACACCAGGTCAAAACGGTTACCAATTTTTTCTACAGCGTCTTGAACAGTTACGCGTGCCATATATGTGCTACTCCACAGGGTGACGAAAGACTGGGCATAATACTGAAAGTGACTTCAGTCTGCCAATAGTTTGGTGATTAATCCGTCATGACGGAGTTTTTGACGGCTCAGACGAAGACGTTCGGCGCGAATAATGGTTTTTAAATCCGACAGAGCCAGATCAAAATCGTCATTCACGATTAAATAATCGTATTCGGCATAGTGCGTCATTTCTGCCACAGCTTGTGCCATACGTTTTGCGATCACTTCTTCGCTGTCCTGACCACGGCCACGCAGGCGACGATCCAGTTCATCTTTCGATGGCGGCAGCACGAAAATACTGCGCGCCTGCGGCATTTTTGTGCGGATTTGCTGCGCACCCTGCCAGTCAATATCCAGAAAAACATCCACGCCAGATGCTAAAACCTGCTCAATGGTGACACGTGAAGTTCCGTAGTAATTACCGAACACTTCGGCATGCTCTAAGAAATCATCTTTTTCGATCATCTCAATAAATTCATCTTTTGAGACAAAGAAATAGTGCTCGCCATGTTTCTCGCCCGGACGTTCTGAACGGGTCGTGTGTGAAATAGAAACCTGCGTGTCGTAGAGCGGTTGCGTTTTAAGTAAAGCCTGAATCAGACTTGATTTACCTGCTCCACTGGGAGCGGAGATGATATACAGCGTGCCTTGAACCATGATGATGACGTTTCAACTGAATGGGTTGATAGGAAGTATGCGAAGAGTGATCTCTCGCACAGTATACACGCTCGCCGCATCCGGTGCAGCGTCCAGTCGTATTTCATCGCAACTTCGCGACAGAAAATAGCCCTTCTTTAAAGATTTCCGCGCCGTATTCCAAAATTTCTTGCCGTTGCTGCAACAAATGAAATAACCGGGAAGGCATCGCGCAATCATGAAAAGTGGTACTGGCAGGAAAGATGTCACCGACGTCTACTTGCATCCACAAGGAGGTGCCTATGCGCCATTTGATTATCAGTCTGATGTTTCTATCATTTTATTCTGTCGCCAGTGACGTCTCGCCAGAGACATGTCCCGTATGGTCATCAGCGCGCCTGACTCAGGAAACCCGCCAGCTCACAACACAGTTGGCGCAGTGGGATAAGGATTATCATCAGTCCGGCAGCAGCCCGATTGAGGATGCGGTTTACGATAATTTGCGCCAGAAACAACAATTGTGGCTGCAGTGTGCCGGTCAACCCGTCCCGGTCATAGCTGTGCCGGGCGGTGATGATGCGGTTTATGCTCATCCTGTTGCCCATACCGGACTGAGTAAGTTGCGTGACAAACAAGACGTTGCGAACTGGATGCGCGGGCGCAAAAATCTTTGGGTCCAACCTAAAATCGACGGCGTTGCCGTCTCACTGGTATATCGGCATGGAAAACTTGCCGCGTTACTCAGCCGTGGTGATGGTCAGAAAGGCCAAAACTGGACGACCAAAGCGGCTTTTATACCTTCAATACCTCTTAAGATCGCAGACATCGGCCCCGAACTGGTATTACAAGGTGAGTTGTATCTGAAGATGACCGGTCATCAGCAAAGTGCTGAGGGTGGCGTCAATGCGAGATCCAAAGTGGCTGGCGCAATGATGCGTACTTCCGCCACTGAACTGCTGAATCAAATGGGCGTGTTCATCTGGTCATGGCCAGACGGCCCCGTCGTGATGTCCGATCATCTTCAGCGACTGAGTCAGCTCGGGTTCCCTGTTGTTTCAGAATTTACTCTTCCGGTGAGCACGGTGGATGACGTCGCGAAATGGCGTGATGCCTGGTTTGTACGGCCAATGCCTTTTGCAACTGACGGGGTGGTTATCCGTCAGGAGGAAGAGCCCGCAGGGAAATACTGGCAGAACAAACCTGCTACCTGGGCTGTGGCATGGAAATATCCACCCGTGCGGCAACTCACGGAAGTTTCAGGAATTTCCACGACGACGGGGCGCAGCGGCAAGGTAACGGTCATTCTTAATCTGAAAGCGCTAAAGCTTGATGATAAATGGGTGAGCAAAGTGAATGTCGGTTCCGTTTCCCGTTTTAAACAATGGGATGTGCTTGTTGGAGATCAGGTGGCCATTACGCTGGCCGGTCAGGGGATCCCCAGGCTGGATGAAGTGGTATGGCGGGTAAGCGAGCGGCCACAAATGGAATTACCAGACCCTCAGTCATACGGTCCACTTTCTTGTTTTACCCCGGAAACAGGCTGCAGAGCGCAGTTTCTCTCACGGTTAATCTGGCTGAGCGGCGCTGAAGGACTTGATATGGCGGGCTTTGGTGGAGCGACATGGCAAAAGCTGGTGGATGGCATTCCGCTCAACTCTTTAACGGACTGGCTCACGTTGGATGAAAAAGAAATGTCGGCAGTTCCGGGGATAGGTATTAAACAAGCGCAGAAACTAATGGCGCAAATTCAGTTGGCTCGGCAGAAAAGCTTTCGACGCTGGTTGTCTGCATTAGGTTTCCCGTCGTTTGCCCTGACATTTGCGCAGCAACAGCAAACGTGGCGTCAGATCCAACAGCTGACACCGCAAGACTGGGAGATGACGGCAGGTATGGGTAAAAAACGCACCTCTCAGGTATTGGATTTTATCCATCATCAAGAGGTTGCCGCTATGATCGATGCGTTAAAACAGGCGCAATTACCCGCCTTTCAGTGACGGGTAAACGGATAAATATTTAGTGATCTGAATGCGGGTAATTAAAGACCGGTAACCCAAGGCGGAACCGCAGGGCGATCAGGCGGGCAATAAAGCCAACCAGCAGGGTAATAATGATCACCAGATTATGTGGCAGGGAGAAATATTGCAGGCCGATGTATACCCAGGCCGAGGCGAAGGAAATGCCTGCGTAGATTTCCTTCTGGAATACCAGCGGGATCTGATTGCACATCATATCCCGCAGTACGCCACCGAATACGCCGGTGATCACGGCACTGACGGAAGCGATAATGGCGCCGTGGCCCATATCGAGCGCGACCTGTGTCCCGATAATTGAGAACACGACCAGACCCAGTGCATCAAGCACCAAAAAGAGCCTGCGCAGATGTTGCATCAGCGGGGCAAGCCATGTGGTCATAATCGCAGCAACGGCAACAATGACAATGTATTCCGGGTGTTTGACCCATCCGAGCGGGTAGTGACCCAGCAACATATCCCGCACAGAACCCCCGCCAATCGCCGTGGCCGAGGCGATAATGATGACGCCAAAGGAGTCCATCTTGCGCCGTCCGGCAGCCAGAGCACCGGTCATGGCTTCTGCGGTGATCCCAATAATATAAAGAACAGTGAGTAACATGTGTGTGCGCCGGACGTGTCAGGAAAAATGAGAAAACAGTAGCCGCGTAGAGTAATGAGGTTTTCAATTCCACTCGACTGATTTTTTCTTTTGCATCGGATTTAAAATTAATAAAACTAATGTGAAATGACGCTCAATCATGCATTGCAAAAGGAATTGAGATAGTAATGACGTATTTTAGATTAGAAAAATCGTAAATACTTGGCTGTTTACTGTCCTTGATCGGTGTTCAAAGGAAATGTCCGATCCCCGGCCCCGGTCAAAATCTACTGCTTATTGGTTACGATTATGTATAATCGTTACTAACTCGCACACCGATTAATTGATTTACCTATCCGGAGGAGTTTATGAAACCCGTTATTCCGGTTGCGTTAACTCAGCGTGGACCTCCCGAACATGAACGGCGTGAGCAAATCATTAATGCAGCATTCGAACATTTCCGACTTTATGGGTATGCCAAAACCTCCGTGGCCGATCTGGCAAAGTCCATCGGTGTCTCGAGTGCTTATATTTATAAGTTTTTTGAATCAAAACAGTCGATTGGCGAAGCGATTTGTTCTCAGCGCGTCGGACAAATAGATCAGGCCTTGTTGCTGATCGCAGAAAGTGATCAAAGTGCCACTCTGCGCCTGCGATCCATTTTTAAAACGCTGCTTACGCGTAGTCTTGATCTCTTCTTTCAGGACAGAAAGCTGCACGACCTCGCGGCGACAGCCTCGGCTCAGCAGTGGAAATCGACGCTAAATCATCGGGCTATGATTTACAGCATTATCGAGAAAGTCGTCACTGACGGCCGTGAATCTGGTGAGTTTGAGCGTAAAACCCCGCTTGACGAGGTGTGTATGGCGATCACTACCGTGACGACGCCATTCTCACATCCGCTGTTGCTGGAGCAAAAAACGCCTGAGCAACTTGAAGAGCGTGTAACCGCAATCACCAGTCTGGTTCTACGAAGCCTGGCGAAATAATGGCAACAAAATTGTCGGGTTACGGGTTTACAAAATCGTAATTCGTCACATACTGTCAGCCTTTACAGAAACCTGTTTCTGCCGGACTTCTTAAAGTCCCAGCAAAAACGTATGCATTAACGGACAGAGAGGAACATTTTATGTCTCATCGTCGAGTGGTTATTACCGGCATGGGGGCTGTGAGTCCTCTGGGCTGTGATATCGAAACTATCTGGAAGCGCCTGCTGGCCGGTCAGTCTGGTATCCGTGTTTTGCCGAAAGAGATTGTAGAATCGCTGAGCGTCAAAATTGGTGGTCAGGTGCAAACCAAAGAACAAGATCCCGAGTCTGGTTTCGATCCAGATCAGTTCGTGGTGCTGAAAGACCAGAAAAAAATGGACCGTTTCATTCTGTTCGCGATGGCAGCAGCAGAGATGGCCATTACCAATGCGGGCTGGAAAGCGGAAACTGCTGAGCAGCAGGAACGTACGGCGACCGTAATCGGTTCCGGTATCGGTGGTTTCCCAGCCATTGCACATGCGGTGCGTACGAATGACAGCCGTGGTGCCAAACGCTTATCGCCTTTCACCATTCCTTCATTCCTGGTGAATCTGGCTGCCGGTCAGGTCTCTATTAAGCATCAGTTCAAAGGTCCAATTGGCGCACCGGTTACCGCTTGTGCGGCAGGTGTTCAGGCTATCGGCGATGCCGTGCGTTTGATTCGTAACGATGAGGCCGACGTTGCTCTGTGTGGCGGCGCCGAAGCGGCGATCGATACTGTCAGCCTTGGTGGTTTCGCGGCAGCTAAAGCAATGTCCGCAGGTCACACCGATCATCCGGAGAAAGCATCCCGTCCATTCGACAGCGGCCGTGATGGTTTCATCATGGGCGAAGGCGCCGGTATGCTGGTCATCGAAGAGCTGGAACATGCGAAAGCGCGTGGTGCCACCATTCTTGCTGAGATCGTGGGTTACGGGACAAGCGGCGATGCTTATCACATGACATCTGGTGCGGAAGACGGTAATGGCGCAGGTCGTGCGATGAAAATCGCATTGCGGCAGGCCGGTATTCAGCCTTCAGACGTACAGCATTTGAATGCACACGCGACCTCTACCCCGGTAGGCGATCTCGGCGAAATCAATGCGATCAAAACCCTGTTCGGTACCGATGGCAAACTGGCAGTGACCTCTACCAAATCCGCGACCGGCCATCTGCTGGGTGCGGCTGGTGGTCTGGAAACCATCTTCACCATTCTGGCCATCCGTGATCAAATTGTTCCACCCACGCTGAATCTGGAAAACAAAGATGAAGCCGCTGCCGGCCTGAACATCATCGGTAATACTGCCCAAAAGCACGGTATTACCTATGCTTTGTCGAACGGTTTCGGTTTCGGCGGCGTGAATGCCTGTGTATTGCTCAAGCGCTGGGAAAATTAATTTTTCTCTCCGTTAAAGTATAAAAAAAACGCCTCGGGTTGTGATGACCAGAGGCGTTTTTTATTATGGAGGCGCTGAGGATTTACTCGATATTCTGAATCTGCTCGCGCATTTGTTCGATCAGCACTTTCAGCTCGATTGCTGATGTAGTGACATCGGCATTGATTGATTTAGATGCCAGCGTGTTCGACTCGCGGTTGAATTCCTGCATCATGAAATCAAGACGTCGGCCAACAGCTTCCTCTTTCTTCATGATTTTATGCGTTTCTTTGACGTGTGCTTCCAGCCGGTCCAGCTCTTCGGCGACATCAACGCGTTGTGCCATCAGCACTAATTCTTGTTCCAGACGGGTGTTTTCCAGCTGAACCTGTGCGTCTTCCAGTTTGCTGACCAGACGCTCACGCTGCCATTGCAGAATGTTCGGCATATGGGCGCGAACTTTCAGCACTTCGGCACTGACGCCGTCGAGACGTTGCTCGATCATCACTTTCAGTGCGGCACCCTCGCTTTCGCGGGCGCTGATAAAATCATCCAGTGCGGTTTCCAGTGCCAGCAGCAGCTCGGTGCTGATGGCGTCCAGATCCTGTTCTTCTGCCAGCATCACACCCGGCCAGCGCAGAACTTCCAGCGGATTGATTTCGCCTTCGTCGCTCTGCATTTTCACCCACTGCGCCGCTTCAACCAGTTGCTTAGCCAGTTTTTCATTGAGCTGCAATGAGCTTTGCGCGCCAGGGTCGAGATCAAAGCGCAGGTTACATTCGACTTTACCACGGGTCAGACGGGCACGAATGCGCTCGCGCACGACCGGCTCCAGGCTGCGGAATTGCTCCGGAAGACGGATATAAGTTTCAAGATAACGTTGGTTTACAGAGCGGAGTTCCCACGCTGCGCTGCCCCAGTCACCCTTAATTTCGCGTCGGGCATAAGCGGTCATACTACGAATCATGTATGCGTACCTGTTGATGTAAAGATTGAGCGATTATAGCTTCGGTGGGCGGGTCATGATAGGCATTACCTCATGAAGTCCGCATATCCCCGTCATCCTGAAAGCTGCCTCTGCGTTAGCCGCCTTGATGCAACTCGAATGATTTTGGGTATAATGCGCAGCCAAACATGATTTCGCGACCCGGAGTATTATCCATGCGTCCAGCAGGCCGAACTGCACAACAAGTGCGCCCCGTAACACTGACCCGCCATTACACTAAACACGCTGAAGGTTCCGTGCTGGTGGAGTTTGGTGAGACCAAAGTGCTGTGTACCGCGACGGTGGAAGAAGGTGTTCCGCGTTTTCTAAAAGGCCAGGGTCAGGGCTGGATCACCGCAGAATACGGCATGTTGCCGCGTTCTACCCACACCCGTAATCCGCGTGAAGCCGCCAAAGGTAAGCAGGGCGGACGTACTCTGGAAATTCAGCGTCTGATTGCCCGTTCGCTTCGTGCAGCGGTAGATCTGAAAAAACTGGGTGAATTCACCATCACTCTCGACTGCGATGTGTTGCAGGCCGACGGCGGCACGCGCACCGCGTCCATCTCCGGCGCTTGTGTCGCGCTGGCGGATGCGCTGAATGCACTGGTTGCTGCGGGTAAACTGAAAGCCAATCCGATGAAAGGGATGGTGGCTGCGGTATCTGTGGGCATCGTAAAAGGTGAAGCGCTGTGCGATCTTGAGTATGTCGAAGACTCCGCCGCTGAAACCGACATGAACGTGGTGATGATGGAAGACGGCCGCATGATTGAAGTGCAGGGCACCGCCGAAGGCGAACCGTTCAGTCATGAAGAGTTACTCAATTTACTGGCCCTCGCGCGAGAGGGAATCGACACTATCTTCCAGGCGCAGAAAGCGGCGCTGGCGGTATAATTTTTTAAGGCGACTGAGAAGTCGCCTTTTTTATGGCCTGCGGGCTGACAATGTCAGAAACACGATCTTATCAAGGAGACCATCAATGAAAGCCTATCAGCGCCAATTTATTGAGTTCGCACTGAACAAGCAGGTTTTGAAATTCGGCGAGTTCACCCTGAAGTCCGGGCGCATCAGTCCTTACTTCTTCAATGCCGGTCTGTTTAATACCGGCCGCGATCTGGCGTTACTGGGCCGTTTTTATGCTGAAGCATTGATGGATTCAAAAATAGATTTCGATTTAGTGTTTGGCCCGGCCTACAAAGGTATCCCGATCGCGACGACCACGGTGGTTGCGCTCGCTGAGCATCACGAACGCGATGTGCCGTATTGCTTTAACCGTAAAGAAGCCAAGGATCACGGCGAAGGTGGCTTGCTGGTCGGCAGTCCGTTACAGGGGCGTGTCATGCTGGTCGACGATGTCATCACCGCCGGGACGGCCATCCGCGAGTCTATGGAAATCATCAATGCGAATAAAGCCACGCTGGCGGGCGTATTGATTTCTCTCGATCGCCAGGAGCGCGGACGTGCGGATATCTCTGCTATTCAGGAAGTAGAACGTGATTATCACTGCAAAGTGATTTCAATTATCACGCTGGCAGATCTGATCGACTATCTGGAAGAGAAAACGGAAATGGCTGATCATCTGGCCGCTGTGCGGGCGTATCAGCAAACCTATGGCATATAAGATTTTGCAGAAATGAAAAAGGGCCTTCAGGCCCTTTTTTAACATCTGATGCTTAACGCTATTGCAGCTGCGCTGAGATAAGCGGCCAGCGGGTATCAAAGTCCTGCGTGGGACGATACTTGAACTCTGAACGCACAAACCGTGACAACATACCTTCGCAGTAAGCCAGTAACTGGCTGGCAAGAAGAGTTTCATCGTACGTAAATCCGCTGCCTTCGCGCATTTTCTTCTCCCGTAAAACCTGACGCAGTTGCGCTTCAATCCGCTCGAAAAGCTGATTAATACGACCCTGCAGGCGGTCTTGTTCGAACATCAATGCGTGACCGGTCATAATGCGTGTCAGGCCAGGATTGCGTTCTGCAAACCCCAATACCAACAGCAAAATCAGACGGATCCGGTTTAACGTATCCTTTTCATCTTGCAGGATGAGATTGATACGGCTGATCAGACTGTCTTCGATAAACTCGATTAAGCTGTCGAACATCCGCGTTTTACTGGGAAAATGACGATAAAGAGCTGCTTCCGAAACACCCACGCTGGCGGCAAGTTTCGCGGTAGTGATCCGCTGGCTGCCATCGCTGGACTGAAGCATTTGCGCTAACGCCTGCAAAATCTCTTCGCGCCGGTTCCTTTTTGTCGTTTCTTTCTCTGCCATGTCTGAATAGACCCTTGCTAAAAAACGGCTAAAATCATGGAGAAACCGCACAACTGCCGCATGAATCGCTGTGATCCTGCGGCTTATTTCGTTCCCTTGGGTTGTTACGGTCTGATAGTGATAAGGATCTGTTTAATATCGCATCAAAATCTGCGGTGCTGAACAGGTTCTTATTGACGGCCTGAGTGGCCAAAACCACCTTCACCGCGTTCACTGGCGTCAAAATCTTCCACCAGATTGAATTCAGCCTGAACGACAGGCACAAAGACCATTTGAGCAATACGCTCGCCTGGCTCGATTACAAACGTTGTCTGCCCGCGGTTCCAAACGGAAACCATCAGCTGACCCTGATAATCGGAGTCGATAAGCCCCACCAGATTGCCAAGAACTACGCCGTGTTTATGACCCAGACCGGAACGTGGCAGGATCACCGCCGCCAGATTCGCATCACCAATGTGGATAGCCAGACCGGTTGGCAAAAGTGTGGTTTCGCCGGGTTTGAGTTCAACAGAAGCATCCAGACAGGCGCGTAAATCCAGACCTGCGGACCCTGGCGTGGCGTAGGCAGGTAAAGGGAAAGTCGAACCGATGCGCGGGTCGAGAATTTTAATGTCGATTTTTTTCATCATAACGGCTGACAATCTCTTCTAATAAACGTTGACCAAGCAGGGACTTATCGCTGAGCGGTAAGATTTTATCCCCGTCCTGCCAAAAAAGATGCAGAGCATTGGTATCGGTATTGAAACCTTGCCCGGCAAGTGAAACGTCGTTGGCGCAGATCAGATCCAGATTCTTGCGGATCCTTTTTTGCCGCGCGTATTCTTCCACATTCTGGGTTTCGGCGGCAAACCCAACGACGTAGGGGCGCTGCTCTTTCAGTGCGGCAACGCCAGCTACAATGTCCGGGTTCTTGATCATTTTCACAGTGATTTCATCACCTTGCTTTTTGATCTTCTCATCGGCAATGAGCTCTGCACGGTAGTCCGCAACCGCGGCGCAGGAGATGAAAATATGCTGCGAGCCCACAGAATCATGGACGGCCTTTTGCATTTCCAGCGCGCTTTCCACATCAATACGGCGAACATTGGCAGGCGTAAGTTGCGTTACTGGCCCGGCGATAAGCGTGACATGCGCACCGCGGTCGGCAGCGGCTTTGGCAATGGCAAAACCCATCTTGCCTGAACTGTGATTACTGATGAAGCGTACCGGATCCAGCGCTTCGCGCGTCGGACCGGCGGTCACCATGATGTTCAGATGCGCTAAATCTTTACGCGAGGAGAAATGGCTGTTCGCCATATCAACAATCACCAGTGGATCAAGCATTCGTCCCGGGCCGATATCCCCGCAGGCCTGACTGCCACTGTCCGGGCCCCATAATAAGGTGCCTCTGGCGGCAAGTCTTTGCAGATTTTCCTGTGTGACGGCCGCGCGATACATTTGCTGGTTCATTGCCGGTAGCACCGCAATAGGCGCTGCGGTGGCCAGACACACCGTGGTCAGCAGGTCATTGGCCATGCCGGCAGCCATGCGGGCGAGTAAATCCGCCGTGGCGGGAGCGATCAGCACTAAGTCCGCCCATTTGCCTAACTCAATATGCCCCATCGCCGCTTCAGCCGCGGGATCAAGCAGGTCATCAGACACCGGATAGCCGGAAACGGCCTGCAGGCTCAGCGGCGTCACAAAAGATTTCGCCGCATCCGTCATGACCACGCGCACTTCTGCGCCCCGCTCACGTAAGCGACGTACCAGTTCTGGTGCTTTATAGGCAGCGATACCACCGCTGATACCGAGCACAATATGTTTGCCGGAAAGTCCCGTCATCATCATTGTCCGATTAATTGAAAGCCTGAAGAAGCGACATTTTAGCATAACGCGCAATGATGACAGCTATTGGCGATGCGGCGGAACAGGAGGAATAAAATTTCTGCGTGATGTCTCGCAGGCTGATGGTGCCAAAAAGCAGGAGGTCTGGCGCTGTGGCACAATCGCCGCGAAAAGGAGTCAAGATGACGAAATCACAAAGCGGCTGGCAAGATTCGTTGAAACCCCGCGAAAAATTATTAGAGCAGGGGGCGAAGGGATTGACCGATCAGGAACTGCTGGCGATTTATTTACGCATTGGTTCGCGAGGACAGCATGTGATGGAGCTGGCAAAGAATCTGCTCGACGAGTTCGGTTCGCTACATAAATTGCTTATGGCCGATTTTGACGCCATGTCGCGTATTAAAGGCATGGGGGTAGCGAAATTTGCCCAACTTGTTGCGGTCTCTGAGTTATCCCGTCGTGCCTATCTGCGACACCTTAGCGCTGAAAATGCCATGCTCAGCCCGGAGGTTATCAGGGAATATCTGCAGAATTTGCTGGTTTTTCGTGAAAGGGAGGTTTTTCTGGTACTTTTTCTCGACAACCAGCATCGGGTTATTCGCCATGAGGAGATGTTTGCTGGTACTATTGGGCACGTAGAAGTGTATCCCCGCGAAATTGTTCGTGGAGCGATGAAGGTTAATGCGGCAGCGTTAATTCTGGCGCATAATCATCCGTCCGGTCGGGCTGAACCCAGCCTGATGGACAGAAAAGTGACTGAACAAATTATTCGTGCGTGCCAACTGCTGGAAATTCGTGTTCTCGACCATTTGGTTGTAGGTCACGGAGAAACGGTGTCTTTTGCCGAACGCGGTTGGATTTAGCGTCGTTTTTTGAAGATCCTTTGGGATCTTTAGCTGTTCGGGACTTGAGCACTTACGCTACAGAGCGTATACTACGCCACCTTTGAGAATCTTGGGTTTGGCGTTAAGAGCCTATCTCAGCAGGTTTCATACCTGATGAAATGGTTTTTACCCGACGACAGTGAGTCGGTTCTCAGTGGAGTTTGCTGAGATGGGCTCTAAAAGCCTGACGAGGCGGCCATACCCTATACGAAGCTCGAGCTGATTTGATTTTTGGAGATATAGACATGTCCCGAGTCTGCCAAGTTACTGGCAAGCGCCCGGTGAGCGGTAACAACCGTTCCCACGCAATGAACGCGACCAAACGCCGTTTTCTGCCAAACCTGCACTCACACCGTTTTTGGGTTGAGGCTGAGAAGCGCTTTGTAACTCTGCGCGTATCTGCTAAAGGTATGCGTGTTATTGATAAGAAGGGTATTGAGACGGTCTTGGCCGATCTGCGTACCCGCGGTGAGAAGTATTAAGGAACTGAATCATGGCTAAAGGTGTTCGCGAGAAGATCAAGCTGGTTTCTTCTGCTGGTACTGGTCACTTCTATACCACTACGAAGAACAAGCGTACGAAGCCGGAAAAATTGGAACTGAAGAAATTCGATCCAGTTGTCCGTCAACACGTGATCTACAAAGAAGCTAAAATTAAGTAATTTTAGCGGATTAATAAAACCCGGCTCCGGCCGGGTTTTTTATTGCCTGAAATCCGGGATACCGGCCCGGAATGACTTTTGTTTGCCTGATACCGACGTCTGCGACACACTCTGATTACGATTCTGTTACGGGAGAGGATATGCCTGAATTACCTGAAGTTGAAACCAGCCGCAGAGGGATTGAGCCCTATCTTAAAGGCCACACGATTATGCACGCCGTCGTGCGTAATTCGCGTTTGCGCTGGCCGGTCTCTGCGGAAATTTTGGCGTTAAGCGATCAGCCCGTTCTCAGCGTTCAGCGCCGTGCAAAATACCTGCTGGTAGAGCTCAACACGGGCTGGATCATCATTCATCTGGGAATGTCGGGCAGTCTGCGAGTATTGCCGGAAGAGACCGAGCCGGGCAAACACGATCACGTCGATTTGGTGATGGACACCGGCCATGTGCTGCGCTATACCGACCCGCGTCGTTTCGGCGCATGGCTTTGGTCTACCGATCTGGCAGGCAGCAACGTTCTGTCCCACCTTGGCCCTGAGCCGTTAAGTGAGGATTTCACGGCGGATTATCTGTTTGAAAAATCACGCACCAGAAAATCACCGATTAAGCCATGGCTGATGGATAACAAACTGGTGGTCGGCGTCGGGAATATCTACGCCAGCGAATCCCTGTTTGTCGCCGGAATTTCCCCTGACAGGCCCGCGCATTCACTAAAACGTGATGAAACCGCGTTGCTGGTCAGCACCATCAAAGCTGTGTTGTTACGCTCGATTGAGCAGGGTGGAACCACGCTGAAAGACTTTTTACAGTCGGATGGAAAACCGGGATATTTTGCACAGGAATTGCAGGTGTATGGCCGCGCAGGAGAACCCTGCCGGGTCTGTGGCACGCTGATCGAGAGCAAAAAACATGCCCAGCGCACCACCTTTTTCTGCCCTCGCTGCCAGCGTTAGGCATGAACTCAGGCGCTGATTTTTTCCATCAGTGCCTGCGTGACTACCTGGGGCAGGAACGGGGTGATGTCACCGCCGTGACGGGCGACCTCTTTCACCAGCGAAGAAGATATAAATGACCATTCCTTTGACGGCATCATAAACACGCTTTCCAGCGTAGGTAGCAAGTGCCGGTTCATGTTCGCCAGCTGCATCTCATATTCAAAATCAGACACTGCACGTAAGCCCCGCACCAGCACATTCGCCCCTTGTGCTTTGGCGAAGTTCGCCATTAAGTCGCTGAAACCAATGACTTCAACGTTCTTCAGATGTGAAGTGACCTGTGTCGCCAGCGCAACGCGTTCTTCCAGCGTAAACATCGGTTTTTTGCTCGGGCTGGCGGCAATCGCCAGAATAACGTGATCGAACATCAATGCCGCACGGCTGACGATATCGAGATGCCCGTTAGTCATCGGATCAAAAGTGCCGGGATAAATCGCTTTAGTGCTCATACTGGCTCACTTTTGCAGTTGGTGGCTGAGTGCCCACAGGGCAGCATATTTATTGAAAGTATACTGTGCATTGACGCCCGCCAGAATCAGCCCCTGTTTGCCGTCCAGAAAACCGGCGCGCAGGATCCAGGTTTTCACAAACGCGCCCAGCGTATGAGAAATCACCGAGAAGAAACTGCAACGACGCCCCTGTTGATGACGTTGTATGGCCCAGGCTTCGGCATAGCTAAGCTGTTTGCGCTGAAAAGCGAAGAAATCACGGCAGGTCAGGTGCAGCAAATCACCCTGCAATGGAACGACATTCGCGTCTTTCGTCATAAGGGATTCATGAACGAGATCATCGTTATAACGAAAATTGGCAGGATAAAGGCGGTTCACGCGATCCGGATACCAGCCGCTGTGACGCATAAACTTTCCGAGAAACAAGTTACTGCGGCCAAGGCTATACACGGTATTTTCCGGCGGATTATGAAGGACGTTTTCAACCGACTGGCGAAGTTCAGGTGATACCCGTTCATCAGCATCGATCATCAAAATGTAGTCGCCAGTAGCATGGCTTTGCGCCAGCTGGCGCTGTTTGCCAAAGCCTGGCCAGTCCGTATTCGCAAAGACTTTTGCGCCAAACCCGCGCGCAACGTCCAGCGTCCCGTCTTCACTGCCGGAATCCAGCAGGATGATTTCGTCCGCCCAGGAGACTGATTCCAGACATTCGGCTAATAAACCGGCTTCGTTGCGTGCAATCAGTACGACCGATAAGCGTTTTTTGTCAGCCATCAATGACCCCGGACAGGCAGGTAAGGCTCCAGTAAATGCAATAGTCGTTGCAGTGCACCCTGGTTCTGGTGCAGCACTTCAACGGCGTGACGCCCGTAGTACAGACGATAGTCTTCGTCTGTCAGCAGCGTGGAAATCTCTTTCACCAGTGATGCGGTATCAGTGACGGTGATCAGACCATCGTCCTGAGCCAGTTTGGCACAAATATCTTTGAAGTTGATGGTGTGCGGCCCCATCAGCACCGGGATAGCATGCGCCGCAGCTTCCAGCGGGTTATGTCCACCGCGTTCTACCAGACTGCCGCCGACGAAGGCCAAATCAGCGATTCCGTACAGCAACATTAATTCACCCATGGTGTCGCCGATAACGACCTGTGTCCCTGAGGAGGGAACTTCACCGGTGCTGCGCTGTGTGAACGTCAGACCGGCTTTACGGGTGAGTTCACAAGCCACCGGGAAACGCTCCGGATGTCTCGGCACCAGAATAAGCAGCAACGTGGGATGGTTTTTCAGTAACTCTTTATGCGCTTCCAGCAGCAGGGTTTCTTCACCCTCGTGCGTACTGGTCGCAATCCACACCTGACGGCGCGATGCCCACTGGCTGCGCAGTGCGATGGCTTTAGCCGCCAGCTCCGGGGTGACGGAAATATCAAATTTCAGGCTGCCGGTAACGGCGAGCTGATTGCGCTTCAGGCCTAAAGACAGGAAACGCTCGCCATCTTCCTGATTTTGCGCGGCAATAAGAGTGATGCGTTGCAAAATAGTACGAATGAATTTGCCGAGTTTTTGGTAACCCCTGGCGGAGCGGGCGGAAAGACGTGCATTGGCAATGACCAGAGGGATTTTACGGCGATGCAGGGCGCTGATGAGGTTTGGCCACAGCTCGGTTTCCATGATGATAACCAGCTTGGGGTTCACTTCATCAAGGAAGCGATTGACCGAACCTGCCAGATCATAGGGTAGATAAACGTGATGTACGCCTTTGCCAAATGCAGACTGAACGCGTTCGGAGCCTGTCGGTGTCATCGTTGTGACAGTAATGGGTAACGACGGATAGCGATGGCGCAATGCACGCACCAAAGGGATTGCCGCCAGTGTTTCGCCAACGGAGACAGAATGCAGCATGATGCCGCCAGGCACGACTTTACCTTTGCAAAAGCCATAACGTTCAGCCCAACGTTTACGGTAGGCCGGTGATTTACGGCTGCGTAAAAGTAAACGGATCCAAATTAATGGCTGAATTAAATATATGATTATATTGTAAAAAATATTCATTTTTTATGAGGCATTGCGTTAGGGAAAGTCAATTTCATAGAGTGAAAATAATCCCGGCGGTTAGATAGGCACATGGTATCAGATAAGTGCTATCGACTCATCATGCCTGCGTAAACGTCATCAGATAAGCAGCGAGTGATACAGCGCCACCAGCTGTTGTGAAAGGTTTTTAGGTGAATAAGGCAATATGCGTTCTCTGGCGGCGCGGCCCATTGCGGCATTTTCCACAAGGGAAGGGATTTTCTTCACATATTCATTGAGTCTGGCTACGTCCAGGGCATCGCAAACATAGCCCTCATGCCCTTCAGTGATGAACTCTGCACCACCACAGGTCTGGCTGGTGATGACCGGCAAACCACAGGCCATCGCTTCGAGGATCACATTGGGGAACGGGTCATACAGCGTCGGCAGGATCATGCCGTCAGCGGCGTGATAATAAGGCAGCACGTTATTTTGCACGCCCATAAAGCGGATGCGATCAAAACACCCAAGCTGGCGTGCCAGAGTTTCATATTTCTTCTGCGATTTATCCTGGCCGACGACGATGAGATAGCGGTCACTGGACGCTATGGCCTGAATCGCAGGTTTTAGCCCTTTACGCTCAAAACCTGATCCCACATAAATCAGTGTGACAGCCTGTTCCGGGATAGACATTTCTGCCCGCGCTGTGCGGCGTTGCTCTTGCGTTGCAGGCGTAAATTTCTCAGCATCGATGGCGTTATAGATAACCTCGAAGCGGGAAGCATCTACACCATAGCACCGCATGATGTCGCGCTTTACCATCTCCGAGTTACAGATGATTTTTTTCAATTGCGCAGAGTGAAACATCTCTTCTTCGGCACGTAACACGTAGCGATGATACGGGCTGAGACGCGTAAGAAAGCGCTGAGCCGGGGAGATAACCCGTGCGCGCTGTTCCAGCCAGACGCGGTGTGCGCCATCGCCGGCGCGGAAAATATCACAGCCCGGTATACGTTCATGGCTTTGGACGATATCGAACTGTGCGGCTTGCCAGCATTTCTGCGCTGCTACCGCGAAGCCTTTCTCCCGTGAGACCCGACCCTGTTTTGCAGGATTACACAGGTGAATTTTCCACTTTGGATTGGGTTTGCCTTCCCATTGACGGGTAATGATATTGAGCTCGATATTCTGATCGTCCAGAGCCTCAAGCGCGCGGGAGATGAAGCGCTCGGCTCCGCCATCCGGGCGGTATTTCTGCCTGACGATCGCCAGCCTGATAGTCTTCATAGCATCAGCCATGCAAATAACTCCTGGCAGCATCCAGCACATCGCTGACCGGAATGGCGTGCAGATAACGTTGCTTTGTTTTCGTATCGATGGAATCGGGCGTTGGCAGCGGCGCGTAATCACCGGCCCAAATTGTGGTGTTATTGTTGCCCCACGGACGCCAGTGCTGCATTTTCGTTGGTCCGAATAACGCGACGCAAGGCGTATTCAACGCCGCAGCCATGTGCATTGGCGCAGAATCTACCCCAATAAACAGTTTTGCGCCGTCAATCATGGCAGCCAGTTGCGTCAGTGATAACTGACCAGCGACAGAAATTACCTGAGGATTATGTGTGAGATCCTGAATCTTACGCACCATCTCCAGCTCTTTTTTATCGGGGCCGGCGTCATGACGACAGTCATTCCTGTATCGCCTAAACCGTCGATGACACTGGCAAATTTTTCGTCGTCCCAGCATTTAAAAATCCAGCGTGAGGTAGGCTGAATGACAATATATCCGCCGTCGACCTTATTCTTCTTCAGCAACTGCTGGCAGAATGCCTTATCGCTTTCTGAATAATGCATAGACGTTTGGGCATCTTCGACAGAAAGACCGAGCGCGGACAGAATCGACATGTTCTGCTCAACAGTATGCAATTTGCTGTGGTTTTCAGTGGTCACCAGATGAGTATGACCCGCGCGCCAGAGCAAAGATCGGCGTTTTTTGTAGTCAAAGCCCAGCCGTACCTTCGCGCCCGTGAGCATCGAAAGCAGGGAACTGCGCCACTGATCGGCGAGGTTGATGACCAGGTCATAATGCCGCGCACGCACGGCTTTAAGTAACAGCAACTCCTGCTTCAGCTGATAGCGAATGCCTTGTTTTTTCCATGTCCTGTCAATGACATGAATAACGGAGAGGGCAGGATGTTCGCTCAGAATTGGTCGTGTTTCTTTATATAAAAGCACGTCAATTTCAGCATCAGGATAATGTTGGTGGAGCCTGTTTATCACCGGCGTCGTCAGCACCATATCTCCGTGATGACGGAGTTTGACCAGCAGAATTCTTCTGGGGGTGAACGCTGCATATTTGGCTTCGGAGTTAGGCATTCTATTATCTGATTTAGAAGATAGTGAGTTGATTCTAGGTGAAGAATCGAATGCTGTGAAGTTATTTATCTGGCTGATATAGAAAGATAAATAACTTCGTTTGTGAATGAGTTATAACGCAGTTACAGACGTAAAAGAATCATCTCTTTCTGAAACATCTTAAGCGAGTTTGTTGCGCAGCGTGTGAAGGCGTTTTAGCCACAGCAACAATTGCCACCACTGCTTAGGGCCACGCGCATTACGCATCATTATCTGGCGTGTGCCGCTGGAGTAGATATCGTCAATCATGGCCTTTTGCGCGGCAGGATCGGGTTCCCGGCGGACGGAGTGACACACGGTCAATGCTTCGCGGGTCACCTGTCTTGGAAACTCAGAATAGATTTTGATTTTGCTTTTGTAACGCTGATTGAGCTCATCGAGCATTTTGGCAATCTTTAGGTAGTGCCTCTGATACTCAACATTTTTCATCCCTGTACGTTTCTGGTTACTGATTGACTGCCCATGGATGTAATAACGATAAAGTATTTTTTGGGTATATCTTACGCGCTGAGCGTTGAACATGACCTCGGTCGTCCAGGGAATATCCTGATGATGTAAACCGGGTTCAAAATAGAGCTGGTGCTTCTTAATAAGCGCAAGACGATAAACACCGAGCCAGACAACGTGCAGATAGCGGTTGGTTGCCAGAGCCGTTTTAAGCCAGATGGGACCATCCATCACTGCCGTGGATGTTAAACGGTCAACTGGAATAATCGGTTTTACTTTTTCCGATCCGACGAAGTAACGCTCACCGTTGCACTGTGCGACATCTAAATCATCCTGTTCACACAGATCAATTAACGTCTGGTACATCTGCGGATTGAGTATGTCATCGGCATCGGGGAAGGTGACATAACGCCCTTTGGCGATATTTAAACCGGCATTGCGCGCACGGGAAACGCCACCGTTAGGCTGACTGATGACCGTAATATGCTGATGTTTTTCGGCATATTCTCGTGCAACCTGCTCGGAATTATCGGTTGAACCATCATTCACAATGATGATTTCAAGGCTGCTCAGCGTCTGCGCGACCAACGAATCCATAAAGTTTCTGAACATCTCCCCTGCGTTGTATAAGGGGATGATCGCGCTAAGCCTGATGTCTTCAGGCATCGTTGTCGGGGTCATATCCACAATTTCCACTGATAAGGATGACAAGCAAACGGGGAGTCAGCTTGGCGTACTCCCCGTAAAAATCACTTTTTCTCTGACGAAATGCGGTGACACATTCTCAGCATCAGCAAGTAACCAAACACCAGCACAACAAAATACGGTGATTCACGATTATAGAACTGAGTATCACCTTGACTGAAATAAATTACCGGCACCGAGAGTAGTAAGAACTCGTATCCTTTGGGTACCAGTTTGAAGGGATACAGCAATAAAACCGCGAAGAACAACAGCATAATGATGCCGCCAAAAATCCCCTGCAAGGAGAGCGTATCGATAATGTCATTGTGCAGATGGAATTGCAGGTTACGGATTGCTTCCGGATTACCGCCTTCATGCTGATTGATGAAGGTGCTTGCCAGAGCGTTACGGCTATCCGCTGACTGACCCAGCGGATGTTGTTTAAATACGTCTATTCCGGCACGCCACATTGAAAAACGAGCACCAACAGATGTATTGCGGTCGCCCTGATTATAGGAGGTAATTTCGGTTTGGAGATTATCAATACGGTCTAACACCCTGTTGTAATAAGGGTGTCCAGAGATAGCTCCGGCCAGAATTAAACCACCAATAGCGAAGCCGTAAATTATTTTCGAGGTATGAGAGCTTTTGGCAAAATCGAGAATAACGCTGCCAGCACTAAATAGTACAAACAGCATAATGGCTGAGCGGGTTTCTGTTGCCGCCAGTACAGCAAAAGTCATTGTCATGACAATCAGACAGGCGAGTCTGTAGTGTTTCAGCACATAGTACTTCAGGCTATACATCAGCAGAAGTGAGAAAATAGTGAAGGTATACGCCCCAGATGTGGGGGCATCAGAGTTGATTTTTATTCTTTCGCCGGTTTTTAAATAAAAAATAATATGCGAAACCGAAATAACGATAAAAAGCAACGTCATGATTGTGACACCAATACGCAATGTTAGAATGGATAATTTCCATTTGTGTAAATTATGTTCTATCGCATAAAGGACAAAGGCTGCCAGGATCAGCCTTTTACCGCTGATCTGATAATGGTAAGCAATTAACGGATACTGTTCATTTGTAGTTAACATTACCCAAAGTAATTTACTGAGGCCCAATGCAAAAACAATCCATGAGAAAAGGTAAAAATGGATTTTCTTTTCTTTTTTTAAGGTAATGAAGATGAAATAGATAATGGCGATATAGGTGATGATGTAGAAAAAGTTACGTGTAACCTCACCTGAGTACATAAAAAATGAAATGGATATCGATATAAACAGGAAGAAAATTGCAGCCAGTTTATCGTCCATGGATATCTTATTAATTGCTGACAGCGAGTTCCTGATCATAAAGAGTGATTCCTAAAAACCTTACTGTTCATATACTTAACCATCCAGCGTAAGCTGTTCATATATTGACGTTCGTGCCAGAGTGCTTGCGCATAACGTTTCATCTCTTTGTAAGAAACCGGCATGTCATGAGGAACGTTACGCCATGGTGATTTCTCATAGTACTGATCATAAAGACTGGCTAATTCACCCATTCCCCAACGATGCCACGGCTTACATTTACCTGTGTAATGAATCAGGATTGTATCCTCCGGAACGGGTGTTTTCTTCCCCACTTTATTGAGGATAATGTCGCAGACAAGGTTGTATTTTTTAGGTAGCAATAAAACTTCATGCTCAAGAGCAATGTTAAGCGCATCCTGATCCGGGAACTTGAGTTCTGTTCCATGAATCGCCAACGTCTGAATAATTCTCTCTGTCGTTTTTTTATTAATCCATACCGGAATATTGATATACAAAAAACCAGAGTTAAAATAGTTGCCGCTGGTCAGGCCTAAGTGGGGGCACAGTTTGTTACGCGCCCGCTCGGTGTCATTTACCGCAGCCAGTGTGTAACGGCTGATATCCTTTTCGTGAAGTTCTTTATAACTGCCCAAACATAATGTGTCAGCATCCAGGTAAAAGAATTTTGATGTGACATCAGCAAGAATATAAGGTGTAAAAAGGCGGTAATAAATCGCCTGAGGATAGCGGCCTATTAACGGTAAATCAGCAAATGCAGACTCTTTGAATACATAACAGGTGATGGCTAAAGAATGACCTATGGCCAGTTCGAGAAGCCGGGATTTTGATTTTTCATCCAACGGACTGCCAAACACGTGAATATGGAAAGCTAAGTCAGGATTATTTTCCAGAATCGAAAACACAGTGATGCCCATACCGCGCGCATACGCGTTATTGATGCCGAAGGCGATATGGACAACCGGCAATTCTGAAACCCCTAAATTGTTAACGAGCTCTTCTTTGTGCTCAAGATAACTCAGGTATTCCTGATTAGGCATGGTTCTGTTCCTGACCTGTTTTGCTGATGACAAAAGAACGTATCTGATTCAACTGTACATCACTGAGCGAAAAGAGTTCTTCCGCGCTGTGTCTGAACGTATAAGGCGCTGAGAAAATAAAGGATTCCGGCGCGAGCTTTGGATCTTCCGGGGTTAAAATTAACGGCGCAAACGTCGGATGTTGTTCAGCCAAATCACAAGGGCCTGCGAGGCAAACCACCGGCGTTTCTACGGCATCGGCGATATAAATATTACCCGAGTCAGAAGCGATATACACATCCATCTGCGAGATGGCATGAGGCACTTCATGTAATTTTAACTGACCAATCAGACTGATAATGTGTTCACTGTCAGTCAGTTTTGCGAGGAGCTGGTCGAGATAGGGTTGTTCATTCTCAGGGCCAAAAACGTAAAACTGACAAGGTAAACCGTGCAGACAATTGAGAATTTTTATCCATACATCAGTCGGAATGGTTTTTGCTTTGTTCCCTGCAGAAATACTGATGCCGATTTTTATCTGCTGATTCTTTGCCAGTGCTGGCAGCGTTTGTTCCGGAACCCACAATGGCCAGGTAGCATGCTTTTTGTAGCTATCGGCGGTAAACGCGGGGTCGGCCAGTTTCAGGTAACTTTCCAGAGTGAAATCTGTTTTTCTGTGCAGGCGAACAATATCTGCGGTCTGATAAAAAATGCTGTGGTACCACTTGCGGGTATATGCGATCAGAAAAGCTTTTCCCGCCGCATTACAGAATGCGGCATAGAAAGCATTCACGCTGTTTGGTTGAAGCAGATACACGTTGTCGTAGCGATTGAGTAAATGGAATGCGAGACGAATCTTACTGAGTAAGGATTTTTTGTAATCTTCAATCAGATAAATGGAATCAATCGTTGCATCGTGTTCTGCCAGCGGCAAAACCGTTTTACTGATCAGTACGTCAGATTTCTTTAAATGCTTCAGGAGCGGCGTAATATTAACGAAATCCCCAATCTTAGCGGTTTGGATCACCAGATTGCGCCCGGTACGTCGATGAAAAGGTTTCATCAGCATTTTGAACGGCCACAGCAAGATAAAAATTATCACGTAGCTCATGGTCAGTTCGTTTCCTTTTCGACGGACATCACGGTATTCAACTGCTCAAATACGCGTTCAGCCGGCAGATTTTCCAGCGAGTTTTTCTCAGCTTTCAGGATGAACTGATTTTGTCCGTAACCACCAATTAATCCCGGATCTGTGGGTCCGTAGAGCGTGATATTAGGACGATCCAGTGCCGCAGTCAGATGGCTTAAGCCGGTATCGACGGAGATGACAGCTTTCGCGCCAGCCAGTACTTCGGCGACTTTTTCCAGGCTTAACTTTGGCAGAACGTCCACGTGCGGAAAGCCTTCCGCCAGACGCAGCGCTCGCTGATACTCGTGCTCCGCGCCCCAGGGAAGTTTAATGCGAAGTTGTTGCGCACTGAGCATGCCGATTAACTCCCGCCAGTGTGCTTCCGGCCAGTGTTTATCTGCACGCGTCGTCGCGTGGAGAAATACCAGATAATGACCTGCATCAGCGGGAAGGTGTGACAGGAAGCGTGCCGCGATAGCGTAATCACCCTGAGCGGAGGGTTTCTCATAGCCCAGACTTTTGGCAAACAGTTCTCTGGTGCGCTCAACCGCATGCTGTTTCTTATCAATTTCATGACGATGATTGTAGAACCAGCTGGCAAAGGGCTCGCGGGCACTTTTGCAGTCCTGCCCGTGTTTTTCACCTTTAGCGACGCGGGTGATCAGTGCTGCGCTTTTGATCAAACCCTGTGCGTCGATGACGGCATCATAAGTCTGAGACTGAACTTCACGTTTGAAGTCACAGCGTTGCTGACGGGTTTCAGACCCGAACCAGTTTTTTCGCCAGCGTCGTATGGCGACCGGAATCACGCGATCGACCGCCGGATGCCAGCCCGGGATCTGTGTAAAACCTTCTTCGACGACCCAGTCAAAGCGGATCCCCGGAATAGCCTGTAACGCATCTGTCAGTGCAGGAAGCGTGTGCAATACGTCACCCATTGACGATGTTTTGACGATGAGAACCCGCATTACTGCTCCTTCCTTGTGCTCAGTAACAGGTTTAGTTCCTGATACACCTGCTCTGGCTGAATATCGATCAAGCTTTGATGATAACCTTCTTCAGCATCACCTTTGCGGACTTTATGATAGCCGGTGATCAGGCGGATAACTTTTGCCTGATGGCTGAGCGGTGGTGTGAAATCAGGACTGCTTGGGCCGTAGAGCGCAACAAGGGGCTTATCCAGCGCAGCTGCGACGTGCATCAGGCCTGAGTCATTACTGACAACGGCGTTGCAGGCAGCAATCATCACTACCGCCTGATCCAGCGAGGTTTTTCCGGCCAGATTAAGACAGAAAGGCTGTGCGTTTTCAGTCAGCGCAAGGCGAATTTGCTCGCCTGCGGCATGGTCTTTGGCGGAGCCAAACAAAACCACCTGTTGGCCTTCGGCAATCAGTTTTTCTGCTAACGCTGCGTAATGAAAATGCGGCCAACGCTTTGCCGGGCCAAATTCTGCGCCGGGGCAAAAACCAATTAAAGGCCGGTCATTATTGACAGAAAATGCCCTTTTAACGGCAATGACTTCTGCTTCAGAGACCTGCAATTTCGGCCACAGAATTGGCTGCGGCAGATCTGCGGCTGTGCGGATTTGCGCAGCATCGTATCCCAGCGCGGCGTAGCGCTGAACCATCAGGGGGAAAGCGGCCTTATCCAACACGCGTATATCGTTAAGCAGGCCGTAGCGCATTTCGCCGCGCCAACCGGTGCGCACAGGAATGCGCGCAAAGAAGGGCACCAGCGCGGATTTGAACGAGTTGGGCAACACGTAGGCGCGCTGATAACGTTCGTTGCGCAGAGAAATGCCCAGACGGCGGCGCTCACCCAATTCCAGTGCGCCATGACCCAGCGGCATCGCCAGCGCCTGATTCACTTCAGGCATTCTGTCGAGCAGCGGACGGCACCATGCGGGTGCCATCACGTCAATTTGTGCGTCCGGGTGCGCCACTTTCAGGGTGCGGTAAAGACTTTGTGACATCATCATGTCACCGACCCATGACGGCCCAATTACCAGTATTTTCATACCGTTAATCCATTCCTCAATGTGCGGTTCTTAGACTGTGCGGTTGAGCCAGCTCATGTATTCCGTCACACCTTCGGCAACCGTTTTGAACGGCTTGTCATAACCCGCTTTACGCAGAGCCGTCATATCAGCCTGCGTGAAAGACTGGTAACGACCTTTCAGTTTTTCCGGGAAGGGAATGTATTCGATATCGCCCGATTTGTGATAGGCCACGACGGCATCCGCTACAGCCTGGAAAGATTCTGAACGGCCGGTGCCGCAGTTGAAAATACCGGAAACGCCGTTCTGCCAGAACCACAGGTTTACCGCCGCCACATCACCTACATAGATGAAATCACGTTTAAACCCTTCGCTGCCAGAGAACAATTTAGGATTCTCACCGGCGTTGATTTGGTTATTCAGATGGAATGCAACGCTGGCCATGCTGCCTTTATGACCTTCACGTGGGCCATAAACGTTGAAGTAGCGGAAACCGCAGATCTGAGATTCAGCGTGCGGCAAAATTTCACGAACATACTGGTCAAACAGGAACTTAGAGTAACCGTACACGTTCAGCGGTTGCTCGTACTGACGTTCTTCAACAAAGCTGGTGCTCTGGCTGCCGTAGGTCGCAGCGGAAGAGGCGTACAGGAAAGGAATGCTACGATCGAGACAGAAATGCAGGATATCTTTCGAATACTGATAGTTGTTATCCATCATGTATTTGCCGTCCCACTCCGTAGTGGACGAGCACGCGCCTTCATGGAAGATTGCGTCGATATCACCCAGATCATCGCCGGCAACGATGCTGGCGATGAAGTCTTCTTTATCGCAGTAATCCGCAATATCCAGATCGACCAGATTGACGAATTTGGTGCCGTCTTTCAGGTTATCGACCACTAAAATATCGCGATATCCCATATCATTGAGCGATTTAATAATATTGCTGCCGATAAAACCAGCGCCGCCAGTGACGATTATCATGGGACTCACCTTTAATCATTTTAAAATCACGCACCATGCGTGATTTATACAGTTGGCAATATCATAACACTTCATTATGAAGCTCACATTGGGAAGGTGTCCGATAACACGCATTCTTATGTTTCAGGGCGTAAGGCGTGAACTATGCTGCAAAATGAAGATATTGTGAGCGTTTTCATCGTTATTTCATATACAGATTAGTAATGTATTCCGTGAATGAGTCATTTCAGGAGAATACTGTATGTCTGTTTCGTTTTATCGCCAATTGGAAGACCAGCTCGATCAGGCGCGGGTTGATGGATTGTTTAAGGAAGAACGCATTCTCACCACGCCGCAGCAGCCAGAGGTTTCGGTTGCCGGTGGTAAGCCGGTCATTAATTTTTGCGCGAATAACTATCTCGGGCTTGCGAACCATCCCGCATTAATCCAGGCTGCGAAAGCCGGGCTCGACAGCCACGGTTTTGGCATGGCCTCGGTGCGTTTTATCTGCGGCACACAAGATACGCATAAACAACTCGAACATCGTCTGGCGGATTTTCTCGGTATGGACGATGCCATTCTGTATTCCTCCTGTTTCGACGCTAACGGCGGTTTATTTGAAACGCTGTTAGGTGAAGAAGATGCGATTATCTCCGATGCGCTTAATCATGCGTCGATAATTGACGGTGTGCGTCTGTGCAAAGCCAAACGCTATCGGTATGCCAACAACAATATGGCGGAGCTGGAAGCGCGTTTACAGCAGGCGAAAGATGAGGGTGCGCGGCACATTCTGGTTGCGACCGACGGTGTCTTTTCCATGGACGGCGTAATTGCCAACCTCAAGGGCGTATGCGATCTGGCCGAGCGTTTCGATGCGCTGGTGATGGTCGATGATTCCCATGCCGTCGGCTTTGTCGGCGCCGAGGGTCGGGGAACACACGAATATTGTGACGTCATGGGCCGCGTGGACATTATCACCGGCACGCTCGGCAAAGCGCTGGGTGGCGCATCTGGCGGATACACGGCGGCGCGTCAGGAAGTGATCGACTGGCTGCGTCAGCGCTCGCGTCCCTATCTCTTCTCGAACTCTCTGGCGCCGTCGATTGTTGCTGCGTCTCTTGAAGTTTTGTCGATGCTCGAAAAAGGCAGCGAATTGCGTGAGAAGCTTCTCTCCAATTCCAAACTGTTTCGCGAAAAAATGACCACTGCTGGCTTTACGCTGGCCGGTGCCGATCACGCCATTATCCCGGTCATGCTCGGCGAAGCGCGTCTGGCGCAGGATTTCGCCGCTCAGTTGCAACAGGAAGGCATTTACGTTACCGGTTTCTTTTATCCGGTGGTGCCACAGGGACAGGCGCGGATTCGTACCCAAATGTCCGCGGCGCATACCACGGAACAGATCGAACAAGCCGTTGACGCCTTCACCCGTATCGGCAAAAAACTTGGCGTGATCGCCTGAGGAGTGTCCATGAAAGCGTTAGCAAAACTAAAACGTGAAGAAGGTATCTGGATGACCGATGCGCCGGTGCCGGAGTTAGGGCACAACGATTTGCTGATCAAAATCCGCAAAACGGCGATCTGCGGCACTGATGTGCATATTTATAATTGGGACGCATGGTCACAAAAAACTATTCCGGTGCCGATGGTGGTCGGGCATGAGTATGTCGGCGAAGTGGTCGGAATCGGGCAGGAAGTTAAAGGCTTCAGTCTGGGTGACCGTGTTTCCGGCGAGGGGCACATCACCTGCGGGCATTGCCGTAACTGTCGCGGGGGTCGCACGCATCTTTGCCGTAATGCGCAGGGTGTGGGCGTTAACCGTCCGGGCGCATTTGCGGAATATCTCGTTTTGCCGGCGTTCAATGCTTTTAAAATACCTGACAACATTTCAGATGATCTGGCCGCGATTTTCGACCCGCTCGGCAATGCGGTGCACACCGCGCTGTCGTTTGATCTGGTTGGCGAGGATGTGTTGATCAGCGGCGCCGGGCCGATCGGCATCATGGCCGCGGCCATTTGCAAACACGTCGGCGCGCGTCACGTGGTCATTACTGACATGAACGAATACCGGCTGGAACTGGCGCGCAAAATGGGCGTTACGCGGGCGGTCAATGTGAGCCAGCAGAGCCTGCCTGAGGTGATGGAAGAGCTGGGCATGACCGAAGGGTTTGATGTCGGCCTGGAAATGTCAGGCGCTCCCGCCGCCTTTCGCAGCATGCTCAGTGCGATGAACCACGGTGGCCGTATTGCGATGCTGGGTATTCCTTCGGCTGAAATGGCGATCGACTGGAATCAGGTGATCTTCAAAGGGCTGTTTATCAAAGGGATTTATGGCCGTGAAATGTTTGAAACCTGGTACAAAATGGCGGCGCTGATCCAGTCGGGATTAGACCTCACGCCACTGATTACTCATCATTTCCCGATTGATGACTTCCAGAAAGGCTTCGACGCCATGCGTTCTGGCCATTCCGGAAAAGTGATCCTGGACTGGTAACATTCTCTGAAATGACAAAGGCCCGCTAAATCAGCGGGCCTTCTGTTCATGGTTGCCAAAAAATTTAAACTGCCGGATCCGCCGTTTGCTTTTCAGCATCCGTCAGATAACGGACTTTGCGCGTGTAATCCTGCCCCTTGAACAATAACTCGTTATCCGGCGAGGCCAGATACTTTTGCCATTCAGTCAGCGGGAAACCACCGTGTGCGCCAATCACTTCTTTGGGGATAATTGACGGCGTGCCACCAATTTTCTTCGACACCGGCCAGTTCATCCAGTCGCCTAAATTGACGCTTTTAATGTCCAGCGTATCGAGCATCGCGGCAAGCGGTAATTGATCCGTTGGCGGCTGATTGTCAGGCAGAATATTCCAGGTGTCGCGGAAGAACATAATCCACAGCGGACACAAACGTTCCCAGGTTTTACGCGTTGCGGCTAAGAATGCGCCGTTGACGTGATCAACGATGTAAGGCCGCACGCTGTCTTTGTAATAAGCCGGAATGATCGCCGGATCGCATCCGTCGAGTTTTGCGATCATTTTTCCCTGACGGAAGCTCGAGTAAATGTGATTTTCATGCAGCTGAATTTCAGGCATCTTCAGCAAGTTCAAATCAGAATCGATCATCAAAATACCGTCGGTTCTGGCCTGCAAAGGAGCCATTAGTTTGATCAAACGGCTGAGATAAATTTGCTTATAGCGATAATCGCCAGACTTTGTCTCCGGGTTCAGCGTCACAATGCGGACTTTTTCCGGCAGCGACCTGAACTGGCTGGCGTCCTGATCGGTCACGATAACAATTTCCTGCAGCTGGGTGGCAAATTTGTCAGCAAATTCTGCGCACAAACAGGCTTCTTCAATATAGTCAGCGCCCGCGGAAGGGATTACCACGGACGTCACGCTGTTCTCAGGCAAGCCTGCTGTCACTGTCTGCGAATAAGGCAGATTGTGGCGCGAAAGAATGTGACGATATTTTGAATTCAGGAATTTGAACATGTTCAGCCTTGTTTCTTTTTGACACTGCTTAAAACGGTTTCAACGCCAGAGACATATTTCTCAATGGCAAATTTATCGCGAACATTGGCGTTCGCCTGCTGTGCTATCTCGTTACGAAGATGCTCGTTGAGATACAGTGTTTTCATATGGTTAAAGAGCATTTCAACGTCGCCGTACTCAAATAACATGCCTGTTTCAGCGTTCTTTACCAGTTCAGCGGTACCGGTTACGTTGGAGCCAATGACCGGCGTTTCCAGCAGCATCGATTCTAAAACAACACGCGGCAGTCCTTCGCTTTTCGACCCTAAAATAAAGGCATCGAACGCGGACAGATACTCCAGCGCGTTGCTTTGAAAACCGGTAAAGACCACTTTATCCATCATGTTAAGGCTTGCAGCCTGCTGGATAAGGCGACGTAAATTTGGCCCTTCGCCGACAAATACCATCATCCATTTTGCTTCCGGGAAAGCCCGGTTAAATTTATCCAGTGCCAGCAAGGTGAAATGATGTGCTTTACGGTTGATCAGCGAGCCGATGCTGCCAAAGATGAAAGTCTCATCGGTCGCGCCCAATTCCTTACGGATATTGGCGCCATCGGGCAAGGGTTGATTGATATCAATACCGTTGAAAACGGTAAAACATAATTCACTGCGCACTCCGCGCTTTAGCAACTGTTCCTGCACGCCCTGAGAAACAGAAATAATGCTGTGGCAGAACTTATTCACAATGCGCACGACATCGCGGTTCAGCACCGGCTCAATGCGACAATGCTGCACAATAGCCGTCGGTAAACCTGCGGTGGAATAATACCCTTCAACGTTAGAGCTGGGCTGATTATTCATATACAGAATGTCGAACTGGCCGAGCTCAAGCAGGGAGTGGATCTTGCGAATGTTGGGGTTGATTCGCCAGACTTTATCAACGGAGTAAATGGCTTTCTGACGCAGATGACTACTGAAGAAAAACAGGGTACGCAGCACTTCTTTAGTGATTTTTGCCCAGGCAGGTTGTTTAACCTGCGGGATAAAGAAGACGGGAATGTTCAGCGAGTTCAATATCTGGCTGATGGTTTCCCCGTTATCCCGCGAATAATCATTGTAAAAGCAGCAGCTAATTTCAAATTTTTCCCGATCGATTCTTTTCAGCAGCTCTAACATACTGTTAGTGCCACCTCCCCATTCTTTGCCGCTGTCGAGCAGCAGAATTTTAGATCGATCTTGTCCCATTTGTGAGCGCCCCTGCGCAGTCTGAATCCAAAAACATGCAGCGCCCATTATAGGGGGCAAATTCTTTAAGCTCTACCTATTTGGTTTTGGGTGCTAAAATCATGTTTATCAATAGGTTGAATTCTCATTTATTTTTTGGGCCAGGGTTTATCTCTGTTGCCGGTTCAACCGGCGCGGCTCCCTGCATGTGTGGGAACGTTGTCAACGCATGATACTGGCGCTCGATGAACAGGACGGCCGGCGTCGTCGCCAGACTTTCACCGATGACTTTAAACATGCTATCCGCATAAATCTGAGCAACAGGATGTTTCACGCGACAAACGCTGATGCCTTTAGCAGCTGATTTGGCCGGTGTGATCTTCGGCGGTTTACCCGCAGAGGCTGAACTGCGTATTGGTTCATTGAGCAGATCGCTTGGCCGCACCAGCACGATATCGGAAGGCAAATTCGGCAGCATTTGTTGCAGTACTTTCACCGTCGTGGGATGCGGATGGCCTATGGCGATCGCATAGCCGTTTTTGCGTGCCAGTTGAATGGCGCGCTCAAACTGACGACGAATTTCAGCCTCATTTTGTACATCATCTAAAAAGACGTTGCGCTTAATGACTTTCACACGGGTTCCCTCAGCGGCCTGGACCGACTTGGTATTGCCGATAGTCATGCTGTCGAGGAAGAACAGATTGTGAGCGTTCATGGCCTGCATGACGTTTTCCATACCGGTCAGGCTAGAGGTCATGGCGCTGCCCATGTGGTTGTTGATGCCAATCGCGTAGGGAATGTTGGCGATCGCCTGATCGACTATCCGTTTCACTTCCCCGGCGCTCATGCCTGGAGTCAGCGTATTTTTCTCCAGCGGTTGTTTGCTCAACGGCGCCATCGGCAGATGGATCAGAATTTCACGCCCCTGCTGGTGGGCCTTGTTCATCATCATCTGCGAATCGGGTGCATTGGGGAAAATCGCCACGGATACCGCTTTTGGCATCTGAAGTACCTGGTTTTCCTCATGCTGGCGATAACCAAAGTCATCAATCAGAATGGATAATTTCGCTGCCTGAACCTGACAAACGAATAACGCAGTACCACAAAGGGCAGCTAAAACGGACTTTTTATATTGCAATGCTATCTTCCCAACCACGGCTGTGGGTTAACGGCCTGGCCCTGACGACGAATTTCAAAATACAGCGATGGCTGGCCTTGTCCGCCGCTGTTCCCTACTTTGGCAATGGCCTGACCGGTTTTCACCTGATCGCCCACGCTGACCAGCGCATCCTGGTTATATCCGTAAAGGCTCATGTCACCCCTGCCGTGGTCGATCACCACAACCAGCCCGTAGCCTTGTAACCAGTCCGCCAGAATGACGCGGCCTTCTGCAATTGCACGCACATCACTGCCTTCACGTGCCGAAATTACAATTCCTTTCCAGCGTAGTTCACCCTGCAACTGTTCGCCGAAACGGTGTATCAACGAACCGGTAACCGGCCACATATTCTGTCCGGATGGCCTTCCCAGCCCGCCGGTGCGCGCCATCAGCGATTGCTCGCTTTGCGTCGGTTTGTAGGTGGAGCCTTTTTTCTTCGCTTGCTGCTCTTTCGCCCGCACGGCGGCGGCTTCGCGCGCTTCTTTCTCAGCACGGGCTTTTGCGGCACGCTCAGCGGCCGCAATTTTGTTTTGCAGGCTCGATTCGTTGGCACGCAGTTCGGTCAGGCTTTGCTCATCTTTTTGCAAAGAAGACTCGAGCGCTGTCAGCGTTTGTTTGCGCGCTGCGCGAGCTTGCTCAAGCTTTTGCTGCTGAGTCTGCTGCTCGCCTAGCAGGCTTTTCTGCTGGGTTTGTTTGGACTCTAACGAAACCCGCTGTTCGCCGAGCGTGGTGCGCGTTTGTTTGAGTTCTTCGATGGTCTTCTGGCGGGCTTCATTCAGATAACCGAAATAGGCCAGGATCCGCTCGCTGCGCTCGCTCTCTTCACTACTGAGAAGGAGTTGCAGGCCTTTGTGCTGACCGATGCGGAATGCGGAATCGAGCTGTTTGGCGAGAATGGTTTCCTGCGTTTTTTGCTGTTTCTGCAATTTGTCGATAGACAGCGTCAGCCCGGAGATATCTTTCCCAAGGGTACTCAGCGTCGATTGTGTGCTGCGAAGCTGGGAACTGGCCGAAGCAATGGTTTTTTCCTGCGCCTGCAATTGTTGCAACAGCGTGCCGCGTTGTTGTTTCTGCTGTTTAACGCTTTTCTCTTTTTCTGCGATGTTTTGCTGAATGGTTTTGAGCTGATCTTTATTGTCATCAGCATGGGCAGTAAGAGAGAGCGTCAGTAAAGAGGCGCAAAGCAATAAGGCTGAAGATGGGAAGGCGGATACGACCTTGTCCGAAGCGGAAAGGCGGTTTCTCATCAGGCTGAAATGAATGAATTTGCTCAAACTTTTTTCCGCTTGTCGACCGTGGATGATAGACAATATGGCTGTCCCTGGCCGTATCGTAACACTAATCAACCGGCTGATGCACAAACAAAAAAGGCGTACCTGCCCGAGCAGATACGCCTGTATTTCAGGGGGTTTAAGGAAATTAGCGTGCGATAAACAGCGGTTTGCCACTCATTTCTGGCGGAATTTCCATTCCCATCAGCGAGAGCATAGTAGGTGCGATATCCGACAGTTTACCGCCTTCCACGGCCTCGGCGTTGCCACCGACATAAATCAGCGGGACTGGCAGGCTGGTGTGGGCGGTGTGTGCCTGACCGGTGGCCGGATCACGCATCTGCTCTGCGTTACCGTGGTCAGCGGTGATCAGCAACTGGCCGCCAACGGCTTTCACGGCGTCGACCACTTGTGCAACACAGTTATCCAGCGTTTCCACCGCATTGACGGCTGCTTCATACACACCCGTGTGGCCGACCATGTCGCCATTCGGATAGTTACAAATAATGGCGTCGTATTTGCCGCTGGCAATGGCGCCCAGCAGTTTGTCAGTGAGCTCTGCGGAGCTCATTTCCGGTTGCAGATCATAAGTTGCCACGTTCGGCGATTTCACCAGGATACGGTCTTCACCGGTAAACGCATCTTCCATACCGCCGTTAAAGAAGAAGGTCACGTGTGCGTATTTTTCAGTTTCGGAGATGCGCAACTGCGTTTTGTCGTGTGCCATCAGCCATTCACCCAAGGTATTTTTCAGGGATGCAGGAGGATACGCGCAGGCTGCGTCGATGTCGGCAGCATATTCGGTCAGCATGACGAAATCGCCGAAGTTAATCACTTTTTCACGCGTAAAGCCGTCGAAGTCCGGGCTGATGAACGCGCGGGTGATTTCGCGTGCGCGGTCGGCGCGGAAGTTCATAAAGATCATCGCGTCGCCATCGTTGATCGCAGCGGTTTCTTCCCCGGCAGCCTGCAATACGGTTGGTTTCACAAATTCATCATTTTCATCACGGGCATACGCAGCTTGCAGACCTGCCAGTGCGTTATCGGCCGTGAACGCGCCTTTTGCCTCAGCCATCAGGTCATAGGAAAGTTGTACGCGATCCCAACGATTATCGCGGTCCATGGCGTAGTAACGGCCAACGATTGATGCAATCCGGCCTGTGCCGATCTCAGCGAATTTCTCAGTGAAACGTTTTAAGGCAGATTCTGCGCTGCGCGGTGGCGTATCGCGGCCATCAAGGAAAGCATGCAGGTAAATCGCTTTTGCGCCGCGACGATGGGCCAGTTCTACCATGGCCATAATGTGGTCTTCGTGGCTATGAACGCCGCCCGCAGAGAGAAGCCCCATAATGTGAACTGCTTTGCCTGCACTGACGGCGCGATCAACAGCGGCGGTCAGTACGCTATTATTAAAGAAATCGCCTTCTTTGATCTCTTTATCGAGGCGGGTCAAATCCTGATACACAATGCGACCCGCACCTAAATTGACATGGCCGACTTCGGAGTTGCCCATCTGGCCGTCAGGCAGGCCGACGTCCAGACCGGATGCGGCGATCAGCGTATGGGGTTGGGTCGCCCAAAGATTATCCATGACCGGTGTTTTGGCATTCAGAATCGCGTTGTCTTGTTGTTCTTCACGATGACCGTAACCATCAAGAATCACCAGAACCATCGGTTTTTTGTTGCTCGACATGTCAATTGACCTCAGTTTGAAAGATGAAATGCTCAATAGCCTCGCCGGCTGAACAGGCGTAAACAGGCGCGGCTATGTGCATTCAGGCGGGCTGATTTTACCCCAGTGCGCGAGGCGAATAGCCGTGAGAGATCAAAGATGGGGTGAGGTGAGGGTTAACTTTCATCATAAAGGCGTGTTAATTTTTCGGGATGTGCCGCAGATTGTGGCATTAGCCCGTGCTTACTGGCTGTATTTGCTCCGACGCGCAGGTATACTCTGAAGCCTTGAATTTTCCCCTAACTGACGGGAGTTGCTACACCCCATGCAAGATATTATGCCATTCATCAGTGCGCATCCGGTTCTCAGCCTGGCGTGGGTTGCGTTACTGATTGCAGTAATTGTGACCACCTTTAAAACACGTTTTTCTAAAGTAAAAGAGATCACCCGTGGTGAAGCAACCCGCCTGATCAACAAAGAAGATGCCGTCGTTGTCGATGTGCGTACGCGTGAAGAGTTCCGCAAAGGCCACATCGCCACGTCCCTGAATGTGCTGACCACAGACATCAAAAGCAATAATCTGGGTGAGCTGACAAAACATAAAGCGCAGCCGGTTATTGTGGTATGTGCAACAGGCCAGACTTCCCGTACAGCGGCAGAAGGCCTGATCGCAGCCGGTTTTGAACGTGTTTTCACGTTGAAAGAAGGCATCAGCGGCTGGAGCAGTGAAAATCTGCCATTGGCGCGCGGTAAATAAGATCTCAGCCCAATCGCAACGGCATTAAAATCTACGACTTAGAGGTGGAACCCATGGCTAAAATTGAAATCTACACCAAGGCAACCTGTCCTTATTGCCATCGTGCGAAAGCCCTGCTTAACAGCAAAGGCGCTACATTCGATGAAATCGCGATTGATGGCGATGCGGATAAACGTGAAAAGATGATCGCCCGTAGCGGTCGCTCAACCGTTCCTCAGATTTTTATCGATGGACAGCACGTTGGCGGTTGCGATGATTTACATGCACTTGATGCACGCGGTGGTCTCGACCCGTTACTGGGGTAATCGGGGCGGCTGCGTATTTTCATTAAGTGTTTAAAGGACTTTTAACTCAAGGGTACTACTCACATGTCAGAACAAAATAACACCGAGATGTCTTTCGAGATCCAGCGTATTTACACCAAAGACATCTCTTTTGAAGCGCCAAACGCACCTCAGGTTTTCCAGAAAGAATGGCAGCCAGAAGTGAAACTGGATCTTGATACCGCATCCAGCCAGCTGGCTGAAGGCGTGTACGAAGTCGTATTGCGTGTAACGGTAACGTCTTCACTGGGCGACGAAACTGCGTTCCTGTGCGAAGTTCAGCAAGGTGGTATCTTCAGCATCTCCGGTATTGATGGCAACCAGATGGCGCATTGCCTGGGTGCATACTGCCCGAACATTCTGTTCCCGTATGCCCGTGAGTGCATCACCAGCCTGGTTTCCCGCGGTACCTTCCCGCAACTGAATCTGGCACCTGTCAACTTCGACGCGCTGTTCATGAACTATCTGCAACAGCAAGCTGAAACCGAAGGTGCTGAACCACATCAGGATGCCTGATGAAAACCGTCAATGCGTCAATGACTGTAATCGGTGCCGGCTCGTACGGCACCGCTTTAGCAATTACCCTTGCCAGAAATGGCCATCCCGTTGTGCTGTGGGGACACAATCCCGACCACATCAACGCCTTGCAACGCGCCCGTTGTAATCAGGAATTCCTTCCTGATGTGCCATTCCCCGACAATCTGTTGCTCGAAACTGACCTGTCCGTCGCGTTAGCGGCCAGCCGCAATGTGCTGGTTGTCGTGCCGAGCCATGTGTTTGGTGACGTGTTGCGTCAGTTGAAACCCCATCTGCGTGCTGATGCGCGTGTGGTATGGGCGACCAAAGGTCTGGAAGCAGAAACCGGACGTCTGTTGCAGGATGTCGCGCGTGAAGAACTCGGCGATACGATCCCGTTAGCCGTGGTTTCTGGCCCGACGTTTGCCAAAGAGCTGGCGGCGGGAATGCCGACGGCGATTTCTCTGGCGGCCACGGATGCCAGTTTTGCTGACGATTTACAGCAACTGCTGCACTGTGGCAAAAGCTTCCGCGTTTACAGCAACCCCGATTTCATCGGCGTGCAGCTGGGCGGTGCGATTAAAAACGTGATTGCCATCGGTGCCGGTATGTCTGACGGCATTGGTTTTGGTGCAAATGCCAGAACGGCATTGATCACCCGTGGTCTGGCAGAAATGAGCCGCCTCGGCACCGCGCTGGGTGCCGATCCTGCCACCTTTATGGGCATGGCAGGTCTGGGTGATTTGGTGTTAACCTGCACAGACAACCAGTCACGTAACCGCCGCTTCGGTATTATGCTGGGGCAGGGGATGGATGTTCAGACCGCGCAGAACACCATCGGTCAGGTTGTTGAAGGCTATCGCAACACCAAAGAAGTACGGGTACTGGCGCAGCGTCATAACGTTGAAATGCCTATTACGGAACAGATTTACCAGGTCCTATACTGCGGTAAAGATGCCCGTGAAGCCGCCACGAATTTACTTGCCCGTGCGAGCAAGGACGAAAAACACAGCCACTGACCGGCGATAAGTAGCATAGCCACCTTGTCGGAGATCCCCACAGGGCGGCTTTTTATTATCCGAACCTGCAAAGTCGTAAGGAACAGTGATGTCGTTAGAAGAATTAGAACTGGTCTGGAATAACATTAAATCAGAGGCGCGAGCACTGGCTGAGTGTGAACCTATGCTGGCGAGCTTCTTCCACGCGACGTTGCTTAAGCATGAAACGCTGGGCAGTGCGTTGAGCTATATTCTGGCCAACAAACTGGGCAACCCGATCATGCCTGCGATGGCGATCCGTGAAGTCGTCGAAGAAGCCTATCGCAACGACGAACAAATGATCCTCTCCGCCGCGCGCGATATTCTGGCGGTGCATCAGCGCGATGCTGCCGTCGATAAATACTCCACGCCGCTGCTTTATCTGAAAGGATTCCATGCGCTACAGGCGTATCGCATTGGCAACTGGCTGTGGAAGCAGGACCGCAAAGCGCTGGCGATTTATTTCCAGAATCAGATTTCCGTTTCCTTCGGCGTGGATATCCACCCTGCGGCGCGTATTGGTTGCGGCATTATGCTCGACCACGCCACAGGTATTGTTATCGGCGAAACGGCTGTAGTGGAAAACGACGTCTCTATTCTGCAATCCGTTACGCTCGGTGGTACCGGTAAAACATGTGGTGACCGACATCCGAAAATTCGTGAAGGTGTCATGATTGGTGCGGGCGCGAAGATTCTCGGGAATATTGAGGTTGGCGTGGGGGCTAAGATTGGAGCAGGGTCTGTGGTCTTGCAGTCAGTGCCCGCCCATACCACGGCTGCAGGTGTGCCCGCGCGTATTGTCGGCAGACCGGAGAGCGAGCGTCCTTCGATGGATATGGATCAACACTTCAACGGTATCGTGCAGGGTTTTGAATTCGGCGACGGTATCTGACACAAAAATGGCATGCCTGTGCATGCCATCGTTTTATTTTATCCCCTTCAGATTCATTCCTTCAGCAACGCCCCCGGATATCCCAGCTGGCGCCACGCTTCATACACCACCACAGACACGGCATTCGACAGATTCATGCTGCGACTTTCCGCGAGCATCGGAATACGGATTTTATGACTGGCAGGCAGATTATCTAAGATGTATGCCGGAAGACCGCGCGTCTCGGGACCAAACACCAGAAAATCATTGTCCTGATAGCTCACCGCGCTGTGCGCAGGTGTACCTTTGGTGGTTAGCGCGAACAGGCGCTGCGGATTTTCGCTGGTGAGAAAGGCGTCATAATTCGCATGATGTTTGATGCTGGCGAATTCGTGGTAATCCAGCCCGGCGCGGCGCAGGCGTTTATCGTCCCAGCCGAAACCTAAAGGTTCGATAAGGTGAAGCTGACATCCGGTGTTGGCACACAGGCGGATGATGTTGCCGGTATTTGGCGGGATTTCTGGTTCAAATAAAACGATGTTAAGCATGCGTCCCCCTGATAGAGGGACGCAGAATAGCAGAAACTTAACGCTGGTGCAGTGGCAGCCAGATAATCAGCCTGAGGCCGCCCAGCGGGCTATCTTCGGCTCTGACCTTACCGCGATGCTGCTGAACCGCCGTATCGACGATAGCCAGCCCAAGGCCGGTACCGCCAGATTCACGATCGCGTGCTTCATCGGTGCGATAGAACGGGCGGAAAATCTGTTCGCGATCGGTTTCACTGACGCCAGGACCGTCGTCGTCCACGGTGATGGTGATCCCGTCGCTGTCGTGAGCGAAGTTCAGTGCAATGTGGTGATGCGAATAACGCAGGGCGTTACGCACGATGTTCTCCAGCGCACTGTCGAGCGCGGCGGCATTACCGATGAGTTTCCACGGACCCGGAGGTGAGGTCACTTCCAGCGTTTTGCCCATTTGCTCGGCTTCAAACTGCGCGTCGTCAATAACACCGGCCCATAACTCATTGGCCTTCAGTGTTTCCCGCGACAACTCATTCTTATGCTGACTGCGTGATAACACCAGTAAGTCATTGATCATGCTATCAAGACGTTGCGCTTCGTTTTCGATACGTTGCAGCTCTTTGCCTTCACCGTGACGACGACGCATCAGCGCAGTTGCCAGTTGCAGGCGCGTCAGTGGCGTGCGCAGCTCATGCGAGATGTCCGAAATCAGCCTTTGCTGTGCAGTCACCATGCGTTCGAGAGCGCTCACCATCTGATTGAAGCTGGCACCTGTGGCGAGAAATTCCTGCGGTCCGGCTTCAAGCTCCGGATGCTGTTTGAGGTTTCCCCTGGCCACGTCGTCCGCCGCATTTTTTAACTTACGCGCCGGTTTCGCCAGGCTCCACGCCAGCCAGAGCAGCAGCGGGGCGCTGATCAGCATCGTGACAATCAGCAGCAACAACGGTCGGTCAAACATCAGGTTAATGAAGTCGGACTGGGAGCTGCTGGCCGGACGCATCAGATAGAGCTGATAGTTATCTTCGCCGTCACGCACCGAGAACGGGCCAACCATTTCAACGCGGCCATATTTTTTCTTTTTCGGACGGTCTGAATTATCAGACTGCCCGATAAAGTTACGCACAATTTGCATTTCATTGCGTTGCGCGCCAATCACCCGGCCTTCGCTGGTGACCAGTAGCAAGCGCTGGCCCGGCGGCGCCCATTTGTCGATCGCGCGGAACAGCCTGCGCCACCACATCAAATCATTTGCCGGATCGTTCACCAGCTCAGCTTCGACGTGTTGTTCAATCATCAGGCCTTGCCGTTGTTCATTATCGAGCAACGGCGTTATCTGGCGTGAATCGAGTTTCGGCACCATCAATACCAACATTAGCACCAGTGCTAATGTGAACCAGAAAATGGCAAAAATACGTGCCGTAAGGCTGTTTATCATGAAGCAGAAACCATCAGATAACCGCGTCCGCGAAGGGTTTTAAACCACGGATGTCCGTCCTGACGATCGGGCAATTTACGGCGTAAATTCGAAATATGCATATCAATGGCGCGGTCAAACGGTGTCAGACGTTTCCCCAGTACTTCCTGACTCAGATGTTCACGGGAAACAACCTGGCCGAGATGTTTTGCCAGTAAATACAACAGGGTAAACTCAGTACCGGTTAAATCCAGCGCTTCACCGTCAAAGCTGGCTTCCTGACGCCCCGGGTTCAGCTGCAAACCGTCGACTTCCAGCGTTGGGGAACCATTATTTTCAGTGGTCTGCTGTTGTTCGCTCCAGTTGGAACGGCGCAGCATTGCACGAATTCGTGCGACCAGTTCACGGTCATTAAACGGCTTTGGCAGGTAATCATCGGCGCCAAGTTCCAGCCCCAATACGCGGTCCAGCTCACTGCCGCGCGCGGTTAACATAATCACTGGCGTCTGATGACGCTGGCGTAATTCTTTAAGGGTTTCAATGCCGTTTTTCTTCGGCATCATGACGTCAAGCAACAGCAGATCGATAGTGTTATCAACTTTCTCTAATGCCTGCTCACCGTCGTAAGCAACCACAACATTAAAGCCTTCCATTTCGAGCAATTCTTTCAAAAGTGAAGTCAGTTCACGGTCATCATCAACTAACAAAATTTTATTCATTGTATTTACCTCTAGACGCAAAATACGTCATCAATTGCCGCTATTCCATGACTTTACGTACTTTTACAAGCACTGACGCTTGTTTGCAGCAGCAGGTTTAGACTGCTTTTCAATGATTCGCGATGAGCGATAAAGACTTTTAGGAGTGTGTGATGTTTAAGGCAGCTTCACTAGGTTTGGCCACGCTACTGACACTGAGTTCAGGTGTCGCTTTAGCAGAGGGTGCAAAACCGATGTCGGCGATGCCAGCAGAACATAATAGCACGATGTTGGATAAGCCTCAGGAACGCAACACCATGTTTGATGGTGTAAATCTGACGGAGCAACAACGTCAGCAAATGCGTGACCTTATGCATCAGGCGCGAAAAGATTTGCCTGATATAAATGTAGAACAGTTAGAAACGATGCACCGACTGGTTACTGCTGAAAAATTTGACCAGAAAGCTGTGCGTGCACAAGCCGAATTAATGGCTCAGGAACAGGTGGATCGCCAGGTCGAAATGGCCCGCATCCGCAACCAGATGTTTAATCTGCTGACGCCTGAGCAAAAGAACGTACTGAACCAGAAACACGAGCAGCGCATTGAACAGATGCAACAGCAGTTATCTGGCTTACAAACCCCTTCTGCCCAGAAGACGAGTAGTACCAGCAAGACCGAGTAAGATCCCTGTTTTTCCTTGCCATAGACACCATCCCTGTCTTCCCCCGCCGAAAGGTGGGGTTTTTTTTGCCCTCGATTTGCCAACTTTCATAAAACAGGCAATTAACAAGATAGAAATCTGCCGGTAACTAACCGGAAATATCTTGTAAAAGCCGTATGAATCAGTAAATTGCGAAGTACAGAGCGTTGTATGCGTGTTCTTGCTGACTTGAATCAATTCAGCTCCGCTGTTTTGTTATACTATAGGCTCAAACGCTAATAAGCCCTTTGGCAGCACAAGTAATTCCGCCCAACAGGCAGGCTCAAGATTCTTAAGAAATTGCATCTACAAGTTCAGAGGTAGTCATGATCAAAAAAATTGGTGTACTGACAAGCGGTGGCGATGCCCCAGGCATGAATGCTGCGATCCGTGGCGTTGTGCGTGCGGCTTTATCAGCAGATTTGGAAGTTTACGGTATCGAAGATGGCTACCTCGGCATGTATGAAAACCGCATGAGAAAACTGGACCGCTACAGCGTGTCAGACATGATCAACCGCGGCGGTACTTTCCTGGGTTCAGCACGTTTCCCTGAATTCCGCGATCCGGGCATGCGTAAAATTGCTTTGCAGAATATGAAAGATCGCGGCATTGATGGTCTGGTGGTGATTGGTGGTGACGGCTCCTACGCCGGCGCGGACCTGCTGACCAAAGAAGGCGGCATTCGCTGTATCGGCCTGCCGGGCACTATTGATAACGACGTGGCCGGTACCGACTACACCATCGGTTTCTTCACTGCACTGGGCACCGTGGTTGAAGCCATTGACCGTCTGCGTGACACTTCTTCATCACACCAGCGCATCTCTATCGTTGAAGTCATGGGCCGTTATTGCGGTGACCTGACTCTGGCTGCTGCCATCGCCGGTGGTTGCGAATTTATCGCTATCCCTGAAGTCGAATTTAAACGTGATGATCTGGTTGCTGAAATCAAAGCCGGTATCGCGAAAGGTAAAAAGCACGCTATCGTCGCCATCACTGAAAAGTTAGATGATATTGATGAGTTGGCTAAATACATCGAGAAAGAAACCTGTCGTGAAACCCGTGGTACCGTATTGGGTCACATCCAGCGTGGCGGGGCGCCAGTCGCTTACGACCGTATCTTAGCTTCCCGCATGGGTGCTTATGCGGTCGACCTGCTCCTTGAGGAAGGTCGTGATTATTCTCAGGGCGGTTTCTGCGTCGGTGTTGAAAACGAAAAAATGGTGCATGAATTAATCTCCGTGTGTATCGCGCCAGAGAACAAGAAAAGCAAATTTAAAGAAGACTGGTACAATACTGCTAAAAAACTGTTCTAAAACAGCAAATTGCCCGAGTCAAAGAGCCTCCTTAACCGGAGGTTTTTTTTAGTCTTTTTTTTGGTTATTCCATAAAGTAATAGTAGAAAACCTTTTATTCTTTATTCGTTTTCTTTTTCTCTGGCACGCTCTCTTCATCAGATCAAACAAATGAAATCCATAGAAACTATCTTCGGGAGAGAGTGCGATGCGTAAATGGGGTGCAGGCCTGGCATTACTGCTGGTAGCAACAGGGGCGATTGCCAAAGACATTCAGATTCTGAACGTGTCGTACGATCCAACCCGCGAATTCTATGAACAATACAACAAAGCCTTCAGCAAATACTGGCAAGGCAAAACCGGCGATACTGTGACTGTACGTCAGTCGCACGGCGGTTCAGGCAAGCAGGCAACGTCTGTTATCAATGGTATTGAAGCCGACGTGGTGACGCTGGCGCTGGCTTATGACGTAGATGCTATTGCAGAACGTGGCCGTATCGATAAAAACTGGATCACCCGTCTGCCGGACAACTCTGCGCCATACACCTCGACCATCGTGTTCCTGGTACGTAAAGGCAACCCGAAACAAATTCATGACTGGAATGATTTGATCAAACCTGGGGTATCCGTGATTACGCCGAACCCTAAAACATCAGGCGGCGCGCGCTGGAACTATCTGGCTGCTTGGGGTTACGCACTGCATCACAACAATAATGACAAAGCCAAAGCGCAGGACTTTGTGAAAGCGTTATACAAAAACGTCGAAGTGCTGGATTCCGGTGCGCGTGGCGCGACTAACACCTTCGTTGAGCGTGGTATCGGCGATGTGCTGATTGCGTGGGAAAACGAAGCCCTGCTGGCCACCAAAGAAGTGGGTAAAGACAAGTTTGAAATTGTGACACCAAGCGAGTCAATTCTGGCTGAGCCAACGGTTTCTGTGGTGGATAAAGTGGTAGATAAGCGTGATACACGCACCGTGGCGGATGCTTACCTGAAATACCTGTATTCACCGGAAGGCCAGACCATCGCGGCAGAAAACTATTATCGTCCACGTGATGCGGAAGTAGAGAAAAAATTCGCGTCAGAATTCCCTAAA
>NZ_JYDE01000008.1 GCF_003263515.1 Rahnella inusitata | reverse complement strand
GCAATGCTGGGGTTGGCCCTACATCCTTCTATCTCTACCAGCATTCCCTTACTAACGCCTGAACGGCGGGAAAGCTCATCAAGCGACATTTTTTTCTGGCTGCGGTAGAGCTTTACGTGCGCGGAAACGGCCTCGTTTACCCTGGCTGCATCGGCGTCGGTCGTTATGTTGACTTTTTTGGTCATCGGTCATTATCATGTAATAAATCAGTCATTACAGGATTATCATATGCCAGCCGTGTCACCGTCAATCAGCTCCGAAATTTACCGCATCGCACCAGGATTTCGTGCACTTAGTATCAGCGTGGAAGCTACACCCGTGGCTGATGAACGGGTTGGAGAAGTCGCGCTGCGGGAAGCCTGCGAGTCAGTTCAGGCAGGGCAGCCTGCCTGGGCAGAGGCGCACCTGAACGCATGGGCGGAGGTATTTCGCACCTTTGGGGCAAAACCAAAACGAACACCCTGTTCAGCGGAAGCTTTGCGCAAGCGGGTTCTTAAAGATGGCATGATGGCCTCTCTCGATCCGGTGGTCGATCTGTATAACGCCGTCAGCATCCGATATGCCGTTCCGGTTGGCGGAGAAAACGTTTCGGCATACACAGGAAGGCCACGGCTGGTTGTTGCAGAAGGTACAGAAATCTTTGACACCATGAAGGACGGCCAGCCGGGAAGCGAGTCACCGGACGCGGGTGAAGTTATCTGGCGTGATGATACTGGCGTAACTTGCCGCCGGTGGAACTGGCGACAGGGCATTCGGACACGGTTGAGCGTGGCAGATAGCAGAATGTGGTTCATCCTTGAGAGTCTGCCGCAAATGCCGCTGGAAGATCTGCATGCTGCCGGCAGGATGCTGACTGATGGCCTGGAAAAAATGATGCCGGGTGCGCGTTGTCATACTGTTCTCATCAGCGAGCAGCTCTGAAATCGCCAGAACTGATTCGGATAAAACACAACGAGAGAGTACTTTCCATGTTCCTTAAGATGTACCAGGTTGACGCCTTTTCTGACCGTGTCTTTGGCGGAAATCCCGCCGCAGTTTTGGTGCTTGATAAATGGTTACCGGACAACTTGATGCAGTCGATTGCTGCCGAAAATAACCTGGCTGAGACGGCTTTCGTCATACGCGCCGGTGACGGGTGGGATCTGCGGTGGTTTACTCCAACGGTTGAAGTCGATTTCTGCGGGCATGCCACGCTTGCAACCGCGCATGTGCTGGTAACGGAATATGGAGTAGCGGGTCCGCTTTCATTTGCAGCCCGCGTCGGACAGTTAAAGGTTGAGGTGAAAGAAGACGGCTACCTCCTCGATCTACCCTGTATTCCCCCGGAAGAAATGACACAGCTTCCGGAGATCATCCAGCCTGTTTTCAGCGGTAAAGCTCAACACTGGTTCAGAAATTTCGAGAATATTTTTGTGGTTCTGAACGGAGAAGACGCTGTCAGATTATGCCAGCCCGATCTGCAGCTACTCGCCAGACTGGGACCAGTTGGCGTGGTAATAACAGGCCAAAGTGCGGGAAGTCAGTACGATTTCGTTTCACGTTATTTTGCGCCGGGCGCGGGCATTCCGGAAGATCCTGTCACCGGTTCCATTCACGCAACTCTAGTGCCCTATTGGGCTGAAAGGCTGGGGAAAAAAAACTTGTCTGCATGGCAGGCGTCCCTGCGAGGTGGATATCTGATGTGTGAGTTAAAAGAAAACAGAGTCATCATTGAAGGTAAGGCAGTGACGTTCATGAAGGCGGAGATTTGCGTGCCTGACTGATTTATGAAGTCTGTCTGACTCCGCAAGTTGGGAATAGAATTCATGTAGTTAAAGGGTAACAGGAGCGCGCTGAGGTGCTCTTTTCCATTTTGCACGCTCCAACTTTGTTCACCATTTCAGATTACAAGTCACGACGTCCGCTTTTCGCTCTCAGCAGACCTTCAGCGTCACGTGTTTGTCTGCTGTGTGCCAGGGGCGGACGTTGCTGATACCCTTCGATGTAACGAAAATCCGTACCTATGGCGAAGACCAGAATGTCCCTGCGTTTTCAAAGAAAGCAGCTTAGAGCGCGTATCCCCGCAAAAATCTCTGCAAGTGTGACCTTATGAACTGAGCATATCTAAACCTTGCCCTCCAGATACTCGTTTCCAATGGACTAAGGCTTTGTTGATTAAATCAGATTTTGAGCGAACATCTCTGTAGCTGGTTGTGTTTTCAGGCAATACATACTTTTTCAGGCATACCTGCCTTTGTCATTTTGTTCAGCGCATGCACCATGGCCATTGCCTCCCCAAACTGGCTATCGTAATCACTCAGCGTCAGTAAACCACTGAACAGTTGTTTTACCTTGTAAATCAATAATGCCAAATCATACACCAAAAAACGATAAAAATTAGATCGATAGGCAGTAGGCAATGCGAATAATCTTAAATGCCTTGACTGCCAGTGAGGTTTGGTTTTATAAATGGATTTACGAATTTAAAAGGATAAGTTGAAATGATTCAAAGGAAAAAAATCGAAGATCAGACTCTTCTCTATCATTTAACATGTATGGATAATCTGTCTAATATTTTAGACACAGGATTAAGATCTCGTGCGTCAGTAAAAGGCCAGTTTGTTGATGTTGCCGATGGTGAAATAATAACAGGTCGCGAAGCTTTAAATTTGCAAACAATGGTTCCTTTTCATTTTTTTACTAAAAATCCTTTTGATGGAAGAGTCCTGAGAGACCATAAAACAAAATCATTTTGTATTATTTCGGTTAGACGAACATTTGCCAATGAAAATGGTTGGAAAGTTATTCCTAAACATCCATTATCCTCCAGTTCTGCTGTAAGCCTTTTAGATTATGACCAAGGAATGGCCCAAATTAACTGGGAGCTTATGAATACAAGAGATTATAGAAATGCAGAATGCAAATCTGTGTGTATGGCTGAGTGTTTATCAAGTGGAACGGTCGAGCCGGAAAATTTTTTCTGCATCTATGTCAAAAATGACGACGAAAAAAAACATGTTGAAGGCTTGATAAAAAAGCAAGGATTAAGTATATTTGTAACAGTCAATTCTTATATGTTCTAAATCTATGATTAAGTATGCAAGCGGAAATCTTCTAACTTCTACATCGCAGGCTCTTGTGAATGCTGTTAATTGTCAAGGAGTCATGGGAAAGGGTATTGCTTTGGCTTTCAAAGAAAACTTCCCCAATAATTTCGAAGTTTATAAAAGAGCTTGTGGCATTGGTACAATGAAAATTGGACAGGTTTTACTTGTTGAGGAAAAGGGAAAGATAATCGTAAACTTTCCCACTAAGGATAGTTGGAGAAAAAAATCAACTTATGATTTTATCTCGCAAGGTCTTGAATCTTTAGCAAAATTCATAGTCGAAAAAAAAATCACATCAATATCAATACCACCTTTAGGATGTGGTAATGGCGGCCTCGATTGGAATAAAGTTGAGGCTCTTATTTTAAAAACTTTCCAAAATTTAGATAATATTGAGGTGGTAATTTACCCGCCTGCAACTAATAATCAACTTTCAAAAAATAAAAAAATTATTAATGCTAAACATCTTTTGGTTCACTACGCCTATGGAAAATTAAAAGTTAAGCAAAAATTCTCCCTTTATACAGTTTTTTATATTTGCGAGTGTATTGAGAAAGCAAATCTTTTCTTATTCGAATTTAAACATGGCCGGCCATATTCTTCTGAGTTAGAAAATGTTATGGAGGATATAGCAAACCTTAAAGTCGAGTTGCAGGGAGATTTTGATTCTTTTATTGAAGATTATATTAATACTCATCAATCCAAAGAATTACAAATCGAGTTTGGTAAGCTAATCTCAACTTTAAATCCAAGTATCAGCTTGCTCAATAACCTTAAAAATAAGATTGATTATATAGATAGCGTACATGTGATCACGAGAATTGCCAAAGAAAAACATCATGGCTTGCATATTGATGATTTCAATGAACATAAAAATATTGTGCAACATTTAATTAAAAATGGACTGGTAATTGAAGATATCTTTAACGAACTAAAAATAAAGGGAAGTTAGTAGCGCTATTTTATTTTTTTTGCTAAAATTGCGCAGCACTCCCTCTCACGCGTTATAGATGCGACGTAAATCCCGTCATGCGTGTTGTTTAATAAATCGAATTTTTTCTGTATTGAAGGATCAGAGAACGCATTCCCTGATAACGCAGGCACTCTCCTAGCTAAGCAGAAATTCAGAGTAACCAACTGGCACTCTTACAACAATTCTCTTATCAATTTCGGCTCCATGATTTCTGGCTGGACAATGAAGCAATTAAGGCGTGGTATGAGTCGTGCGGCTTGTATAAGTGGTATCATGCTGAATAACTCGAATTGACCTGCTCCCCGTTCATTAATACACCGCGATGTTAATAATGCCTTCTTCAATAACGTGAGGACATTCCCATGAAGAAGCATTTTTCCGACGAACAGATCATCAGCATCTTTCGCGAAGCCGAAGCCGGGGTTTTTGCCCGGGAACTCTGTCGCAAACATACTATTTCGGATGCTACTTTCTACACTTGGGGCAAGAAGTTTGGCGGCATGGAAGTATCAGAAGTGAAGCGGCTCAAGCTATAAATATCCCAGAAAATCGCGCCAGTAACATTTGAAGCCTCCATTGTAATCTAATTAAGTCAACGTCCGCTCCTCGCTCTCAGCAGACGTTGCTCAGTACGCAGGTCGGCTCCGTGCCTGGATCAGACGTTGTTAGCATCGCTGATGCCCTATTCATATGGGGCAGCTAAAGGAATATAATATGTTTGCTACTATAGGAAATAATGGATACATAGTCAGAGCCAATTTGCGAGGTGTAGAAAAATGAAAGAAATAAAGTTAATGGCTGATTATCATTGCCATCCATTATGGGGAGGAGAGCCGGATAATTTTGGGGATATATCTCCAGAAGGATTACCAATATCTTCAGATTTACAAAATAGTCTTGCGGATTGGGCCAAGCGATATGATGCCATACTCAATATAGATGATCCTGCATTATCTGATTTTAGCAGCTTGGAAGCGAAAAAATTATTTATTGAGGATGGTTATAAATTAGCTGAACGTCTTCAGAAAGAATTGGGAAGTACATACAAAATCATATATTACTCGAACAACTAAATCATACTCAATGCTCGATCAGGGTGACTATTTCCCCAGGTTCTAACGCACATCTACTCTATCTGGGCTGTCAGGGATGATGAAGTAATGATCTGGCCTTATTACTCTGCTCTCTTCCCTGAACGCAGTGTCAGTTAAACGCAAACGTGATGGCTGGTAAAAGAGCTACTGACGTAGCGGTGAATCATCAATGCTGGCGGGTCATTTGCAGGAGGAACGTTTACTGCTCCAAACCAGACAGGATTAGCCGGGCAGACGGAGCCAGAAATGTAAGCAGGTACGCCCGCAAACATACCCGCTATGGGTCTGTGGACATGGCCTGTAGAAATGGCGAGTGGTCTGGCAGGGGCGCGTCTAATCAAATCTTCCATTTCTGTTAGACCTCTGCACATCGTTTCATCAAGCGTCGGTATACCAGATGCAAATACGTGATGGTGCATAAACAGCAATGACGGAGGGCCGCCTGTGTCGCTAAGTTGATTATCCAACCATTCCAGATGGTCAGTCACACTGCCGTAATCCTTGTAATCAATCGTGGAATCCAGACCAATCAGGCGAATGCCACCGGTGTTATGAATTAAGTGCAGGGCCTCTCCTTGGGCATCGTGCGCCCACCGGTTCTCATCCCAAACAGAACGCATCAGACTGCGGTCGTCTGAGTTACCCGGCAGGATCAACGAAGGGTAATTTTGCTGATTCAGGCGGTCAGCTATCTGTTTATAACCTTCCTGCCAATGCCCATCCGTTAGATCACCTGTAAGTACCAGTACGTCCGGTTGCAGATGCGTAAGCCAATTTAGTACCTAGTCGAACCGAAACAGATGATCATTTTCGGTTGAGGCGTGAATGTCTGAAACCTGCGCTATCAGCATAAAGATCTCATACGATTACTGTGAGGGGAACAAGACTGTGATTTATGGCCATGAATCCGGTTTCGAATTTCATGTTTTTCACCACGATGGCAACAATGGACAGATTAATTAGGATCAGTAATTCAAAAGTTACGGTGAATCAGGCTGGCTGCAAAGGCAGTAGGGAATTCGCAATGAATCGCAAAGTTCAATTCCCACTGCTCAGAGCCAATGTTAGCAGGGATGCGTGAGGTCCGCTCCTCGCTCAAAGCTTCCCGCAATACTGCCAGTCAGTGCGAAAAGAAGACGTCAGATTTTGGACCAATCCAGACTGCCAATAGGGAACGTTTGTGTTAAAAGATGTTTATGGGCAGTTATGCCTGAAACCTGACGGAGCAGTAATGAGAACGCAGAAGCGATGTATGGGATATGTGGCCATAGTGGTTGATGACTATGATCGGGCAATTGAGTATTACACGGAAAAGTTGGGATTTACCCTCGTTGAGGATACACCGCAGCCGGGGAAACGTTGGGTCGTAGTTACGCCTCACCCGGAAAGCGATTGCAATCTTCTTCTTGCCCGGGCTTCAAATGAGAGGCAGGAAGATTCTATCGGCAATCAATGCGGCGGCAGGGTATTCCTTTTTCTTCAGACTGATGATTTCTGGCGCGACTACAAATCCATGAAATCAAAAGGCGTTGAATTTTCCGAAGAGCCTCGTGAAGAGGAGTACGGCACAGTGGTTGTATTTGAAGATTTATACGGCAACCGCTGGGATCTTTACCAGAACAAGCAAGGCTAAAACTCTTTGCCGGATACGTCCTCCATATGTAGCCGGGATCCAGCAAAAGCGCTGTCGTTTAGTTTTTATCGCGAGCAGCAGCGCCTGGATTACCGGTTGGTTATATAGCTTTTTAGAATCAGCCCGGCAGAAAGAATATGCTCAACGGTATAGTCGCGAGCAGCAGCGGGATCGCCCCGCAGGCAGGCGTTTAAAATATGCTCATGTTCATCCTGAAACTTGAGCGTTTCAGACAGTAACCGATGCTGCAAAAGCTCATACCTTTCTATCTGTGCGCGTAATTCATTTATCATTTTCAGCAGGCGCTGATTTTTACACTTGCGGTATAACAGCTCATGAAATTCCCGGTTGTATTGTCCCTGTTGTGTGGGTTCGCTGGCGCTGCCAAGAAGTTTGTGAACAAGCTCTGCCCGCGTAAGCGTTTCAGAATCCATGTGTTGAAGACTCTGAAAAATAGCATCACCTTCCAGTAAAGCCCGGAGTTGATAAATTTCGTCGACATCCTGAGCAGTAAGCGTCCTGACGACGGCTCCGCGGTTTCTGTAAACGTCAACTAAGCCTTCCCTCTCAAGCTTCTGAATCGCCTCTCTCAGCGGGATGCGGCTGACAGAAAACTGGCTGGCGAGGTCTCTTTCCACTAGACGATCTCCGTCCCGCAGTGAGCCGTTATTGATTAAATTTTTTAGCTCACTGGCAAGCATATCCGCGGTCGAAAGAAGAACCGAACTCATAAAACCTACTTTACTTGATAATTAAATGGTATACCATTATGCCATCTGTATAAGCACTTTGACAATGATTTGCAGTAAAAGCCATTAAGAATTGGAGCGAGAAATTTATGGAATACAGTTATTCGTCACATATATGCTGGACAGGAAATCTGGGGAAAGGGACATCAGGCTATCGTTCATACGACCGGACATGGGATATTTCTGTCGCCGGAAAGGAAATAATACATTGTTCTAATGATCCGATACTGGGGGGTGACGCCGGTAAAATGAATCCGGAAGACCTGCTTATATCCTCTCTTTCTGCATGTCACATGCTGTGGTATTTACATCTGGCGTCAGATGCGGGCATCACTGTAATGGATTATGAAGATTCACCGGTAGCAACAGGTGAGGTGTTAAAAAATGGCGCCGGGCGCTTCCTGTCTGCGGTACTCAGGCCAAAAATTACTGTCGTAGCCGGTACTGATATTGATGCTGCAATGGCTATTCACCATGAGATCCATAAAGTGTGCTTTATTGCCAGATCAGTAAACTTCCCTGTGAGCTATGAGCCTGAGTTTATTATCTCTGAAGACGCGCATTCTGCAACGGTGTAAAGCTCAGTGCCGAATAACGCCGGTCAGCGGGGCGATAGCTAACAGTGACTTGATCAGCCAAATCTCTGCTTTCGTTCAACGATGAGATTAAACCCCGGGAAGTTACCCGGGGAAAGAGTCAGACAGAAAGTTCAGAATCCTTAATATTAGCTATGGGTCCGAGGATCGCGTTATCAAACACCCGAACGCTTTCGCCGTTGGCCACTCGTTCTGGCCAGTCATGATTTGCCAGCGCACCTCGACCTAATGCTATGAAATCAGCGCCCATTTCCATCACCTGCAATGCCCGGCATTCATCATGAAGACTACCATTAGCCATAATGGTGAGGTGGGGGGCATATTTACGTCCCAGTTCAATCAGTGAGAGTGAGTTACCGGGGAATGCCGGCTGCCAGGCTTCATACTCGGTCAGATGAAGATAATCGATACCTGATTCGGCGAGCAGCGTAAACACTATCCGTGCATCGTCTTCACCATTAGCCCATTTATGGAAAAAGTCATTTACTTTCCCCTGAGATATTCTGATACCCACTGGGATGGCCTGACCTACACGTTGTCTGACAGATTTAATGACTTCAAGGCTAAGCTGAAGTCGGGCTGCGATATCACCCCCCCAGCAGTCAGTGCGCAGGTTAGTGTAATCCGTGAAGAATTGATCGAGTAAATATCCATTTGCTCCATGGATTTCTATACCATCAAAGCCAGCCTGGAGAACAGCATGTGACGCGGCATCGGCAAAGCTGCGGATAATGCCCTGAATTTCTTCTTCGCCAAGTTCGCGAGGAACAGGATATTCACCTTCCCCGCGATAAAATGTCATCTGATTGCCAACCGGACGAACGGCACTTGGCGCAACGGTTCCTTCACGGAAATAGTTACCCTGTGATAGCGCCCCTGAATGCTGAATTTGAGCAAAAATATGGCCGCCTTGTTGATGAACTGCATCCGTGACTTCACGCCATCCTGCAACTTGTTGCGGGCTGGTTAATCCCGCCTGAAAGGCATAGGTCTGAGACCATTCCTTATCAATATAAATGCCTTCGGATATAACCAGAGCAAATCCACCACGGGCAAAGCCCTCGTAATAAGCCTTCATACGTTCGCTTGCGACCCCCTCTTCAGAGGCGGTGACACGAGTCATAGGTGCCACCACGAGACGATTTTTTAGGGTGACGTTACCGATACTGCCGGAAGTGAAAAGGGACAATGTCTTCATGAGTTTTCCTGAAAAATTAAATCATGAATACAATATAATCATTGTTGAACAGGGCATAAACAGGGCGAAATGATAAGGCCGTATAACGTTTGTCGTTATAATTGTGTTTTCTCCTTTTGCTTAATCAAGGACGGTTGCAATGATTCATCTATCGGGGTCACCATGAATCTTCATGACGTATCGCTGTTTCTGGTAATAACTGAAACACGAAGCCTTACTCAGGCGGCGAAACGACAGGGTATTTCAGCAATGGCAGTTTCGAGACGCCTCGCGTCGCTTGAGCGCGAGCTGGGAACCCGCCTGTTACAGAGAACCACTCGATCTGTTTCATTAACTCAGGAAGGCATGGAATTCCTGCCTTATGCCCAGGCACTTATTGAGGCAGAGACGGGAGCCAGGGCACTTTTTTCTCCGTCAACACAAGGGGCCGCAGGATTACTCAGAATCACTGCGCCATCAGGATTCGGGCGCCGAAATATTTTGCCTCTCATTTCTGAGCTACTGGCAGATAATCCAGAGCTAAGTATCGATCTTCAGCTAAGCGAAGATGTGGTTGATATTGTCGGCAGAGGCATTGATGTGGCAATACGTATCGCCCCGTTAAAAGACTCCACACTGATAGCCCGCAAAATTGCTGACAGCCCTCGTGTAATCTGTGCTTCACCCGATTATTTGAAAGTTAATGGCATGCCTACATCGGTAGAGGATTTGAAGAAGCATCATTGCCTGAGATTAAGCAGCGTACCTCAATGGATTTTTGAACGTGGTGGCGACGTCTTCAGGGTCCGTGTTGAGGGACGTTTCATTTCGGATAACGTTGAAGGCGTAAGAGAACTCTGTGCTCAAGGTCTGGGACTTGCACAACTTACCCGCTGGGATGTCATGAAAGAAATCCGCAAAGGCACACTTGTTGAGATTGAGTTGTCAGATGCCAGACCTCAGGATTTATCTGTCTGGGCTGTTCTGCCAACAACACGCTACCTGCCTCTGCGGGTCAGCACTTTTATTGATAAATTAAAATCATCGCTGACATTACTCGCTACTTCATGAAATGCGACTTTTGTTTTCAATTGTTTAGCCAGCATAACGTCAAGTGAAGTTAAAGGCTGCTTTTCCCCTGATGTCCGCAGCGGACCCTAACACCCGCATGTTTGCCTCGTGTCAGAAGCGAACAGGACTAACATCATGATGTGTTGATCAATGGCGGGCAGGTCAAAGGTCACCAGTTTGTTGTCCTTTTCGTTCAGTTTTGCAAAGATGTATTGCACACGATTTAATTACGCGTTTAGCGGCAGGTTCTTCGCGCCACGCCCCACACTGTGTGCTCCTGCAGCGCTGCGTGTCGACGTCGAACTCTTTCTGCACTGAGGATTGCGATATGAACACCTTTTATCAACTGACGGCCATCAGCCTGAGTGGCCAGCTCATTCCGATGGCCGACTACGCTGGCAAGCTGGTTCTGGTGGTGAATACCGCCAGCCATTGTGGCTTTACCCCACAATACGTAGGGCTTGAAGCGCTCTACAAGAAGTACGCCGCCCAGGGGCTGGTGGTGCTTGGTTTCCCGTGCAACCAGTTCGGCAAGCAGGAACCCGGCAGTGCCGACGAAATCTCGCAGACCTGTCACATCAACTACGGTGTGAGCTTCCCGATGTTCGGGAAAGTGGAGGTCAACGGCGCGGCAACACACCCGGTGTTTCGTTATCTGAAAGACGAATTACCCGGCGTGCTGGGTGGGCGGATCAAGTGGAACTTCACTAAATTCCTGATCGGGCGCGACGGTAAACCGCTCAAGCGTTTTGCGCCGATCTCCACCCCGGAGAAAATGGAAGCCGCAATCCGTACTGCACTTGAAATTTAAGTGTCCCTGTAATTCGAATCCTTCACTTTTAGAGACTTTCCTGTAAACGAATGCGGATGTTTAACAGGCTTAGTGGGCAGCTATTTTTTGGTTTTCATCATTAAAAAATCAATCAGCGCTTTGACTCGTTTCGCCTTGCCGGTGCTTTTTAAGTCGTCTCACCCTTGCGAGTCAAATAGGGAGTCGGATGCGTAATAAATCGATTGTGATAATGGCGTGGTTAACGCGCCTTATCAGAAAGAGTGGCACAAACTTTAATGCAGCCGGAGAGAGGGTCGTTTATGAAAGCCGGGGTTTCTTTATCACTTTTGTTGGCTCTGAACTGTTCTGTTGTTGCTCAGGAGCGGAAAGTATCTGTTCCACCCGTAAAGCTTATGAATAAAAGCGGCCTGAAATATGAAATTGAGTGATTAACTTAACCACCCGGCAAGCAGGGCGGAAAAAATTAATTCAATCACGCCTTAAAATTGATGCTTACTTGCAAAAACGTCTGAAAACCAGTCCACAAATGCCCGTACAGTGGGGGGAAGATAACGTCGATCAGGATACAAAATAGAGACAGGCTTAGTGACGGTTGCATACTCGGTGAGTATTTCTGTCAGCCTGCCTGAATCAATGTGCGATTCCACTGTTGTTCTCAGAGCATGGAATATCCCCATTCCCGCCAATCCGCATGACAAAAGCACATCTGAATTGTTCACCAACATGGTGCTTCCCGGACGTTGTGAGACAACGTGCCCATCTACGACCAACTTCCATTCCATCACTTCACGACTATTTTCACTGAAAAAGTTAATGGCTTTATGATGCACCAGATCACCTGGCGTCAGCGGGATACCGAATTTATCCAGATAGGAAGGCGTTGCGCAGGTAGCCATCTGAACCTCACCAATACGGCGAGAGATAAAGCTTGAATCAACAAGTTCTCCCAGGCGAATAACACAGTCAATGCCTTCTGAAATCAAATCTGTCAGGCGATCTGACGCGGTGAGTACGATTTCGATTTGAGGGTAGAGAGCCTGAAATTCACGCAAAGAGGGGATGAGAATAGTGTGGGAGAGTGCCAGCGGCGCGCTAATTCGAAGACGCCCATGAGGAGGCTGGTTTGGGGAAACCGTTGCCATCATATCGCCAACATCATTCAGCAACGCTTTAGCGCGTTGATAAACTTCTTCACCTTCAACAGTGACACTCAGGTTACGCGTCGTGCGGTGGAGTAGTTTTACGCCTAAGTCATCTTCGAGCTGCTTTATAAATTTACTGACAGCAGGACGATGCAATTGCAGGGCATCAGCCGCCTTAGTGAAACTCCGCAGCTCCACGACTTGAACAAATGTACTCATTAACTCAAGCAGATTAGAGCGCATCGATTTTATTCCCCAGGGGTTATCCAACGTTTCATGACTGATATTGTGAATTATACCCCAGCCGGATTGTTTCCCCTGCAATAACACTGAAGTCCTTTTCTGTGGCTTTTTCCCCTGACTTCCAGTCTTTATCATTACCGCATCTTATCCGGACAACGTGGACGCAAAAAATGAAAGCATGGTTACTGAAAGATTTTGGCCTTGAAAATCTGCAACTGGAGGAGGTTGATACTCCGACCCCCGGTGCTGGCGAATTATTAGTTAAAGTGGGCGCCGTATCGCTAAATTTCAGGGATAAAGCGATTGTTGAGGGTTTTTACGAGCCTGATTTGGTGCCAAAGCCCCTTATTCCTGTTTCTGATGCAGCGGGAACAGTTGTTGCCGTGGGGGAAGGTGTTACACGCTTTAGCACCGGTGACAGGGTTGACTCTCACCTCTATTCGCGCTGGTTAGAGGGGGAGCCTGCAGCAGACGAACCTTCCTGGTGTATGGGCATGCCGCTGCCGGGTGGTCTGGCTGAATACATGATTATTCATGAGGACAGTGCTGTTAAAGCCCCGGAAAGTATGACGGATGAAGAAGCATCAACACTGCCTATCGCCGCATTAACGGCATGGTATTCCCTGATGGATATTGGCAATCTGCAACCCGGACAAACTGTTTTAGTACAGGGAACCGGTGGTGTCTCTGTGTTTGCTGCACAGATTGCCCATGCGTATGGTGCACGTGTCATTGCGACATCCAGCAGTGATACCAATCTTGAGCGGATAAAGGCGTTAGGTGCTGATGAGGGGATCAACTATAAAAAACACCCTGACTGGGAAAATAAAGTCCTGGAATTAACCGGGGGCAAGGGAGCCGATGTCACGGTGGAAGTTGCCGGAGGTAACGGCATTAACCAGTCTGTTGCCGCGACAAAAGTTGCCGGGACAATTGCTCAGGTCGGATTCCTGACCGGTCAGACATCGCAGCTCGATCTGATGCCGTTGATTTTCCGTCAAACGACGCTTCGTGGTATTGCTGTCGCACCTCGTTCATCTTTTGACCGTATGAACCCGTTCCTGAATAAACATAACATCAAGCCCGTCATTGAACAGGTTTACAGCTTCAACGATGCCGTTGAAGCGTTTAAACACCTTTCCCGTGGCGCATTCGGTAAAATCGTCATCAAGATTGACAGCTGATCACCAAAGTTCGACCTTTCCAAAAATCTGGCAGCTCATGATTGAATGCCAGATTAATTCATTCGTATGGATACAAACGATTTATGTGCTTTCGGTAAAACACTGTTTAAAATCACTCTGAAATGTCCGCTCTTCACGCATACCTTCCCGAAAATGCCAGCCTGCTTATAATACAGGTTTAACCTAGGATATTTCCGTTCTCCAGGCGGATCCGACGAACGAAGAGGGTGGTCAGCCGTTCACACGAAGGAAGTAAGATGCTTTTGCCAAAGTTGAGCTTTACCAAAACCGTATCTCAATCGTCATTTCAGGAATGAGTCGTCCCTTGTTTATTTCTCTCGATGGGCCCAAGGGCGTCGGCAAAACCACCCTGCTGGAGGCCATCACCAAAGTCCTAAGGGCGGACAACAAGAAGGTGATCCGACTTTGCGAGAAAAAAAGCGATCCCTTCAGAAAGGAAACCATGGCCCTCGTGAACAGGCTCGCCAGAAATCCCGCTCAGGATTTGGAACTGGAAGTTTGTGAGCGCTTTGCGGATAGCCGCGCCTGGATTTCCCGGCACGTGCTGACTAAACAGCCACCGGACAGCATTATCCTGATGGATCGTTGGTACCCGTCAGAAGCCGCGTTTCGCCGGATGGTGCCATTTGCCGAGATTTTACAGCTTAACATCGAACGAAACGTGCGAATGCCAGACCTGCATGTCGGGGTGGTTACTGCGCCTGATATTTCATGGGCAAGGGCCGCGGCCCGAACGCGCGGGCTGAGCAGTACTGTGATTCATAAGCTGGAAGATCATGTCGCTTGTACCAGCGCGTTCGAGCGAGAAATTACAGATCACGGCTGGTTTTTATGCCGTAATGAAGGAACGATCGAAGACGCAACGATGCAGGTTATTTCTGAGATCTACAAAGTGCTTTGATGCCCCGCAGGCATCCGTTTTGCGGGCAGAGCTAACGCCGTATGCCGTCAGTCATTACGGCAACACCTGCGATAACGTCCCATCGCCAACGAGTATTCCGTCGGCATAAAAACCTAACAGGTTCTCACCTGCCTTATCAACGCGTTTTTGCCCGCTCAGCCCGTTTTCATCTAGTCTGCGTAGCAGGTTAAATCCAGCAGAGATGCTCTCCACTTTTAACGCCAAAAAACCTTTGTTCTCCGGGGTAATGTTCACGATGATATTATTCATGAGTAGTCCCAATGTATTGGTAAGCGTAAGTATCTCGCCTAACCACACCATTCGCTTTCAGAACTTCGTTGCTGTGTGCGAAGGAGGGGGAACATTGATATTCCTTGAGTCAGTTTTGGAGTGTGACTGCATTACCAAATGGTCACTCGTTGTTAATCAGGGCTCGTTGAGCTAAGCTGGAAAAATGACTAAACACATAAATGTAAGTCCCCCAAGGGGGCCATCGGATCACAGTGTCCGTGATCAGGTCGTTGACGCTGCCACAGAGCATTTCGGGCATTTTGGTTATGAAAAAACCACCGTGTCAGAACTGGCTAAATCAATAGGATTTTCAAAATCTTATATCTATAAATTTTTCGATTCCAAGCAGGCGATCGGTGAGGTGATCTGCACTAACCGGCTGGCGATGATCATGGCGATTGTCAATTCAGCGATTTCAGATGCCCCCTCGGCCTCGGAAAAATTGCGGCGTTTATTCAGGGCACTGACTGAAGCTGGCAGTGATTTGTTTTTTCACGATCGCAAACTTTATGACATTGCAGCGGTGGCGGCGCGAGACAAGTGGCCGTCGGCTGAGGCTCATGAAGAGCGTCTGAGAAAACTGATTGAGCAAATCATTGTTGAAGGGCGGCAGGCGGGAGAGTTTGAACGAAAAACGCCGCTGGATGAGGCTGCGCACGCGATATATCTGGTCATGCGGCCTTACATCAGTCCGGTACAGTTGCAATACAATCTGGAAACGGCACCGGCGGCGGCGGCACTTCTCTCCTCACTGATACTGAGAAGTCTGTCCCCCTGAGTGGTGACTATTGACATTATTAGTCACTAGTCTGAGAATGCGGTTACTGTCCTGCTAATTCAATTAAGGGAACCCATGCTCAGGCTTAATCCTGCCACCTTTGCTGTTTGCCTGTTGCCGATTGCCCTTGTGGCCTGCGGTGACTCTTCCGGCACCGACGATCCCCGTACTCAGCCTCCTCTTGTCAGGTCTGCGACCGTGGAGAGTGCTGCCGATGCCTCCCGCGCATTTACCGGCGTTGTTGTCGCCCGGATTCAAAGCGATCTCGGTTTCAGAGTGCAGGGCAAAATCCTTGAACGCCTGGTCGATACCGGCCAGACCGTTAAACGCGGTCAGCCATTGATGCGTCTGGATCCGGTTGACCTGAGTCTGCAGGCACAGGCTCAGCAACAGGCCGTCGCGGCGGCAAGGGCCCGTGCAAAACAAACCACTGGTGACGAAGTGCGTTATCGCGGTCTGGTCGCTACAGGCGCAGTGTCGACATCGGCCTACGATCAGATAAAGGCCGCCGCTGATACGGCCAAAGCGGAACTCAGTGCGGCTCAGGCACAGGCCAATTTGGCAGAAAACGCCACGGGCTACGCCGTGCTGCTGGCTGACGCCGACGGCGTGGTGATGGATACGCTGGCAGAACCCGGTCAGGTTGTCAGTGCCGGGCAGCCGGTGGTGCGGCTTGCCAGAGCAGGGCAACGCGAGGCCATCGTGCAGTTGCCTGAGACGTTACGCCCGGTGGCCGGAAGTGAGGCCGAAGCAACGTTGTACGGTAGCGGTAAACAGGCTGTCCCTGCGAAGCTGCGGCTCCTTTCCGATGCGGCGGATCCGCTAACCCGCACCTTCGAGGCGAGATATGTGCTTGAGGGAGCACTGGCGAATGCCCCGCTGGGATCCACCGTCACGCTGCATATTGCAGACGATGAATTACCGGGTCAGGTGATGCAGGTGCCTTTAGCGGCCATCTATGATCCTGGTAAAGGGCCGGGTGTCTGGAGTATTTCGGGTAAGCCCGCCAAAGTGTCATGGCGGCCCGTGCAGGTGCAGGGATTGGGTGACGATGCGGCGAGGGTGACCGGGAGCTTAAAGCCGGGTGAACAGGTGGTCGCTCTCGGGGCGCATCTGCTGCATGACGGTGAGGCAGTACGCATGGCCGAACAAAGCGACACCCGCGTCGCCGGGAGCCAGCCATGAGCGGGGGGCGATTCAATCTTTCAGCGCTCGCCGTGCGTGAGCGCTCAATCACACTGTTCCTGATTATTCTGATTACCGTGGCCGGTATTCTTTCATTTTTCGAACTTGGACGGGCTGAAGATCCCCCTTTTACCGTCAAGCAGATGACCATCATTTCTGCCTGGCCGGGTGCCACCGCGCAGGAAATGCAGGATCAGGTGGCTGAACCGCTGGAAAAGCGTATGCAGGAGCTCAAGTGGTATGACCGCAGTGAGACCTACACGCGTCCCGGACTGGCTTTTACCATGCTTTCGCTGAAGGACAGCACGCCGCCTTCACAGGTGCAGGAAGAGTTTTATCAGGCACGTAAGAAGCTGGGAGATGAGACCAAAAACCTGCCAGCAGGCGTCATCGGGCCGATGGTCAATGATGAATTCTCCGACGTGACCTTTGCGCTCTTTGCGCTGAAGGCCAAAGGCGAGCCACAGCGACTGCTGGTGCGCGATGCGGAATCGTTGCGCCAGCAAATTCTGCATGTGCCGGGGGTCAAGAAGGTCAATATCATTGGCGAACAGGCCGAACGTATCTTTGTCTCGTTCTCGCATGACCGGCTGGCCACGCTGGGTATTTCGCCTCAGGATATTTTCTCCGCCCTCAACAGCCAGAATGTCCTGACACCCGCCGGTTCGATCGACACCCAAGGGCCGCAGGTCTTTATCCGCCTGGATGGCGCCTTCGACAAACTGGATAAAATCCGCAAAACGCCCGTTATCGTTCAGGGCAGAACCCTGCAACTTTCTGACGTGGCAACCGTTGAACGGGGCTACGAAGATCCTGCGACCTTCATGATCCGCAATCAGGGTGAACCGGCATTGCTGCTGGGCATCATTATGCGCGACGGCTGGAACGGTCTGGATTTAGGTAAAGCGCTGGATGCGGAAACGGCCAAAATCAATGAGGGCATGCCGCTGGGCATGACGCTGACTAAGGTCACTGATCAGTCAGTCAACATCAGTTCCGCCGTCGACGAGTTCATGATCAAATTCTTCGTCGCGCTGCTGGTGGTCATGGTGGTGTGCTTCGTCAGTATGGGCTGGCGTGTAGGCGTAGTGGTTGCCGCGGCGGTGCCGCTGACGCTGGCGATTGTCTTTGTGGTGATGGAGGCTTCCGGCAAAAACTTTGACCGTATTACTCTGGGCTCGCTGATCCTGGCGCTCGGGTTGCTGGTCGATGATGCGATCATCGCCATCGAGATGATGGTGGTGAAGATGGAAGAGGGCTACGACCGCATCAAAGCCTCGGCCTATGCCTGGAGTCACACGGCGGCTCCGATGCTGGCAGGCACGTTAGTCACCGCCGTCGGATTCATGCCAAACGGTTTTGCCCAGTCCACTGCCGGTGAGTACACCAGCAACATGTTCTGGATCGTCGGTATTGCCCTGATTGCTTCCTGGATCGTGGCTGTGGTGTTTACGCCGTATCTGGGCGTGAAAATGCTGCCGAAAATCAAAACGGTGGAGGGCGGGCATGCGGCGATTTACAACACCCGTCATTACAACCGCTTTCGCCGGTTACTGACCCGCGTCATCGCGCGCAAATGGATTGTCGCCAGTACCGTTATTGCGCTCTTTACGGTCGCAATACTCGGCATGGGACTGGTGAAAAAACAGTTTTTCCCTACCTCCGACCGCCCGGAGGTACTGGTTGAAGTGCAGATGCCTTATGGCACCGCGATTGAGCAGACCAGCGCCGCCACGGCGAAAATCGAAGCCTGGCTGAGAAAGCAGAAAGAGGCAAAAATCGTCACGTCCTACATCGGGCAGGGCTCGCCGCGTTTTTATCTGGCCATGGCGCCTGAGCTGCCTGACCCGTCGTTTGCGAAAATTGTCGTGCTGACGGACAGTCAGGAGGCCCGCGAGGCGCTCAAGTTCAGGCTACGCGAAGCGGCGGCCAGCGGCCTGGCACCTGAGGCGCGCGTGCGCGTGACTCAACTGGTGTTCGGTCCGTATTCTCCTTATCCGGTGGCCTACCGGGTGATGGGGCCGGATCCCGCCACACTGCGCGAAATTGCAGACAAGGTCGAAAAGGTGATGCAGGCCAGCCCGATGATGAGGACCGTCAACACCGACTGGGGGCCGCGGGTACCGGCGCTGCATTTTACCCTCAATCAGGACCGTCTTCAGGCGGTGGGGCTGACATCGAATGCGGTCGCGCAGCAGCTTCAGTTCCTGCTTTCAGGGGTTCCGATCACCTCTGTGCGTGAAGATATCCGTTCGGTGCAGGTGATGGGGCGCGCGGCGGGAGATATCCGGCTCGACCCGGCAAAAATAGCGGGCTTTACCTTAGTAGGAGCTTCCGGCCAGCGCATTCCGTTATCTCAGATAGGTGAGGTTGAGGTGCAAATGGAAGATCCTGTTTTGCGCCGTCGCGATCGTACGCCGACCATTACCGTGCGGGGGGACATTGCCGAAAACCTGCAGCCGCCGGATGTCTCCACGGCAATCATCAAAGCCTTGCAGCCGGTCATCGATACGCTGCCAGCCGGATACCGCATCGAGCAGGCGGGTTCTATTGAAGAATCCGGAAAAGCCACCCAGGCGATGGCACCGCTGTTCCCGATCATGATCGCCATGACGCTGTTGATTATTATCCTGCAGGTGCGGTCGATGTCAGCGATGGTGATGGTCTTCCTCACCGCGCCGCTGGGGCTTATTGGGGTGGTGCCCACGCTGCTGCTCTTTAACCAGCCGTTTGGCATCAATGCGCTGGTAGGGCTGATTGCGCTGTCGGGGATCCTGATGCGTAACACCCTGATCCTGATAGGGCAGATCCATCACAACGAACAGGAGGGGCTGGCGCCATTCCATGCGGTGGTGGAAGCCACGGTGCAGCGAGCCCGGCCAGTGTTGCTGACGGCGATGGCCGCCATTCTGGCGTTTATTCCGCTGACGCACTCGGTGTTCTGGGGAACGCTGGCCTATACCCTGATTGGCGGGACCTTTGGTGGCACCATTATCACGCTGGTGTTCCTGCCGGCAATGTACGCCATCTGGTTCAGGATACGTCCTGACCATCAGCCGCAGAATAGACCTTCGACACCGGCCAGACCTGTTTCCGCCGCGAATCAATGAATCGCTTTTGTCGCATCGTCTCCCCACAGATCACTGTCATTAGGTAATGGTCTGTGGTTTTCCTCTATCGACTGAGAAATTAAGGAACCTGAGGATGACGTATACAGGTCAAAAGCGCAGTTGCAGAACATCTTCCTGTCGGAGTGCTCTTGCTCTAACGGTTAAGAAAGATGCTTTTTTGTCAGTAATTTTTGTTGAGATTTGACTATGAAGACGCAAAGCTATTCGGGGGGCATTGAGGCAGGTGACCAGATCTCTCAAAATCCGCGACTAACAGGGAAGATTATCGTTTTGCTGGCGGGGCTCTCGGCTATCAGCACCTTATCCACAAATATCATTCTCCCCGCATTTCCGGATATCGCCGAGCAGTTAGGGGTATCAGCACGTGAACTGGGTCTTACGCTCTCCAGTTTTTTTATTACTTTCGCGCTGGCTCAATTAGTGGTTGGTCCTCTGGCAGACCGCTATGGCCGCAAAAAACTGATATTGGTGGGGTTGTCAATATTCATCGTAGGGACTGTCGTGGGGGGGCTTGCTGGCTCACTTGAAACGCTTATTATCGGACGCGTCATCCAGGCGTTAGGTGTCTGTGCCGCTGCAGTGCTGGCCCGAGCCATTGCACGTGATTTGTTCGATGGTGAAACACTGGCACGTGCACTGTCTCTGACCATGATCGCCACAGCGGCCGCCCCCGGTTTTTCACCGCTGGTGGGCAGCGTGCTGACCACCAGTTTGGGCTGGCGCGCGATCTTCATCCTCGTTGGCCTTGCGGCCTTTGCTGTAGGCATTTTTTACACCGCTACATTGGGAGAAACGCATCCAACTGAAAGGCGTGCTCCAGTTTCAATTCCGGGCGTGATTTTTGCGTATTTTAGGCTGGCAGTGAATGGGAAATTTATTCTTCCGGCACTGTCGGTGAGCCTGTTGATGAGCGGTTTATTTGCCTCCTTCGGTGCCGCACCCGCAATCCTGATAAAGGGAATAGGGTTATCATCATTACAAGTCGGTTTTTACTTTGCTGCCACCGTGTTTGTGGTCTTCGGCGCGGGTATGGCGGCTCCACCACTGGCGCGCCGCTATGGCGCGCAAATCATTACCTCGGCAGGTATCCTTACAGCGTTACTCGGTGGTGGCATGTTGTTGATTGGGTCTGAGTCTCCGGGATTAGGCTGGTATTCCCTGTCGATGGTGATGTACCTCTGGGGGATGGGGCTGGCTAATCCATTAGGAACAGCAATTACGATGGGTCCCTTCGGGAAACAGGCCGGGCTGGCATCCGCTTTGCTCGGATTTTTGACGATGGGGGCGGCGGCAATAACAACCTGGTTGGGTTCAGTATTGACTTTCTCCGCAGTGACAACGTTGGGTGGCATACAGACAACGGCCTGTATGATCGCGCTGTTACTGTTCCTGTTGCGAGGAAAATCAATGGCTTCGTTATCGCAAAAATAATGCATTCAAATGTGTGTGGGTTCAAGAGTGAACAGTCAGCATTGGTTTGAACGTGACAGCATCTGCGCAGGATGCTCCAACGTAAGGGTCACCGAGGTTTTGTTGACAAGGCCTTTCATTGTGCATGGTCCGGGTCGTTAAACCATAGTGGATATCGTCGAGAAATCTTCGACGTTGGCATAAGACTCGTTAATCTGGCCCTATGTCTTAATAATGAATTCGTTACAGGTTTTGTTTATCCAGTCTATTCCCTGCGTTCCCAAATATAAGATGGTGAGAATTCCTAACGGCACTTATCCAGATAGTCTGCCCACCACTGCATCATTGCTTTACGGGCTTCGAGATATTCTGCCTTATGGATGTAGGCTGCTCGAACGCTATTGCGTTCATGATGGCTCATTTGCTTTTCAACGACATCCTGTGACTACAGTCCAGACTCCATCAGGGCACTACAAGGCATTGCTCTGAATCCGTGTCCACAGATGTGGCTTTTAGTGTCGTTCAGAGACATTGTGAGTTCACTCCATAATCGAACTGAAATGACCCAAAATCAGACTCCAAATCTTGCCCAAGGCGGGGGGAGGGGGAAATAAAATGCGTCGGAAAGATTGTTCACGCTACCGTGTTGAATTTACATTATTCAAAGGTTCGTTCAGATTATGAAAAGCAAGAAGCCCGCTTAAGTTTCCTTAAGCGGGCTTCTTTAATATGGCTCCTCTGACTGGACTCGAACCAGTGACATACGGATTAACAGTCCGCCGTTCTACCGACTGAACTACAGAGGAATCGTGTGAACGGGGCGCATAATATCCAGAGGGCGCCTGGGTGTCAACGCTAAATTCGATAAAATACTCTGACTGCTCAGCATCTAATCAATACGGCTGAAAATCACCATTTTGAGCCTGAAAAAATGTCTTCTCAGGCCGGATTAACAATCACAGCGCTGTCCACGACGTTGCCGTGCCAGCGGGTCTTGCTGATAAAAACGGGTGAAATGGCCATATACCAGCGGAAACCTGTCGGACAGTAATTCTGGCGCACTAAAGAAATATTCGGAAAGCACCGCAAAACACTCGGCGGCATCGGTTGCGGCGTAGGCGTCCATGCTGGCGGCTTCCTCACCGACGGTGTCGATCTCATCTTGCAGGTTCTGCATCGCGGCCTGCAGGTCATGCTCCCAGGCAACCACTTCCCGCAGCGGGATCGGCGGAATACCGGTGACTTCGCCGCCGTTACGCATATCCAGCTTGTGCGCAGCTTCGTGAATGATGAGATTAAAGCCGGAGTTATCAAACGAATCTTCGATATCCTGCCAGTTCAGCACGATAGGGCCCTGATCCCAGCTCTGTCCGGCGTGGATTTGCATTCCGGCGTGGATAAGCCCGTTCTCGTCCTGCCAAGGCGTATCAACCACAAAAGGGGAAGGATAGAGCAGGATTTCATGAAAGCCATCAAGCCACGCCGCGCCCAGTTCCATTACCGGCAGGGCGAACAGCAGTGCGATGCGCGCCTGCATCTGTTCGGTCAGCACGACGCCCTGCAACGGCACCAGCCTTTTTTGTTGCAGCAGCTGGCTGGCGATTTGGATCAGGCGTTGCTGCTCTTCTGCGTTAAGCGAGGACAACAGCGGGATATTCAGCGCGTCATTCCACGCATCTGATTTCTCGATTTTCAGCTCATTTGCTTTCCACGGCCACTTAATCATCATTTTGCTCGCAAAGTGATTACGTAAACTGTCAGTACATGAGGCTAAAATGTTACTCCAAAACAAGTAACTTCAATAAGTTAGCGTCGTGCTGCACGAATTCTGAGTGGATGTTACACATCCGCTGATTTTAAGCAAAATGTGCAGTCATCTAATAAGACATAGCTCACGTTATTCCTATAACCACTTTTCGACAAAATCATTCGCCGCTACCGGCTTGCCGAAAAAGTATCCTTGCAGGAATTCGATCTGGTAAGGCGTCAGGTAATCGACCTGCGCCTGTGTCTCGACGCCCTCGGCGACAATGACCATTTGCAGGCGCTTTGCCAGATCGATCACGTTGTCGACAATGTGCCCGGCCAGCGCGTCGGTGCCGATGCGGCCAATGAAACTTTGGTCAATTTTTAAGATATCAATGTGGAATTTTTGCAAATACGTCAGGCTGGAGTGGCCGGTGCCGAAGTCATCCAGCGCAATCAGGACGCCCATCCGGCGCAGCCCGTTGAACAGACTCTGGGTGGTCTCCGTTTGCTCGATAAGCTCGCGCTCGGTGAGCTCGAGCACCAGTTTAATCGGATTGGCTTTGAAGGCATCGATGAAGGCTTTGCAATCGTCCACCAGCGTCAGATCTTTAAAATGGCTGGCGCAGATGTTGAAGCCAAAATGGAAACCTTTCGGCAACTCAGCGGCCAGCGGGCCAAACTGTTCACGTACCTGTTCCATCATGGCGCGGGTCATCGGCACAATCAGGCCGCTTTCTTCAGCCAGGGGGATAAACTGATAGGGCGGGATCAATCCTGACTGCGGATGCTGCCAACGCATCAGCACTTCGCAACCGGTAATCTGATGGTGGGTGCCATCCACCACCGGTTGCAGGTACGGAATAAACTGCTTCTTCTCCATTGCCGCTCTCAGCGCCGTTACTGGCGTCGCAAACCGGCCAAGCAGCTGGTAGATCATAAAGGCGACAAACAGCCCGACCAGCGGGAAAAGCACCAGACTGGCGGTGGCGTAATCGAAGATATAGCGCCAGTGATCGCTTTTGCGGATCACCAGCCGCATCTCATACGGATATTGTTTCGACGCCAGCATCATTCGCTCGCCTGCCGGCCAGCCTTCTTCACGATGAATTTTGCCCTGATTATCCATCCACTGATCGCCGATTTTCAGCACCAGATAGGTATGGGTGCTGAGCAGGTTGAGGATGTTATGCAGGAAATAGCCATCGACGCCAATCAGAACGCCGTTGCCATCAACGTCGCGACGATAAGCGATCAGCGGATGATCCGGCGTGACCGCGTTGCCGCTCATCAGCAGCAGTTGCCCGCCTGCGTAGTCGCCCGTTGAAACGTAATCAATGTTATGGCCAAACAGGGAGGTACAGTAAATGGTATCGCCACGATACAGATTAACGGTGCGCACGTTCGGCACTCTGGCGACCTGCCAGCGTAAGGCCTGAATCGTGTCTTCGGTGCAGGGCGTTCCGACGAGATCGTGAACGGCATCCGCAGCGACAGTGGCATTGCTGAGCGTCATATCCACCAGACGCACGGATTGCGCCAGGCTGGCGGCAGTGTCTTTGCGCAGGCCCTGTGAGGTCTGCCATGAAATGGCCAACGTGCCCAGCGCGGCGACCACCAGAAAAGCCAGTATCGACAGACAAAGTCTGAATCGCGGGCGGTATTGCCAGGGTACGGAGAGAGCCAAAGAAGTATCCACCAGTAAGAATTTGTGAAGGCTGACTCTCTTTAATATAACGCATAACGGGTGGAGTCTGCTGGAAAGGTGACGGGATGAAGCGGGAATTTTTTTCGTTATGTGCCTGAAGCCCAAACCGAAAAATCACTTTGTGCGGTTTCAGTTTGCAGGGTCGCCTAAAGTTTGTAGCATAAGCCTTTACGCCTGTCAGACAACAACACCAGGACGACCCCATGCTTCCCCGCCTTAAACTGCTTTTGTGTGCCGCTGCTTTATCCCTTTGCGCGACCGGCTCTGCGCTGGCCGCCGATGCGCCGTCCTACGGGCCGCAGTTGCAGGGTTTTGATTATCCGTTTCCGCTAAAACAGTTCTCCTTTACCTCCCAGGGTGCGCCGTTGCAGATGGGATATCTGGATGTTTCGCCGGTGGGCCGCAAGAACGGCCAGACGGTGGTGCTGATGCACGGTAAAAATTTCTGTGCCGCCACCTGGGGCGACACCATTTCGGCGCTGGCCGGGAAAGGCTATCGTGTGATTGCTCCCGATCAGGTCGGTTTTTGCTCATCGACTAAACCCAGCCATTATCAGTACAGTTTCCAGCAGCTGGCTATCAACACTCATGAACTGCTCAAAAGCCTGAAGATCACCAAAGCGGTGCTTGTCGGCCATTCGACCGGCGGGATGTTAGCGACGCGCTACAGCCTGATGTTCCCGGCGGAGGTGTCGAAGCTGGTGATGGTGAATCCGATAGGGCTGGAAGACTGGAAAGCCAAGGGTGTGCCGTACCGTACCGTCGATCAGTGGTATGACCGCGAGCTGAAAACCTCGGCAGAAAGTATCAAACAGTACGAGCTGAAAACCTACTACGTGAACAAGTGGAAACCGGAATATGACCGCTGGGTGGATATGCTGGCAGGTCTGAACAACGGGCCGGGGCATAAACTGGTGGCGTGGAACTCGGCACTGATATACGACATGATCTTCACCCAGCCGGTCGTTTACGAATTCAAAAACCTCAGGGTGCCGACCACGCTGATGATCGGCACGGCTGATACCACGGCGATCGGCAGCGATATTGCACCGGCGGCCGTGAAAGCTAAAATCGGCCATTATAATGTGCTGGGCAAACAGGCAGCGAAGCTGATCCCGCATGCGAAGTTGATTGAATTTAAAGGACTTGGCCATGCGCCGCAGATGGAAGAACCGGAGAAATTTAATGCCGCATTGCTGAAAAACCTGGCGAAATGAGGTTTGCCACACCATGAAAAAAACCGCAGCTTCTGAGGGCTGCGGTTTTTTTTCATCTGCATTTTGTCGTTATCAGTGATTAACGCAGATTATCCGGGAAATTAGCCGGTAACTCGCTGGCTGCGCAGGCGATCACGGTATCGTTATCTGCACCGCAGTCACGGACGAAAGTGATGGTGGCGAATTCGTCGATCACTTCAGTCGGATACGCCGGGCCTGCGTCGCGATAAGCATTCATCAGCGGAATATGGTCGTTCTGGAAGCAAACGGTTTTTTCCGGATTGTTGATCACCCAGCGCGGGAAGAAGATGGTGCCGTGGAAAACGTTATCGCCCAGATTCACAATCAGGCTGACGTCGGTGCCGGTCGGCTCGGTCCACGAAATTTTATACACATCAGATGCCACGCGGACGATGTAGGCTTTCTGATCTTTCACCCAACGGTTACCCACCAGGCCGCTATGAATGCGGTAATCCAGAGTTTCGCCGTTTTTCACATAGATTTCATAGTTCCAGCCATTGTCGTAGGTATACACCACATGTTTGCCAACGAAACCGCTCAGGTCATGTTTATCAAAGTTGCTCATGGTCATTCTCCTCAATGTGTTCGGGATGAAACATTTCGTTTCGATGGGAGAATAATACGCCGCAAAAAGTTGATAAAAAAACGCTGATATCCGATAAAAATAATCGGATAAATAGATGTATTATGCGTTGAGTGAACGGCTTTTAGAAAAGGATAAGAGTATGGCGCTGCCAAGAACCACGCTGGAACAATGGGTTGTGCTGCAAACGGTAATTGAGCAGGGGAGTTTTGCACAGGCGGCGACTGCGCTGAACCGGAGTCAGTCATCGGTAAGCTATGCGTTAAGCGGATTGCAGGAGCGCCTCGGCTTGCCGCTGCTGGAAATCACCGGGCGCAAAGCTTTGCTGACCGAGCAAGGGCGCGCGTTGCTGGCGCAGGCGTCGCCGCTGATCTCTGCATTTTTGCAACTGGAACATCGTGCCGCCGGGCTGCGGGGTGGCGTGCGCACTGAGCTGAGTCTGGTGGTCGACAGCGTGTTCCCGAAAGACCGCTTATTCCGCGCGTTAAAAGCATTTCAGCAGCAGTTTCCTGACACGCAGGTGCACCTGACGGAAATCCTGCGCGGCGAAAGCATTGAGCAATTAAATGAACGGTCAGCGGATTTGTACATCACTACGTTGGCTCCTGAAAATGCCATTCACGGGCGTTTTCTCCTGGACGTGGATTTCGTACCGGTGGCGAAAAGCGATCACCCGCTGTTTCAGCTGCCCGCGCCACTTTCAGCCGAAGATCTGGCGCGCTTCCCGTTAATTTCGGTGGCTGACCGGCGTTCGCAGCGCACGGAGAATCGCGCCACCGGGCAGGCGGCGAACTGGACATTCACCACGGTGGCCGCGGCGATGGAGGCCATTTCGGTCGGTGTCGGGTACGGCTGGCTGCCGCTGGGAAGTATCGAAAAAGTGCTGGAAAGCGGCGTGCTCAGTCGCCTGATGCTGGCGGCGAGAACCGTGCGGCAAACAGCGCTGTATATGGTGACGGATAAAGAATCGCAAAACTTTGATCAAACGATCGGCGCACTTTCACAGTGCATTCTGGCGGAGTGTGAAGTGCTGCCCTGAATTTCAGGGCAGCCACCGTTCATTTTACGGCTTTTTACAGGCAGCGAGGATATCCAGCTGCGGGTCGCGCTCGCTGGTTTGCACGTTCATCGCGCTCAGTACGGTGTGAAACAGGTTATCCTGCGACACATCATTCTTCGCCGCATTCGCTTTCAGGCAAGACATATCGATCCCCTGCGCCTTTGCATAACCGTCGGACAGCCAGAACAGCATCGGCACGTGCGTCTGCTGCGCCGGAGCGACGCTGTACGGCGTACCGTGCAGATACAGACCGTTTTCGCCCAGCGATTCACCGTGGTCGGAAAGATAAATCACCGCCACATTGTACTTATCCTGATACTGCTTCGCCTTTTCAATCACCTGCGATACCACGTAATCGGTGTAGCGCAGGGTATTATCGTAGGTATTCACCAGCTGTTCCTGCGTGCAGTTTTCGATGTCACTGCGCGGGCAGTCCGGGGTGAACTGACGGAACTCCGGCGGATAGCGTTTTGAATAGGTCGGGCCGTGGCTGCCGATTAAATGCAGGCCGATCAGCGTATTTTTACCGTCGGACTTAATGTCATCGTCGATATTTTGCAGCAACGCCATGTCGTAGCAGGTATCGCCATCGCAATATTTACCGTCTTTTTTGGTGTCGATGATGACGTTCGGCACGCGGTCGCAGACGCCTTTGCAACCTTCGTCATTGTCTTTCCAGAACACCGACACCCCGGCTTTATGCAAAATATCCAGCAGGCCTTCGCTGTTGCGCGCACGGTTGGCGTCATAATTGGTGCGTTTCATGTTGGAGAACATGCAGGGCACCGAAATCGCCGTTGCAGTGCCACAGGAAGTCATGTGGTTGAAGAACACCACGTCCGGCGTAGCCTGAGTGTATTCGTTGGTCGGTTTAGCGTAACCGTTTGATGACTGGTTCTGTGCGCGGGCGGTTTCGCCGATCACCAGGAATACCAGATTCGGTTTCTCACCGGATTTCTGCACCAGTTTTGCATCGTTACCGATGCTCTGGAACGGCATCTTTTTGGTGAAATAGCGATGATTCATATACTGGAACGCGCTGTAGAGATAGTTGGTCGGCACGATTTCCAGATTCAGGGTGCGGTTGTTGCGCCCGACTGAAGCGTAATCTTTGTAGAACACCCCGGCGAGGGAAGCAACGATCGCCAGTGACACGATCATTGAGACCAGCCGCACGCCCAGACGGCGCAGAGGTGTTTTTTCGTAACTGACCGGTGTGAGGAACAGTAGGACAGCCGGTAATAAGCCGGTGAAGATAAACCACAGCACCACCTCCAAATTGAGATAGGACGTCGCTTCCGCTGATTGCGTCTCCAAAATGTTTTCGATCATCCCGCGATCGAACACCACCTGATAGGTCATCATCGCGAAGCTGGCGATCGCGCTGACCGGCAAAATAATGATGAAGAAGGGTTTAAGCAACGGACGGAAACTGAATGGGGTGAACACAAAGTTCAGGGCGAAGAAAAGTACCACCGGAATGGTCAGCGCAAACGCCAGGTTATAGGCAGGCAGCGCATGCAAAATGCGATAAAAATGGAGCAAAATTGGCAGGTTGACGACAAAGGTGAAATACAAACTGAGCAACAAAGTCAGCCTAAAGTAGCTGATCTTCGGACATAAATAGCGCAATGAGAACTCCCAAAAAACTGAAGGTTGCTGGCGTTACCGGCGTGAAACCATAACGCCTGTAAATGAATTGTCGTGAATCATAATATTGCTAGCTTAAGAAAGCCTTAATAGAAGTGTCACAAATGATTCACAGCTCTCATTTTTAAGAAAGGTTCAGAAAATAAATAAAATATAGTTGGCTGGGTTTACGCCCCTGAACCCTTATGCTGGGCGGCATAGCAGGAGAGTTGCGTGAAAAGTAATCCGCCTGTTTATAGCTTTCTGAGTGCACCTCCCGACTCATTCTGATCTTCCCGCTGATTAATCCAGATTCGGTTTAATTTACTACTGACGTTTACGGCGTTCGGCTTTTGCACGCAGAGCGGTTGTCAGAAGGATTTTGCGTTGATTTCATCTTCGGCCACAATTGCGGCCAGCAGTATCATTGAACCCGGTGTCATTATCGGCCCGCACGTTGTTGTCGGGCCTTTCTGCTTTATCTCTGCGGGCGTGCGGATCGGAGAAGGCACTGTCATTGCCTCGCACGTCGTCATTAATGGCAATACCACTCTCGGTCGTGAGAACCGAATTGGCATGGGCTCGTCAGTCGGCGAAATCAGTCAGGATTTGAAGTACGACGGTGAACCGGCTCGCCTCGAAATCGGAGACGGAAATGAAATTGGCCGTCACTCAACGTTGCACCGTGGCACGGCGCAGGGCGGCAGCGTCACGCGGATTGGCAATCAGAATATCTTTCAGGCAGGGGTGCACATCGGGCATGACTGTCAGGTGGGGGATCACACCACCATGGGCGATCACAGCGGGCTGGCCGGTCACGTCACGCTGGGAGATTATTCTCAGCTCGGCGCACTGTGCGCGGTGCATCAGTTTTGCATCGTCGGTACCGGTTCACGCCTGCTGGACAACACCTGCGTAGTGCAGGACGTTCCACCTTATGTGCTGGCGAACGGTAACCGCGCGGTTCCGCTGGGGATTAATGAACGTGCGCAAGCCTTTGCCAGGGCAACTGCCGACGAACAGCGGGTGATCCACCATTTGTATGATTTGCTTTATCACCAGCAGGAGCCGGTAGACGTGGTGAAACTGGAGATTGAACGGCTCAGCGTGGAATATCCAATGCTGCGCCAGTTCAATGATTTCTTTACCCGCTCGACGCGGGGCATTATTCGCGGTTGATTCGAAATACGCACGCACCGAAACGTCAGGCTTCCAGCGCCAGCAGAGCGAAGGTCGCCAGCCAGTGTTCGCCCATGTAATCGCTGTCGAGATGTTCCAGCGCGCTGTGCAGGTGCGCATGCGCCGCATTGCGCAGGCATGTGGCTCGCGGGTCACCGGCGGGTAACGCCGAGGCCAGCGATCGCTGGCACCAGGCGCGGCTGAGGTTCAGCCCGTCCAGATGACCAATTTTGCCATCGCTGCGGTCAGTGACGGTGGCAGGCGTGAACAACGTCGCGGGCTGGCTCTGTGCCAGATCCGGCAGGAAATGCCCGAACCACGTCACAAACTCTTCCCCCGGCAGCACGCGACGCATCAGCTCCGCTTCCATCAGCGAGGGTGATAAAAACTCATCACCGCCCGGTTCCCACGCCTGACAATTTTTGTCATCAAGATGCCAGCGCAGCGCCGTTTCTTTAATCAGCTCACTCAAAGACTCATGCTTCACGCAGCGGGCGTAATCAAGCGTCAGCGCCAGTGCAAACGCGGTGTTGAAGTGGCTGCCGACGCGCAGCGGATAGGTCGCCTTTGGCAGAAAAGCGGTAAAGCTTTCTTCGAAGAAGCGGGTCATCGGCGCGAGATTTCTTGCCCAAACAGCGGCCTGCGGTAGCGCCATTTCATGGAGTTGCTGCGTCAGTGCTAAAAACCATGCCCAGCCGTAAGGCCGCTCGAAGCCTGCGTGTTGCGGCTGTTGCAGATAAGCCATTTCACCTGCAACGTTCTCTGCGGTGAAATGTTCACCAACCATCGCAATAATCTTCTCTGCTTGCGGCAGGTCCGGGAATTTATTCAGCAAGCGCAGCAACAGCCAGTAGCCGTGTACGCAGGAGTGCCAGTCATAGCTGCCGTAGAAAATCGGATGCAGCTGTCGCGGCGTTTGAGCGTCGGCGGCGCTGCTCATGGCGTGCATAAGTTTATTTGGAAACTCACGCGTTAAATGATTCAGCGCCAGCGAGGCAAAACGTGACGCCATCTCTGGCATCAGTTGCGTTGTCGTCATCGTCTTTCCTTATCAGAAGCGGAACACAAAGAAGTACATGAACGCCGTATTCACCAGCAACAGCAGCACGCCGGTTTTCCACTGCGCCTTGATCACGCCGTTTTTATCCTGCAATTCGAGCAGAGCGGCGGGGACGATATTGAAGTTTGCCGCCATCGGCGTCATCAGCGTGCCGCAGAAACCGCACAACATACCGATAGCGCCCATGATTGCCGGGTTACCGCCCAGTTGATTAACGATAAGCGGCAGGCCGATACCGGCAGTCATCACCGGGAACGCGGCAAACCCGTTACCCATGATCATGGTAAAGAGCGCCATACCGAAGGTGTACGCCACCACAATCGCCAGCGGGGAGCCAAGAGGGATAATGTTTTTAACCAAATCTGCCACCACGCCGCCGACGCCAGCCATCGCAAACAGCGCACCCAGCGCGGCAAGCATTTGTGGCAGGATTGCCGCCCAGCCGACAGTGTCCATCGTCTGTCCACCGGCTTTAATGGCTTTCACAGGCGAATCGCGCAGCATAATCAGTGCGGCAAAAAAGGCCACCAGCGTGCCGATCACCAGAGAAATCAGCGTAACGTTTTTGGCTTCTACGAAAGGCGTGTATTTCAGGGTCAGCGTGCCAATCAGCGTCACAACCGGGATCAGCAGGGCGGGGATAAACAGCTTGTTGCGAAAACGTCGGGCGCCCGCTTCGCGTTTTTCAATCATTTCCGGCTGTTCGCTGTCGGTTTTGCCTTTACCCAGTTTGCCGGTACCGGCAATCACTGCCAGCAGGATCGCCAGACAGCCGGTCACAAAGTGCGGTAACTCGCCGCCAAACAGGAAGGTCACGCCGTAAACGCCCCAGAACAGCGCGTTCACATAACGGCGGGAATTGCTTTTATCGCGGAGGTTGAAGAAGGCATAGGCGCAGAACATCAGGCCTGCGAGGATATACACTGACTGAAGGTTGATCATTTCGCCGCGCTCCCGTGTTGGCTGTCAAAACGTTTAGCCAGCGAGCGGTCAAGCAGCCATAAACGGATAAAGTGAATAATCAGCGCCGCGATTGCGGTTGGGATCGCCCATACCGACAGGTGCAGCGGCTCGACGTCGATACCGTACTGCGCGAGGAAACCTTTGATAAGCAGGATAGACTGCACGGCGATAAAGATGTCTTCGCCAAAGAATACCGCCACGTTGTCCGCTGCGGCCGAGTGGGCGCGGATCTTCTGGCGCACGTCATTGGGCAAATCACCGTACTTAGTGGTCGCGGCAGCTTCGGCCATCGGGGCGATCAGCGGACGAACCATCTGCGCATGACCGCCCAGCGAGTTCAGCCCCAGCGCGGCGGTCATCTGGCGCAGGAAGAAATAGAGCATCAGAATTCGGCCTGTCGTCGCAACGTGAATTTTGGAGATCAGGTGTTTCGCCTGTTCTCTCAGGCCGTTGCGCTCGAGTAATGCAATAACCGGTAATGTCAGCCAGATAAGCCCCATGTAGCGGTTTTCGGTAAATGCTTTGCCGAATGCACTGATGATTTCAATGGTCTGCATACCTCCGGCCAGTCCGGTCGAAATCCCGGCCACGGTCACCACCAGCAACGGATTAAACCGCAGTGCAAATCCCAGCACGACGATTGGAATACCAATTAACACCCACATATGACTACCCCTGAACGAATGAATACGATGTTGTGTTTTTTGTTTTAAGTGCGGTTCAATGCGAAATACACCGGAAATAACGGTGGGTTATTTCTTATAGCGATTTCGCATAAATAAAACCGAGAGGCGGAGAGTAACAAGCGTTTTGCACGAACGCAAGATGCAAAGGCAGGGGAACCATAGGAAATTATTCTGCACACGGCCCGTTTTGTTATTGGACAAAATAGTCAGCTGGCTGTGAATTATCAGGCAGCGAAATTGACGGGAGAAATGCGGTGTTATCAGAATAATTAACCCGACACAGCGCGGGTTAATTAAAAATGAGCAGGAGGAAGGGTATGCGCAGTAAGATTATTCGTCATCTTCATCGCCGTAATATTTCACGCCGAGTTTGATCAGATCCCGTCCTTGCGATTTACGATGCAAATTGCTGTCACGCAGAGAATAGACGCAGCCGCAGTATTCCTGCTGGTAAAAGCGTTCACGCTTACTTATCTCCACCATCCGTGCTGCGCCGCCTTTTTTACGCCAGTTGTAATCCCAGTACACCATGCCAGGATAGTGCGCAGCGGCACGTTCGCCACAGCCGTTAATCTGCTGCATATCTTTCCAGCGCGAAATACCCAGAGAACTGGAAATAGCACTGAAACCCTGTTCCCACGCATAAAGCGCGGTACGCTCGAAACGCATATCAAAACACATGGTGCAGCGGATACCACGCTCAGGTTCATTTTCCATTCCCCGCGCGCGTTCAAACCAATTATCAGTGTCGTAATCTGCATCAATAAACGGAATGCCATGTTGTTCGGCAAACCGCATATTTTCTTCTTTGCGCAGCACATATTCTTTTTGCGGATGAATATTCGGATTGTAGAAGAATATCGTGTATTCGATCCCGGATGCCTGAATAGCTTCCATCACCTCTCCCGAACAGGGCGCACAGCAGGAATGCAGTAACAGCCGGTCATGCCCTTTTGGCAGGGACAGTTTTTCACGAAGTAATTCAGACATCATATTCACCCGGTTTTCAGATTTTCTTTATTCAATACATTACCCAGGATGATAGAAGACCTCGCCGTTGTGTCAAAATTTTCTTAAGCGTTTCCGAACGCACGCCGTTGCGCTGCAAGGTTAGGTGCTATGATAACTGCCACATTGAGGGCGAGGCCCGGGACACGTTGGTTTAAGGATGCAGGCAATGCAAATTATGAGATCGAATCACATTCGCTGGCTCAGTTTGTTGATTGTGATGGGCGGGCTGTTGTTGATTCTTCCTCTTCATTTACTGGCGTGTTTTATCGCCGGTTTTGTGGTGTACGAGCTGGTGAATGCCCTGACGCCACACTTTCAGAAAATCATCAGCGGCGAACGGGCGCGCTGGGTTGTGGTGGCGTTTATCAGTACCGTGGTGGTCAGCTGCTTGATCATCTTTGTTGCAGGCATCGCGGATTTCCTGATGGAAGACATGAAAAACCCAGTGGCGTTTAACGCCATGGTGTCGCGGCTGCTGACCGATGCGCAGAGCCGGTTATCGCCGGTATTACTGCATTATTTACCGGCTAACATCGAAGAGTTACAGCGCACCTTCCTGCAATGGCTGCGTGAGCACATCGTGATGATTCAGACGTTTGGAAAAAATGCCGCACACGTATTTGTCACCATGCTGATCGGTATGATTCTGGGCGCGATTATTTCACTTCAGCGCCACACAAAGGGCGAACATCATGCGCCGCTGAAAAAAGAGCTGTTGGATCGGGTGAACTTACTGAGCGCTGCGTTCCGTAATGTGGTGTTCGCACAGTTCCAGATTTCGCTTATCAATACCGTGTTGTCGGGCGTATTCCTGTTTGGCATTCTGCCACTGTTTGGCATCCATCTGCCGCTGGCGAAAACGCTGGTCGCGCTGACCTTTGTCTGTGGTCTGCTGCCGGTGGTGGGTAATCTGATTTCCAATACGCTGATTTTCATCGTCGGGCTTTCGCTGTCGCTGTGGGTGGGTGCGCTGGTGCTGGGTTATCTGATAATCATTCATAAAGTGGAATACTTCCTCAATGCCCGCATCGTGGGCAGCCGCATTAAGGCAAAATCCTGGGAAGTGTTGCTGGCAATGGTGGTGTTCGAGGCGGCGTTTGGGATACCGGGCGTGGTTGCGGCACCTATCTATTACGCTTACCTGAAAAGCGAACTGAAAGACGCCGGTTTGATCTAATCCTTTCTACATCTCTTCTCAAAAAATGGCGCTGCCAGACGGCGGCGCCAGCGTCTGGCTATCGGATTGTCCTGATTTAAAACTCCTGAAAAAAACAGATTCAGGCAAGTAATGGCGAGGATCGTTATATTTGTTCTTCGCCTGAACGCGTCATACTTCTGCGGTGCCTGCCTTTTGCAGTGCGCAAGTATTCCGTCAGCCCTTCAGGAGAAATAAATGACTCTTAACGTTCGTGGTTTCGCTGCACTTTCAGCGGATGCGCCTCTTGCGCCTCATAATTTTGTTCGCCGTGACCCGCGTGATACCGACGTTGTGATCGACATTTTGTACTGCGGCGTGTGCCACTCAGATATCCACCAGGCGCGCAACGAATGGCACCAAAGTATCTATCCGATGGTGCCGGGACACGAAATTATTGGCCGCGTGAAGCAGGTCGGTGCGAAAGTCAGCAACTTTAAAGTGGGCGAGTTTGTCGGTGTCGGTTGTATGGTCGATTCTTGTCAGCACTGTGAGTCCTGCGCGGAAAGCCTGGAACAGTACTGCGAAGAAGGCGCAACCATGACCTATAACAGCTACGATCGTCATGACAACATGATGACCTACGGCGGTTATTCCGAACAAATCGTGGTCGCAGAAAAATTCGTTCTGCACGTTTCCGAAAAACTGGACATCAAATCCGCCGCACCGCTGCTGTGTGCCGGTATCACGACCTTCTCTCCGCTGAAACACTGGAAGGTCGGCAAAGGCCATAAAGTGGCCGTTGTCGGTCTGGGCGGTCTCGGCCATATGGGTCTGAAATTTGCCAAAGCGCTGGGTGCAGACGTGACATTGTTCACCCGCTCGAAAGGTAAAGAGCAGGAAGCTTACCGTCTTGGCGCTGACCACGTAGTGCTGTCTACCGATGAAGAGCAAATGGCGGCCGTGAAAAGCCACTTTGACTTTATTCTCGACACCGTGCCAAACGCACATGACCTGAACCCGTATCTGGATACCCTGAAACGCGATGGTACCCACATTCTGGTCGGTCTGATCGAGCCAATCGAACCTGCGCTGCACAGTGGCAAACTGGTGATGGGCCGCAAAACCGTTGCCGGCTCCCTGATTGGCGGTATCGCTGAGACTCAGGAAATGCTGGATTTCTGCGCTGAGCATGGCATCACCTGTGACGTGGAAATGATCGACATGCAGGACATTAACGGCGCTTACGAACGTATGCTGAAAAGCGATGTGAAATACCGCTTTGTTGTTGACATGGCTTCACTGAAAAACGCTTAACCCCCTGATCTTGGTTAAATAGCGACCTAGTGCGCCTGCCAGCTCGCGGAGCAATCCTCACCGGCAGGCGCATTGTGGCGAAATTTGAGCATAACTTCTTTCTGTGGCTTCTCGGCTTGTAACGGCAGTGGTATCCTGCTGCCTTTCGCACGGCGAAGGAAAACCAGTGGCTAAGAGTTTTGATGAACTCATCAGAGATATGGATCTGATGATTGAACATGTGGACAGCCTGAAAAGCCTGCCTCCGCGGGCTGCAGAGCCAAGTTCGAGGGCGGCTGAGAAACCGGCATACGACTCCTTTGGCGAGATTTTTGCGCTGAAGGCGGTGATGCGCGCCTTTATCTCATCCGTCGATACCATCGTAAAAGTGCAGATTGCGAAGAAAGTTGAGCAGGACATCGGTCATCTGGAAAACACCGTGCGATCTATTGGCGGGGGAAGTGCCAATGCCGAAGACGTTGCGCAAATCACCGCTTATGTGCGCAACGCCGTTTCTGAATTAATGGATTAACCGCGCGCGTCATCGCGTCAGCGAACAAATAAATTCTGCAACTTTCTGCCAATAAACGCCGATCACCTTGAGTGACCGGCGTTTTTTTTGGTTGAAAGGGTGAGGTCGGGCGATAGGCGCACGGGCGAAAAGCGTTTATTCTTCGCCTATTATTCATTGCTGGCGTTTCTTATGGCCCAGGACTATCGCTTTTTCGCGGCAACCCGCCGCCGATGTTTTGCCCTTTTGTTTGAACACCGCACCCGCAGCGGCCGACGGATGGAAACATTCTGGATCGCCGCCTCGTTACTGAGCGTCGTGGTATTGTTTTTCGAATCCAGCGCGAGCGATCTCTTTCCCAATACGCCGGACATTCTCTGGCGCTTCGGTTTGCTCGAGCTCGGCTTCACCGCGCTGTTTAGCGTGGAGTACGTGTTACGGGTGTTGTGTTCCCCCCGTAAAACGCATTATCCGGTGAGCTTCTTCGGCATTATCGATCTCTGCACTGTTTTACCGATGTACATCTTATGGATGATGCCGTCACTGGCCGGTGCTACCGATCTGGTGGTTCTGGTGCGATTACTGAGGGTTCTGCGCGTACTGCGCGTGCTGAAACTCCTGCGCTATATGAATGATGCCGGTATCCTTTGGCGCAGCCTGATGCGTGCGCGGCGCAAGCTGAGCATCTTCTTCGGGTTTGTGGCGATCATTCTTTGCCTGTTCGGCGGGCTGATGTTTGCGGTGGAAGAGGGCAAGGATGGCTTTACATCGCTGGGCGCGTCGGTGTACTGGGCAGTGGTCACGCTGACCACGGTGGGTTACGGCGATATCACTCCGCATACGGCGACGGGCAGAATGCTGGCTTCTATTCTCATTTTGTTGGGCTATTCCATCATTGCCGTACCGACCGGAATTTTGACGGCTTATATGTCACAAGAGTTGGAAAAGGGGCGGGCGGCCCGTTCTTGTCAGAATTGTCTGCACTCCGGGCATGAATCTGATGCAAAATTTTGTGCGCACTGCGGCGCAGTTCTTGATTCAGATAGATCTCAACCTGTTGATAAATAGACCTATAGTTGCTCAATGATTGTACTGACTGGTTCATAAAAAGACTATTTTTCGGCTTTCCCTCGACATTGCGTTAAAAAGAGTTGCTATTAAATGGCAGTCATGAGTAAATACGTCTCGGCCTGTGGTACAGACCTATTTATGCACGACATCCTGAGTAAAGTTGTTCCAATTTAAAGCGTTATCCATGATAACCCTGCTCTGACGAATTTCCTTCTTAGTGCCTCCATAAGTAACGACTGAAATCCGGCTATAACATGCCCATGGTGGCGAAATTTATTTTTAAAAGGTAATTCTTATGTCAATGATGAAAGGTCAGGTTAAGTGGTTTAACGAGTCTAAAGGCTTTGGCTTCATCACTCCTGCTGACGGCAGCAAAGATGTGTTCGTACACTTCTCCGCTATCCAGGATCAAGGTTTCAAGACCCTGGCTGAAGGCCAGAACGTACAGTTCACTATCGAGAACGGTGCTAAAGGTCCGTCTGCGGCTAACGTTACCGCTATCTAATTTTGCTTCCTCACTGTTTCAGTGATAAAGCAAGATGACAAAAACCCGCTCATGCGGGTTTTTTTACGTCTGTCGTTTGTGGAAAGGGCAAAAAAATGCCCGCAACGTGGCGGGCAAAAATATTTCTTATGACATTCATTACGTACTCCCTCGGGGGTGAGCACGCTGAGATTATAAAAGAAATAACCGTCAGGATTCTGGCGCTAAATAGTTAAGAAATTGAAAATGAGTTTTCCTGCGTTATCTTCGGGTTTTTTACCCGCTTTCACCTCCCACCGTGCTTTTCTCCGGCAGTCTGTACTACAATAAAGACAATTGAAAACCATGGGATAACCTGATGAAAGTTAATGATCTTGTCACAGTAAAAACAGACGGCGGCCCGCGTCGCGAAGGTAAAGTACTTGCTGTAGAAGAGTTTTACGAAGGTGTGATGTATCTGGTCGCGCTGGAAGATTATCCGGCAGGTATCTGGTTCTTCAATGAAGGCGATACTAAAGACGGAACCTTCGTCGTACCGCGAGACAGCGAAGCCTGAATCTCGCCGTAGTTATCACTTCCATAAAAAAAACACCGGAGACATCGCTGCCGGTGTTTTTTTGTCTGCGGTTCAGTAAAGCGTATTGCCGTCAAAAATCAGAAGGTTTCCCAGTTCTGCTCGGTGTGGGTGCCTTTGTCTGCACGTGGAGCGCCCGGCAGGACGCGTGCAGCGGGTACACGATGTACCGCCGGACGCTGTGCAGTATCAATCTTAAACACTGCAACCGCCTGCGTCAGGCGTGCTGCCTGCTCTTCCAGAGACGCGGCGGCGGCAGAAGCTTCCTGCACCAGCGAGGCATTTTGCTGCGTGACTCCATCCATTTCAGACACCGCCAGGCTAACCTGACTGATCCCCCGGCTTTGCTCATCGGATGCCGAGGCGATTTCGCCCATAATGTCGGTGACGTGGCTGACCGCCGTCACAATTTCAGACATCGTGGTGCCTGCATCGCCGACCAGAATGCTGCCTTCGCCAACAAAATCCACCGATTCTTCGATCAGTGATTCGATCTCCTTCGCTGCCTGTGCGCTGCGTTGTGCCAGATTACGCACTTCGCTGGCGACTACCGCAAATCCACGACCCTGCTCACCGGCGCGGGCGGCTTCTACCGCAGCATTCAGCGCCAGAATGTTGGTCTGGAAGGCAATGCTGTTGATAACATTGGTGATTTCGGCAATTTTGGTCGAGCTGCGGGAAATGTTTTCCATGGTGCTGACCACGTTGGCGACGATTTCTCCGCCTTTTTGCGCTTTATTCGACGCTGCCGCCGCCAGTTTGCTGGCGTGATGGGCGTTTTCGGAGTTCTGCTTCACGGTAGCGGTGAGCTGTTCCATGCTGGCGGCGGTTTCTTCCAGCGCGGCAGCCTGCTGCTCGGTGCGGGAGGAAAGGTCGGTGTTACCAGAGGCAATTTCGGTCGAGCCCTGATAAATCGACACCGCGCCTTCGCGTACGGTCAGCACGGTGCTGGCCAGCGAATGCTGCATGTGATCGACATTGCTGCTCAGCACGCCGATTTCATTCCGTCCGTTGTTCTGCGCAGGTTGTGTGAGATCGCCTTCGGCTATCTTCTGGATACGCACCACCAGACGGTTCAGCGGATTGATGATCACTTTACGCATCACCAGATAGGTGAAGAACGTCAGCACCAGTGCCAGAAGGAAAGCGCCGCCCATTAGGGCATAACCCAGCGTGGCATCATGCTGTGCTTTATCGTTGATTTTATTGGCGGTTTCGGTGCGGTAAGCAATCGCAGCCAACAGCGGAATATTATTGGCCAGATCCAGCTCACGCACGGTTTCTGCTTCCTGAGAAATCACTTCCTCAAAATGCGCCTGCTGCGCGGAAGCCATCATCGGTTCCATACCCTGCGTCATGTACGCGACGTAGGATTTTTTCAACGGTTCATCGAGTGCCAGATCGGTGGCATTTTTGCCTGGACGGTTGATGTAAGTATCAAAAGCCGTCTGCGATTGTTTAAGACGGCTGGCGGCGTCGGTGAGGTTCTTTTTGAAGACGTCCTGATCGCCGACGCGCGCGGCCGCAGCCGCCTGAATCAATAACAAACGCGCTGTGCGCAGGTGATTGGAACTGTTCGACAGCGCCAGACGGATTTGCAACTCCTGCGTGGCATTGGATAACGCCGCGTTACTTTGTTTGAGGAAGAAACTGGAGGTGCCGATGGAAACGGCAAACAGGAACAGGATCCCCACTAAAATCTGGCTGATCAGAGTGATGAGGCGAATATTGCTGATAAAAGAGGTTCTGGTATTTAAATTTAAAGGAGTATCCATTTTTTTCCGCTCTGTTAATCCTGTTCACCGGCGTAGAAAGTCGGTGAGTGACAGCGATATAGGGTCTGCCTGCGGGCAAGTCCTGTCGTGACGAAAACACGCCATATAAGGACATCGGCAAATCAGCGCGGAGATTGAGTTTATATTTGCGACGCGGATCTCATTTCGCAACTTTGTGTAGCTTTCTACAGGCTATGCAAATGCATAGCCTGTAGGAATAGCTGGAAATGGAAGAAAACTATCGGACATAAATACCGTCTGTAAGCTGATCACATAAACGAACAACGTGGTAAATAATGTGTTTGTTCGGTGATTTTATTTTCCGCTTTATATTTCCTTTATAAGACGACACTGTTTTGGTTTTTATTTGCAGCTTGTCCGAAATTTCAATGGTGCCATCCCCCGACATCCACATTCTCAGCATCGCCGATTCAGAACGGCTGAGCATGACGGGGCGGATATCCAGTACACCGCTGCTGGCAGGGTTTTGCGCCTGCGGCAGCCGCGGGTGATTCAGCAACTGTTTGAGGGTTTCAGCCTTAATGGATTTCGAGGTGATAATCACGTTCTTGCGAACGAAAACGTATTCTTCAAAATGAATACGTGTGCTGGACATAAAAATAAAAAATAGTGTGTCGGAATATTCAGTAATCAGCGCTCGCAGGCGAGATTTACTGTCCGCATTGGGTTGCATGCAATCTTCATTAATAAACACCACTGACGGATTCAGATTACTGCAACTTTTTTGCAGTTGGTCGAAGTGGCTGACGTAACAGATGTCATGGTCAACGGCGAGAAATTGCTGCAATCCAATACGGGTAAAACGGCAGGGATCTAAGATTATCGTTTGCATAATGAGTCCTCACAGGACGTCCTTGTTCGGCGTAATGATTGGATTCGAACGTAAGAAATCTCAAAAGCACACAGAATGTGCTGACTCTCTTTTTCGCATGAAAAATACGCAGTTTCAAAGTTTTTTTTAGCGTTTAAAGACAGTTAGCGAATTAGATTAATTTGGTTTATGTCAGGATTTACTTTGTGACTGAACAAAAAAGCGAGGGAATTAAGACTAATCCTAAAGGATGTAAGGACATAGCAGGAATACTTATTAACAGATGGGTGATTATAACGTCTGGGAATACTTAGCACTGATATGAAGAGGCGCAAAATGCTTCAAAACAATTCACGCATTGTAAACGGCAAGTTAACAGGACGCGATGCAGGCCACCGCGTCCACAAAATTTACCAGTACGACTGCCAGCATTGCGTCAGGCGCACCAGCGCTTCGACATAAAAATAGTCTCCCCAGCTGCAACATTCATCCACGCCTTTACCGCTCGCCATGTGATACACCGAATGCTTAAGCAATCCGTCACAATCTTCCTCATCGCCCACGAGGTAATTGTCGGTCAGGGAATCCATAATGCGCAGCGCCATTTCTTCATAGCAGGCACGCAAATCGTCGGTAGCGGGCAGGGTGGTGGCCAAATCCAGCAACCCGCAGACCGCAATCGCCGCCGCCGAACTGTCGCGCACGGCATCGGTGCCGAGCAGGGCTAAATCCCAGTGACACACGTCGTCTTCGGGTAAACGATTGAGGAAGTAATGCGCCAGCCGACGCGACAGTTCGACCTGACTGTCATCGCCAGTGTAGCGATAACTGAGCAGGAATCCGTAGATCCCCCACGCCTGTCCGCGTGACCAGCAGGAGTCATCGGCGTACCCCTGATGCGTATTGCCGAAACGCGGTTCGCCGGTCACGGTATCCATGTAATACGTGTGGTACGTCGAGGCGTCCGGGCGAACGATATATTTTGCTGCCTGTTCTGCATGTGCGCGGGCGGCCTCGGCGAAGCGCGGTTCGCCGGTTTGTTCACTCGCCCAGTACAGCAGCGGGAGGTTCATATTGCAGTCGATGATCATCCGCCCGGCCTGTTCCGGATCCTGCAAATCGCCCCATGCCTGAATGATTTTTGCTTTAGTGTTGAAGCGTTCCATCAGGGCTTCAGCGGCCAGCAGCGCGAAGCCGCGTGCCTGACGGTTGCCGGTCAGTTTATACGCGCTGACGCAGGATAAACTGTAAAGAAAGCCCAAATCATGCGTCGCAGTATCAATGCGATTGGCGATGCGATTACCAAATGATGTCACCTGTTTTTCCGCTGCGTGACGGTAGCGATCGTCGCCGGTCATCTCCCATGCCAGCCACAGCTGACCGGTCCAGAAGCTGGTGGTCCATTCGACGTTGTCGGTCAGTGGATAGTGGCCGTTTTCGCAGGTTTCCGCCGGAAATTTATCGCCAAACTTTTCCACGTTGCGGGAAATCTTACTCAGTACCGTCCGGCGCGCCCGCTGCATTTTTTCGGCAAAGGCAATCCTGTCTAACTGATTCAGTTCGATCGGCAATAAATTCTCTTTCGCGATGTTCATCGTCATAGGTTCTCCCGTTTTCTTTTCAGTAAGAAATTCAATGTTTCAGTGTTTGGCTGGGGTCAGTTCGGTCAGCTCATCCGGCGATTTCTCCGGGGCGGGCGTGCCATCGCGGCGGCTCTGGCAGGCGGATAACGTGAAGGCTGATACCAGCGTGAAGAACAGCGCGATACCGCCCATAATCAGATAGGTGTGTTCAAATCCGATGCGCTGATACAGGTAACCGGCAGGCGGAGCTATCACAATCGAACCGACGTAAATCATCGCCTGATAACCCAGCAGGTACATGGTGGCGTTGACGCGTTTGCTGAAATGCTCGGCGATATATTTGAAGACCGAAATCAGCAGCAGAGAAATTTCCAGCCCGTAAAAGGGTTTGATGATCGAGATAAGCAGCGGGTCGTTGGTCAGTCCGGAGGCAATCAGACGAATACCCACCACCGCTCCGACCATCAGCAGACCCTTTTTGGCGCCAAAATAGTTCACCAGGAACGGGATAGCCATCATCATCAGGAATTCAAAACCGGACTGCACAGTGCTCAGATAGCCGTACCACGCGTTGCCTTGCTCTTTTGTGTCAAAGAAGGTGACGAAGTAGCGCGAGAACTGCTGTTCAGCCACAAACATCATCCAGGCAACACCGGCAACGTACAGCGAGAACATCCAGAATTTGCGGTTTTTCAGCAGCAGGATCACATCGCTGAACACGATCTTTTGTTGTGCGATCACGTCGTTATTTTTCAGCTCTTCACTGCCGATTTTAAGCGACAGCAACACGCCCAGCATGACCAGCGACGTTGCGCTGCTCAGGCCGAAGTTCCACGCCGGAGAGAGGTTAAACAGCACGCCGGAGAACGACGCGGCCAGTGCCCAGCCGAGCGATCCCCACATCCGGACCTGCCCGAACTCCATGTGATACAGACGGCTGAAGCGATCGGCGTAGGATTCCGACGCGGCGACACCGGCGTACCAGCCGAGGCTGAGATACAGCGCGCCGACGATAATGCCAGTCATCAGATGGCTTTCAAGCAGCGGCTGATAAACAAAGATAAAGAACGGCGCCATCAGCGCGGACACCAGCACGACAAAATAGAGCAGGGATTTGCTCATGCCGATCTTGTCCATAATGTAGCCGTACACCGGCTTCATGATCACCGCGAAAACACCGTTAATGGCAAAGACGGTACCGATGCTGATGCTGTCCAGCCCGGCCTTTTGTCCCAGCCACAGGGCGTAGAGCCCGAAGCTGGAAGACCATGTGAAGAAATACAGGAATATAAAGCTACTCATTTTATAGTAAGCCGATTTACTGGCTGTTTTTATGGCTTTCATAGTGACTCCTGAAAGATCTGCCGTTATTGACTAAAGAGTGTCAGACCAGCGAAATCTGGCCGCTCTGCCCCTGATATTGCCAGTGCAACCAGTCGCCCTCGTGGGTGATCTCCGGTACGGCCAGCGTGCTGATGTCCTGACTCGCCGAGGCGCAAACCGCGCTTATCAGCCAGTGCGAACCGGCGGGGTAAGCGCTTTTAAGCAACGGAATGACGGCGGTTTCGGCGAACATAATGCTGCTGTTGGGAGGCGTCACGACCGTGGAGGCTTCGCGCAATGCCTTGTCATCTGCGCCGACAATCCGACTGATGCCGTTGCGCGCCGTCACGGTAATCGCCTGCTGACCTGCAAAAATTTCAGCTTTTGTTGTCGGATCCTGGATCACTGCAAAGCCACCTTCGGCGGTATCAAGCGGACGCTGATTTTCCAGATGATGAATACGCAGATGCCAGTCACCGCAGGGAACCAGCCAGGTGCGCACTGAGACGTCCTGCCACGGCAGCCAGCGCGAATAAATGAATGATTCGGTTATCCGCGTTTCCACACAATCGCGACGTCCGCGAAAATACCCGTCACCTTCGCAAAGCATCAGCATCGAGTCGCAACCGGCGTGATTCAGCCCGTAACGGCCACGATCGAGCGTGAAACCGAACTCACTGGAATAGGCGAATTTGGTGTACTTGGCTTCGGTGTTGACGAAGTTATTCAGTTCCAGTTGCCCGGAGGTCAGCATCACCACGTGCTGACTTTCGTCGTCGCGCATCAGGATCTGATTCGCGTGAGGAATGCAGTGTCTACGCGCAAGTTCTGGCAGCGGTGCTTCCTCCGCCTGCCAGAAAGCCTCCTCCTGAGGCAGCGCGAGGATCAGAAACAGTTTGCACGCCCAGTAAGGCGAGCCCGGTGCGTTGTAGTCTTCAGCCATCACCAGATTCGGCGTGTGATAGCCAATACTCAGCACACCGTCGCGGTCAAAAATCGGCTGTTTCAGCCAGTGGCGCAGATGGCGCAGGATCAGCCCTTTGATGACGCCCGGCGTAAACACTTTGAGCTGGCTGTACGCCGCCGCACTCCAGAAAGCCGCTTCGGCAAAGCGATAGGTCAGGCTGCGGCCAAACGGCACGGCCTGACCGCCGGCGGAGAACAGGGTGATAAAGTCTTGTGCAAACAGCTCTGCCCGCTGGCGCAGCATATAAGCGCGGGGGGCATCCACATCTGCCATATTTTGCGCGTACAGTAAGCCGTAATAATGGAACGCCATGGAAATGTAATAATCGCGCGGCCTGCCGGGGCCGTCGGAATACCAGCCATCCCCCAGATAATAGGCTTCCATCAGGTCAAAGCGGGTGGCGACGGCGTTGCTGTCCCATGGCAAACCGGCCTTCTTGAAGCCCATCTGCACCATGATCGGGAAGAAATTCCAGTTGTTATTGGGGATCACTGCATCGCGCCCCTGATCCAGCCAGTCGGCCAGATTTTGCTGTTCCTGCGGCGTAAAATGCTGCAACAGACGCTTTTCCAGCAGCGCCAGCCCGACGCCAAACGCCGCCATTTCGACGCAGCGCTGATCGAAATCGCGGATTTTTCCCCAGTACTGCGGATGTTCCGGGTCGGTGCCGTGGCGAATAGCATCAAGATAGAAGGGCAGATCGGCGCATTCGCCGCCGCCGGCCAGCAGCGGGAAAATTCCCCACAACATGCGCGACAGCGCTTCCATTTTGGCAATCTCTTTGCCGTAGTGGGTGGTGGAATTCCCAAGGTCGATGCCACTTTCGCCTTTTTGGGTATAAGGCGACACCGCCGAGAGCAGGTCATTCAACAGATATTGCACGTCATCGCGAGTACGCAGCGGATTATCAGTATTCACTTTATTTGGCGTCATAAAAGCTCTCCCGGTGAGGTGTTAAGGGACCGGTAATTAAGGTTTTTATAATTTGAAATATTATTTCAATTCTCTGTGTCGCGATTGAAATATAGAGAAATGGAAAATGCTGATTGTTACGGGGCTCACAGAATCATGCGAATTTTTAAATTGTCATGGCGAATTTGGCGGTAAAACGGCTTAAATTATAAAAAACAGACCGAAAATTGTGTTTTGTTGTCATCCGCACTGTCGATGAAAGGAAAGAACGAATGCCGGTATCCGATTATCTGGAACGTATTGCCCTTAATGAACGTCAGGTTTCTTTTAATCGCATGAGCCGCGGCAGCGCCAATTATTTCCACTGGCATCAGTGTCTGGAATTGCTGTTTGTCAGCCGGGGCTACGGCATCGTGATCGTCGATAATCAGCAATACACGTTAAGGCCGGGCAGGCTGTTTGTATTTCCGCCCTTCAAGCTGCACAAAGTGTTTGTCGAAGCGGACGGCAATAATGCCTACGAGCGCACCACTATTCATCTCGACCACCTGCTGCTCGACGGCTGCCTTCAATCTTTCCCGCAGCGCCGCGCCCGTTTCGCGCGGTTATGGGATGCGGATCGTACTGCACACATTTTTGACCTCAGTGATTTCGCACCGCACATTGAAATCATCCTCGAGCAGTTCAATCAGCTTTCCGAACAGCAGACACATCAGTGGGAAGAGATAGCCATGCTGGTATTACAGCTGATGGCGTTTATGCCTGCGCAGGAGGACACGCCGAAAAACATCAGCCGTACGACGGCGTCAAAAGTGATGCAGTGGATTGAAGAAAATTATGAGCAGAAGTTTGCGATGGCCAGCCTCTCGGCGGCGGTGGGACTTTCAGAAAGCTATATTTCGCGGGTGTTCGGGCAGGAAACCGGCGGATCAATTCAGGATTATCTTGCCACCCGCCGGGTGAAGCGTGCCTGCGAATTGCTGCGGACAACTGACCGCCCGGTGGAAAGTATCGGGTTACAATGCGGATTCGCCGACGCGCCGTACTTCATCACCCGTTTCAAAAAGATGATAGGGAAAACGCCGCTGCAATATCGCAAAGCGGCGTTTTCGTTGTTGCAGTGAGATAATTACGCCTTCTGCCAGCTTGCCGGAGAAGCGCCGAGCGGGGAAGCGGGCAGACTCCAGCGCCACGACGTTTTGGTGAGCGACACGGGGGGAAGTAACCGCCAGCCTGCGCCCCAGACGGTGTGTTCCGGTTGCGGCGAAAAGTCATCTTCACCTGCTGCGTTAATCACCGGCTGCTGTGTCGTATCATCCACATCGAACGTCGTCAGTTCATGTGCCGTCCGCGCCAGCGATACCCGTGTTTCACTACCCTGATGGGTAGTGACGCGCTGCGCCAGCCCCTGAATCACCGCCGCCGCCATCAGGTATCCGGTGACGTGATCCAGCGCCTGAACCGGCAGTGGCACCGGTTGATCACTGCCCGATTGCTGCATACCAAACTCTGCAATTCCGCAGCTCATCTGCACCAGACTGTCGAATCCGCGACGTTCGCGCCATGGCCCGTTCCAGCCGTAGGCGTTCAGACAGACATCGACCAGACCAGGCGACAGCGCACGCTGCTGCTCGCTGCCGTAGCCGAGTTTATGCAATGCTCCCGCGCGATACCCGTGAACAATAACGTCAGCCTCGCGCAGCAACGTTTCGAAGCGATGCCGGTCCTGTGGATTGTGCAGATTCAGCCGGGCGCAGTGTTTACCCAGCGTGACGTCCGCTTCCTGGCCCGGCTCGTCCCAGCCAAAGGGATCGATGCGCAGCACGTCCGCGCCCAGCCCCGCCAGAAAACGCGTGGCGACGGGACCGGCGATAATCCGGGTCAGATCCAGAATGCGCACGCCCGCCAGCGGACGATCCGCTTCTAACGCCCAATGCGGCGGCGCGGCAGGTGCGCAAAGTGAACGCTGAAACAATGGCTCATTTTCCAGCGATTTTCCCTGCACATGGTGCTGCCAGTCACTGACACTGAACATCTGAGCGGCACAACCTCCCGCCTGGACCACCGCCTGTTCCAGCTCCGCTTTCTTCCACCGGGCAACCCGTGGCGCCAGCTCCTCGCGGCTGTTGGCCTTACCGAGCACCGTTTCGACCACTTTGCGATGCGCAGGCGCGTTGGTGTGCAAACGGATCCATCCGTCGGCGGTGGCGTAATCGCCCGCCAGACTGTCCCAGGCCGGAGGAAGCGCCCAGCCATCAGGTTTCAGGCTGCTTTTACACCAAAGCGATGCCAGCCGCCGGTCCACGGTTACGGCATCCGCGCTGCCGTGTTGAAGGGATAACAAATGCGACAACGCCTGCGCGGCCACCGCGACAGAAGCGGCGATAAGCGGAGTCACCGGATAGTAAGCTGGCAGATTTCCTTCGCCGGTAACAGAAAGAGCAGCGGGCAAGGATTCGTCACCGGTCAGCTGTGCGTAAAGTTCGCGGGTTTTTTCCCGGATGATCTCACTGGACATGCTGGAACTCCTGAGTGCGGGGCAACTGTTTTGAGATATTTGTATTTACAAATTTATAACATTTTGAACAGTGTGCGCCAAATAAGGGAGTGAGTAGTTAAGAATTAAGCGGTTTATCCCGGTGCCCGCAACAGAATGCTCCTAAAACACCCGCAATCTACGCACCAAAACAGCGCACTTTAAACGCTTTAAACCGGCGTTTTTGAAAATACCCTCAGCCCCTGACATACGGGGGCTGAGCGGTGTGTGATGTGCTTACTTTTACAAGCAAAATATTAGCTGAATGCATTCAATTTCTTATACTCGGCATGTGAATTTTACGTTAGCCTTAGGGTCGAAATTTTTGAACACCGCGGGGGCGGCGCCCTGAGGCGATGCCCCCAGATTTTTTGCCCAGTACAGGAAACGATTCTGGCATGGAACGAAGAGCATTTATTCAAGCTTCAATGGCATTCGCCGCCTGGTGCGGTGTGCCGGCTATGTCCACACTGTTCACCCGTTCCGCTGAGGCGGCAGAGGCGAATGTGGCTGACGGTGGCGAACTGCCATTTGATTTCAACGCCCTGCAAAAGATGGCGAAGGACTTAGCAGATAAACCTTACGGCGGTGCGCCGCTTCCTTTACCTAAAACGCTGGCCGAGCTGACGCCGCAGGCCTACAACGCCATTCAGTACGATCACGCCCATTCGCTGTGGAACGGTCTTCAGGACCGGCAGCTGGACGTCGAACTGTTCCATGTCGGCATGGGCTTCAAACGCCGTGTGCGCATGTATTCCGTCGATCCGGTTAAACATCTGTCGCGCGAAATCCATTTTCGCCCTGAACTTTTCAACTATCACGATGCTGGCGTAGATACCAAGCAGCTTGAAGGTTTTTCCAACCTCGGGTTCGCCGGTTTCAAGGTCAACAAAGCGCCGGAACTGACGCGTCGTGACGTGGTGTCTTTCCTGGGGGCGAGTTATTTCCGCGCGGTGGATGATACCTATCAGTACGGTCTTTCAGCGCGCGGTGTGGCGGTGGATACCTTTACCGATCAGCCGGAAGAGTTCCCGGATTTCACTGCCTTCTGGTTCGATACGCCCAAACCGGGCGACACCACATTCACGGTCTATGCACTGCTGGACGGCCCGAGTATCACCGGTGCCTACAGGTTCGTGATCCACTGCGAACCGACCCGCGTGGTAATGGAAATCGAAAACCATCTGCATGCCCGTGAAGACATTAAACAGCTGGGCATCTCGCCGATGACCAGCATGTTCAGCTGCGGCACCAGTGAGCGTGGCCGCTGCGACACCATCCATCCGCAAATCCATGACTCCGACCGCCTGCAAATGTGGACCGGCAACGGTGAATGGGTCTGTCGTCCACTGAATAACCCGAAGCGTCTGCAATTTAACGCCTTTGCCGATAACAGCCCGAAAGGGTTTGGCTTGCTGCAACTCGACCACGAGTTCAACAATTATCAGGACGTGATTGGCTGGTACAACAAGCGGCCAAGCCTTTGGGTGGAACCGGTGGGTGACTGGGGGAAGGGCGCCGTTAACCTGATGGAAATCCCGACGACCGGCGAAACGCTGGATAACGTCGTGTGCTTCTGGCAGCCGGAAACCCCGGTCAAAGCCGGTGCAGAGTTCAGCTTCAGCTATAAATTGTTCTGGAGCGGCACGCCGCCGCACCGCAGTCCGCTGGCGAATGTGCTGGCGACCCGTACCGGTATGGGTGGATTCCCGGAAGGCTGGGCACCAGGGGAAAACTATCCGGCGGTCTGGGCGCGTCGTTTTGCCATCGATTTTGTGGGCGGCGAGCTGAAAGCCTTTGCGGATAAAGGCATTGAGCCGGTGATTAACGTCTCTCACGGCAAAATCCAGAATATAGAGATTCTGTATGTGCAGCCGTTCGACGGTTACCGGATCCTGTTTGACTGGTATCCGGACAGCGATTCTGTCGCACCGGTTGAGCTGCGTATGTTCCTGCGCTCCGGCCAGACCGCGCTGTCTGAAACCTGGCTGTATCAGTATTTCCCGCCGGCGCCGGAAAACAGAAAGTATATCGACGATCGCACGATGAGATGATCCCCTTTATCCTCCCTGCAACTCGCAGGGTTGTGGGGATTCATCATTCCAGATAACAGAAAGCCCCGATTCGCTCGGGGCTTTTTGCTTTTCTACTGTCTTGTTTATGCAGAAGAACCGGACACAGGATCTGAATGGGGTAAAACAAGAGCACTGCGCTGACTAAGGCGGAGACGGCAATCAGAACGCCTTGACCAGCATGCCTGTTTGCGGCTGTTGCTGAGGATTTCTCAGCGCCGCGTCGAAAGATTTTTCGACTTCTTTCAACTGTTGCAAGAATTCGTGTGGCGAGAACTCGTGTGGTTTGCTGCTCATATAGGCCAGGGCCAGTTCTTTGGCGTTGTAACGTTGAAAGTTATACATGCTGTTCCTCATTCATTTCAGAAGTTAGTAAAGGTGTGGCTAACAGCAAGCTGGCTGACTTAAAACGACGGACCTTTGCTTACGACGTGCTGCCAATGAGGTGCATTTTACGGGAAAGATTGATAAGTGAAAGTCGGTGGTGTTTATGTATTTGATAGTTGAAACCTAACAAAGGCAGTCATATTGGTTGTGAAGTCGAATAGTCTTTTTTGGTGATTAATTCATCAGTAGACTATATTTTTCGTGGGGATAAATCATCCTGATAACAAATAAAATTTCTTGGCAAGTCATGCTGTTAATGTGAATTAAAAGGGTGGGCGAACCGGGCTGACTGCGTTACCTTTAAATGAGTCATTCACATCAACATTGTCTACGAAAAGAGGTTTTTATCATGAGTAAATTTATCTTTTCTTCGCCAGGAAAATACGTTCAGGGAAGCGGTGTGCTGGATGAGTTAGGGGAATATTTACCGGCGCTTGGCGGCAAATCTTTCCTGATTGCTGATGACGTGGTCTGGGGCATTATCGGTGACCGCGTCAAGGCATCACTGAAAAAGGCGCAGGTCGAATTCCACTACGAGCGTTTTAACGGTGAAGCCTCTGCCAGTGAAATTACCCGTCTGGCGGGCATTGCGCGTGATGCCGGAACGCAGGTGGTGGTCGGTCTCGGTGGCGGTAAAACCCTTGATACCGTGAAAGCCATTGCCGATGAGCTTAAGCAAAACGTGGTGATCGTCCCGACCGTTGCCTCTACCGATGCGCCATGCAGCGCGCTCTCGGTGATTTACACCGATGAAGGTGTGTTCGAATCCTACCGTTTCTACAATAAAAACCCGGATCTGGTGCTGGTTGATACCCACGTCTGCGCGCAGGCACCGGTACGTCTGTTCGCCTCCGGTATCGCCGACGGCCTGGCGACCTTTGTCGAAGCGCAGGCAGTATTGCGTTCCCATTCACATTCAATGGTGGGCGGTGACCCGACCATTGCCGGCATGGCGATTGCCGAAGCCTGTGAAAAAACGCTGCTGACCTACGGCTACAGCGCCTATACCGCCGTCGAGCAAAAACTGGTCACGCCCGCAGTGGAAGCCGTCGTTGAGGCCAACACGTTGCTGTCGGGTCTGGGCTTCGAAAATGCCGGTCTTGCAGGCGCGCATGCGATCCACAACGGTTTTACGGCGATTTCCGGTGATATTCACCACCTGACGCACGGCGAAAAAGTCGCTTATGGCACGCTCACGCAGATGGTGCTGGAACAGCGTCCGGACGAAGAAATCGCGAAGTACGTGCGTTTCTACCGCGCGATCAAAATGCCGACCACGCTGAAAGAGATGCATCTGGAAAACGAAACTTTCGCCAATCTGGTGAAAGTGGGTGCGCTGGCTGGCGGGGAAGGCGATACGCTCGGCAACCTCAATCCCAACCTGTCGCCGGAAGACGTCGCCAGTGCGATTCTGGCCGTGGATGCGTTCAGTAAGTCTGTGAAGTAAGTTTTTCTGTCCTCCCCCCGTGAAGGGGGAGGACGTCAGGTTCATTACATCCGTTCCATCACCCAGGGCAACACCACAGGCAGTTGCGAGAGCAGATACAGCACCAGCCCGATAAATGCACCGACCAGCGTGCCGTTGATGCGGATAAACTGCAAATCCTTGCCGATGTTCAGCTCTATCTGGCGGGACATATCACGCGGATCCCAGCCTTTGACCGTATCGCTGATGTGGCGGGTGAGGAATGCGGCGAAGTCCGGGGCGACTTTCCCAGCGATGGTTTCCATTTGCAGATTCAGTGATGACCGCAGTTTTTCATCCTGCGCCAGCGCGTTACCCAGCCACTGGCCGGACTCGGTGACTTTGGCCAATACCCGTGAATCCTCGTTTTCTAAATCTTCCTTCAGCCAGTTGCGCATATCGCCCCACAGTTGCAGCACGTAGGCGTTCAGCTTCTCGTCATCTTTCAGATACTGTTTAATTTCTTCGGTTTTCTGCGCGGTCGCCGGATCGTTTTGCAGTTTCCATATAAAGCTCTGTACCGAGCGATCAAACCCTTTGCGGAAGGCGTGGGTTTTGTCGTTACCCATATCGTCGAGCACCGAATTCACCGCATTAGATACCATATCCGCGCCGTTGCGCCCCAGCCAGCCGGTCGGCAGCAGCCTGGCAGTCATCGGATGTTCGCGCTTCATCCAGCCTACGATCTGCGCAGAAATAAACGTCCGGGTGCTGTCTTTGGCCAGCAAAATCTCCAGCTGATCCATTGCCTGATCCAGCAATTCCTGATGGCGGCCATTTTTGGTCAGACTTTCCAGCAGCGTGGCAATGGAGGCCGACAGGTCGATTTTGTCGATCACACGGTATATTGCGCGGCGAATGAGCTGTGCGATGCGCTGGTCATCGGTGACATCCAGAAAGCCACGGATCAACTTCACCGCATATTTGGCGAAACGCTGCGCGTTCTCCGGCGCATTCAGCCAGTCGGTAAGCATCTGTGCCGGATCATGCTGGCGGATCAGGTTAATGAGGGTGGCGGGTGCGAGGAATTTCTCCTGCACAAAGACCGCCAGATTGTCGGCGATTTTGTCTTTATTCCGGGGGATGATCGCCGTATGCGCGGAAACAAACGGCACCGGCACGCGGCGAAAGAGTGCCACGACGGCGAACCAGTCGGCCATTGCGCCAACCATCGCTGCTTCGGAAATGGCTTTAAGCCCAGAAACCCAAAAGTTCGGCGGCAAAAAGAGGGTGATGACGAACAAGGCCGCAGCAATCAGCAGCAGCCCCAGTGCGTTACGTTTACTTCGGCGAAGTTCTTGTTCTTTATCCATTGCCCCAGTGTAGGAAGCGAAAAGCGGGCTGTCAGCTTTTTTTCCGGATGTTACAGTAAGTTGATAAAATGAGAATTATTCTTGATATGACACAAGGTCTCATTAAACTGCCTGCAATCCGTTTTCAGGCATTCACAATGAGAGCATTTCATGGAGTTGTTACGCGTCGTTTTTAAGCAGTATCGCTGGCCGTTTTTAGGCGTCATGTTGCTGAGCCTGCTCAGCGCCGTACTGGGCATTGGCCTGATCGCTTTTATCAATCTCAAACTGATTGAAACGACGAACGCTTCGCTGATGGTGTTACCGCAGTTTCTCGGATTGCTTCTGTTGCTGATGGCGGTCACGCTCGGCTCGCAGCTGGCGCTGACCATTCTCGGGCACCACTTCATCTACCGCCTGCGCGGGCAATTCATCAAACGTATTTTAGATACCGATATTGAACGCATCGAGCAAATCGGCAATGCGCAACTGCTTGCCAGCCTCGGCAGCGATATTCGTAACATCACATTGGCGTTTGTGCGACTGCCGGAGCTGGTGCAGGGGATTATCCTGACCATCGGCTGTGCGGCGTATCTCGCGTGGCTGTCGCCGGAAATGCTGCTGGTGACGGTCATCTGGCTGGTGATCACCATTGTCGGCGGCTTCAAACTGGTCTCGCACGTCTACAGCCATCTGGCGAAAGTGCGTGATGCGGAAGACAAACTGCAAACCGATTACCAGAAAGTGATCGAAGGGCGTAAAGAGCTGGCGCTCAACCGCGAGCGCGCGCGTCATCTGTTTGATGATGTCTATCGCAAAGACGCTGAAGAGTACCGCCACCATATTATCCGCGCTGATACCTTCCATCTAAGCGCCGTAAACTGGTCGAATATCATGATGCTGGGCGCGATCGGCCTGGTATTCTTTATGGCCAATACGCTCGGGTGGTCGAATACCGACGTCGCCGCGACCTATTCCCTGACGCTGCTGTTCCTTCGCACGCCGATGTTGCAGGCGGTGGGCGCACTGCCGACGTTACTCAGCGCTCAGGTAGCGTTCGGTAAACTGAAAGCCCTGAAGCTTGCTGAGTATGATGAAGCCTTTACGCCGCCGTTAGCGCCTGCGCGCTGGCAGACCCTGGAACTGCGCGATTTGGTCTTCAGCTATGAAGGCAAAGAAGAAAGTGCCGGTTTTGGCGTCGGGCCGCTCAATCTGACCATCACGCGCGGTGAACTGGTGTTCCTGATAGGCGGCAACGGCAGTGGCAAATCGACCATGGCGATGCTGCTGACCGGTCTCTATCAGCCGCGTTCCGGGCAAATTCTTCTCGACGGCGTGCCGGTTACGGCGCAGAACGTCGAACAATATCGCCAGATTTTCTCCGCCGTGTTCACGGATTTCCACCTGTTTGGCCAGCTGATGGGCCCGCAGGGCCAGACGCCGGATCCTTTGCTGGTGGAAGACTGGTTGCAACGCCTGAAAATGAAAGAAAAACTCCAGATAAACGGCAACGAAGTGACCAATCTGCAACTCTCCGCCGGGCAGCGTAAACGTGTCGCGCTGTTGCTGGCCGCAGCAGAAGGGCGTGATTTCCTGTTGCTCGATGAATGGGCAGCCGATCAGGATCCGCAGTTTCGCCGTACGTTCTACCGCGAACTTTTACCGCAGCTGCGCGACATGGGCAAAACCGTGCTGGCAATCAGCCACGATGACCACTATTTTGAACACGCCGATCGTCTTTTGGAAATGCGACAGGGTAAACTTAAAGAGCTGCACGGGCAGGATCGCGCTGACGCCAGCCGTGATGCAGTCGCACAAATCGGCCTTTAAGCGCCGTTTTCTGACATAAAGGAAAAGTCATGAACTGGAATGAAGTGATGGTATGGGGCATCAGCGGCGTGGTGTTGGCCGTGTTGATCAGCTTTTTACGTAAAAAGGGCAAAATCGGTCGCCTGCCCGGTATCATCCTGTTCTTAGTGGTCATTATCGGCGGGAATATTTTATGGAACGCTGTGATCAAACCGCGCGTCATGGGGGAAAGCGAAGAGCAGAAAATCGATCAGGCGCTCGCTGAACTGCCGCTGTATGGCACCATCAAAGCGCAGGAGCCGGCGCTGTACGCACAGATCCGCAGCAATATTCTGAAGATGAAAAAAGACGGCAAACCCCAGCAGGAAGCCATTGATACGGTCAAGCCGATGGTGTCCGAACTGCTGTCGAAACGCATTGTTCATGCGCCAGATGCCGCCGTGAATGCGGCCATGCAGGTCAATCTCGAAGAAATGCAAACTCTGCTGGCGCGCAAAGACGGCACCTGCTTTAAGTTTCTCTATCCGCAGGTCAGCGGCGGGGTGAATACGGCAGAAGTGCTGCCACCGGCGCTGTTTAGCAAAGATCTCAGCACCATGAATGATTTACTGCTGGCGACCGGCCCGCAACAGAGTGAGTTTCCTGCTGCGGTTAGCACAGAAAAAGTCATTCTGATGATGGCACCGGTGCGTCAGGCGCTCGGAAACATGTACGGCGACCAGTTGCAGATGTTCAGCGACCTGACTAAGCCGGACGTTGATCGCGAGAAAGTGTGCGAGATTTCCATCAGCCTGTATTCCGGCATTCTGGCCCTTCAGCCAGCGGACTCTGCGGCGATCCTGCGCCAGATGTTAGGTAAATCCAACTGATCCGCACGGACAGTGCGCGTCCGCGTGCTGTCCGCTTAATGAACCCGGCTGACAAACAGATAATCCCTACTACTTTTCCCATTAAGAACAGGTATTCTTAGCCGCAGAGTCAAAAACAATAATTCCCCGAACTTCCGGAACCCTTTTTCTATGCAAAAATTTTTAAGAATGCCGCTGTTACTGGCATTGTTGTCATGTCTGATGATGACGCCCGCGCTGAGTCAGGCTGATGAAGCTACCGGGCAATCGGCGGCGGCTCAGCCGGTCAAAGTGAACGCCAGCACGGCGTTGCCTGCGCTGCAAAAACGTTTGGACCAGCTGAAACAACAGGTCTCGGCGGCCAAAACCGACAAGAAATTCACCGGCCTGAACGACGGCGCGCAAAAGCTTGCCGAAGACGCCGACAAACTGGCCGTGGCGCTGGCACCGCAGCTCGAAGAGGTGCAGGCGCAGCTGGACGTTCTCGGCCCGGCACCGGCGGCAGGCACGCTGACCGAAACCCCTCAGGTGGTCAGCCAGCGTAATAAGCTCAACAACAGCAAGACGCTCCTGACCACGCAGATCGAACAAACCAAAGGCATCGCCACCGGTGCGCGAAACCTGTCTTCCCAGATTTCTGGCATGCGCCGTGATGCGCTGAAGACCCAAATCGCGCTGAACACCGGCAGCGTTCTTGGCGGCAATTTCTGGTCGCCGCTGATTACGCCTAATGATGACGATGCCGCGCGTTTCGATGATTTTGGTTCACAGGTTCATGACGCCTGGACACAGGCGTGGAGCGAAGACTGGCGGGCAGGCACCGGTATTTATCTGTTGCTGGCGCTCGTGATTGGCCTGTTTGGACGCAAGTTGCTGGACCGTCCGATGAACTGGATCCTGCCGCGCTGGTTGCCTCACGGACGTTTTCGCCGCAGCTTCCTCGCGTGTTTCACCACGCTGAGCACCACTTTTACGCTCGGCATCAGCGTGCAGCTTCTGTGTTACATCTTCACGCGGCTGCCCGACACGTCGCAGTGGGTGAATGAGTTTGCCGAACAGCTGGTCGAGCTGACCTATTTCTCCGCTGTGATCGCCGGTCTGGGTATCGCGCTGCTGTCGAACAGCCATCCGTCATGGCGTTTGCCCGGCATTGCAGATCCGCTGGCGAAAACGCTGGGTTCATTCCCGATCCTGCTGGCGTCCTTTATTTTCCTGTTCGGTATTATCGAACAGCTGAATAATCTGGTCGGCGCGAGCATTGCCGCCACTTTGTTTGGCAACGGTTTAGCGGCGTTGCTGGTGGCGCTGAACTGTCTGATTGCGCCGGTTCGTGTGAACCGGATGCGCCGCAAAATGCGCGCCGACGGCGAGCAGACGGAAGCGCGTTCAACGATCGCCGGACTTATCCATCTGCTGATAAGCCTCACGGCATTCGTCATTCTTATCGCGTTGTTGATTGGTTACATTCCTCTGGCGCGTTTCGTGACCTTCGAACTACTGTGGATCGGTCTGGTGGTCAGCAGCCTGTATCTGCTGATCCACTTCTGGGTGGATTTATGTGAAAGCGTATTTTCTGACACCACACATAGCGGCAAAATCCTTAAAAGCACGCTGAGCGTTAACGATCGCCATCTGTCGCTGGCGGCCACGCTGTTCTCGGCAATAGGTAAAACCGCACTGTTGCTGATGGCCGCCGTCGCGCTGCTCAACGGGACTTTCGGGACGACCACGCCGCTGGAATTGCTCAGTAAAATCGTCGACATGTGGGGCGGTAAAGGCCTCGAAAGCCTGAACATTATTCCTGCTCATGCCGTGAATGCCGTGCTGTGTCTGGTGGTGGGCTGGTACGTCCTGCGCTCTGCCAAACGCTGGCTGGATAATGATTTTCTGCCAAAAACCATGATGGATCGCGGGATGCGCGCCTCGCTGGTGACGCTGTTCACCAACGTCGGTTACGTGCTGATCATCATGCTGACGCTGTCGTCGCTGGGTATCGAATGGAACAAACTGGCGTGGATCGTCAGCGCCTTGTCGGTCGGTATCGGTTTTGGCTTGCAGGAAATTGTGAAGAACTTCATCTCCGGCCTGATCCTGCTGACCGAACGTCCGGTGAAAGTAGGCGATTTGATCAGCATCAGCGGTGTGGAAGGGGATATTCGTCGGATCAACGTCCGCGCCACGGAAATTCAGCTCAGTGATAAATCTACGGTCATTGTACCGAACTCGCAGCTCATCTCGCAGAACGTGCGTAACGCCACCATGGGTAACGCGCAGGGCGTCGCGACCATCGTGCTGACCTTCCCGCTGGACATCGATCCTGAACAGGTCCGCACACTGTTACTGGATGCCTACAACCTGCACGAATCCATTCTGGAAAACCCGCCGCCGTCTGTGAGTTTCAAAGAGCTGGGCCCGACCGGCATTGTGTTGAGCGTCACCGGCTACGTCAACAGCCCGCGTATGGTGGGCGGAACGCGCAGTGACTTGTTGTACGAGATTTTGAAAATGCTGCGTGCCGCGGAGATCAGTTTGAGTCAGACGCAGACCATGGTGCTGGAGCAGCCATTGGCGAAGATCGCAGCGGCTGAGGATGAAGCCTAGTTTAACCCTTAAAACGCTTTGCTCCTCCCCCTGCG
>NZ_JYDE01000007.1 GCF_003263515.1 Rahnella inusitata | reverse complement strand
GAATCCAGCACGGCCCACCAATTCAGAGAAAAGCGCCTTTTGGCGCTTTTTTCGTATGTGAAATCCAGCACGGCCCACCACTCTTTATTTATAAAGAAGAGAGAAAAGCGCCTTTTGGTGCTTTTTTCGTATGTAAAATCCGGAGTCAATCCGTGATGGAGGCGAACCCGTTGCTGGTTCGAGCATATTCCTCATCCCCTACCCCAGCGTAAACGTCGGCACCACTTTATTGTGCAGCGCCGGATTATCACTTTCGTCTTTCAGATTCACACCGGACAGCTGGCGGTGGAAAGATTGTTCCAACAACCAGGCGAGCTTAAAAGCAGCCTGCGGGTAGTCCAGCCCTTCCGGGCGAACGTTCGAAATACAATTGCGCTCCGACTCCAGCCTTTTGGTATGCGGCCCCCAGGTCATGTAGATACCTAAACTGTCGGGTGAAGACAATCCCGGACGTTCGCCGATCAAAATCGCCACCGCCTTTGCTTTCATCACCTGCGCAATATCATCCCCCAGCGCCACCCGAGACTGATGCGCCAGAACCACCGGTCCTAACGTCAGTTCCAGCGTCCTTAAATACGGCAGCAGCGCGTTAATCAGCGGCACGGCCTGTCGATGAACGGCTTTGGAAGATAATCCGTCAGCGACGACCAGCACGATATCTGACGCCTCCCGTGCGCGACTTTGCAACGACTCGCGACTTTCCTCAGAGAGTTTGCGCCCCAGATCCGGACGGCACAGGTACGTTGCCCTGTCTGGCGCAGCACTGGCGACGGTCAGCGTTTCCAGCCCCATTTGATGAAGTTCGGTTTCCAGTGCATCACTGTCGAAAGGCTGATGCACAGCGTCACGCGCCTGCGCATGGGCTAATCCGAAACGCAGCAGTTCATCGGTCGGCAGACTTGAACCGGTTCGCCCCAGCGCAATGCGCGCCGCGGTAAACTGCCGCAGCGTTTCCCACGGATTGTTGTGGACCAGCGGCGACAGCCCTTTGTCTTTATCGGTCACAGGCTTTCCTCAGCTTAGTTGCGGCAACTGGCGCAGTAACGGATGTGACGCGCGGGTATCTTGCAAAGCACCCTGCGGATCAATAATCTTCATTTTCTCCAGCCAGACGGCAAATTCCGGCGCGTGTTTAAGCCCCAGCAACTCACGGATATACAACGCGTCGTGGAACGACGTGCTCTGATAGTTCAGCATGATGTCATCCGCGCCCGGCACACCAATCAGGAACGTCAGCCCGGCGGTGCCCAGCAGCGTCAGCAGCGTATCCATATCATCCTGATCGGCTTCGGCATGGTTGGTGTAGCACACATCGCAGCCCAGCGGCACGCCCAGCAGTTTTCCGCAGAAATGGTCCTCCAGCCCGGCGCGGATGATTTGCTTGCCGTCATAGAGATATTCCGGCCCGATAAAGCCGACCACCGTATTGATCAGCAACGGCGAGAATCGTCGGGCGATGGCGTAAGCCCGCGCTTCACAGGTTTGCTGATCGACACCGAAATGCGCATTGGCAGACAGACAGCTCCCCTGCCCGGTTTCGAAATACATCACGTTATCGCCAAGCGTCCCGCGTTTCAGGCTCAGCGCCGCCTGTTGCGCCTCTTCGAGCAGCGCAAGATTGATGCCGAACCCGCTATTGGCGGCCTCCGTTCCTGCAATCGACTGAAACACCAGATCGACCGGCGCACCGCGTTCCACCAATTTGATGGTGTTGGTGACGTGAGTCAGCACGCAGGACTGCGTGGGAATTTCAAAGCGCGTGATAATGTCATCGAGCATGTAATTGAGATTTTCCAGCAGCGGCAGGCTGTCGCTGGCCGGATTGATGCCGATGACCGCATCGCCTGAGCCATAAAGTAGCCCGTCGAGCATACTGGCGGCGATGCCCTGCAAATTGTCAGTCGGATGATTCGGTTGCAGACGCACGCTCATGTGCCCCGGCAACCCGATGGTATTGCGAAATTTAGTGATCACCCGGCATTTTTTAGCGACCAGAATCAGATCCTGATTGCGCATCAGCTTACTGACCGCCGCCGCCATTTCCGGAGTAATCCCCCACGCAACCGCCGCAAGCACGGCGCTGTCGGTTTTTTCGCTCAGTAGCCAGTCGCGAAAATCTCCCACGGTGAGATGTGAAATCGCGGCAAACGCCGTGACGTCGTGGGTATCGATAATCAGCCGCGTGACTTCATCATCTTCATACGGCACCAGCAACTGTTGCAGGAAGGTTTTCAGCGGGACGTCGGCCAGCGCCATTTTTGCCGCCATCCGCTCTTCCGCGCTGGTCGCCGCCACTTCAGCAAGATAATCCCCCGACCTCGCGGGAGACGCTTTTGCCATCAGCTCGCGTAAATCTTTAAACCGGTAGCTGCGATGGCTCAATGTGGTCTGAAACATAACGCTCCTTAGCGAATCGGGTTATTTGCCGATTTTGGCAGATGCCGGTCGCAATCCACGTAACTGCGGGTCTTCCGCCGCGTCCGTGCGCGCCTGATGTGTCAGCAGGAACCAGGCGTAGGCCAGCAACATCATGGCGGCGAAGATCAAAAACAGCAGAGTGTTGTAATAGATCATAGCCCCCAGACACACCACCGCCAACACCAGAGCCAGCGCCGGTGCAAAAGGATAGAGCGGCGCGCGGAATGGCCGGATCAGGTTCGGCTCGCTGCGCCGCAGTTTGAACAGCGCAGCCATCGAAATGATGTACATCACAATCGCACCAAACACCGACATGGTCACGATATTCGCGGTCAGCGGCTGCCCGCCAATCACAATCAGCGAATCCGAGAAAATGGCCGCAATCCCTACCACGCCACCGGCGATAATGCCCAGATGCGGAGTCTGGAAACGTGCATTCACCGTCGCCAGCCGTTTGGGCAGATACCCGGCGCGCGCCAGCGCAAATATCTGACGGGAATAGCCCATGATAATGCCGTGGAAAGACGCAATGAGCCCGAATAACCCCAGCCACACCAGCATATGCAGCCAGCCGCTGTTGCTGCCGACAATCAGTTTCATGGCCTGTGGTAACGGATCGTTGATATTCGACAATTTGGTCCAGTCGCCCACACCTCCGGCAAACAGCATCACGCCCAGCGCCAGTACGGTGAGCGTCAGGATCCCGCCGATAAAGGCTTTCGGAATGGTGCGCTGCGGATCTTTGGCTTCCTCAGCGGCCATTGATGCGCCTTCGATTGCCAGGAAGAACCAGATGGCAAAAGGGATCGCCGCAAAGATGCCGGAGAACGCCGCCGGGCTGAACGTATCGCTGCCCGCCCAGCCGCCGTGCATGAAGTTCGACATCTGGAAGCCCGGTGCAACCACGCCCATAAACACCAGCAGTTCAAAAATCGCCAGCAGCGTCACCAGTAGTTCAAACGTCGCGGCAATGCTGACGCCGAGAATATTCAGTACCATGAAAACAATGTACGCGCCGACCGCTACCCATTTCGGTTCGATGGAAGGAAACTGCACGTTGAGATAGGCACCGATAGCCATCGCAATCGCCGGTGGCGCAAAAACAAATTCCACCAGCGTGGCGAATCCGGCGACGAATCCCCCCGTCGGCCCGAAGGCTCGATAGGCGTAGGCAAAAGGACCGCCTGCATGAGGAATCGACGTGGTGAGTTCGGTAAAGCTGAAAATAAAGGCGCAGTACATGGCGGCAATCACCAGCGCGGTGATAAGAAAACCCAGCGTGCCGGCCTGCGCCCAACCATAGCTCCAGCCAAAATACTCGCCGGAAATAACCAGTCCGACGGCAATGCCCCACAGTTTAAAACTGCCCAGCGTCCGCTTTAAAACGGGAGTGACTTTCGTGGTATGCATGTGTGATCCCCTGCCCGGTGATAACTCAATTTTTGTTGGAAGAGAAAGGCCGCCGTTCTGCCCGATTTTTCTGCGGCATAATTCATCCTGCAAAGGCTGTACCACTTAACCGATCCAGCATTAACGCGGCCGGACAGGCTTCCGCTGGCCGGTTTGCTTCATTTTGGCGCGTCCGGATTGCAGCAAAATCCGAAACGGTGCGTTGCCGCGCTGTCATCAAATTTGGCTACAATGAGATCCCATTCCTGTGGAGAAGCGCGTGTGAAAGAGAGGGAGCAGCAAATTATCACCTGGCTCAGCGAAGAACCGCTGCATGTGCGGGCGCTGATGGAAGTGCAAAAACTGGGGCTGAACGATGGCTGGCTGGCGGCGGGTTTTGTACGCAATCTGGTGTGGGACCGGCTGCACGGCTACCCGCGCGTCACGCCGCTCAACGATATCGACGTAGTGTATTTCAATCCTGAGGACCGTTCAGTGGAAGCGGATGAGCGTTTAGAGCAGCGTTTGCGCGCAGCCGCGCCTGAGCTGCCGTGGTCAGTGAAAAATCAGGCGCGTATGCATGAACGTCACGGCCACGCGCCTTACGCTTCCAGCGCGCAGGCCATCAGTTACTGGGTAGAAGTGGAAACGGCGATTGGCGCGCGAATGAATGCTGACGGTCAGGTTGAACTGAACGCCCCGCTCGGACTGGAGAGTTTATTCCACTTAACGATCACGCCTAATCCGCGCCACGCTATCCCGGCGGTATTTGCCGAACGCGTCAGCACCAAAGGCTGGCTGAGGCTGTGGCCAAAGCTTGAAGTACAAGAAATGCGTTAACACTGTAAGGAATATGCAAAACCAATAAAGCCGGGCCAAACGCCGCCGATAACGCTTAAGCACCTTTACGTGCAAAATTTTATTCACACTAAGCGAGGCTATTATGAGCACTATCAGTGCCACCGGCAGTGCAGTGAGTTCGTCTTCAAGCAGTGATGCGGGCAGCAGCAGTCAGATTGCACAGTTGACTAAACAGATCCAGAAACTGACCGAACAGGTTAAGAATCTGAGCAGCTCAGGCGGCGATTCTGAAGACGTGAAACAACAGCAGGAACTGTTGCAGCAACAGATCGAAATGCTGCAACAACAGATCGCACAGATTCAGCAGCAGCAGGCGGAAAAAGCGCTGGAACAGCAGCAAAAAGCCGAAGCAGCCACTGACATCAAAAAAGAGGAAGGCGTCAACAAGCCGACCGACACCAATGCGATTGATATTTACGTCTAACCAACGTCCGGCATGAAACAGCCGGCATGGTGTCAGGGTTTGAACACACCCTGCTGGCTGCGTTTTTCACTCAGTATTAGCGCCTGATCTTTCACTACCTGCCAGATGGCCTGCGCGGCGGGCGAAAGCGACCGGTTCTTGCGCTTTGCCAGCATCAGCACGCGGTTGATTTCAGGTTCCAGCGGCCTGATTGCCAGCCTGCTGCCTTGCGGTACCGGCAACGCCAGCGCCGGAAATACGCTGATGCCAATCCCCGCTTCCACCATCGGAAATAAGGTGGCGGTATGTCCGATTTCCTGGGCGATTTCTGCCTTCACGCCCTGAGATTTCAGCGCGTTATCAATCAGGATGCGGCTGCCCGATGCGTAATCCTGCAATACCAGCCGGCAACCGTTCAGCGCCTGCCACTTCACCGACGTCTGGCTGGCGAACGGATGATCTTCCCGGCACATCAGCAAAAAAGGCTCATGCAATACCGGCTCGCAGTCGAGATCGGTATTTTCGCCGGGGTCAATCACAATGCCGAAATCCACTTCGGCATTACGCACGCTGTTGAGTACCAGCTGCTGCGCCTGATCGCGCAATAAAATGCGGATATCAGGATAAAGCCGCTCTCCGCTGGCGATGCATTGCGGCATCAGTTGGGCAGAAATGGTCTGGCTGGACGCAATCCGCACGCGGCCATTGTGCTGCGTACCGAAACTGCGGGTATCGAGCAGCATGGCGTGCAACTCATCCAGCAGCGGTTCCACGCGATTTGCCAGACGACGTCCAGCGTCGGTCAGTGCCACTTCGCGCGTGGTGCGATCGAGCAGCCGTACGCCCATTTCCATTTCCAGCTCTTTCATGCTGTGGCTGACCGCCGACTGACTCAGGCCAATGGCCTCGCCCGCCCGGCTGAAGCTGCCGTGGCGCGAAACGGCGACAAACACGCGAAGCTGTCTGAGGGAATAATTCATGAATTTTCCACATCAATGGATTAAATAAATCAATTTTTTAATTGTATCGCAGTCGCTCAGAATAGCGCTCACGATAAGATTATAAATATGAGATATCCCCATGCGCTTCTTACCCGATCGCTTCACCCTGACGCTGATTGCCACCGTGCTACTGGCGACATTTTTCCCGGCCAGCGGCATGTTCGTTGCGTTTTTCAACAATCTGACCATTTTCGCCATCGGCCTGCTGTTTTTTATGCACGGCGCCAAGCTTTCCCGCGAGGCGATTTTTCAGGGCAGTAATAACTGGCGACTGCACCTGTGGGTGATGTTCAGCACCTTCATTTTGTTCCCGGTCCTCGGCCTGCTGTTTCAGTGGTGGCATCCGGTGGACGTCAGCCCGCAGATTTACAGCGGGTTCGTCTATCTGTGTATTCTGCCTGCGACCGTACAATCGGCGATCGCCTTCACGTCGCTGGCGGGCGGGAACGTCGCGGCGGCGGTGTGCAGCGCCTCGGCCTCAAGCCTGTTAGGGATTTTTGTATCACCTCTGCTGGTCAGCCTGCTGATGCACGTCCAGGGTACAACCGGAAACGGTCTGGAACAGGTCGGGCACATCGTCCTGCAACTGCTGGTACCGTTTATTGCCGGGCATCTTCTGCGGCCTCTGATTGGCGGTTTTGTAGAGCGTCACCGCAAAATGATCGGCAAAACCGACCAGACGTCCATTTTGCTGGTGGTGTATTCGGCATTCAGCGAAGCCGTCACGCAGGGGATCTGGCATCAGGTGGGCATCGGATCGCTGCTGTTTATCGTGGTGGTCAGTCTGGTTCTGCTGGCGCTGATTCTGGTGATCAATACATACATGGCGCGCTGGATGGGGTTCAGCAAACCGGATGAAATCACCATTGTGTTCTGCGGCTCGAAGAAAAGTCTGGCGAACGGCATTCCGATGGCCAACATTTTGTTCCCGGTCAGTGCGATTGGCATGATGGTGCTGCCGCTGATGATCTTCCATCAGGTTCAGCTGATGACCTGCGCGGTGCTGGCGAAAAGGTATCAGAAGAAACAGCAGGACATGGCGCTGAAAAAAGTGCCGGTGACAGAGTCATAGGAACAAGAAAGGCGCTGACATCAGCGCCTTTTTTCGTTATGAGGTCTGACGTTAATCGTCAGTGCCGCCTGAACCCGGCCCGTTGCGACGCAGTGGATTAATCAGACTTTGCAGCCCTTCGCTTTTGATGGTCAGCGTCAGTTGCATCAGTTCACCGAGTTTTCCCTGCGGAAATTCGTCTTTGCGGGCGAACCACAGCAAATACTCTTCAGGCAGGTCAATCAGCACCCGCCCGGCATATTTGCCAAACGGCATCACCATGTTGGCGATTTGGATCAGATCTTCTTTTTCCATCGCTTATTCACCCAGCAGGCGGATCATCTCCGCTTCGTCGATAACGGCAATCCCCAGCTCCTGCGCTTTCGCCAGTTTGGATCCGGCCGCTTCTCCGGCTATCACCAGATCGGTTTTCTTCGATACGCTGCCGGAGACTTTCGCGCCCAGCGCCGTCAGGCGGTCTTTGGCTTCATCGCGCGACAGGACAGACAGAGAACCGGTCAGCACCACGGTTTTACCGGAGAACGGGCTGTCGATCTCTTCCGGTACAATCACTTGCACTGCGGGCCAGTGAATGTTGATTTCCGGGCTGAGAAGCTCGTCGATCACCTGCTGGTTATGCTCTTCCGACAGGAAATTCACCACGTGCTTCGCCACCACGTCACCGACATCCGGCACGGCTTTCAGGGAATCAATATCCGCCGCTTTCAGCGCCTCCACAGAACCGTAATGCGCCGCCAGATTAGCCGCCGTCGCTTCGCCCACTTCGCGAATACCGAGCGCATACAGGAAACGGGCGAGCGTGGTTTCTTTGGCTTTTTCCAGCGCATTCACTACGTTCTGTGCGGACTTCGGCCCCATGCGATCAAGACCGGTGAGTTTGCCGGCAGTCAGGCGGAACAGATCGGCCGGATTCTTGACGTACTCTTTTTCCACCAGCTGATCGATAATTTTATCGCCCATGCCATCAACGTCCAGCGCACGGCGGGAAACAAAATGCTTCAGCGCCTCTTTGCGCTGCGCGCCGCAGATAAGACCGCCGGTACAGCGGGCCACCGCTTCGCCTTCCACGCGTTCAACGTCGGAATTACACACCGGACAATGGGTCGGGAAGATCACTTCGCGGGCATTTTCCGGACGTTCGTCCATCACGACCCCGACAACCTGCGGGATGACGTCACCGGCACGGCGGACAATCACTGTGTCGCCAATGCGCAAACCAAGGCGTTCGATTTCATCGGCGTTATGCAGGGTCGCATTGCTGACCATCACACCGGCGACCAGCACCGGCTCCAGACGCGCCACCGGCGTAATCGCCCCGGTACGGCCAACCTGAAACTCAACGTCCTTCACCTGCGTGATTTGTTCCTGGGCCGGGAATTTAAAGGCCGTCGCCCAGCGCGGCGCACGCGCCACGAAGCCCAGCGTTTCCTGAATATCCAGCGAATCAATCTTCACCACCACGCCGTCGATATCAAAACCGAGCGTAGGACGGTCAGCTTCCACCTGGCGGTAAAATTCGAGCACGTCTTGACTGCCGGTGCAGACGCGCACGCGGTCGCTGACCGGTAAACCCCAGGCTTTCAGCTGTTGCAGGCGTTCATAATGGCTGCGCGGCAATTCACCGCCATCCAGCACGCCGATGCCGTAGCAGAAGAAGGTCAGCGGACGTTTGGCGGTGATACGCGGATCGAGCTGTCGCAGTGATCCAGCGGCGGCATTTCGCGGATTAGCAAATACTTTGCCACCGGTACGGCGTGCTTCTTCGTTCATCGCTTCAAAGCCCGGCTGCGGCATGAACACTTCGCCACGCACTTCGAGCCTTGCCGGAATATTGTCGCCCTGCAAACGCAGCGGGATCGCGCGGATGGTGCGCACGTTGGCGGTAATGTTCTCGCCGGTCGTGCCGTCACCGCGCGTCGCGGCCTGCACCAGTTCCCCATTTTCGTACAGCAGGCTCACGGCTAAACCATCGAGTTTCAGCTCACAGCAAAACGTCAGCGGCTCAGCGGTTTTCAGCCGATCCTGAACGCGCTTGTAGAATGCCAGATAGCTGTCTTCATCAAACACGTTGTCCAGCGAAAGCATTGGTACCTGATGTTTCACCTGCCCGAACTCGGACAGCGGTGCAGCTCCCACGCGCTGCGTCGGGGAATCGGCGGTGACCAGGTCAGGGTGCGCCGTTTCCAGCTCTCGCAGCTCACGCATCAGACGATCGTATTCGGCATCAGGCACTTCTGGTGCATCAAGAACGTGGTACTGATATTCGTGATGGCGCAGCTGAGCGCGTAAATGATTGATTTGTTGTTCGATAGTGGCCATGACTCACCGTGGAGATAAAAAACCCCCGCAAGCGGGGGTCTTGAAAAGGGGGATGTCACAACTGCCTGAGTCAGGCAGTCGCCTCGAGGACCTCACGGATCCGCGCTTTATAGGTTTCGAGCTTCTGCGGCGTAATCATACGACGCTCATCGTCGAGCACCATTGCACCGACATCATCGGCAATGCGTTGTGCGGACTGTAACAGCAGTTTGAAGTTCTGATGCGCATCGCCGTAGCAAGGCACCATCATGAACAACGTAATCCCCGGCGTAGAGAAGTCGGACATATTGTCAGGGTCGAAGGAACCTGGTTTGACCATATTTGCCAGACTAAACAACACAGGGCCACTGCCCGCAGGGCTGACGTGACGATGGAAAATATTCATGGCACCGAACTGGAAGCCGGACTGAAGCACGCTGTTAAGCAACACTTCACCGCCGATCACACCACCCTGATGCGCTGCGACATGCAGAACCAGAACCGTCTCTTTCAGTTTTGCTTTTTCTGCCGGCGCGTCTGGCTCAGCAGGGGCAAACGGTGACGTTTGAGGCTCTGCTTTCGCCGCAGGTGCTGCGTCCGCATGAATTTCCTGCGGAGGAACCGGTGTCTGCGGTCTCGCTGGTGCTGAAGGGGCGAAATCAACCGCAGGTTCGCGGCGGGATCCGGTTTCAGGTTCAGCAGCAGAATACCCGCTTAACAGCGGATCTTCCTGCACGGCATGATGTTGAGGCTGAGCAGGCTGCTGCGGACGTGCAGCAGGCGCTGGCTGCGCAGGGGGTGCCTGCGGCTGACGTGGCGGTGCAGACTGTTCTGGTTCATCGTACTGACCAAAAGTCGGCTCGTCCTGAGAATGAGCAGGACGCACGCGCACCTCTCCCACTCCATCGACAAAATCGTCAGACGGAGACGGGTCCCGTTCTTTTTTCATACGTTTAGCTGGACGATCGCGAAACAGCGAAGAGCGTTCTTTACGGCTGGTCCACAAACCGTGCAATAACAACGCTATTATGGCGATCGCGCCAACAACGATTAATATCAGACGCAAATCCTGCATCATTGCTATCTCTGTTGTTCTAATTCATTGCCACCACGGCAAACATATACATGTTTAACTCTATTTGCCCACGTAGATAAGTGCAAGTCTGGACACTACTTTCTGGTAAGAAACATCATAGTTGCACCTTTTTTTGCTGCTTTTTCAGCCAATACGCGGCTAGCCAGTGGAAAATCATACCGATATGATAGTCCATGTCATTCAACTCAGAGAGAAAATTTCTTTTATGACTTCATCGCCAAACGCCGCAGACCACAACGGCGTGCATTATTTCAAACAGGGCTGGACGCTCATTTCCTTATCCGGGATACGACGTTTTGTGATTTTACCCCTCGCGGTTAACGTCATTCTGATGGGCGGTGCCTTTTGGTGGCTGTTCACTAAGCTCGGGGAATGGATCCCGGCGATGATGAGCCGCGTGCCCGGCTGGCTAAGCTGGCTGGATTATCTGATCTGGCCGGTCGCAGTGATTTCTGTGGTACTGGTATTTAGCTATTTCTTCAGCACAATTGCCAATCTGATCGCCGCCCCGTTTAGCGGCTTACTCTCAGAACAGCTCGAAGCGCGGCTGACCGGAAAAGCGCCGCCGGATACCGGCATCTGGGACATCATGAAAGACCTGCCGCGCATCATGAAACGCGAATGGCAAAAGCTGGCGTATTACATCCCGCGCGCGCTGGTGCTGTTTGCGCTGTACTTTATTCCGGTGGTTGGACAAACCGCCGCGCCGGTGCTGTGGTTCCTGTTCAGCGCCTGGATGGTCGTTATCCAATACTGCGACTATCCTTTCGATAATCACAAAGTCAGTTTTGCCGACATGCGCCGTTCACTCGGTAAAAACCGAATCGACAACATGCAGTTCGGCGCGCTGGTCAGCCTGTTTACGATGATTCCGGTGCTGAATCTGGTGATCCTCCCGGTGGCGGTGTGTGGCGCAACGGCGATGTGGTGCGACCGCTACCGTTCGCTGTACGTCAGAAATAATCTGGACATTAACCCGACACGAGGATAAGCGCCTCAGGCACTTGTTTTTAATGATTTTTATCGCAACAGCCGCGTTATGCGGCTGTTGGCTTAGCTTGACTTTTGCCTCTCAAACTTATTTCTTAATAACCTATCGATATACCAAATACCAAAAGCTTACTTCACTGGAAAAGCCGTTCGCGTATGCTTTTCTGATTCCCACTAATTTCAGAGTGTTGAAAGCTTCACACCGTGGATATTTCATACAGTTAAAGGACGGGTTATGAGCAAGATCTATGAAGACAATTCATTAACAATCGGCCATACGCCACTGGTTCGCCTGAACCGCATCGGTAATGGTCGCATCCTGGCTAAGGTCGAGTCGCGTAACCCGAGCTTCAGCGTGAAGTGCCGTATCGGTGCCAACATGATTTGGGATGCCGAAAAACGCGGCATCCTGACCAAAGATATCGAACTGGTAGAACCGACCAGCGGCAATACCGGCATCGCGCTGGCGTACGTCGCTGCTGCGCGTGGTTACAAGCTGACACTGACCATGCCGGAAACCATGAGCGTTGAACGCCGCAAACTGCTCAAAGCCCTCGGCGCCACTCTGGTGCTCACCGAAGGCGCGAAAGGCATGAAAGGCGCGATTGCCAAAGCTGAAGAAATTCAGGCCAGCGATCCGCAACGTTATTTGATTCTTCAGCAGTTCAGCAATCCGGCGAACCCTGCCATCCATGAACAAACCACCGGCCCTGAAATCTGGGAAGACACCGACGGTGACGTGGACGTACTGATCGCGGGCGTAGGTACCGGCGGTACCATCACCGGGACGGGCCGTTATCTGAAAAGCAAAAAAAGCAGCGTGACGCTGGTGGCCGTCGAGCCGACGGACTCCCCTGTTATCACCCAGACGCTGAACGGCGAAGAAGTGAAACCGGGCCCGCATAAAATTCAGGGTATCGGTGCCGGCTTTATTCCGGGTAACCTTGATTTAGAACTGCTGGACCGTGTGACGTTGATCACAAATGATGAATCCATTCAAATGGCGCGCGTCTGATGGAAGAAGAAGGGATTCTGGCCGGGATTTCTTCCGGTGCCGCAGTAGCCGCTGCGGTTAAATTGTCCGAAGAAGCGGAATTTGCTGATAAAATCATCGTCGTGATTTTACCGTCCTCTGGCGAACGCTATCTGAGTACCGCATTGTTTGCTGATTTATTCACTGAAAAAGAATTGCAACAATAATGCTACATCACTAAAAGCGCTCAAAAAAGCACCTTAACGGGTGCTTTTTTGTGGGCTACGTCAAACTTTACACCACTCTGTCATTGATTTTACCCGCCAGTTTTAGTATTTAACCGGACAATTATTTCGGTGCGCGAAATTAATCGCCTTCATCCCGCCTCCCGCTGAATCGATTTACCGATTTGTTACATGAGGGAAAAAGACGGCATAATGGGGTGAGAACAGAAAAGCCTAGATCTAGGGCAAAGAGTTTTATCGCAGAGTGCGGTATTTTCTCTTTTCTGTTGCATCAGAACCAGCCCCTGAACCATAGTCAGGCGCGAATCTCTCAGGCCAAAGTGAAGCCAATACGCTAAACTTTAGCTCCACAACATTACTTTAATAAGTTGGGGAAACAACAATGTTCCAGCAAGAAGTTACTATCACTGCACCAAATGGTCTGCACACTCGCCCTGCGGCACAATTCGTGAAAGAAGCGAAAGGTTTCACTTCTGACATTACCGTGACTTCAAACGGTAAAAGCGCCAGTGCTAAAAGTCTGTTCAAACTGCAAACTTTGGGCCTGACCCAAGGTACCGTTGTGACCCTCTCAGCTGAAGGTGAAGACGAGCAGAAAGCCGTTGAACACTTGGTAAAACTGATGGCAGAGCTCGAGTAACAACAAGCCGCTCTTATATCGTTTAAACCAGTCAAGAGAAAGGTAGGGTTATGATTTCAGGCATTTTAGTATCTCCCGGTATCGCTTTCGGCAAAGCACTTCTGTTGAAAGAAGATGAAATTGTCATCAACCGGAAAAAAATCTCTCCCGATCACGTTGATCAGGAAGTTGAACGTTTCCTCACTGGCCGTGCGAAAGCGTCCGCCCAGTTGGAAGTGATCAAGACCAAAGCCGGTGAGACCTTCGGTGAAGAGAAAGAAGCCATCTTCGAAGGCCACATCATGTTGTTGGAAGACGAAGAGCTTGAGCAGGAAATCATAGCCCTCATCAAAGACGAGCATGCATCTGCTGACGCAGCCGCTTTCTCTGTCATTGAAGGCCAGGCGAAAGCCCTGGAAGAGCTTGATGATGAATACCTGAAAGAACGTGCGGCTGACGTACGTGATATCGGTAAGCGTCTCCTGCGTAACATTCTGGACATGGCGATTGTCGATCTGAGCTCCATCCAGGATGAAGTCATTCTGGTTGCGACCGATCTGACGCCTTCAGAAACAGCACAGCTGAACCTGAACAAGGTGCTCGGCTTCATTACTGATTTGGGTGGCCGTACTTCTCACACCTCAATCATGGCTCGCTCACTGGAACTGCCTGCTATCGTGGGTACCAGCGACGTGACCAAACAAGTCAAAAATGATGACTATCTGATCCTCGATGCCGTCAACAATAAAATCTACGTTAACCCGACTGCCGATATTATTGACGAGCTGAAAGCGGTTCAGAACCAGTACATCTCTGAAAAAGACGAACTGACGAAACTGAAAGACTTGCCAGCCATTACACTCGACGGTCATCAGGTTGAAGTTTGCGCCAACATCGGTACCGTGCGCGACGTCGCCGGTGCAGAGCGCAACGGCGCTGAAGGTGTCGGCCTGTATCGTACTGAATTCTTGTTCATGGATCGTGACAGCCTGCCTACCGAAGAAGAGCAATTCCAAGCTTATAAAGCCGTTGCTGAAGCGATGGGTTCACAAGCTGTTATCGTGCGTACCATGGACATCGGCGGTGATAAAGACCTGCCGTACATGAATCTGCCAAAAGAAGAAAACCCGTTCCTGGGCTGGCGTGCAATCCGTATCTGTCTGGACCGTAAAGAAATTCTTCACGACCAGCTGAAAGGTATTCTGCGTGCTTCTGCTTTCGGCAAACTGCGCATCATGTTCCCGATGATCATTTCTGTTGAAGAAGTGCGTGAACTGAAAGCAGAACTCGAGATGCTGAAAGCTCAGCTGCGCGAGAAAGGCCAGGCATTCGATGAAACTATCGAAGTTGGCGTGATGGTAGAAACTCCGGCAGCCGCCGTGATTGCTCACCATCTGGCAAAAGAAGTCGATTTCTTCAGTATTGGTACAAACGATCTTACCCAGTATACTTTGGCTGTGGATCGCGGTAACGAGCTGATCTCTCATCTTTACAACCCAATGTCTCCGTCTGTACTTGGCTTAATCAAGCAAGTTATTGACGCATCTCATGCTGCCGGTAAATGGACAGGGATGTGTGGCGAGCTAGCCGGTGACGAACGTGCTACACTTCTTCTATTGGGCATGGGATTAGACGAGTTCAGCATGAGTGCTATCTCAATTCCACGCATCAAGAAAATTATTCGCAATACAAACTTCGAAGATGTGAAAGCGCTGGCAGATGAGGCTCTGGCTCAACCTACGGCGCAAGAGTTGATGAACCTGGTTAACAAGTTCATTGAAGAAAAAACACTCTGCTAATTGCGCGATGCTGTAAAGCTGCCCAAATTAATGCTTAGGAGAAGATCATGGGTTTGTTCGATAAACTGAAATCATTGGTTTCTGATGATAAAAAAGACGTTGGCACTATTGAAATCGTAGCGCCAATCTCTGGTGAAATTGTCAACATTGAAGATGTGCCAGACGTTGTTTTCGCTGAGAAAATCGTCGGCGACGGTATTGCAATCAAACCAACTGGCAACAAAATGGTTGCTCCGGTTGACGGCACTATCGGTAAAATCTTTGAAACTAACCATGCTTTCTCAATCGAATCCGACAGTGGCATTGAACTGTTTGTTCACTTCGGTATCGATACGGTGGAACTGAAAGGCGAAGGCTTCAAACGCATCGCTGAAGAAGGCCAACGTGTGAAGAAAGGTGATTTGATTATCGAGTTTGATCTGGCTCTGCTGGAAGAGAAAGCGAAGTCTACCCTGACTCCGGTTGTCATCTCTAACATGGACGAGATCAAAGAGCTGATTAAACTGACTGGTAGCGTGACTGTGGGCGAAACCCCAATCATCCGCATCAAGAAGTAAGTCGCTCAGCGATAAAGAAAACGGCGCTTAAGCGCCGTTTTTTATTGCTCGAATTCAGAGAGTCTTTACTGAATCTTCCAGTGGGGAACCTGCAGACTGATCACCAGCCCGTGCGGCTGGGCATTACGGGCATCTACTTTGCCTTCATGCGCCACCATCACCTTACGGGTGATTGCCAGCCCCAGACCGTAACCTTTGCCTGATAACGGCGACTTGACGCGCACGAACGGGTCAAAGATGCTCGAGAGCTTGTCTTCTTCCACACCCGGCCCCTGATCGGCCACTTCAATCTGCAAGAAGTCTTCAAAATGCGCCAGCGAAACGGTAATCGTTTGCCCGCGGGCTGAGAAACGTAACGCGTTACGTACCACATTATCAACTGCACGACGCATCAGTTCCGCGTTGCCTTTCACGGTGTAATCCGCGTCATCCGGCGTTTCAGGATGCATAGCAATTTCCACACCCGGTAACTGCGCTTCATAACGAGCATCATTGACCACCGCTTCGACCAGCCCGAACAGATCGAAATATTCTTCATCAGGAATTTCGCTGCTTTCTGTTCGTGACAGCGCGAGCAGTTCACCGATCATCTTATCCAGGCGCCCTGCTTCATGCTCTATGCGGCTCAGAGACGTTTCTACATTCGACGGATTCTGCCGCGCCAGACCGATCGCCAGCTGCAAGCGAGCCAGCGGCGAACGCAGCTCATGTGACACATCGTGCAGCAGTTCTTCGCGCGCTTTCACCAGCACTTGTAAACGTTCGGCCATAGAATCGAAATCACGCGCCACTTCAGAAAGCTCGTCGTGACGTTTCCCCATGCTGGAGAACAACCGCACCGATAAATCACCCTGCGCCACCCGTCCGAACGCTTTACGCATTTGCAGCATCGGCCGGGTCAGGTTCCATGCCAGTACCGCACTGAACAGTAATCCACCCAGGCCGCCCAGCCATAGCAGCGGCGGCGGCATGTTCAGCAGATCTCTGTGCCGGCGTGGCCGGTATTCGTGCATCAGCCCCTGAACGTCGTAACGCAGGCGATAGCCTTGTCCATCCGGTCCCTGAACAAATTCGACGACTTCATGGGGGATTTTGCCCGGTTCCAGATCCTGCACGGTATTGCCCTGCGCCGGCAGCAGTGAAGGCGTTACCGAAAACAGTTTGCGGTCGCTCTCCGGCCAGTTGGCCATCATGTTATTGAGCGCAGGCATTCCACCGGTATGCAGCATCGAGACGGCCGAGTTGATTTGCAACTTAACGAAACGCCGTGCTATGCCGCTTTCCGGCGGTTCATGCGGATTATAAAAGGCGAATACCACCCAAAGGCCCTGGGTGATGGCAACGAAAGTAAACCAAAATCCTAAGAGGATTTTCCAGAACAACCTTCCGCGCATACGTTTATCGGATCCGGTAACCAATACTGCGCACCGTCTCAATAGTCAGAATATCGCCACCGTCCAGTGATCCCAGTTTTTGACGAATATTACTGATATGCACGTCAATGCTGCGGTCGTATGCTTCACGTGGGCGTCCCAGACCTTTCTCGGACAATTCATCTTTGGAAACAACACGCTCCGGGGAACGTAAGAGCAGTTCAAGCAAGTTGAATTCGGAAGCGGTCAGATCGAAAGGCACACCGCGCCATTCGCTGCTGCGGGTGGCAGGATTGAGCGTCAGATCGCCGTAGTTGACCGATGAGGAATCTGAGTGTGATTCCTGCTGCTCTTCCACACGACGCAGCACAGCACGCAGGCGGGCCACCAGTTCACGCGGATAACACGGTTTTGGCATGTAATCATCCGCGCCCATTTCCAGACCAATCACGCGATCGATGTTGTCGCCTTTGGCGGTCAGCATGATGATCGGCAGACGGCTGTTTTTACGCACCTGGCGTAGCACATCAATACCGCTCATGTCAGGTAACATAATGTCGAGGATCATTGCGGTGTATTCGCCAGACATGGCGCCTTCCACCCCCGCTTTCCCGGTCAGCACCAGTGAGGCGTCAAAGCCTTCGGCAATCAGGTATTCGCTGAGCATGGTGCCTAACTCGAGATCGTCATCGACTAACAAAATTTTCATTATTATTCCGCCTGGCTAAAATTCTGGTCATTTTTACCACTAAGCATGCAATGCGCAGCCGCTTTTACTCTAATTTTACATTCTAGTGATGAATATAGGATCAGAGATCAAAAACGCCAGTCGACAGATAGCGATCGCCACGATCACAAACGATCGCAACGACAACGCTGCCTGGGTGGCTTTTTGCCACACGTAATGCACCCGCCACGGCACCGCCGGAGCTGACGCCGCAGAAGATACCTTCTTCACGCGCCAGCGCACGCATGGTGTCTTCAGCTTCCGTCTGGCCCATGTCCATGACGTCATCGACCAGTTCAGGTTTGAAAATACCCGGCAGATATTCCTGTGGCCAGCGGCGGATCCCCGGAATGCTGCTGCCTTCAGAAGGTTGCAGGCCGACAATGGTGACGCCCGCATTCTGGCTGCGCAAATAACGGCTGACGCCGGTAATGGTACCCGTTGTGCCCATACTGGATACAAAATGCGTGATCCGCCCCTGGGTCTGCTGCCAGATTTCCGGGCCTGTGGTGGTGAAATGAGCGAGGGGATTGTCCGGGTTATTGAACTGATCCAGCACTTTTCCCTGTCCCTCCTTTTCCATGTCCAGCGCCAGATCACGTGCGCCTTCCATACCCTGCGCGCGGCTAACCAACAGCAGCTCTGCGCCGTAAGCCCGCATTGAAGCCTGACGTTCGAGGCTCATGTTTTCCGGCATCAGCAATTTCAGCTTGTAGCCCTTCAGCGCAGCAATCATTGCCAGCGCAATACCCGTGTTTCCACTGGTGGCTTCAATGAGCGTATCGCCGGGGTGGATTTCTCCGCGCTTTTCCGCCTGCTCAATCATGAACAGCGCTGCGCGATCTTTTACCGAGCCGGCAGGGTTATTGCCTTCCAGCTTAACCCAAATCTCGCTGTCCAGACCTTTGGTCAGGCGCTGTAATCTCACCAGAGGGGTGTTACCGATAAATTGTTCGAGCGTACTCACTGGGACTGGCCTTATGACAGGGCGTTATTGACGATGCCAATACGGAATTAAGGGAATTCAGACGTAAAAAAAGCGACCTCAGGGCCGCTTTTTAAGCCTGCTGCTCAAGAAAAATTAACAGCAGGAAGATTGATTGGCAAACATTGTTAGTTTGCCATAAACAGAAAGGGGAAAGACGACGCCCTGTTAATTGCCGATTTTTTGTAAGCTGTAACGTTTACCGTTATTTACTACTCTGAATTCTTTGAAAACTTTGTCTCCGGGATTAACTAAAACCAGCTTTTTCCCTTTTTTCACCCCGATCACGGGGCCCCCCGCTTTCTGGGTGATAAAGACAATTCGAGCCTCCTGAGAAACCTCCGGTTCAGCTGCCTCCCTTGATTTTTTTACCATCTGCATCTGCGCCGACAGAACGTAACGGGAAGGCGAAAAGTATACCAAACCGGGATCTAAAGATTGCCCTCTGTAACTGAGCTCCAGATGCAAATGAGGTCCGGTAGTTCTACCGGTGGTACCGGATAATGCAATCACCTGGCCTTTGGACACGGGTTGATTGACAGAAACGTTAAATACGCTCAGGTGCAAATATTTGCTGACCCAGCCATTTTTATGGGTAACAACAAGATAGCGCCCCGAAATCGGGTCACTGCCCACTTTTGTCACCACCCCGCTCTGAACTGCCAGCACCTTGCTATGTAGCGGAGCTGCAAAATCGGTACCATTATGCGTCGCGAAACGCGCAGTCACCGGATGAAAGCGGCGCCCAAAGCCGGACGTCACGCGTAAAGGCACCTGCAGCGGTGAGGCGAAAGAAAGCTGGCCGCTATAACGCAGCGGTGATACACCGTCCACGTTATCCGTCTGCACACTACCGTAGGCTGATACAGAACAGACCAGAATCATCCATAAACTCTTCAGCCCTAATTTCATCACTGTACAATATTCACATGGAAAAGAATCAACGTGGCTACTGCAATAGCAGGACCATAAGGAATGTAATTGTTCTCTTTAATTAGCGGGCTTTCAGAGACACGTAAAATCTTTTCGTAATAAGCCCATGAGACGAAATAAACAAACCCGCCTACTACCGCTGAAATCAAAATCAGTTCAGGCAGCAGATCCAACCCTAACCACGCCGATGCTGCCGCGTACAGTTTAACGTCACCGTTGCCAAGGCCATCCTGGTGACGAAATTTTTTGTACAGCGTCATTACGGTGTACATCAGTGCCCAGGACACCACTATTCCCAGAACAGACTGTTGCGGTTTTACAGGGATAATTCCAAATACCGAAGCCAGAACGCCACCCCACAGCAACATGTATACCAGAGGGTCAGGCAGATAAAGGGTTTTGATGTCAATAACCGCCAGCGTATAGAGAACACAGAATAACCCCATGCAAAACACAAATTCAGTCACACTGATACGTGGTACTAAATAAAAAGCCATAACAAAGAACCACAACCCGACCACCGCTTCGGTGATCGGATATTGTGCGGAAATGCCGTTGCCGCAGAAACGGCATTTCCCTTTTAACAAAAGCCAACTGATGACCGGTATATTATCCCGTTTCAGTACTGGTTTTTCACATTGCGGGCAATGAGAAGGTGGCCACCAGAGATTCACTGGTTTAGCCCCCTCATTTTCTTCATCATATTGAGCAAGCATCATCAATGGCAGGCGATAAATGACCACATTGAGGAAACTGCCTATAACTAACCCAACAATCAATGCCAGTATTGGGTAACTGGAAAATAATATAAACTCAGCCACAACGACCTCAGTAATTTAGCATATTAATGACAATTCACATCTTTGCCAGTTTTAGTATTTTTTAATTTATTAAAACTCATGCTGCTGTTTGTATACATAGCATCATTAAAGTCACCTTTGGCAAGTATGGCTATATTATCCAGAGATAGTAGATCCACAGTAGATCCTACAGCCATGCCAGGAATCGCTTTATAGGTACCAAACGTAGTGCCATCTTTTTTATTATAAAGCTCAGACCGGGTCACTTTAAGTCTTGTACCATCCTCAGATGAAATTGACTCACCTTCCCAAACCATAATTTTACTTAACCAATTCGGAACATTGTAATCAGTTGCCCCACTTACGACCTCAATGTGTAACATTTTATAATTCCTAATGGGGATACGCATTGTAATAGGGGCGCGGTCGATATAATCCATATAGGTGTCGTCACCATGCTCTGTTATTTCTGTCAAAACGTTGAGGTTACTTTCCCCATATTTTTTGGCAAGAGAAGGATAGTCAGACTTGGTATCCGACCAACTACGAACAGGTTGTTGAGCTACGTTCTTTCTGAGCAGCGCTCCCGTAACAGGACCTGAAACATCCCCTGCCGGGTAATTTGCTATGCGTGCTGCTAAGCCTGAGGGTGAATTATGACCTTTTCTTTCGACTGGGTATTGCGATAAGTCAGTCTCAGTCTTGATAAAATTCCCGGTGTATTCTCTCTTATCATTAAGGACATACATCACGTTAACAGCCAGAGGTCTTCCGTGATCACCATACCACTCATACTGATAATTCGTTCTATTCTGAGTCGTTATAGCGAGAGACTCATACGGACCTGGGCAGGCATTCATATTAGACATACCGGAAGGTACGACATATTTGAAACTGCCCGATTTTGCATCTGTTGAGGTTCCGGCATGGCTCATACCTGATACGCCGAGACCAACAACAAGAGATATTATCGCTGAGATTAATTTTTTATTCTTATCTGACATGTTATTTTTCATAAATAATTTCCTTATAATGAATTAATACTGCGACATTTTCGATAGCGCATCAGTCAGTGCATACAGCGCCAAAAATACCCAGATAACGCAACCACCGAGAATAAGGGTTGATAATGACTTTAATAGCCCAGCAATTTTTTTGATATATTCCTGAATCTTCGTTCTTGAGCGTTCAGAAACAGCAGATAAAACCTCATTAAAAGACGGTAAACTGGAATACAAGGTAATATTCAATAGTTCCTCAGCGCCAAAAAGTCCGGTATTAAGGGCTTCGGCATAATTTGCGCCTGATGTCATTTTATTCAACATTTTATTTACGTGACTTTTCTGCCAACGACTAGAGTTTAGAGCGATAATACTTAAACTGTCATTAATAGGAATGTTATTTTTTAACATCCTGGCCAGGTTATTCAAAAATACTGACGCCGCTATTTCTTTAAATGTTGAGAATAGCAATACTTTATCAAAATATTTATCACGTACAGGACCGGTCAAATTACCCATCAGGAAACGCAAGAAGAAGAACACAGCCACCCCCCCCAGTAATATCATAAACCACAGACCGTGGAATAATGCATTACCAAAACTAAACAGCAGTTGCGTAATTTTCGGCCAGTGAACTACAGGAACAACCTTTTCAAAAGCAGGAAATACTTTTAATGCATAACCCGTGATCACAATAAGTGCCATACATGTCATGATAATAGGAAATATGACAGCAGAGACGAGTTGCTTGCGTAGTACTTCATTATATTTAATCATACTCACTAAAGTCAGGAAGCCATCAGCCAGGCCCCCGCTTCGTTCAGAAGCATGAATAACACTCAGTTCATCTTGTGGGACTAAATCCTGAAATACTGAGGAAATAGAAATACCCGCCTTCATTTTACCGATTAATGACTGCAGTTTTTTAACGAAACTTTTACCAAGAAGCGTTTTACCGTCGCTTTCCAGTTTCAGCAAAGACTCATAGAGTGGCAATTCAGCATTAATCATATCAGCACAAAACTGATACAAATAAAGACGATTGGCTTTACTAAATTTTCTCAAGGATCACCTCCAGTGCTTCATTTTCCAAAACACCGAATTCCATATCAAACCATGATGAGCATACTTGCCCTGCTAAAACTTTAGCCATGACCTTCTCCTTTATTTCAAATCCTTCAGAGAGAGACGGCATCAACTTTCTCTTAGCACGCCAAATAGTATATACACGCAACCATTCTTGCTTTGAAATAGCCTCAAGTTCTTCATACCCTGGGCGCATATATTCCAATACCAACTGACGGCCAGCAATACCCGTATCCTTACAATTTGAGCATCCCAAATTGTGGCGGGTAAATACTGAGAAACTTTTTCCTAATATGGTTATCTCTTTACTGATTTTGCATTTATTACAAAGCACGGGAATCAATTTCTGACACTGCAATCCTGCAACAAATCCTGGTGTTGATAATTTATCACTGGTAATACCCAAAGCAGATAAACGCTGCAAAAGTGAGACAATGTTACCGGCGTGAACAGTTGTAAAGCAGTAGTGACCACTCTCTACAGCGCCAGCCAAAGCATTGGCAGAAATATTGTCGCGTATTTCCCCCACCATCAGCACATCAGGGTCACGGCGCAGTGCTGATTTAATAGCTAAATGGAAACCACCTCCTTCAGCATTCAACACCGAACTTTGCTTCGCACCATATATTTGATACTCCACGGGATCCTCAACCGTCAGGAAACAACCCTTGTCGTCATAACGGTTGATTTGCAACCACTCCATTAAGTTTTTTAGCGTTGTTGACTTACCGGAACCCGTGGTACCTGCAATAATATAAGCCCCATAAGGGTTACTTAATATTTTTTTCAGATCGGATAATTCATCATCTGAAACACCTAATTTATCCAGACTGGCGATAGCCGCTTTCTGTATTCCTGAACGAATAACACGCAATACTGCGTGATAACAACCCGCCGTCTCACCAAAAATTGGGAAATGTGCATAACGGAAGCGATAGTTGTTATTACCTAACGTATATAATATGTTAGCACTCTGGGGGATAGCACGATTCCAGGTGGTATCTTTAGTACTAGCTTCAACGTTATATAATACAAATACAAGTTCATCACACTTATCTGCCTTCATTTGCATAAAGGTACTCAATACACCATTAACACGTAACTCTATTTGAGCAATATTATCATTACGGGTAATATGCAGGTCACTGGCACCCATATTAACAGCACTAAGTAAAATGCTTTCCAATGCATTTTGAATATCACTGTTATCAGCGAGATTTAACTTCCTCTTATTAACAGACGCTTGCTCAAGCACGCGGTAATAATCAGCTTCTGATATGATAGCAATCCCACAGATATCACAACTGTAGAATGAATTCAGCCTAGAAATATCACTATCGAGTGTTAGAAGATTGTCGGATAATGATTTAACAGTCAGTAAATATTCTCTATCATCAAAAGACCCGGTAATCAAATCTTCTTCATACTCAACAAAACGCCACTCCCCCGCCATAACGGAGTCGCTTGTCAGATAAAGAAAATCCAGAATCACGGGGTGACTTCCTTAATCGTAGGCATATTATGACCAGCATTGAAAACTATAAAGTTATGCCCATCCATTGAGAATTTTTCATTTATTTTAACTAATTTCACTACATTATTAGAGGATATTGCCACTCGAGACACTCCACCAATATCAGAAACAAGTAAAACTTTAGGCAAAGGCATTTCTTCAATCATTTTACCTTCGTCAGGGGTACCTTCATTAGCATCAGTATTGTTGGCTGAAGTCTCAACGACCGGAGCTACCTCAGTGATCCCTTTCGCTTTTTGGATTTCACTGCGGATCTTTTCAAGCTCCAATTCATTAGATAATGCACGCTTTTGATTTTCAAACGTAAAATCATCCTGCATCATCTCAATCATATGATCTTGCACTGGTGCAGGAAGAGCATCGGATTGGGTATTATTCTTTGCAGCCGTACTGTCTGAGGGCTTCGTATCTGCTGCATACACTTCAGATGAGGTAATGCCTAAAACCAGTAATGTCCATAAAACTATTTTCCACTTTTGCATACAAAACCTCCTGAAATATTCAATGCTTTAGATTTAAGCTCAATACCTTTAACAATAAAGCTGTTTTTTAATGCCTGACGTTGAAAAATGCTCATGACATGTATAACGTCATTTTTAGCCTTCATAGACCAGGTACCAAAAAGCAACCCATAATATTTATTATTGCCTTTTATTTTCTCCTCAACATCAAGTACTGATGATGCAGGAGCTTTAGCAATAACCAACTGATCGGACTTATCATTAATTGAGTTAAAAGCGTAAATATAACTTAACAATTCCCCACAATCAGCTATAGATACATCTTTGCCTCTTTTATAGCTGTCTAATATACTATTACTCTCTAACTTAGCCGGGATTCCTGAAAAATTAATCCCTTTATTAGAAAAACTGGCCGAGTAATCTTTGCCCCAGAAATTTTTCTTCTGCACATTGAAAACGTGTGATTTCAATATCTCATAATTAAAGTTACAACTATTATTTTTGCACGTTATGACTTTTTCATCATATCCGGTCATAGCTAAGAGCGTACGGCTTTTGTAAATCTCATTGAGCAGCAAATTAAAACGTTCGATACTTCCGCCTTTTAATTGCTCTTCATAAAAGCTATTTACTGTCTTAACATTCTGTTGTAATTCATTTTTTTTCCTTAGGACTTCTTCCTCATGTTTTTTATGAGGTACATAAACCATGTAATACCATCCGGAAACTGACGCAAGAACAATCGCAACTATAATAGTCAGTATTATCCATTGTCTTTTATTGGGAGTGAGACCACCCTTCCAAAAATACAATCCCTTGTTCATAAATCACCTAAGATAGCATCATGTTAAGCAGCACCGCCATCAGTGCCAGCAAGAATACCCCGACAGCGGCGACACCTATTATAAATAACTTTTGTTTACGCTTAATAATAACTTGTCGCTGTTCGCATAAAGATGAAATATGCTCTATCCAGGGACGTTGCAACTCCCTAACACTCAAATGAGAAAGAGCTCCTTCAGAAAAGTCATGCATCAAAGCATCAAAGAACTCTTTTTTAACTATTCTATCACTGCCACTCACGATTCTATCTTCGTTGACGACAAGAAAATATACATCATCAACTTCTTTGGAAGCAGTAAAGTAATATATACCATCACCAAATTCACTCCTGACATGGATCGCAAAAGGTTCTAATTCAGCCAATTTCTTCTCAGAATATCCTTTAAGCAATCCACCATCAGAAGTGGTGTAGACAAGTTGACTGTGAGTACGACGCACCTTGTTTAGCCACAGTTGATAATTCCTGCTATTTCCTTCTGTATTTTCCGGCTCCCAAATCAAGCCTGTAATGACATTATGCTCATAAAGATAATTAATCATAAGAATCACCTAGCTGAAGTAGGAGCCCGGTAATAATCAATGCCAACCACAGTAACTACCGTCACATTTGATTCACTATTCGTTGCATCGGCACCGAGCATTAAATAACTATGACCATCAGATGACTCTTGTGCCTCATACTTACCAACCATTAACATAGTACCCGCAGATACCATTGTTGTATTATACATTTCAGTCGTGGTTGTTTTAGGCAATTGCACCGAATCAAAAGTTTGTATTTCATTTAAATAGCGCTTGGTAAAACCACTCGTTACCTCAATACGGCCATCGGTTTGTACACGTGGCGTAATGATAAAACTGGTACCCGTCACTAACTCGGAAGTTTCAACTGAAGTGTCTTCGGTTGAAGTCAGATCATTAGTTGTTTTAGTACGCCCTGAGACATAGTGTTGCGTCTGAGTCATATTTAATGGTATAGGCGTTCCATTCCGAGTGACAAAAGATCCACTTTGAATAACTTTGTTACCTGTAAGTTCGTATAATGCATTCATCTGAGCACTTACATTCAAGGTATGGCCAGAGCCCGCATAGAAATTGCGGCCAAACGACATTCCACCCTCCATATTGCTCAATATTTTATTGCTATCAACGTTGAATGTTGTGCCACCATTTTTGTACTGCATTGTCGCACCAGCACCAAGTTCTTTCATTTTCGATTTGTCGAGTGTATAAATTTTGTAGGTAACGACAAATTGTTTATTATTATCAACTTGATATTTCTTTAACACATCATTGAGTGCATTATATTCTGAAGGACGCCCAGAGAATGTTAAAATGGAAGCATCTTTGAAGATTGTATATACACCACTTGAAATGTATTTTTGCGCCATATCATCGACATCATCCCAGTAGGATGAGTCAAACTTAGTTTCTGACTTACCTTTCAATCCACCGCTGGATGTAGATGCATTACCCGCAATATCTAAACTAGACTCTGATTTGGTGTCTTCACCATAGAAGTCCATCTTAATAATGTATGAACTGTACAGGTCGAGTTTTAAGACATTGTTATCATCAAGCGTCGCACTAATGTCATAAAGCGCAGAAATATAGCGCATAAACTCTTCAAAATTACCATTGAAGTTGACGCTGCGCGTATCTTTACTTGGGTCATTGGTGGCATCAACTTTCGCTGTTCCGGTTCCTGGCGCCGCGTAATTAAGTCTGAAACTGATCCCCGTCTGTTCAGAGACTGCGTTCATCAGCATATTCAAATCCATTTGCTCATAGGATTGAATATTCACTTTTTTCGCCAATAACTCCTGAGTTTTGGCGTTATAGTCTACTTTTTTACCCAGGAACGCAGTATCAAATTTCTGGTATGGTCGCGTTTTTACATCATCCGTGGTCGTGACCTTACCATCTTTAGAATCAGTTAACGTATCTGGATTATATTTTTGGTCAATCGTCGTGCAGCCCTGCAAGATGAAGAGCAGTGAGTAGACTCCAATTTTAGTTTTCATAAGTATTCCATAAAAATCGCATATTATTGTTCATCAACCAGTAGCACTTTATTCTTTTGGTAAAGTTTTATAACTAAACCATAATTCTCGGAAGAGAATAATTTACCTAAATCACCGAGAACATCATCTGTAGTTGCTCCCGTATAGGTAATAGTGCTATAAATCATGTAGTCTTTATTACTATTCCAAAGCATTTTATACCCAGAGTCTTTTGCCCATTGGTTTAACGCCTGGCTTAATAAAACATTCTCATGTAACACAAGAGCTCGAGTGGGGTATGTAGGTGCCACCATCGCATATTTTTGTGTATTCAGTGCAGATGAAGCTACAGGCCGTACTGGCGTTTTTAACTCTGTAACTTTTTTCGGTGAAGCACTTGGTACAGTTGGTTTAGGCGATGCAACGATATTATTCACACTCGACTCAAAATCAGGTTCTGTCAGTACGGAAGGATATTCCGAACGATCGCTCGTGCTACGGCTTTCGCTAAAGGGGTCGCGACTCTGCGCTTCGGTGAAACCGCCTTCAGTTGCTAGAGTTGGCACTGATAGAAATAGCAGACAGTAACCTATCGCTTTTTGTATTATTTTTGCGTCCCTTTTGCTCATAAATATTCCTAGTTTTTAAATTCCTGTTTAAAACTGAGTTATTTCAGTTGTTACTAACTTGATTTATGGTCACTGCTTTATCGTACTGCACCAAGAAGTCAGAACAACCGACACTGATTTGGAGTTAATAAGATTAATACCATCACCTGAGGTATTATCGTAAATAGCGGACGTAGCACTGACAGTCCAGCTAGTCGCATCACCATTTAAGTTAACCTGGAGTGCAACACCGGCCAGACGGCCAACAACACCCAATTCCGTTCTATTTTTTGCCTGATTGGAAAAATCACTTTCACTTTTACCACCATCACTATCTGTACCGGCATCAGCAGCAACCGAAGAGATAGCAGCAACCAGTCGTGGATACATTTCTCTACCACCAGGCGCAACCGGGCATTTTTGTACATTGACCTTCATTGTTCCACTTTCACTGTCGACATTTCCGGTATAGTCAGTATCTTTTTTAGCAGAATCATAATCATTACCAAATGCACGATATTCAATGACAGGTACAGTCAGTAATTCTGGAGAACCGTCACTGTCTACATTTCCTGTATTTTCCACAATAATGTTGGCCATTAATGTGCCGGTAACCGTCTTATTATCTTTCTCAGTGGTCAGATGCATGGTTTGATCATCACCATTTACGCCTGTACTATCCCCTTCAGAAACAGCCAAGCAGGGCAGACTTTTACCTTCATTTGAATCCCAACATAAACCCGGTTTATTCGTTGTGCTCCCTGTGCCACTGTAAATCTGCAGGCGATCCGCATTGTTCGCTTCTATGCATGGTCCTGTCATACGGGTATTCATATTCCAACACATCTTGTCCACACCCGTAGAACCATCAGATTTTGCGTATTTTCCAATCCCGGTTTCAAAACTAAATCGAATCGCATAGTCATAGTTTTGCGAATTAGTCAGATCGCTGGTGTGGCTAGCCACAGTTCCAAAATCAATAGCAGCGTCAGTTCCCGATTTATTTGTCAGGATAATTTTCCAATCTTTATCCGTCGCCCCTTTGGTGCGACGCAATAATGCGGCTTGCTTATAACTTATTTTATAGTTTGTCAAAGCCTGATCAAAAGCGGGTTTGTAATTCTCAAAAAATAAGTACTCAGATTTCGCATCTGGTACAAATCTTACAATAAAATCTACACGCTCAATCGCAAGACTTTCAGTCGCACTGCCCACTAAATCGACACGATCAAACTTCATATTGCCATTGACAGCAATTTGAGGTAACTCACAACGGATGTAATCTTGCTCAAATGTTCGATCAACTTGTCCTTGAGTTGGATCCGCGCTGCTACCATCACAGCCCTTACGGGTAAAATACTTACGTTTTGAGTCAGTTCCTTTCCAGGATAAATAGTCAGTCGTTGATAAAGAATCCAGTAATCCTGTATTGCTCACACGTTTATAATAAACATCTTTGTATGAATCAATATTGCTTTTATCTTTGGTATAGAGTGGGTTAGTTAATGGCTTAGCGGAATTATCCATCGCAACTTCATCTTCATTAACAAACTTTAAGAAACCATACATTTCCTGAACTATTGCATTTGCTGTTATCTGTCGTCCGGCTTCGTCAATTTGTTTCTTTTTATAATTGGCTAACATCACTAACATCATGCCGATCAATGCCAAAACGATTATTACTTCCAGAAGTGAAAAACCAGAATTTCCCTTTCGCACCTGATATCTACCTTTAGACAAAGTTTGAGCCCCCTCCCGTATGGGAGGGGGATATAACACTTACTTGCTGCCTAAAATAATGGCATTATCAGAGTTTTCACTACAAGCTTGAGCAGCGGAGCTCGCTGTAATTGCTACAGCACCTTCACTTGCCAGGCTTCTCATAACACCAACTGGGCCACCACCCGCAGCAGTAATTACAACTGCGCCATCTAAAGTGTCTGGGGCAGTTGGATCAGCACCTGCTGCAGCAGTTGCAACTTCTACATAATCCCATTGGTTGCCCAGCTGAGTCAGCAGGCTACGACATTCACCAGCGTCAAGGCCGTTAACATCAAGAATGAAGCCTTTTGTTGAATTCTCTGCTGCATCTCCAGTTACCTTCACGCCTTTCATTGTGAAGAAATCGCCTGAAATACCATTTTTGATTTCACTTACACTAACTTGACCCAACTGAACCAATGTAGCAGCCATTGGCGCCGTATCACCTTTCGATTCATTCATATTTGCAGGGGTCAGGTTCAATGCAGTTGCTGCTTCACTTGGATAGATACCAGTGTCGTGATAAGCATTACCAGCGGCAACACGCACGGAGTTGGTGTTATCTACCAGGTCGGTGATATCCTGACTTGAGAATGCACGCTGAGCCAAGATAACCACTGCAGCTGCCATGGTACCGATGATGCCCAATACAATGATAACTTCCAGCAAGCTCATACCACGTTGTTTTTTCATGGCAAGAGTCTTATTTGCCTTGGATTTCATTTTGTTAACAAATTTGTTCATTATATTTTCCATAATTTAAAAGATTTAATAGAGATTATTGCCCGTTGCATTTCCAATTAAATATCAGTAAGCAATTCCTAAAGGAATCCACCCAGCATTTACCCTACCTGCTAATAATCATTAGGAGAGAGATTAAATGCTTACCTGTCTTATTTAATGAATAAGCTCTAGGCGTCCAGACTAACAACACTAACAACTTTCGTACAAAATAATACTTCACCTACCCTGCAACCTGAATCGCGTGGGAAAATGACAATATATTTATAGATGAATCCAACTCAACTACAAGAGAGTTACACACAAGCATTACAATAAAACAGGATGATAAAAAACGAATAAACCACCACAATTTATTTTATTGAAATTACTTCTTTTCACATAACACTCTATTTTATAGAGCGTTTAATTCAACTGACCGTTTCTTCATATTCTTAAATGCAGAGCTTTTCACTCTTGCGCAAATAAGTTGAAGCTTGGTGTCAATTTCAAGTCCAAGTACTTCTTTTGCATCTTTATTAACTTTATCCCCTTGCGCTTTAAAGGTGGCATAGGATTTGTTAATTTCAGCAAATTGTTTTGCATATAATGCATAAGCATTTGGATCAAGCTTACCTAAAGCTACAAATTCTTTATTACATGCTTCACGTCCTGGCTGAGCCTGTTCCTGTACGGGCAGCATTTTATTGCTGCAACCTACAGAGGCGAAAACCATTAGACACAATGCCAATAATGAGTATCTCTTATTCATACTAACCCCATCCGTGACGGCTCCCTGACATTTGTCAGATTAGAAATCTTTTCAATTCATAAATAGGCTATCCGATTTATTGGCCGCATTATAGATAGCTATTTTTAATATAGCAACACTATTTTAAATTCATAACTTTGACTTATTTACAAGTAAAATACATACAAAAAAACTATTAAAAATTCATTCTCTTCATTCAATATTAAATTATATTTTAAATAAAAATAAACTATAGAAATCAGAAAGTTAAACATAATAATACAATTGCCTTAAAGATTTACCCAAAGCATGAAAAGTTATTTTCACATGCTAATTAAAAGTCCAACTTATTCTTTAAAAAGGATATTACCTTGCATGTCATTTTGTTGGTTATATTTATAGCTCTCATTCTCATTATCTATCAGTAAGGTACAAGTTACAGATTTACTCTGTCTTTTAGTGTCCTTTAGAATTCATGAAGTCACTTCTCCTCCACAACACAAGTTCTTGAAGGGATCATGTCTGCTTTTTTTTATTCGAGGGGAACGAGGAGAAGAGCAAGGAAGGTGTCGGAGAAATTACTAAAAATACGGAGGTAAAGAGAGGATTACATCAGTAAACCGAAAGCAGTATTTTGCTACTTTCGGCTAATAACCAATTAATTATCAGGCACTTTTTGCCAATGCAACGGATTGCAGCTGTTGATCGCCGGCATACAGGCGACCATTAAGACCGCCGACATAAAAGCGATCGCCGCGCTGTGGCGCGCTGACACCGTGAGTTTGTGAAAGCACCACTGCCAGCGGTTCGTCATGCCAACCTTCGGCCTGGACTATTAGTTGCCAAAAATGCCCTCGCGGGCTGACTTCCAGCACTTTAACCGGCAGCGGGCAGCGCGGATTACTTTGCGGGGTGATTTCCATTTCCCACGGACGCAGGAAAAGATCGACCGGCCCCTGATGCAAAGGCGGGTTTTCCAGCGGCCAGTGATGTGCGCCTACGTATAGCTGCGAGCCACGGATGTCACCGCTGATTTTATTCACTTCGCCCATAAATTCGAGTACAAAACGGGTCGCCGGTTCGCGCCAGATTTCTTCCGGAGCCCCGACCTGTTCGATATTGCCCTGACTCATCACCACCACGCGGTCAGCAACTTCCATTGCTTCTTCCTGATCGTGCGTTACGAACACGCTGGTGAATTTCAGTTCTTCATGCAGTTGACGCAGCCAGCGTCGCAGTTCTTTACGTACCTGTGCATCCAGCGCGCCGAAAGGTTCATCGAGCAGCAAGATTTGCGGTTCAACGGCCAGCGCACGCGCCAGCGCGACACGCTGTTTCTGGCCACCGGAAAGCTGGGCAGGATAGCGATTGGCCAGATGCGCCAGTTGCACCATCTCCAGCAGTTTGGTGACTTTTTGCCTGATAGCCTCGGCGTTTGGACGCTCGCGACGCGGCAGCACCGTAAGACCAAAGGCGATATTATCGAATACCGTCATGTGGCGGAACAGCGCGTAATGCTGAAACACAAAACCGACCTGACGGTCGCGGGCGTGCAGACGTGTCACGTCTTTACCGTGGAAGCTCAGGGACCCGGCGCTCTGATTTTCCAGCCCGGCGATAATGCGCAGCAGCGTGGTTTTCCCTGAACCGGAGGGCCCGAGCAGCGCAACCATTTCTCCGGAAGCAATATCGAGCGAGATATCATTAAGCACTTTCGTGCGGCCAAAATATTTGTTGATACCGTTAATTTCAATGCTCATGAATTTCCTCCCGCTCAAGACGGTCGTTGTGGCGCTTCAGACGCCATTGCAGTCCGCTTTTCAGAAACAGTGTGACGATGGCCATCAGGGTTAGCAGCGCGGCGGCAGTAAACGCGCCGGCAGTGTTGTAGTCCTGATGCAGTAATTCAACTTGTAATGGCAGCGTATAGGTTTCGCCGCGAATCGACCCGGACACCACCGAGACAGCGCCGAATTCTCCGATAGCGCGGGCGTTAGTCAGCACCACGCCGTACAGCAGTGCCCAGCGAATATTCGGTAATGTCACACGGCGGAACATTTGCCAGCCTGACGCACCGAGTAATACCGCTGCTTCATCTTCATGGCTGCCCTGGCTTAACATCACCGGCACCAGCTCACGGATAACAAAGGGACAGGTGACGAAAACGGTCACCATAACCATACCCGGCCAGGCGAACATGAACTGAATATTATGCGCGTCCAGCCAGCCGCCCAGCGGCCCGTTGGTGCCGTAGAACAGTAGATACAGTAAACCGGCAACCACAGGCGACACGGCAAACGGAATGTCGATAAGCGTCAGCAGCAGCTGGCGGCCAGGGAAGTTAAAGCGCGCCACCAGCCAGGCCAGCAACGTGCCGAAAATCAGATTGACCGGCACGGTAATAAGCGCCATCAGCACGGTCAGCCAGATGGAGTGCAACATGTCGGAATCCGACAGGTTCTTCCACACCGCGGCAATTCCGTCAGAAAACGCCAGCACAAAGATGCTGATCATCGGGATCACCAACAGCAGAATACAAATCAGCACGCCGGTGCCGATCAGCGCCCATTTCACCCAGTCAATACGCTGGCGGGATGCGCCTGCAAAAGCCGGAACATCAGACATTATTGGCCTCCCAGACGACGGCCATAGCGGCTCTGTAACGTATTAATTGCGAACAGTAAGATGAGAGACGCCGCCAGAATAACCGAGGCAATGGCGCTGGCCGCCGGATAATCAAATTCCTGCAGGCGGATGAAAATCATCAGCGACGTTACTTCAGTTTTCCATGCGATATTGCCGGCGATGAAAATCACTGCGCCGAATTCCCCGAGGCTGCGGGTAAACGACAGCGCCGTGCCCGCCATCAGCGAAGGCATCACTTCCGGCAACACTACCCGACGGAAACTCTGCCAGCGCGATGCCCCTAACGTTTCAGCAGCTTCTTCATATTCAGGGCCTAACTCTTCCAGCACCGGCTGAACAGTACGCACCACAAACGGGATGCTGGTAAACGCCATTGCCACCGCGATACCGAGCCAGGTGTAAGAGACTTTGATATCAAAATGTGCCAGCCACTGGCCGTAAAAACCGGTGGTTGAGAACAGTCCCGCCAGCGTCAGCCCCGCTACGGCAGTCGGTAACGCAAACGGCAAATCCATCAGGCCATCGATCAGACTTTTTCCGGGGAACTCATAACGGGTGAGGATCCACGCCATCAGCATGCCAAACACGCAGTTGAAAAGGCTGGCCACGCCCGCCGCCAGAAGCGTCACTTTGTACGCGGCGACAACCTGACCGTTGGTTATCACGTCCCAATATTGCGACAGCGTCATTTGTGACAGCTGCATCACCAGTGCACTCAGCGGTAAGAGCAGCACCAGACACACGAACAGCAGGCTGCTGCCGAGGCTCAGGGTGAATCCGGGTAATACGCGTTTGCTCGACAACAACATTACTTGTGACCTTGCTCTAACAGTTTATCCAGCTCACCGCCGGTACTAAAATGGGTGTCCATGACCTGCTTCCAGCTGCCAAACTGGTCTTCGACTTTGAAGAGTTGGGTGTCCGGGAACTGCCCTTTCGCCGCGGCCATTGCCGTTTTGTCATATACGCGGTAGTTAAAACTGGTGATAATTTTCTGCGCCTGCGGGCTCCACAGGTAATTCAGATAATCTTTGGCCGCTTTCTCGGTGCCATTTTTCTCGACGTTTTTATCGACCCACGCCACCGGGAACTCAGCAAGAATATCCACAGGTGGAACAATCACTTCGTATTTGTCGTCGCCGTACTGTTTGCGAATGTTGTTCACTTCGGATTCGAAGCTTATCAACACATCGCCCAGACCGCGTTCCACAAACGTGGTGGTCGCGCCACGGCCGCCGGTATCAAAAACCTGCACGTTTTTCAGGAAGCTCGCCATTTTGGCGCGAGTCTTCACGGTATCTTTCTTATCTTCAAGATTGAAAGCGCCCCAGGCGGCCAGATAGGTATAACGGCCATTGCCGGAGGTTTTTGGATTTGGGAACACCAGCTTCACATCAGCACGGGTTAAATCATCCCAGCTGTGAATGTTCTTCGGATTGTCCTTACGCACCAGGAACGCCATGGTGGAATAGAACGGCGAGCTGTTGTTTGGGAGACGGCTTTGCCAGTCGGCGGGGATTAAATCACCACGGTCGTGAAGGATCTGCACATCCGTCACCTGATTGTAAGTGACCACGTCGGCCTTCAGGCCCTGCAAAATCGCCAGCGCCTGTTTTGACGAACCGGCGTGCGATTGTTTGATCTCGAGTTTGTCGCCGTTATTTTGCTCAGCCCACTGTTTTTGAAACGGCGGATTCAGCGCCGCGAACAGCTCGCGGGAAACATCATAAGAGCTGTTCAGCAATTCGGTGGCGGATGCCGCACCGCTTGCCAGCAACATCGCCATCACGGAACCTTTCAGCACGTTGCCTGTAAACCACGCTTTACCCAACCCCGTTTCTGCAAACCCGATAGTTTTCATGCTTAGCCTTAGGTGAGTGAACCGATATGCGACGCTGATAAATGCCGCTCAATATCACACAGTGTATTTATAACTGAGGTTCAGGCTGTAACGGTTTTATATACCATTTAGTGATTTTCAAGCATGAAAAGCTATAAGGCATTAACAATCGAGGGGAGAAACAAGGCGGGTGTTAAGGAGGATGGGAAAACAGCGCGCCCGAAACGGACGCGCAGGGAGAATTTACAGCGCTAACAGACGGGTCAGGGAAGGCGCGAAATAATAGCTGCCGGTCACCGGGCGGGTGAAGCGCAACATGGCGTCGCGTTTACCGTCCAGGTCACCAAACATGCTCAGCAGTTGTTTCTCAATGTTCCACAAACGCGCGCAATAACTGATGAAGTACAAACCGTGCTCGCCGCTGACGGTGCCGTACGGCAGACTCTGACGCAGGATCTTCAGGCCTTTGCCTTCTTCTTTCAGATCCACGCGGCTGACGTGAGAGGTATCCGGACGGGTTTCTGAATCCAGTTCTTCGTCGGTCAGCTTGGTGCGGCCAATCACCTCTTCCTGCTGTTGCACGGAGAAGCGCTCCCACTGCACAAGATTGTGTTTCCAGCGCTGTACCATCACGTAGCTGCCACCGGCATCAACGCTGCCTTCAGGAATGATCGCCACCTGCGCACGGGCTTCGGCTTTCGGATTTTCAGTACCATCGACAAAACCACTGAGATCACGTTCTTCGATTCCGCGAAAACCGTGCGTTTCTTCTTCCACTACAATGGATGTCCCAAAGGCTTTTAGCGCCGCCTGCGCCAGCGCAAAGTTCACGTCATGGCGAAGAGACTGAATGTGCAGCAACATATCGCGCTGCGTGGCCGGTGCCAGCCCTTTGCCCAGTGGCACGAAAGATTTCAGCTCGTCCGCGCCCTGATTACCGGAAAGGTCGCGCCAGACGTCGTGACCAAATGCCACCACCGCGCCGAGATGTTGATCAGGAAACTTTTGCTGCAACTCTTCGAGCGCAGCTACAAATGTCCGGCAGCCCTGCCGGAGCGCATCCAGGTCGCCCTGAGCTTTCGCTTCTATGTAAATGGCGAAACGGCAATGTTCGGGCAAGATGCCGCTCTGAACCTGAGTCATGTTTTCATCCTCGTTAATTTGACCGGCGATATCATACCGGATGTCAATAAAAATGCCTTGCGCGAAGGCAAGGCATTGAGGATTTAGTGGGGCCAAAAATTCAGGCTTTATTGCGCAGTTGCCGCCGTAGGATCCGCGCGCCAGATAATTTTGCTGACCTTCCAGTCTTTGAGTGAATCATCTGCAGGCATCAGAGAATCCGGGCCATGCCAGATACCACTGAACACGTAGCTGACGTGCGTGCTTTGCGGCGCTTTACACTCGATGTTTTGGGCATCGTCGCCCTCGCCTTTCACGCACACATCAAACGCTTTGGTGTAGAGATCGCTAAACGGCGTACCGATTTTCACGCCCCATTCGCTTTCGACTTTAGCATCCACCACATCAACACGCTCCACCGAACCCTTCGGCGCGCCGCTGATGGACATTTTCACCTCTTTATCACTCATCGCCTGATAGAAGCTCAGCATCTTGCCGTTGCTCATCGACATGCCGCTTCGCAGGGTGTAATCACCGTCCAGCGCGTCCTTGATGGCCTCTTCTGTCAGCGGCGTGCTGGCGGTTATCTCGCCGACGCCTTTGTCGGACACGGTCAGGCTGCTGCCGAACCAGTTAAGCGGATTGAAAGATGACCAGGACACGCTCGGCATCGACATATGTGACATTGACGAACAGCCGGTGAGGATCAGAGGCAGCGCCAATAACATCGGGCGAACCTGTAAGCGAACAGTCATTCAGTACACTCCTTGACGGCCCGTTCCCGTTGGCCGGTACGGCCTGACAGATAAACCGGCAGCATAAAAATGGGATATTTTTCAGAGATCAGTTTTTCGAAATCAGCGCCAGTTCGAGTGCTTTCTTTGTGTAAAAGTTCAAAAGCTTCATACCAGACGTCGTGCGGCATCAAAACAGGCGCGCAGACGGCGGCTCAACAGCCAGTACGCCAGCGCGGCGGCATCGAGCAGCGCCAGCACGATATCGACACCCGAAATCATATCAGTACTTTGCCACAGCCCGAGCGCCTGCAACGCGAACGTCACGAACATGCCCGCCAGCAATAACCAGTAACCGGCCTGCCAGACACGCGGAAACAAATGACGGCGGCCGCTGAGCAGAAAAATCATCGCGGGCGGCAGGCCGAGCAAAATACCTGACCAGAAACTGCGGGGATCAGGGTAGAACAGCGCCAGCAAATCACTGCCCTGCTGACGCGATGCGCCTGCCATCACAAACAGCAACCAGGTTCGCGCCTGTAAAATCAAAATCGTCCAGAACCACAGCGGCAATCGCAACATACCGTGGTCGTTATAATCATCCGGGTTCATAAATGAGGACAATGTTCCTGCACATTAAGGGAAATTAAACAATAATCAGGGCAGCTTAAGAAACCGTTAAGAAGACTCTGTTTTAATGGTTCTCAACGCAGCAACACATCGAAAAGATGCCATAGTTGCTGACACTCACCAGAAACAGTTAATTAAGGAAGACCTATTATGATGAAGAAGATCACTCTGGCAACCCTCATCGCACTATGTTCAGCGACTGCCTTTGCACAACAGACCGGCGGATTTAATGGTCCTTCGGCGCAGGAAGCTCAAACTCAGGCCGCACCACAGGGCGGATTCACCGGCACGACTGCGCTCAGCACGGTGAAAGATGCGCAAACCATGAAAGACGATCAGTGGGTAATGCTGGAAGGTTTTATCGATCAGCGCATCGACCATGACAAATACATTTTCCGCGACAGTACCGGTACCCTGAATGTTGAGATTGATGGCAAACGCTGGCAGGGACAGAACGTATCGCCAAAAGATAAAATCCGCATCGAAGGTAAAGTCGATAAAGACTGGAACTCTGTGGAAGTGGACGTCAAAAGCGTAAAAGTCATCAAGTAACCACGCCCTGACGTAAAAAGCCCCGACGGTGAAAGCTGTCGGGGCTTTTTAATGAATGCCTGAGGGGATCAATATTCCTGATCTTCGATCAACCGCTTCCCCAGCAATAACGTGTCTGAAATCTCATAGCCGAGCTTTTCGTACATACTGACAACCGCATCGTTTTCAGCGCGCACCATTAAATTGATTTTCGGACAGCCGCGCGCGATGAGTTTCTTTTCCAGACGGTTCACCAGCGCATTGGCAATGCCGCGCCCGCGATAATCCGGATGAACACCGAGATAACCCGCTGATCCACGATGACCGTCGTAGCCGCCCATCAGCGTGCCGACCACTTCCCCACCGACTTCCGCCACCAGGAAAAACTCCGGGCTGTGGTTAATTTTGCGCTCAATATCCAGTTCAGGATCATTCCACGGACGCAGCAGGTCGCAGCGCTCCCATAAGGTCAGTACTTCTTCGAAATCTTCTTGACGGTATACGCGAATTTCCATCACTGTCGCCACGGGTAATAAAGGGATGATCTAATTATCGCGTGATCTGCTTGATACGCAACATCAAAATCGAAAATCGTGTATTTTATAACCGCAATTTATCCGTCACTTTCATCGCCCGGCAGAGAATTAATCATTACTTTGGGAAATATTTGCGCGGCAATATATTCATTCACGACACAAAATTCATAAAAAGTAATAGTTCTCAGATCGAAACTACAAAAAAGATACTCTATAACATAGGGCATTCTGCACTTATTCTGACGGTAATGGACTGATGTTAAACCCTCTGAACAAATTTCTGCATTTCCAGCCTCTGCCTGCTGCCGCCACACGTCGCCAACTCTTGTTGTCCGGTCTGGGTTTAGCCATTGCCGCTTTTGGTTCCCGCTCCGCCACCGCCGCGCAGCAGGAACATATCACCAAATCAGCTCCGGCACCCAAGCCGCCCGGCTCTAAAAAGCTGGTGATGATTGATCCGGGCCACGGCGGGATTGATTCGGGTGCCGTTGGCCACGAAGGCTCAGAAGAGAAACACGTGGTGCTGGAAATCGCCAATTATGTACGCGCCATCCTCGGTGAGCAGAGCCATATTGAAGTCAAACTGACCCGCGATTCCGATCATTTTATTCCGCTGTATCAGCGCGTCGAGCTGGCTCATCAGCATCAGGCCGACCTGTTTGTATCGATTCACGCCGATGGCTACACCAGCCCGAGTGCCTCCGGCGCCTCGGTGTTCGCCCTCTCCAATCGAGGAGCCAGCAGCGCGATGGCGCGATATATGTCGAAAAAAGAAAACGATGCCGATCTGGTCGCCGGGGCGAAATATGCCAAAGAAGACAACAATTACCTGCAACAGGTTTTATTCGATCTGGTGCAAACCGATACCATTAAAAACAGCCTGACGCTCGGCCACCATGTGCTCGACCGCATCCGTCCGATCCACCACCTGCACAGTCAGCAGACCGAACAGGCGGCGTTCGCGGTACTGAAATCCCCGTCGATCCCGTCGATTTTGGTGGAAACCTCGTTCATCACAAACCATCAGGAAGAGCAGTTGCTGAGCACCACGGCGTTCCGTAAAGAGATAGCGCAGGCGATTTCGCAGGGCATTATCAATTTCTTCAGTTACTTCGATGCCAACGAACGCAAACCCCGCTGATCTGCCAACCTGAGCACAAATCACGTTATACTGACCTCCTATTTTTTTGATTCAGCGCCCGCAAGGCGCTGAATGTCTTTTCAGTCAACGTCTGCGAGTTTGCCCGTGAGCCAATCGATTCCCGACATCCAGCAAGTTAAAACTTTCCTGCTCCAACTGCAGGAGAACATTACTCAGCAACTGGCAGCCGCCGACGGTCAGGGCCAGTTCGCCGAAGATCAGTGGGTGCGCGAAGAAGGCGGCGGCGGCCAGAGCCGGGTGTTAACCGACGGTGCAGTCTTCGAACAGGCGGGCGTCAACTTCTCGCATGTTTCAGGCGCCACGCTTCCGGCCTCCGCCACCGCGCACAGGCCGGAGCTGGCAGGACGCAGCTTCCAGGCGATGGGCGTTTCGCTGGTCATCCATCCGCTGAGTCCTTACGTGCCAACCAGTCATGCCAACGTGCGTTTTTTCATTGCTGAAAAAGAAGGTGAAGCGCCGGTGTGGTGGTTCGGTGGCGGGTTTGACCTTACGCCTTACTACGGATTTGAAGAAGACGCACGCCACTGGCACCTGACGGCGCAGCAGCTTTGCCAGGCATTTGGCGACGACGTTTATCCGAAATACAAAAAGTGGTGCGACGACTACTTCTTTATCAAACATCGCAACGAGGCGCGCGGTATCGGCGGCTTGTTCTTCGACGATCTGAACACCCCGGATTTCTCAACTTGCTTCGATTTCATGCAGGCCGTGGGCAACGGTTTTACCGACGCCTATCTGCCGATTGTTGAAAAACGTAAAGCGCTGCCGTGGGGCGAACGCGAACGCCAGTTCCAGCTTTACCGTCGTGGCCGCTATGTGGAATTCAATCTGGTGTGGGATCGCGGTACTCTGTTTGGCCTGCAAACCGGAGGCCGCACAGAATCGATTCTGATGTCGATGCCACCGCTGGTGCGCTGGGAATACGGTTATCAGCCAGAGGCGGGAAGCCCGGAAGCCGCGCTGTACAGCGATTTCCTGCCGGTACGCGACTGGCTAAAGAATGAGGAAAAGTACTGATGCAAATCTGGGTCGATGCCGATGCCTGTCCGAACGTCATCAAAGACGTTCTGTTCCGTGCCGCCGAGCGCACCGGCATGATGGTGACGCTGGTGGCTAACCAAATCATCCATACCCCGCCGTCCAAATTCCTGCGCACGCTGCGGGTAGAGGCCGGTTTTGACGTCGCCGATAATGAAATCGTCCGGCGCACTGAGCCGGGCGATTTAGTGATCACCGCCGATATCCCGCTGGCAGCGGAAGTGATCGAGAAAGGCGGCGTCGCGCTTAATCCGCGCGGCGAACGCTACACCACTGAAACCATTAAAGAGCGTCTGAACATGCGCGATTTCATGGATACCATGCGCGCCAGCGGCGTGCAGACCGGCGGACCGCCTGCACTCAATCAACGCGACCGTCAGCAATTCGCCAATGAACTGGATAAATGGCTGCAACAGGCCAAACGCTAAATCCGGTCGGGCAAACCGATTTACCCTACACATTAAAGGAATAAGAAATGGTCAAAAAGATTATCCTCGATTGTGATCCGGGACACGATGACGCCATTGCGATGTTACTGGCGCACGGAAATCCGGAGATCGAACTGCTCGCCGTCACCACGGTGGTCGGCAATCAGACGCTGGAAAAAGTCACCCGCAACGCCTTAGCCGTGGCGCGGGTCATCAACCTGACCGGTGTGCCTTTCGCCGCAGGCGCAACCCGCCCGCTGGTGCGTCAGGTGGAAATCGCCGATGAAATCCACGGGGACTCTGGCCTCGATGGTCCGGTTTTACCGGAAGCCGCCATTACCCTCGAACCGGTTCACGCCATCGATCTGATTATTGATTTGATCATGTCCCATCCGCCGAAAACCATCACGCTGGTGCCGACCGGTGGTTTGACCAATATTGCTATGGCGGTACGCAAAGAGCCGCGCATTGCAGAACGCGTCAAAGAAGTGGTGCTGATGGGCGGTGGTTATCACGTCGGTAACTGGAGCGCCGTGGCGGAGTTCAATATCAAAATTGACCCGGAAGCCGCACACATCGTCTTCAACGAAAAATGGCCGCTGACCATGGTCGGGCTGGATTTAACCCATCAGGCGCTGGCGACGCCGGAAGTGGCGGCACGCATCGCCGCCGTCGGTACGCAACCGGCAAAATTCGTCGGCGAGCTGCTCGAATTCTTCGGCCTGAGCTACAAAGACCGTCAGGGCTTTGATTCCCCGCCTGTGCATGACCCCTGCGCCGTGGCTTATGTAATTGATCCGAACGTGATGACGGTGCGCAAAGTGCCGATAGATATCGAGCTGACCGGTATGCTGACGCTGGGCATGACCGTCGCAGATTTCCGCGCCCCGCCGCCGCCGAACTGTCATACACAGGTCGCAGTGAAACTCGATCATCAGCGCTTTTGGGATCTGATCGTCGATGCGCTTGAACGGATCGGAGAAGTGAAATACTGACCTAATGATGTCTGAGGCAGTTCACAAACAGTCCGCAACAGTGAAACCAGGCAGAACCGCGCCATCCATGGCGTGGACGCTTTACTCTTCTGCCTGTCTTTATCTGCACAGACTGGACTTAGCAATCTGATGGGCTTCCTCCGGGACGCCCTTTTACTTATATAACGAAAGTTATAATGGTTCGGTCTGCGCTTCGACCACCGCCAGCGCCACCATGTTTACAATGCGTCTGACCGAGGCAATGGGCGTCAGAATATGCACCGGTTTCGATACCCCCATCAACACCGGCCCGACGGTTACCCCTTCCGAACTGGAAACCCGCAGCAGGTTATAACTGATACGCGCCGACTCCATGTTTGGCATGATCAGGATATTGGCAGCCCCTTTCAGCGGGCTGTCTGGCATGATGTCCTGACGGATGCTTTCCACCAGCGCAGCATCGCCGTGCATCTCTCCGTCAATTTCCAAATCCGGCTCGCGGGCGTTCACCAGTTCCAGGGTTCTGCGCATTTTCAACGCCGCCGGGCTGTCCGAGGTGCCGAAACTGGAATGCGATAACAACGCTACTTTCGGCTCGATACCGAAGCGTCGCACCGTTTCGGCCGCCATCAGCGTGATTTCCGCCAACTGTTCCGCCGTCGGATCGTCATTGACGTAGGTATCGGCGATAAAGGTATTTCCGCTCGGCAACAGCAGCGCATTCATGGCCCCGGCAACGTGTGCACCTTCGCGGAAACCAAACACATTTTCCACAATGTCATAATGCTCATGATAGGTGCCGACGGTGCCACAAATCATCGCGTCGGCTTCGCCGCGCAGCAACATGATGGCGGCAATCAGCGTCGGGTTGCCGATCACCGCGCGACGGGCCTGCTCCTGCGAGACGCCGCGCCGTTTCATGCGCTCATAATATTCGCGCCAGTATTCGTTAAAACGCGGATCGGATTCGTTATTCACCACTTCAAAATCTCTTCCCGCCTCAAGTTGCAGACCGAGTTTTTTAATGCGCATCTCAATGACACTAGGCCGTCCGACCAGAATCGGTTTCGCCAGCCCAAGGGAAATCAGCTCCTGCGTCGCCTGCAGCACGCGCTCCTCTTCCCCTTCGGCCATCACCACGCGTTTAGCGTCTTTTTTAGCCTGTGCGAAAATCGGCTTCATAAACAAATTGGTCTTGTAGACGAACTCAGACAGCTTCTCAATGTAAGCGTCAAAATCGACGATGGGCCGCGTCGCCACGCCGGAATCCATCGCTGCTTTAGCGACTGCCGGAGCAATTTTCACGATAAGCCGCGGATCGAAGGGCTTAGGAATGATGTACTCAGGCCCAAAAGACAGTTCCTCTTCCCCATACGCCGAAGCCACCACGTCGCTTTGTTCGGCCATCGCAAGGTCGGCGATCGCATGTACGCAGGCCAGTTTCATTTCCTCATTGATGGTGGTCGCACCAACGTCCAGCGCCCCGCGAAAAATGAACGGAAAACACAGCACGTTATTCACCTGATTCGGATAATCCGACCGGCCAGTGCAGATAATTGCATCCGGGCGCACGGCTTTGGCCAGCGGCGGCAGAATTTCCGGTTCAGGATTAGCAAGCGCCAGAATCAGCGGATCTTTGGCCATGGTTTTCACCATGTCCTGTGTCAGCACGCCCGGTCCGGAACAACCGAGGAAAATATCCGCCTGCGGGATCGCATCAGCCAGCGTGCGCTGTCCATTGTCCTCAATGGCATAGGCCGCTTTGGTTTCGGCCATATTTTCTTCGCGCCCCTGATAAATTACACCGCGCGAATCGCATGCCGTGATGTTGTGGCGTTTAAGCCCCAGCGCTACCAGCAAATTGAGGCAGGCAATGGCCGAAGCTCCCGCGCCTGACACCACCAGCCGCACATCGGAAATGTTTTTCCCGACCACGCGCAGGCCGTTAAGCACCGCAGCAGTACAGATAATTGCGGTGCCGTGCTGATCGTCATGGAACACCGGAATGTTCATACGTTCGCGCAGTTTTTTCTCAATGTAGAAACATTCAGGCGCTTTGATGTCTTCGAGATTGATGCCGCCGAACGTCGGTTCAAGCGCGGCGATCACGTTTATCAATTTGTCCGGATCCAGCTCATCTATTTCGATATCAAACACGTCGATACCGGCGAATTTCTTAAAAAGCACGCCCTTGCCTTCCATCACCGGTTTACCCGCCAGCGCCCCGATATTGCCAAGCCCAAGCACCGCCGTGCCGTTGGAAATCACTGCCACCAGATTGCCCTTAGCGGTGTATTTATAGGCAGCCAGCGGGTCTTTTTGGATTTCAAGACAAGGTGCCGCCACACCTGGAGAGTACGCCAGCGCCAGATCGCGCTGCGTGGCGAGCGGTTTGGTGGGTGAGACCTGAATTTTTCCGGGCACCGGGAATTCGTGGAAATCGAGCGCACTCTGTTTCAGTTGTTCGTCCATCGTAGGGTCCTTTTTGTGTTTCTTATTTTTTTATAGGGGTACAGACCGGGAAAGCCGCAACATTTGGTTCACCAACGCTTTCAGTTTTCCCGCACAACAGTATAGATAACCTGCCACGACAGAGGGTGAAGCACGACCAAAACTTGCGCGTTACATTGATTACTTTTCGTTCGCGGAAGACGTCTCGCAAATTTCGACTAAGCTTAATGTTCCCCCTTGCGCAACACAGGTTGAAAGTTCAGCCTTGCGTAGGCTTTTGCTTTTTCATTGCTCTTACCCATTACAACAATCAGAGAAAGCGCATTCAAATTGTTAACAGAATGATGCAGGGTAGTAGCCCTGTGAAAAGAGACGAACGCTTCTCTTCTCGTATCATTTTTCTTCCTAAGGAGATGTTGAAATGAACCAGTTAGACGCCCTCAAAAAGCTAACGACTGTCGTTGCCGACAGCGGTGATATCGAATCCATTCGTCATTTCGAACCGCAGGATGCCACCACCAATCCATCCTTAATTCTCAAAGCTGCCGACCTGCCGCAGTATCAAAACCTCATCAAAGACGCGCTGGATTACGCACGTAAAAAAGGCGGCAGCAAAGAGGATCAGGTGATCAACGCCACGGACAAGCTGGCGGTGAATATTGGTGTCGAAATTCTGAAAAGCGTCCCTGGCCGCATCTCGACCGAAGTCGATGCGCGCATGTCATTTGACAGCGAAAAGTGCCTGGCTAAAGCGCGAAAACTGATTGGCTTGTATCAGGAACAGGGGATCGATAAATCCCGCATTCTGATCAAACTGGCTTCCACCTGGGAAGGCATCAAAGCTGCCGAACAGCTGGAAAAGGAAGGCATTAACTGTAACCTGACGCTGCTGTTCTCTTTTGCTCAGGCACGCGCCTGCGCCGAAGCCGGTGTGTATCTGATCTCCCCGTTCGTTGGCCGAATCTATGACTGGTACAAAGCCAAAGAGCCAAATGCGACGTATGACGTGGAAAAAGATCCGGGCGTGAAATCCGTTCGTGAGATCTACAAGTACTACAAAGCGCAGGGCTATGAGACCGTCATCATGGGAGCGAGCTTCCGTAAAGTGGAACAGATCCTGGCGCTGGCCGGTTGTGACCGCCTGACCATCTCACCTAACCTGCTTGAAGAGCTGAAAGCCAGCGATGCGCCAGTGGAACGAAAACTGCAATCCTCATCAGCCCCGGGCAACAAACAGCCTGTGCCGCTGACTCAGGCCGAATTCCTCTGGGAACATCACCAGGACGCCATGGCCGTTGATAAACTGGCCGAAGGTATCCGCCAGTTTGCCGTCGATCAGAAGAAACTCGAAGATGTGCTGTCTGCTCAACTGTAATTTCACCCATTGATATTCCAATGGCTGCTGCCTGTGGGCGCGGCCATTCACCGGAGAAAAATATGCCTTCTCGTAGAGAACTAGCGAATGCTATCCGTGCCTTAAGCATGGATGCGGTGCAGAAAGCGAATTCCGGCCACCCCGGCGCACCAATGGGGATGGCGGATATCGCTGAAGTTCTGTGGCGCGATTACATGAATCACAACCCGACCAACCCGAACTGGGCCGATCGCGACCGCTTTGTGCTGTCGAACGGTCACGGTTCGATGCTGATTTACAGCCTGCTGCATCTCACCGGTTATGACCTGCCGATGAAAGAGCTGGAGAATTTCCGCCAGCTGCACTCCAAAACGCCGGGGCACCCGGAATACGGCTATACGCCGGGCGTTGAGACCACGACCGGCCCGCTGGGTCAGGGCATTGCCAACGCCGTCGGTTTTGCTATCGCCGAACGCACGCTGGCTGCGCAGTTCAACCGCGAAGGCCACGATATCGTCAACCACCATACCTACGCTTTTATGGGTGACGGTTGCATGATGGAAGGAATTTCCCACGAAGCCTGTTCGCTAGCTGGCACCATGAAACTCGGCAAACTGACTGCGTTTTATGATGACAACGGGATCTCTATCGACGGCCACGTGGAAGGCTGGTTCACCGATGACACTGCCAAACGTTTCGAAGCATATGGCTGGCATGTGATCCGCGGTGTTGATGGGCAGAACTCTGACGCCATCAAAGCAGCGATTGAAGAATCGCACAAAGTCACCGACCGTCCTTCCCTGCTGCTGTGTAAAACGGTCATCGGTTTTGGCTCGCCAAATAAACACGGTACGCACGATGCGCACGGCGCGGCTCTGGGCGTGGATGAAGTGGCTGCCACGCGCAAGGAACTGGGCTGGAACTACCCTGCCTTTGAAATTCCGCAGGATATTTATGCCGCCTGGGATGCCAAAGAAGCGGGTAAAGCGAAAGAAAAAGCCTGGGATGATAAGTTTGCGGCTTACGCCAGCGCTTATCCTGATCTGGCGAAAGAATTTAAGCGCCGCGTGAGCGGTGAGCTGCCGGAAAACTGGGAAGCCGACGCGCAGAAATTCATCGAAGGTTTACAGGCTAATCCGGCCAACATTGCCAGCCGCAAAGCCTCACAAAACACGCTGGAAGAGTTCGGTAAAATCCTGCCTGAATTCCTCGGCGGTTCTGCTGACCTTGCGCCAAGTAACCTGACTATGTGGTCCGGCTCTAAATCGCTGGGTGATGACATAGCCGGTAACTACATCCACTACGGCGTGCGCGAATTCGGCATGACGGCTATCTCCAACGGTATCGCGCTACACGGCGGCTTCCTGCCTTATTCGGCTACGTTCCTGATGTTCGTCGAATACGCCCGTAATGCGGTGCGTATGGCGTCACTGATGAAGATCCGCAATGTGTTCGTCTACACCCATGACTCCATCGGCCTGGGCGAAGACGGCCCGACGCATCAGCCGGTCGAGCAAATGGCCAGCCTGCGCGTTACGCCAAACATGAGCCTGTGGCGTCCGGCGGATCAGGTCGAATCAGCAATCGCCTGGAAATACGCCATTGAGCGCAACGACGGCCCATCCGCACTGATCTTCTCCCGTCAGAACCTGACCCAGCAACCGCGTACAGCGGAGCAGCTGGCTAATGTGGCGCGTGGCGGTTATGTGCTGAAAGATTGCGAAGGCAAGCCAGACGTCATTCTGATAGCCACCGGTTCTGAAGTGGGTATTACCGTCGAAGCAGCCGATAAACTGGCCGCAGGCGGCACCAAAGTGCGCGTTGTTTCCATGCCGTCGACTGACGTTTACGACAAACAGGACACGGCATACCGTGAATCAGTGCTGCCGAAAGACGTTCCGGCGCGACTGGCAGTGGAAGCCGGTATTGCGGATTACTGGTACAAGTACGTTGGCCTCAACGGCGGCGTAGTCGGCATGACCAGCTTCGGCGAATCTGCTCCGGCAGAACAGCTGTTCAAAGAGTTCGGCTTTACTGTCGATAACGTTGTCGCGAAAGCGCAGGCGTTGCTGAAATAACGTCGTCGCCTGCCATACCCCTCCCGCCCTCCCTCTTTGCAGGGGGAGGAGCAAATTCAAAATCGGCTGGGTCTGCTCCCTCTCCTGCCAGGGAGAGGGCCGGGATGGGGTATAACCGCAAACACCTTGCATTTTTAAGGGCTAAAATCCCTTCGCTTTGGTCTTGCTCTAAATCCCTCGCTCCGGTAAAGTCCCGCCCCTTCTTTGGCATGGGGATCAGTGATGTTTATTGGATTTGACTACGGTACAGCGAATTGCTCAGTTGCGGTGATGCGCGACAATAACGCCCAACTGCTGGCGTTAGAAAATAACGATCCTTATTTACCCTCCATGCTTTGTGCGCCAACTCGCGAAGCGGTCAGCGAATGGCTGAACCGTCACGGACAGGTGCCAACGGGCAGTGATGAAAATCTGGCGCTGCTGCGTCGCAGTATAAGCTTTAACCGCGAGGAAGATATTCCGGTTAACGCCAACAGCGTGCAGTTTGGTTTGCAGGCACTCGCCACCTATATGGAAGATCCGGAAGAGGTGTACTTTGTCCGCTCACCGAAATCCTTCCTGGGCGCAAACGGCCTGAAGCCGCAGCAAATTGCTCTGTTCGAAGATCTGGTCTGCGCGATGATGTATCACATCAAACGTCAGGCAGAATCCGTGTTACAGCAGACCATTGAGCAGACCGTCATTGGCCGCCCGATCAACTTCCAGGGCATGGGCGGCGATGATGCCAACCGTCAGGCACAGGGTATTTTGCAACGCGCCGCAGAACGCGCCGGTTTCCGCGATATCGCTTTCCAGTTCGAACCGGTAGCAGCAGGGCTGGATTTTGAAGCGACGCTGACGGACGAGAAAACCGTGCTGGTGGTGGATATCGGCGGTGGTACCACCGACTGCTCAGTATTGCTGATGGGCCCACAGTGGCGCGATAAGGCAGAGCGTCAGAACAGCCTGCTCGGCCACAGCGGTTGCCGCGTGGGCGGGAACGATCTGGATATCATGACAGCGTTCAAACAGCTGACGCCACAGTTCGGCATGGGCAGCGAAACCCACAAAGGAATCGCTATTCCTGCACTGCCTTACTGGAATGCGGTAGCGACTAACGATGTCCCTGCTCAGATCGATTTTTACAGCGTCGCCAATGGCCGCATGCTGCGTGATTTAATCCGCGATGCCGCACAGCCAGATCTCATCAAACGCCTGCTGAAAGTTCAGCAACAGCGTCTGAGCTATCGTCTGGTGCGCGCGGCGGAAGAGAGCAAGATTGCGCTCTCCGAACGCGAAAGCGTCACGGCGGCAATGGACTTCATCGAGGCGGGACTGGCAGAAACTATCAGCCAGCAGCAGCTGAGCGAAGCTATCGCACAGCCACTGGAGCGCATTCAGGAACAGGTGAATCTGGCGCTGGCGAGCAGTGACATCAAGCCGGACGTGATTTATCTGACCGGTGGCAGTGCGCGCTCTCCTCTGTTGCGGGCTGCGTTGCAGGCACAATTGCCGGGCATTCCGCTGGTCGGGGGCAACGATTTCGGCTCAGTCACCGCCGGTCTGGCCCGCTGGGCGCAAACCCTGTTCCGTTAATCGCAAGATTCCCGGCACATCAGTACGCAATAAAAAACCGCCTGATTTCTCACGGCGGTTTTTTTATTTTCCAAACGAGGTTATTTCCAGGCGCTGGCGTCGTTCAGCGTCTGAATATCAGCATCGTCCAGCCTGAGCGTCGCGGCCTGCGCCAGTTCATTGAGCTGTTGCAAAGAGGTGGCGCTGACAATCGGAGAGGTAATGCTCGGGCGCGCAATCTGCCATGCCAACGCCACCTGCCCCGGCTGCACGCCGTGCTTCTCAGCCACCTGATCCAGCCCTTTAAGCACTTTCAAACCACGATCGTCGAGGTAACGTTCGATCACGCTTTCGCCACGCTTACTTTTGCTGGCATCCGCTTTGGTGCGGTATTTCCCGGTCAGGAAACCGCTCGCCAGCCCGTAAAAGTTGATCACACCGACACCGTTTTCCGTGACGACCTTTTCCAGCGTTTCTTCATACACTTTGCGGTCATACAGGTTGTACAGCGGTTGCAGCGTTTCATAACGCGCCAGCCCGTTATCCTTGCTGACTTTCAGCGCTTCGGCCAGACGCGGTGCGCTGTAGTTAGAAGCACCGATGGCCCGTACTTTACCTTCTTTGATTAACGCATCGAACGCGGCCAGTGATTCCGCCAGCGGTGTATCTGCGTCGTCATCATGGGACTGATAGAGATCGATATAATCCGTTTGCAGGCGCTTGAGCGATGCTTCAACCGCCTCTTTGATATAGCGTGGCGACAAGCCGACTTTGCCTTCGCCCATCGGTTTACCGACTTTGGTCGCCAGAACTATCTGGTCGCGCTTACCGGTTTTCTTCAACCAGTTGCCGATGATCGTTTCAGATTCGCCGCCCTGATTGCCATCGACCCAGCGGGAATAGACGTCGGCGGTATCGATAAAGTTCAGGTTATTATCCAGCAAGGCATCGAGCAGGCTGAAAGAGGCGGACTGATCGACTGTCCAGCCAAACACGTTGCCACCAAAAGTCAGCACCGGTACCTGAATACCTGAACGGCCTAATTCTCTTTTACTCATCACTCTCTCCCTATAACGGTCAGTGTAAAGTTGCTTCGCGTGCGAACGGTTTGTGATTCAGGGTTAACCTTAGCATTTTGATATAAAATGAGTGGCTTACTGCCCGACCTTTTTGTCATAAGTAATTTCAAAAATGTTAAGAGGATTGAGAAGGACTCTCCTTATTTCCTCCATTTTCTGCCGGAGCATTCTGGCTACACTGTGGGTCTGGCCTGCTGACGGTTGCCGTCCCCAGGCCGCGACAATGATTGTGCTGATGCGATAACCCGATGAAATCTGAAAATACTGAGACTGTACCGCCCTCCGAGCCGCTGCCGCCTTCTGTGCGCTGGCAGTTGTGGATCGTCGCGTTTGGCTTTTTTATGCAGGCGCTGGATACCACCATCGTCAATACCGCGCTGCCGTCGATGGCCCAAAGCCTCGGTGAAAATCCTCTGCACATGCATTCGGTGGTGGTCGCTTATGTGCTGACCGTGGCAGTGATGCTGCCCGCCAGCGGCTGGCTGGCGGATAAAGTCGGTGTGAAATGGGTGTTCTTCTCGGCCATCGTGCTGTTCACCCTGGGTTCACTGCTCTGTGCGCAATCTGACAGCCTGCGCGAGCTGGTGATGTCCCGCGTGGTACAAGGGATTGGCGGCGCGATGATGGTACCGGTCGGGCGGCTGACGGTGCTGAAAATCGTGCCGCGCAGTGAATATATGGCGGCCATGACTATGGTGACGTTACCCGGTCAGGTCGGCCCGCTGCTTGGCCCGGCACTCGGGGGTTTTCTGGTGCAGTACGCCAGCTGGCACTGGATATTTTTGATCAATCTGCCTGTCGGCATTGCCGGTTGTATTGCCACATTAATGATCATGCCGAATTACAAAATGCAGACGCGCCGCTTTGATATCAGCGGTTTTGTGATGCTGGCAGTGTGTATGGCGACGCTGACGCTGGCGCTCGACGGCAGCCGCGGGCTCGGGCTGACGCCGCTGGAATTACTGCTGCTGGTGGTGGTTGGATTTGGCGCGCTCGGTATCTACTGGATGCACGCGCGCGGTAATTTATCTGCCCTGTTTTCACTGCGTCTGTTTCATACGCCGACCTTTAAAATCGGCCTGACCGGCAGTTTTCTGGGTCGCATCGGCAGCGGTATGTTGCCGTTTATGACGCCGGTCTTTCTGCAACTCGGCATGGGCTTCACCCCCTTTCACGCCGGGCTGATGATGATCCCGATGGTGCTCGGGAGCATGGGAATGAAGCGCGTGGTGGTCCGGCTGGTTAATCAGCTCGGCTACCGTTCTGCGCTGGTGACCGCCACGCTGTTGCTGGCGCTGATTACGTTTATCTTCCCGCTGGTGGCGATTTATGGCGCTGTGTGGATGATCCCGATTGTGCTGTTCTTCCAGGGGATGGTGAATTCGCTGCGCTTCTCGTCGATGAATACCCTGACGCTGAAAGACTTGCCGCCGCGCCTTGCCAGCAGCGGCAACAGTTTGCTGTCGATGATCATGCAGCTGTCGATGAGTCTGGGCGTCAGCGTCGCAGGTATCCTCATCGGCGTGTTTGCGCAACAGCAGGTGAACGTCGGCAGCGGCGCGATGCATACCGCGTTTCTGTACTGCTATATGGCGATGGCGGTGATTATCGCCCTGCCAGCCTGGGTCTTTTCGCGCGTGCCGGCTGATGCCCAGAAAAATGCCCTTATTGACCGTCGTCGCGCTGCGGCCAGCTCTCCCGATCCAATGAGAAAATCATGAAACTAGGAATTACCGTCAAACTGTTCATGGCCATCTTCTGCACCTGTGCGCTGGTGTTAATCACCATGAACTGGGGCGTGCGGATGAGCTTCGAGCGCGGCTTTATTGATTACATCCGCCAGAGTAACGAACAGCGCGTGGAGTTGCTGGCCGACACGTTGCAGGAACAATACAAACAACACGGCAGCTGGGAGTTTTTAGAAACCAATGACCGTCTGATCTATCAGCTGATGCGTTCCTTTGAACAAAACAGCAGCCCGCGGATGCCGCCGCAGGGATGGCGCACAAAATTTTGGATCCTCGACAGCCACGATCGCCGGATTGGCGGATACGATCAGCCGGTGCCGCCTGATTTGCAGGGACCGCGCCGCGTGATGACCGTCAACGGCGTAGTGATAGGTTCGGTGATTTCGACCCCGGCTGAACGCCTCACACGCGACGCCGACATCAACTTCGAGCGTCAGCAAAGCCGCACCAGCTGGATGATTGTCGCCTTTACCGCTCTGCTGGCCGCCGCCGTCACCTGGTTGTTATCGCGCGGTATGCTCGCGCCGGTCAAACGGCTGGTTAACGGCACCCATCAGCTGGCCGCCGGAGATTTCAGCACCCGCGTGGAAGTCGACAGTCAAGATGAGCTGGGGAAGCTGGCGCAGGATTTCAACCAGCTGGCGATGACGCTGGAAAAGAACGAGCAGATGCGGCGGGCGTTTATGGCCGATATTTCCCACGAGCTGCGCACTCCGCTTGCGGTGCTGCGCGGTGAACTGGAAGCGATGCAGGATGGCGTGCGCAAAATGACCCTTGGCTCACTGGAATCATTGCAGTCGGAAGTCTCAATCCTCACCAAGCTGGTGGATGATTTGCACCAGCTTTCCCTTTCCGATGCCGGTGCGCTGGCGTACCGTAAAGTGGATACCGATGTTGTGCATCTGGTGCAGTTGGCGGAAGCCGGTTCTCGCGATCGTTTCCACAGCAAGCAGTTAACGCTGACCAGCAAATTACCTGAAAGCGCGCAGGTGTTTGGCGATCCGCAGCGTCTGTCACAGCTTTTCAACAATCTTATGGAAAACAGCCTGCGCTATACTGACCCCAATGGCGGACTGGAAATTCTGGGCGAAATCCGCGACAAATTGCTGATACTCACGTTTCAGGACAGCGCGCCAGGCATCAGCGATGAACAGCTGATCCGCATTTTTGAACGCTTTTATCGCACCGAAGGCTCGCGTAACCGCGCCAGCGGCGGCTCCGGTTTAGGTCTGGCGATTTGTCAGAATATCGTCGAAGCACACGGCGGGCAGATAAGCGCCAGCCACTCTCCCGCAGGCGGCGTGCGTATCACGGTCGTCCTGCCGCTTTCTGTTCCACATGGACCGAGAAACTGATGAACGATTTAGTAGCATCCGGCCATGCGCCGTTAAAAATTTTGATTGTGGAAGATGAGCCGAAACTCGCTCAGTTGCTGATCGATTACCTCGACGCGGCGGGTTATGTCACCCAGTGGCTGCCTGACGGCCACGACGTGATTACTCAGGTCAAAGCCAGCCCGCCGGCGATGATCTTGCTGGATCTGATGTTGCCGGGCAGCAGCGGCCTGTCGATCTGTCGTGATATCCGCCAGTTTTCTGACGTGCCGATCATGATGGTAACGGCAAAAACCGAAGAGATTGATCGCCTGCTGGGGCTCGAAATCGGGGCGGATGATTACATCTGCAAACCGTACAGCCCGCGTGAAGTGGTGGCGCGCGTCAAAGTTATCCTGCGCCGCTGCGTGCGCCCGGATGAAAACATCACCAAAAGCCACGGTCTGCATATCGATGAAGCACGCTTTCAGGCATCGTTTCAGGGGCATGAACTGGAGCTGACGCCAGCAGAATTCCGCCTGCTGAAAACCCTGTCGGTAAAACCTGGCTATGTGTTTACCCGTGAAGTGCTGCTTAATAATCTCTACGATGATTACCGCGTGGTCACTGACCGCACCATCGACAGCCATATCAAAAACCTGCGCCGAAAGCTGGAGTCGCTGGACGGCGAGAAAGCCTTTATCCGCGCGGTCTACGGCGTTGGTTATCGGTGGGAAGCGGAGCCCTGCCATCTCGCCTGACGCTCATAGCCGTTCTTTTCGGGCCGACAGTTCAGTTTTGTAAAGTTGCTGAAAGTCTGTCGGCCAGTTCACATTTCATGCCTTAACTTCCTCTTATCGCCGCGAAAGATTCTCCTTTAACTACACTTAGCTGTGGAAAATAACCCCCCTTGCTGGAGATAACCTTTATGGCGACTGGTCACTATGATCTGAAAAAAGCGAAGAATGGACAGTTTCACTTTAACCTGAAGGCCGGGAACGGAGAGATTATTCTCACCAGTGAAATGTATGCCAGCAAAGCCTCGGCAGAAAATGGCATCACGTCTGTGCAAAACAACGCGCCATATGAAGAACAATACGAGATAAAACCCTCAAAAGACGGGCAGTTTTATTTTGTGCTGAAAGCCAAAAATCATCAGGTGATTGGCGTCAGTGAAATGTACACCACCGAAGGCGCGGCGAGGAAAGGCGTGCAGTCAGTAGTGAAAAACGGGGCGACAGCCGATATCCGCGATTCAACCCAACAACCCGCCTGATCCCTTTTACTGAGGTTGTCGCATTCCTTGCGGCAACCTCAGAAGCCAAAAATTGATCTGACCCCGTAAAACCCCAAATACCCACACTAACCGGCTGCTTTTGTTCAACTCAGACGTTACAATTCTGGCCTTTCGTCGCCCCGCATCCGGGACGGCCCTGACTTGTGATCAGACTGAGATTGACTATGTTAACCCCCGATTCCTTTGTTCCTGAACTGCTCTCTCCTGCCGGTTCCCTGAAAAATATGCGTTATGCCTTCGCCTATGGCGCAGACGCAGTTTACGCCGGACAACCGCGTTACAGCCTGCGCGTGCGTAATAACGAATTTAATCACCAGAATCTGGAAATCGGCATTAACGAAGCCCATGCCCTGGGTAAAAAATTCTACGTGGTTGTCAATATCGCGCCGCACAACGCCAAGCTGAAAACCTTTCTGCGTGATCTGCAACCGGTTATCGACATGGGGCCGGACGCGCTGATCATGTCCGACCCAGGGCTTATCATGATGGTGCGCGAAGCATTCCCGCAGATGGATATTCATCTGTCGGTGCAGGCCAACGCAGTGAACTGGGCGACGGTGAAGTTCTGGAAACAAATGGGGCTGACGCGCGTGATTTTGTCGCGCGAGCTGTCACTCGAAGAGATCGCCGAAATCCGCGCGCAGGTGCCGGATATGGAACTGGAAATTTTCGTCCACGGTGCGCTGTGCATGGCCTATTCCGGCCGCTGCCTGCTTTCCGGTTACATCAACAAGCGTGACCCGAATCAGGGTACCTGCACCAACGCCTGCCGCTGGGAATACAAAGTTCAGGAAGGTAAAGAGAACGATATCGGCAGCATCGTGCATCAGCATGAGCCGATACCGGTACAGCAGGTCGAGGCCGTGCAACCCACTCTGGGCATCGGTCAGCCGACGGACAAAGTGTACATGCTGGAAGAAGCGCTGCGTCCGGGTGAATACATGAGTGCGTTCGAAGATGAACACGGCACCTACATCATGAATTCCAAAGATTTACGCGCTATTCAGCACGTCGAGAGCCTGACCAAAATGGGCGTTCATTCGCTGAAAATCGAAGGCCGCACCAAATCCTTCTACTACTGCGCGCGCACGGCGCAGGTGTATCGTCGCGCCATCGACGACGCCGTTGCCGGTAAACCTTTCGATCCAACATTACTGACCACGCTGGAAGGCCTGGCGCATCGCGGTTATACCGAAGGTTTCCTGCGCCGCCATACGCACGATGCGCAGCAGACGTACGAGTATGGATTCTCAGTCAGCGACCGTCAGCAGTTTGTCGGCGAATTCACCGGTAATCGCGTGGATGGCTGGGCTGAGATCGACGTGAAAAATAAATTCAGCGTCGGCGACAGCGTAGAAATGATGACGCCGCAGGGCAATATTCAGTTCCGCCTTGAAGCGCTGCGTAATAAGAAAGGCCAGCCGACCGACGTCGCGCCAGGCAACGGCCACATTGTTTACGCCGCCCTGCCGGACGACATCAGCCTCGAGTTCGCCATTTTGTTGCGCAATCTGCAAGAAACAGACACGCGCAATCCACACGCAAAATAGGCTTTTGCTGAAAATAAGAAACGGATCACATCTATTTCTTTCTTAGCTGGATAATATGCATTCGCAATTTACTTCGAATGCAAAATAAAGCAACGGACTACACTAGGAACCACCTCCTTGGCCGGCTCAATCTCCCTTGAGCTGGCTTTTCTTTTGGTAATCAATCCATTTAAACATCCCCTTCGTCAAAATAATTATTCTTTTCTTTTAGTCGATTAATAAAAATAATGTATTCCAAAAAAATAATAGCTTTATCGAATATATTTAAGTTCAATTATTTTATTCATGCGGAGTTTTTTTCAATCATTTATCTGATAGCCAAGTATGAGCATTTTCATTTATGGTAGTTATGTATAGAGAAAAGGAGCATACATGACCACAGCATTGCTGATTTTGAATGGAAAAGGCGCAGGCAATGAGGAGCTGCGCGTGGCCGTCGGTGCGCAGCGAAAAGAAGGTGTGGAGCTGACAGTCCGTGTCACCTGGGAATACGGCGATGCCGCACGTTATGTCGCAGAAGCCGTGGCGCTGGGTTGTGACACCGTTATTGCCGGTGGCGGCGATGGCACCATCAATGAAATCGCCGGAGCATTGGCACAGCTTGAAGAACCGCGCCCGGTTCTGGGTATCGTCCCGCTGGGTACGGCGAATGATTTTGCGACCGCCTGTAATATTCCGCTGGCCCCCGAACAGGCGTTGCTGCTGGCGATAAAAGGCCGGGCGGAAGCCATCGATCTTGCCAGGGTGAATGATAAGCACTACTTCATCAATATGGCGACCGGCGGATTTGGTACGCGTATCACCACCGAAACGCCGGAAAAGCTGAAAGCGGCACTCGGCGGCGTCTCGTATTTTATCCACGGGCTGTTACGTCTTGATACGCTGAAAGCCGACCGCTGTGAAATCAAAGGTCCGGATTTCAGCTGGGAAGGCGACGCGCTGGTCATTGGCATCGGCAACGGTCGTCAGGCCGGTGGCGGCCAGCAAATCTGCCCGGAAGCGCTGATCAACGACGGCCTGCTGCAATTGCGTCTGCTGACCTCCGAAGAGCTGCTGCCCTCATTCCTGCGCAGCCTGATCAATAATGAAGAAAATAAAAATATCGTCTCCGCTCATCTCCCCTGGCTGGAAATTACTGCGCCGCATGATATGACCTTCAACCTCGACGGCGAACCGCTGACCGGTAAGCAGTTTCGCATCGAAGTGCTGGCCAACATCATTCAGTGCCGCCTGCCGCCGCATTGTGAACTGCTGGGGTAAATTTCTGCCAGTTCAGACAGCCCGCAACCCTGCGGGCCTTTTCATTTTGGAAGTTGCTGGCGGCTCATCGAATAACAGGCAAACGTGACTGATCCGCATTCAGCCTGCCAACCGGAGGTTTTTTTATGGGTTATTCTGAGGTTCGTATCCCGCTCATCTGACCGCATGGCCTGTGTTTACCTTCGCCATTATTCCCTTCTCTTCAGATAACTTTCGCGCAACAAAGTGTGATCCTCTCCGGCAAAAATCAAGAAACATACTTGTATGGTAGTTGTCATCTGGCGTATTTATAGCCAAAGGAAATGCATCCAACTTTACTGCAGAAGGTCGTAACCGATGAAAATCGTGAATGCTGAAGTCTTTGTTACTTGTCCGGGGCGCAACTTTGTTACGTTGAAAATCACCACCGACAGTGGCCTTACTGGTATCGGTGACGCCACGCTCAATGGTCGGGAGCTGCCGGTCGCGTCATACCTGAAAGACCACGTTTGCCCGCAGCTTATCGGGCGCGATGCGCACCAGATCGAAGACATCTGGCAGTTTTTCTACAAAGGGGCTTACTGGCGTCGCGGGCCGGTCACTATGTCAGCGATTTCAGCGGTGGACACGGCGCTGTGGGATATCAAAGCCAAAGCCGCCAATATGCCGCTATACCAGTTGCTTGGCGGCGCATCCCGTACCGGCGTGATGGTTTACTGTCACACCACCGGTCATTCGGTAGACGAAGTGCTGGATGATTACGCCAAACACAAAGAGCTTGGCTTCAAGGCGATCCGCGCGCAGTGCGGCGTTCCGGGCATGAAAACCACTTACGGGATGTCGAAAGGTAAAGGCCTGGCCTACGAACCGGCAACCAAGGGAAACTGGCCGGAGGAGCAACTGTGGTCGACGGAAAAATACCTCGATTTCACCCCAAAGCTGTTTGAAGCCGTACGTAATAAATTCGGTTTTGACGAACATCTTCTTCACGATATGCATCACCGCCTGACGCCTATCGAAGCGGCACGCTTTGGTAAGAGCATCGAAGACTATCGACTGTTCTGGATGGAAGATCCTACGCCAGCCGAGAATCAGGAATGCTTCCGTTTGATCCGCCAGCACACCGTGACCCCGATTGCCGTCGGTGAAGTCTTCAACAGCATCTGGGATTGCAAACAGCTCATCGAAGAACAGTTGATCGACTATATCCGTACCACTATCACCCACGCGGGCGGCATTACCGGTATGCGCCGGATCGCTGATTTCGCCTCTTTGTATCAGGTTCGCACCGGTTCACACGGCCCGTCAGATCTTTCGCCAGTGTGCATGGCCGCTGCCCTGCACTTCGATCTGTGGGTGCCAAACTTTGGCGTGCAGGAATATATGGGATATTCCGAGCAGATGCTGGAAGTGTTCCCGCATAACTGGACGTTTGATAACGGCTATATGCATCCGGGCGAAAAACCGGGGCTGGGCATCGAGTTCGACGAAAAATTGGCAGCGAAATATCCGTATGAACCGGCGTATTTGCCGGTGGCCCGTCTGGAAGACGGTACTCTGTGGAACTGGTAAGGGAGCGAATAATGAACAGCGTGGTTATACAAGAACCGGGAAAACTGGTGATCGAGCAACGTGCCTTGCCGGTACCTGCCGCCGGTGAGGTACGAGTTCGGGTCAGTTACGCAGGGATCTGCGGCTCGGATGTGCATATTTATCACGGCCACAATCCGTTTGCGAAATATCCGCGCGTGATAGGCCATGAATTCTTCGGCCATATCGACAGCGTCGGAGAAGGCGTCGAAGCATCACGCATCGGCGAGCGCGTGGTGATCGATCCGGTGGTCAGCTGCGGACATTGTTATCCCTGCTCCATTGGTCGGCCCAATGTCTGTGCCGAATTGCAGGTGATCGGCGTGCATCGTGACGGCGGCTTTAGCGATTACGCCTGCGCTCCGGCTAAAAATGCCTATGTCGTGCCCGACGCGATCCCTGACAAACTCGCCAGTATGGTCGAACCTTTTACCATTGCGGCGAACATTACCGCCTTCCTCAAACCGACCCCGCAGGACACCGCACTGGTTTACGGCGCTGGCCCGATGGGGCTGACGGTGATTCAGGTGCTGAAAGGCGTTTACGGTGTGGAGAAAGTGATTGTCGCCGACCGCATAGAAGAACGGTTACAGATGGCACAGCAAAGTGGGGCAGACTGGATCATCAATAATACTGAACGCAGCGTGACCGACGTACTGGCCGCAGAAAATGTACGTCCTACGCTGATTGTCGATGCTGCCTGCCATCCGGCAATTTTGCAGGAAGCCATTTTGCTGGCATCACCGGCAGCACGCATCGGGATGATGGGTTTCTCCGGCGAGCCCAGTACCTTCACGCAACAAAGTATTACCAGTAAAGAAATCTCGTTGTTCTCATCGCGCCTGAACAGCCACCGTTTCCCGCAGGTGATTGAATGGATGGAACAAGGAAAAATTACGCCGGAAAAACTGGTGACGCACTGGATGCCCGCCAGCGACGTGGAAGCTGCTCTGACGCTGTTTGAAAAGGAGCAGCGTGCTTGCTGCAAAGTGTTACTGACGTTCTGATAATTAAAATTTATAAGCTTTGGAAATTCAGGAAGGATGCCCGCCATCCTTCCTGCCACTGAGTACCTGAGATTCAACCTACAAATAACGCAACACTATTAAAACGACACCAAGTGGAGCACTTACCTATGTTCAAGAATCTGCGCTGGATTATCGTATTCCTGCTGTTTATGGTGTACATGATCAATTACCTCGACCGCGTCGCGCTGTCGATTACTGTCCCGATGATAGAAAAAGAGCTGACCATTAATCCCGAACAGTTCGGCCTGATATTTGGGAGTTTCTTCTTTGGTTACGCGATATTTAACTTCCTCGGGGGTTTAGCGGTAGATAAATTCGGCCCGACAATTGTTATGGGTTTAGCCGTCGGACTGTGGTCATTATTTTGCGGGATGACTGCTATCGCCACCGGCTTTTATTCCATGCTTATTCTGCGGGTATTATTCGGTATGGCCGAAGGGCCGATATGCGCCTCGGCAAATAAGATGATTAACGGCTGGTTCCCGAAGAAACAGGCTGCCACCGCCATGGGACTTCTCAGCGCGGGTTCGCCGCTCGGCGGCGCAGTGGCCGGCCCGATCGTCGGGTATCTGGCCATTTCATTTGGCTGGCGTCCGGCGTTTATGGTGATTGCTGCGATCGGCATTGTATGGATGGCCGTCTGGTTCTTCACCGTGGCCGATAATCCGCTGAAAAGTAAACGCGTCTCCCCGGAAGAATTGCGTTTGGTGGATGCCATGAAGAATGAGCATTTAAGTGCAGAAGAAGATCTGGCGCAGGCGGCGCACGGTCTGGGATATTATCTAAAACAGCCGATTATTCTGGTCACCGCGTTTGCCTTCTTCAGCTATAACTATATTTTATTCTTCTTCCTGAGCTGGTTCCCGGCCTATTTGGTGCAGGCGCACGGATTAAATATTAAAGAAATGAGTTTAACCACCGTCATTCCATGGATTGTCGGCTTCGTGGGTCTGGCATTAGGCGGTTATATTTCCGATAAGATTTTTAATATTACCGGTCGCTTATTACTGTCACGTAAAATTATATTAGTCGTCAGCCTGTTAGCGGCAGCCGTCTGCGTGGCGCTCGCCGGTATCGTGACCAGCGTGGTACCTGCGGTGGTATTAATGTCAGTCTCTATTTTCTTCCTGTACACCACAGGGGCGATTTACTGGGCGATTATTCAGGATGTGGTGCATAAATCCCGCGTCGGCGGCACCAGCGGATTTATTCATCTGGTCGGCAGCGTCTCCGGGATCATCGGGCCGGTCGTCACCGGATTTATCGTGCAGAATACTGGCCGTTTCGACAGCGCCTTTATGCTCGCAGGCGGCGTCGCGGCGCTGGGTGCCATTCTGGTGTTCTTTGTGATTAAGCCCCCAAAGCAATCAGTGGAAACCACACTCTCTCATAACTGAAAGCGCGGATATCAATAAGACAAACCCGGCCAAATGCGCCGGGTTTGCTTTTATCACGAACGCTTAATATTTTTACGCTTCATCAATCCACACGCGCATCTCCCCTTCCCCACGGTTTGCCCAGGTAAAGTACGGCACAAAGGTCATGGTTTGCGATACGGTCTCTTCGATTGATGGATTGAAGCGATAGAGCGGTTGCTCACCGGCCTGAGACGACGAGCGGCGCTGCCCCTGAGTTTGCAACAGCGTCTTACCGGCAAAAAGTCCGCTTCCGGCGATCAACCGGAACTGCGCATCGTACGGCAACCGGACATTGTGCAGTTCGCTGCCGTTATCCGCCTGTTCGAGACAATACACCAGCGGACCGCGCTGGATCGCCACTTTTCCAGCGACATGTCGCAGCAACGTATTCCCCTTCACACGCGTCACCGGCATCGGTAATGTCATTTCAATGCGATCGCCCTGCTGCCATTCCTGCGTCAGCCGCAAATAGCCGCGCCGGGTCAGACCGGCCAGTTCCAGCGGCTTACCGTTCAGCATCACCTGCGGGCTGGCGCACCAGTCCGGTAAACGCAGCGCCAGCGTGGCCTCCAGCGGCGCATCGGTGCTGACTTCAATCAGCACCTGTTCGGTCCACGGATAGCCGCCGGACTGTTTGAGACGCAGTGGTTTGCCTGCGACCGTCGCTTCCACATCGCTGCCGATATAAAGATTGATGTCCACACCGTCCGGCCTTTGGGTATAAATATAATGCCCGAGCGACGCTAACAGACGTGCGATATTCGGCGGACAACAGGCACAGCCGAACCAGCGCTGACGCACCGTTTTGACGTGATCGTAAATATGGTTGAACGGGATACTTTTCGGATGCACTTCCAGCGGATTAACGTAGAAAAAATGTTTCCCGTCGAGCGCCATACCGGCCAGCACGGTGTTGTAAAGCGCGCGCTCCATGACGTCGCTGTAACGGCTGTCAGCCTCCAGCTGCAACATGCGGTTGGCAAACATCATCAGCCCAATCGAGGCACAGGTTTCGGTATAAGCGGTGTCGTTGGGTAAATCATAATCTGATGAAAACGCTTCGCCGCTGCTTTGCGATCCTACAGAACCGGTAATGTACATCTGCCGCTGGGTCATGTTTTCCCACAGTCGCTGGCAGACTTCACGTTTTTCCTGATCCTGACTCAGTCTCGCCAGATGCGCGACACCGGCGTACAGATACACAAATCGCACCGCGTGGCCGATAGCCGTGGTCTGTAGCGCTATCGGCACATGCGCCTGGCTGTAGGCTTTGTCTTTCACCATCCACGCCGGGCCATAAGTATTCCAGTGCGACGTTTTACCGCGTTTTTCGTATTCACTATCGTAGAAATGCGGCTCTGCGCCACGTTGTTCGACGAAGTAACGCGTCAGTTCGAGATAACGGGTTTCGCCGGTGGCTTCATATAAACGCATCAGCGCCAGTTCTATTTCCGGATGACCGGGATAACCGTGCAACTGCTGTTCGCCGGGGCCAAAAACCTGTGCAATGTGGTCCGCCAGCTTGCAAACAATATCCTGCAAACGGGTTTTTCCGGTCGCCTGTGCGTAAGCTACGCCTGCTTCGATCAAATGCCCGGCGCAGTAAAGCTCGTGACACTCCGCCAGATTCGTCCAACGCTGCTGCGGTGCTTTGACAGTGAAATAGGTATTGAGATAACCATCAGGTTGTTGCACCGCGCCGACCAGTTCAATGACTGCATCTGCCGTTTTTTCCAGTTCAGCATCCGGCGTTTTTGCCAGCAAATACCCGACCGCCTCCAGCCATTTGGCGACATCGCTGTCCTGAAACACCATGCCATAGAACTCACCCTCGCTCTGCCCGGCGGCAATTCTGAAATTCTCAATCGCATGGCTCGGCTCGGCCTCTGCCACATCGTCGTTCAGCGCTTTCCACTGATAAGGCACCACCACATCCCTCACCAGACGCTGATATTCGAGCCAGAACGCATCGGAAATATTCACTTTTTGCAAAGGTACTTCTAAAGATTCAACCGGAGAAAATGACATACAACCTCCTGAAATAATGAACGTCATTAAATTTTGGCCGCCAGATCGTGCGACATCCGCGTCAGCAGTGTGTTATCGAGCTTGCAGAACATCAGCGTCCCCGCCAGCAGAAGATGCATCGCCGCAGGCAGCAGCGTTTCAAGCAACGTGATGCCGCCGAGCGACGCCGGCGTCTGGTGTTCGGCACCTGCCTGATAAGACACCCAAATGAAAACCAGGCTGATGATCCCGGCACTTGACGCCCAGGCCAGCTTGATGAAGAACAGATTGAAGGCGAAGTTCATGCCCGAGGAACGGATGCCATTTTTCCAGTGACCGTAATCGTCTGCGAACGCCATGATGGAAAAGTGCAGCGGCAGGGTGAATCCGAGGATCACGCAATGCACAAAGATTATCCCCAGCCACAGCGTCTGGAATTGTTCACCCACTGGCACAAACCACAGCAGCAGGGAAAATACCGCCAGCACCAGATTGGTGATCATATAGAGACGGACGCTGTCGATAAGCCGGGTCAGTTGATTGACGATCACCGCCCCCAGAATCGACGCCAGCGTCACCATGCCAAAGAACATAGAGGCGTATCCGGCACCGCCTTTCAGCACGTAAGTAATGAAATACATGTAGCCGCCGCCGCGCAGATTGAACACATTGATCAGCAGAAAGGACATCAGCAATACCAGCAGCAGCTGATCGTTTTAAGCATTCCACGAATATGTTCACGAATGCTGAACTGGCCGAGCAGCGCCAGCGGCAGACGTTCGCGTACGGTAAAGAAGCACCAGAGGAACATCACTACGGCAATGGCACACAGTAAGCCGACACCTTGCTGATACCCGAGCGCCGCATCGCCTTTGCCGAAAATCTGCACCAGCCACGGCAGCCCGACGGACACCATAAAGCCCGCCACGCCGCATAAAACAAAGCGCCATGACTGGCAGGAAATGACTTCGCGATGATCGGTGGTCATGGTGTTGATCAGCGCGCAATACGGCACATTTATCGCGGTGTAAGACACTGAAAGCAGGAAATATGTGAAGAAGGCATAGGCAATTTTGGCGTCGCCGCTCAAACCTGGCACGGTAAACGTCAGAAAACCCACCACACCAATCGGCAGCGCGATCCAAAGTTGCCACGGGCGAAAACGTCCCCACCGGCTTTGCGTGCGGTCGGCCAGAATGCCCATCAGCGGATCGGAAATCGCATCGATAACGCGCAGGGAAATAAACAATGTACCGACAATCGCCGGAGTCAGGCCAAATACGTCGGTATAGAAGAAGGTCAGGAAACTGGTGATCAGGCAGGTAATGATCGTGCCACCGGCATCCCCTAATCCATAACCTATTTTCTCACTGACAGAAAGTTTGGTGTGCGCAGAAATTATTCCCTCCGCCTTCTTTCCCGATATTGAACCGGTATTAACAGAATCTGTTGGCATTATATTTCCTCGCTTTTATATGTGTATTAATAAGCCGTCAGGAATGCAGGGATATCAGGCTGAGGCGTTATATCAGCCTGTTTTTATAGGGTACGCATTTAATCTGGCACGGGAACCAGACGCCAACAAGAGGAGGATAAAGTAGTTAAACGGGACAATTCCGACTCACGCATGGAATATGTGAAGCAGATCAAAACGTCTGCCGGCAGGACGGGCAGCCACCGTGCTATGTGCTACTGTCAGGCTTTACTTGCTGAGGGCGTGCCTGCTAAATGACTGATGCACTTTCATTTCCAGTGAAGTACCCGGTTAACGTGCAGAACGGCGGGCTCTTTATCTCACGTGGGATCGGCACACATCCGACACGCAGACTTAACTCGCATGAATTGATTTATGTCGTACGCGGCAGCCTGTCATTGCAGGAAGAGAATACGCGTTTTGATTTGCGTGAAGGGGAAAGTTTACTGTTATTCCCCGGCAGAGAACATAAAGGGTTAACGACGTTTGATCCTGAATTAAAATTTTACTGGTTACACTTCGATATTGAGAGCAATCGCACGTTAATGGATTCATGGCAAAATAATCCCTCTTTACAGCTGAATATTCCACAGCATTGCAAAGTCAGGGATCGTGAAACACTCTTAACGCTATTCAGACTATTTTTATATGAGCAGGAAAGAGGCGGGAATTCACTGGCGCTGTATCTGATTTTGCTGTTGCAGGAAGTCGCGCGCGCCTGGCCGGAAAATGTGGAACCCGGCGGGCCCGGCGTCGCGCTGGCCTATAAGGCGCGGCAACTCATCACCACTCAGTTTCATCTGCCGCTCGGTGCTTCTGAGCTGGCGGAAAGGTTGCACTGCAATGCCGATTATCTTGGACGCGTTTTTCGTCTGACGTTCCAGATGACCCTGACAGATGCGCTGCATAAACAGCGTGTCGCCGCCGCCGAGAAGCTGCTGCTGGCCAATACCGGAAACGTCGCTGATGTCGCACGACTCACCGGTTTTAACGACGCTGCATATTTTCGTCGGGTGTTTCGCAAGCTGCTGGGCATGACCCCGGCAGCCTATAAAAAACTTTACTGCCGTGAGCATATCAATTCGGATTAGTTTCTATGAAATATCCCAAATTTCTGTCACAACCTTGCGCTAACAATCTCAAAACCCTGAGAAAACTCATGCTAGTATTGTTAACTCCCGACTCTGAAGACAACTTTTGCCCATGACAGACGCCTTTGAATTTCTCAGTAATGTGCCGGTGAATCAGCAGATTTACCGCACCTTGCGTCAGGACATCGTCACCTGTGCCATCGCGCCGGGGGCATTCCTGTCGGAGAAAGAGATTTCCACACGCTTTAACGTATCGCGCCAGCCGGTTCGCGAAGCCTTTATCAAACTGGCCGAAGCCGGGCTGGTTCAGGTCTTACCGCAACGCGGTACGTATGTGATGAAGATTTCATCCAAGCGCGTCGCCGATGGCCGTTTCATTCGTGAGGCCGTGGAAACCGCCGTGGTTCGCCGTGCTGCTATGGTTGCCACGGATAAAGATCTGGCGCTGCTGGAACATAATCTTGAGCGTCAGACGCTGGCGGCAAAAAGCCAGCAAACGCAGGAATTTCTGTTGCTCGACGATGATTTTCACCGCACGATCGCGCAAATTATCGACTGCCGTCTGGCATGGGAAACCGTCGAACACATCAAAGCGACGATGGATCGCGTACGGTTCCTGACACTCAGCAAAGTCTCCCCGCCGGAAAATCTTATCGCGCAGCACTATGCCATTTTCGACGCTCTGAAAGCGCATGACCCGGACGCCGCTGAAAATGCCATCCGCCTTCATTTGCAGGAAATGATTTCTACCATTACCCCGATAGCCGAGCAAAACAGCGACTGGTTTGATGCGGAGTAAAAGGCATTATCCCGAATAAATCTGCCGTCAGATCGTTTTAGGTTAATTTTTGCGGGTTAACCCTAAAATTTGTATGACAACTTCAGGTAAGCTGTAAACCACATCGATACCGTGGAAATTCTTATGCCTGCTACTGCCTCCCTGAAGAAAAGCTTTTACAGTGCTGAAGAGTCACTGTCCCTCGCCCAGCTGGATGAAGAAAAAATCAGCCAGATCGCCCGCGATCTCGACGTGGCGGAAAGCGAGAAAGAACATTACCTCACCGGATGGATGGGCCAGAACAGCGTGGTGCTGGTGCGAAATTATCAGGACAAACGCGGTACCGCGAACGGCCTGGTAATGTCTCGCGGTAATCGTTACAAGCTGACCATTCAGGCCATTACTTTTCGTATCCCTAAAATCCTGCTGTGGGTCACCTTTCGCCGTACACCCCGCACCATGACGGTGGTCGCCTATAACAAGCTGGGCGAACAGGCCAGCGGTCTGCAACAGTTTATGCACGTGCAGGATCCCGAACTGAAAGAGCGGCTGGAAAATGACTGGCGCGAGCTGAATGATTATCTTGGTATGGCCTGCTGGCAGATGGACAATAACCGTCCAATGTGGCGACAGTTGCATGAAGAGATCACACCGCAGGTGCTGTGGTTGCTGGCAGATTCACCGTGGTTTAGCGGCAAAAAATTGCAAAATGATGGCGATCTGGAAGGTCTTTGGCTGAACGAGCAGTTTATTGGCCGCCGCAGCGGTGAGCATGCGGCGCTGGTGCTGTCCTGGAAGGATGAAGAGAATCAGGACATCGCCAGCTATCTTTATGAAAGGATGTCAGCGAATAAAATCCGCGTGATGCTGCGCCCGCGCAAAGACGAAAAATTCTATCCGCTGAATCCGTTCGACGCCGTGCACTTACAACGGGCGCTGTCCATGTTTCATCAGGCTCAACAGGCGCTGGCAGAAACTCAACGCAGCGCCTGATTGATGTCAATAACGCCCTACCACCAGCGGTGAAAATGATGCACCGGGCCAATGCCGTGGCCCACTTCAAGAGAGTCGGCGTGCATCAGCGCATGTTGCAGATACGTCTTGGCTTCGCGCACGGTATCCGCCCAATTGTTGTGACGCGGGCGCAGCGCCGCCAGCGCCGCAGACAATGTGCAGCCGGTGCCGTGGGTATGGCGGGTATTCACACGCGGCGCGGTAAAACGCTCACGGGAACCGGCCATAAATAGCCAGTCAGGACTTTCTTCATCGCTCAGATGACCGCCCTTCATCAACACCGCGCCACACCCCATCGCCAGCAAGGTTTCACCCTGCTCACGCATTTCCGCTTCGCTGGTCGCTATGGCACATTCCAGTAACGCTGCCGCTTCTGGCAGGTTTGGCGTGATGATCGAAACCTGCGGGATCAGCAACCGGCGTACTGCATCCACCGCTTCCGGCAGCAATAACGGATCGCCACTTTTCGCCAGCATGACGGTATCAAGCACCACAAACGGCGGCTGATAGTGCCGGAGCCGTTCCGCGACCGCTTCCACAATCTGGCTGTTTGCCAGCATACCGATTTTTGTGCTGTCGATGCGTACGTCGCTGAGCACAGAATCCAGCTGCGCCGCCACAAATTCCGGTTCGATATTATAAACCGATTGAACGCCGCGGGTGTTTTGCGCCACCAGCGCGGTGATCACGCTGGTGCCGTAAGCGCCGAGCGCCGAGAATGTTTTGAGATCAGCCTGGATCCCGGCACCGCCGCTCGGATCGGTGCCTGCAATGGTCAGCGCATTAATCCGCTTCATGGCTGCGTCTCCCCGTTTAACCACTCCCCGTTCATTACGTACAAATTATCGAGGAACTCTGGCGTAAAGCTGCCCGGCCCTTTGACGGTAGCGCAAGCACGTTCACCGGCGCAGGACATGACGCGACAGGCTGCCGCGACGTTATCGAGCCGGTCGCCCGGCAACGCAATGAAAGCGGCCACCACCGCCGACAGCGCACAGCCGGTGCCGACCACGCGGGTCATCATCGGATGGCCGCCCGGCACCGCCCAACAGCGATCGCCGTCGGTCACATAATCTGTCTCACCGGTGACTGCGACAATCGCGCCGGTTTCATGCGCCAGCTGCTGCGCGGCGGGCAAGGCAGAAAGAGAGTCGTCACCGCTGTCGACGCCGCGACCGGACGCACTCAGACCGCTGAGCGCGCGGATTTCCGAGGCGTTGCCGCGAATGGCGGCGGGTTTGAGCTTGATGATGTCGAGACAGAATTCGGTGCGCCAGCGCAGGCCGCCAACGGCCACCGGATCCAGCACCCAGGGTTTTCCGGCCTGATTCACCGCCTGAATAGCCGCCAGCATGGCATCGGCGTGAGGATGCGTCAGCGTACCTACGTTGACCAATAAGGCATCAGCAACGGCGCTAAACTGCGCCGCTTCGGCAGGATCAACCACCATCGCCGGAGACGCTCCCAGCGCTAGCAAAACATTGGCAGTAAAAGATTGCACCACGTCGTTGGTCAGGCAGTGGACCAGCGGTGATGGATGGCGGAGTTGTTGCAAAGAACCGGCGGCAATCGCACCGGGAAATACGGAAGGTCGGACGTTCATAAGTCTCCCAACCGGCTTTCAGGAAGGCGGCATCGGGAGAGATACCTGACTTCCCTACGCTGGCATAATCCAGATCAGGTAATACGGGTAAAATCTCAGCCTGTCTTTTGCAAGAGCGGCACCCCGAGTCAAGGGAGCATTATTGGTGTGGACGGCAGGAAGATCAATCAGCAATTGATACAAAAAAGCCCTGTCCATTGACAGGGCTGATGAGATAACCGTGATTTATACCGTCGCCGCCACATCCTCCACTACACCTTCACTGCGTGCCTGCCACAGTTTTATCCAGCGCAGGATGGATGCCACCATAATTACCGCACCGAGCGCGACCATGATGATAGAAATTGTGCCGTTGAACAGATTAAAACCTTTGGCCAGCGGATTGAAATAGACGTGAGCCACCATCCAGTACGCCGCGTAGTTCACGGTCACGTAGAGATACGCCAGCGGGATCAGGCAGGTCAGCATATAGCGGCGCTTATCCGCCAGACGCAGAATAATGGTCGCGCCGATCATCAGGCCGATTGAAGCCATCAGCTGGTTGGAGACGCCAAACAGCGCCCAGACTGAGTTGATATCGCCGGAGTTCAGCAAATATCCCCACAGCAGGCAGGCGACAATACTGCATGCCACCGCGCCCGGCCACCAGTCAGTACGTTTCAGCGGCGCCCACAGGTCACCGAAGAAATCCTGCAACAGATAGCGCGCCACACGGGTGCCTGAATCGACCGCTGTCAGGATGAATACCGCCTCGAACATCACCACGAACTGGAAGAAGTAAGAGGACAAATGGCTGAACCACGGGATGCGCGTGAAGATATCTGCCATGCCCACCGCCAGCGTCACGGCACCGCCGGTGCGCCCGCTCAGGTCTAAGCCAATTTCCTGGCTAAGCGTCGGCAGATTCACCACCTGCATGCCCAGACCGGCAAACACTTCTGGCGCGGAGTTAATCGCAAAATAATCCGCCGGATGCAGCGCGGTGGCGGCAATCAACGCCATCACGCCGACCACGCACTCCGCTAACATCGCCCCAAAACCGACCGGCAAAATGTCACTCCATTTGTCTATTTGCTTGGGCGTGGTGCCGGAACCGATAAATGCGTGGAAACCTGATATCGCGCCACAGGCGATAGTGATTGAGATAAACGGCCAGACCGGACCGGCCAGCACCGGGCCGCCACCGTGGATAAACTGCGTGATCGCCGGGAACTGAATTTCCGGGTTGATGAACACCACGCCGACGATCAGCGCGCCGAACACGCCGATTTTCATGAAGCTGGAGAGATAACCGCGCGGCGTCAGTAACATCCATACCGGCAGAGCGGTGGCGAAGAAAGCGTAGACCGGCAGGACCAGACTGACCGTCGAGGCGCGCAGGCTGAGCCATTCGCCAAACGCCGAGGCCTGGATGTACGGCCCGATCACCACGCAGGCCATAATCGCGATAATGCCTGCCCACGAAGCGGCTTTCATACTGCCGGTCAGACGCTCCCACAGGCCGACGCAAATCGCCACCGGGATGGTCATGAAGACGGCAAACGTGCCCCACGGGTTACGCTCAAGGGCATGTACTACCACCATCGACAACCCCGCCATGGTAATGGTGATGATAAATAGCATCGCCAGCCCGGTACACCAGCCAGCTACCGGCCCGAGTTCACGTTTAGCGACTTCCGACAGGGACTTACCCCGGTGTTTCATCGAGGCGAACAACACGACGGTATCGTGTACCGCGCCGCCGACCACGCAACCGATCAGCAGCCATAACATGCCGGGCAGATAACCGTACTGCGCCGCCAGCACCGGGCCGACCAGGGGCCCCGCCGCCGCAATTGCCGCAAAGTGGCTGCCAAAGTTCACCCATTTCTTCGTCGGGACATAGTCTTTCCCGTCTTCCAGTAAATGCGACGGCGTGACCTGAGCATCATCGGCTTTCAGCACTTTACGGACGAAAAACACGCCGTAAAATCGGTAGCAGATGGTCAGGATACACAGAGTCGCGATGACAAAAGTCAGCGCGTGTTGCATCTTGTTGTTCTCCGGATGAGGAATAATCCGGTGCAACGTAGCAAAGCCCTGTAGAAAGCGCGTCCGCTGTTTAGGTCAGCGGCGGCATAGCGATTTAAGCGGCAAAATGCAGGGATGAACGGCGTGCCTCAGAGCCCCAGTTGAGCTTTCAGGGCTTTCAGATAGCGACGGCTGACCGGTACGCGCACCTGGTTTTTCATCACCAACTCCGCCAGCCCGCTGTCGTCAAAACGAATTTCCCGCAGATGGTTTATGTTGATCAAAAACTGCCGGTGGCAACGCAGCAGCTGCGTCCGATTTTCCAGGGTGCGCAGTGTCAGTTCTGTAAAACATTCACTGCCATCGGCGCGGTTTACGAAGACGCCGCTGACGCGCGAACTGACAAAAATCACCTCGTCGAAGGAAAGCAGATAAATGCGGTTCTGGCCACAACAGGGGATCAGCGCCAAATCCGGTTCGCCGGCCATCAGCGCGGTGATATTTTGTTCCGGCAGATGCTTACGCAGACGACATAGGGTTTTCTCCAGCCGCGATGCCTGTACCGGCTTGAGCAGATAATCAAAAACGTTCTCTTCGAACGCCTGCAGGGCATATTCGTCATAGGCGGTGAGAAATACGATGTGCGGCATACGCTCAGCGTCAATCATCCCGACCAGCTCCAGCCCGCTGATGCGCGGCATATGGATATCGAGAAACACCACGTCGGGTTGCAGCCGGTTGATAGCTCCCAGCGCTTCCACGGCGTTTTCACACTCGCCGATCACGCTGATATCCGCCGCATCCTGCAACAGAAAACGCAGATTTTCACGCGCCAGCGGCTCGTCATCAACAATCAATATTTTCAGCATGCTGACTCCTTAACGGCAACCGTAAAATGACACGGGTAAACTGTTCCGGTTCGCATTCCACATGCAGACCAAATTCTTCGCCGTAGCGCCCGCGCAGACGACGATCGACCAGACTCATGCCCAGTCCCTTTCCGCCAGCCGACGGCGCATACAGCCCGGCGTTATCTTCGACGGTCAGCACCAGACAATCGCCCTGCCCGATGGCGGAAAGATGAATATGTCCGGCGCCCAGCAGCTGCGACGTCCCGTGCTTGATGGCGTTCTCCACCAGCGGTTGCAGCATAAAAGCGGGTAAAAACAGCTGTTGCAGTGCGTCGGGGAAATCAAACGTCACGCTGAGACGGTCGCTGAACCGCGCGCGTTCGATATGCAGATAGGCTTCCACGTGCTCAATTTCATCGGCCAGCGTCACCACCTCCTGGGGCCGTTTGAGATTTTTGCGAAAGAAGGTGGAGAGATGCTGGACCAGTTCGCCCGCCTGCTGGCTGTCGCGGCGGATCACCGCCACCAGAGTATTCAGCGCGTTAAACAGAAAGTGAGGATTCACCTGCGCGTGCAGCAGTTTGATTTCAGACTGGATCAGCAGCTGCTTGTGGCGCTCATACTGTCCGGCGAGGATCTGCGCCGACAGTAAACTGGCGATCCCCTCGCCCAGCGTCCGGTTGATCGAACTGAACAGCCGGTTGCGGGCTTCGTACAATTTGATCGTGCCGATCACTTCCTGATTCTCGCCGCGCAGCGGGATCACCAGCGTCGACCCTAGCTTGCACGACGGGCTTTGTGTACAGCGATACGGCACTTCATTGCCGTCGGCGTAGACCACTTCGTTATGTTCGATAGCGCGGTGTGAGTGCTCGGACAAAATCGGCGAGCCCGGAAGATGGTGATCGTCGCCGATCCCGACAAACGCCAGTAGCTTCTCGCGATCGGTTATCGCCACCGCGCCAATATCCAGTTCCTGATAAATGATCTGCGCTACCCGCGCGGTGTTTTCCTGATTAAACCCTTGCCGCAGCACGCCCTCGGTACAGGCCGCAATATTCAGCGCACGGGCGCTGAATGCTGTGGTGTAGCGCTCGAACATCGCCCGCCGGTCGAGCAGAATGCGCATGAACATCGCCGCGCCAATGGTATTGGTCACCATCATCGGCGTGGCAATACTTTTTACCAGCCGCAGGGCCTCGTCGAAAGGACGTGCGACCATCAAAATGATCGCCATCTGCAATACTTCGGCAAACAGCGTGACGCCCGCAACGGTCAGCGGATTGAACAACCGGTCAATACGCCCCCGCCGCATCAGCACGCGATGAACGATACCGCCGAGCAGCCCTTCCATCACCGTCGAAATCATGCAGCTCAGCGCCGTCATCCCACCCAGAGAATACCGGTGCAATCCACCGGTCAGCCCGACCAGCACGCCGACGACCGGCCCGCCAAGTAAACCGCCGAGCACCGCACCGATCGCGCGGGTATTGGCGATAGAGTCCTGAATATGCAGCCCAAAATAGGTCCCCATGATGCAGAACATCGAGAACATGAAATAGCACAACAGTTTGTGTGGCAGCCGAACGGTGACGTGCATCAGGGGAATAAACAGCGGGGTTTTACTGAGTAAGTAAGCGATAACTAAATAAACGCACATTTGCTGCAACAGCAACAAAACCAAATTGAACTCATACATAGTCGCTGGCAGTATCATTAAGTGAGACGCGCACTATAGTCGACAATATCCACACAATCTTTGAGGGGGTTCACTCTTTGGTATCACCACTCCACATTCGCCCTTACGAAGAAGCCGATCGCCCTTTTTTACGTACGCTGTATCTGGCCGCACGCAAAGACACCTGGACCTGGCTGGAAAACGCTGACTATAAGCTGGAGGACTTCGATCGTGCGGTGATTGGCGAGACGATTCTGGTCGCCGAGCGCGACGGCCATTTGCTCGGCTTTGCTTCCATTTTCACTCAGGAAAATTTTCTGCATAACCTGTTTATCGATCCCCAGTTTCAGGGAACGGGCGCTGGCAGCGCATTGCTGCATGCCGCCGAAAAAACCTTTACCCGCACCGGCTCGCTGAAATGTTTAGTAAAGAGTAAAAAATCGGTGGGATTCTATTTATCAAAGGGCTGGATCGTAGTCGCCACGGGGGATAGCCCGAAAGGGGAGTATTATCTCTTTCATTCATCTGCTAAATAAAACAAAGTGAGTTATTCGTCGCTTACCTCATAAATATCAATATTCTGTTCTCCATCAATTTTTCTTTGTTGTTAAGAGGTTAAATTCCCCAGCAGTGCTATACATACTTTGTCTTCTTAAACTTTTTGAGGGTACGAATGAAAAAAATAAAACTGCTTCAGGCCGCACTCGTGACCGGTGCCCTGCTCTTAGCTGGCTGTACCAGTCATGTCACTCAGAGCGAAAAATTCTCTGGTTTCCTCGGTGATTATTCCAACCTGAAAGAGACCAAAACCGCGTCAGGCACGCCTGTGCTGCGCTGGATTGATCCTTCCTTTAAAGCATCAAACTATTCTTACCTGATGTTTGAACCGATCAAATTCTATCCGGAACCACAACCTACCGCGCAAATCAGTAAAGAAACGCTGCAAGGCGTGCTGGATTACGCCAACACCCGCCTGAAACCGGCCATGGGTGAGCGTCTGCAACTGACGGATCACGCAGGCCCGCGCACGCTTATCTTCAAAGGGGCCATCACCGGCGTAAATACGTCAGCCGAAGGTCTGCAATTCTATGAAGTGATCCCGGTTGCACTGGTGATTGCAGGAACCGAAACAGCTACCGGCCACCGTACCCGTGATACAGAAGTGTATTTCGAGGGCGAACTGGTCGATGCCAGCACCGGTAAACCCGTCTTCAAAGTGGTACGTAAAGGCTTCGGTAAACAAGTGTCCAACGACACCCAGAAAGTTACCGCGAATGACCTGAAAGTCGTGGTCGATAGTCTGGCGAATGACACTAAGTTATTCCAGGCTAACTAAACCAGACGCGTGAGTGAGTATTTTATGAGGCAGCCGGATGGCTGCCTTTTTTATTCCCTGCACGCTTGATCATACCTCGCGGCTCATAAATTCGCGCAGCCAGATATGGGCAGGATCCCGGTGAGAACGTTCGTGCCAGTACATATACATTTCAAAGCCGGGGATAGTCACCGGCGGTTCAGTGAGTTGCAATGCCGGATTGTCGCGTACCAGCCGCTCAGGAAGCATTGCCACTAAACCGGTGGTCATCAGGACCTGAATCACGAATAAAAAATGGGGTACAGAGAGCACCACACGTCTGGATAATCCGAATTGCGCCAGCGCACTGTCTGTTATGCCCTCAAACCCTCCCCCATCCGGTGAAACGACAACATGTTCGAGCGCGCAAAACTCGGCGACAGAAATGTTGGCTGACACACGCGCATGATTTTTCCGGCTCACCAGAACGTAGCGCTCGTTGAACAATAATTTCCGATGTAACCCCGACGCCACTACGTCAGAGGTATGAAACGCCAAATCCAGCTCCCCTTGATCCATCTTCCTGACAATGCGCGTCGGAGATGTTTCAAATATTGCCAGCCGGGTTCCGGGAGCGGCCTCGCGCAAAGCCTGTAGGGAAGGTAAAACAATGGTCGATTCGCCATAATCCGCCGCGCCCAGTCTCCACGTATTGACCGCCCTGAAGGGTTCGAAAACTTCACCCGTAGCAACCGCATTTTCAAGTGCTGTCAGCGCCCGCCGGAGAGGTTCACGTAACTCATCAGCGCGTGCCGTCGGGCGCATCCCGCGTGGCCCTGGCAGCAGCAGCGGATCGTCAAAAAAATCGCGTAACTTAGCGAGCTGAACGCTGATAGAGGGTTGAGAAAGGTTTAACCGCTGCGCCGCGCGCGTCACATTATGTTCAGCCAGCAGAACATCCAACGTCATTAAAAGGTTGAGATCAAGACGGCTTAAATTGTTCATGACTATACCTGTTATATTTTAAATTCATTTTAACTATACCTGATGACATCTTACTCTGCATTGATACCCACCACAGAGAGTTCGTCATGAATATTTTAATTGTGTATGCCCACCCGGAACCTCAGTCCCTTAACGGATCACTGAAAGATTTCGCTATCACCCACCTTCGTACTGCGGGTCACAACGTTCAGGTTTCTGACCTTTATGCTATGCAGTGGAAAGCTCAACTGGATGCCCGTGACAACATTGCCCCCTCAGCGGACATTCCGTTTCATCCTTCTCTGGATTCCCAGCGCGCGTTTAAAAATGGCACACAAAGCGCCGATATCGTCGCTGAGCAGGAGAAATTACGCTGGGCGGATACGGTCATTTTCCAGTTTCCGCTGTGGTGGTTTTCAATGCCTGCCATCATGAAAGGCTGGGTTGATCGCGTTTATGCTTATGGATTTGCTTATGGCGTAGGGGAACATTCGGATACGCACTGGGGTGACCGATACGGAGAAGGCGCGATGAAGGGTAAACGTGCGATGCTGATGGTCAGTACCGGCGGCTGGGAATCGCATTACAGCCCGCGTGGCATAAACGGAGCTATCGACGATGTGCTTTTCCCTATCCAGCATGGGGTACTGCATTATCCGGGATTCACCGTGCTTCCGCCGCTGGTGTTGTATCGCACAGGCCGTACTGATGCCGCACGCTTTAATCAGATCTGTGATGAACTCGCCACACGGCTGGATACGTTAGAGAGCACCACACCCATCGCTTTCAGACACCAAAATAGTGGCGAGTACGAAATCCCTTCACTGACGCTGAAGCCTGAAATCGCACCGGGCAAGACGGGGTTTGCGGCGCATTTAAAATAAAAAAGGAAGGCCGTCAACCGATGGCCTTATCGCTGTCCATACCTTCTCGCGCCATCGCCAGAAAAGTACAGGCTGCGCCATTGGTTTCTCCGGCGCGGCTCACCAGCATCAGGTTGGCGGCCAGATCGGGTTCTTCCAGCTTGCGGTATATCAGCCCCGGTATATGCACCTGTTCCAGAGGCTCAGGGACTAATGCAATACCCATTCCGGCCGCCGCTAAAGCCAGAACACTCAGGGTGCTGGAAGTACGATGAGCGATATTAGGTGTATGCCCCAGCATCTCAATAAGCCTGTGAAGCAAATACTCATCCGCATCGTGCGCATCGTAGAAAATCAGCGGTTCTGTCGCGAGCATTGCTACTTTGAGCCGGGGAATATTGGCCAGAGGGTGATCGTCAGCCATGGCCACCCGTCTTTCCCAGTAACCAATTCTTTCAGCCACCAGCGCACGATCGTGTAACTTGCTGTGATCGGGGGTGTACCCAATGTCCAACTGCCCTGCCAGAATCGCGTCTGCCTGCTGCTGCGGGGGGATTTCACGGACAATCAATTCGACATCAGGATACGCTTTGTGAAAGGCGCGCAGATCGCGCATCAGCTTACCGCTAAAAACGGCGTTCCCGGCAAACCCCAGCCGTATGCTTCCCAGCTCACCCCGCATGACGCGCTGGACGGTTAATTTGGCATGTTCAACCTGAGCGAGCGTACTACGTGCCTGGGCGAGCAGTAAGTGGCCCGCTTCGGTCAGGTCTACCCGGCGGCTGGTGCGCACAAACAACGGCCCTCCGAGCTCTTCCTCCAGCGCACGAATTTGCATACTCAAGGCCGGTTGCACAATGTGCAGTCGCTCAGCGGCTCGCCCAAAATGCTTCTCTTCGGCAACCGCCAGAAAATACCTCAGATGACGTAATTCCATCGCACCCCCCATTAATCATTTAAAATGATAGATCGTTCATATTAACACATTGGAATTTATCAACGTTAAAGAGGATGCTCTGCTTCATCGGCACACAGGTGCCTTCTGCTTAAGGACTTTGCCATGCAACATTATCTTGAAGATCGTCTGCAAATAACCGACCTGATGACCGGCTGGATCCATCGTGATCTGGGTCAATGGGATGCGCTTCGTGAGCTTTTTCATCCTGATGGCACTATTGAAGTCACCTGGTTCGAGGGTCTGGCCAGCGAGTTTGTTGATGGCTCGATGAAAATGGGTGCATCCGACGCACGAACTAAACACCTGATCGGCACCCCCAATGTGACGTTCAATCAGACCGCGACGAAAGCAATTGTCGAGACCAATGCCATGATCATCGGCGAGAACGTCAAACTGAACGTAGGCTGCGTGGGGCATAACCGTTTTTACGATTGGGTGGAAAAGCGTGATGGTGTCTGGAAACTCCTGCACCGCCAAAGCATTTACGATATGGCGAGTTTCACTTTCCCGATGGGGCCGGTCGAAATCGATAATGCCGTCGCGGCAAAGTATCCACGTGAATATGCGGCGCTGGCCTACATGCTGGAAAAAAGCGGCTTCCCGGTCAAACGCGTTTTTGCCACCCGCGGGAGCGAGTTAGAAAAAGAAATGAAAGCCAGCGGCGTTGCCTGGCTAAAAGCCTGATCCTCCCTCTCCTCACCGGTGAAGCCACTCCATTCCCCGGACATGCTATTTTGCGGTTACAAAACCCCAAAAAAAAACCAGCGGATAAGGTTATCAACTGGCTATTTATGGGTTCTCAATAACAGATTTATTATTTCTGTTTAAAAATGCGCAGACGTATTTACAGTTAAAAAACCTGCGTATTTCTACTTTGCAGACACACGCTCCAACCATTCTCTATAGGCTTTGCTTGCGTCGGCAGAGACATTTTGACGATGAGCGTTAAATTCGTCGCGCATGCCGAATATTTTCCATACGAGCGGTGCAAGATGAATTGCCGGACTATTGAGTTCTTTCGCTTCACGCAATAAATTCAGGCTTCGTTCCCGATATTCTGCGAGAACCTCTGACTGATAGTCGAAGGCTTTACCCAGCCCGGAGATATACATCACTTTAAGGACTTCAGCTGACGGCCAATGTAAAGCCATGTTAAGCGGCCAGTCGAGCATTGCCCGTTCACCCCACATTGAAGACGCCGGCACCTGTTCATTGGCAATCAACGTCAGCATGAAAGTTTGCCCCAACGCTGTCAGATACACTTTCATGGCTTCAGTAGAAGGACGGAGATAAAACGTATCAAGAGGCTGTTCACGCCTCTGCCCGATGTGAGCAAGCAGACGTTCTTCAAGATTCAGTATCAGAGAACCAAGCTCTGCATCGGGTGCCTGACCACTTTCGAAAGCCTGTTTCTTGCGGGTGGTGCAATTCCACAGACTGAGCGAAATTTGCCACTGACGCTGCTCACCTTCACCCGAACAACCGATTTCACCTGTTACAAAAAACTTCATCGCAGGCGGCACAACGTCGAAAAGCGCATTTGCATCCGCCTCCTCTCCCGATACCACAGGGCCTCCGCCCTCTGCGACCTGAATATAGAAACGGGCCGCAAACTGACTCCAATAGTGAGCGGATTCGGCGAAATACAAAGGAATAGCGCGTGTCAGACGACCAATTTCATCCTCTCGCTGCGATTCGGGACCTTCGTCTCCCTCCCTTTTTTTCGCAAGGGCGAAGAAACCCACATGGTCGATGTCCTCAGCCTTTTGTTCGAAGAGCCAGTCTGCTTTGCATAAACCGTAATGCCAGATGGGCTGGGTGAGTACCAGCGTGCTGATTTTTAGCGTGTCAGGGTCAACAGGTATCCCCTCTTCGGCTCGTTTACGCATCGCCTGAAAGGTTTGGGCAAATTCGTCCAGATACTGTTTGATTGGCGTAAAACTCAGGGAATACATTCGAGTTAGCAGCTTTTCGCCCTCCTGAGCATCGCCCAATGCCTGATAGGCGCGCAGCAAATTGAGACCGGCCATCGGATCATGCTTGTGCTCATCATAGACCGGAGCAACAAGTTCGACGATCAGTGGAATCTGCCCATTATTGCCAAGATCGCCGGAAATCATCATTAAAGCTCCCCCGTCGAACAGGCCGCCAGCCAGCACGTCGCTATATAAGGTGCGGGCAGATTCAATCTCCTGGTGTTCCAGATGATAACGGGCAAGACAACATTGTGCTCTCCAGCTGCCGGGCAAAGCAGCTACAGCACGCAGGCCTGATAAATAGGCCGCATCGCCGCCACGTTCCTGCTGAATCATTGCACACCACATCAAACCATTCTCCAAATTAGGATCGGTCAAAATGGCTTGCCAAAGCGTTTCATCTGCCCGGTTTTCATCACCCGCCTCGGCAAATACTTTCGCTAAATTTGTCAACAGCGTGCCCGTGGCACCGGCTTTTTCAATGCCTGTGCGCAAGGTCTTTTCAGCGTCAGATAATTGACCATTTTTCATCAGCACAATGCCCTGAATTACATGGCAGCGCTCAGGAAGATCGTCAATCTCAACCAGACGTCGGGCTGCCGGCATCAGGTCGGCTGCAAAGCCGTCATTCAACCCCGAGAGTATCGTGTCATAGAGCCCGGCAGCGTCGTCCCACTTTTGTTGTAAAGCAGGCAGAAAGACTTTTTCGCGCCAGTCGCCGCGCGTGATATGCATCTCGCGACCATAGGCATCATAAGCAACAATCAGTTCTTCCTGAGTTGTCGTAGGGGTGAGTTCACTTGTTTGATCAGAGACGATGGCAGGAGATTTAACATTCTTTTTGCCGCTGAAGGCAGACAGGATACGTTTGAACATAGTTGAAAATTGCCCATTAGTGATGAGTGTTCATGGTGTTCAAACGGCCAATATCCTCCCTGCCGTTTGTAAATCGATTATCACCCGGTGGGATTTTCTATCCAATAAAATTATAGAGCGGTTTGCGGCACCGCTGCGACGACGCTATCCTGCATCAGGGATCGATTTCAGCTACTGCGTTACTTCCGGTAGCAAGACAGAATAAAAATGAGGCAAAGTCAGATATGAACTCAAATTCCCACCCACCTGCGCCTTCCGGCGAGCTCCCGCCACTGGCATGGCCGGAATTTTCAGATGACAAAGCACGGCTGGACTGGTGGCGTAGCTGCACCCAGGCCTGGCTTGCACAATGGGAAAAACCGGATCCCTTCACGCCAGTCAGCGCAAAAGAGTTAGCAGCGCTCGAACAGCGTCTGGGCTGCGCCATTCCACCGTTACTTCGTGTTTATCATGAGCAAATTGGTACCCTGAATCTGGCCGAAACGTTGTGCAGTGTAACGCCCGCAAAATACGCCAGCATAGAACCGCTGCACGATGCCTATCCTGGCATTACTGACATTCTGGAAAATGTCCCCGACGCCGCCCCGCAATGGGCGCTGGTCAACCAACTGGTTGTTTTCGGCGACTATCTGGGCAATGGCAACCTGTGGTGTTTTCACCGTGAAACGGGTGAGGTCTGGTACTTCGATCACGACTGGTCGCCGATGCTCACGCAAATGTTCACCGATGTCGGCCAGTATCTCGACATACTGATGTTCAAATGCCTGCTCGACGCGCATGGCGAAGAAGATAATGAAGACCTGCTGCGCGAGCATCTGGGTGATGCCATCGTGGAAAAGTGGATGTATTGAGAGGATAAACCCTCACTGATGCACCATAAAAAAAGCCCGCAAATGCGGGCTTCGTTAATGCAGTGGTTATCGGGGGAGAATCATTCCCACTCAATCGTCGCCGGTGGCTTACCGCTGATGTCATACACTACGCGGGAAATACCCTCGACTTCGTTGATGATGCGGTTGGAGCAGCGGCCAAGGAAATCGTACGGCAGGTGCGCCCAATGCGCGGTCATGAAGTCGATAGTTTCAACTGCGCGCAGTGAAACAACCCAGTCGTATTTGCGGCCATCACCCATCACGCCAACGGAGCGGACGGGCAGGAAGACGGTGAACGCCTGGCTGACTTTGTTATACAGGTCGGCTTTGTGCAGTTCTTCGATGAAGATAGCATCCGCACGACGCAGCAGGTCGCAGTACTCTTTCTTCACTTCGCCCAGCACGCGCACGCCCAGACCTGGCCCCGGGAACGGGTGACGGTACAGCATGTCGTATGGCAGGCCGAGTTCCAGACCAATTTTACGCACTTCGTCTTTGAACAGCTCTTTCAGCGGCTCAACCAGACCCAGTTTCATTTCTTTTGGCAGACCGCCCACGTTGTGGTGGGACTTGATCACGTGCGCTTTGCCGGTCGCAGAGGCAGCGGATTCGATCACGTCAGGGTAGATGGTGCCCTGCGCCAGCCATTTCACCGCATCCTGCTTGCAGGCTTCTTCATCGAAGACTTCAACAAACACGCGGCCAATGATTTTACGTTTTGCTTCCGGCTCATCAACACCGGCCAGCGCAGAAAGGAAACGTTCTTCCGCGGCCACGTGAACAATGTTCAGACCGAAACGGTCGCCGAACATTTCCAGCACCTGATCGGCTTCGTTCAGACGCAGTAAACCGTTATCGACGAAGACGCAGGTCAGACGGTCGCCGATGGCGCGGTGCAGCAGCATCGCGGTCACGGAAGAGTCCACACCGCCGGACAGGCCGAGGATCACATGATCGTCGCCAATCTGAACGCGCAGGCGCTCGATGGCGTCTTCGATGATTTTAGCCGGGGTCCACAACGCTTCGCACTGGCAGATGTCCATCACGAAACGTTCCAGAATGCGCAAGCCCTGACGGGTATGCGTCACTTCCGGGTGGAACTGTACGCCGTAAAAACGTTTTTCTTCGTTCGCCATAATGGCAAACGGACAGGTATCGGTGCTGGCAACGGTGACGAAGTCTGACGGAATAGCCGTTACTTTATCGCCGTGGCTCATCCAGACGTCGAGCAGCGGCTTGCTGTTATCGCTCAGGGCGTCCTGAATGTCGCGGATCAACGCGCTTTCAGTCTGAACTTCAACCTGTGCATAACCAAATTCGCGTTCGTTAGAACCTTCAACATGGCCGCCTAACTGCATTGCCATGGTTTGCATGCCGTAGCACACGCCCAGCACCGGCACACCGGCTTCGAAGACGTAGTCTGGCGCACGCGGGCTGTCATGCTCGGTGGTACTTTCCGGGCCACCGGACAGGATGATCCCGTTCGGGTTGAATTCGCGGATTTGGGCTTCGGTTACGTCCCAGGCCCAGAGTTCGCAATAGACACCGAGCTCGCGCACGCGGCGTGCAACAAGTTGAGTGTACTGGGAGCCGAAATCGAGGATAAGGATACGGTGCTTGTGAATATTTTCGCTCATGAGGGGCGTTTTCCAGAAAGCAATAAAAGCGTTAAAACAACAGGTTAAATTTTTCTTAGTGCAATAAAAGCAGACAGCGAGCTAATTGCTCGCTGTCTTAAGGGATTAAGAACCCATGCGGTAGTTCGGTGACTCTTTGGTAATGGTCACGTCATGTACGTGGCTTTCCTGAATCCCGGCACCGCTGATACGAACAAACTCAGCCTTGGTGCGGAGGTCGTCGATGGTAGCACAACCGGTCAGACCCATACAGGAGCGCAGACCGCCCATTTGCTGGTGAACGATTTCTTTCAGACGGCCTTTGTAAGCAACGCGACCCTCGATACCTTCCGGCACCAGTTTGTCAGCGGCATTATCGGTCTGGAAGTAACGGTCTGAAGAGCCTTTGGACATTGCGCCCAGAGAGCCCATACCACGGTAGGATTTGAAGGAGCGGCCCTGATACAGTTCGATTTCGCCCGGAGATTCTTCGGTTCCTGCCAGCATCCCGCCGACCATCACGCAGCTTGCACCGGCAGCGATAGCTTTAGCGATGTCGCCGGAGAAGCGGATACCGCCGTCGGCGATAACAGGAATCCCGGTGCCTTCCAGCGCTTCAACCGCGTCAGAAACGGCAGTGATCTGTGGAACGCCCACGCCGGTCACGATACGTGTGGTACAGATTGAGCCTGGACCGATACCGACTTTCACCGCGCTCACACCCGCTTTCGCCAGTGCCAGAGCACCTGCGCCAGTCGCGACGTTACCGCCGATGATTTGCAGATCCGGGTATTTTGCGCGGGTAGCGCGGATACGTTCCAGAACGCCTTCGGAGTGGCCATGGGAGGAGTCGATCAGCAGAACGTCAACGCCCGCCGCAACCAGTGCGTCGATACGTTCTTCGTTGCCAGCACCCGCGCCAACCGCAGCACCGACACGCAGGCTGCCCTGCTCATCTTTACATGCGTTAGGTTTACGTTCGGCTTTCTGGAAGTCTTTAACGGTGATCATACCGAGCAGATGGAATTGCGCGTCAACCACCAGCGCTTTTTCCACGCGTTTTTCGTGCATTTTCTGCAGCACGACTTCGCGAGCTTCGCCTTCTTTCACGGTAACCAGACGTTCTTTCGGCGTCATGACTGCGGTGACAGGCTGTTCCAGATCGGTCACGAAGCGCACGTCACGACCGGTAATAATACCGACCAGTTCGTTCTCTTCGGTCACCACCGGATAACCGGCAAAACCGTTAATTTCAGTGAGTTCTTTAACCTGGCGCAGAGTAGTTTGTGGCGTAACCGTTTTAGGGTCAGCAACAACGCCGCTTTCATGCTTTTTCACGCGACGGACTTCTTCCGCCTGACGCTCAATAGACATGTTCTTGTGGATGAATCCGAGGCCGCCTTCCTGCGCCAGAGCAATCGCCAGATTCGCTTCAGTCACGGTATCCATCGCTGCGGACAGCATAGGGATATTCAGACGGATTTTAGCGGTCAGTTGAGTACCGAGATCGGCAGTATTGGGCAGAACTGTGGAGTGGGCTGGAACAAGGAGAACGTCGTCGAACGTTAGTGCTTCTTTTGCGATACGTAGCATGGGCAATATCTCACCAAGGTGGATGCGGAAAAGATAAAATATTGCAGCGGGAGTATACAGGTGAGTAGGCATTCCGACCAGAACTATTTCAAAAACTTCTTGATTACCTTTTACGGGCATGTAGTATCGTTCGATTAAGTCTCTGTTTTTGAATTTGATCTGGATCACATGCCGCTACCTTCTTCGCCTCCTATTTTTACCGTAAGCCGCCTGAATCAGACGGTCCGACAGTTGCTGGAAAACGAAATGGGTCAGGTCTGGCTCTCCGGTGAGATCTCAAATTTCTCTCAGCCCTCTTCCGGCCACTGGTATTTCACCCTCAAAGATGACCGCGCGCAGGTCAAATGCGCCATGTTCCGCAATACCAACCGCCGCACCACCTTCCGTCCGCAAAACGGCCAGCAGGTTTTAGTCCGCGCGACTATTACGCTGTATGAACCGCGCGGCGATTATCAGCTGATTGCCGAAAGTATGCAGGAAGCCGGTGACGGTCTGTTGCAGCAAAAATTCGATTTGCTAAAGCAACAGCTGGCGGCTGAAGGTCTGTTCGATAGCCAGTTCAAACAAGCGCTGCCCTCGCCGGCAAAAAGCGTTGGCGTGATCACCTCCGCCAGCGGTGCGGCATTGCATGATGTTTTAAACGTATTAAAGCGGCGCGATCCATCACTCCCGGTGATTATCTATCCCACGTCCGTTCAGGGTGTGGATGCGCCCATGCAAATCGTCCGTGCTATTGAGCTGGCGAATGCTCGCGAAGAGGTGGATGTCCTGATCGTCGGGCGCGGCGGCGGTTCGCTGGAAGATTTATGGAGTTTTAACGACGAACGCGTTGCGCGGGCCATTTTCGCCAGCCGCATTCCGATAGTCAGCGCTGTCGGCCACGAAACCGACGTCACTATTGCCGATTTTGTCGCGGATTTGCGCGCACCCACGCCATCAGCCGCCGCTGAACTTATCAGCCGCAATCAGCTGGAGTTGCTGCGTCAAATTCAGTCACAGCACCAGCGTCTTGAAATGGCGATGGACTATTACCTCGCGCAACTTGCCCAGCGCTTCAGCCGTCTCAACCATCGTCTGCAACAGCAGCATCCGCATTTGCGCCTGGCGCGTCAGCAGACTGCGCTGTTCAAACTGCGCCGCCGTCTGGATGAAGCGATGCAAAATCAGCTGCGTCAGATGCTGCGTCGCACTGACCGGCTGCAACAGTGCCTGACACAGCAACAGCCGCAGCCACGTATTCACCGCGCGCAACAACGGGTTCAGCAGTTACAGTACCGTCTGCAACAGGCCATGTCCGAGCAACTGGGTGAACACCGTGAACGTTTCGGCAAAGCCTGTGCGCAGCTCGAGGGGGTCAGCCCGCTGGCAACGCTGGCACGTGGTTATAGTGTAACAACCACGCCGCAGGGCGCTTTGCTGAAGAAAACCACGCAGACCGCACCGGGCGATACGTTGAAAACGCGTCTGGCCGATGGCTGGATTGAAAGTGAAGTGAAATCGATCGTGGTGGAAAAGAAGGCACGTAAACGGGCAGTGAAAGGGGCCTGAAACAGGCCCCGGTTTAATATCAGATTAAGTAACTGTTTGTCCGTTCCCCGTTTATCCACACCTCACGCGCTTCGCCTTCCGGCACAACGATATCCAGGGATTTCCACGCAGGTTTGAATTCGCCACGCTGAGTGATTGTGATATCGATACGTTGCGCGCTGCTGGCAATCTCCCAGTTCAGCCATAGCGCCTGATTTTGCTGCCAGCGGTGGCTTTCGCCGTCATCCTCGAACAACATGCCCGCTGATGTCACCGCTCCCGGCGCCGGATAAACGTGCAGTTCGCGGGTCATATCCTTTTTGCTGTCTGCATGCGCCAGACGCGCAGACTGCGGCAATGCGGCACCGGCGCGCACCAGCAGCGGCAGACGATCGAGCGGCGCATCGCGGCTAATCGTCTGACCGCCTGCGAACCATTCTCCGCTGTAAAAATCGCACCAGCCGATGCTGTTGTCCGGAAGATAAACTGCGCGCTCGCGCTGCCCTTCATCGACCACGCTGGCCACCAGTAAATCCCGGCCCATCAGGAAATCGTCGGTTTCGGCAAAGGTGTTTTTATCATGCTCGTGGTCGAGGAACGTGGGCCGCAGCATCGGTTCGTCGTCAGCGTGCGCCTGCCATAACAGCGTGTAGAAATATGGCAGCAGGCGGTAGCGCAGACGGATAGCATCGCGGATAAGCGGCGTCACCTGCGGATACATCCACGGCTCGTTGACGGTGTGATCGTCATTCCATGAGTGAATGGTAAAGCGCGGATGCATCACGCCGTTTTGCACCCAGCGCACAAACAGTTCGGCGTCGGGTTTATCGCCGGAGAACCCGCCGACGTCATGCCCGACGTTGTACAGCCCTGATAAGCTCATGCCAATACCCATACGCGTGTTATAGCGCAGCGTCTGCCAGCTGGTGCGGTTATCGCCGCTCCACGTCTGTACATAGCGCTGCATGCCCGCACAGCCGGAACGCGAAATCAGGTACGGACGGGTTTCCGGCGCAAAGCTTTGCTGCGCTTCATACGACGCACGCATCATCAGCAACGGCATCACCGGGCGAATGTGTTTGATGGCGATGGATTTACCAAATCCGTGGCAGCGGGCGTCACTGTCCCAAACTTCGTATTCATTGTTGTCATTCCACGTCGAGCCGATGCCTTTTTCCAGCAACTGCTGCGTGACGCCTTTTTGCCACCAGCGCACGGCGGCCGGATGGGTGAAATCGAGGTGTGAGCCTTCGTCATCCCAGAACACCGAGCGCTCAGGCACATTGTTTTCGCTGTCGCGGATAAAAAGCCCCTGCTCTGCCACCTGCGGGTACTGAGGGTGATCCTGCAACAGACAGGGTTTGATGTTGGCCGCCAGACGAATACCGGCGTCGAGAAACGCCTGCGACATCACCTCCGGCTGCGGCACTTTTTCGTGGTTCCAGTTGAAGACGTAGCGTTTATTGCCAATCGACGTATAGCCCGATGAAAGCTGGAACGAATCGCAGGGGATCTCATGTTGCTGGCAAAGTGTGATGAATTTCATCAGTTGCTGCTGGGCGTCCGGTGCATCGGTGTAATACATGGTCGAGCCGCTGTAACCCAGGCTCCATTTCGGACCAAACATCGTTTTACCGGTCAGCCTGACCAGCTTTTTAGTGACCTCCAGCGAGGTCGGGCCGATAAACAGATAGTAATCCAAATCGCCCGCTTCGGCGCTGAAACGACGATACGGCAGATGATAATTATCCAGCTCCTTGCCGAGATCCAGCCAGACATTGCTAAGATTGTCGTAGAACAGGCCAAAACTGACGTCATTACGACGGGTCATCGTAAACGGAATATGTTTGTACAGCGGATCGGTGCTGGCAGCGTTGTATCCCATGGCATCCAGATTGCGCATTTCGAAACGGCGGCCACTGCGGTTGAGATCACCGGCTTTTTCGCCCAGTCCGTAAACGCCGTCCTGCGCCTCACGTCGCTGATAGTGCGCCGATGCGTCGCCTTTCACCGAGAGCATATAGGCGCCGGTTTTGCGGTCACTGACCAGAGGCAACCAGTCACCCGCCGCGTTTTTATGTTCCCACTCCAGCCAGAGAGGCTGATGGACGGTCACGCGCAGCGCTTGCGTCGTGAGGGTGAGCGTGTTTTCGCCCTGTGACAGCTGGAAGCCCGGCAGAGAGAAACCTTCATTGCTCAGACGGTCGCGCCCTTCCCACGGCACATCATTTTGCGGCGCGATGCTCCAGGTGCGATCCAGTGCCAGCTCGCCGTTGCGCTGAATAAACACGCGGATTAAGCCGTGCTCCAGCACCCGCAGACAAAACAGATGCTTACCATCGACACGCAGCTCCACACCTGCGTCGTGTTTTCCGGCCAGTTCCCAGTATTTCAACGTCTTCATACGTGCTCCCTTTTTGCCGGATTGCGGCGTTCAGCGATCAAAGCAATCAGGAAGACCGCCCCGATCAAATCAAAGAATCCCATCGCGATAAATAACGGGTTAAAACCGATTGTGTCGGCAACGGCGCCGATCAGCAGAGAAAACAGGAAACTGGCGATCCACGCCGAAGAGCCGCGCATTCCGTTAACGGTCGCGACCTGATTTTTGTCGAAGGTTTCCACGACAACAGCGCTCAACATGCAGGAAATAACCTGATGGCCGAAGCCGCCGATGGAGATCAGCGCAATCGCTGCGTACGGGCTTTGCGTGAGCGCCACCAGCGCCAGCGACAGCATCATGAATGCGCCGGTGACTGAGCTGGCAACGATGGAGTTGATACGGGTGCAGCCGAAAACTTTGCGATACAGCGTGGTGAGATAGCCGCTGGCGATACTGCCGAGATCGGCGGCCAGAAACGGCAGCCAGGCGAACATTACGATGTGTTTTAAATCCATCCCGCGTTCGTTGGCCAGATACAGCGGAACCCAGAAGCTGAACACTGCCCAGGCGGGTTCGGCCAGAAAAGCCGGGATGGCAATCCCGTAGAATTTTTTGTTTTTGCAGACGATTTTCAGCGACTGAATAAACGGCAGACGCGTTTGCTGCGGTTCGTTGTCCTGGCGGATCAGCGCCAGTTCGTCTTTGCTCAGATTAGGATGGGTTTCCGGCGAATGGTAGAACTTCCACCATAGCAAAACCCACAGCATAGAGAGCAGACCGCAGAACAGGAACGCCCCGCGCCAGCCGAAAGACAGATGCGCCACCAGAATAATGGGGGGTGCCAGCATCGCGCCAATGGAAAAACCCACGCCCGCCCAGCCTGCGGCGACTGGCCGCTCTTTACGCGGGAACCAGTCAGAAATCGCTTTGGCGTTGGCCGGTGTGGCCGCCGCTTCGGCGCTGCCCATGAAAAAGCGCAAAATCGCCAGCTGGATCCAGCTTCCGGCACCGGCGTGCAGCATACACACGACCGCCCAGACAGAAGCACAGATCAGGAAACCGAGCTTCAGGCCGATCACGTCGATCAACCAGCCACACAGTGGCTGAAAAATGGTATACGCCGCCTGAAATGCCGCGACGATGTAAGAATATTGTTCGGTGGTCATATTCAGGCTGGTTTTGAGTTCCGCAGCCAGTAATCCCAGCGAGTTACGGGTGATGTAGTTCACCGTCACGCCGAGCAAAAACAACGCCAGCATCCACCAGCGTAACGCCTTTATTTTTCTGCGCCCTGTAACCGCAGTCTTCTCAGTGCTGATTTGAATTGTCATGCCTGTTCTCCCACCCGTCGGCCAATGCCGCAGATGATGTGTTATGTAAGGTACTTCGGCAGAGTAGGCAGACGGATTTGTGAGCGAAACGTGATTTTTTGCAAAAGCTTTCACGCTATAACTTCCCGGCGGCATCAGGAGGAGAAAACGCTTATGTGCTGCTCATCTTCTGTAGTGAAAAATTTTGCATGGTCGATTTTGAAGGAGATCACAGTTTGAAAGGAAAGTTAAATATCCAGCAAATTGCCGACCAGACCGGGCTGTCGATCAGCACCGTTTCACGGGTTCTGGCGGGGAAAAATAATACCAGCACCAGGGCCCGCGAGCGGGTGATGGAATGTGCCAAATCGCAGGGCATTTTCACCGGGCTTTCCACCGGACGCCTGATGCTCAATAACATCATGATTTTCGCCCCGGCCCGCGCCTTCGATGTTCGCAGCGATATTTTCTATTACAAAGTGGTACAGGGGATTCTGGCGGCGACCGCCCATCATGAAGTGCGCGTGCGCTATTGCGCGATGGAAGAAGAGAACGCCGACGCCGCGCTGTTTATCGCCAAAATGACCGACCCGCTCACCGAAGCCGCGCTGCTGGTTGGCATCGACGATCCGCATATCCATCAACTCGCCGCCGAAATGGGCAAACCCTGTGTGCTGGTGAACTGCCATGACCGTTATATGCGCCACGACAGCGTCAGCCCCGATCATCAGACCATGGGCGATTTCGCCTGCGATTATCTGTTCGCGCAGGGGCATCAGCACATTGTGACGCTGCAATGTCTGCGTCGTCATACTATGGAACTGCGTCTGAGTGGCATCAGACAGGCGTTCGCACGTCATCATCAGACCTTTAGCGACAGCCTTCATCTGCTGAATACGTCGGGTTTCGGTGCGCAGGAAAGCGAGCAGGCCATGCTCAACTATCTGGAAGCCTTGCCGGCGGGTCAGCCGCTGCCAACGGCGATTCTGGCAGGCGGCGATTTTATGGCCTCCGGTGTCGTGGCAGCGCTCAGCAAAAAAGGCTTTTCGGTGCCGGGCGATATCAGCGTGCTCAGTACCGACGGGTTTAATCTGGCGGAAATCCACGACGTACAGCTGACCGCCGTCCATGTTCCGCGCGATGAGTTGGGTACTGAAGCCATCGCGCTGTTACAGCGGCGTATGCTGCGCCCTGACGCGCCCTGCACTAATCAGCTCCTTCAGGGAAAACTGGTGGTGCGGGATTCGGTACGTAAGGCTTCAGGCCGGGCAGTCACGCCCCGTGCGCATCAGCTTTATGACCAACAAATCTGATGAATCACAGATTGTGCGAGGGGCAGCCGGACAGATAAATCTCATCTTTGACCGGCAGAACGTGACGCGGTTCTATACTGATTTGTGACGACTATTCATTAGCCGCTTTTCAGTATCAGATATTCAGAACACCTTTCTTTCACCTGCGGGTGACCCTTGATAAGGAGATTCACGATGAATCACAGTTCAGCGAAGCGTTATAACAGCGTCATTCCACCCTACATGCTCAACCGCATTATCGAACACGGCTCAGAACCTCAGCGCAAATGTGCCCGGCAAACGCTGGTGCATGTAAATACCCTGATGGCACAGCCTTACGCCAAGCCGCAAAAAATTGTCACCGCCAAAGCCGGACAGGTAGAGCGCGATATTTATGATGCGAAAAACACCACCCGGCTGCCGGGCGAATCGGTGCGTAAAGAGGGGCAGAAAAGTAACGGCGATGTCACGGTGGATGAAGCCTATGATTATCTCGGCGTCACCTATGATTTCTTCTGGCAGGCGTACCAGCGCAACTCTCTTGACGGGAAAGGTCTGGCGCTGCTCGGCACCGTTCACTACGACAAAGGCTATCAGAACGCCTTCTGGAACGGCCAGCAGATGGTGTTTGGTGACGGTGACGGCGAGATATTCAACCGGTTCACGATTGCCATCGATGTGGTCGGCCATGAGCTTTCGCACGGCGTCACGGAAAGCGAAGCCGGGCTGGAATACAATGGGCAATCCGGCGCGCTGAACGAATCGCTGTCTGACGTATTTGGTTCGCTGGTCAAACAGTTTCACCTGAAACAAACTGCCGATAAAGCGGACTGGATCATCGGCGAGGGCTTGCTGGCCAAAGGCATTCAGGGCACCGGCCTGCGCTCAATGTCGCATCCCGGCACTGCGTACGACGATCCGCTGCTCGGCAAAGATCCGCAACCCGCTGACATGAGCGGTTATGTGAATACCCGCGATGACAACGGCGGTGTCCACATCAACTCCGGGATCCCGAACCGCGCCTTTTACCTTGCCGCGACCAAACTGGGTGGCAACGCCTGGGAACGCGCAGGATATGCCTGGTACGATACGGTGTGCGACAAATCGTTGCCTAAAAATGCAGACTTTGTGACGTTTGCCCAACTGACGGTAAAGCATGCCGAAAAACGGTTTGATGCCGCCGTCGCGCAGGCCGTCCGTGAAGCCTGGGAGCAGGTCGGAGTGATGTAAATGAAACCTTTAGATTCGCTGGAAAGTAATGCGGTTATCGAGATTTACCGTGAAGGTGGTATCGCGTTTATCCCTAAACTCAGCGGGCCGCGAAGGGTCGAGCTTTCAGACATGAGCGATGATAAGCGGCAGCAACTCTGTCAACTTATCAACCAGGCGATGCCCTATGCGCAGGAAAAAGAAAACGCCGGTCATGGAGACCAGCGTTATTTCCGCATCGAGATTTACTTTGCGTCGGCGGAGCATTCGGCCAGTCTGGTGGTGATCATTCCGGAAACCGAAGCGCCGGAAGAACTGGTGAATTTATGGAAACAGGCCCGTCCCGAGGATCACCCTTCTGAGTAAGGGGAGTACGTCAATATCACCCGCTTTTTAGAAATCATTCCATGCCCGTTTTGGCAGATGTAATCCACCGCACCGCAGGCTTTCAGTTCCTGCAACGGTTGCTGACAATCCGGGCATAACGCCGTTTGCTGATACTCACTATGACATGCGTCACAGCGAAAGTGACCGCTTACCCAGCTCATTGGCTGGTCGCAAACCGGACAATGTGCATCCATCCCGCTTCTCCTCTAAATAGCGCCCAGCGTCCGTAATAAATACAGGCCGAGCGCGGTGGTGAAAAATGATCCCAGCGTAGTGACGGCAATAATATTCGCCGCCAGCGTCGCGTTGCCGCCCATGGCCCGGGTCATGACATAACTGCCCGCCGCCGTCGGTGTGCATGAAAACAAAAAGATGACGCCGAGCGCCGCGCCGCGAAAACCAAAAGCCCAGGCACCCAGAGTCATCAGCGCCGGAACAAACATCACCCGCGAAGCCGATGACCAGGCCGCAACATTTGAACTGCGGAACATTGCCCGCCAGTCAAGGCTGGCCCCCGCGCACAACATCGCCAGCGGCAGTGCCATGCCGGAGATAAACGCCCCGGTACTGGCGAGTGTGGCGGGCATCGGCAAACGGCTGTACTGGAAGGCCAGTCCAAGCACCAGTCCGATAATCAGCGGATTGGTGACGATACCGCGCAAAATCGGCTGTAAGCCGATGCGATTCCCCTGCCCGCCTTTCAGGCTGCGGGTCAGCGTGATCACTGACAGCACGTTGAACAGAATCACTGTCACTGCCAGATACATCGAACCGAGCGCGATCCCTTCGCTGCCAAACGCCAGCGAGGCGTAAGCCAGACCCGCAATGCCGGTGTTAGCGCGAAATCCACCCTGAACAAATATGCCGCGCTCTCGCGGATCCTTCACCAGCTTTAGTGCCACCAGTTCCAGCAGCAGGAAAGAAACCACCGTCGCCACGCCGCCATAAACGGCCAGCGGCAGGTTGGAGCCCGAAGAGTCATGCCCCTGCGCTACGCTGAAAAAGAGCAGGCAAGGTAACGCGATATTGAAAACTAACCGGCTGGCTTTCTCATTAAAACTGTCGTCCATCAGGCCGGTGCGGCGCAGCACCATGCCCAATAACAAAATCAATAAATTAGGTACCGTGACGCCAAATGCAAAACTCCAGGTCTGCCAGAACATCCAGCCAGCTCCTCGCGTAAAAATGAGACAAAAAAATGGGGTACATTTTCATGCACCCCATCAGTTTTTAGGATTTGTTTTTCAGGTGCTGCAGAAGGCGTCTGCGCTTACGCTGCTGATGTGGCGACAGCGTGTTTTTCTTGCCTTCATACGGGTTCTCACCCTCTTTGAACTGAATGCGGATCGGGGTACCCATCACTTTCAGTGAACGACGGAAGTAGTTCATCAAATAGCGTTTGTAGGAGTCAGCCAGATCTTTCACCTGATTACCGTGGATAACCACGATAGGTGGGTTATAACCGCCGGCGTGCGCATATTTCAGCTTCACACGACGACCGTTCACCAGCGGTGGCTGGTGGTCGTCAGCGGCCATCTGCATGATACGGGTCAGCATGGAAGTGCTGACGCGCGTGGTCGCGCAGGTGTAGGCTTCAATCACGGATTCGAACAGGTTACCCACGCCGCTGCCGTGCAGGGCAGAGATAAAGTGGATACGTGCGAAGTCCACGAAACCAAGGCGCAGATCCAGCTGGTCTTTCACCTGAGCACGCGCTTCTTCACTCATGCCATCCCACTTGTTCACCACAATCAGTAGTGAGCGCCCGCTATTGAGGATGAAGCCCAACAGCGAAAGGTCCTGATCGGAGATACCGTCGCGGGCATCAATGACCAGCATCACGACGTTCGCGTCTTCAATCGCCTTCAGGGTTTTGATGACGGAGAATTTCTCGACGGTTTCAGTGACTTTACCGCGCTTACGCACACCTGCGGTGTCGATCAAAACGTATTCACGTTCGTCGCGCACCATCGGGATATAAATACTGTCGCGGGTGGTGCCCGGCATGTCGTAAACCACGACGCGCTCTTCGCCCAAAATGCGGTTAGTCAGTGTGGACTTACCTACGTTCGGACGCCCGACGATAGCCAGTTTGATTGGCAGAGATTGCGGATCGAAATCGTCTTCTTCGTCTTCCGGAATTTCATCACCGGTCGCTTCCTGCTCTGCCCAGTAAGCGGCGTTAGCCTCTTCTTCGGTCAGTTCGACTTCTTCTGGTTTAGCCCCAACGAACGGCACCAGTACGTGCTCAATCAGTTGTGCCACGCCACGGCCATGCGAGGCCGCGATCGGATAGACTTCGCCTAAACCGAGTGAGTAGAAGTCACCGACGGCGCTGTCTGGATCAATACCGTCCGTTTTGTTCGCCACCAGGAAAGTCGCTTTTTCACGGCTGCGAAGATGCTGGGCAATGCCCTGATCGGCAGGCATCAGGCCCGCGCGCGCATCGACCATGAACAGAACGATGTCTGCTTCTTCGATAGCCAGCAGAGACTGGCCGGCCATACGGGTTTCAACGCCGTCTTCGGTACCGTCGATACCGCCGGTATCCACGATGATGAATTCATTACCCTCAATTTCAGCACGACCATACTTGCGGTCACGCGTTAGCCCCGGGAAATCCGCAACCAACGCGTCACGCGTCTTGGTCAAACGGTTAAATAAAGTGGATTTACCCACATTCGGGCGCCCAACAAGCGCAACGACAGGTATCATTTTGAAGCCTCAGTGTTTTTATTTATAGCTAAACGCAAATAGTCTGCTGCCCTTCTGTTTCAGACAAACAGCTATAATTCAATTTGTTACAGCCCAATTCAACGTTCAAATTGCACGGTTTTCAGAATACGAAACGGCCCCTGAGCAATTCAGGAGCCGTTTTTAAGCCCGCGATCAAACGATCTCAGGGCCAGACGCCGGGCGCGGTTTTAGCGGGTGAAGGAGTAAACTTCGCCACCTTTCGCCTGTACCACCAGCTTATCGCTTGCCACAATCGGCGCACTCAGGAAGCCATCACTGTCGACTTTCTGCTGAGCAACGAAACGACCGTCGGTGGTGTTGATCCAGTGCAGATAACCTTCTGAATCACCGACCACGATATACCCATTATACAGCACTGGCGCGGTAAGATTACGGTGCAACAGATCGCTTTGACGCCACAGGCTTACGCCGCCCTGTGTATCCAGCGCCATCACACGGTCATCCTGATCGACCATATAGATACGGCCTGCATCGACGATGATGTCATTTACAGAGCCGACATCACGTTTCCACATCACCTGACCAGAACGCAGATCCATCGCCACCAGATTGCCGTTGTAAGCCAGCGCATAAACAACGCCATCAACGATAACCGGCGTGGTATCCACATCACTCAGACGGTCGATTTCAGTCGTACCGGTAGTTTGTGAAATACGTTGCTGCCAGATCAACTGACCTTCTTTCATCAGCACGGCGCTGACGCGGCCGTTATCACCGCCGACAATGGCTGCACCAAAGGCAACCGCTGGGGCAGATTCACCACGCAGAGAAAGCGTCGGCATATCGAGGTTAGCGGTCCACTGGATCTTACCGTCAGATTCGCTCAGACCCTGCAACATGCCGTTGCCGGTATGCACCAGCACTAATCCATCGCTGGCCACAGGACGGGACAATGCTTCGCCCGCCACTTTGGTCTGCCATGCCACGGTGCCATCTTCAGTGTTCAGCGCATAAACCACCGCTTTTTCACTGCCGATATACACATGGCCGCCGGAAACAGTCAGGCCGCCGGACAGTTGTGCTGAACGGTTGCTGGAGAAGAAACCGGTTTTTTCGGACAGGTTAACACTCCATTTTTCTTTACCGCTGTCAGCATCCAGCGCTTTCACGATGCCAAAACGATCGGCTGCGTAAATGGTGCTGTCCTGCCAGGCCGGACGCAGATGGGAGTAAAAATCACCAACGCCATCGCCTACGGATTTGCTCCAGACTTTCGTCGGAGTAAATTGATTCTCAACTTTTGGCAGCGGGGACATTTTGACGACATCTTCTTCGCTGTTAAACAATGAACAGCCACTCAGCAGGGCAACAGAAACCCATCCTACCAAGAGTGTTTTACGCAATTGCATCGGGGTTCCCCTTAGCTGGCTAAGTTGTTCAATTTCATACGCAGCATTGTTTGCAGCGTTTGAGAGGGTTTAGATTCCAGACCTTTGCTGAAGGCATCACGAGCCCCTTTCGCATCGCCTTTAGCAAGCAGAACATCACCACGGATGCCTTGCTGCATTGCTGCCCAGCCTTCACCCTTCACGCCGTCTAACGTTTTGAGTGCATCATCAAATTTGCCTTGCTGCATCTGGACACGTGCCAGACGTAAATTCACCAGCGAGCGTAAATTGTCTTCTTTGGCCTGACCTTGCGCCTGCGTTAACTGCTTTTCAGCATTGGCGAAATCTTTCGTTTCGACAAAGTGATCGGCCAGTTGCAGAGCGGCAAACACACCGTAATTGTTGTCATTGCTCTGACCAAACTTCTCGAGCTCGGCCACGCCTTGCGCACTTTTGCTGGCCATTGCCTGATTTGCTTTCTGGAAAGACGCAGAAGCTTCCGTCAGGGCAGAGTCCTGATGGCTCTGCCAGAAACGCCAGCCGCCCAGGGCTACAATACCCAGAACAACGCCGATGGCCAGCGCTTTACCGTTTTCGGCAAAGAAGCGACGTACAGCATCAACCTGTTCATTCTCAGTGGTATAGACTTCCACAGTGTCCTTCTCCTTAACCCAACATCGAAGCCAGACGCCCAGCAACTTCACTGTGCGTCAGCGTTTCTTGCGTTCCAGTTTGCAGGTCTTTGACCACAACCTGCTGGTTAGCGACTTCATCTTCGCCTAATACCAGGGCAACTCGTGCACCCCATTTATCAGCACGGGCGAATTGCTTCTTGAAGTTGCCGCCACCGTAATTCGTCATCACTTTCAGTTCCGGCATAGCATCACGCAGCGTTTCAGCCAGTTTCATGGCTGCACCTTGTGTACCCGCGCCAGAAGAAATGACGTAAGCATCAACCGTCGCAGGCGCTTTGAAGTCTGGATTTACGGCCTGAACCAGTAATACCAGACGCTCAAGCCCCATCGCAAAACCGACGGCAGGCGTCGCACGCCCCCCCAATTGTTCAACCAGCCCGTCGTAACGGCCACCCGCACACACAGTACCCTGTGAGCCCAGACTGCTGGTTACCCACTCGAACACGGTGCGGTTGTAATAATCCAGACCGCGCACAAGTCGCTGATTAATCGTATATGGGATACCAGACTGCTCTAAAAGTTCACACAGACCGGTAAAGTGTTCCCTTGATTCATCATCAAGGTAGTCACCGAGCTCTGGCGCATCGTTCAATAACGTCTGAATTTCCGGATTTTTGGAATCCAGAACACGCAGAGGATTGCTGTACATTCGACGTTTGCAGTCTTCATCCAGCTTGTCTTTATGCTGCTCAAGGAAGGCCACCAACGCATCGCGATAGTTCGCACGGGCTTCCAGTGAACCGATAGAGTTCAGTTCCAGCGTAACGTGCTCGGAGATGCCCAGCGCACGCCACCAGCGGGCGCTCAGCAGGATCAGTTCCGCATCGATATCCGGGCCTTGCAGACCAAAGACTTCGACACCCAACTGATTAAACTGACGATAGCGTCCTTTTTGCGGGCGTTCGTAGCGGAACATCGGGCCGATGTACCACAGACGTTGTTCCTGATTGTACAGCAGACCATGTTCGATACCGGCGCGCACGCAGCCGGCCGTTCCTTCAGGGCGCAGCGTCAGGCTTTCACCGTTGCGATCCTCAAAGGTGTACATTTCTTTTTCCACGACATCGGTCACTTCACCGATCGCGCGTTTAAACAATGGGGTCTGCTCTACAATCGGCATACGGATTTCGCTGTAGCCGTAACCGCCGAGTACCTGTTTCAAAGTACCTTCGATACGCTGCCACAGCGCCGTGTCTTCCGGCAGGTAGTCGTTCATGCCGCGAATGGCCTGGATATTCTTTGCCACGTCAGTTCTCTATCGTTTTATAAAAAATGAACCCGATTATAGGGGGTTTGTGGTCTGCGGTTCAACGCACAGACGCCATCACCCCCTGTCGGGTTCAATATAATACTGCGAGCATACTCTGACGCCCGCAACCGATGTTACTTTTCAAGATGATTGATAACGATACGTTTACTCTCATCCATAATCGCCGCTTTGGCGCGGATCTTCGCTTCTAACTGATCGATCATCTGCTCGTTATCAAAACGATCTCTCTGACGAACGCCGTCTTCGTAGAAACCGCTTTTATTATGGCCGCCAGTGACGCCAATAGTGGAAACCAGCGCTTCGCCCGGACCGTTCACCACGCAACCGATGATGGAAACATCCATTGGCGTGATCAAGTCTTCAAGACGCTGCTCTAACGCATTGACGGTGCCGATGACATCAAACTCCTGACGCGAACAGGTCGGGCAGGCAATAAAGTTGATGCCACGGGAACGGATGCGCAAGGATTTCAGAATATCAAAACCGACTTTCACTTCTTCGACCGGATCGGCGGCCAGAGAAATACGCAGCGTATCGCCGATACCTTCAGACAACAGCAGGCCGAGACCGATAGCAGATTTCACCGAACCGGCGCGTAAACCGCCCGCTTCCGTGATACCCAAATGCAAAGGCTGATCAATACGCTTCGCCAGCAGACGATAAGACTCGACGGCAAGAAACACATCAGAGGCTTTTACGCTGACTTTGAACTGATCAAAATTAAGTCTGTCGAGAATGTCGACATGACGCATCGCGGATTCCAGCAGCGCTTCGGGCGTAGGTTCGCCGAACTTTTCCTGGATATCTTTTTCCAGAGAGCCACCGTTCACACCGATGCGGATAGGAATATTGTAATGTCGGGCGCAGTCCACCACGGAACGGATGCGTGATTCATTACCGATGTTGCCCGGATTAATGCGCAGGCAATCAACGCCGTACTCCGCCACTTTCAGCGCGATACGGTAGTCAAAATGGATATCAGCAACCAGCGGAACATTCACCTGCTGCTTGATAAGCTTGAACGCCTCAGCGGCATCCATGGTAGGCACAGAAACGCGGACAATATCGACGCCTACGCGTTCCAGCGATTTGATCTGGGCGACCGTCGCCGCGACATCTGTGGTGCGGGTGTTGGTCATCGATTGCACAGCAATCGGCGCGCCATCACCTACAGGCACCTTGCCGACATAAATCCGGGTTGATTTGCGACGGGTAATGGGTGCTTGGTTATGCATTACTTCACTCTCCATCGTTGCAATCGTCCGACAAGCTGCCGATTACTCGGCAGCGATAGTCAGGCGCGCAACACGGCTTGATTTTACAAAACGACTTAAATCAACCGGCTTGCCCTGGAATTGAATATCCACTGCACCCGGTGCGCCGATTTTCAGCTTATAAGGTGCAGTTCCCTTCACGCTCAGGGTTTCGCCGCCTTTTTTGATGCCGCTGAACAAGGTTTTACCTGACGCGTCATCGATCTGTAACCAGCAGTCAGCTTTGAACGTCAAAGCGACAGCTTGCGGATCCGCACCTGCCGCAGCAGTTTGTGCATCACCGGTTGGCAGACCATTCTCAGCCGTTGCTGGCTGGCTGGTGGATACCGCAGCAGGTGCTTGTGCTGCAGGCGTTCCGGCGGAAGCCGGTGCGCTGTTATCCGTTGGCGTTTGCGCCGTGTTCAAAGGAATTGAGTTCTGTGATTGTGGCGTCGTCGCTGCTGCGTCAGGCGCAGAAGACGTGTCTTCTGTCGTCGGTGCAGAATTAGCGTTGTCACCACCGCCCAGAGGAATAGTTTGCCCCTGGCCGTTATCCTGATTCAGTTGAGCCGTAGACTGATCGGCCATTGTCGCGATTTCTTCCTGCTGCGCCTGATGGTTTTGCCACCACCATGCACCGGTCAGGCCAATCACCACAAACACCACCAGCCAGGTAAAGCCCATCAGCCAGCCATCGCGTTTTTTGCGAGACTTACCGAGAGAGAAACCCTGCATAGAAGCGACTTTCGGCACTTTAATCGGGGCTTGCTTACCAATCAGGTTTAAGAGCTCTTCTTCCGGGATATGAACCAGTTTGGCATAGGAACGAAGATAACCACGCAGGAAAGTCGGCGCGAGATCGGCCGGCGTAGTATCTTCTTCAATTTGGCGAATCGTAGAGACTTTCAGACACAGGCGTTCTGCAACGGCCTGATGGCTGAGCCCTAACTCTTCACGCGCCTGACCCAGACGTTGGCCTGCGGTCAATGTAACTTTATTTTCTTGGGAGGCTTCAGTATTCATTAGCTAAGAACTGCTGGTACTGTTTGGATTGTGGATAACTTCGCGCAAGCTGCTTACCGAAGCGTTGAACGCTATCCGGATTGCCCGCTAACGCAGCGAATCGAATTTGTAACATAATGCTGTCAGCCGTGGCTGGCAGGACATGCTGGTAGATATCCAGTAGAAGTTTCGCCTGAGCGCGATTCCCTTCTTCAAATTCTTTGGTTGCCTCTGTCAGCAAGGGTGCGCCTTTATCGGGATCGGTTTTTAATGCCCGGCTCAGTAACACTCGCGCTTCCTCATTCTGATTTGCCTTCAGAAAACAGTAGCCTGCATTTTCGAGACTGTCTGCCACCTGACCGTAATCAGGCGCATTGGCTGCGGCGCTAAACTGCTGTTGTGCCGGTACATACTGCCCTAAACTACACAAAAACGCACCGTAATTATTTAAGACGGTCCCATTTTGCGGAGCCAGCTTCAGCGCTTGCTGATAGCGGCTTTCGGCAGCTTTCTGATCGCCGGTTTTTTGCTCGTAAAGTGCCATGCCCAACTGAGTACGATAATCATCCGGCGCACTGTCTGCGGCTTTTTGCAGATTCTGTTTCGCCGCATCCATATTTCCCTGAGTGAGATACGCCATCCCCAGTTCAAGACGGGTTTGGGATGCACCTGTTGCTGCCTGCGTCTCTTTCGGAGCGCTTGAACACCCCGACAACAGAGCAGCCGCCAAACCGGCAGCCATCAGCATTTTCGCACTGCCTTTCATTGCCATGCTTAATTCCCTTTATTCTGCCACCGACAATAAAACGCAGGGCTTTGAGTGATACCTCCAGGCCCTGCGCTGCCCTTCTGACGATTAAACGGCTTTAACGGAAATCTGTTGTTCAGCCGCCATCTTTTTCTTCAACGTACGTTTGGTGCGGTCAATGACGTCACCGGCCAGCTGGCCACAGGCGGCATCAATGTCATCACCACGGGTTTTACGCACGATGACGGTAAACCCATACTCCATCAGTACTTTAGAGAAACGATCGATACGGCTGTTTGAGCTGCGGCCATACGGCGCGCCAGGGAACGGGTTCCATGGGATCAGGTTGATTTTGCACGGCGTATTTTTCAGACGCTCAGCCAGCTCATGCGCATGCTCGGTGCCATCGTTGATATGGTCGAGCATAACGTACTCAATGGTCACGCGGCCCTGGTTGGCGTTGGATTTACTGATGTAACGTTCAACGGCGGCCAGAAAAGTATCGATATTGTACTTGCGGTTAATCGGCACGATTTCATCGCGAATAGTGTCGTTCGGCGCGTGCAGAGAAATAGCCAGCGCAACGTCAATCATGTCACCCAGCTTATCCAGCGCAGGCACGACGCCAGAAGTGGACAGCGTCACGCGGCGTTTAGACAGGCCAAACCCGAAGTCATCCAGCATGATTTCCATCGCCGGAACGACGTTCGTCAGGTTCAGCAAAGGTTCGCCCATGCCCATCATCACGACGTTAGTGATGGGACGGGTGCCCGTAATTTTGGCAGCACCGATGATTTTCGCCGCACGCCAGACCTGACCAATGATTTCGGACACGCGCAGGTTACGGTTAAAGCCCTGTTGAGCCGTAGAACAGAAAGTACATTCCAGCGCGCAGCCAACCTGGGAGGAGACGCAAAGCGTGGCGCGATCGCCGTCCGGGATGTACACGGTTTCGACCAGTTGCCCGCCGACCTGAATCGCCCATTTGATGGTGCCATCGGTAGAACGTTGTTCGGAAGCGACTTCCGGAGCGCGGATTTCAGCCACGCGCGCCAGTTTGTCACGCAGCGGTTTATTGATATCGGTCATTTGCTCGAAATCATCGCTGCAATAATGGTACATCCACTTCATGACCTGATCAGCACGGAACGGTTTCTCGCCCATGTTGATGAAGAACTCACGCATTTGTTTGCGGTTAAGATCAAGAAGGTTAATTTTTGCGGCAGCAGGAGCAACAGTTTTCACTTCCTCTGCGGAAATCGGGAAGGTTTCAGACACGTTTTGCTCGGGAGTTGTTGATTCTAACATAATGAAATATGGCCTCGTTGTTACACGTTATGGCGCCAGGGAAGTGCAGAACCGGTACAGTCTGCGCGCATAAGCGGCATTCAGGTGGCCTGCAATAAATTGCGCCCCGAAGAGGCTGGCTCATTCGGGGCGCAACATTGTACAAATTTTAGGGCAGAGTTGCCATGTTTGGAAGGCGACGCTGACAAAATTCTTGCGAATTTGCGGTCTGTCTTCCGGCAATGACGCCCGAAAATCTTAACGCGGGCAGATTTCGCTTTCGTCGAAGAAGTAAGCGATTTCGCGTTGTGCGGATTCTACTGCATCAGAACCGTGAACGGCGTTAGCAGTGAAGCTGTCTGCGAAATCTGCACGCAGGGTACCGGCCAGTGCGTTTTCCGGGTTAGTTGCACCCATGATGTCACGGTTACGCTGAACTGCGTTTTCGCCTTCCAGAACCTGAACAACGATCGGGCCAGACGTCATGAATTCAACCAGACCGTCAAAGAATGGACGACCTTTGTGCTCAGCGTAGAAACCTTCAGCCTGCTCTTTGGTCAGTTTCAGCATTTTAGAAGCAATGATGGAGAAACCTGCGCGTTCGAAACGTGCGTAGATTGCGCCGATGTCATTGTTAGCAACGGAGTTTGGCTTGATGATGGAGAAAGTACGTTGGATAGTCATGGAAAAACCTCTGTCTGACTTTTATAGGTAGGGCCGGTTAATTTAATGTTATACCTGCCGTAAAATGGCGGTGATTATAGGGAGCGAAGTTAAGATTGCCTACCCGAATCACAACATTTAATTAAAAAAATGCGGCATTGATTCACGATCATGCACAAACTGCCTAATCCCCTTAAACAAAACGGGGACAATTAGGGGATTAACGCAAAGATCCCCCTTACCGTTTTACGCCTGCCCGGACGAAGGAATAATGTTACGCAGCCAGCTTCCCCACTTGCGCTGATAGAACGGTTGCGTATGGCTTATCAGATAATGACTGATGCCGCGTTCCTTTTCAGAAACGATACAGAAATCCACAGGACGGTCGTCCGGTGATGTTTCGGCGGCCACATTTCCCGCTTCACGGATCAGCGCATCAATTTCCTGCTCATCACCGTCAGCTTCAACCCCAATTAACAGGTTCGGCTGCTCGTCGACGGTTTTGTCGTGGATAAGCGCCATGAACGCCCGGCGTACCGGTTTTTTTTGCGTGAACAATGTCGTCAGCGCGTCAATCATCGCCGACGGATACTCTTCCGGCTGGCCTATCAGAAGCTGGCTTTCTTTATCGAGTACCAGTTCCGACGGCGCATTCAGGCCGCCGTTGTTGAGCAGCAGCGTGACTTCGCTCGGGTAAAACTCTTTACCGTATTCAGATTTCGGATTCAGAAACAGCTCTTCACCCTGCGTCATTTCAAATAACACCCGGGCCGGAAGTGCCACAAAGGCCTGCTCATCCGGGCTTTCGCCAGCGCTGGCTTTTTCCAGAACGTCGACGGACGAAAAGAAAGGAATGATCGAGCTACCGTCCTGTTTTTCCCAGTGCAGGATATTCAGTTCGCTGCCCGCAGTGATCGCCACACTGCCCTGTTGTTCCGCATTATCCTGACCGGCATCGCCCAAAACAAACACGGTGGAATCCAGCAGCGTCTGGTAAAACGCCGGACGCCAGGCGGCAGCGGTCACGGACAGACGGAGCAGTCGCTCCAGCTCGTTTTCACCGTCCGTCGCAGCGCTACCGGCAGGGAGATGGTCGTGTGGGACACTCATGGTTCTTTACTCCGGTAAAGGTATAAAACGGGGCGCCCGTGAGCGCCCCGTGGTCAAAACAATGCCTGATACCAAAAATTCGAGTTGTACGACAAAAGGATCAGGCCTTTTGCGCAGCACTTGCGCATTTGCCGCTCGAAGTATGCTGGGTAGTTATTTTGCTTTGGCTAACAACAGGTTGGCGACAGTGCGCACGCCCAGGCCGGTGGCACCGGCAGACCACTGGTCAGCCGCACTTTTGCGGTAAGTTGCGGAACAGTCGATGTGCAACCAGCCTTTTTTGTAATCCGTCACAAAGTGAGACAAAAATGCGGCAGCCGTGCTCGCACCGGCGGTGTGAGAGGGACCAGCGATATTGTTCAGTTCCGCGAAGTTTGACGGCAGATGTGAACGATGGAACTCTTCCAGTGGCAGACGCCAGAAAGGTTCGTGTTCGGCTTTCGCACTTGCCAGCAGTTCGCCAGCCAGCGCATCGTCGAAGCTGAACAGCGCGTGATAATCGTTGCCCAGCGCCGTTTTGGCCGCACCGGTCAGCGTTGCCGCGTCGATCAGCAGTTCAGGATTCTGTGCAGAGGCGTCGATCAGGCCATCTGCCAGTACCAGACGGCCTTCAGCGTCGGTGTTCATCACTTCAACGGTTTTGCCATTGCGGTAGCGAATGATATCGCCCAGTTTGAGCGCATTGCCGCTGACCATATTGTCCGCGCAGCACAGATAAAGCTTCACGCGTTTATTCAGGCCGTTGGCTGCGGCCAGCGCCAGCGCACCGGTCAGGGTCGCTGCGCCGCCCATGTCAGCTTTCATGGAATCCATAGAGCCGCTCGGTTTGAGGCTGTAGCCGCCGGTATCAAAAGTAATACCTTTGCCCACCAGGCAGGCGTAAACCGGCGCTTCAGCGTCGCCGCTTGGGTTGTAATCGAGCGCCAGCAGAACCGGAGCGCGATCTGAACCACGGCCAACAATGTGCAGGCCGTTATAATTTTGCTGACGAAGATCGTCACCTTTGGTGATGCGATAGCTGACTTTATCGTTACCAAATTCGCACATCAGATCCACAGCGCGCGTGGCCAGTTGCTCTGGTGACAAGTCTTCTGCAGGGGTATTGATAGTGTTGCGCACCCAGTCGATGATTTTCAGGCGCTGCTTTAGCGTGGTCGAATCATCTTCTGATAATTCGGCCCATTCGACGTTACGGGTGCCTTTCGGGCCACGGAAGCCCTGCCAGAATGCCCAGCTGTTTTCGAGATCCCAGCCTTCACCGGCCAGTTTGACATTTTTAACGCCCTGACCGTCGATACGACGTGCCGCGCGGGAGATTGCCGTCAGCGCGTCGCCGCCATTCAGATGAATGGTCATGCCCGCAGAATCGGTACTCAGTGTGGCTTTTTCGCCCCAGCGCGCATCAGCAGGCTGAGTGGAAAGGAACACGGGCATGGCTTCATTGGTCGTTACTTCGGAACTCATAACAGCACTCCTGATTGTTTTTATCTTCAATGATGACAGGTAAATCGCCCTTTTATAGGGAGGGACTTCATTTCATATAAACCGGTGGCAACTCACGCAGGCGGCGGACCGATTTCACCACCAGCGCAATGGCATAATCAATTTCTTCTTCGGTGGTCCAGCGCCCCAGCGAAAAGCGGATGGAGCCGTGTGCCAGTTCTTCGCTCAATCCTATGGCACGCAAAACGTAGGAAGGTTCAAGGCTGGCGGAGGTACAAGCCGAACCGGAGGACACCGCCAGATCTTTGAGCGCCATGATCAGAGATTCCCCTTCCACGGCGGCAAAGCTGACGTTGAGAATGTTGGGTGCCGCGTGCTGCGGCGATCCATTGAGATGCACCTGATCCAGCTGCTGAATGCCCTTCCACAGACGATGCCGCAGTACGGTCAGACGCTCTGCTTCGGCGGTCATCTCTTCTTTGGCAATGCGGTAAGCTTCGCCCATGCCGACAATCTGATGCACCGGCAGCGTCCCGGAACGCATACCGCGCTCGTGGCCGCCGCCGTGAATTTGCGCGTCGATACGCACTTTCGGCTTGCGGCACACGTAGAGCGCGCCGATACCTTTAGGGCCGTAAATCTTGTGCGCCGAGAACGACATCAGATCGACCGGCAACTCGCTGAGATCGATAGCTATCTTGCCCACGCTTTGGGTCGCATCGACATGGAATAAAACGCCGCGACTGCGGCACAGTTCACCGAGAGTAGCGATGTCCTGAATTACGCCGATTTCGTTGTTCACCTGCATGATTGAAACCAGAATCGTCTCCGGACGCATCGCCGCTTCTACCGCCGCCGGGGTGATCACACCGTCTTCGCGCGGAGCCAGATAGGTGACGTCGAAACCTTCGCTTTCCAGCTGGATACAGGTATCGAGCACCGCTTTGTGTTCGGTCTGGCTGGTGATGATGTGGTTGCCTTTCGCACGCTGCGCATGGGCTGCGCCTTTGATAGCCAGATTGTCAGATTCTGTCGCGCCCGAGGTGAAGACAATTTCACGCGGATCGGCATTGATCAGATCAGCAATCTGGTTACGCGCCACGTCCACGGCCTCTTCGGCCTGCCAGCCAAAGCGGTGCGAGCGGGAGGCCGGATTGCCGAAAGTACCGTCCAGTGTCAGACACTGCATCATCATCTGCGCAACACGCGGATCGACCGGCGTGGTGGCGGAGTAATCGAGATAGATAGGTAGTTTCATGGCAGGCAAGCTCCGGACTGCGCGTTCGTTATCGAACGAAAGAATTAAAAACGACAGCCAGTTTAAAACGGCTTCACGGATTCTTAAAAGGGAAATGACGTTTTGCGGGCACTAATCGGTAAGAATTGACGTCAGTAAAAGAAAAAAGCCCGCGGAAATTAACTTCCCGCGGGCTTTTTTAAGCGTCGATCATCAGTGGAAAAAGAGATTACGCTCTTAAATTCACATTGATCGTTTCCATCTGACGGCCATTTGGCTGACGACGGACTTCACCGTTCTGACGGTCGGCCACTTCCAGGATTTCCTGGTTATTGACCAGCTCTGCCAGCGTAATGTTGTTCAGGAAGCCGCTGATGCGTTCACTCAGATCACGCCACAGGGTATGAGTCAGACAGCGTTCGCCGTTCTGGCACCCTTCTTTACCCTGACAACGGGTTGCGTCAACGGATTCATCGACGGCAGTGATGACTGCGCCAACAGCGATATCCGCGGAATCTTTACCTAACAGATAACCACCGCCCGGACCACGAACGCTGGCAACCAGACCGTTTTTACGCAGACGCGAGAACAGCTGCTCCAGATAAGAAAGGGAGATGCCCTGGCGCTCAGAAATGTCAGCCAGTGGTACCGGTCCTTCCTGTGAATGCAGCGCTACGTCAAGCATAGCGGTCACGGCATAACGGCCTTTGGATGTCAGTCTCATAGCATGGTTACCTGTGTTGAATTACTTAAAAAAAAATACATTGGTTCGGAACATGCAAATGAGTCTGCCATTCCCGAGTAAAACAGTCAACTATTTAACCTAGTAATTTACTCAAGTATTACAGAGCCAAAAGAACGAGGGAGAAGCAAAGTCGCAACCTTATGATAATCAGACTAAAAACTGTCTTTATTATCAGAAAGTGAGGCTTATTCCTTGCCGTTCTTAGTCTTTTCGATCGACGTCAGGATGCCGCGCAGGATGTTTAACTCCTGAGATTCAGGTCGCGCACGGGTGAATAACCGACGTAATTTGCTCATTACCTGACCGGGATGCGCCTGTCGAATAAAGCCGGTTTCCAGCAACGTATGTTCAAGATGCTGATAGAAACGCTCGAGGTCATCGACCAGCGGATACGGTGACTCTTCATACTCTACCTGCGGCTTCGCGGCTTCCAGTAAAGCAAGGTGCGCCACGCGCACTTCATACGCAATGATCTGCACAGCCATCGCCAGATTCAGCGAGCTGTATTCAGGGTTCGCTGGAATGCAGACGTGGTAATTACACTTTTGCAGCTCTTCGTTAGTCAGACCAACGCGTTCACGACCAAACACCAGTGCGACTGGCGCGGTTTGTGCCGCGATGGCACTGTGCTCGCCGCATTCACGCGGTTCGAGCATCGGCCACGGCAATGTGCGCGAACGGGCGCTGGTGCCGATCACCAGACTGCAGCCCGCCAGGGCTTCGTCCAGCGTATCAACGATCTTCGCGTTTCCGATCACATCACTGGCACCGGCAGACAAAGAGATGGCCTGAGAGTCAGGTTTCACCAGCGGATTGACCAGATACAGGCTGGATAATCCCATGGTTTTCATGGCACGGGCGGTAGAGCCCATATTGCCAGTGTGGGAGGTTTCAACTAATACAATACGGATATTGGGCAGCATACAAACTCTGAGCGTGGCGGAAAATCACAACAGCCTATCACAACGGTAGTTAATTTTCAGAACCCCTGCTATACTGCGCGCCGTTTCCCGTATTCCCGTTCTTTAACATCCTAGTTGGAAGATATCCATGCATCCGATGCTCACCATCGCCGTGCGCGCTGCGCGCAAGGCCGGTAACCTGATTGCCAAACATTACGAAACGCCAGATTCTGTAGAAGCGACTCAAAAAGGTACCAATGATTTTGTTACCAATGTAGACCGCGAAGCCGAGCACATGATTATCGACGTCATTCGCAAATCCTATCCAAAACACACCATCATCAGTGAAGAGTGTGGCGAACTGGAAGGCGAAGACAAAGATGTACAATGGATTATCGACCCGCTGGATGGCACCACCAACTTCGTTAAACGCTTCCCACATTTCGCTGTATCTATCGCCGTGCGCATCAAAGGCCGCACTGAAGTCGCGGTAGTATACGATCCAATGCGTAACGAACTGTTCACTGCGACCCGCGGTCAGGGCGCACAACTGAACGGTTACCGTCTGCGCGGCACCAACGCTAAAGACCTCGACGGCACCATTCTGGCAACCGGCTTCCCGTTCAAAGCCAAACAACACGCAAAAAGCTACATCAACGTGATTGGCAAACTGTTCACCGAGTGTGCAGATTTCCGTCGTACCGGTTCTGCTGCGCTGGACCTGGCGTATGTCGCCGCTGGTCGCGTTGACGGTTTCTTCGAAGTGGCGCTGAAGCCATGGGATTTCGCCGGTGGCGAGCTGCTGGTTCGTGAATCAGGCGGCGTGGTGACTGACTTCGTTGGCGGCCACAACCATTACTCTTCTGGCAACATCGTTGCCGGTAACCCGCGCGTTGTTAAAGGTATTCTCAATACCATGCGTGAAGAACTGAGCGAAGCGCTGAAGCGTTAATTCCGCTGCTTATCAGTTAAAAAAAACGGACGTCCATTGCGGGCGTCCGTTTTTTTATGCCTTTTTTTAGCGACCGAACGGACCGCCCAGCCCCGATGAAGCCTCTCCGCCCGCTGTGCTGTACAACAGAATACCAGCTACCAGCAGCACAATTCCTCCGCCCAGTGCCAGCAGCGACCAGGCGATGCGTTGCCAGACCGCAGGCGTCCGGCTGGCGCTCAGCTTCACCGCCAGCGCCCGGCTGTAAAATACCAGCACACCAATAAGGGACACGGTGAGTGAGGTGCCGATGGCCATGGCGATAGCTGAAATCACGCCCCAGCTGTACACGCCGATCACCTTGGCAAACAGCAACACCATGACAGCACCCGAGCAGGGTCGCAGCCCCATCGCCAGCACGATCGCAATTTGCGTGCGTAAATCTCCGCCCGCCTGCAACTGTTTGTCACTCGGCACATGCTGATGGCCGCAACCACAATGATCGTCATGAACATGCGGCTGCGCGCCCTGCGGTGAAATACTGCGTATCTTCATCGCGGGCACCGGTCGCAGACTTTTCAGCGTGTGATAAACGCGTTTCAGCGCCCGCCAGCACAGCAAAAGACCGAGCAGGATAACCAGAATGAAACTCCCCTGCTCCATCCAGAAACTGCTCTGATGCAGCTGACGGGAAGAGAGCTGCAACACGCCGAGCACCACGCTGACCAGCAATATCGCCACCAGCCCCTGCACAATCGCCGAGGCGAAAGTCAGTTTCAGGCTACTTTTCAATCGGGAAGGATGGGTGGCGAGATAGGTGGTGATGACGATTTTTCCATGCCCCGGCCCGATGGCGTGTACAACGCCGTAAATGAGGCTAAAGCCCGCCAGTGTCATGCCCGCCCGCATCGGATTTTCTTTAACCTGGCGCAATAATCCCGCCAGTTCCTGATGTAAATCCCGTTGCCACATAATGCTGCTGAGCAATATGCGCGGCCAGTAATGCATCAGCAGGAAACCCCCTGCCGCCAGCAGAATAAGAAAGACCGCCAGCGGCCACAGATCGCGCCAGGAAATGGTTTTCGATGACGTTGAGATTAATGACATTCCAGCGTGACCTTCTGTGCAAATTGCTGACCGAGATCCATGCTTTCCGGCGGCGCATCGGCTTTATCGAGCGACAGCGCGTAGCTTTGCAGCGAAGCGTTTGGCTTTGGCGTTAACAGCGCCAACGTGCAGCGCTTTTCCAGAGCAGGCGGCATGTGCAGCGCGGTTTTGTCTTTGTAGGTCATATCGACAAAGTAGGACGGGTCAAACGTCATAAACTCCATCGGTTTTCCGGTCAGTGGCTGAGGACGGGCCAGTGGCAGAACAAACTCAAGCACCGCCTGGTCGCCTTTGCGGGAAAGCTGATATTCGCTCGGTAAGTCCAGATATTTCACCGGCTTTCCCTCACGATAAAAGTTGGTGAAATAATGCTGGCTAAGCACGCGCGCCATCACTTCTGCTGCCAGCTTCTTCCAGATATCCGAACCGGTTTTGGCATTTTGCGCGTCATACAGCAAATCTGCCGAGGTGATTTCATCCATCGTCCAGACCATTTTCAGGCCGGTCAACGAAGTCTCGTCGGCAACCAGCGTGGTCTGCATATCAATAAAGCTGTGCGGATGCGCAGACGCAGCGCCCGGCAGGAAAAATAGCGCCAGCGCAAGCCAGCGCATACTACGTCCTGAGAGCCTGTCCCTGGTTTTTTGCAACGTCACTCTCCTGTAAAGCATCATTAAATTGTTACTAAGTAACAGTATTTTGCTGTGCATTTAAGCGGTCGTCAAAAATATCTGTGATCTGAGTTGTAAGCCGGAGTAAAACCCAATGGCCGCGGCCTTTCGCGGGCGGGCGGTTTGCTATGCTTGACTAATAATTTCAAGTGACACCATTACAGAAGGTGATATGACTCTGGATCCACAACCTGCTCCCGCGCTTTCCGCTTCGCAACGTCGCTGCCACGTGTTGCTGATGCTGTACGCGCCGCTGACGGCTGTGCAACTGGAGATTATCAGTGAAATCAACCGGGTTGATCTGCGAACGACGTGGGACGATCTGGCGGAAGTCACCTGCGAGATCCAGCGCATACACCGGCTGGACGTTCTGCAATACAGCGAAAAAGAGTGCCGCATTCAGGGCGACACCCTCGCCCAGCGCCTGTGTCTGTTTCAGGGATTACGCCGCACCCTGCGTATTTCCCCGGATTTCGTGCCGCGTCATTTTCTGCCCTGGTTACATATTGCGTTCGAAGGTCAGCCTTGCCCAAAGGTGGTACTGCGCACCGATATTCTGGGGGTCATGATCGAAGATTGTGCCTCGCTGTTGCCGAAAGGGCTGAGCGAGCACGATTGCCAGCTGATACGCATTTGTTTGCAATATTGTCTGTGGCAGAACGGTGCATGGCAAAGCGCGCCGTCCGGTGGGATTCGTTTCACCGAACAACAGCGTCGCTGGCTGCGCGAAAAAGCGGAGTATCCGGCGGCGCGAACGCTGTTTACGCAGTTGCAAACCCTGAGTCACGGCCTGATGGATGACAGCGAGTGTGAGTTTTTCACGCTGATGCTGCGCATGCTGAAAACGCACAGCTACCAGAGTTCCGGCTCGACCGAAGATCAGCGGTTGCTGCTGCAAATCGAAAATCTGGTGGCGCGCTTTCAGGATGTCGCTGGCATGAAATTCAGCAGTTACGAAGGTCTGGTCGGCCAGCTGTTTGCCCATCTCGGCCCGGCGATCGAACGCTGTCATTTCGGCATTGGCATCGACAATCTGATGCAGGAAGAGGTCAACCGGATGTATCCGCGTCTGGTACGTACCACCCGCGAAGCGCTGGAAGGGTTTGAGCAGGAGTATTTGATCGCGCTGTCAGAAGATGAAATCGGGCTGGTGGCGATCACTTTTGGCGCCTGGCTGATGCAGGGCAATGCGTTACAGGAGAAACAGATTTTACTGCTGACGCACAATAATCCGGAACTGGAAGAGGCGGTCGAGCAGCAAATCCGCGAAGCTACGCTGCTGCCACTTAATATCAAATATCAGACGCTGACGGATTTCTATAAATTCGGTGCCCCGAGCGGCGTAGCAATGATTGTTACGCCCTACGCCACCCGCAGCACCGACGCCGATCCGCTGGTCATTCACACCCAACTGCCGCTGGCGAAAGAGCAGCGAAAACGTATCCGCTCGCTGCTCGAAGCGCCTTAACTGGCAGGCGTTGCCGGTGCGGAGGGCGTGACGTTTGGACGCAGGAAAATAGCCGGAACCGCCAGAATCGCCATCACCCAGAACAATCCGGCATGCAGATGTTCAAACAGGAAGCCGGACACCATCGTCATAATTGCCACCCCGCCACCCATTGCCAGCGCAGAATACACCGACTGTAAGCGGATCACCTGATCGCGCGGACGCGCTGCAATAAAGCGCATACCCGCCAGATGACAGACGGTGAATGTGCCGCAGTGCAGGATTTGAATCAAAATCAGCCACGGCAGCGCGGTAAATTCGCCCATCAGTCCCCAGCGCACCACACCGCACACTGCCGACAACAGCAGTAAATCGCGCGCCGACCAGCGGCTGAACAGCTGTTTGCTGAAGGTAAATACCAGCACTTCCGCCACCACGCCCAGCGACCATAAATAGCCGATAGTCGTCGAAGAATAGCCGACGTCTTGCCAGTAGATGGCGCTGAAGCCGTAATAGGCCGCATGCGCACCCTGCAACAATGTGACGCACAGCAGGAATCGCCAGACCGGCGTTTCACTCAGCAGCGCTTTCCAGGTGATGGTCGGCGCGCCGCTCTGACGCGGTTCCCCGACCGGCTTCACGCTTGGGCGCAGCAGCATCCCGAGCAGCATCGCCGCCGCGCCTGCGGTCAGCGTGTATAAAATCGCGTTATGGCCGTAGACCTCCACCAGTTTGCCGGTCAGCGCCGACCCTATCACAAACGCAATCGAGCCCCAGACGCGCACTTTGCCGTAATCCATGTTGATCTGACGTTGCAGCGTCCCCGCCAGCGCATCGGTCAGCGGCACCAGCGGCCCGAAGAACAGGCTGAAACCGGCGATGTTGATCATCAGCCACGCCCAGCCGTTGCCGAACCAGAAGCCGACGGCGAAGGCCAGTGTGAGCAATGCCAGAATGCGCAGCCCGGTTACTAAATGAGAGGGGTCTTTGATGGAAGGAGAAATGATTAACGTGCCAAGGAAGCGAGCGACTAACCCTGCGCCGAGCAGCAGGCCGATATTTTCAGAAGAGATCCCCTCGCCTTTAAGCCATAACCCCCAGAAGGGAAGAAAAATACCGTAACTGAAAAAATAGGTGAAATAACTGAGTGACAGCCAGCGTGTGGAACGCAATTCCATAGATCCTCCGGTGTGAGGCCAATACTTTGACAGAGCTCACAATCGCTAGCAATCCGCAAACCTCTCCATGACAAAAGAATGTCTGCCAGCTCACAAATTCTGATTCATACGTATAAAAAAACCCGCCGGAGCGGGTTTTAGCACCTGACGGTTACCGCAATATTATGCGTAAACCGGGAAGCGTGCACAGATGTCGAGAACTTTGTTTTTTACGCGTTCGATAGTGGCTTCATCGTTCACGTTGTCCAGCACGTCACAGATCCAGCCAGCCAGTTCACGGACTTCTGCTTCTTTGAAGCCGCGACGGGTCACAGCAGGTGTACCGATACGTACGCCAGAAGTTACAAACGGGCTCTTCGGATCGTTTGGCACGCTGTTTTTGTTCACGGTGATGTTGGCGCGACCCAGAGCGGCATCAGCTTCTTTACCGGTAAGGTTTTTATCCACCAGATCCATCAGGAACAAGTGATTGTGCGTACCGCCGGAAACCACTTTGTAACCACGTTCCAGAACCACAGCCACCATTGCCTGTGCGTTTTTCGCCACCTGCTGTTGGTACACCTTGAATTCAGGTTCCATCGCTTCTTTCAGTGCTACCGCTTTACCGGCAATCACGTGCATCAGCGGGCCGCCCTGACCACCAGGGAAGACGGCGGAGTTCAGTTTTTTGTAGAACTCTTCGCTGCCGCCTTTCGCCAGGATCAGACCACCGCGTGGGCCAGCCAGCGTTTTGTGCGTGGTTGTGGTGACGATGTGTGCGTGTGGCAGCGGATTAGGGTAAACGCCTGCGGCGATAAGGCCAGCAACGTGTGCCATGTCGACGAATAAGTAGGCACCAATGCTGTCAGCGATTTCACGTAGTTTGGCCCAGTCAACAATACCGGAGAACGCGGAGAAGCCGCCGATGATCATTTTTGGTTTGTGCGCTTCAGCCTGACGTTTCACATCTTCGTAGTCGATATCGCCAGTTTCGTCGATACCGTAAGGCACCACGTTGTACAGTTTACCGGACAAGTTAGCCGGTGAGCCGTGAGTCAGGTGACCGCCGTGACCGAGGTTCATCCCCAGAATGGTGTCGCCCGGTTGTAACAGTGCGGTGTAAACCGCGAAGTTCGCCTGTGAGCCGGAGTGTGGCTGAACGTTAGCAAAATCAGCACCGAACAATTCTTTTGCACGGTCGATAGCCAGTTGTTCAACGATGTCGACGTACTCACAGCCACCGTAATAGCGTTTGCCTGGGTAGCCTTCGGCATATTTGTTGGTCAGTTGCGAGCCCTGAGCCTGCATAACGCGCGGGCTGGTATAGTTTTCTGACGCAATCAGCTCGATATGTTCTTCCTGACGAACAACTTCTTTTTCCATTGCTGCCCACAGCACTTCATCATAATCGGCAATGTTCATTTCACGCTTTAACATCCGCATCTCCTGACTCAACAAACTAAAAAATAAACGCCCCTTGCGGGTTCTGCGCCACAGTGTAAATGTTTAAGCGGCCTTCGGATAGGGTCAGCTTAAGGTTTTTAGGCAAACGATTGGCTCCAGATACAGCAAGGCTTTGATCTGTGAACCTCTGTCCATAATCAAGGGAGTTTTATTCACCTGAACATGTACAAATTTCAGCTTTGTGAGCCATTCCTCATCTGATAATAGCCCTACCCCTTTAGGGGTGTTTACAAAAATTGTGGGTTTACATAAGATGCATTTAAAATACATGTTATGGCGTTACAATAAACGACACGGAGTTCACCATGCTTGACAGTCAAACTATCGCAACCGTTAAATCCACCCTTCCTTTACTCGCCGCGACCGGCCCGAAGCTCACCGCACACTTCTATGACCGCATGTTCGCCCACAATCCTGAGCTGAAAGACATCTTCAATATGAGCAATCAGCGCAACGGCGATCAGCGTCAGGCACTGTTTGACGCCATCTGTGCTTATGCCGCCAACATCGACAATCTCGCGGCGCTGCTGCCTGCGGTAGAACGTATTGCTCAGAAGCACACCAGTTTCACCATCCGCCCGGAACAGTACAATATTGTCGGGACACACCTGCTGGCGACGCTCGATGAAATGTTCAGTCCGGGTCAGGAAGTTCTGGATGCCTGGGGCAAAGCCTACGGCGTGCTGGCGAACGTGTTCATCAACCGTGAAGCCGAAATCTATCAGGACAGCGCAGAGAAAACCGGGGGATGGAGCGGTACTCGTGAATTTCGTATCGCCACGAAACAACCGCAAAGCAGTCTGATTACCTCTTTCCTGCTCGAACCGGTCGATGGCCAGCCGGTAGCGGACTTTCAGCCGGGGCAATATCTGGCGGTGTATATCCGCGACGCTTCGCTGAAGAATCAGGAAATTCGTCAGTATTCCCTGACGCAGGCGCCGAACAGCAAAACTTATCGCATCGCGGTGAAACGCGAAGATCAGGGCGCGGTGTCGAACTTCCTGCACAACCACGCACAGCCTGGTGACATCATCCACCTCGCCGCACCGCACGGTGATTTCTTCATGGATATCAGCGACATCACGCCGGTCGCGCTGATTTCCGCCGGTGTCGGCCAGACGCCGATGCTGGGAATGCTGAATACGTTGGCGCAGCGCGGGCATAACGCCCCGGTTCAGTGGCTGCACGCTGCCGAAAACGGCGCTGTCCATGCTTTCGCCGGTGAAGTGAAAAGTGCCGGGGCGCGACTGCCGTCGCTGGAAAGCCATGTCTGGTATAACCAGCCGCAGGAAAGTGATCTCCCTGGCGAAGATTTCCAGTTTCAGGGGCTGATGGATTTAAGCAAAGTCAGCTCGCAACTGGGCGACCCGGCGATGCATTTTTACCTGTGCGGCCCGGTCGGGTTCATGCAGTTCGCCGCGCAACAGTTGCTGGCGATGAACGTCAGCGAAGACAGAGTTCACTATGAATGTTTCGGCCCGCATAAAGTGATCTGAATCTGAAAGGCTGTAAAGCAAAAAGGCTGACGCGATGTCAGCCTTTTTCGTTTCTGCTCCGCACGGCGGATCAGATAGCTTCTTCGTCCTGCTCGCCGGTACGGATACGTACCACGCGCGCCACGTCGAACACGAAGATTTTACCGTCGCCGATTTTACCGGTCTGCGCGGTTGTCATGATGGTTTCCACGCAGGTATCCACGATGTCATCAGCCACAACAATTTCGATTTTCACTTTTGGCAGGAAATCGACCATGTATTCAGCACCACGGTACAGCTCGGTGTGACCTTTCTGACGGCCAAAACCTTTCACTTCGGTGACGGTCATCCCGGTAATCCCGACTTCTGCCAGCGCTTCGCGGACATCGTCGAGTTTGAATGGCTTGATAATCGCATCAATCTTTTTCATGGCGGACCCTTATAATCATTCGTTTGCTCTCCGCCTTCCTGAGCGGCAGCATGGTTCACAATCTGGCTTCGCAGGCGCGTGGCGTACGAAGGGGCTAAAGGTATCATAGTTCAGGGGCGGGAATGTACCCGATGGCGCTGATATTCTTTACAGTCTTTACTCTTTAAAATCGGTCGCTTCCAGTTCGTGGCGCGACAGCAATTTATAGAATTCGGTGCGGTTACGTCCGGCGATACGCGCCGCCTGCGTGACATTGCCTTTGGTTATCTGCAAAAGCTTACGCAAATAATTCAGCTCGAACTGATTACGCGCATCGGCGAATGTCGGCAATGCGGTGTTCTCCCCTTCGAGCGCCTGCTGAACCAGCGCTTCACTGATCACCGGCGCGGAAGTGAGCGCGACACATTGCTCGATCACGTTCACCAGCTGACGCACGTTTCCCGGCCAGCTGGCCGCCATCAAACGTCTCAGTGCATCGGTAGAAAAACTGCGCACAAACGGCTTGTGCCGCTGCGCCGAGATCCGCAGCAAATGATTGGCGAGCAGCGGAATATCCTCCGCCCTTTCGCTCAGCGTTGGCAATTTCAGGCTGACCACATTCAGACGGTAGAACAGGTCCTCGCGAAATTCGCCCTTCTCCATCGCTTTCGGCAAATCACGGTGCGTGGCAGAAATAATGCGGACATCGACGTCAATATCATGATTGCTGCCGAGCGGGCGCACCTTGCGCTCCTGCAAAACACGCAGCAGTTTTACCTGCAATGAAAGCGGCATATCGCCAATTTCATCAAGAAATAACGTCCCTCCGGTTGCCGCCTGAAACAGCCCTTCCCGGCTGCTGACCGCGCCGGTAAACGCACCTTTGGCATGGCCGAACAGCTCGGACTCCAAAAGTTGTTCCGGCAACGCACCACAGTTGATGGCGATAAACGCTTTCTTCCCGCGCGGGCTGGCACCGTGGATCGCCTGCGCCAGCACTTCTTTACCGGTGCCGCTCTGGCCGTTGATGAGCACGCTCACGTCGGACTGGGCGACCATATTGGCTTGCTCCAGCAGACGTAGCATGACAGGGCTGCGGGTGACAATTGCTTCGCGCCAGCTTTCATCCGCCGACGGGCTGGACTGCGCCAGCGCCTCATCGATGGCTTTATAGAGCGCATCGCGATCGACAGGTTTGGTGAGGAAACTGAAGACGCCCTGCTGCGTGGCGGCGACCGCATCGGGGATCGAGCCGTGCGCGGTAAGAATGATCACCGGCATGCCCGGTTGGAATTGTTGGATCTCCGCGAACAGCGCCATGCCGTCCATTTCATCCATGCGCAAATCACTCAAGACCAGGTCGATACGTTCACGGTGCAGCACACGCAGCGCTTCCGCCCCGCTTTCGGCAGTGGTGACACGGAAACCTTCGCTGGTCAGGCGCATACCCAGCAGTTTTAACAGGCTGGGATCGTCATCGACCAGCAATAAACTGGCAGCTTTTCGTAGCGTCATTTTGCGTTCGGATCCTTAGGCGGCGTGTAAGTCTCAGCCGGTTTCACGGAGGATTCAGAAGCCGGTTTCGCCGGCGTGGCGGGATCGTTGTCCGGTAAATCACCCTGAATTTGTTTGCGCGAGGAGAGCTGACGTTCGATATCAGTCAGGTTCTCCAGCTTACGGCGCGTATCCGCCAGACTGTTTTCCAGTGTCTGCTGTTGTGCAGTCATCACCTGAAGTTTTTCTTCATTTAGTGATTGCTGGCGGAGATTGCCGGCTTTTTCATCCCCCAGTACCACCTGCAAATTCTGACGCTCGCGCCACAGCTGCACCAGCGGGCGGATTGAAGACGGCATCTGTCCGCGATTCTGGCTGACTTTATTCAGCAAGGCCCGGCGCTGCGTGAGATCCGGATCGGCACCCGACAACAGGATGCTCTGTTTGAAGATCTGATCCCAGCTGGCGGCGGGGATCTGCTGCGCCTGAAAACGCGCCTGCGCGTCGCTCATACGATCGGCACAATCCATCGCACGCAGCCAGTAGAGGGAATTGGTCAGCGCGTCGTCATCGTCCAGTGCCCAGAGGGTCTCACAGGGCGCAATACGAAAATCAGTCACTTTGCTTTCAGGAACAACGTTACTGGAAACTTGCTGATAATAGGAATTATCGGCAGTGTGCTGCACGCATCCCGCCAGTACCAGCGCGCTACCGATCGACAAAAATCGGCGAACAGATTTAATCAGTAAGGTGAATGCGCTCATTGGTCGCACCCGCCAGCGAATATCATCATTATTTATTCTTCTCAGCCGTCAGGGGCAATTCGATACGGAAACAGACGTCAGCATCCTCAACGGCAACCAGTTGCAGCTCTCCATGCATACGGCGAATACAGTCCTGAGCAATGCTTAACCCCAGACCGCTGCCTTTTACAGCCCCTTTTCTCTGCTGGCTGCCCTGATAAAAAGGTTCAAAAATCATCGCGCGCTCGGCGTCGGGGATCGGGGCTCCGGAGTTCGCCACCTCGATAATCACCCGCTCTTCACCATACCGGCTGCGGACCCAAATAGTACCGGATTCAGCCCCGTAGTGCACCGCATTGGAGTAGAGATTATCCAGCACCCGGCGCAACAGCGTCGGTTCTGCCAGACACTGTGGCGCATCAATAACCACTTCACTGCGGATTTTCTTCGCCCGCGCAGGCAGACTGTTGGCTGCCACCACGTCAGTGACCAGCGCATTAAGATCGACATTCACGCTGAGCGTTGGCGCATCGGCCAGTTTACGGTTGTAATCGAGCAATTGTTCGATCAGCGTCTGTAAATGGCGACTGCTGTTGTTTAAGATCGCCACCACTTCTTTTTGATCGGGCGTCAAGGGTCCGGCGACTTCATCGGCCAGCAATTCAGTGCCTTCGCGCATACTGGCGAGCGGTGTTTTCAGCTCATGAGAGATGTGGCGCAGGAATTCATGACGCTGCGATTCCAGCCACGCCAGCCGTTCACTTAGCCAGACAATACGCTGCACCAGCGAGCGGATTTCCCGCGGGCCTTTAAAACGCGAGACATCCCCCAGATTACGCCCTTCGCCCAGCCGGTTGATCATGCGTTCAACGCCTTTCACCGGGCCGATAATCATGCGGGTAAACAGCACCACCAGCGCACCGCTGAGCAGGAACAGCACCAGCGCCTGCCAGCCAAAGAACTGGCCACGCTCGGCAATTTCTCGCTGCAACTGTAAACCGCGTGAAAACACCACTTCGCGGGTGGCCTGCACCATTTCAGCATTGGTGCGCGAGAAATTCTCCAGCCGCGCTGAGGAATCGTCATCTGGCGAGTTATTGCGGCAAACCGGCGTGGTCAGTTGGGTCAGCAACGTGCGCAGCGTCTGGTAATAACGTAAATCTGGCAACACGGCAGAATGCGCGTCCAGTAATTGCGAATATTGTTTGCGTTGATTTTGATAAAGGCGGGAAAGCGTCGGATCGTCAAGGACACAATACTGACGGTAGCTGCGCTCCATTTCCAGCGCGATGCTGGACATGGCCTCGCTGCGACGGGCATCGGTCAGCGTAGTGCGGTTGATCCGTGCAGCCTGGCGGCTGAGCTGGTCGAGACTGTCATAGGCCTGATAAGCCAGTACCAGCAAAGGCAGCAGGACTAACAGGAAAGCCATCAATACCAACTGGCGTAACGAACCGGGGAATAAACGTCCTCTTTTCAACGCATTCATCTCATTTTCAACAGATGAAGTCATGCTAGCTGACAAAGGTATGAACAGCCAGTGTCGCGGCGAATGGTCTTTAAGGTTTTTGGAATGGTAGAAAAAAAGGAAATTTCAGAGGGGTGGTGTTGCAGAACATCCATCAGGATGTTCTGCAAACCGGAAGAGGTGGTGCCTCACTCAACGTGTCGTTCGATGCTTGATAACGTGCTTGCGCAACGATTATCGGTCTGGTGAACGATAGGCACCGTTTCTTAGGCGTCATTCGGGCATTATGAGCATATCAACGCTTTCGCGTGAGCCAATCATAATCAGGTGAATGAGCAACTGCAATGATACTAGCACAATGCATGCCAACATTTAAATAAAAAATATATCACACTGAAATTTATCATTTTTTATATAAATGTGATTTTATTGTTCCGTCTGCAAACCCGATAAACCGCTGAAAAAACAGCCAGAGTGTCGCCGTAAACCAACACTTCAAACACATTTTATTAAATAACTTAATAATCAATGAGATATGTGTCTCTAAATGGCGACACCTTTTTTGGGGATTGTCGCCAAATTATGACAATAAGAAATCAGTGGCTAATCACCGCGCGTTTAATGAGCTGCTTCTGGCTGTACATCGCCTGATCGGAGTCTGCCAGCAGGCTATGGACGGAGGCGTGTTTCGCCGCGTCATATTCAATTTGCCCGACGCTGAATTTAATGTCGTAGCCGCGCTGTTCCTGCAAGTTCCACGCAACTACCGCTTCGTGCAGACGCTGCATGATTTCCCTCGCCTCAAGATGGCTGGCGTTGGTCAGCAGCGCAACAAACTCATCGCCGCCGAGTCGCCCGACCACATCAGTTTCGCGTAGCAATCCGCTGAGAATACCGGCGAATACGGTCAGCGCGCGATCGCCTTCGGCGTGCCCGAACTTGTCATTAATCGCTTTAAAATCATTCATATCGAAAAAGAGCATCGTGGCCGGTAAGCCCAGACGCTGACACGCATTCAGCGTCTGCTGCGCCTGCGCTTCGAATCCACGACGATTCGCCACCAGCGTCAGTTCATCCATCGTCGCCATTTGCAGCGCACCGATTTCCTGCTCGGCCATTTTGGCTAAGTCGCGCAGCAACTGGCGTTCATCATCGCTCATCTCACGGGGTTTCACGTCAATCAGGCACAAGGTACCCAGTGAACTGCCGTTGGGGACGACCAGCGGGCATCCGGCGTAAAAACGAATACCGGGATCGCCGGTTACCAGCGGATTATCGTGAAAACGTTCGTCACAAAGGGTGTTGGGCACCAGCATGACGTCATTTTCCAGAATCGCGTGAGCGCAGAAAGAGACATCCCGCGAGGTTTCGGTGGCCGCCAGCCCCTGGCAGGATTTAAACCACTGACGGTTGACGTCTACCAGCGACACCAGTGCGATGGGCACATCAAACAGTCTTCGTGCGAGACGGGTCAGGCGATCAAAACGTTCTTCCGGCAGGGTATCGAGCAGATTGTAGGCACGTAACGCGTGGATGCGCTTCGCCTCGTCAGTAGGGATTTCTGGCGTTTTCATTCACAGACCTCATTTTTCATGCGCCGCTTTTCATCGTAAAAACCGATGACGCAAAAGCGAAGCAGATTTCCCGGGTTCAAAATAACTGCAAAAATACGTATTGCGGATGTCCTGAAAATAAAGACATCGTCCTGTTTAGCATGTGTTGTTTATTTAAAGGCTTCATCAAAACAATAGCAAAAAATACAACCACGAAGAGGATGGTAGATGCTGAACAGGTCAGTTTGAACTAAGAATTTTATTACTTACGCAATTTCATCGCGCTGAAGCGCGGGTAAATCCCCGGCACAGCAGCGCTTAAACCACATATTCAGAGAAGTCCGTAAAGTGCACTAAAACCCTAAATCCGGGGAAAAAAAGCCGGCAAACCACTGTCAATGCTCGCTGAAACCCAGTGAATTTGGCGTCGGCACCGGCTGTTCGCAGTCTATCGGATTATCCACTTTGGCCGGATCGCACTGAGTAGCCTGCTGCGGGATAAATATATGATCGAGGATCGCGCGCGCCGTCGGCCCGGCGACAACGCCATCGCCTCCGCCGTTTTCCAGGATCAGCGCCATCACCACCGAAGGATGTTTATACGGCGCGAACGCGGTATAGAAGATATGGTCACGCAGGCGAACCGGGGTCATTTTAGCGTTATAGACCTGATTCTCACGCAGGCTGAATACCTGAGATGTCCCGGATTTCGCCGCAATCTGATAAGGGGCGGTGTGGAACAACTTATAGCCGGTGCCGTTCGGCAGATTCGCCATGCCGAACATGCCATTTTTGACGATACCCCAGACAGGCGACGTCGGATCGGCAATTTGCTGCGTCGGCGGCATTTTATACGGCGTGATCGTTTTACCGCTTTTTGACGAATACAGCAGATGGGGCGTTTCGAGCTTACCGTTATTCACCAGCGCACTCAGCGCCCGCACCATCTGAATCGGCGTCGCTACCCAATAACCCTGCCCGATACCGACCGATACCGTATCGCCCTGATACCAGCCTTTCTTGTGTACCTTCATTTTCCACTCACGGCTGGGCAGAACGCCGCTGTACTGCTCGTCCAGATCGATGCCGGTAGATTTGCCGTAGCCGAATTTGCTCAGCCAGGTGTGAATACGGTCGATGCCCATTTCAAACGCCACCTGATAGAAGAAGGTATCGGCAGATTCTTCGATGGCTTTGGTGACATTGAGCATCCCGTGGCCCGTTTTCAGCCAGTCACGATAATGGCGCTGCGTGCCCGGCAACGTCCAGGTCGGCGCGCCGAAGAAAGAGGTTTGTGGCGTGATAACACCTTCGAACAATGCCGACGTCGCCATAAACGGTTTTACCGTAGACGCTGGCGGATAGAGCCCCTGCGTCACGCGGTTGATCAGCGGCAGATCCGGGTTTTTCAGCAGCGCGCTGTACTCTTTGCTGGAGATGCCGTTCACAAACGGATTCGGGTCGTAACTCGGGCTGGACACCATCGCCTTGATGCCGCCGTCGCGCGGATCCATCACCACCACCGCAGCACGCTGGCCTTTCAGCACTTTCTCAATGTACTGCTGCAAACCGAGATCCAGCGTCAGATAAATATTCTGCCCGGCCTGCGGCGGGACTTCTTTCAGCAGACGCACCACGTGACCGTGGTTATCGACCTCCACTTCCTGATAACCGGTGCGGCCATGCAAAATACTTTCGTAATACTTTTCAACGCCCTGCTTGCCGATATCATGGTCTGCGGCATAGTTCTCGGAAATTCCCTCGGCGTCGAGTCGCTTTTCGTCTTTATCATTAATCTTCGATACGTAACCCACCACGTGCGCCAGCTCCGCGCCATAGGGATAACGCCGCTGCTGATAGGTACTTATCGACACGCCGGGGAAGTTGAACTGATTTACCGAAAAACGCGCGACTTCGACATCGGTCAGCGCCAGTTTCAGAGGGATTTGCGCAAAGCGACGCCCGTGGATCATCGCGTCATGGAAGCTGTCGAGATCGTCCTGGGTTAAGTCAACAATCGGCTTAAGCGCATTGAGCGTTGCCTGTAAATCCGGGACTTTGCCGGGGATCATCTGCAACTGATACAGCGTGATATTTTGCGCCAGCACCACGCCGTTGCGATCCATAATCAACCCGCGACTGGGGGCGATCGGGAGCATTTTGATGTCGTTCTGATTTGAGCGGGTCTGATAAAAATCATGCATTCCCACCTGTAAATGATACAGATTTAGCACCAGAACGGCGGACAGCAGAAACACGACCATAAAAGCAATCACGGCGCGGCGGACGAAAAGGACGGACTCGGCGGTATGGTCGCGGATTTCGTCGTTTAGTAAGGCCATAAGCGGGCAACTACCTTTATTATCTGCTTCTTAAAGCGGGCGAAATGAAAAAGAGTGGGGTCTGGAAAAGTGCGAAAGGATAGCCCGCCCTGCAACAGGCGACTATAAGAAGTGTGCTAATGAAGTAGCAGGAGTGTTTCTATTTATTGCAGGAATATTGCAGTGCGTGGCGGATCCGGCCAACGCACCTGCTGCCTGAAAGGGGACGCCTTTTATTTGGCGGTGTTGAGTTTGCAATCCCCATAGACGTAACCTTCGGTCTGGGTAGCGACCACAAAGCTGTCTTTAGTGTGGATATACATCAGGTTATCCTGCGCGCCCGCTTTCATCGGCTGATTGTCTTTGCCGATAATGTCGGTCAGTTCAGGGCTGGTGATCAGTTTGCTACCATCCGGTGAAAAACTGAACGTATTGCCCGCATCATAAACAGCGGCGTTTTTATTCACCACTTCAGAGACATCACTGCCATCATCCGACTGCGTATGATGGGTTAAAACACATTGATATTGCGTAACAGCCGATGCTGAAAACGACGCCAGCGCCAACATCACCGCCACACAACCGCCTGACCTGACCATCAGATAAATCCATAAAGTGAGTAAGAACGCCATGCTATCACTTGCCCGGCTGGTGGGAAGAGCCTGCAAATAAATATTCATAAGCAGAATGTCTTAAGCCAAATTACTTCTCATAAATAATGGGTTGCCAAACACTCATCTAATGACTCGTTTTTTATACAGTGTTAACTAAAAAACCTGCTTATAATCCGCCCATTACTCTCTTATAAAAACAAAGGATTGAGATGAGATCTTTCAAAGTGCCTGGGGCAGACTTCTATTTACGGTTCCATGAATTATCAGGGCTTGGGGTTCCGCTGGTGTTTATACACGGTCTGGGTTGCGCATCATCTTGCGATTTTCCACGCGTGGCGACCGACGCGTCACTGCGCCCGCGACGTTCCTTCCTGCTCGATTTAGCCGGTTCAGGTTTCAGCGATAAACCGCAGGATTTCAGCTACAGCCTGCAGGCCCACGTTGACTGCGTAATCGCCTGGCTGGAAAATCTCTCCGTGCCGCAGGTGAATCTTATCGGCCACAGCATGGGCGGCAGCATTGCCATTATGGTCGCGTCCCGGCGTCCGGATCTCATCCAGCGGCTGATCGTTGCCGAGCCGAATCTGGATGCCGGTGGCGGCGCGTTCAGTCGGGCTGTCGCGAAATATTCTGAAGAAGACTATCTCGACGAAGGGCATGCGCGGCTGATTGAGATTGCGGTGCGTGGTAATGATCAGGTTTGGGCAGGGTCGATGGCGGTAGCTTCACCGCTGGCCATTCACCGTCAGGCCGTCGGGCTGGTGAAAGGCGAGGCAACATCGTGGCGTGAGCAGCTTTATCAGCTTGAAATGCCCGCCACGGTACTGTTCGGTGAGTTCTCCCTGCCGGAGCCCGACGTCGCGGTTCTGCCGCAGCACGGCATTCACACCGCCGTTGTCCCACAGGCTGGCCATTCGATGATGTGGGAAAATCCCACCGGCGTGGCCGCCGCAATCAACGCGGCGCTGAATGCGCAAGTGGTGTGACCCCCCTTTCATTGTTCCGACTAGCAGGGGCAAATTTTCGCCCCTTTCCCCCGAACGCCCCTGCCCAAAAAACTAAATAACCGATTAGTGATCCAGATCAACTAAAAACCGCGTCCCGCAAGGGCTGCGGAGGCATTTTAAGTCGAATTTCGGGGCGTTTTTAGCCCGAAAATGGCGACTCATACCCTCATAAATGCATTTCATTCCGCAACTCATGCATCTCACGCCGCAAATGAACCGCACATATTCCCGGGGACTATCATAGCCACAGTTAATTGAATCTACTTCGCTCGGGAGAACCCACTATGAGTGACAAATCTGGCATGCCGAACTACAACCGTACCCGCTGGCTGACTCTGGCCGGTACAATTCTGACTCAACTCGCGCTGGGATCTGTGTACACCTGGAGTCTGTTCAACGGTCAGCTTTCTGAAAAGCTGGGTGAGCCGGTCAGTCGCGTCGCACTGACCTTCGGGATCCTCAGCCTGTGTCTGGCTATCTCTTCTTCCGTCGCAGGCAAACTTCAGGAACGTTTCGGCGTTCGCAACGTCACCATCGCCGCCGGTGTGCTGATGGCTGCCGGGTTCTTCCTGACTGCGCATTCCGACAATGTGATCATGCTGTATATCAGCGCCGGTGTGCTGGTCGGTCTGGCGGACGGTGCGGGTTATCTGCTGACGCTTTCCAACTGCGTAAAATGGTTCCCTGAGCGTAAAGGGATGATCTCCGCCTGCGCAATCGGTGCCTACGGTTTAGGCAGCCTGCTGTTCAAATTCGTATGCGGTCATCTGCTGGCGACGGAAGGTTTGCAAAACACCTTCATGATCTGGGGCGGCGTGGCGATGGTGATGGTGATTACTGGTGCACTGATGATGAAAGATGCGCCGAAACAGGAAACCGCTGATGTGACTCGCGAAGAGAACTCTTTGAACGATAACAGCAAAGACAGCCGCGAATTCACGCTGGCCGAAGCGGTTCGCGCGCCACAGTACTGGATGCTGGCGCTGATGTTCCTGACTGCCTGCATGAGCGGCTTGTATGTGATTGGTGTGGCGAAGGATATCGGACAAAGTCTGGTGAAACTGGACGCCCTGACCGCCGCTAACGCCGTGACCGTCATCGCGATTGCTAACCTGAGTGGCCGTCTGGTGCTCGGCGTGCTGTCTGACAAAATGCAGCGCATTCGCGTGATTTCCATCGCGCAAATCGTCTCTCTGGCCGGGATGAGCATGATGTTGTTCACTCACATGAATGAAACCATGTTCTTCATCTCCGTGGCCTGTGTCGCCTTCAGCTTCGGCGGGACTATCACCGTGTATCCGTCACTGGTCAGCGATTTCTTCGGCCTGAACAACATGACCAAAAACTACGGTCTGCTGTATCTCGGTTTTGGTATCGGCAGCATCTTCGCTTCTCTGGTAGCTTCACTGTTCGGTGGTTTCGCGGTGACCTTCAGCATCATCACCGTATTATTGATGGTGTCATTGGTTCTTTCTGCCACGATTCGCTTACCGAATAAATCAGAAGCAGGTCATAATACGCTCCAGCACGTGTAAACCAGCACTTGAGCGCATCATAAATGATGAACGGGAGCGTAATTAGCTCCCGTTTCTTATGAATAAAGCATATCCGTTCAGTGGCTGATTCACACAATACTTATGAACCAATGTGAATACACCGGACACCCGACCATGAAACGCACCACCCTCGCTCTTTTCAGCCTGATGCTCAGCCTTACCGCGTTTAACAGTTTCGCCGTAGCCTACCCTTCCAGCGCACAGGAAGTCGCATCAGAACTGAGCCGTAAAGCCAGCGAAAGCAGCTATCAGCCGTCCACAACGCTTGATGCCAGCGCACACAGCACACTGACTTCCGGCAGCGATTACCTGTAATCAGCGCACCAGCGTCGCGCGCTTGCCGTCGAATTTCCATCCCTGAATCAGATACTGCATCGCAATCGCATCATCGCGATCTTTTTGCGTCATAGTGTTGTAGCGCTGATGGGCAATACCGACCGCGTCCATATCCAGCTCCACGCCCAGCCCCGGCAGTTCGTTAAGCGCCAGCTTACCGTCTTTAATTTGCAGCGGATTTTTCGTCAGATGCTGGCCTTCCTGCCAGATCCAGTGCGTATCAAACGGCGTAATGTCACCGGGCGCGGCAACCCCGAGATGCGCCAGCATGGCCAGCGATACGTCAAAGTGATTGTTGGAATGACAGCCGAGCGTCAGCCCCCACGCATTGCATAACGTTCCGATAGTATTCGCGCCGCGCATCGACCAGTAATGCGGATCCGCCAGCGGAATATCGATGGCGTTAAGCTGCAACGCATGGCTCATCTGCCGCCAGTCGTTGGCTATCATATTCGTCGCGACCGGTAATCCGGTGGCGCGCTTAAACTCAGCCAGCGTTTCCCGCCCGGAAAACCCCTGCTCTGCGCCGCACGGATCTTCGACGTAAGACAAAATACCGTGCATGTCTTTGCACAGCGCAATCGCCTGATCCAGCGACCAGGACGCATTCGGATCGACGGTGATCCGCGCCTGTGGAAAACGTTGTTTCAGTGCCCGCACGGTGTCGATCTCTGCCTCCCCAGCCAGCACGCCGCCCTTCAGTTTGAAATCCTTAAAACCGTATTTGTCCTGCGCGGCTTCGGCCAGTTGCACAACTTTCTCGTGCGTCATCGCCTCCTGATGGCGCAGGTGATACCACGCATGTTGCCCCGGTTGCACTTTCCCTTCCTGATAGGCCAGATCCGTTTTCTGCCGGTCGGCGATGTAAAACAGATAACCGAGCACCGGCACTTCATCGCGCTGTTTACCCGGCCCGAGCAGTTGCGCGACCGGCTGATTAAGATGCTGCCCCATCAGATCCAGCAGCGCCGTTTCCAGCACGGCAACCGCGTTGTGGTGCCGCTCGAGATCCCACGGACGAAAGCCGGGCAGCACGGGCTGCGGTGCACGGTTTTCTTCCAGATCGCGTTTATGCAAATCGCTGACCAGCTGATTCATTTTGCCGATCTCCTGGCCGACGATATGCGGGATCGCCTCATTGAGGATCTTCAGCACAACGCCCGTCGCGGGCGACTCGCCGACGCCCGTATGCCCTTCGCTATCTTTTAGCACCAGCAGGATACGGGTGAAATAACAATTATGTGCACCGGCGATATTGAGCAACATGCTGTCGTAACCGGCAACCGGGATGACCTGCATTTCGACAATTTTTGGTGTATCAGACATGGCGTTTTGGCTCCAATCCCTGCGGGGCGTGATAGTCAGGTTGTGTTGGCGTGCGGTTAGTTTTAGTGAAAAATAGTGTGATGGCGGCGAAGACGGAGGCACCGCTGAGAATATACAGCCCGGCAGTCGTGCTGCCGGTGGTCTGTTGCAGATAGCCAAATACCGCCGGCGCGAAGAATCCGCCGAGATTACCCAGCGAGTTGATAAGCGCAATGCCCGGCGCGACGATAGAAGACGGCAGCTGGCTTTGCGGGATAGGCCAGAACAGCACAGCGCTGGATTTCGTGCCAATGCACACTACGCACAGCGCGAACAGGCCAAACCACGGGCTGCCGAGCGTACACAAACAGGTGCCGATGGCGGCGACAATCAGCGCCAGTGCCAGAATGGTTTCCCGGTTGCCACGGAACCTGTCGCTGACGCGGCCCAGTATATTGATGGCGATAATCGCGCAAATCCACGGTACCGAATTCAGCAAGCCAATCTGCAACGGCGACAGCCCCGGAATGCGGCCAATGATTTCCGGTTGCCAGAACACCAGCGTATAGCCGGTCATGCACATCACGAAGAACAGGAAGCACAGATAGGCCATTTTGCCGTCGGTGATAAGTTTCCAGCGTGACTGCCCCTGCGTATGGACGTCACGCGAACTCGCCTCTTCTTGCAGCGCGGTGCTGAGCGCCTGCTTTTCTTCGACGGTCAGCCATTTGGCTTCTTCCGGTTTTGAAACCAGGAAGAATGCGGCAACGATCCCCACTAACACCGACAGCGCGCCTTCAATGAACAGCACCCACTGCCAGCCGGGTAATCCCATAAAATCATGCAATTCCAGCAATCCGCCGGTAACCGGGCCGGATAACAGATAGGCCGCCGCCGAGCCGGTGAGGATCAACGCCGTGGCACGCCCGCGATAGACGTTAGGCACCCATTTGCGGAAATAAAATAAGATCCCAGGGAAGAAGCCCGCTTCGGCGACGCCGAGTAAAAAGCGCAGCACGTAGAACTGCATCGGCGTGGTAACAAAACCCATCGCAAAGACCACCGCGCCCCAGGTGATCATAATGCGGGTCAGCCAGACGCGGGCGCCGTACTTGTCCATCAGCATATTGCTGGGGATTTCAAACAGCGCGTAACCGACGAAAAACAGACCGGCACCGAAACCGAAGGCGGCGGTACTGATGCCGACGTCTGTTTCCAGGCTGTGTTTGATGAAGCCGACGTTGGTGCGATCGATTTGGTTAATGATCAACATCAGGATGAGCATCGGAATGGTGCGGGCAAAGAATTTGCGGTTTGCACTTCTTACCGCTTTGTTTTCATGACCGTTCATGGTGTTCCCTTAGCGTTGAAATAATGAACAACTGCAACACTACTTAAGAAGCGAACACGGTGAATTGCCATTGTGCACTCGCCCAATGTTTGATCACCCGCAAAGACTGGCGACAACAATTAATTCATATTATCAATGAATTGAGCCATGTGCATAAGCACAACTGATAATTAAGGCGTTTTTCCTTTTTAGATGGAATAGCGAGGCGGTTCACAGTTTACGGAGGGTCTTTTTCAAACAAAGCGCTTAAAATAGGAGCACGTAATTATCCATGCGGTTTATATGTTTGTTATAATTGCGCTTTGAAATCGATCAATGGGACACGCCGTCCCGACACAAGGAGTGTGAAATGAAAGCAACTGCATTTTGGTTAATCATGGCCGGAGGTTCCGTAGCGATTGGCTACGCGATGGCGCTGATGATGGAACTTTTGTAACGTCTGGCGCCGTTCCGCCCTTTTCGATAAGGACATATCTATGGCATTTTACAGCCCCAGGCGCATCATTCTCTATACCGCTGCGGCCATTGCGCTGCTGGTCATCGTGGGTCTGACGACCTACTTCACCGTCGGCCATCTGGCTGTTTAACGATTTCCAGTCTTCAGAATCCGTGGCGGTACACAACGTATCGCCGCAAAATCTGCCTGAAAACCTGCTCTGAACATCACACTCACTGAGAGAAGAAACATGACATACAAGGGATTACTGGTGGTTGCTGTCGTTATTCTGCTGGCAAGCATCGGTTCGGAGTCATTGATTAAGAAGGGAATTGCGATGGCGGATGCCAAAATCGATCAGGTAATTGGTCATTACGCAGACAAATAAGGCTTACAACTGCTGGAGTAACCTTACCGGGCGATGACAAAACCATACACAGCGTTTGGTATCGTAAGTCCATCAAATGTTGTGTGATGTCCCTGTGTAATACCCCTGTAGAACCCTGTTATTTGCCCGCCGTGTGCGGGCTTTTTTTTGGCTTTTTTTTGGTTTTTTTTTAAGTTGTTATTGATGCAAAAGCCAATTCCCGAAAGCATGTGGGGTGAATCAAGGCGGCAAGAGAGAAAATCCCGATGCGCTGACATAAGCCAGTGATTCGGTGGAACGGGCGTAGCTAACACAGAGTCAGCCCAAGGGATGAAGGGAATTTGCCGGTGCTTTCCCGGCCGTCATATTGCGGCGTAAGCGTCCATCGTACACTCCTACATTACGCGGCCTGAGCGCGGCCTTATCACAACAGAAAAAACGGCTGAGTTTTTTATTTCCTGATTATCTATTTTTCATTTCGATAAAAATGGCGAGAAAAAAGAAACCGGCTTTTCTGTTGTGGCTCCCGAAATAATTCTGGAAGCTTTTAAATAATAAACCCCGGCGTTGGCCAGGGTTTATTTTTGTGGTTCATAATGTCGATATTGAAACAACGATTCCTGTCTGCTCCGGGTTTACCCCATCTTCGCTATTGCAGGTGATTTGCCTTCAATATCAGGCGACATTACAGAACGACAACGTTACCCGCTGAAGGGCCTTTCTGGCCTTGTTCGATGGTGAACTCTACGTTCTGACCTTCGTCCAGGGTTTTGAAATCATTGCTCTGGATTGCAGAGAAGTGTACGAACACGTCTTTGCTGCCGTCTGCAGGGCTAATGAAACCGAAACCTTTACCAGCGTCGAACCATTTTACTAAACCAGTCATTTTAGTAGACATAGGAAATACCTTCTTTTTTTATTTTATGATGCCATAGGGCAATATAGGTCTGTTTTTATTTGAAATACTTATGGATGCATCAGAGAAGGAAATTCGTCGGAGAAAGGATTTGCTATATCACTTGAACCAGGAACTGCTTTACTAAATGTCTTACATAAATAGGTCTTAACCACAAACCGTTGACGCTATTTACACACAGCAGGATTTATTAAGCAAGCCTTTATTTCAACGCAATTCTATTTATAGCCTTTATATTTGTTAATGGAATAACCCGCAGGGCACGCAGGGCGGCGGCTGAAGCCTGATGAATAAATAATTATGCCTGCCGGATTCAGGCAGGCATTAAGACGATTCTCACCGCGTCATAGATGAAACTCAGCGCGCCGCGGCTCTTTTAACGCAATCAGCGCGGCGTCCGTCCACCCGTTTGGCGAACCATGCGGTGGTCAACGTACGGGTAATTTTCGGACTTTCCAGCGTGATCCCCGGCAGCATCTCACGCGGCTGTCGCTTCCCGGTGGTTTTATCCGCCAGCGCAAACACCTTTTTATAGAGTGTAGTGTCTTCGAACTCCAGCTGTTCGCCCTTCTCCAGCGCCTTGCGGATTGAAGAATGGCTGATATCCAGACGCTTGCTCAGCGTGCGCACCGCCAGCTCGGTGCTGCCAGGCTTATCGGTGCCGTAGTTGATGAGGTCACCATCGAGCGCCAGCGGAATGCCCGAGGCCTTACTGACCGCGCTCTGGAACGCGGCATTCCGGCTGGCGTACCAGCCCGCATTAAAGTCGGCGAAACGGTACAGCGGCTGAGTGTAATTCGCCGGATAACCCAGCAGATGTTTCACGCCGAAATAGATACCGCCGCGACGGCTGAACACTTCGTTGCGAATCGAAATGTCCACCGGATACGGATACCCTTTAGCATTCTGCTCAGCGAACGCGATGCTGACCTGCATCGGCCCGCCGGTATGCACCGGATTGAGTTTGCCAAACAGCTTCTGCCCCATCGGCACCATATCGATGAAATCATCGAAAATCGCACTCAGCTGCTTCTCGGTTTTCACATTATCCAGCCGCTCGCTGTAGGATTTGCCGTTCGGCGATTTCAGCAGCAGTGCGGTGTGTACCAGGAAATTCGGCACATGGACGGCATCTGCGCGGCGGTCTATCTCTTTCCACGCGATTTTCCCAAGCCCCGGCACCGGCGCGTCGGCGTTGAAGTTAGATTCCTGCTGTGCCACCGCAAGCACCGAACAGATATTCTCGGTGGTCGGCGCGATACCTTGCGCGGAAAACGCGGCGGTAATGTCCGTCGCCCAGCCCTTGCGATCCGGCGCGGTGGACGGCATCAGCCGCACGATATCCGCCTTAGTGTCCTGCGGATTTTTCACCGGCGCGTCGTTTTTCTTATTAGACGTACACCCGGCGAGGATCAAAATCGCTAATGCACCAAGCGTGCGGGGTGTGGAAAATCGCTTACCGTTCAAAATCATACATTTCCTGAAGAGGGAGTTTCGTGTGTACTTCGGTGACGTTAACCAAGATAAGCGCGGCTTTCTAGTTAAAATTTCAGCTTTTTACGCTAAGGTTAATCTTCTGAATATGGAGCAAAAGGAGCAAGGAATCTATGCAATACGCGATCAAAACCTCTCACTTCACCCGTACTTTCCTGATGCCATTGATGCTGCTGATGATGATTTTTGCAGTCAGCGGCTGTGGTGATAAAGAGCCTGCGCAGCGCAAAGCGTTTATGGATTTCCTCCAGTCGCGCATTCTCGATAAACAGGTGCTGGCCGTGCCGCAGCTGTCGGAAGCGGAGAAAAAACAGTTCGGCGATTACAGCAAAGATTATGCGATCATCACCGGTTTTCATCACCAGATGAACACTGAGCTCGATTCCTCGCTGGTACCCGTGTTTGCCGGTATGAACGGCGTCAACAGCGTTAATGCGCTGGTCGAGCAGCGCGATGACCTCAAGAAGATGGCCGACAGCAGCCAGAACTGGAAAGAGAAAATCATCACGCTCAGAACGCAGGCGGATACCCAACACGCGGCGCTGAAACAGCCGGACGATCTGAAAAAGGTTTACGATCTGGCTTACGAGAAAACAGTGGTCAAACCCTCTGAAATCACCGAACAGGTTTTTGAGCTGCTTCCGCAGGTGCTGAATCTTATCGTCGCCAAAGCCGATTTCATCAAGAGTCAGGGGAAAGACGTCACCATTACCGGCAACCGTCTGCAATTCTCCAACCAGAAACAGCTGGATAAATACAACGCTATCCAGCAACAGCTGGTGCCACTAAATGCGCAACTGATGCAGCTTAGCCGCCAGATGCAGCAAATGGTACGCTAAACCACCACCCGAACGTCCAGACCGCCGCAAGGCGGTTTTTTCATGACGGCGCTTTTGTTATGGTGTGCGGCACTTAACTAAGGAGACACCGATGAGTGACGAAATTCTTGCCAAACGCGTTGACCAGCTTGAGCGCGTAAACCGTGAACTTCTGGTACAAATTTCCGCCATGCGCCTGCTGTTCGGCAGCGTGGGCAATGTGCTGAACGCCAGCCAGGAAAATGCTTTCACGGTAGCCGTGAATCAGGCGCTGGAAGCTAACCGCGCCGACGTGGCAAACCAGACCGATCTGGACGAAGCTTCCCGTAAATTCCGCGAAGACGTGTTCAAATGCACCGAATCTCTGCTGCCCGGCAGCCGTTAACCGGTGATAAACCGAAGGTGTGTATTCGCCTTCGGTCCTCCGCTCCTCTCATACAATCTGCTGACTCATCTGCAACTCCTTTTAGCAGACGTTTTAGTTTGGGCATACCAGCGCCAGCGCCTTATTTTCCGGGAACAGTCTTTCGCTGATAAAATCGATAAATACCCGAAGCTTAGGCGTCATATAACCGCCAGACGGCCACAGAATGAAAAAATCTGCGCTGCGTTCGACGTGCTCGTCTAATACGGTCACCAGTTGCCCGCGCGCCAGCTCCTTGCGGACGCTGAAATCCGGCAGGCAGGTGATACCCAGCCCCTGCACCGAAAAACACAGACGTGTTTCAATGTTATTGCACACCATCGACACCGGCAGCGCGACATCCACATGCGCCGGAACCGGCCACGGCTCCAGCTTGCCGCTGTTGGGATAGCGGAAATGCAGGCAGCGATGCGTGAGCAAATCCTGCGGCTCACGCGGCCAGCCGTATTCTGCAAAATAGGCAGGAGACCCGACCAACAGATGACGGAATTTTCCGAGCTTGCGCATCGACAGCCGTGAATCCACCATCTGCCCGGTGCGTACCACCGCATCAAACCCTTCTTCCACCACATCGACCACGCGATCGGTGAAATCCAGATCCAGTTCAATGTCCGGATAGCGACGCATAAACTCGCCGAGCACAGGCAATAGCAGTGTGCTGACCAGCGGCAAACTCAAACGCAGCCTGCCCCGCGGACTTTCCGAAAGCTGCGACAGCTCGCTTTCCGCGGCTTCCAGCTCCGCGACTATCCGGCGGCTGCGCTCGAGAAACAGTGCGCCTTCCGCCGTCAGCGTGACGCTGCGGGTGCTGCGGTGAAACAGTCGCACCTTCAGCTTGGTTTCCATCCGCGCGATGCTTTTACCCACCGCCGATGCCGACACGCCCAGTATCCGCCCTGCGGCGACGAAACTGCGGGTTTCAGCGACGTGCACAAACACATTCAGACTGCTCAGACTTTCCACCGCTACCTCCCATTGCGGACATCATCGTCCGCATACACTGGAAATCTACCCTACTTTTTCCGCATCGTGGAGATCTCTATTCTGATCCGACACTTTCTTACATTGAGAAATCACCATGAATTCACCCCAGTCCGCCTCGCCGTTGCCGCTTTCCGCCCTGCTGGCGATGGCGATGACCGGTTTTATCGGCATCATGACCGAAACGTTGCCCGCCGGGCTGTTACCACAGATTGCTGCGGGACTTAACGTGTCGCAGGCAATGGCCGGACAGCTGATCACGCTTTACGCCGCCGGTTCGCTGATGGCAGTGATCCCGCTGGCGGCGATGACGCGCGGCTGGAACCGGCGCACCGCGCTGCTCACGGCAATCCTCGGCTTTCTGGTCTTTAACACGCTCACCACGTTTTCGACGAATTATCTCGTGACGCTGTTCGCGCGCTGGATGGCCGGTGCGGCCGCCGGTCTGGCGTGGGGGTTACTGGCGGGCTACGCGAGACGCATGGTGCCGGTGCATCAGCAGGGGCGCGCACTGTCGGTGGCGATGCTGGGCGCGCCGGTGGCGCTGTCCGTCGGCGTACCGCTCGGCACATGGATGGGTACCCTGCTCGGCTGGCGGATGGCGTTTGGCGTAATGTCGGCGGTCACATTGCTGCTGGTCGTATGGGTGATGCGTAAAGTGCCCGATTATCCGGGGCAGGCGGCAGGCCAGCGTCAGTCGCTGCGTCACGTGATAATGATGCCGGGCGTACGCAGCATACTGGCGGTGATCTTATTGTGGATGCTGACGCATAACCTGCTTTATACCTACATTGTGCCGTTCCTAACCCTCTCCGGTCTGGCAGAACGGGCCGATCAGATCCTGCTGGTGTTTGGCATCGGCGCGCTGGCGGGTATCGCTTTCACCGGCTTGCAGGTGGATAAACGCCTGCGGAAAACTCTGCTGGCCAGTCTTGCATTGTTCGCGCTGATTTCACTCGGACTGGCGCTCGACGGCCATTCACCGCTGATGGTCACGCTGTGCGTCGCCATCTGGGGGCTGACTTTCGGCGGCGCGGCGACGTTGCTGCAAACTGCCATCGCTGACGCCACCGGCGAGCAGGGTGATATGGCACAATCGCTGGTCGTGGTGTCGTGGAATCTGGCGATTGCCGGCGGTGGCTTGTCCGGCGGCATTCTGCTTAACACCGCCGGGGTCGGCATTTTTCCGTGGACGATGCTGGTGCTGTTGCTGGCCGCGCTGATTATCGCCTGGTGCGCGAAACGTCACGGTTTTAAGCCCGGTGCCCGATATGCAGAAAATCCTAAGGATCCGGTCGCGGAGGGACAGGATCAAAGTTTCGCATCGTCTGAGCGGGTATAATTTCCTAACCCCTTTCAGAACCAAACGCCTGAAACCTCCTCAGAGGGAGCACTTTCTGATAGAGTAAAAAACAGGCAATGCAAAGACGATGAGAACCATGGAAGCCCATAAGAAAGCCGCTATAATTTTGACTGTACTTGCCGCAACGGCCTTACTGCTGGTGGCTTTCGAGTGGCTTGCCGATCAAACCGTTCCCGAATTAAAGGAACATGTTGTTCATTACGTTGACCGGCACATCACCGGTTAACGTGGATTCAATAACACCTAAGCTCAATACAGGGAGGATCCGATGGTCACCAAAAGGATGATGAGTAAACACTGGAAGATGGTCGTCGTGTTGCTGTGCATCTGCGGCGGCCTGCTGTTACTCCGCTGGGCGGCCATGATTTGGGGTTGAGCTGATATTGTTAGCGATACTATTTTGAGTTAAGTTGACGCTCCTATGAAGACCCCAAAACCGCGTCGTCCCCACGGGCGATGGACCTATTACATTATGTACGAAGACATTCTGTGGCCATGCCCGGTTCGCTGGGAGTGGGAGAATAGCTATGGCGGCTGGCTGCCATTTTACTATTCCCCGACGCTGGAGTTTGTCGCCGGTGATCCGCTCAAAGCCACCAAAGTGCCCGGTTCCAAAACCCGGCCTCTCGTTAAAACCTCCCGCATTCCTCAATACGATTACTGATCCCGCCGTTCACACCGTTTCAATCAATCCGCTCGCCCGCAGCACCCTGCGCTGTACTGCATCCGGCAACACCGCATTCATGCCTCCGACACAGCCCAGGCTGAACCAGTGACGCGCACGGGTAATGCCGGTGTAGATCAGCTCACGGGTAAGGATCGGGCTGAGATTTTCTGGCAGCAGCAGCGCGGTATGGGTAAATTCAGACCCCTGCGATTTATGCACTGTCATCGCGAACACCGTCTCCACCGCCTGCAACCGGCTTGGCATCACCCAGCGGATACTCTGGGTGCCGTCGCCCGCCAGAAAGGCGACGCGCGATACCCACACCGCCGAGCCATCCGCCAGCGTTTGCGGAATTTGCAATGTAATGCCGATATCGCCGTTCATCAGGCGCTGGCCGTAATCATTGCGCGTGACCAGCACCGGACGCCCCGGATACCAGCCTGCCGCCGCCTCCAGCAGCCCTTCTTTCCATAAAATTTCCGCAATACGCAGATTCAGCCCTTCAACGCCCCACCGCCCGCTGCGCAGAACGCACAGCAGCTGGAACTGGCTGTAGGCCAGCAGCACTTTGGTTGCCCAACGGTGGAAGGATTCCATCGGTTCGTCGATTTCAGGCCGCTCATTTTTCACGACCGTCAGATAGTGACGATATCCGACCGGCGGTGAGACGCCTGCCCGCGCCGTCGCAGCAGGAAACTGCCCCGCCGCGCCGTTAATCACCCAGTCGCGCAGCGCCTGATCGTCAGCCGCGCTGAGCGTCAGCTGCGCCAGATCGCCGTACCCCTGCTTCCACACCTGCTTCAGCGTTTTCACATCGCCATCGTTGACCGCTTCCGCCAGCCGCCCGATGCCGCTTTGAGCATCAAAACGGTAGCTGTGACGCAACATCACCACCGCCTGATCCATCGCCGTTCCGTGAGCATCCACCAATGCCTCCGGGATGTTCTCGCCGGTGACGGTTTGCAGCCAGTCGCGGGTTTTCGGCAAATAATGGCCGCCCGCCGCACGCTGGCAAAGTTCGCTGAGCAACGCGCCCGCTTCCACCGATGCCAGCTGATCTTTATCGCCGAGCAGGATCAGGCGCGCCTGATCCGGTAACGCCGCCAGCAGCGCGGCCATCATTTCCAGATCGACCATCGACGCCTCGTCCACCACCAGCACGTCGAGCATCAGCGGATTGCCCGGATGATGACGGAAGTGCCGGGTATCCGGGCGGCTACCGAGCAGACGGTGCAGCGTCACCACGTCGGTATTAATGCTTTCACGTACGGCGTCACCGTTGCCGAGCGCGGTCAAATCGAGTTGAGATACCGCACCGGCAATTGACTCATTGAGCCGCGCCGCCGCCTTACCGGTAGGTGCCGCCAGACGGATGCGCAGCGGCTGGCCGTGGTCTTCCAGCGCCAGCGTTTGCAGCAACGCCAGCAGGCGTACCACGGTGGTGGTTTTCCCGGTGCCAGGCCCGCCGGTCACGATGCTGAACGCACTGCCCGCCGCCAGCGCACAGGCCAGTTTCTGCCAGTTGGCTTGCCCGCTATTGCCGCTGGCAGGAAACAGCGCATCGAGCGCCGCGCGCAAAGGTGCCACCGGCAACGCGTCCGGCTGACTGCGCGCCAGACGTTGTTCAATCGCGCCGCGGACATTCTGTTCATACTGCCAGTAACGGCGCAGATACAGGCGGTGCCCGATGAGCACCAGCGGTGAATTCCCCTCGCCGTTGCCCACCAGCTGCGGATGCACCAGCGCCGCCATCCATTCTGTCAGGCTGAGATTTTCCAGCACTGCGGCCGGGCGGATCACCGCACCGTCAGCATGATCACCCTCCGGCGGCAGCGAGAGCGAAAAGGCGCTGTCGGCGAGAGTGGCCTGCAAATCCAGACATACATGGCCGCGCCCAAGCTGATAGCTGGTCAGCGCCGTCGCCAGTAACAGCAGCGGCTGCGCGTCCGGCGACTGCTTCGCCAGAAACGTCACCAGCGCGCGATCCAGCTCACGCAGCCAGCCGCACTCTACCCAGCTTGCCAGCAGGTGTGCGATTTCTTCACGGCTGTTGATTTTCATGCGCGTTTCTCCTGATCACCGCTAAACAGCAGGTCGAGTTGTTCCATTAAGGCTTTATCCGGCCTCTGAACGCAGACGCCGTTGCCCGTCGCATGGCTGCCGCGCAGAAATAAATACACTGCGCCGCCGATATGTCTGTCGTAGTCATAATCCGCCAGACGGGATTTCAGCAACCGATGCAGCGCGAACAGATACAGCGTAAATTGCAGATCGTAGCGATGATCCAGCATCGACTGCGTCATGGAGACCGGGTCATAGCCGCTGGCGTCGCCGCCCAGCCAGTTGGATTTGTAATCAAGCACGTAATAACGCCCGTCGTGTTCGAACACCAGATCGATAAAGCCTTTCAGCATGCCGTTGAGGTCTTCCGCCAGCAGCGGCGCGCGTGCGGTGCCGTCCAGCGTGTACTGCGACACCAGCCTGTCGAGGCGGCGGGTCGATACCTGCGTCAGCGAGAACCAGAACTCCATTTCCACCTGATACGGCGGCAGCCCGGCCAGCGTAAATGTGTCGCCGTCCGGCAGCGGTAACGGCTGCGTCAGCAACGCGGTCAGCCATTCCGTCAGCGGCGTAATCCATTTTTCCCAGCCGCGCGTATTACAGCGCCGCGCTACCTGATCGGCGATTTTTTCCGGCTTCGACGTCAATGTGGCAAACCCTTCGTCTCCCGCCCATTCCAGCAAACCGTGCAGGAAATTACCCGGTGCAGGGCCGCGCGGAAAGGCATACAGATCCGCGCCGGTCATCGGCGACGATACACTTTCCGGCGCTCCGATCGCTTCCAGCCCCGTATTCTCTAAACTCTTATTTTCAAGATAGGTATCCTGCGCGGCGCTTTCGATTTCCACCGGCAGTTCACGCGTCACAACATCGGCGGCGATATAGGTCCCGGCCGGGGCGATTTGCAGGCCGGAAAAACTCGACACCCACCAGCGCGGTGCTTTGTGCGTGCGCAGCGGCGGGCGTGGTCCGAGCGCAGGCAGCGCCTGTTCATTACGGAACACCGCTCCGTCCGGCGCAGGCAGCGGCCATGCGCGGATATTCGTCGTTTCCAGCGCCTGTAAACGGGCCGGCAGCGCCCCGGCCTCGAAGGTTTCTCCGTCGGGGACGCTGTCCTGATGAAATAAATAGCCGGGCGCACTTTTCTCAAACTCTTTCAGCGGTGCCATGCCGAGCCATAGCGCGTAACGCGAGCGGGTCAGCGCGACGTAAAACTTACGCAGATCTTCGCCCAGCCGTTCGCGGTCGGCGAGCGCCAGCTGATCGTCGCTGGCGCTTAATGCCACTTCAAGCTCGCCCTCCTGCGTGTGCCATTTCAGCGGAGAGTCCTGTTTTTTCACCGCGCGGAAGGCGCAGGCAAAGGGCAGGAACACCAGCGGATATTCCAGCCCTTTGGATTTATGCACCGTCACCACTTGCACCAGTTCGGCATCGCTTTCCAGACGGAGTTTTCGCGCGTCGCCGCCCTGATGTTCGTCCTGACGCTGTTCCGCCAGATAGCGGATCAGCGCGTGTTCGCCGTCAAGCTGAACGCTGGCCTGTTGCAGCAGTTCGGACAGATGCAGCAGATCGGTCAGCGCACGTTCATCCCCGCGTCCAAGCAGGCGACGCGGCACATCAAATTCCCACATCAGGCGACGCAGCATGGGCAAAATGCCCTGTTTGCGCCAGCAAATGCGGTACTCCTGGAACTGACGAACGTAGCGATCCCACTCCTGTTCGTCCTGATTGAGGCGATCGAGCGCTTCCCAGCTTAAATTGAGTGACGGCGTGCCGAGCGCGGCGCGCAGCAGACGATCGTTTTCCGGCGCCGCGCAGGCCGCCAGCCAGTACTGCAATTCGCCTGCCTGCGCACTTTGAAATATCGATTCTTTGTCAGACAGATAAACGCTGCGAACCCCACGTTTGGACAGCGCTGTGCGGACAGCCGTGGCTTCACGGCCAGTATTCACCAGCACCGCAATATCGCCCGGCATCACCGGTTGCAGCGTTTCGCCAGACTGGCCGAAACCGGCAGAACCCTGCTGCCCGAGGCGTAGCAGACGGACGATTTCCGTCGCACAGCCGTCGGACATCAGCTGGATATACTGCGTTTTCGGCAGCGAGTCGGCCTGATTTTCCGGATACCACAGCGTCATCGCGGCGGCTTCAGCATCATCAATTATCAGCGTGTCAGCGCGCCCTTTGGCTTCCACCGGCAGGAACGGCACCTGATTTTCATCGCCCCGGCGGAACAGAAAAGCGCCCTCGCCAGAATCGCGGTTTTCGGCAAGCCCAAAGACTTCATTGACCGCCGCCACCATACTGCGTGTGGAACGGAAGTTGGTCGCCAGCGTGTAGTGCCGTCCGCCCGTATCGCGGCGGGCACGCAGATAGGTATAAATATCAGCGCCGCGGAAGGCATAAATCGCCTGTTTCGGATCGCCGATCAGGATCAGCCCCTGCTCCGGCGCGTTTTTCGCCACGCGATAAACGGTATCGAAAATGCGATATTGCAGCGGATCTGTGTCCTGAAATTCGTCGATCATCGCCACCGGGAACTGGGTGCGAACGATCTCCGCCAGTCGTTCGCCATTGTCGCTGCGCAGCGCGGCGTCGAGGCGGGTCAGTAAATCGTTGAAACCCATCTGCGCGCGCTTTTGCTGCTCGACGTCGAAGCGGTTTTCTATCCAGCGGCAGGCGTGTTGCAGCAAACCGCTGCGGGCATCCGGCAGATTTTCCAGCTGCGTTTTCAGGGTTTCCATGGCGGTGATCGCCGGATGCGCAGGGGGTTCGCCCTGCTTCCAGCATTCCGCTAAGCCTTGCGGTGTCAGGCGTTCCCAGCCGGTTTTCAGATCCGGCGTCAGGTCATCCGTGGTCGCCCAGATGTGCAGTTTCTCCAGCCACGGCAGAAAATACCGCGCCTGAATTTTACGGCCATCCACCACTTTCGCTGCCACCGCGCCTTCGAGGAGGGTGCGCAGTTCCTGCGTCCATTCCGGCCAGCCCTGTTTCAGCGCCGACAACTCTGCGGCTTTCTGCTGCCTGACCGTTTCGCAGATCTGCGCAGGCGTTTCGTCTGAGCCCAGTTCTTCGGCGTATTCCAGCAGCGGCGCAACCTTGCTGTGTAACTCTTCCGGCGTCCGCCACCATGTGCGTAGGGTGCGGATATCAGATTCCGGCAATGCGAAATAGAAGCTGCGCCAGTAGTCGCGCACCACTTCCATCAGCAGTTCGGTTTGATCGGTTTCCAGCGTCTGAGTGAACAGGCTGTCGCTGTCGAATGCGTGCTCGCCGAGCATGCGGTTACACCAGCCGTGGATGGTGGAGACCGCCGATTCATCCATCCATTCCGCCGCCAGTTGCAGCTTGCGGGCGCATCCCGGCCACTGTTCAGGAAGATATTCAGCGCGCAACGTCTGCAAAAATTCGTCGCCCTCAGAAGAGGATCCGTCCAGATTTAAAAAGTATTCTGCGGCCTGCGACAGACGCACACGGATACGGTCGCGCAACTCTTTGGTGGCCGCATCGGTGAAGGTCACCACCAGAATTTCCGGCGGCGTCAGCGGGCGACTAAAAGCGTTATCACCGCCGTGGCCGAGCACCAGCCGCACGTACAGCGCGGCGATGGTAAAAGTTTTCCCGGTACCGGCGCTGGCTTCAATCAGGCGGCTGCCGGTCAGCGGAAAATTCAGTACATTCAGGGCCGAGGGCACAGTGCGATCCGTCATTCCTTGCCTCCTTTCTTACTGCGGGAAAGATGATTACGAAGCGGGGCCAGCAGCAGATCGGCAAGCCGGGCGAATTCACCGTCGGACCAGAGCGTCGCGAAATCTGGCCACGCGCGCGCCAGATAGCGGTTGCTGTCGCGCTCGCCGAATTTCATGTTGGCCGGATCGTGATTTTCATAAGCATCCCGCGCCGCAAACCACGCGTCGCTGTCCGGGGCACTCTGTTCACTGCCGTCTTTTTTCAGCCAGACGAACGCCGTTTTCACTGCCAGCGGCAGAGGTCGTAATTGCCCCTGCTGCCAGGTTTCGACCAACGTTTGCCACAGCGCTTGCGCCTGCGCAACCTCCAGCGGCGGCAGTTCGGCGGTGCCGTTTTTACTGACGATAATGCTGTGCATCGGCTGCCCGCTAAGGTGTCCGGCCAGATGTGCCACCCAATAGGGCAGCAGTTTGTCGAACCGGTAGCTGCGCTCTTTGGTCATCAGGCCGCCGCTTTCGAGCACCACGCGCGCACGCTCGCCATTCTGATTAACACGCAGATCGCTGAGCCAGTCGGAGACATTCACACCGCCGATATCAGCCGACAACGCTTCATTGCCCAATGCCTGTGGCCACGCCTCAAGCACCTGCTGATAGCTGGCGAAAAGCGTGTCCATCGGTTCGGCGAGATCTTCACTCAGCACCGCAGCGAATTCGCCCGGCGCCAGTTCGCCACGCCGCTCGATGCGTTCCAGCTGCTGGCGCAACACGTCCTGACGCGAAACACCCGCCTCCAGCGCCCACTTCTGGGCGCGGATCAGTTCATCCTGCAAACGCCAGTTTTCCAGCGCATTCACGTCGAAAGGTTCCTGATCTTCACTCCCCGGATCTTCCATCTCAAAATAGACATTGAGCCGCTGACGGAAGAAACTGCGCACCGGATCGGTAAGGAAATTCGACAGCTGACGCAGTGTCAGCGCGCCTTCCTGCTCCAGCGGTTCAAGCGGCCCGAACGCCGTCACCGGTGTATCCGCTTCCAGTCCGGCGCGCCATTCGTGGGCATAACTGAACAGTGAACCGTCTTTCGTAAAGTAATCACGATTGAACGGTTGCAGACGATGCCCGACCGTCAGCGCGGGCAACAAATCCCCGCCGCCGTTGAGTTTCCAGCCTGCCGCCAGATGGTCACGCAGCTGCGCTACCAGCACCGACGGCGGACGCTCGGTATTGTCGTGAATGCTGCGACCGACCCAGCTGATGTGTAAACGCTCACGCGCAGAAAGCAGTGCCTCAAGGAACAGATAGCGGTCATCTTCGCGGCGCGAACGGTCGCCCGGACGGTAATCGCGCCCCATCAGGTCGAAATCCATCGGCACGCGGTTACGCGGATAATCACCGTCGTTCATGCCAAGCAGATAAACGTGACGGAACGGAATCGCGCGCATCGGCATCAGTGTGGCGAAAGTGACCGCGCCGCCGAAGAACGGCTGCGTCAGGCCGGACTGGTCGAACTGCGCCAGCCAGTGATCGCGAACCACAGAAAGCGGCAGTTCAGCTTGCAGATTGACGCCTTCGCAGGCTTCCAGCCAGGTTTCCAGCTCAGTGTGCAGACGCACCAGAATAAAGCCGTCTTCGCCGTCATCCCCGGCAAAATACCGGGAAAGGATGGCGCGCAGGCGTTCGCCCCACACCGCCGGTGCAGCCGGTTCGCGCAGCTGACGCCAGGTTTCATCAAGGCAGTTTAAAAAATGCGACAGCGGGCCAATCAGCGCCGCGTCCAGCCCGCCGATTTCATCCAGCGGTTCAATATTCTCCCACGCGTCACCGCTGCCCACGGCATATCCCAGCAGCATTCGTTGCAAGCCGAAGAACCAGCTGTTTTGCTCCGGCGAGAGCGGCAGTTCGAGGCTCTGACGCTGTTCCGCATGCAGCCCCCAGCGCACATTGGCGGCGCTTATCCAGCGGTGCAGCAGCGGCAGCTGTTCTTCTTCAATGCCAAATCGCTCGCGCACCGAGGGCACGTCGAGCAAATCCAACAGATCGCTGACCGCAAACCGCGACTGCGGCAAATTCAACAATCGCTCGAGCGCGCCGAGCAGCGAGTTATTCTGGCGCGGTCCCTGATCGGCGACGGTGAACGGGATATAGCGCAGATCGTTGCGCTCCATCAGGCCAAACACCGCCTGAATGTGCGGTGCGTAGCCGTTGATGTCAGGCACCATCACGATAATGTCGCGCGCCTTCAGCGTCGGATCCGCCGCCAGCGCCGCCAGCAGCCTGTCGTGCAGCACTTCCACTTCGCGCTGGGCGCTGTGAGTAATGTAAAAACGCAGGGAATCGTCCTGTGCATCCAGCAGCGGCCAGTGTTCTTTGGTTTCGGCCAGCGGGCGCAGCTGCAAAATATCCTCCTGCAACTGGTGTAAAAGTGTATCGGTACCGTTCGAAGTGAAGAGATCGATGCGCGGGATCACCGGCGCGAGCTGGGCAGCATAGGATTCGTGATTGTCGTATTCATTGAGCAGGCCAATGTAATCACGCCCCTGCTTGCCCCAGGCCGCCAGCAGCGGATGGGCGTGCTGATGAAGTTCATCTTCGGCGATCACCTGCGGCATGCCGGGCTTACGCAACTGACGGATACGCTCAGCGCGCAGCAGATCTTTATCGGCGATGATATCGCTCCAGTCGTGCTCGCAAGGGTTATGCACGCACATAAAGATGTGGGTCCAGCGGCCAAGAACCGCCAGCACTTCGAGAGATTGTTGCGGCAATGAAGAGATACCAAAGACGATCAGCCGCGCAGGCAGACCGGCCGGGCGCTCATTTTCCGGGATAGTCAGCGCATGTTGCAAAAAACGCTGGTGCAGCGCAGCACGGCTGGTGTTGCGCTCGTTTTCATCAACGTCGGCCAGCAGCGCGCGCCACAGTTGCGGTTGCCACAACAGATTTTCCGGCAGCGGCTCGCTGCCCTGACGGCTGGTGCGCAGCACATCCTGCCCGTTGCCCCAGTCTTCCAGCCAGTCGGCGCGGTACACCTGATACTGATCGAACAAATCCGCCAGACGCTGCGCCAGTTGGTGCAGTTTACGCATGTCGCCGTCGTCTTTTAAGAAACGCGCCAGTGGCGCAAAAACCGGTTGAGTGAGTAACTGAGGCAAAAGACGGATCAGCCGCCAGGTCAGCAGCGGGCGGTCAAACGGTGAGGATTCCGGCACCTGCTCTTTACCAAGCACAGCGCGATAAACCTGCCAGAAGAAACGTGCGGGCAGTTTGATGTCCAGCGCCGCCGCAATGCCGCAGCCGCCGTCCTCAGGGTCACGGGCCATCGCCAGTTTCAGCCACTGATTGATCCCGTTGCTTTGCACCAGAATCACTTCATTTTCCAGCGGCGGTAGCGGATGCGCCGCCATCCAAGAGATCAGCACATCCCTCAACGCTTCTGAGTGATTGCCGTGTAACACCATCAAACCTGAATTCACGCTCGCATCCCTTGTTATCGCCGGTTAAGGAGAGAGATTTTGCGTTGTTCTGGAAAGGATTGGAAGGAAAAGAGGCCGGGACTGCGGGCACTGATTGCCTGACAGTGAAATACACGGATTGATCATTTCGCCGTCCATTTCGTTAGCCAATTAATTAGTTTTATTTAAAAATTTTACATTACCATTCTAATACTCAATTAATTTCTGTTTAATGGAAATAAATTTCCGTATTTATCGCCATTTAAGAAAACACATTTTGTGTAATGAAAACTTAACTGATATAAAGTCGGTGTTAGTTGTTTACCGCATAAATAACAATCAGACCGTACTTTTATTCGCCAGTGCTAAATAACGTTAAAAACCGCATTTACTGGCTTGTAGTCAGGTATGAATAAAATTACCCGACGGATGCAGGGTATATCGGATATTAATATTGAATGTGGATATATCACACGCTGCGCCTTTCTTCCTGAACAGCATATTTTCCTTAGGTAAATTTTCTGCATGGAGACAAACCTGAGATTACCGCGCAACTCCCTGCTTCTCAACCAGGGTGAGCAACTGCTGGCCGTATGAAACTGGATCTCACGGCCAGCAACCGTTGGATAACGGGAAACGATGTCACGCTAAACGCTATACTCACCCCTGCCCCGAAATTAAAGAGGGTGAGGAGGCGACAGCGACGGCAGCTGGCGGGCCTGTGCAGCCTGCAATAAATCGCGCCACATCAGGGTATTTTCAGGGCATCATCTGCTTTCTACAAAACCAAAAACCTGTCTAAAAGGGCTTCATCATGGAAAAACTTCCGGCGGTCACTATTACTTATTGTTCCCAATGCAACTGGCTGCTGCGTGCGGCGTGGATAGCACAGGAGTTACTGAGCTCGTTCAGCACCGATCTGGCCTCAGTTACGCTGGTGCCAGGCACCGGGGGAATTTATGAAATCAAAGTCGATGATGAACTGATTTGGGAACGTAAGCGTGATGGCGGATTCCCTGAAGCGGCGGCGCTAAAACAGCGGGTGCGCGATATCTGTTTCCCGGAGCGGTCGCTCGGGCATATAGATAAGAAGAAAATTCCTGAGGCTGGACAGGCGGAGTGATTGAAAAGGCAGGAATGCCCTGCCTTCAGACTTCACGCGTTCATTAAATCTTACGTGATACGTGTTGCGCAGCAGCGCGGTTGGCTTTGCCGACGGCGTTGGTTGGCGTTGTCCAGCTGACCGACGAATTCGCTGAAGTTAAAGTGCCCGAAGATTTCGCGGGCATCGCGGGAGAAGCTCTGGACATAGTTCGCCAGATTATCTTTGATGTCTTTTTGCCCGAGGTTGCAGAGATTCATCGGCGACAGACCAGATAAAGGCCGCCATTTGGGAAAAGTCCGTTTTAGGCATGATGGGTTCCATGAAGTAAATAAAGACATACAAAAAAGGGTCTTTATTAAACGCCCAAAACACAGAGATAAAAATAAAATCATATAAATCAATAGCATATTGATGTCGTTAAGCGATTCTAATACCAACCCTCCCCTGTTTAAAAATTGTGATGTACTTCAAGTTTCCCCGGTTTATGTCGATACCTTGATCTTAAGATTCCTTTCAGGGAAATGCCCATGCTTAAGACCCTCCGTTCGCGCATCATCGTAGCCTGCATTTCAATTGTGATTTGCTCGCTGGTTATCAATACGTTCCTGAGTTACACCGTTGCCAATAAATACAATAATCAGGCGACCGACAGCACGCTGAATGCGCTAACTTCCAGCCATACGCAAGGGATCAGCGAATGGGTCAGTTCGAAAACCAGGATGATTTTGTCACTTCAACCGGTGGCGCTGACCGCGGATCCGATCCCGATCATGAAACAAATTGCGGCCGCGGGGGAGTTCGTCAACGTGTACGTCGGCTATGCCAATAAAACCGCGAAATTCTCGGATCCGACCGGCGTGCCTGCCGATTACGATCCGACAGGTCGCCCGTGGTACAAGCAGGCCGAAAGCGCCGGACGCCCGGTGGTGACGCCGCCGTATATCGATGCGGGCACCGGGAAACTGGTGGTGACGTTTGCTGTGCCGGTGATGGATAACGGCGAGCTGAAAGGGATTGTGGCCGGTGACGTGTCGATGGACAGCGTGGTCAATAACGTCAATACCATTCACCCGACGCCGGAAAGCTTCGGAATGCTGGTTGACCAGTCTGGTACGATCATCGCCCATCCAGACGCGAAACTGGCCCTCAAACCCTTCAGTTCGCTGGCGGAAGGTGTGGATCTGCCGCGTCTGTTTGCCGCCGGTGCGCCTTCAGATATCCTTCTGAACAATGCGGTGAAGCGCGTCCGCGCACTGCCGGTGGCGGGTACCGACTGGTTTACGCTGGTGATTGAAGATAAGAAACAATCGACGGCGGGCATGCGTTCCCTGCTGACGTCGTCGATGATGGCGCTGCTGGTCATTGTGCTGATTTCGGCGGCGGTCATCGGGCTTATCATTACCAAAGCGTTCCGACGCCTGTCGGTGGTACGCGATACGCTCAACGCCATCAGCTCCGGCGAAGATGACCTGACGCAGCGCTTACCGACCGACGGCCATGACGAAGTGACCCAAATCGCCCACGCCTTCAACACCTTCGTTGATAAGCTCAGCAAAGTGATGGGTGAAATCCGCACCACCAGTGAATCGGTGAAGGTCGCTGCCGATGAAATCGCGGCAGGCAATAACGATCTGTCGGGCCGTACGGAATCGGCAGCGGCCAGCCTGCAACAGACAGCGGCGTCGCTGGAGCAGATCACCGCCACGGTTTCGCAGTCCGCCAGTTCGGCCAGACAGGCCAGCGAGACAGCGAAATCCGCGTCTGAAGCCGCCTCCCGCGGTGACGTCGTGGTGAATAAAGTCATGACGACGATGGAAAGCATCGAAAGCGCGTCATCTAAAATCGGTGATATCACCGGGGTTATTGACGGCATCGCCTTCCAGACTAACATTCTGGCGCTCAACGCTGCGGTGGAAGCCGCTCGCGCCGGGGAACAGGGTCGCGGATTTGCCGTGGTCGCCAGCGAAGTCCGCAGCCTGGCACAGCGCAGCGCGCAGGCGGCGAAGGAGATCAAAGTACTGATCGAATCCACCGTCAGTAGCGTGGCGTCCGGTTCGGCGCAGGTGCGTCTGGCGAGCAGCAGCATGAGCGAAATTGTCAGCAACGTCTCCAACGTCAGCAGCGTGATGCTGGAAATTACTCATGCGTCCGAAGAACAGATGCAGAGCATCCACGAAATTAACCGCGCCATCACACAGCTCGACGGCATGGTTCAGCAGAACGCTGCGATGGTTCAGGAATCCACCAGCGCCGCCTCAGCCTTGCAGGAACAGGCCACCGGGCTGGCGGTGGCGGTCGGGCATTTCAGGGTCTGATCACACCGCGTTCCTAAAACGTTTATCACAGCCCCCGGACCTTATCCTCCGGGGGCTTTGGCTTTACTTCCTCACGCTCATCAGGTTATTCCCGCCGACCTCATACTATTGTTATGTCTGTTTTATGCTAGGATTACGACAAGAATATATAAACACAGCGTCTGGCTTTTGAGGAATAAGGAATGAAGTATCCCGTGCAGTTTCGATGGACTCAAAAACATGAGGATTATTGTTCACGACATAAGGTCCATCTTAAATTCCCGGAAATAGTGGAAGGGATATATAAAAAGAGAAATATATTCCTTTTTAAAAAAGGGGAGAAAATAAAATTCACTGCGGATGTTTGGGTCGAAGAATATGCCTCAATGCCGCGAAAAAGTTTCTGCTCGATGGGCGCGTATTCTTACGCGTGCAGTAAATTACCGAATAACCTTACAACCGGCCGCTTTTGCAGCCTGGCAGCAGGCGTGCGGGTGATGGGACCGCAACATCCCATACACCGGTTTACGACCAGTCCGCTGACGTATCATGATTTCTTCTCGAAAGTGGCGCAGGAGCAATTCGGGGACACGCTGAACATTGCGGGGTTCGACTATATGCCGCCGGCGACGATATTAGGTCATGATGTCTGGGTGGGGGAACACGCCGTATTAAAAGGTGGCATCACCATCGGTAATGGCGCAATCATTGCGGCCAATGCGGTGGTCACCAGTGATGTGCCACCTTACGCCATCGTCGGCGGTATTCCGGCTAAGATCATTAAATACCGCTTTACGCCAGAAATCATCGAGCGTCTTCAGGCGACTGAATGGTGGGATTATAGAATTACCGATCTGCCGGATGTCACCCAGTCGGATGATATCGTTTATTTCATCGAACAGATGGAAGAAAAAATAGCCCGTAACGAAATAAGTAAATATCAGTATAAAATGATGAATATCGCCCAAGAACTGGCGGGGTTATAAAAACAGCAATAATGTCATTACGCCGATTCAACTCAATTGCGCGTACGCTAAAGGCCCGGCCAAAAGTATTGTCGAAGTGGTTGCCAGTTATAATTAACCGGCAACCGGCTTACTGACGGTCAGGCTTTAAGCTCCCGCTCCACCAGGGTAGCCAGCACGCCGATGCCCAGCGGAATGATGTCATCGTTAAAATCGTAGCGCGGGCTGTGCAGTGAGGCGGAAGGCGTGGTGCCATCGGCGCCCAGCCAGAAGTAGGCGCCCGGACAGGCTTCGAGCAGATAGGCAAAATCTTCGGCGGCCATCGACGGCGCATTGTTGAAATGCACCTGCGTAATGCCCGGAGCGTTCTCTGCTGCATCACGCAAAATCACCGCCTGCGCAGGATGGTTTTGCGTCACCGGATATCCAAACTCCCAGCGCACCTCCCCTTTCACACCGTAGGGTTGCGGCACGGCCTGCACATATTCTTCAATCAGCCGCCAGCAGGTTTCCCGCGTCGTACGGCTCAGGCAGCGCAACGTGCCTGACATGTGCAGCGTTTCAGGGATAACGTTAATCGCTTCGCCCGCCTGTAACTGAGTGAGGCTGATAACCGTCTGTTCCAGCGGCGACAGGCGGCGGGAAATCAGGCTTTGCAGTGATAAAATCAGCTGTGCGCCCGCCACCACCGGATCCGCGCCCAGTTCAGGCATCGCCGCATGGCAGCCCTTTCCGGTCAGCGTGATGTAGAAATTATCCTGCGAAGCCATCATCGGCCCCTGACTGACCGCGACTTCGCCGACCGGCAGACCCGGCCAGTTGTGCAGCGCGTAAACCGCCTGCATCGGGAAGCGTTCAAACAGCCCTTCTTTGACCATCATCTCGCCGCCGCCGACGTTCTCTTCCGCAGGCTGGAAGATGAAATACACGGTGCCGCGAAAGTGACGGTTTTCACTCAGGTGACGCGCTGCGCCGAGCAGAATGGCGGTATGGCCATCATGCCCGCAGGCGTGCATCAGGCCGGGGTGTTGGGAGATGTGGTCGAACTCATTGAGTTCGTGGATCGGCAGCGCATCAATGTCTGCCCGCAGGCCAATCGACGGGCCTTCGCCGTTTCGGAGCGTTGCGACAATCCCGGTCTCAGCAATGCCGGTGTGGACGTCAAGGCCGAACGACGACAACAGTTCGCTGATGGTTCTGGCAGTGCCGTATTCTTTCAGTCCAAGTTCGGGGCGGGTGTGGAAATCCCTGCGCCAGAGTTTCGCCTGCTCAATAATCTCTCGGGAAATGACTGCCATAAACCCTCTGTGCTGATCTGAATTCCTGCCGGAGCGAGTCGCTCAACGGCAATATGCTGGTTCAAAGTATCACATTCGCGCGTGAACAGATAAACGTGAAAGCAATGGCGAAAAAGGATGTCAAAGCAGCGGGATAAATGCCGCATTGGGGTAGACGCCGGAGGCGCAAACAGAGACCATAAGCCATCAATTATGGTCAACGGGGCTTCAATGAGCGACTCGCCGCATCCCGTGCGTAAGCACCCCATGAAACTCAGCACATCTGTCAGCCTGATGATCAGCGCAGTGATCATTTCCGTCCTGCTGGTGGTGCATTTTCTGTATTTCGTTCAGGTCAGTGACACCACCCGCGACGGCGTGAAAGATAAGGCGCTGGCCGTGGCGCGCACGCTGGCGGATTTGCCTGAAATCAAACGCGCGCTCGCTCTGCCGCCCGACAGCGGCATTATTCAGCCTGTCGCCAGCGCGGTGCAAAAACGTAACGATCTACTGTTTGTGGTCGTGACCAATATGGACGGCATCCGTTATTCACATCCAAATGCGGACGTGATCAACCATCACTTTATCGGCAACGATATCAATCCGGCGTTGCTTGGCAAAGAGAACGTCTCGATCAATAAAGGCACGCTGGATAAAGCGCTGCGGGTGTTCACGCCCATCTATGATGATCATCATCACCAGATTGGCGTGGTGGCGATCGGCATCTCACTGGTGAAAGTGACGGAGCAGATCGACAAAAGCCGCTGGAGCATTTTGTGGACGGTATTGTTCGGCATGATGGTCGGTGGACTGGGCACCTGGATTTTAGTGAAAATGCTCAAACGCATTCTCTTCGGGCTGGAACCCTATGAAATTTCGACGCTGTTTGAACAGCGTCAGGCGATGTTGCAGTCGATTAAGGAAGGCGTGATCGCTATTGATGACGGCGCGCAGGTGACGCTCATCAATCAGGAAGCCCGGCAGATTTTTCTGGAAACCGGTACCCAGATAAGCACCCGCCCGGAGGACAACCGCGATTCTCAGCCGCTGCTCCTCGCATTGTGCGACGTCTTACGCACTGGCATTGCCCGGCGCGACGAAGAGATCAACTTTAAAGGCCGCTATCTGCTGAGTAACACCGTGCCAGTGCGCAGTAATGGCGTGATAATCGGGGCCATCTGTACCTTCAGGGATAAGACCGAAGTCAGCCAGTTGATGCAGCGTCTGAGCGGCATGGTAAACTACGCCGATTCGTTACGTGAGCGCTCACATGAATTCATGAATAAGCTGCATGTTATTCTTGGATTGCTGCACATGAAAAGCTATGCGCAGCTTGAAGATTACATTCTCAAAACGGCCAATAACTATCAGGCAGAAATTGGCTCCTTACTGTTAAAAATCAAATCACCGGTGATTGCAGGCTTTCTGTTGAGCAAGATTAACCGTGCGTCGGACACGCGCCATTTGCTGACGCTGAGCGATGACAGCCTGCTCCCCGACAACGCCAATGAAAATCAGGTGGCAGCGCTGATAACCGTGCTCGGTAATCTGATTGAGAATGCGCTGGATGCGCTGGCGGAACAGCCGGACGGTGAAGTGAGCGTGTTACTGCATTATCAGAATGGCTGGCTGGCCTGCGTGGTCAGCGACGATGGCCCCGGTATCCCGCCAGATGACCTTGAGGCTATTTTCGAAAAAGGTGTCTCGTCGAAAGGCGAAGAGCGCGGAGTCGGGTTATTCCTGGCAAAACAACAATTAGAAAACCTGGGCGGAACGATTGCCGTTGAGTCTGAACCTGACGTTTATACTCAATTTTTTGTTCAACTTCCGTGGGATGGTGAGAGGAAAACTGCATGATCAATGTGCTGGTAGTCGATGATGACGCCATGGTCGCAGAGCTCAACCGCTGCTACGTGGGCCAGATTGCCGGGTTTACGTGCTGCGGAACGGCTTCGACGTTACAGCAGGCGAAAGACATGGTGCTGAATAATCAGCTGCCGATCGACCTGATCCTGCTGGATGTCTATATGCAGCAGGACAACGGGCTGGATTTGCTGCCGGAGCTGCGAAACGCCAGACGTCCGGTAGATGTGATTGTGATTTCATCTGCGGCGGACGCGAAAACCATCAAAAAATCGCTCAATTACGGCGTGGTGGATTATCTGATCAAACCGTTCCAGTTCTCACGCTTTGAAGAAGCGCTGACCGGCTGGAAACAGAAGAAAGCGCTGATGGATAATCAGCAATATTACGAACAGTCTGACGTTGACCGGCTAATTCACGGTAACAATCAGGCGACAGCGGATACTAAAAAACTGCCGAAAGGCCTGACACCGCAGACGTTGCGCACACTGTGCCTGTGGATTGATGCCCATCCGGACACGGAATTCTCAACGGATGAGCTGGCGCACTCGGTGAATATCTCACGCGTGTCTTGCCGTAAATATCTGATCTGGCTGGCGGACAGCCATATTTTGTTCACCAGCATTCATTACGGCGTGACCGGACGACCGGTGTACCGCTACCGTTTGCAGGCGGAGCATTATTCGTTGCTGAAACAGTACTGTCAGTAAACAGGATGGAAAGTGTTATCCAGCAGCGTGAAGCTAAACTGACGCTGTGAGGAGAAAATCACCTGCTGATCTTTGGTGACGAAAATGGCCTCGATATCCGGGATATCCCGCAGATAACGCAGGCTTTTTTCGACGCCCATGCCGTACAGCAGCGTGGTGTAGATGTCGCCGTCGATGGAATCATCAGAAATAACGGTCACGCTGAACAGTTCGTTATCCAGCGGGTAACCGGTTTTGGGATCGAGAATGTGGTGGTAGCGGCGGCCATCGCATTCGAAATAACGTTCGTAAATGCCGGACGTCACCACCGATTTGCCGTTCACATTAATCACGCCGATCAGCGCATCCGGTGCTGAAAACGGCGTCTTCAGACCGATTGCCCACGCCCCTTCCCCGCCAGCGCCCAGCGTCTGCACATTCCCGCCTAAATTTATCAGCGCATTCTCCACCTTTTCCTGCTTCAGAAAATCCCGCACTACGTCGGCAATATAGCCCTTAGCGATCGCGCCCAGATCGATTTCCATTCCGGCTTTTTGCAGGAAGACCGAGCGCGTGGATTCGTCGAGAACGACGTCATGAGAATGTGTCAGCGGGAGAAGCGCCCGAAGATCATCGGCATCGGGCACGCTGTTACCGCTGAAGCCGATTTTCCAGCGTTTGACCAGCGGGCCGATGGTGAAGTTGAAACTGCTGTCCGGCGACTCGCTGACCGCTTTCGCGCAACGGATGAGATTAAACACCGGCTGACTGACCACCACCGCATGGCTGCCCGCCGCATGGTTGACGGCCATGACCTCGGAATCGTGCCGGTTGACCGTGAAGATATTTTCCTGCTGTTTGATGAGCCGGAAAACGCGAGACGCCAGACTCTCATTATGTTCAAACAGCTTGAGAAGAATGGGGGAACCCATCAAAACAGCGGAATAAGCATAAATCCGGGCGTCTGGCGTCATAGAAAATACCTGAACTGAAGAAGTGAAAACCTGCGCCACAGGGCGCGACGCAGGCAATTACCCGTTACCGCAGAGCGTGAATGGCGGCATTACGTCCCGCCAGAATACCGAAGATGATGATATCTGCAACGGCATTCCCGCCGATGCGGTTCGCACCGTGGATCCCACCGGCCACTTCACCCGCCGCAAACGCGCCGCGGATAACCTGTTCGCTGGCATCCAGCACGCAGGTGTCGGTGTTAATGGTCACGCCGCCCATGGTGTGGTGCACGCCCGGCGCGATACGGATCGCGTAGAACGGCCCCTGATTGATCGGATGGCGCAGCGCCGTTTTACGGCCAAACTCGGCGTCGTCCTGTTTATCAACGGCGACGTTATAGCTTTCCAGTGTGGCGAGGAGCGCATGGTGATCCATCTCCAGCTTCGCCGCCAGTTCCATTGGTGACGCTGCGCTGATGACAAAACCGCGCGCGATGTATTCATCGGCCGCTTTGTTGTTCAGGCGAATCTGCTCGTCAAACACCACGTAAGCAAATTTCTCCGGCAGAGCGATGATGTTCGCCGACACTTTGTCGCGGGTTTCCATCTCATTGAAGAACCGCTTGCCCGCCTGACTGACCAGAATCGCACCGCCGCCACGGATGGCTTCGGAAATCAGGTAGGACGTGGTTTGCTCCACGGTCGGGTGGATTTGAATTTCGCCCATATCCACAGTGCCTGCACCGATTTTCTGCAAAATCGCGATGCCGCTACCGGTCGCGCCTTTGTGGTTAGTGGTCACAAAGCCGTCCAGCTCAGGGCGATATTTCACCACCATTTCGCTGTTGGCGCTGAAACCGCCGGTCGCCACAATCACGCTTTTCGCGTTGACGATCAGCACATCGTTGTCGTCGTTGAGCAATTCCACGCCCTGCACCGCGCCGTCGTGATAACGGATTTCGGTGACGGAAGTATCGAGCATCACATCGATGTTACGTTTGTTGAGGTTCTTCACCAGACCGCTTATCAGGAAGCCGCCGACGGCGCTGCGATCTGCCGGACGGTGCGTGCGGTCAATGCTCATGCCGCCGGTGATGGTGATGTCGCTCAGCTCAATATTGTGCTCAGCCAGCCATTCGACCGCCTGCGGGGCGCGCTCGACGAACTCTTTGAGCAGCACGGTATTGTTCTTGAACTGGCCACCCTTCAGGGTTTCCTGATAGAACAACTCCTTGCTGTCTTCGATGCCTTTCAGTTTCTGATAACGGGTATCTGCGGCGTTCATGCCGACTGACGCCTTGATGGTGTTGCCGCCGATGGTAGACATTTTTTCCACGATCAGCACTTTTGCCCCTTCATCACACGCCTGAATCGCCGCAGCCAGACCGGCACCGCCGCTGCCCACCACCACAACGTCGTAGCTTTGCGGCTCTGACAGGCTGCCGCCCTCTTCCAGCAGCTGCGCTTTGCAGGATTTGGCGATAGCTTTAGAGACGGCTTTTTTCACCGCTTCACTTTGCTCGGTCGCGCCGGTCACCGCATCAACGTGCGGGCTGTTGGCATCGAGAATACGTGTACGGATGATTTCAAAACTGGTGGTGAATTCGACGTCAACATCACTACCGGCTTGCAGTTCGATATCGGCAATACGGTCGGTTTCCAGACTGACGTTAATCGCCAGCTCATTGACGGGATCCTGCACTTTTTCCTGGAACACGCCGGCTTTAAATTTCTTGGACGTCATGCTCATGTCGCGGATCATCGCGTCCACCAGCGAAAAGCGCCACAGCGGTTCAGGAATGGTCAGCGCCTCGCGCTGGGTGCTGTCGATGAACAGCTCGAGTTTCTGATCACTGGCGATACGATCGGTCCAGTCGGGATAGGCGATGCAGGCTTTCCCGATGGCGATCATGTCGTAACCGTGGGCCATCGCCAGTTCAGCGTCGGCTTTATTAACGATTCCGCCCACGCCCATCACCGGGATTTTCGCCAGTGTGTCAGAGCGCATCGTGACGTATTTGTCGATAAGCGGCGTCGGGTCAGTGGTATCGACAATAGAAGGTCGCAGCGAGTAGCCCAGCGAGAAGTGCAGATAATCAAGACCGCGCGCCGCCAGTTGCTCCAGCAGATACATCGTGTCGGCGAAACGAATGCCCGGCTCTTCCAGCTCTTCCGGCGAGAAACGATAACCGATGATGAAAGAAGAATCGGCGTATTTCTGCGCCATGGAGTGCGTAATGTCGAGAATGGCCAGCGGGAAACGGGCGCGGTTTTCGCGGCTGCCGCCCCATTTGTCATCGCGCTGGTTGGAGTTCGGTGAGAAGAACTGCTGAATGAGATAGGTGTTAGCGCCGTGGATTTCCACGCCGTCGAAACCGGCTTCGATGGCACGACGCACACCTTCACCGAATTTGGCGATCATGTCGTCCACTTCTTCTGCAGTCAGCGCGACCGGCGTTGCAGCGCCATCACGCGGGGCAGCCAGTGCGCTAGGTGCGACCGGAGTCTGGCCGCCAATCAATTTAGGTTCGCTCATGCGGCCGCCGTGATAAATCTGCAACACCGCTTTAGAACCCTGCGATTTCACGGCATCGGCGATTTTGGCCAGACCGTCAATTTTGCTGTCGTTGTCGATGCCAATCGCACCAGGAAACGCCAGCCCTTTGTCATCAATAAAGCAGCACTCGACGATCACCGTGCCGATGCTGCCGGCACGTGCGCGGTAGTACTCGACCAGTTCGCTGGTCACAGTACCGTCGAAAAAACCGGTACAGGTCGTCATCGGTGCCATCAGCACACGGTTTTTCAGCACGGTGCCATTTGGCAGAGTGAACGGACTCAATAATTGCGGGTTATGGCTCATAATATCCAGCTCCAAATTTAGAAAATATTTAATAATCTGTGAATTCGTTATCGGATTTGTTTTATTAATTTTATTTGTGGCCGATGTCATAGGAGTAATATAACGATATCTTTACTTTCAAAAGATGTAACGTTAGTTTATTAACTATTTATCCATTAATAGAATACCCGCATTATTAAATTAATGTTAACCATGTTATTAAACGATCACATTAATTTAAATTACAATCCGTTTTACCTGTCATTAAAAGCCGAAAGATTACATTTACGCGGCAGCACATGACGTCATCGCGTGCTTTGGCAGGGCTGATTTTGTCTGATGCTGGCGGTTTTCCCGGCCAGAAGCGGGATTTTAAAGGCAGCCTAACTACTCACTTTTTTCATCGGGTGTAGACGCTAAAAATACCCCTATGTGACACTCGGAATTAATTCATATAAATAAACCCTTCATCTATTCTCATTGCCTTTTCTTAAATTTACACAGCTCCGTATTTTCTTGATCGAGATCAACAGTAATAACTGCGAAAAACGCATTATATAAACATATCCTCCCTCTTAAGGGGAATGAGAATAACTAAACTCAAATAACAATAATGGAGCAATTTAAATGCCACCATTAAATAACTAAAGAAACTTGAGTAAGTAAAGAAAGCATAATCATCTTACCTATGTATCAACAAACCTATTCTCAACTACTTGTAGACAAATAAAATGACAGATATCTCAAAAACTACGGTTACACCGCAGGCGAACAAACCGGCCGGGGGCAAGAAAAACCGCCTTCTGCTGATGTTCTTACCTGTGCTGGTTGCAGTGTTGTTGTTACTCGCTCCCGTCCCCAACGGTTTAGAACCGCATGCATGGCACTTCTTCGCCATCTTTGTCGGTGTGATCGTGGGCCTTATCTTCGAACCTTTGCCTGGCGCAGTGATCGGCCTGACCGGCGTCGTGGTCATCGCACTCTTCAGCCAGTGGTTGCTGTTCAGCCCGGCGGAGCTCGCTGACCCTAAATTCAAAATGGCGGCACAGTCCTTTAAATGGGCCGTGAGCGGCTTCGGTAATTCAACGGTATGGCTTATCTTCGGCGCATTCATGTTTGCCGCAGGCTACGATAAGACCCAGTTTGGCCGCCGTCTGGCGCTGATTCTGGTGAAATATCTTGGCCGTCGCAGCCTGACGCTGGGTTATGCCATCACCTTTGCCGATTTACTGCTGGCTCCGTTTACCCCGTCTAACACCGCGCGCAGCGGCGGTACAATCTACCCGATTATCGCTAACCTGCCGCCGCTGTACGGCTCCAAGCCGAATGACCCGAGTGCCCGTAAAATCGGTTCATACCTGATGTGGGTGGCGATCACCGCCGCGTGTATCACCAGTTCCATGTTCCTGTCCGCTCTGGCTCCTAACCTGCTGGCGCTGGGCATCGTAAACAGCATCACCGGGATTAACATTTCCTGGGGTACGTGGTTCTTCGCCTTCCTGCCTGTCGGTTTGCTACTGCTTCTGACCATGCCGCTCCTGGCATATTGGTTCTACCCGCCGGAAGTAAAAATCAATGATGAAGTGCCGCGCTGGGCGACCGCCGAGCTGGCCAAACTGGGCAAAATGTCCCGTCACGAAATCCTGCTGCTGGTCTTCGTGTGCTGTGCATTAGCCATGTGGATTTTTGCCGCCAGCTTTATCGAACCGGCCATGGCTGCACTGCTGGTAGTGGTTCTGATGTTGTGGACTGGCGTTCTGAACTGGAACGATATCACCAGCAACAAACCGGCCTGGAATACCTTCGCCTGGTTCGCCACGCTGGTAGCCCTTGCTGACGGCCTGTCCCGCACCGGTTTCATCGCCTGGCTGGGTAAAGAAGGCGCGGCCACTATGGGCGGCATCTCTCCGGGTACCGCAACTATCGTGCTGCTGCTGGCGTTTTATCTGCTGCACTACCTGTTTGCCAGCACCACGGCGCACACCACTGCACTGTTACCGGCCATGCTGACCATCGGTGCTGCAATTCCGGGCATCAACATGCAGGTGTTCTGTCTGCTGATGGTAACGTCGCTGGGGATCATGGGGATCATCACGCCATACGGCACCGGCCCGAGTCCGATTTACTACGGCAGCGGCTATCTGCCAACCAAAGACTACTGGCGTCTGGGCACCATCTTCGGTGCGATTTTCCTCGCCGCGCTGCTGCTGATTGGCTATCCGTGGATGATGATGATGTTCTGATACGGGCGATAAAATACCCTACAAAGCATTAACAGAACATTTACTGGAAGAAAACATATAAACCACGTTGCCAGCCTGTGTATAAGGCTGGCAACATAGAGAAAGCATATAAACGTCGCCCGATTTATCCCTGATTCACCCGAAACGAGAAGTCCTGCTAGTGGCGGCAATAACGGATAAAGTGAGAAAAACAATGTCGAACAAACCATTCCATTATCAAGACCCCTTCCCCGTTACCAAAGACACAACCGAATACTATCTGCTGACCAAAGATCATGTTTCTGTGAGCAATTTTGATGGTCAGGAAGTGTTAAAAGTCGAACCTGAAGCCCTTACACTGCTGGCACAGCACGCCTTCCACGACGCGTCATTCATGCTGCGCCCTGCGCATCAGCAACAGGTGGCTTCTATTCTTCACGATCCGGAATCCAGCGAAAACGACAAATACGTCGCGCTGCAATTCCTGAGAAACTCTGAGATCGCCGCGAAAGGCATTCTGCCGACCTGTCAGGACACCGGCACCGCGATCATCATGGGTAAAAAAGGCCAGCGCGTCTGGACCGGCGGCGGCGACGAGGCCAGCCTGTCGAAAGGCGTTTACAACACGTTCATCGAAGACAATCTGCGCTACTCGCAGAATGCCGCGCTGGATATGTATAAAGAAGTGAACACCGGCACCAACCTGCCGGCGCAAATCGACCTCTACAGCGTCGACGGCGACGAGTACAAATTCCTGTGTATCGCCAAAGGCGGCGGTTCTGCGAACAAAACCTATCTGTATCAGGAAACCAAAGCGCTGATCACACCAGCGAAGCTGAAAGGTTATCTGGTCGAGAAAATGCGCACGCTCGGTACGGCGGCCTGCCCTCCCTACCATATTGCATTTGTAATCGGCGGGACTTCCGCTGAAGCCACGCTGAAAACCGTGAAACTGGCGTCCACGCATTATTACGACGGTCTGCCAACCGAAGGCAACGAACACGGCCAGGCGTTCCGCGATGTGAATCTGGAACAAGAGCTGCTGGTCGAGGCGAATAATCTTGGCCTGGGCGCGCAGTTCGGCGGCAAATACTTTGCGCACGACATCCGCGTCGTGCGCCTGCCACGTCACGGCGCATCCTGCCCGGTCGGCATGGGCGTTTCCTGCTCCGCAGACCGTAACATCAAAGCCAAAATCAACCGCGACGGCATCTGGATCGAAAAACTGGAAGAAAATCCGGGCCAGTACATCCCTGAAGCATTGCGCCAGCAAGGCGAAGCCGGTGTGGTGAAGGTGGATCTGAACCGTCCGATGCCTGAAATCCTCGCGCAGCTGTCTGAGTATCCGGTGTCTACGCGTCTTTCCCTGACCGGTACTATCATTGTGGGCCGCGATATTGCGCACGCCAAGTTGAAAGAGCGTCTGGATAACGGCGAAGGCTTGCCGCAGTACATCAAAGATCACCCGATTTACTACGCAGGCCCGGCGAAAACGCCTGAAGGTTATGCGTCCGGCTCCCTCGGTCCGACCACCGCTGGCCGTATGGATTCCTACGTGGATCAGCTACAGGCTAATGGCGGCAGCATGATCATGCTGGCGAAAGGCAACCGTAGCAAACAGGTAACGGACGCGTGTCAGAAACACGGCGGCTTCTATCTGGGCAGCATCGGCGGCCCGGCAGCGGTTCTGGCGCAGCAAAGTATTAAGAGTCTGGAATGCGTGGAATACCCTGAATTAGGAATGGAAGCTATCTGGAAAATCGAAGTAGAAGACTTCCCGGCGTTCATTCTGGTGGATGACAAAGGCAACGATTTCTTCGAACAGATCCATGCCAGTACTTGCGCGAAGTGCGTGAAGTAATTAAACAGTCCTTAGGATAAACACAAAGCCTGCCGGAAACGGCGGGCTTTTTTTATGCGATTGACCCGTCCTAAATAGCGCTGACGCTACAAATTGATGGCGCGAACCAAATGAAAAATTACTTATGATCTCTGCGATATAAATCCCACTCGTCGATACGCTCCCCGCCCGGCAGAACACAATCAGCCCGCTCGCCCTGCGCCGTCTGGACGCGCACCGACGTCCCGCCTTTTTCATGACAATACACCGCCGCAGGATTTGCCATGCCGACGGGCGGGTATTTGACCGGTTCTGACTGAGCACCCGCGCAACCCGCCAACACTACGGCACTCATCAGAAGAAACAGTTTGTTCATAGCAGACCTTTTTGAGAATTTCATTGCCGGAGAAAGTGAGGACATTTCAAAAGTCATCTCATCTCACAAACCCATAGCCACTTAAGGGCTATGATGGTTTTTGTCTTAATGACGTTATGAATTTGGGAGGGATGATATGGAAAGGTACCAAAATCGGGGAGGAAATTCAGGTATCGTCGCTTTCGCCATAACGGAAGATTCAATCACGCTGAAGTTTAAAGATGGCTGGCATTACATCTACAACGCCGTCCGGCCGGGGCAAACAGACGTCACCCTGATGAAGGCCATGGCAAAATCCGGCAGCGGGCTTCACGCCTTTATCAACCGCAAGATCCAAAATAATTACTTCCATAAATACCGCTAAAAACGAAAAAGGCGGCAATCGCCGCCTCTTCTGCTTACTTCGTTTAATCACTCATTTGAGCTTATTTATACAGCTCAGCGGTACCGTACATCTGGTTATTACCGGAAGCACCGATGATGCGGTATGAACTTGCACCTGCCTGAGCGGCTTTGGCATTCAGTTCTGATTGCAGACCTGAAAGGTCACCGTTAGAAGATGCACTTACCACACCGATAGTCTGCTGACCGGCCGGAGCAGACTGAACTTCAGTTGCAGCCAGAGTTGAGAATGAAGCGGTAGCCAGTGTCAGAGCAGCGATTGTCATTGCGATGGTTTTCATGATGTTTTGTCCTGTCAGTCAATATTGTGCGGGTCACCTGCTTCGGTAATCCCGGTTTCGGGTCAACGCTAGTTATTAATTAACGTTCGATAAGTAAATAATAGAGAGTGCGGGAAGTTTGCGCAAGACATTTGTTTAATGAGTGTTAACTTATTGTGCGATCGGGTGACGGGACTTTTAGGATCAGTGACTTATGAGTTGACCTCAATTATTTTTCGGCTTATTACAGGGGCTTATTTTAGCGAATAACGTTATCTGAATAGTTGGTCATAAAACTCATACATACAAAATATCTATGGCACAAATGGCCTTGTTGTATCTGATTTTACAGGATTATTTTGAGTTTCTATTTTCTAAAAAGGAATTTTTAAAATGGCAATTCCAGCTTATTTATGGCTAAAAGATGATGGTGGTACGGAAGTGAAGGGCTCAGTTGACGTGCATAACCGTGAAGGAAGTATTGAAGTTCTAAGCTTTACCCATGGCCTGCATATCCCCACTGATTGCAACACCGGAAAACTCACCGGCACACGAATTCATGGTGCATTCACTTTCGGTAAAGAGTTCGACAGATCATCGACCTACCTCTACAAAGCTGTGGCCACAGGGCAAACATTGAAATCCGCCGAAATGAAGTGGTATCACATTAATGATGCGGGCTATGAAGTTGAGTATTTCAACATGCTGCTTGAAAACGTAAAAATCGTATCTGTCACACCCGTGATGAACCACTGCAAAGATCCGAACTCTTTACATCTGAATCATATGGAATACGTCGATATGAGATACGAGAAAATAACCTGGAAACATTGCGACGGTAACCTTATCTACACTGATGCCTGGAATGAAAGAGTGACAGCCTGATGTCGCGACTTTCCTTTGATGGCTCAACACACACCCTTTCTCTGCTATCCGATGATGGCTCTGTCATCAATACCTGGACTGCCTACAACAACGTTGATTCCCACGCCAGCCTACGACACGTCAACAATGGCACATATCAGATTCAGGATAGAAATGCGCCTCACCCTCACACCGCGAATCCTAACGGTCCCTACGGCTCATTTGGAATTATACGATTTAGTGTTCCGGGGCATTCAGGCGTTGGAGTACATTCCGGCAGGGCAAACGCCCGTCACCTTCCTGGGCCAGCGCATCCGACGATGGGGTGTATTCGGACTTCTGATGAGGCTATGAAAGCCCTTAAGGAACATATGACTGGTCACTCACTTTCCACGATTGAGATACGGAATAATAGTGGCCCGTCAGCCGTAGGTTCTACGCAAAGAAATGAAAAGCGGGAGTATCAGGGAATGCGGATGGATTTCATATGAAGTGGACTGTCGCCCTTTTGTCGCTATTCCTGTTTACAGGCTCAACACAGGCAAAGGTCTGTACTCAGGAAGATGCCGCAGCCGCAGATCTGGCTGTTGATGGCCTGAATTCATGGGAGGCTATACATAAAAACTCTGTCGATTACGGCCAATGTGACGATGGCAGCATTGCCGAAGGAAATTCCGAAGCAGTTGCCAGAATGCTTGTCGATAAGTGGCCGGAGATCGGAAAGCTAGAAACGTTAATCAGTCGCGACCCAAGCTTGCAAGAATATATTCTCAAGCATGTCGATTCGACGTTAGCCACAGATGACCTCAATCGGATTATTGAGCTTTCAACTAAATCATGTCCCGAAAAAAACATATTGCTGTGCAACAAACTAATCAGTGCGGCGAAGAAGTCATTGGAATAATGAGAAGCAAATAATCAACAGGGGACTGAGGTTTGCGCCCTGTCGCATGAAAGTCATGCTTTGTCCTTTATTCCGCCCGCTGCGGTCGGGCAATAAAATTGCCATACTGATCATGGTCACGGGTTTGCCAGACCCTGTGCGGTATAATACCAAAAGTTAAAAAATAATAATTTCATTTAGTTAAATCTCTATAAATTTAACATGACTAAGATAGCAATATATAAAATATTACGTTGACTCTTATTCCAACTGAGAAGACTATCGAATGCATCCGGATTTAAAAAATGACAAGTCACGAGTAAAGAAATTTCATTTTTAATAATACACAAATTTAGAGGCACTTAAAAAACCAGTCGAGATAGTAACCTTACGTTATTTCCTCGCATTAAATTAATAGTGAGTTAAGTATATGAGGATTATTAAACCATCATATTAGCAATATTGCTAATAAATAAAATTCTAATTTCCTTAAGGACTGCACATGTCAAATACACATGACTTAATAGCACGAGCAATTCGCGAAAAAAAACAAATTACTGCAATTTATCAAGGTTATTACAGAGAAATGTGTCCTCATGCATTAGGTACTAAAAATGGAAGAGAACAAGCACTTTTCTATCAGTTCGGAGGGCAGAGTAGTACAGGAATTGTTACTCCTGACTCTACTTTCAACTGGAGATGCATTCCAATTGAAGGACTTAGTGAGGTGAACATTCGTGATGGTGAATGGTATACAGCAAACAATCACTCTCAAGATCAAACTTGCATTGATGGCATTGAAATTGAAGTTAAGCCATAAAAAAATGGCGGGAATTCCCGCCATTTTTACATTTAGCTTTTATTCCGCGCCCGCATCGAGCGTGTAATCAAATTTCCACGCACGTCATAGTAGCGGCTCGGCCAGATCCTATGCGGCGCAATACCGATTGCCGCACAGATGATTGCCTCACCTTTCGGCCATGGTCTTGCTAAAGCATTAGAGAGCGTTGAAGAACTTAACCCCGCAGCACGTGAAACCGCTGCCAGCGTTGTGCCTTTTTTGCGGAGTGCCGCGATGATGTCAGCGGGATACCAGTCGTTGGAATAATTCATGGATTTCTCCTTCAGATAGTTAATCACTACCACGGGAGCTGCGAAACTCGGCTGCGGATTAGGCCGCAGCGCTGTAGATTATTTCGAAAATCGCAGGAGCAAACCAAGTAAAGTGTTGAAGTTGCGAGATGGATTCCAAGGATTTTGTAAAAAAAAATTTATTTTTAAAGTTTACGAAGGTAAAACACCAAAAAAATGATGGAATTCGACAAACGAATTTCATCATTAAGATGAGAAACTGAAGTTAGTATTTAGTGATTAGAAAACCCATGAGTTTGAAATTAAAAATATTACTGAAAATACTATTTATTGTATTTAAGAGCATTCAGGAAGACTAAGTAGGTTATTAGGTTGTTCACCATCATTTTGAGTTTTTAAATATTTATTTCCAGATGAGCTAGTAGATACTATTATCCAAACTGATTGCCCACCAGCACTGACCCAAAAACGCCACTTCCCTGACTCAATACCAGAAATTGCTTCATCTTGAGATACTCTCCAACGGCTTCCATCGGCATTAATGCCTCCTATGAATTGTATTATTTCATGTGCATTATTACGATTTGATTTATTGATACACTTTACTTGAAGATCCATTACACTAACCTCCTTATTACTACGTGAGAGCATACAGTAGAACAAAGGCGATTTTATAATAGTGATACAGTTCAAAATCTGGAATATTTATAAATTTAATATTTATTAGAAACATTACTAAAGAGGGTTAATAATTTAATAAAAAATTCTGCTGAAGAAATAAATTCACCCACAAAATATGAAATATGAAATATGAAATATGTAACTCTTGGAAACTATATTGAGTTCAGAAATGGTGCCGACTACCGGAATCGAACTGGTGACCTACTGATTACAAGTCAGTTGCTCTACCTACTGAGCTAAGTCGGCATTTTGAGGTGTTACCGGGGAACTACGGGGTGATAAATTATTGAAATTTGATGCTGCCGTCAAGCCCCTGACGGTGCGTTTGCTGATTTTCTCGTCATTCTGCGCAAATTAATGAATTCGCACCGGTTTCATGAACAAAAATCCACCGGTGCAACGGCATTACGGACGCACTAAATCATCGCCGTAACCAATCCATTTGTAGGTCGTCAGGGCTTCTAATCCCATCGGGCCGCGCGCGTGCAGTTTTTGCGTGCTGACCGCCACTTCTGCGCCTAAACCGAACTGGCCGCCGTCGGTGAAGCGGGTGCTGGCGTTGACGTACACCGCCGAGGAATCAACTTCACGCACGAAGCGGTCAGCGCTGCTGATCGAACGGGTGAGGATCGCATCCGAATGTTCGGTGCCGTAGGTGCGGATATGCGCCACGGCGGCGTCCAGACCGGCGACCACGGTGACGTTCAGATCCAGCGACAGCCATTCGTCCTGATAATCCTCTTCTGTCACTGCCAGCACGTACGCCGGGCCACTTTGCAGATGCGGCATGGCAGACTCACTGGCATGCAGCGTGACGCCGGCGCGATGCATTCTGGCGCTCAGCTCCGGCAGAAAACGCGCGGCGATCGCCTGATGCACCAGCACAGTCTCCAGGCTGTTACAGGCGCTCGGACGTTGTACTTTGGCACTTTCAATCACGGTCAGCGCTTTGTCAAAATCAACGCTCTCATCGACGAAGGTATGACACACGCCGATACCGCCGGTGATCACCGGAATAGTCGACTGTTCGCGACACAGTTTGTGCAGCGCTGCGCCACCGCGAGGGATCAGCATGTCGACGTATTTATCCAGACGCAGCAGTTCTGCCACCAGCGCGCGATCCGGGCTGTCGATGGCCTGAACGGCGGCTTTCGGCAGCCCGCACTCTTCCAGCGCCTGCTGAATGACTTTAACCGTTGCCTGATTGGTGTGATGTGTCTCTTTACCGCCGCGCAGGATCACCGCATTGCCGGTTTTCAGACACAGGCTGGCGACGTCGATGGTGACGTTCGGACGCGCTTCATAAATCACGCCGATAACACCAAGTGGCACACGGCGGCGCTCGAGGCGCAGACCGCTGTCCTGCAATGAACCGTCAATCACCTGCCCGACCGGATCGCTCAGGCGGCAGACATCGCGCACATCGCTGGCAATCGCCGATAAACGGGCGGGCGTCAACAACAGGCGGTCTAATAAGGCTTCGCTCATGCCGCTTTCGCGTGCAGTGGACATGTCGAACTCGTTGGCAAGAATAATGCTCTGGCTGTTGGCTTCAAGCATATCGGCCATCAGCATCAGCGCACGATTTTTCTGCGCAGTGCTGAGGGTAGCAAGCTGCCAGGACGCGGCTTTCGCGGCCTTGCCCATCTCGTTAAGCATGGTAACTCCTTAACTGACAATCATGTCGTCACGATGAACGGCCACCGGGCCGTACTCGTAACCGAGAATATCGCTGATCTGCTGGGAATGGTGACCGGCAATCATGCGCATCGCATCACTGTTATAGCGGCTGACGCCGTGCGCCAGGTCGCGCCCGTTCAGATTGCGGATACGGATCACTTCCCCACGCGAGAAATCACCTTTCACTTCCCGGATGCCTTTGGGCAGCAACGAACTGCCGCGCTCGAGCATCGCCGCCACCGCACCATCATCAACGGTGATTTCACCGGCTGGCGGTGCGCCGAAGATCCAGCGCTTACGGTTCTCCAGCGGCGTCTCCATCGCATGGAAACGTGTACCGACGGACACGCCGTTGATCACATCCGCGATCACGCCCGGCAGGTTACCGGCCGCAATGATGGTATCGACACCCGCACGGCACGCGACGTCCGCCGCCTGCAATTTGGTGGCCATACCGCCGGTGCCGAGGCCGGAGACGCTGTCACCGGCGATGCCGCGCAGGGCGTCATCGATGGTCGTGATCTCACGGATAAGCTCGGCTTCGGGATTGGTGCGCGGATCGGCGGTGAACAGGCCGCGCTGATCGGTCAGCAGCAACAGTTTATCGGCACCCGCCAGGATCGCCGCCAGCGCCGATAAATTATCGTTATCACCCACTTTGATCTCAGCCGTCGCAACCGCGTCGTTCTCATTAATCACCGGAACGATGTGGTTATCGAGCAGCGCATTCATGGTGTCGCGGGCGTTGAGAAACCGCTCACGGTCTTCCAGATCGGCACGGGTCAGCAGCATCTGGCCAATGTGGATGCCGTATATCGAGAACAATTGCTCCCAGAGCTGAATTAAACGGCTTTGCCCGACGGCAGCCAGCAGCTGTTTGGAAGCAATGGTGGCGGGGAGTTCGGGGTAGCCAAGATGTTCGCGCCCGGCGGCTATCGCGCCCGAGGTCACAATCACAATCCGATGCCCTGCCGCATGTTGCTGCGCGCACTGGCGGACAAGCTCAACAATGTGAGCCCGGTTGAGGCGGCGGGAACCGCCAGTGAGCACGCTGGTGCCCAGTTTTACAACCAGTGTTTGGCTGCCACTCATAGTCATCTGCCGTTTAATTAGTGTGTTTGATTGAATTGAAACGCTTTGCTTTGATGTGTTTGTATCAGGAGAGAAGCGTTATGCCAACCGGCATAACGCTATAATAGCAGCATTCATGATGGGAATGGGTAGTACGCAATGGTGCGAAAGGTCAGGCAGAAAGCTTCACCGGTTCTTCGCTGAAATCATCAGCAGGTTCCAGTTTGAGAGACATTTCTACAATCATGGCATTGAGTTTTTTGTGAAACCCTACCAACGTCGTCTCAAGCTTCTCGCGAACTTCAGCATCCTTAATGTTTTGAGCCTTCCAGTCGCCTTCTTTGTCGAACAAACCGAAGTGATACACGTAGGTAAAACGTTCGGCTTCGGCCTGTAACTCAATCCACCAGCCCCAGAACTCACGCTTCTCTGGCGCGGGCTTCACGTTGACACAGACAGCTAAGCAGTCAAAGAAAAAGCGGTCGTTCTCGCATTTCCCTTCTCTAATGTACGGCCCCAACGTACCGAAACGTTTCATTAGCCTGCTTTTAGGATGACCACTTGGTAACGTCATAGTACAACCTCCATATAAAGACGATCCTTTTTAGCAAAACGTTAAGAATAAGCAACCATTAAGTTATTGCATTCTCTTTTGCAGCCACTCGCAAATCTCATGTAATGCACGATCAAAGTGCTGATAAAGCGGCTCGCTCTGGATAGCCATCAGCTTGCCGTCAGAGGAGGAATCCGCTATCAGCTTCGCTTCGCTCTTCGGACTGAACACATCGTTCTCCCAGTATGCGGCAAGCATCGGCGTCGGCGTTCTGCGCCCCAGCAGGCCCTGCATTTTCAGAGAATAACGATTAAGTTCGGTTTTCAGCGCCGAGTCCGACGCGCTGGACATGCCGATGCGGCTGGCCAGCACGTCCATGTACATATCCGGCACCTGTTCCTGACATTTTGGGTCACTGAGCAGCGTATGCACCAGCGCACCCAACGTGGCGACAGCGCGCACGCGGCGCGGTTCGAGATATGCCAGACGCACGGCGACGTTGGCGCCAAAACGGTAACCCAGCAGGCTGACGCGCCCGGCATCCACCCACGGAACATTCGGCAACTGCTGCAACACCTGCTGATGCAGGAAGCTGGTGTCCTGGGTCAGTTTCCACTTGGCGGAAAAACCGATCGACGGCATGTCGATGGTCAGCATCGCAATGCCCATCGGCGCCAGATAAGAACGGAACAGGCGCTGATGGTCACTTTGTAACGTATCCAGACCGCCACAGACCATCACCGTCGGGAACGGCGCTTTGCCTTCATTCGGCAGATGCAGGAAACCGGTGATCGGCGCACCGCCAGGGATCGCAAAATCCAGCTCTTTGAGTTCATAAGGCGAATGCTCGGAGGATTTCTCAAACGCTTTGTTCGCCAGGGCTTCGGCCTGTTCCGCCAGCGTATCGCCTTTGAGATGCGGATAACCGGCGATACTGTAAAGGTTGGCAGCTTTCAGCCAGTATTCGCTGGCCAGATCTGCATCTGACTCTTCTGCGGCTTTCTTCTGCCAGAGCATGGCCTGATTCGACCATTCATAAATCCAGTTGCCGTTGCGATAGCCGATGACCGTATCGAGCAGCAGCGGATTGCTGTGCTCGGCTTTGCAAACCGCAATGCGCGACAGCACCTCTTCCACTTCGAGCGGATCCACGCCGCGCCACATCCACATCAGACGGTTAATGGTCCGGTACCAGCAATTCACCGTATCCCCTTCCAGCGCTGAGTGCATCGGCGGGTGAACGTTGTGATGATGAACGCGACGGACAAGCGTCGAGGTTTCCGGGTATTTGAAGGAAGGTTTGAACAGTTTTTCCGTGAGATTGACTGGCGCCATAATGCATGATCCTCCGTTAGCAAGCAGATGGTCGCCCGCAGGCCACCCTTTCATGAGGGGATTATAACGTGTTAACGGTGCGACAAGACAGGAGTGAGGTCAAGCGAAAGGGATTTCAAGTCAATGAAAGCAAAACGCCCGGCAATGAGCCAGGCGTCTTTTATAAAGCGCAGTAAATCATTTTCCCACTAAAGGAGGAACAAACACGACGCCCATATCCCACGGCTGTTCGATCCAGGTGTTCTGCGGGATGTCTATCACGTAGTCATCGACCAGCGGTGCGCCAGCTGGTTTAGCAAAGATAGTGATGAAGTGAGCTTTCGGGTACATCTCACGGATGGCTTTCGCGGTGCCGCCGGTGTCTACCAGATCATCGATTACGATAAAGCCTTCACCGTCACCTTCTGCGCGTTTCAGCACTTGCATTTCGCGCTGATTGTCATGGTCGTAGCTGGAGATACAGACGGTGTCTACGTGACGGATACACAGTTCACGCGCCAGTAACGCTGCCGGGACCAGGCCGCCACGGCTGACTGCAATAATGCCTTTCCATTGTTCTGCCGGCAGCAGACGTTTAGCCATCGTGCGGGCGTGGATTTGCAGCATGTCCCAGGTTACAACGTATTTTTCGCTCATAAAGGTGTCCCAGCCAGTGAAAAGACGGCTTCTAAGAATATATTCGGGGGAAAAAAGGTTGCGCGGGATTATAGAGATTCTGGCTCACAAAAACCAGCGATTATCTGGTATCAGGTGCCCAAAAACCCCGGATTTTCTCCCCACATACGCGCACAGCATCAGATTAAGTGATATTCTGTCAGGCCACTCGCCACAACGTCTGGCGGGGATTACTCAACCTTAAACCTACAGCATCTCAATCAGTTCGCCTGCACATGGAGCCTGAATGAGCTGACTGTTACAGGAGACTTATAGTGTCTGAACTGTCTCAGCTTTCGCCACAACCGTTGTGGGATATTTTTGCCAAAGTATGTTCGATTCCGCACCCTTCTTATCATGAAGAAGCGCTGGCAAAACACATCGTTGAATGGGCACAGGAAAAAGGTATCCACGCTGAGCGTGATGAAGTCGGCAATATCTTGCTGCGCAAACCGGCCACCCAGGGCATGGAAAATCGCAAAGCCGTCGCCCTGCAGGCTCACCTCGATATGGTGCCGCAGAAGAACAACGATACCGTTCATGATTTCACTAAAGATCCCATCCAGCCGTTTATCGAAGACGGTTGGGTAAAAGCACGCGGCACCACGCTGGGTGCTGATAACGGTATTGGTCTGGCCTCTGCGCTGGCGGTTCTGGCGGATGAAAGCGTCGAACACGGCCCGCTGGAAGTGCTGCTGACCATGACTGAAGAAACCGGCATGGCGGGCGCATTCGGCCTGCAACCAAACTGGTTACAGTCTGAAATCCTGATCAACACCGATTCCGAAACCGAAGGCGAAATCTACATGGGTTGCGCGGGCGGGATCGACTTCACTGCCACGCTGCCGCTGAGCCGCGAAGCCGTACCGGCCGGTTTCACCACGCTGAAACTGACCCTGAAAGGCCTGAAAGGCGGCCACTCCGGCGCAGACATTCATCTGGGTCTGGGCAACGCCAGCAAACTGCTGGCACGTTTCCTGGCCGATCACGCCGACTCTCTCGGCCTGCGACTGCTGGACTTCACCGGCGGTACGCTGCGTAACGCTATTCCGCGCGAAGCCATTGCGACGCTGGCGATTGCCTCTGACAAATCTGACGCACTGAAAGCGGCTGCACAGGAATTCCTGGCGACGATCCAGTTCGAACTGTCTGCGGTAGAGAAGAAAATCGCGCTGGTGGTTGAAGCTGAACAAAGCAACGCGAAAGCGCTGACGGCACAAACCCAGGGCAAATTCCTCGCGCTGCTTAATGCCACGCCAAACGGTGTGATCCGCATGAGCGATGACGTGAAAGGCGTGGTCGAAACCTCTCTGAACGTCGGCGTTGTCACCATGAAAGATGACGAAGTGGCGATCAACAGCCTGATCCGTTCCCTGATCGACAGCGGGAAAGAGTACGTGGTCAGCATGCTGAACTCACTGAGCGCGCTGTCTGGTGCGAAAAGTCTGGCAAAAGGCAGCTATCCGGGCTGGAAACCAGAGCCAAGCTCGCCGGTGATGACGCTGGTGCGTGAAACTTACGAAACGCTGTTCAATAAAACCCCGAACATCATGGTGATCCACGCCGGTCTGGAATGCGGTCTGTTTAAAAAACCGTACCCGGACATGGACATGGTTTCCATCGGGCCAACCATCACCGGCCCGCACTCGCCGGATGAGCAGGTTGAAATCGAAAGCGTTGAGCTGTACTGGAAACTGCTGACAGCGTTGCTGAAGGCGATTCCTCAGAAGAACTGATTTTTAAGCTCCTCCCCCTTCGCAGGGGAGGAGCTTAAAGCACCCCTACAAACGCGTGAAATTATTCCCAGGGCAACAGCAACTGCCGCTCTATCTGCGGATCCTGCAACGTCACGTGCAGTCCCACCAGCCTTACGCCCCGCCCGCCCCGTCGTTGTTCCCAGGCTTCCCGCGCGACTTTCAGTAAATCTTCTTTATTGAGCACCGGCCAGACGTGTTCCTGCGTGGTCTGCTGAAAATCATGGAATTTGAGTTTTACGCCTTGCCGCGCGATGCGAAGCGTAGGGCTGACTTTGCTCAGCCGCGTATGCAGTTCGGGATATAAGCGTTCGATCAACGCCGCACACTCTTCCCAACTGTGAATATCTTCCGCCAGTGTGCGCTCGACGCCCACTGATTTACGCAGCCGTTCAGCGGAAATTTCCCGCTCGTCGATACCCTGACAACGCTCCCACAGGACCCGTCCAAACTTGCCAAAACCTTTGAGCAACGTTGCCAGATCATAGCGTTGCACATCACCGCAGGTAATTAGCCCGTGCTCCTGCAAGCGCTGGGCGGTCACTTTACCGACGCCGGGAATTTTGCTCAGCGGTAAATCTTGTAAAAACGCATCGACTTCATCCGGCGTGATCACGAACTGGCCGTTGGGTTTATTCAGGTCAGAGGCGATTTTCGCCAGAAACTTGATGGGCGCGATACCGGCCGAAGCGGTCAGATTGATTTCATCAGATATCGCCTGACGGATTTCGGCGGCAATAAGCGTCGCCGAGCCGTTGCACTGGGTGGCGTCTGACACGTCCAGATAGGCTTCGTCGAGAGACAAGGGTTCGATAAGCGGCGTATAACGCGCAAAGATTTCACGGATGTGGTGAGAGGCTTCTTTATAGGCTTCCATTCTGCCGGGGATGACTTTCAGGTGCGGGCAGAGTTTCAAAGCCATTCCGGTGGGCATCGCGCTGTGGACGCCGAATTTGCGTGCCGGATAGTTGGCCGTGCTTATCACACCACGACGATCGCGGCTGCCGCCGATGGCGATCGGAATGTCGCGCAGGGACGGATCATCGCGCATCTCAACGGCCGCGAAAAAGCAGTCCATATCCACGTGAATGATTTTACGCATACCCCTCCCCTGATGACTGTATAAGTATACAGTGAATGGATGCAATTTCAAACACAGAAAATGGCGGTAAATTTGGGTTAATTAATCACCCATTCTGGCAAGTACACATATTTAACAATACGACATTCATTATTCATTATTTGGTGATTGCTAAAATATTAATCAGTATTAATATGGCAGCGTTTGAGACAGGCTGTACATAAGAATCAATCAGTGGCGGTCTTAAAGATGGTTTCATCTGAGAGACAAAACATCAGAATTATTATTAAGCAGGATTTAGAATGATCAGAATCGCGCTGTTCCTTGCGATGCTCCTCAGTTTGCCTTTATTTACAGCAAATTACGCCGTGGCCAGCGAACCTGTCCCGGTCAACGCTGCGCTTAAAAAGCAGTTGTTAGGCGCTCCGGTATATATCCAGATTTTCAAGCAAGAACGTAAACTCGAAATGTACGCGCAGCTCGACGGCGAATTTCGTCTGATCGGCAGCTACGGCATCTGCGACTTTTCTGGTGGTTTGGGAAATAAACGTCGTGAAGGCGATTTCAAAAGTCCGGAAGGTTTCTACAATGTGGATATTCACCACCTGAAACCAGACAGCCGCTTTTATCGCGCGATCAATATCGGTTTCCCGAACGCCTATGACATTTCCCAGGGTTACTCAGGCAAGTACCTGATGATCCACGGTAACTGTAAATCAATCGGTTGCTACGCGATGACCGACGGCTACATGGATGAAATTTTCACCTATGTCCAGGCTGCTTTCCAGTTCGGCCAGCGCAATATGCAAATCAGTATTTATCCGTTCCGTATGACTGATGCCAACATGCAGGCGCACAAAAACTCAAGCTACATTAACTTCTGGCGTCAGCTCCAGCCGGGATATGCGTACTTTGAGAAACACCATCAGGCACCCAACGTGGTGGTAACTGACGGTAAATATGAAGTGCTTCAGCCGCTGTCCAATACCCCGCTGTCCTCACAGCTGGCGTTCACCCAGGTGAAATAACGCGAACTCGCCTGGGGCAATCTTGTTCCAGGTTTCGTTTGCAGTCAGCGGTTGTGTGGCAATCACGGTGACGACATCATTGGGTGTCGTCTGCTGCTGAAAATCAATCTCTACATCCTGATCCAACAACGTGGCCTTGCCGAACGGCGCGCGGCGCGTGATCCAGTACAGATTTGTCGAACAATAGGCCATCACAAAATGCCCGTCCGACAACAGCATGTTAAACACCCCTTTCTGTCTTAACTCATCCGCCAGCGACGCAATGAAGCGAAATACCGCAGGCCAGCTCGCAGGCCGACGCGGATAACGTTCCGTCAGCTTGTGCAGCAGCCAGCAAAACGCGTATTCGCTGTCGGTCTGACCTATCGGGCGCAGCGTACCGGTGTCGAGCTGACGATAACCGCGCAGCTGACCGTTGTGCGCATAAGTCCAGTTGCGGCCCCACAGTTCGCGGGTAAACGGATGGGTATTTTCCAGCGCCACTTCGCCACGGTTTGCCTGACGAATATGGGAAATCACCGCGCAGGATTTGATCGGGTATTCCTGAACAAGGCGGGCGATGGGCGAATTAAAACTCGGCAACGGATCTTTGAAAGTACGACAGCCATTCCCCTCGTAGAAGGTAATGCCCCAACCGTCTTTATGCGGGCCTGTCCCGCCACCGCGCTGCACTAATCCACTGAAGCTAAAGCAAATATCAGTAGGAACGTTAGCGCTCATCCCGAGCAATTCGCACATCTCCCGCCTCCTTTACAACAAAGGTCTTACGCCTTCGCCATCTCTTTTTCGATCAAGAGAATTAAAATATGAATGACTTTAATATGGATTTCCTGCACACGGTCTGCAAAACCAAAGTGCGGAATACGGATTTCCACGTCGGCAGAACCGGCCATTTTACCGCCGTCTTTACCGGTCAGGGTAATGACTTTCATGCCTTTGGCGCGGGCAGCTTCGATGGCTTTAATCACGTTGCCGGAATTACCTGAAGTCGAGATGCCGAGCAGCACGTCGCCTTTCTGGCCTACCGCTTCCAGATAGCGGGAGAAAATGTATTCGTAACCGAAATCGTTGCCGACACAGGAGATGTGGCTGACGTCGGAAATCGCAATCGCCGGGTAGCCGGGGCGGTTTTCACGGTAACGGCCCGTCAGTTCTTCCGCGAAGTGCATAGCGTCGCAGTGTGATCCGCCGTTGCCGCAGGAAATCACTTTCCCGCCCGCTTTAAAGGAATCGGCCAGCAGTACTGCTGCACGTTGAATAGACTCAATATTTGCCGGATCGCTGATGAATTTATTCAGCGTTTCAGCAGCTTCGTTCAGTTCAGTACGGATAATATCCTGGTACATAGCAACCTCTTTTATGTCCATTTGCAGCCGTGTCAAACGCGGCCGATAGCAATAAAACTTTCCGCTGTGCAGTGTAACGGATCGGCGGATCGCCGAGAAGCAATGAAGCGGTAATGATTCCGATAGTTTCCATTTTTGACGCTTCGTGCGGCCGGTTTGTGAGCTGTGTTGTAATTAGTATGTAAACACATTGATAAAGAAATGAGCATGGACTAAAACCATTATATCCCTACAACAGGTCAGACCTCCTACTACTCAGGAGCTTTACTATGATGGTTCTTAGCATTGTTGCATTTGTCGTTATCCTGGGCGCGCTGTTCTATCACCGCGTCAATCTTCCTATTAGCAGCCTGATTTTGCTGGCGTTTACCGCCGTGATGGGCGCAATCAACCTGTGGACGCTGTGGCTGTTGCTGCCGCTGGCGATCATTTTGTTGCCACTGAACATCCCTGCCGTACGTCGCGCATTATTCTCAGGACCGGCGCTTCGCACCTTCCGTAAGGTCATGCCCGCCATGTCCCGCACGGAAAAAGAAGCCATTGAAGCCGGTACGACGTGGTGGGAAGGCGATCTGTTTGGCGGTAAGCCAGACTGGAAAAAGTTGCAGGATTACCCGGAACAACGCCTGACCGAAGAAGAGCAGCGCTTTATCGACGGCCCGGTGGAAGAAGCCTGCCGCATGGCGAATGATTTTGAGATAACCCATGAACTGGCCGATTTGCCGCCGGAGCTGTGGGCGTATCTGAAAGAACATCGCTTCTTCGCGATGATCATTAAGAAAGAATACGGCGGTCTGGAATTCTCCGCTTACGCCCAGGCGCGCGTTTTACAGAAACTGGCAGGTGTGTCCGGCATTCTGGCGATCACCGTCGGCGTTCCGAACTCCCTCGGTCCGGGCGAACTGCTGCAACATTACGGCACTGAAGAACAAAAAGATCACTATCTGCCACGTCTGGCCGAAGGTCTGGAAATTCCGTGTTTCGCGCTGACCAGCCCTGAAGCCGGTTCTGATGCCGGTGCAATCCCCGATTTCGGTATCGTCTGTAAAGGCCAGTGGCAGGGCAAAGAAGTGCTCGGCATGCGCCTGACGTGGAACAAGCGTTACATCACGCTCGCACCGATTGCCACCGTGCTCGGTCTGGCGTTCAAACTGAAAGATCCCGATCACCTGCTCGGCAATGATACCGAACTGGGCATCACCTGTGCGCTGATCCCGACTGATACCAAAGGCGTGGAAATCGGCCATCGTCACTTCCCGCTTAACGTCCCGTTCCAGAACGGCCCGACGCGCGGTAATGACATTTTCGTACCAATTGACTTCATCATCGGCGGCCCGAAAATGGCCGGTCAGGGCTGGCGTATGCTGGTGGAATGCTTGTCGGTTGGCCGTGGCATTACGCTGCCCTCCAACTCAACCGGCAGCCTGAAATCACTGGCGCTGGCGACCGGTGCTTACGCCTATATCCGCCGTCAGTTCAAACTGCCGATCGGCAAAATGGAAGGCATCGAAGAACCGCTGGCGCGCATTGCGGGTAACGCTTATGTGATGGACGCTGCGGCGACGCTTATCACCAACGGCATCATGCTTGGCGAAAAACCGGCAGTGCTGTCGGCGATTGTGAAATACCACTGTACGCACCGTGGCCAGCGCGCCGTGATGGATGCGATGGATATCACCGGCGGGAAAGGCATTATGCTCGGTAAGAGCAACTTTGTGGCTCGTACCTATCAGGGCGCGCCAATTGCGATTACCGTCGAAGGTGCCAATATTCTCACCCGCAGCATGATTATCTTCGGTCAGGGCGCGATCCGTTGCCATCCTTACGTTCTGCGCGAAATGGCGGCGGCAGAGAAAAACGATCTGGTTGATTTTGACCGCGCACTGTTCGGACATCTCGGCCACGTCGGCGGCAACACCATGCGCAGTTTCTGGCTCGGCCTGACCCGTGGCCGCACCAGCGATACGCCGGTGAATGACGCGACCGCCCGCTACTATCAACACATCAACCGTCTGAGTGCCAACCTTGCGCTGCTGGCTGACGTGTCGATGGGCGTGCTCGGCGGCAGCCTGAAACGTCGTGAACGTATTTCGGCGCGCCTCGGCGATATCCTCAGCCAGATGTATCTGGCGACCGCCACGCTGAAACGTTTTGATGAAGAAGGTTGTCACGAAGCCGATTTACCGCTGGTTCACTGGGGCGTGCAGGATTGTCTGCATCAGGCAGAAGTGGCGATTGACGACTTGCTGCGTAACTTCCCGAACCGCTTTATCGCAGGCTTGATGCGTCTGGTGGTGTTCCCGCTGGGCGGCACGCACGCGGCACCGTCCGACCGTCTGGACCATGAGCTGGCGCGTATTCTGCAGGTACCGTCTGCGACCCGCAGCCGCATAGGTCGCGGTCAGTATCTGACGCCAAGCGAGCACAACCCGGTCGGTTTGCTGGAGCAGGCGCTGGAAGATATTCTGGCTGCCGAACCGGTGCATAAACGCCTGTGTGACGCGATGGGTAAAAAGCTGCCGTTCACCCGTCTGGATATTCTGGCGCAGAAAGGTCTGGATGCCGGTCATCTGAGCGCCGACGATGCGCGAATTCTCAGCCGCGCGGAAGAGAGCCGTCTGCGTTCTATCAACGTTGATGAATTCGAACCTCACGAACTGGCCGCACACCAGCCGAAGCAAGAGGAAGCCAGCGTAAAAAAGGATGAAGCGAAACCGCGTCATACCGAAGCCGCGTAATCCAAAAGATTAACGGATCAAAAAAGCCTGAGTGTTTACGCACTCAGGCTTTTTTTTCAACATTTCGCCGGATTACCCTAAATAAATCGGGTTGCAGGGAGCACCACGAAATCTGACGGGCAATCAGAAGAAGTATTTAAAGCGGACACGCCCGCCATACCTTTGATCGCTGTCGTTATCGTTGCTGTAATGTTTATCCGCTTCCAGCATTGACACATACGCGCCCAGATAGACGTTGAAGTTTTGCATGTTCATCACGTTCGGGATCAGGTAACTCGCGTGGATCGTATGAATATCGTAGCTACCCGGTTCACTGAACCAGTCATCGCCGGCGTTATCGTTATCCATCGGGCGCAGGCCGTTAGCATTAAATTCTTCTATGCGGTTATGCGCGAAGATGTAACCCAGTTCGAAGTTCTTCCACAGCGCGTTGGTGCCGACGGTAAAGTCTTTCTCGTCAGAAGCATCCATGTACGCCGTACTCAGGTTCGCCACAATGCCGTCCTGCGGATCGGCTTTCTGACCGTTCCACGTCATCGTCATACCGTAACCGTTACGTTTGGACTGATCGATGGTTTCACCCTGATCGTTCTTATAGCCGTAAGCATTATTGACGACGTTGGTTTCCATTGCCGCCGCGATGGAGAACGCATCCCCTTTCCAGGCAATGATCGGACGCAGATACGCGACGTTTTTATCCTGTTCGAGTTTGTTGCCGTGGTAGTTTTGATCGGCAAACAGCGAGGTGCCATTTTCCATCAACGTGTTCAGTTCGAAATACCAGTTGCCGATATTTTTGTTCAGCAAAATATTACCGCCGCTGTCACTACGTCCGCGCCCTTCTTTCATCATGTACACATAGCCGTAGCCATCAGCGTACAAATCGTTGGCGGTATTACCGGAGTATTCAATAAAGGTATCCTGATTCAGCGGGAACATATCGTACGCTTCGAAGCGGCCGATTTTCGCCATCCAGTTTTTCTCTTCACCGAAGAAGAATGCTGCATCATCGACATTGGTCGAACCGTTGAGATCCGCAGTCGGCTGCACCGAGAAACCGGAGAATTGCCCGTTGTCATTACGGCGGTAACCATCAAGACCAATCAACAAACGGCCATTAACATCCCAGCGTTCATTGCTGCCCGCCCATTTATTCCCGTCACCGCTTTTAGCCGATATTAATTGACCGGTACGGCTTGCGCCGTCTACGTTAAATTCCACGTCGCCATACAATTTCAAATTATCGAAGCCATTTAACGTCAATGGTTTGCTGGTCGAGATACCGTCAGATTTCACTTCCACCGGCGTGGCTTCTTTCACACTGGCAATTTCCTGCTCGCGTTGTACATCTTGTTTTTTCAACTGTTGGATCTGTTTCTCTGCCGTATCTGCCCGCGCTTCCGCCTGCTGAAGACGCTGCTCGAGCACTGCCATACGGGCTTCCAGGCTGGAGGACGAACCCGCAGCCAGCACGGAACCCGACACAGCAAGACCAATCAATAAGGCAATTGGCTTAATTTTCATCATATATTGATGTCCTTTTCTTATACCCAGATTAACGATCAGCATTGAATTAAATTCAGCTGTATTATTTTATAGAAATAAGAGCCAGAGGCGTTTTGGCGAGAAATGAAGATAATAGCCAGAGGAATCAACTGTCAAAAAACAAACCGGGGAAACGTGAAGTAAAACTGTTATAACGAAATTTCGCACTTACAAAACCAATAAACGTAACACGGGGCGCCTTTATTCAAGGCGCCCCGTAAATAGATTATTTAGATAAATACGATTTAATTATTTATCGGCTGAATCATCAATACTCAGTTTTTTTTAGGACGGACTTTCGCAGTCAGGCCTTTGAGGAAATAGCGCAGAACCTGATCGCCGCACGGACGGTAGTTCTTGTGGCCTTCTTTGCGGAAGAACGCGCTCAGTTCACCTTCGGAGACTTTGAAATCTGCCGCATTAAGCACGGCGATCAAATCTTCGGTTTTCAGCTCAAATGCCACACGCAGCTTTTTCAGCATGATGTTATTGGTCAGACGTTTTTCCACTTCCGGCGCCGGGAAGCGATCGTCTTTGCCACGTTTGAAGGTAATCAGGCCATTCAGGAAATTTGCCATCACTTCGTCAGGCACTTCCATATAACCTTCTTCATCTTCTTTTTTCAGATAGCGGGACATCACGTCAGGACTGACCGGCGTGCCCGTTGTCTTGAGGATCTCAATCAGTTGACCTTCGCTCATATCCAGCATGTAGCGGACGCTGCGTAAGACATGGTTGTGCATCATAATTCTGTATTCCTGTTAAAAGTAAACCGAGGAAATGCCACCGGGTTTACCCCTACGCACCTCGAAGGCGTGCATTATACAAGAAACTCACAGGATTAGCTGAACTGACGGATGCGTGCGATGAGAGACTCCACGTCGTCAATTTGTGATGCCGTAATCATTAACTTTTGACCCAGGCTCAGGGCATGACGCTGACAATCGGCACGCATCGCGTCGTCTTTGATGGCATCGAGATCGGCAACGTGCGCCAGCCCGATAGTGCGGCGAATCAGCTCCGCACCACAGTAGCCAACCGTATCGCGCCAGACCTCTTGCAGGAAAATCTCCGCGTAGCCCGGTTCCGCCAGAGCCGGATCCTGTGACTTCTCGCGCGCCAGTTGCAGAAAACGTTCGCTGAAACTCAGCCACAGCTCGCGCACATCTTTCAGACGTTGCTCACGACCGTCCGCCGCCTCGCGCACGCCCACCAGCCCCGGCAGACCGCAATAGTTCAGCAGAAGGTTACCGATAGCAGAACCGGGATCAAATCCGATCGGTCCGTAATAGCCGAACTCGGCATCGATCGCTTTCAGTTTCCCTTCGGCGACAAAAATCGAGCCGCTGTGGATATCGCCGTGCAGCAGTGCTTCGGCTTTACTCAGGAAACGATGTTTCAGTGAAGCCACCGCCAGACGCAGCGGTTTATCTTCACGCAGCGCAGTCACTTCCGGCAGCAACACCGGATCAACGTTATTGCGCTCGTGATCGACATAGGGATCGGTGAAGAACAGATCTTCAGTGATCTGGCACAGTTCAGGGTTGGTGAACCGCGAAACCTCGGCTTTCTTGGTCTGCGCGTTCTGATAAAAATCGGAAGTGTGGAACAGCGTCTGCGCCAGATATTCCCCCAGCTGGCTGGCGGCCTGCGGGAAATATTTCCCCTGCACCAGCTCGCTGCGCCAGATCTGATGATCCGATAAATCTTCCTGCACCATCACCGCCAGTTCCGCATCGTGATGCAAAACGGTAACGGTATGCTGCGGGCAATATTTTCCGTGAATAATCAGGGTTTCGGCTTCGATTCGGGCGCGGTCTAAGGTCAGCGGCCAGGATTCACCCACGCAGCGTACATAAGGCAACGCCTGTTTAACGATCACCCGGCTTTTCCCCGCCGAATCGCGGATCTTGAACACCAGATTCAGGTTTCCGTCACCGATTTCATCGGCGGTCACCAGGGATTGCGGATCTGCCACGCCACCAAACTGGCGGGCATATTCAACGGCATCTGCGGCGGTAAACGTGTAGTAGCGCGACATCCTGACCTCTCGAATTCTTTTTTCAGCCTTAAAAGCGTTTAGACGTCTATACATCTATAAAACATGTTGGCAGAATAAGTAATCAGATGCAACCGGGCAACAAGGATTTAACCAACCATGCAAAGCCTCACAACCACCAGTTTACGTATTCGTGAAAATCAGCTGTGGATCCTCGATCAGCAGGCCCTGCCGCAGCGTTCTGACTGGCGCGAATGTCGCGACGTCAGTGAGCTGGTGGATCACATTCGCAGCCTGCGCGTCCGGGGCGCGCCGCTGATTGGCTTATCCGCCAGCCTGCTTCTGGCAATGCTGGCCGAAAATGGTATGCCGCAGGATGCACTGCATCATTCACTGGACAGGCTTCGCGCTTCGCGCCCGACGGCGGTGAACCTGATGAATAATCTCGACCGGATGAAAATCGCTTTGCAGCGACCTGATTTCGTTACCGCGCTGGTGGAAGAAGCGTTGCGCCTGGTTGATGAGGATCGCACATTGTGCGAAAGCATTGCGACGCACGGCGCAACACTGGTCACGCCCGGCAGCCGCTTACTGACCCACTGCAACACTGGCGGACTGGCGACCGCAGGCGTCGGCACCGCGATTGGCGTGATCCGTCGGGCGCACGAACAGGGTCATGTGCAGCAGGTTTGGGTGGATGAAACCCGCCCGCTGTTACAGGGCGGACGTCTCACCGCCTGGGAACTTGGCGAGCTGGGTATTCCTTATCAGCTGATTTGTGACTCAATGGCAGCAAGCCTGATGGCACAAAAACAGGTCGATGCTATCTGGGTCGGCGCTGACCGCATCGCCGCCAACGGTGACGTGGCGAATAAAATCGGCACTTACAGTCTGGCGGTTCTGGCAAAATATCACGGCATTCCGTTCTACGTCGCCGCGCCACATACCACGCACGATCCGCACTGCCCGGACGGTGCCGCCATTCCCATTGAACAGCGCGATGCCCGCGAAGTCACCGGCGTTACCGGCAGCTTTGGTTCCGTTCAGTGGGCACCGGTGGATGCGCAGGTGTACAACCCGGCGTTTGATGTGACACCGGCGGAATTGATCAGCGGATGGGTGCTGGATATCGGCGTGGTAACGCCGGAGCAGGTGAAAGAAGGCATTTTCCACCAGACGCTGATCTAAACAATTTTCATCCAATATAACGGCACCTGGAGGGTGCTGTTTTTTTATGCAATAGATAAAAAACAGTACAAATGTAAGGAAACCGAAAGGGGTTATCTGTTAATATTATTCTTAGCCATTTTATTTTTATTGCCTGCCATCGCTGAGGCTATTTCAGCACGTGCATCCAACAGAAATTGGCTATTCGTTTATTGTGTCTGCCTTTAAGTGAAATACCTGTACGTAAAAAAACACAAAATTTTAGTTAAGTTATTTATTAATTAACGGACGTTTATCTTTCGTTGAATATATATAAAATGGACAAGGAAAAGTAACATGATGAAATCAGTTTTGGTTCTGTCGGCATTGATTACAGCAGGCACATTAACCGGCTGTGCCACAGAATCTTCGCGTACTCTGGAAGTCCAGAAAGTCGCTTCTTATAACACGCAATATAATGGCCCACGCAGCCCGATTTCAGTCGGTAAATTTGATAACCGTTCCAGCTACATGAGCGGGATTTTCTCCGACGGTGTTGATCGTCTGGGGAATCAGTCTAAAACCATTCTGGTTACCGATCTGCAACAGACCGGCCGCTTCAATGTGTTAGACCGTACCAACATGGCCGAAATTAAAGAAGAAGCCGGTATTAAAGGCCAGGCTCAGACCCTGAAAGGCGCAAACTACGTGATCACCGGTGACGTCACCGAGTTTGGTCGTAAAGAAGTGGGCGACAACCAGCTGTGGGGCATCCTTGGTCGCGGTAAGCAACAAATTGCCTATGCAAAAGTCAGCCTGAACGTGGTGAATGTTCAGACCTCAGAAGTGGTTTATTCCTCTCAGGGCGCAGGCGAATACTCCCTGTCCAACCGCGAAATTATCGGCTTCGGCGGTACTGCAAGCTATGACTCGACGTTAAACGGCAAAGTGCTGGATTTAGCGATTCGTGAAGCGGTGAATAATCTGGTTAACGGTATCGAAAGCGGTGCATGGCGCCCGACTCATTAATAATACGGATGTTATAAAATGACCTTAAGCAAAACCCAAAGTACGCTGGTAAAAGGCGGACTTATTACCCTGCTGTTATTATTAGCGGGCTGTTCTACAAAGGCGGATAAATCGCTCTATAACTGGGACAATTATCAAACAACGGTATACCAGTACTATCAGGGCGATAAAGTTGGCCCTGAGGAGCAAATCGCCTCACTGAAAGAATCGATTGAGAAATCCCGTGCGACGAATAAAGCGGTTCCACCGGGCCTGCACGCCCAGCTGGGATTACTTTATGCCAACACCGGCCATACTGATTTAGCATTCCAGGAATTCAATACTGAAAAAAGCCTGTTCCCGGAATCAGCAACTTACATGGACTTTTTGCTGAAGAATAAAGGGAAAACTAAATGAAGCGTTTATTCGTATTATTGACAGTCGCTTTCACGCTGGTGCTGACCGGCTGCGCAAAGAAACCGGGATATGATTACACCGCGTTTAAAGAGAGCAAGCCGAAATCGATTCTGGTACTGCCGCCGGTAAACCATTCACCGGACATCAACGCCAGCCACAGTATGCTTTCCACCGTAACCACGCCGCTGGCGGAAGACGGCTACTATGTTTTCCCGGTTGCCGTGGTGGAGGAAACCTTCAAGCAGAACGGCATGACGTCGGCGGAAGATATCCGTTCAGTCAGCGCGGCGAAGTTACGTGAGATCTTCGGTGCGGACGCTGCGCTGTACATTGATATCACCAGCTATGGCAGCACCTATATGGTGGTTTCCAGCGAAACGCGCGTGACGGCGAATGCCAAACTGGTCGATTTGCGTAATGGCAAAGTGTTATGGACCGGCAACGCTACAGCCTCGGACAATGAAAACAGCAACAACAACGGCGGCATCATCGGAATGTTGGTGCAGGCGGCAGTGAAGCAAATCTCCAGCACGATGTCCGATAAAGGTCATGATATTGCCGGGCTCACCAGCTATCGCCTGCTGAGTGCAACGCAGACTGACAGCCTGCTGTATGGCCCACGTTCGCCAGAATATGGCAAAACAGTCACGCGCTAAGCACGCTCAGGTGTTGCTGGCAGTCTGGACAGCGCAGTACGCAAAACAGCCTGTTCAGGCACCAGACTGCTCATCTGACCGGCACAAAAAAACCACCTTCGGGTGGTTTTTTTTGTGCCGCTAATTCAACCTTAAAATGTTTAAAGCCTTTCAAATGGCAAAACATCACTCTCCCAACCGCGGGTATGCATCGGCGATTTTATCGCCCGTAAAGTGCGCCACCCACCCTTCCTGATTATCAAATACGCGTATCGCCGTGAACGACGGAGAGCCGCCCATATCAAACCAGTGGCGGGTATTGGCAGGAACGGAAATCAGGTCGTTCTTCTCACACAGGATCTGGTAAATCTTGCCGTTGAGATGCAGGCAAAACAGCCCGGCACCTTCGACGAAGAAACGCACCTCGTCTTCGCCATGGGTATGCTCGGAGAGGAATTTGGTGCGCAGTACTTCACGCTGTTCGTTGTCAGGGCGCATGCTGATAACGTCCCAGCTCTGGTAACCCTTTTCTGCCACCAGCTTGTCGATTTCATGCTGATAGGCGGCGATCACGTCCTGCGGCTGCGGGTTTTCGCCTAAATCACGATCGGCCTGCCAGCGCTCGAAACGCACGTCAATTTTGTTCAGTTCGGTGGCAATTGCGTCACCGTCGCGGCTTTCCCAGACGGGGGCCGAAGGATCCTGGTCACTAAAAATCGTCAATGCACTCATGGTCAACCCTCTTATAAGAATGTTTCTAAGGCTATCTGATCAAAACGATTAACTTGCAGGTGATCGCTGACATCATCGGCATCGTCGCGGATCAGCTGACAGGTGTGCCAGCCCGCTAAACGCGCGGCGTCGAGTTCCTGACGGATGTCAGATAAAAACAGTAAATCCTGTGGCGGTAAAATCAGTTGCTCGGCGATGTTCTGATACGATTCAGTCTCGCGCTTGGCGCCCACGCGGGTATCGAAATAACCGCTAAACAGCGGCGTTAAATCGCCCGCGTCGCTATGACCGAACAGCAGTTTTTGCGCATCCACCGAACCGGAAGAATAGACGCAGAGCTTCAGGCCATCTTCATGCCACGCCTGCAACTGCGGCGCGACGTCCTCATACAGATGTCCGCGAAAATCTCCGTTTTCATAGCCGGTACGCCAAATGATGCCCTGCAACACTTTCAGCGACGTCGATTTCACGTCGTTATCCATATAAGTGAAAAGCTGCTCGATCAGCGCTTCGATACTGGCCTGCGGCCTGTCGATTTCGGCACGCAGGGCATCGAGTGCGGCTGCGACGTCAGGTTGTTCGTGCTCATGACGCAGGAATTCGGCCAGACGCTGACGTGCATAAGGAAATAAAACCTGATGCACGAAACGAATGTCAGTGGTAGTGCCTTCAATATCAGTGACGATGGCGCGGATCATTTTGCCTCCAGCAGACGACGTTGCAGTTCACACTGGAACAGGAATTCCAGCCCTTCCAGATGGCGACGCGCCTCGGCTACATCTTTGCCCCAGCAGGTCAACCCGTGGCCACGCAGCAGAAAACCATACTGCAATGGCGCGTGCTCTGTTGAAGCCATAATTTTATCAGCCAGCGCGGGAATTTCCTGGCTGTTGTCAAAAATAGGAATAAGCACCCGATCCAAATGCGTCGTCTGGCCGCTGAGGGATTTCTGCATCTCGTAGCCCTCCAGCACCAGCGTACCGCTGCGTTCCACGCGCGACAGTACCGTCGAATTCACCGAATGGGTATGCAGCACCGCGCCGATTTGCGGGTCAAGGGAATAGAGCATGGTATGCAGACCGGTTTCCGCTGAAGGACGACGCCCCTCCGGTGCCCGCCCGCTTGCCAGTTCGACCCGCAGGAAATCCTCTGCGGTCAGCGAACCTTTGTCTTTGCCCGATTCGGTGATAAGGCAATGTTCTTCGCCCGAACGCACCGACATATTGCCGCCGGTCGCCGGGCTCCAGCCCTTCTGACCAATCCAGTGACAGGCCGCCAGCAGCGCGCCCAGTTGCAAATTTTCTGTCATCGTATTCCTGAAAAACCGTGCGTTGATGGGCTGATTTCGAGGTGAAAATCGCGATATATAAATATTTGATATGTTCTAGACTGAATTGGCATTTAGCCATCTAAGCGTCTTGATTGCCAAATATTAACATCGTGTTATATTGTGAGCAACATCGCTATCTGCACCGGTCCAGGAGTATTGACCCGCCATGAGCACAGCCGCACTGATCCCCCAAAGCAAACTTCCCGCATTAGGCACCACGATTTTTACTCAGATGAGTGCTCTGGCGCAGAAACATAACGCCATTAATCTCTCGCAGGGTTTTCCTGATTTCGACGGCCCCGAGTATCTGCGCGAGCGTCTGGCTTACCACGTCAGTCAGGGATCGAACCAGTACGCGCCGATGACCGGTACTGCACCGCTACGTGAAGCCATTGCCGCGAAAACCGAAAAGATTTACGGCTTCGCGCCCGACGCCAATACCGACATCACCATCACTGCCGGTGCGACGGAATCCCTGTACATCGCGATTACCGCGCTGGTGTCGAAAGGTGACGAAGTGATTGCCTTCGACCCGAGCTATGACTGCTACGCTCCTGCGGTGGAACTGGCAGGCGGCGTGATGAAGCGCATCCAGCTCCAGCCGCCGGAATTCAAAGTGAACTGGGCGGAATTCGCCGATCAGGTCACCGACCGCACCAAACTGGTGATCATCAATACCCCACACAATCCATCGGCGACCGTCTGGCAAGACAGCGACGTCGAGCAACTCTGGCAGGTCATTGCCGATCGCCACATTTTTGTCCTCAGCGACGAAGTGTACGAGCACATCTGCTTTGCACCAGAAGGTCACGCCAGCGTGCTGCGCCATCCGCAGCTGCGTCAGCGCGCCATTGCGGTTTCGTCGTTTGGTAAGACTTATCACATGACCGGCTGGCGTGTCGGGTATTGCATCGCACCGGCGGTCATCAGCGCCGAACTGCGCAAAGTGCATCAGTATCTGACGTTTTCGATCACCACCCCGGTTCAGCTGGCGCTGGCAGATATGCTGCGTGAAGCGCCGGAGCACTGGCAGGAATTACCGGCATTTTATCAGGCCAAGCGCGACCGTCTGGCGCAGGGGCTGGCGAACAGCCGCCTGAAAGTGTTGCCGAGCCAGGGAACCTATTTCCTTCTGGTCGATTACAGCGATGTATCCAGTCTTGACGATGTTGCATTCTGCCACTGGCTGACTGAACATGTGGGCGTGGCGGCCATTCCGATGTCGGTATTCTGCGCCGCACCTTTCCCACATAAACTGATCCGGCTGTGCTTCGCCAAACAGGAAGCCACGCTGGACGCGGCTTCGGAGCGCCTGTGTCAACTTTAAAACTGTCCGTACTGCAACAGCCGCTGGTGTGGCTGGACGGCGAGGCTAACCTCGCCCATTTCGACAGCCTGCTCGGCGCGCTGACCGGTCGGGATCTGATAGTCCTGCCGGAAATGTTCACCACCGGCTTTGCCATGCAGGCACCGGGCAGCGCGCTGCCGCAGTCTCGCGTGGTGCAGTGGCTGCAACAGTGGGCGCAAAAACTCAATGCAATGATTGGCGGCAGCGTGGCGCTGAGCACCACCGACGGCGCCGTGAACCGTTTCCTGCTGGTTGAACCGCAGGGCAACGTCCATTTTTATGATAAGCGCCACCTGTTCCGCATGGCCGGTGAGCACAATTATTATGTTCCCGGTAAACGCCGTGAAATCGTCGAATGGCGCGGCTGGCGGATCCTGCCGCAGGTCTGCTACGACCTGCGTTTCCCGGTCGCGTCGCGCAATAAACAGGATTACGATCTGGCGCTCTACGTCGCCAACTGGCCTGCCCGACGCAGCCATCACTGGCAGACACTGCTCACCGCCCGCGCCATAGAAAATCAGGCCTACGTGGCCGGATGTAACCGCGTCGGCGATGACGACAACGGCCATCATTACAGCGGCGACAGCCTGATTATCAATCCGCAGGGTGAAGAGCTGGCGCGCGCAGAGCCGGGCTCAGCGATGATCATTCAGGCCGAATTGTCGCTGGAAGCGTTGCAGGATTATCGCGAGTCCTTCCCCGCATGGCGCGATGCCGATACGTTTTTACTGCACGATTAATCCGTCCGCACCTCAGCGCTTCATCAGAACGCTGAGCAGTTTTTTGACCGCCGGGGAATGCTCGAACCGGCGGTACACCAGCCATAGCTCGCTCTCTTTCAACGTATTTTGCGGCACAATAAACCGTACACCTGGCAGTTGGATCACGGATACCGACGCGGGAACCAGCCCCACGCCCAGCCCTGCCGCCGCCAGACTGACAATACTTGCCACATCCCTGACCTGCTGAGCGACCTGCGGCGTGAATCCGGCCTGCGCGCAGGCATCCTGCACTTCCTGCCCCAGCCCGATCCCCGGTTTATCGTCCATCAGCAGCCATTCATCTTGCGCCAGAGCCTCCAGCGGCAAACGGCTTTCTGCGGCTAACGGGTGCAGATGATGCAGGGCAATCAGCAAAGGTTCACGGCTGAAGAGCTGCTGCTCCAGCCCGTCCGGCAGAAGGCCATAGGGCGCGCGAACAATCGCCACATCGAGAATCTCATCGGCCAACGCCTTGAACATAGCGTCCACCGGATACGGCGACAGTCCGATGGTCACGCGTGGCGCAATGCGGTGAAACTGATTGAGTCGCTCCGGCAGCAAGCCATTGAGCATCGCACTGGCGACGTGCCCCATCGCCACCGTTCCCTGCTCACCGCGCGCAGTGCGCTGAGCCTCACGCACGCCGCTCTCGGCGATCTGTAACGCCAGCCGCGCCTTTTGCTCGAAGGCCACACCGGCTTGCGTCAGCGTCAGACGGCGGTTGGCGCGCACAAACAGCCGCACATCCAGCCGCTCCTCCAGCGCTTTGATCTGCTGGCTCAGCGCCGGTTGGGCGATCAACAACATTTCCGCCGCCCGCCCCATGTGTAACTCTTCCGCCAGCGTGACGAAATAGCGTAAGTGTTTGAAGTCCATCCGCCCTGCTCTGTGTAAAATCGATAAGAAAAACGTATCAATAATACCGTAACGATGCAATTGATCGCCGACTTTTAAAGGCTCAGAGTAAAGGTAATTTAGTTACGCAGGAAATCATCATGAAAAGCCAGACCCCTCAGCACGCCCTGCAAGCCAGCGACGTCAATGATTTACGCAGCGCCATCGCGTTACTCAAACAGCACCACGGTCAGTACATCGAAACCGATCATATTGTCGATCCCAACGGCGAACTGGCGGGGGTTTACCGCCACATAGGCGCGGGCGGCACGGTTAAGCGCCCAACGCGCATTGGTCCTGCCATGATGTTCAATAACATCAAAGAGTATCCGGGCTCACGCGTGCTGGTCGGCGTTCACGCCAGCCGTCAGCGTGCCGGATTGCTGCTGGGCTGCAAACCGGAAGATCTGGCGTTTCACATGGGGCAAGCGGTTAAAAATCCGATCGAACCCGTGAACCTGAGTGCAGGATCCGCGCCCTGTCAGGAGCAGATTTTTCGTGCCGACGATCCGGATTTTGATCTGCGCAAACTGCTGCCCGCACCGACCAACACGCCGCTGGATGCTGGTCCGTTCTTCTGCCTCGGGCTGGTGCTGGCAAGCGATCCGGAACTGGGCGTGAGCGATGTGACCATCCACCGTTTATGCGTACAGGGCAAAGACGAACTGTCGATGTTTCTGGCCGCCGGGCGTCATATCGAAGTGTTCCGCCAGAAAGCCGAAGCCGCCGGTAAACCGCTGCCGATCACCATCAACATGGGGCTGGATCCGGCGATTTATATCGGTGCCTGTTTCGAAGCGCCGACCACCCCGTTTGGCTTCGACGAGCTTTCCGTGGCGGGCGCGCTGCGTAACCGCGCGGTGGAACTGGTGGACGCCGTTTCCGTACCGCAAAAATCTATAGCCCGCGCAGAGATAGTGATTGAGGGCGAACTTATCCCCAACGTCCGCGTGCAGGAAGATCAGCACACGCATACCGGCCACGCGATGCCGGAATTCCCTGGCTACTGCGGAGATGCCAATCCGTCGCTGCCGCTGATCAAAGTCACAGCGGTGACTATGCGCCATCAGGCGATTTTACAAACCCTGGTCGGCCCCGGCGAAGAGCACACCACACTGGCGGGCATCCCGACCGAAGCGAGTATTTACAACGCGGTAGAAGCCGCCATTCCAGGCTTCCTGCAAAACGTTTACGCCCACTCGGCGGGCGGCGGTAAATTTCTGGCGATCTTGCAGGTAAAAAAAAGGACCGCCACCGACGAAGGTCGTCAGGGACAGGCCGCGCTGATTGCGCTGGCAGCTTATTCAGAATTGAAAAACGTGATTCTGGTGGATGAGGATGTGGATCTGTTCGACAGCAGCGACGTGCTTTGGGCAATGTCGACGCGCTATCAGGGGGATAGCAGCACGACGTTTTTGCCGGGGATCCGCGGGCATCAGCTTGATCCGTCACAAATGCCGGATTATAGCCCGTCCATTCGCGATCGCGGGATCAGCTGTAAAACCATTTTCGACTGCACCGTGCCCTTTGCCCTGAAAGATCGCTTCGTTCGCGCCCCCTTCCAGGAAGTCGATCCACGCCCGTTTGCGCCGGAACTGTTTGATTAAAGCGTCAATATCTCAGCCATAAAACGAAAAAATCCCGCCAGGTTTATTCACCCGGCGGGCTTTGATTTATTGAGGAATTACTGAGATCAAACTGTCGGCAGCCCTGACGTCAGCGCATCGATTAACCCCTGATCCAGCACCTGTTGCGGATGCACCTGAATCTCAGAGCTGTATAACGGCGGCAGTTTCTGGCAATACGCATCCAGTTCAGCCTGTGTAATCGTCGGTACTCCGTACTGGAATGAGTCCGGGTTTTCTGCGGGCAATGCCCCTTCCATTGTCGATCCGTAAGCGCCGAGTTCAATCAGGCTGTGTGATGACTCATCCGGACCATGAGAAAATACAAAAGTACCGTATTTAGGATGGCCGAGATAAGGAAGTACTTTTTCATCGCCCTGACTGTTTCGCAGGTTATAACGCAACTGAGCATAATTGCGGGTCACCAGCAAAAATGCCGTCTGAATAAGCGAGGCTTTTTCGTTACCGGATAAGCAAAGCAGCAAATTACCGAAGTAATCGAGAAATGCGACCGAATTCCCCTTACCGCCCTGCGCAATATCAGTATTCGCCGCATCAATCATGAATGGCGCCAGCCCGGCATCCGGCGCGCCACGTGTTGGCGCGGTATATTGCAGCGCATCCGGATAGATGGCCTTCAACGCCACCACGATCGGGTCATCTGACGGCAGCTCTTTAATATTTTTTAACTGATCCGGCGGCAAATCCGAATTGATGCTTTCTTTTACCTGAGTCAGGGTGGCATCGAAAATCGATTCACACAGCGCCAGCGTCTGAACATTAATCACGTCTTCAGTAAAGAACGCCGGTACCGGCGCAGAACTGGCCGGACGGGAGAAACAGTTATCCCCGTTCACGGCCGGATAACTGAATGTATCCTGCGCCACCAATGCCAGTTCGGGAGTAAGTGAAGGGAAATCCGCCCTGGTATCATAATTGATACCAGAATAGGTATCGAAAGCCGCGGAAATAACCTTAAAACCGCCGGTAATAATCGAACCGGTACACATGCAACATGGGTCGAGCGAGGTCACAATGGTAATATCCGACGGTGCAGGCATTTCAATACCTTGAGCAATTTGATCGTAATACCAGTCGATCAGTTGTCTTTCACCGTGAGCGGTCGGGTCATTGGTTTTATTATCTATAACGACGTTATTATGGATTGCATTCAGCACATTACCGCTGGCATCCAGCATCACCCCACCGACGCTGAAAGTATTCTGACAATACGCCAGCATCGCCTGATCCGCTGCAGCAGCAGCGGCGGCTTCAACAGTAGAATACGTGGCTTTGACCGCGGTTGTTTTTTGCGAGTTACAATTACAATTACACATATTAATTCCTTCCATTAGATTAAGTGTATTGATTGAGGTTCAATAATTCGTAAAGCGTCGTTGATTAATAACGCCGAAATTAAAGAGACTGCATCGTGACAAGTTAATCTTCATTTAAACAATGGAAGGTGTTGTGCCAGTACTGGCACCAGAATGAGTTATTAAAAAATGTTTTACTGGCGTCGATGTTTAATTTATTTATTTACAACTTGGATAAATATAATATTTTCATTCACGCTCTGAATTAATGCATTTCAGAGCGTGAATATAATTAGCTATTCAGGTAATAACCGGAGATGACCGGAGAAAATGACGTTTAGATCGCGCCAATAAAATCAGACTTCCCAATCTTCACGCCAACGTGACGTAAAATATTGTACGCCGTGGTGACGTGGAAATAGAAGTTCGGGACAGCGAAGGTGGTGACGTAGCTGTGTGCGGTGAAGTTAAGTTCGAAGTTTTTTCCCTTCACGACGATCGGACGGGATTCATCGCCTTCCAGCTGTTGCGGTTTAACGCTTTCGATAAAGTGCAGGGTTTTCGCAATACGTTCCTGTAACTGCGCGAACGTGGTTTCGGTATCTTCCATCGCCGGTGCGGCGATACCGGCCAGGCGGGCGATTGCACCTTTCGACATATCGCTGGTGATCTGCACCTGACGCGCCAGCGGATACATATCTTCTGCCAGACGGGTGTTCAGGATCTCCTCTTCAGATTTCCCGTTTTCCTGCGCCCAGGCCGCGCCTTTCTCCAGCAATGCAGAGAGATTCTGTAAACCACGAACAAACTGTGCCGCCGTGCTGGCATAAAGTGATGCTGACATGATGCTTCCTTAATGAGTGTAGGGTTCAGAACAACCGGCGATAGATTAGCGCGTTATGGTCTGAACAGCGTGGCGTTTCGTAGTAGTGAAGTGTTACCGGAGATCATTTTTGCGAGTCGCCGCGCTCTTTTTGTCAACACTTGTAAGCAGACCGCTGTGTGGATCAGTTCTTGCATTCAATATCCCCGCAAAAACATCTGACAGAGGAAACCTGATGACCATCACCTTTATTGCACACTCCACGCCCGAACCTGCGTTGTACGGCGCGATGGCAGCGATACTTGCTGAATTGCGCGCGTTGCCGCTGTGTCACTTTCCCGTCAGTCATGATGCGCGACGTTTCCCGAATGCCCGTCAGCACGTCACGGCACAGGGGCATTCTCTGACCAGCGGACTGGTATGGCTTGAGCGCCTGACCGGGCGCGGTGCGGGTGCTGAATCCAGCCTGGAATCGCTGATTTATCGGGCACTTAAAGAGGATATCGTGGTGCCGCTGCGTGAGCCTCTCTCCGCAGAACTGAGCGCCCAAATCACCGCGCATGGCATCGAAACAGAATCATTAACCGTGGTGCGCCATCAGGATAAATTCCAGCTGGAAGACAGCACCACCGGTAAAGTTCGCAGTAACGGCTGGGGGCGCGATGCCTTCGGGCGCTGGGCGTTAGGTTCGGTGTCACAACCGGTCATGCGCGCCGGGAAAACCCTTCGCATCGCCTTAGTCGGGGATTTTGCTGAACAGCGCGACAGCTATCCGGCGATGCTCGCTGCACTGGGAGACGCCGCCGATGCACTGGCAATGAACATCGACGTGGTCTGGGTGACGCCTGCACTGCTCGGCAGTCAGCTCGACTCCACCCTGTTTGACGTCGACGGTATTATTTTGCCAGGCACCACGCTGACCCAGGGTGACCATCAGGCCGCAGCGCTGGCGACTGCCACGTGGGCGCTGGAAAACCCGACGCCGCTGCTGGGCATTAATCAGGGGATGCATCAGATGGTGACGGCACTGGGGCAGCGGGTGCTTGGGCAGGAGTGTGTGGTGATGCAGGGTCCGTCTACGCTAGGCAGCCTGCAAACCGCGCTGCCGCTGAGTGAGCACTCACAACCCCGTCTGGGCAATCACCCGGTTAAAACCTGTGCGGGCAGCCTGCTGGCACACAAAATGGGCGAGGAATTTACGCTGCGCTATAACCAGCGCCGTTATCTGAATCCGCAAATTCTCAGCGCACTGGAAAACGCCGGTCTTACGGTGTCTGGAATGGATGAAAGCGGGGAACAGGCGCAGGCGGTGGAACTGATGAATCATCCGTATTTCATCGGCGTTCAGGGCCAGCCTGAGCTGATGTCACGTCGCGAGCGCCCGAATCCGCTGCTGATGGCGTTCCTGCAACAGGTCCGCCAGAGTAACCGCGAATGCGACGTCAGCCACGCGGCGCTGACCAAAAGCGTACGCCTCAGGCATCCGCACTTCTCAATGGGGTGAAGGAAAGTATCGTTTCAATTATGCCCCCACGCGTCTTTAAATGAGCAATATCCCCCTCAAAACCACCGCGACCACATGACGCCCTCACCTTCAGGAGGGCTTACTGTCTGACCATTCCCTCATCGCCATCAGCCTGATCCCGCATTTTACCTACAGTCAGCATGACCCTCAGGACTGGGCAACTGCCGGAATTAGGATCACACAGCGTAAAAACACTTTCATGTTGACTTATTGTGTAATGATCACTATAAAATACAAATTACTTAGTGGTCACTACATATATAATGTTAGCGACCCTCTGTAAGCAGAGACTTTTAACCGTGAAATCACCTGTAATACATCTGTTTGATGTGAGGATTTGAGCATGACCAAACCAATCTATGTCCATGAATACAATGAAATCGTGAAAGTACTGAATCAGTACAATGAAGGCGGTAAAAAGGCCGACAGCAGCATCATGAAACCTGCTTTCAGCAAAGAAGCCACAATCTTTGGCGTTGACGGTGACAATAAACTGACCGGCGGTGCGATCCAGGGTCTGTTTGATACCATTGATACCGCCTTCCGTCCGTCGCCTGAAGCGCAGGGCGTCATTGTGAATATTGATATTGTTGGCACCGCGGCCAGCGCACGCATCGATACCAACGATATCTCTGGCTTTTGCTTCACGGACTTTTTTAACCTGTTAAAGGTCGAAGGGAAATGGACGGTAGTCAGCAAAATCTACCACACCCATGTAGCGCCATAATATTTCTACGCTGACGCTGTAAAACCCTCTTTCTTCCGTCCCTTAGGGACGGTTTTTTTTTCAGAGGATTTTACGGACGTGGCAGCAGGAGAACCGCCTGGTTGGCGACGCGCTTTAGGTCTGCCTGCGAGATCCCGTCCTGTGCGGGAATGGACATCCCCTCCAGAAGCGTATTCAGCGTCAGGGCAATACTCTCGATATCGGTATCAGGGGGCAGCTGACCAGCCTCTTTTCCTGCCTGCAGACGCTGCCTGAAATATACCCGCCCTTCTTCTCTGAGCGCTTTAACAGCATCGTAGACATCTTTCGAATCCGGTGAAACGTTGATAGCGGCGAGGACCACAAGGCAGCCGCAGGGAACATCTTGCGACGTCAGGATGATGGCCGATTCCTCAAAAAAGTTGCGAATGGCATCATGTACATTCGCTTCCTGAAGCATCTTTTCCCACGGAGCATCCCAGTAGGTTCTTTCGTAAAAGTTTACCGCCTCGAGAAACAGCTCAGCCTTGCTGCCGAATGCTGCATAGAGGCTCGGCGGATTGATTTCCATTACCCGACAAAGTTCACCGACCGAAGCGGGTTCGTATCCGCATCGCCAGAACAAGCCCAATGCACTAATCAGGGCTTTATCCCTGTCAAAATTACGGGGTCTTCCTCGTCGTGAGGTCGTGCTGTGCGTTGAATCTGACATGTGTCCAGCCTGATAAATAAAGAAAAACTGATGGTTCATTATACAAGATTTCGGGCGTGCGGTACCGGGGAAGGATGCAGCTCTCCCCCGTAACTTTTAGCTCACGGCACTCCCGTGTAAAAACACACAAAGTGTATTGAACACTACATAATAGTTCTATTATGTAGCAATTGATACACAATTATACCTGAATTGAGCAACGTATCGGGCCGTTCCCTCCGCCCACCCCCTCCATAAACCTTTTTTTCTTTGTGAATTGAAAAATCAGCTTGCCTTTTTATTTAGTGATCGTTATAAATATACAAATACTTAGTGATCACTATAAAATATAGAGTTGTCTCTCTGTCACGACAGCAACCGCCGACACGCTCGATCACGCTGAAGAAATGATTCAGTAAAAAGCCTGCCAGCCGGAAAAAGACTATCGTATTAGCGAAACTTATTTTGGTAACCGTGTCCCCATGACCGCAGCATTATCGGAATATGTTTCTTGTTTTATAAAAAGTTATCGCCGATGCCATCATTCGAATGGATGACATCAGCAAAAACATGAATTAATTGTTGAGAGAATATAATGAATCCGAAATATGCCCCTTTATTTCAACCCTATACGTTAAATAACGGGGTTACTATCAAAAACCGTTTTACCGTTGCGCCAATGACGCATTTTGCCTCCCATGAAGACGGCAGCATCAGCGACGAAGAACGCCACTTTTTGACCGACCGCTTCGACGGTTTTGGCCTTTTTATCGCCGCCGCAACGCTGGTATCTCCGGAGGGCAAAGCCTTTGTCGGCCAGCCTGAAGCCATCGGTGAGAAAGATTTACCGAGCCTGCGTGAAGTTGTCCGCATTGCTAAGCAACAGGGTGCTACGGCGGTTCTGCAGATTCATCACGGTGGTCATCTCTCCCTCCCTGAATTACTGAAGGGTCGCGAGATGGTCGCGCCGTCTGCGGATGAGAAATCAGGTGCCCGCGCCCTGACCGATGAAGAGATCCGCAACCTGATTTCCGCCTTCGCCAATGCCGCGCATTTAGCCATTCAGGCCGGGTTTGACGGCGTCGAAATTCACGGTGCGAATAATTATCTTATCCAGCAGTTTGTATCGGGTGAGAGTAACCGTCGCACAGACCAGTGGGGCGGCAGTATTGAGAATCGCCTGCGCTTCCCGCTGGCCATCGTTGATGCCGTTACGGCAGTCAGGCAGCAGTACGCCACCGACGAGTTTATTGTGGGCTATCGTTTCTCTCCGGAAGAGCCGGGAGAGCAGGGCCTGACAATGAAGGATACCTTTGCCCTGATAGACGCGCTGGTTGAAAAACCATTACAGTATCTGCATGTTTCTCTGTGGGATTTCTACAAAAAAGCGCGCCGCGGAGCGGATACAACGATGACCCGTATGCAGTTGCTGCACGAGCGTATTAACGGCAAACTTCCGCTGATTGGCATCGGCAATCTGTTTACCGCCGACCAGATCCTGCAAGCTTATCAGACAGGCTGGGCGGAGTTCATCGCTACCGGTAAAACCGTGATGATGAACCCGGATCTCATCCGGCTTATCGCCTCAGGTCAGGAAGACAAAATTGTGACGGCCATCGATCCGCATAAAGAAGACCGTTACCGCATTCCGGATAATTTGTGGAATCAGAATATGCAGCGTCTGTCTTACCTGCCTCCGGTCAAAGATGACCACAACTGGCAGTCGCCGGATATTTAAAGAATATATTGCTATTCAAAAGTAATAAAAAATCTTATCCGTTATTTATTCACCTGACTTCAGTGTCAGGTGAATAAAAGAAAGACATTATGAATTATATTCAAAATAAAACCGTAATGAGCAGCGCAGTGCTCCTTACGGTTTTAAAACTTTCATTTTCGCTGACTCAGCTCCCGCGATACGTCGAATACGCGTAGGGGCTTATCAGCAGTGGCAGGTGGTAGTGATCCTGCCCGCCGTCAATTTTTACATCGATGATCGCCGAGCAGTACAGCGTTTCACGCCCCGTCCCGGCAAAGTACGCGCCGATATCTGCACACAAGCGGTAATGGCCTGAATCCACAGCGTCCGGCGTTAATTTTGCCGCACGGCCATCGGCATCAGTCTGCGTTTCGCTGATTAAGGTGACGTTCTGACCGTCGATTTTTTCCAGCCAGACACGCACGCTGGCGGCGGGCTGGCCGAGTGATGTGTCGAGAATATGCGTTGTAATTTTAGTCATGACTGAAAATCTCCTTTAAGCGCAGCAGGGTAATTTCTTTGAGTTGCTGCGCAGTTTCCTGACTTTCGGTTTCCGGCGAATTCTGTAAACGCCGTTGCAGGTTCCCAAGGATCTCTTCTGAACTGCGGCCTTTGGCGCGGATCAAAAACACCCTGCCAAAGCGCTGCTCATAGCGCAGATTGCCCTCGTGCAACGCATCAATAATGTCCTGATGGCTGATGTTCAGCGTCGCCTGTTCGCCGCGCGACAGCTGTGCTTCTTTGCTGCTGCCGTCTGCCCGTTCACCGATGCGCGGATGCGCGGACAGCGCCTGGGTGATGTCTGCCGCCCGCCAGTGCTGACAGGCCGCGCCAGCGCACTGCAACAGGCGATCGGTTGAAGAATAGGGCCGCGCGTCGCTGACCTGTTTCGCCCAGGCGGGAATATTCACCAGCGGGCGCAGCAGTGCGACGGCCTCGAATTCGGACAGCGCATTAAACTCTTCGAGGGTCATCAATGCCCCTCCCCGAAACTCAGCACCGTGTTGATGTACGCCTGCACCGCAAACGCCACGTCACCGGTCGTGACCGATTCATCCGGATGATGGCTGATGCCGTCTTTACAACGCACGAACAGCATTCCGACCGGCCAGCATTCTGCGATAGCAATGGCATCGTGCCCCGCCCCGCTCGGCAAGGACATCGCCTGCCCCTGCAACGGCAAAATGCTTTGATTCAGACGGTGCTGCAACCCTTCGTCGCACTCCGTCGCGCTGATGCCGTAAAACTGTTCGGCTTCGAATGTCAGCCCGCGACGTGCGGCAATTTCATGGCCTTTCGCCAGCAAAACTTTAAGCAACGCACATAAATCTTCATCGCGCGGCCCGCGGGCGTCGAGAGACAATTTCACCTGTCCCGCAATGACGTTCACCGCGCCCGGCAAGCATTCCAGCGTGCCGACGGTCGCGACCAGATTGCGGCCAGTGGCGGTGGTAATACTTTCGATTGCCAGCGTCCATTCGGCGGCGGCGGTCAGGGCGTCCTGACGCTGCCCCATCGGCACGGTGCCTGCGTGACCGGCGTGACCGGTGAACTGGCAGTTCAGACGGCGTGCGCCGTTGATTGCGGTGACCACACCGAGCGGCACATCTGCCGTTTGCAGGCACGGACCTTGTTCGATATGCAATTCCAGATACGCGCAGAAATCGCCGACAGCGCGCCGGGATGCGCCAATGTGCAGCGGTTCCAGCCCGACCTTAATCATCGCCTCGGCAACGGAAATCCCCTGCGCGTCCCGGCGTTCCAGCCAGTCGGCGGGCCAGGTGCCGGTCAATCCACGGCTGCCGAGCAGCGTGATGCCAAACCGTGTGCCCTCTTCATCGCAGAACCCGACGACTTCCACCGCCATCGGCAAACGAATAGCGTTTTGATGTAAATGCGACACCACTTCCAGCGCCGTCAGCACGCCGAGCGGGCCGTCATAGCGCCCCGCGTTACGCACGCTGTCGAGATGCGAACCGAGCAGCAGCGCAGGCGCGGAAGGATCCAGCCCTTCGTAGCGCCCGCAGATGTTGCCGACGCTGTCCTGCCAGACGCGCATCCCGGCGGCGGCCATCCATTCGCCCACAAGGCGGTTGGCCTCTAAATGTTCCGACGACAGATAAACACGGGTCAGCATCCCCGGCGTTTCGCTGATGGCGGCCAGCGCGTCGCAGCGCGCCATCACCCGTTCGGCCGCCCGTGCGGCACTTTCGGACACCGCAGCCAGCGTTAAGGCTTCTGCCATTACTGACCTCCTGCGTAATGTTCCCACGCAGCCTGCGAACCGGCGCCGTATTTCGACGCAAACCCCAGACGGTGCAGCACGGCCTCCAGCGCCACCAGCGTTTGTAATACGCAGTCTTTGCGGGCGTTGTAGCCCATGGTGCCGATACGCCAGATTTTTCCGGCCAGCGGACCAAATGAGGTGCCAATCTCAATGCTGAAATCGTTGAGCATCATCTGACGCACCTGTTCGCCGTGAATACCCTGCGGAATGACCACGCCGAGCACGTTATTCATACGATGATTCAGATCGCCGAATACCTCCAGCCCCATTCCCTGAATGCCCGCCAGCAGCGCGCCGCCGTGCAGTTTGTGGCGCGCAATGCTGTTATCCAGACCTTCTTCAAGGATGATGCGCGCACATTCGCGTGAGGCGAACAGCATGCTGGTGGCTTCGGTGTGGTGGTTCAGGCGCTCCGGCCCCCAGTAATCCATGATCATGCCCAGATCAAAATAATTGGAATAGATCATCTCCTCGTCGCCGTCGGCGTGATCGGCGGTGCGGATCCCTTCTTCGACACATTTACGGCGGCGGATCTGTTCTTCAAAGCGCGGGCTGATGGTGACCGGCGAGCTGCCTGACGGCCCGCCGAGGCATTTTTGCAAACCGGCCGACACGGCGTCTAATCCCCACGCATCGGTTTCCATCGGGTTGCCGCCAAACGAGGCCGTGGCGTCTGAATAGAACAGCACGCCGTGACGGCGGCAGATGTCGCCCAGCTGTTCCAGCGGCTGCAACATCGTGGTGGAGGTGTCGCCTTGCACGGTCAGCAGCCAGCGCGGTTTGACGGATTTGATAGCGTCTTCGATTTGCTGCGGGTCGAACACTTCGCCCCATGGCGCTTCGATAGTGTGAACCTCTGCACGGCAGCGACGGGCGATTTCACACAACAGATGACCAAAGCGCCCAAACACGGGCACCAGCACTTTATCGCCCGGACGAATGCCGGAAAGCAGCACGGCTTCGATACCGGCGCGCGAGGTGCCGTCTATCAGGAACGTCCACTGGTTTTCGGTTTTGTACAGCGCGCGGTACAGCGCCATCACTTCATTCATGTAGCCGGTCATGACCGGGTCATATTGCCCGACCAGCTGGCTCGCCATCGCACGCAGCACGCGCGGATCAGCGTTGATCGGCCCCGGCCCCATCAGCAGACGGGTGGGCGGGTTGATTTGTCCGAGTGTTTTGATGTCCAGCATGATTGATCCTTACTATGAGGTTCGTCAGACCGCAGCTTCGTTCAGCCCGCGTACCGATGCGATAAATTGTTTTAACTCCGGGGTTTGCGGATTGGCAAACAGCGCCCGGCTTTCGCCCTGTTCCCACACGGTGCCCTGATGCATAAACACCACGCGGTCGCCCACTTCGCGGGCAAAATTCATTTCGTGCGTCACCAGTACCAGCGTCATGCCCTCTTTCGCCAGTTGCTCGAGCACTTTCAAGACTTCGCCGACCAGCTCCGGGTCGAGCGCCGAGGTGATTTCATCACACAGCAGCACTTTCGGGTTCATCGCCAGCGCACGGGCGATCGCCACGCGTTGCTGCTGGCCGCCGGAAAGGTTGGACGGGTAATAATCCATGCGATCCGCCAGTCCGACTTTCGCCAGCATCTGCGCGGCCAGTTCACGGCATTCGGCGGCGGATTTTTTCAGCACGCGGCGCGGTGCCAGCATGACATTTTCCAGCGCGGTCATGTGCGGGAAAAGATTAAAGCTCTGGAACACCATGCCGACCGAGCGGCTGATGTCGCGCGCCTGCGAGTCGCGATCGGTGATGGTCATCCCGCCGAGTTTAATGCTGCCGTCCTGATACCCTTCCAGCCCGTTCATGCAGCGCAGTAACGTACTTTTCCCGGAACCGCTGCGGCCAATGATGGAGATCACTTCACCGCTGTCGATATCCAGATCCACCCCTTTCAGGACGTGATTCTGGCCGTAAAACTTTTGAACCTGATTGATTGTGATCAGCGGCATTACTGTTTATCTCCACGCAACGATTTTTCTAAATGCTGACTGTAACGCGACAGCGGATAACACATCAGGAAGTAGCCCAGCGCCACTAATCCGAACACTTTGAACGGCTCAAACGTCACGTTATTGAGCATCGTGCCCGCTTTGGTCAGCTCGACAAAACCGATAATCGACGCCAGCGCAGTGCCTTTCACCACCTGAACAGAAAATCCCACCGTTGGCGCAATCGCGATGCGCAGCGCCTGCGGGGCGACCACGCGCCACAGCGTCTGGCCAAAATTCAGGCCGAGGCAGCGTGACGCTTCCCACTGGCCTTTTGGCAGTGCGGCGATGCTGCCGCTCCAGATATCCACCAAATAGGCGCTGGTATACAAGGTCAGCGCAAGTGCCGCAGCGGTCCAGGGGCTGACGTTGATACCAAACAAACCGAGGCCGAAGAACGCCAGAAACAGCTGCATCAGCAACGGCGTGCCCTGAAACAGTTCGGAATACAACCGCACAAACAACGACGGCCAGCGGCGTTTGGTCAGGCGCATCAGCAACAGCGGCAAAGTAACCAGCGTGCCGCCAATGAATGCGGTCAGGGAGAGCAGAATCGTCCAGCGCGCCGCCAGCAGCAAATTGCGCACAATGTCCCAGTCGGAAAACGTCATCATCCGTTATCACTCCCAAAGAAGCGGCGTCCGGCCAGCAGCAATAACTGACGCATCGCAACCGACAACAATAAATAGAACAACGTGGTGACCAGATACACTTCAAAACTGAGGAACGTGCGCGACTGAATCAGGTTGGCGGCGAACGTCAGTTCTTCATAGGACACCTGCGACACGACGGAAGAACCGAGCATCACGATAATGCACTGGCTGACCAGCGACGGGTAAATACGCTTGAGCGACGGCGGCAGAACGATACGCAGAAATGTCTGACTGCGGCTCAGCCCCAGCACGCGTCCCGCTTCCCACTGGCCTTTCGGCGTTACCTGAATACCGGCGCGGATGATTTCGGTGCTGTACGCGCCGAGGTTAATCAGCATCGCCAGCAGCGCCGCTTCGCCTGCGGTCATTTTCAAACCGATGGCCGGCAGACCAAATACGATGAAAAACAGCTGTACGACAAACGGCGTATTACGGATGGCTTCGACATACACGCCCCAGGTCGTCCGCAGGATTTTATGGTTGCCGCAGCGAATGGCCGCGCCGCAAATCCCGATCGCGACGCCGCCAATCGTTGCCATCACCGTCAGCTCAATGGTGGTCCATAAACCGGCCAACAGCTCCGGCATATACGGCCACAGCGCGCTAAAGTTAAGCTGATAGGTCATGAAAGATCCTCGTCAAACCACTGATTACGCGCCGATGGAAGCCGGCAGCGGAGCCTTCATCCATTTTTCGGACAACGTGTTCAGCGTCTTATCTTTAACGCCTTCGGCAATCAGTTCGTTCACTTTCTCTTTCAACGCCGGTTCGTCTTTACGCAGGCCAACGAAACACGGCGAATCTTTCAGCATCACTTTGGATTCAGGCGCTTTGGCCGGGTTCATTCGGGCAATCGCCGCTACCACCAGGTTGCCGGTAGCGATGTATTCCACCTGACCGGACAGGTACGCCGACAGCGTGGTGTTGTTGTCTTCGTAACGCTGAATTTTGGCGTCTTTCGGTGCCACATCAGTCAGCGCCAGATCTTCCACCGCACCACGGGTTACGCCGATGGTTTTGCCGGAAAGCGCGCTCAGCTCCGCCAGCTTGTCGCCCTTCGCGCCAAACACGCCGAGGAAAAACGGTGCGTAAGCGTTACTGAAATCGATGACTTTCTCACGCTCGGCGTTCTTCCCGAGGCTGGAGATCACCAGATCCACTTTATCGGTTTGCAGATAAGGTACGCGGTTGGCGCTGGTGACCGGCACCAGTTGCAACTTAAGTTTCATCTTGTCGGCCAGATACTGCGCCATGTCGATGTCATACCCTTCCGGCTGCAGATCCTTGCCCACCGAACCAAACGGCGGAAAATCCTGCGGCACTGCCACGCGCAGCACGCCGCGCTTCTGAATATCCTGCAACTGATCGGCCATCGCGCCCGATGCCTGAAGAACCAGCATTGCAGCACCTGCCCACGCCAACAGCCGTTTGTTCATGTTCATAGATTATCTCCGGTGAAAGGTTTTTGGAACGATAGATTCTTATAAACATGACTTTGCAACGAATGTGCCAAAAGCGATTCAATCGAAAAAATGTGGACGAAGTCACGCTATGACAAGGAATTACGGGGAATGGGAACTGTTTGGGGCGGCGCCTTTTGCCCTGTGGCAGAGCAGAAAGACGCGAAAAGTAAAAAAGGCGGCGCACCGTCATTGTGCGAAGGCACCAAAAAAGCGCCCTGTTTGAACCGGGATCGGGAATCAGCGCTGTTCGAGTTCGTCGAGATCGCTGTACATATCGTTTATCTGATGAATTCGCTGACGCCCTGAGGCCAGCATTTCGTGCAGCAACGCGTTGCTGAGCAAATTTGCCAGACTCATCGCCGAAGAATAGCTGTCAAACGCCGACACGCTGTCGAGTGGCGTCGCCAGATGCCAGGTCGCCAGTGCAGTCAGCGTCTGCGCCTGCGGTTCGCAGACAAGCAGCACCGGCACGCCCAGTGTTTGCAACTGGGTCAGAATGGCCTTCGCCATGCGCGGTCTGCGGCGGAACGCGACGAAAATCACCACATCCTGCGCGGTCAGGTCTACCAGCTCTTCCGCCAGCGTCTGCCCCGGCTGCGGCATCATCGTCACGCCTGGTCGCACCTGAATCAGCTGCTGGCGCAGATGTAACGCCACCGGATAGCTGTTGCGAAAGCCCAGCAGACGCACCTGCCGCGCCTGACTCAGCGCGGCGGTCAGCGCACTGAACTGCGCGCCGTCGATCTGATTAATCCACTGCGTCAGGTTGGCCATTTCCTGCTTGTAGTGCCGGGACAACAGGGTGTTTCCCTGCACCGCATCGCGGCTGTCGGTCAGCGGCATTCCGCTCTGGCGCAGCGTGCGCATTTCATCGCGCATGTCGCGATAACTCGGGTAGCCGAGCCGCTTAAACAGGCGGCTGACCGTGGCCTTTGACACTCCGCTAAGCCGCGCCAGCTCTGCGCTGTTGTAGCTCATCAGGTCGTCAATACTGGCGAAGATAAAGTCGGCTACGCGTTGTTCCTGCGGCGTCAGCGCCGGGTAATGGTCGCGCAGACGCTCATCAATTTGTTTCATGTCCGACCCTTTTGTAACGGAAGTTTCAACGAATGGGCGGAACATACCATGCACTATGCTTGCCAATGCAAGCGAATTTATCCGTCAACGCGGCACTTTCCTGCGGATGTGGAACACCTCTTGCTTAACTTAATGACATCGCGCCCTCTTACCCTGCACGCGCGGACTGACATCAGCACATAAGAAAAGACACGCAACAAAGGACATCGCATGATTAACAGTAACAGCGCACCGTTAGGAATGGCGGTCACGCCTCATCATCTGGCGAGCCAGAGCGCGCTTGCGGTATTACGCGAAGGCGGTAATGCCATCGAAGCCATGGTGGCCGCAGCCGCAACCATCGCCGTGGTGTATCCGCACATGAACGGGCTCGGCGGCGACGGCTTTTGGCTGATTGTACCGCCACAGGGCAATCCGGTCGCCATCGACGCCAGCGGCGCGGCTGGCTCCCTCGCTTCTCTGGATTTTTATGCCGGTGACACACACATTCCGCACCGTGGCCCGAAATCGGCGCTCACCGTCGCGGGCACCGTGGGCGGATGGCAGGAAGCGCTGAACGTTTCCGCTGAATTTGGCGGCGAGCAAAAACCGCTGTCGCGCTTGTTGCGTGACGCGATCCGTTACGCCTCCGACGGAATTCCGGTCACCGCCTCGCAGGAAGCCGCCACCCGCTCCAAGCAGCACGAACTCAAAGACATCCGCTCTTTCGCCGATGTGTTTCTACCCAACGGAGAAGTGCCGCGCGCCGGAAACCGCTTCACACAACCGCAGCTGGCACAGACATTATCGATGCTGTGCGAAGACGGACTGGGCAGTTTCTACCGGGGTGAACTGGCCGACAGCATGGCCGCCGATATGGAAAAGCTCGGTATGCCGGTCACCCGCGCCGATCTCGCGGCGTACAAACCGCAGCGCCGCGTGCCCTTGCGCCTCAAACACAGTAAGGGCGAAATCTACAATCTGACGCCACCGACGCAGGGGCTGGTCTCACTGGCGATCCTCGGCCTGACCGACCGTCTGTCACTCGAAAGCATGGACGAAGGCGCCACGATTCACAGCATCGTTGAAGCCACCAAACTGGCGTTCGGGCTGCGCGATCGTTTCATCACCGATCCACGCATGATGACGCAGGACGCCCAAAGCCTGCTCGATCCGCAGTATCTCGATGCCCTTGCCACCCGCATCAAACCGCACAGCGCCGCCGACTGGGGCAAAGGCAAAGGGCCGGGCGATACTGTCTGGATGGGCGTGATGGACAGCAGCGGGCTGGCGGTCTCGTTCATCCAAAGCATTTATCATGAATTTGGCAGCGGGGTGGTGCTGCCGGAGAGCGGCGTGCTGTGGCAAAACCGCGGCGCGTCTTTCAGTCTCGATCCGGATCATTTGCTGGCGCTGGCGCCGGGCAAACAACCGTTCCATACGCTCAACCCGGCCGCCGCCCGTTTATACGACGGTCGCACGATGGTGTACGGCTCGATGGGCGGTGACGGCCAGCCGCAAACGCAGGCGGCAGTGTTCATCCGTCACGTGGTGCAGGGGCAATCCTTACAACAGGCGATCAGCGGCCCGCGCTGGCTGCTCGGCCGCACCTGGGGCGAAAGCTCCGACTCACTGAAACTGGAAGGCCGCTTCGAATATCCGACGCTCGCCGGGCTGCGCCAGCGCGGTCACGACGTCGAGCTGTTACCGGATTTCAGCGAAGCCGTCGGCCATGCGGGCGCGATTGTGCGCCACACCAACGGCATGTTTGAGGGCGCGTCTGACCCGCGCAGCAACGGCAGCGCTGCCGGTTTTTGATAAGGAGAAAACACCATGAAAAACACACCTGCTGAGCTCCAATGGGCTGCGTATGTCCGCCAGATGGAATCCGTACTGGCGCTGGAACTCGACGACGAACGTCGTCAGGAATTACTGGTGCAATTTAGCCGCATCGCGCAGATGGCGCAGCCGCTGATGGATTTACCGCTCGACCCGCGCCTGGAAATAGCCGGGGTGTACAGAGCATGAAATCGTTAGAAAATTTCTCCATCAGCCAGCTGCATCAGGCGATTGCGCAGGGCCACATCTCCGCCAGCGAAGTCGCCACCACCACGCTCGACGCCATAGAACAGGCGAATCCGGTCATCAACGCGTACACCCACATCACCCGCGACAGGATGCTGAGCGAAGCCGCGAAAGTCGACAAAGCCCGCGCCAGCGGTACAACGTTACCGCCGCTGGCCGGTATTCCTTATGCGGTGAAAAACCTGCTGGACGTCGCGGGCGAAGTCACGCTGGCCGGTGCCAGCCTCAACAGCAGCAACGCCGCCGCGCGGCACGATGCCTGGACCATTTCACGGCTGGCCGCACAGGGCGCGACGCTGTCAGGCATGTTGAATATGGACGCCTACGCCTACGGTTTCACCACCGAAAACAGTCACTATGGCGCGACGCGTAACCCGCGCGATCTTTCCCGCGTCGCAGGTGGATCTTCCGGCGGTTCGGCGGCGGCGGTCGCTGCCGGTCTGGTGCATTTCACGCTTGGCAGCGACACCAACGGTTCGATCCGCGTGCCCGCCTCGCTCTCCGGTATTCTCGGCCTGAAACCGACTTTCGGGCGGATCTCCCGCAGCGGAAGCCAGCCGTTTGTCGCCAGCCTCGATCATCTCGGCCCCCTGGCGAGGTGCAGCGAAGATCTTTCGCAGGTCTACGACGCTATTCAGGGCACCGATCCGCGGGATCATTTTCAGGCTGACAAGCCGAATACCGAGACGTTTTCCCAGCTTAAGCGCGGCCAGCAGGGTTTACGCACTGCTGTCCTCGGCGGATATTTTTCGACGTGGTGCGATGAGCACGCCAAAGCCGCCGTGCTGAAGGTAGCGCAGGCGCTGGAGGCTCAGGAAGAGATCGAGATGTCGCAGGCTGAACTGGCGCGTTCTGCGGCGTTCATCATCAGCGCCTCGGAAGGCGGCAATCAGTATTTACCCAAACTGCGCAGTATTCCTGAACAGTTTGAGCCACTTTCCCGCGAGCGTTTGCTGGCAGGCGCCATGATCCCGGCGGCGTGGTACGTGCAGGCGCAGCGTTTCCGTCATCAGTTTCAGCAACAGGTGTTGCCATTGTTCGACCATTGGGACATCTTGATTGCGCCAGCCACGCCGTGTCCGGCGACTTTACTCGGTCAGGAAACGATCCACATCAACGGTCTGGACCTGCCAACGCGCGCCAGTATGGGAATGTTGACGCAGCCGATTTCGTTCCTTGGCCTGCCGGTGGTGACCGTGCCGGTAACCACCGCAACGGGTTTGCCGATAGGGTTACAACTGATTGCTCCGCCGTGGCGGGAAGACCTGTGCCTGCGCGCCGCGTGGGCGCTCGAGCAACAAGGTATCGTGAAAGTCAGCAGTTCTTCGGTGATCTGACATTACCGTTTTCCAGGGTGAAGAGAGTTAATCATGAAAACTGACAATATTGACCGCCCGGCGATCCTCGCCGAAATGAATGCGGCATTTTATCGTTATGAGCAGGCGCTGATCACCAACGACACCGCCGTGCTCGACGAGCTGTTCTGGCATGATCCGCGGACTGTGCGCTACGGCGCAGGGGAAAATCTTTACGGCATCGAAGCCATCCGCGAATTCCGCGCTGCGCGCCCTTCTCAGGGGCTGGATCGCGATTTGATCAACACGACGATCACCACGTTTGGCGATGACATGGCGATCGCCAGTACCGAGTTTCGCCGCGAAGGTACGGACAAAATTGGGCGACAGCAGCAGACGTGGGTCAAAATGTTGAGTGGATGGAAGATTGTGGCAGCCCATGTCAGTTTGATGGTTTGATGGTTTGATCGAGAAAATTTCGGTTTTTCAATAACGGTGATCACCTGGCTTTTCGCGCCGAAACCGACCAAGAGAGGG
>NZ_JYDE01000060.1 GCF_003263515.1 Rahnella inusitata | reverse complement strand
AAAAAAATTTAAGGAAAACAGATGGAACAGACATGGCGTTGGTACGGCCCGAAAGACCCGGTATCGCTAGATGATGTGCGTCAGGCTGGCGCAACCGGTGTGGTCACCGCCCTGCACCACATTCCAAACGGTGAAGTGTGGCCGGTTGAAGAAATCAAAAAGCGTCAGGCTGAACTTGCAGCCAAGGGGCTGACGTGGTCGGTGGTGGAAAGTATTCCGGTGCATGAAGAAATCAAAACCCGCAGCGGCAACGTTGAGCAACATATCGCCAACTATCAGCAATCTATCCGTAATCTGGCGTCCTGTGGCATCGATACCGTCTGCTACAACTTCATGCCGGTTCTTGACTGGACGCGCACCGATCTGGGTTATCTGCTGCCGGATGGCTCCCGCGCGCTGCGGTTTGATCACATCGCGTTTGCCGCTTTTGAATTACATCTTCTGCAACGCGAAGGCGCCAAAGCGGATTACAGCGCCGAGGAACAGAAGCTGGCCGCTGAGTATTTCGCGGCGATGACGCAGGAAGAGAAAAATACGCTGGTTGCTAACATCATTGCCGGTTTACCGGGTGCGGAAGAAGGCTATACGCTGGAGCAGTTCCGCGCACGTCTGGCGACCTATGACGGCATCGACAAGGCCAAACTGCGCGAAAACATGGCCCACTTCCTGCGCAGCATTGTGCCGGTTGCCGAGCAGTGCGGATTGAGTCTGGCGGTTCACCCGGATGATCCTCCCCGCCCTATTCTCGGCCTGCCGCGTATTGTTTCCACCATCGAAGACATGCAATGGCTGAAAGACACCGTTGACAGCATCCATAACGGTTTCTGCTTCTGCACCGGTTCTTACGGCGTGCGCGAAGATAATGATTTGGTGAA
>NZ_JYDE01000006.1 GCF_003263515.1 Rahnella inusitata | reverse complement strand
CTGAGCTATGGGTGCATTTTAAATGGCGGTGAGGCGGGGATTCGAACCCCGGATGCAGCTTTTGACCGCATACTCCCTTAGCAGGGGAGCGCCTTCAGCCTCTCGGCCACCTCACCATACGCCTCTTGCGAGTGTGCTGATTAACTTTGTTCAAGCTCATCGGCACTGCGTGGCGCACATATTACTTTCTGGCCCTTATAAGTCAAACCCTTTTTTCCTAACAATCACTCGATTGAACATTTCACGCGCAACCTGAGCAGTTTGAAGGCAATAAAGCGGGAAAAATGCAGAAAATTCACATTATTTTTTGTGCAAAGGGGATCAGAGCGCCGGGCTCAAAAGAAAAGAAAGCAGAAAAAACACAGAGAAATACAGGCAGGGAAATCGGTAATACGTAGAAAAGAGGTTCAGCGCCTCGCCGTCAGCGAGACGCCTCGTAAATCAGTAACTCGTCTGTTGAGATTTTTCAGCCTGGATGCGCTGGTAGATCTCTTCACGGTGGACGGAAACCTCTTTTGGCGCGTTCACACCAATACGTACCTGATTACCTTTAACACCTAAAACGGTAACAGTAACCTCATCGCCAATCATGAGGGTTTCACCAACTCGGCGAGTTAGAATCAGCATTCTTTGCTCCTTGAATAATTAAAAGAGTCGGGTCTCTCAGTTTCCCGGCCATTATCGATCATAAGCGGGTAAAACGTAAGCCATGACCCTTACATTAAATGTAAGCGGCCTGCAACTTCAGCCATGAGTACTTTTAGTTTAGCTGAAATCATCGTTGTCGCGACCCTGTCGCGAAGCCTACCCCACCATTAAGACTGAAAACGCCATATTGCACAATACATTATGGCGCTTTCCAGGTTTGCGATTTATTTCTTCTTACAGCTTGGATTCAACCCAGGCCTCTACGGTAGCCAGAGCCGCCGGTAAGGCCTGAACATCGCTTCCCCCTGCCTGTGCCATGTCAGGACGACCACCGCCTTTGCCGCCCACCTGCTGGGCAACAGAAGCGATCAACTCCCCTGCTTTGACACGGTCGGTCAGATCTTTTGTCACACCGGCAATCAGGCTGACTTTATCGTCCGCGATGGTCGCCAGCACAATGATCACTGACCCTAACTGATTTTTCAGGTCATCAACCATCGTACGCAGAATTTTAGGCTCTACGTTATCCAGCTGACGAACTAACAACTTAACGCCTTTCACTTCTTTAGTCTGACCCGACAAGGACGCACTTTCCTGCGCGGCTTGCTGGCCTTTCACTTGCTGAAGTTCTTTTTCCAGCACGCGTGAGCGTTCAATCAGGGAACGGATTTTATCGGTGATGCTGTTCACATCGCCTTTCACCAGATGCGCGACATCTTGCAGCAAATCGCTTTGCTGATGCAGTGCATTAATGGCGTTTTCACCGGTGATCCCTTCGATACGACGGATACCTGCAGCAGTGCCGGATTCGCTCTGAATACGGAACAGGCCGATATCGCCGGTACGGCTGGCGTGCGTACCCCCACAGAGTTCGGTGGAGAAATCGCCCATGCTCAGCACGCGAACGCTGTCTTCGTATTTTTCACCGAACAGCGCCATTGCACCTTTTTCTTTTGCTTCATCCAGATCCATAATGGTGGTCTGAATAGGCAGGTTACGACGAATTTGCGCGTTCACCAGATCTTCGACCTGACGAATTTCTTCTGGTTTCATCGCTTCGAAATGTGAGAAGTCGAAACGCAGGTAACTGTCGTTAACCAGAGAACCTTTCTGCGCGACGTGCTTGCCCAGTACCTGACGTAATGCCGCGTGCAGCAAGTGAGTCGCAGAGTGGTTGAGACGAATACGGTCCCGGCGTGCTGCATCCACTTGCGCTTCAACGCTGTCACCGACGCTCAGTTTACCCGCGCTGAGCGAGCCCTGATGGCCGATGGCTTTACCGTACTTCTGGGTATCGGATACATTGAAGATGCCAGCCGCAGTTTTCAGGATGCCTTTATCACCTACCTGTCCACCGGATTCGCCATAGAATGGCGTGTCATCCAGGACCACAATAGCGTTATCGCCTGCCTGAATTTCATTGACTGACTGACCGTCGATGAACAACGCGACCACTTTGGAATCGCGCTGCATATGTTCGTAGCCGGAGAACTGAGTGACGCCGTCCACACGAACCATGCTGTTGTAATCTGCACTGAAACCGCTGGACTCACGGGCACGACGACGCTGAACTTCCATCGCCTTTTCGAAACCGACTTCGTCAACTTTCAGATTGCGCTCACGGCACACGTCAGCGGTCAAATCCAGCGGGAAACCGAAGGTGTCATACAGACGGAAAGCAATTTCACCGTCCAGCGTGTCGCCTTTGAGTGAGGACAGCTCGTCGTCCAGCAAGGCCAGACCACGTTCCAGAGTGCGGGCAAACTGCTCTTCTTCGGTTTTCAGCAGTTGCTCAACCATCGCCTGCTGCTGTTTCAGTTCTTCTGCCGCCGGGCCCATTACGTCAATCAACGGAGCAACCAGTTTGTAGAAGAAGGTGTCTTTCGCGCCCAGCATGTTGCCGTGACGGATCGCGCGACGAATGATACGACGCAGCACATAGCCACGGTTTTCATTCGATGGGATCACGCCGTCAGCAATCAGGAATGCGCAAGAACGGATATGGTCGGCAATAACGCGCAGAGATTTGCTGGTCAGATCGGTCGCGCCGGTGACTTCGGCCACAGCGGCGATCAGTTTCTGGAACAGGTCGATGTCGTAGTTTGAGTTCACATGTTGCATAACAGCGGTGATGCGCTCGAGCCCCATTCCGGTATCTACGGACGGTTTTGGCAGTGGCAGCATGGTGCCGTCAGACTGACGGTTGAACTGCATGAACACGATGTTCCAGATTTCAATGTAGCGATCGCCATCTTCTTCTGCAGAACCCGGAGGGCCGCCCCAGATGTGATCGCCATGATCAAAGAAGATTTCGGTGCAAGGGCCGCAAGGACCGGTGTCACCCATCTGCCAGAAGTTATCAGAAGCGAACGCACCGCCTTTATTATCGCCGATGCGGATAATGCGTTCTTTTGGAACGCCGACTTCTTTTTCCCAGATTTCAAACGCTTCGTCATCAGTCTCATAGACAGTGACCCACAACTTTTCTTTCGGCAGATTGAACCAGTTTTCGCCGGTCAGTAATTCCCAGGCGTAGTTGATTGCATCATGCTTGAAGTAATCGCCGAAGCTGAAGTTGCCCAGCATTTCGAAGAAGGTGTGGTGACGTGCGGTGTAACCGACGTTTTCGAGATCGTTATGCTTACCACCCGCGCGTACGCAACGCTGAGACGTAGTGGCACGGCTGTAATCGCGTTTATCCAGACCGAGGAAAACGTCTTTGAATTGGTTCATCCCGGCATTGGTAAACAACAGTGTCGGATCGTTTGTCGGAACAAGCGAACTGCTTGAAACAACGTTGTGTCCCTTGCTCTGGAAGAAATCGAGAAACGCTTGACGGATCTCAGCGGTGCTCTTGCTCATAAATATCCCGGAATCATGCTGGAAGAACGGCTCTTGAGCCGGATAACGCTGCTTAGAGCAGCGATCTGTACAGCTCACGAACGAAAAAGTGCGGATAAGATAAAATTTCTGCGCGGGGAAGTAAAATACCGTATGCGGTCAATCGTCAAAATCGCGATAAATAGACTGTATTTCTTCCTGAAAGAAGCCGCGATAGAGCAAATAACGCAGAACTTTTGATTTTTCTTTCCAGTCAGTAGGCAAATCCTCACCAAATTTTCTGACTGCCAGTTCGCGCGCCAGAATACACCAGTCTACCTCGGTGTTTTCCAGTGCCGTCGTAATGATTTCTTTGTCGACACCTTTTTGCATTAATTCTGAACGGATGCGCTGCGCGCCATAGCCCTTGTTACTGCGCCCTGAAATATAGCGGTCAGCAAATTTGGCGTCATCCAGCCAGTGATGCTGATAGCAATAGTCGATCACCGCCTGCACATGTTCTTCAGGGATCTCTTCCGGCACCGGACGCGGTTCGGGCTTAGCTCTGACAATATTTTCCTCTGCGAATTCATTCTGCGCCGGTCGCTTGCGAGATGACCAGCTACTTTTCTTGTTCGCCGGTTTAACGAAAGGCACCGGTGGTGTGCGCAACTTCTTACGCAGTTCCATCTCACCGTGGTCGCGCTGTGAAAGCAGACGCATCGCACGGTTCATCAGCGAATTGATCTTCGCCGCATCCGCGTCTTTTTCCTGAGGGGCAAACAGCGAGGATGCGGCGCTTTCCTGTTCTACCTGCTCAAGCAACTTTTGCAGATCGATGGTGTTGCCATTGGACGATTTTTCATCGGACATGAGTGACTCCCCTGATGCGAAAAATGCCAGCCTGGAAACCAGGCTGGCATTTTTTCGACAACAATTTGTTTTTGAAAGTGAAGAGCAAAAGCCCTGCTTTCAGATACCGGCGAAATTAAAACTCTTCGCTGGTTTCCATATCGTCGTCTGCAAGTTCTGCTGTGGTTGCAGCGGCCAGTTCACCAGTGCCACTCAACAACATATCACGCAGTTTTTTATCCAGTTCAGCAGCGATTTTCGGGTTTTCTTTCAGATAGTTGCAGGAGTTAGATTTACCCTGACCAATCTTCTCGCCGTTGTAGCTGTACCATGCACCGGCTTTTTCGACCAGTTTGTGCTTAACGCCCAAATCGATCAGCTCGCCGTTAATGTTGATGCCTTCGCCGTATAAGATCTGGAATTCAGCCTGTTTGAAAGGCGCAGCGATTTTGTTCTTCACAACTTTCACGCGCGTTTCACTGCCGATCACCACGTCGCCTTCTTTGATAGCGCCGATGCGGCGGATATCCAGACGCACAGAGGCGTAGAATTTCAGGGCATTACCACCGGTGGTGGTTTCCGGGTTACCGAACATCACACCGATTTTCATACGGATCTGGTTGATGAAGATCAGCAAGGTGTTGGCGTTTTTCAGGTTACCGGCGAGCTTACGCATTGCCTGGCTCATCATACGTGCCGCAAGGCCCATGTGAGAGTCACCGATTTCGCCTTCGATTTCTGCTTTTGGCGTCAGTGCAGCAACGGAGTCGACGATGATAACGTCGACCGCGCCTGAACGGGTCAGCGCGTCACAGATTTCCAGAGCCTGTTCGCCGGTATCCGGCTGAGAACACAACAGGTTGTCGATATCTACGCCCAATTTCTTCGCGTAGATAGGGTCAAGTGCATGTTCCGCATCGATGAACGCACAGGTTTTGCCTTCACGCTGTGCGGCAGCAATAACCTGAAGGGTCAGCGTAGTTTTACCGGAGGATTCCGGGCCATAAATCTCAACGATACGGCCCATCGGCAAACCACCGGCGCCTAACGCGATATCCAGAGACAAAGAGCCGGTAGAGATCGTTTCCACGTCCATAGAGCGATCTTCACCCAGACGCATGATGGAGCCTTTACCGAATTGCTTTTCAATCTGGCCCAGTGCTGCAGCTAACGCTTTTTGCTTGTTCTCATCAATAGCCATTTTTACTCCTCGTCTGATACAGGGGAACATCCCGCCTGCATCACTGAATATAATTTATGTACAGGTAATTGGCAGTAATTATACTGTATGCTCATACAGTATCAAGCCTAATTTTGCAGAAACTCAAACAATGCGGTTTGTATCGCAAAAACAGCAGCTTGCAAACGCACCGCTTCGCGATCGCCGGAAAAGTGTTGTTTCGCGGTCACGATCCGCCCGTCTCTTCCGGCGAAACCAAACCATACGGTGCCGACCGGTTTTTCTGTCGAACCGCCGTCAGGTCCGGCAATGCCGCTGACCGACAAGCCGATGTCCGCTCCGGCAGCGTGCAGAACGCCCTGCGCCATTTCGCGAACAACCTGTTCGCTCACCGCGCCATACTGCTCAAGTGTTGCCTCGGAAACCCCGAGCAGCTCATGCTTGGCGGCATTACTGTACGTCACAAATCCGCGGTCAAACCACGCTGAGCTACCGGCAATATCGGTGATGGCTTTGGCAATTAACCCCCCGGTACAGGATTCCGCACAGGTGATCCACAGCCCTTGCGCTTTTAGCTCTGAACCGATTTCCACACTCAGTTCATGTAAACGTTGTTCGGTCATCTTCCCTCCTGACGGTTCAGCTGAAACTCTCCCGATGTTAGCATTTCTCTTTCAATCTGTGAGTCCCAACGCAGTTATTTGCGCGATGCCTTCAGAATTAGGATAAAAAGCAAAAATAAGGGCCGCACCAGGCGACCCTCAGAAGAAATCACGACCGGTTCATCGTGCAGCTTTCACTGCCTGCCCCAGTTGCCATACCGCCATTGCATAATGCACGCTATGGTTGTAACGAGTGATGGTGTAGAAGTTCGGCAGTCCATACCAGTACTGGTAATTCGTGCCCATATCAAGGCGCAGCAGGCTGGCTTCCTGATAATTTCCCAGTGAACCCAGCGGACTAAGCCCTGCAGCTTTCAGCGTAAAGAGCGGATACTTGGTTTTGAAGCCATTCTCAAGCAACGGCGCCTGACCGGCTGCCGGTACTGCGATCGGAGCACCTTTAGTCCAGCCATGTGCTTTGAAATAATTGGCCACGCTGCCGATAGCATCAATCGGATCCCACAGGTTGGCGTGTCCGTCGCCGTTAAAGTCCACCGCATAATCACGATAAGACGACGGCATGAACTGGCCATACCCCATCGCACCAGCAAAAGAACCGCGCAGACTTAGCGGATCGTCACCTTCACGACGCGACATCAGCAGGAAGGTTTCCAGCTCGCCGGAAAAATATTCCGCCCGACGCGGATACGCAAAGGATAGGGTCGCCAGCGCATCAATAATGCGAGTTTTCCCCATCACGCGCCCCCAGCGGGTTTCGACGCCGATAATGCCGACAATGATTTCTGGCGGCACACCGTAAACCTGCTCGGCGCGTTGCAACGCATCCTGATACTGGTTCCAGAACACCACGCCATTCTGCACGTTGTCCGGCGTAATGAATTTACTGCGATAACGGTTCCATGCGCCGTTCGGCACAGTCGACGGGCCCCCTGACGGCGCCTGTTGATCCATCAATCTGAGCACAAAACCTAAACGTTTTGTCTGCGCCAGCACATCGTGCAACTGCTGGCGGTCGAATCCATGTTCGCGAACCATTTTATCGACAAACTGATTCATCGCCGGGTCATAGGCAAAGTCACCGTTCTGCACTGCACCGGTATGTTCGGCCTGCAACAAAAAACCGCCGCTGGGTGCCGCATTAGTGCTGGCATTTCTTCCATCAGAGAAAGGGTTGCGCGGGCCATCAGGCTGAGCCGGAGGCTTATTACTGCTACAAGCAGAAAGTGTTAAAACCAGGGGAAGAATGACAGCCAGGAGGCGCATCGGATATCCGTAACCATGCAATAAAAGAGGTGAGGGTATGTTAGTGCATTATCAGAGCCGAAAAAACTGAAAATCGTCGTCTTTACAAGGAGGCTGACGATGCAGGTTTACAGCCATTTGTGTGACGTTACGCATCTTCTGCAAGCAACGTGGTTTTTTACCTCTACTCACGTTAGGATCCGTTGTAAAGTCGTTGCATCAGGCGCTATGAGCCAACAGGATGAATAAAATTGAATGAAATCAATCAAAAGAAAAACAATATGAGCGGACTGGAAGCCCACACGCCCATGATGCAGCAGTACCTGCGTCTTAAAGCAGAGAACCCGGAAGTTCTGCTGTTTTACCGTATGGGCGACTTCTACGAACTGTTTTATGACGATGCGAAACGCGCGTCGCAACTGATGGATATCTCGCTGACCAAACGCGGTTCCTCTGCCGGTGAGCCGATCCCGATGGCGGGCGTGCCTTATCACGCTGTAGAAGGTTATCTGGCGAAGCTGGTACAGCTGGGCGAATCCGTCGCAATCGCAGAACAGATTGGTGATCCGGCTCTGAGCAAAGGACCGGTGGATCGCAAGGTGGTGCGCATCGTCACCCCAGGCACGGTGAGTGATGAAGCCCTGCTGAGCGAACGCCAAGACAATCTGCTGGCTGCCATCTGGCAGGACGGACGCGGTTTCGGTTATGCAACGCTGGACATCAGCTCGGGCCGTTTTCGTGTCGCCCAGCCTGACGATCTCGAAACGATGGCCGCAGAGTTGCAGCGCACCAATCCGGCAGAGTTGCTGTACCCGGAAAGCTTTGAGGCGATGCCGCTGATTGCGTCCCGCCGTGGTCTGCGTCGTCGCCCAATGTGGGAATTTGAGCTTGAAACGGCGAAGCAGCAACTGAATCTGCAATTCGGCACCCGCGATTTAAGTGGTTTTGGCGTTGAACAGGCCGCGCAGGCGCTGCGTGCGGCCGGATGTCTGCTGCAATACGTGAAAGACACCCAGCGCACCGCCCTGCCCCATATCCGTGGTGTCACCATGGAACGCCAGCAAGACGGCATCATTATGGATGCGGCCACGCGCCGTAATCTGGAGCTCACGCAAAATCTGGCCGGTGGCGTTGAAAACACGCTGGCGTCTGTGCTGGATCAGGCGGTTACGCCGATGGGCAGCCGCATGCTCAAGCGCTGGATCCACATGCCCAGCCGCGACATCAAAATGCTGGCAAACCGCCAGCGCACGATTGGCGCATTGCAGGATATAACCGCAGATTTACAGCCAGTGCTGCGTCAGGTGGGCGACCTGGAACGTATTCTGGCACGTCTGGCACTTCGCAGCGCACGTCCACGCGATCTGGCCCGTATGCGCCATGCGCTCCAACAGTTGCCGGAAATCCGTGAGATTTTAAACGATACCGGCGCGGAGTATGTTCAGACACTGGTTGAACAGACTGGCGACTTCACTGATCTGGTGGAACTGCTGGAACGCGCTGTGATCGAGAGCCCGCCAGTGCTGGTTCGCGACGGCGGCGTGATTGCGCCGGGCTATAATGCTGAGCTCGACGAATGGCGCGCACTGGCCGATGGTGCGACAGATTATCTGGATCGTTTAGAAATCCGTGAACGTGAAAAGCTGGGGCTGGATACGCTCAAGGTCGGATTCAACGGCGTTCATGGTTATTACATTCAGGTCAGCCGCGGTCAGAGCCATCTGGTACCAATTCATTACGTTCGCCGCCAGACGTTGAAAAACGCCGAGCGCTATATCATTCCCGAACTGAAAGAGTATGAAGACAAAGTCCTCACCTCTAAGGGGAAAGCGCTGTCGCTGGAGAAAGCATTGTATGAAGAACTCTTCGACCTGCTGATGCCACATCTTTCCGCTTTGCAACTAAGCGCCAGTGCGCTGGCTGAGTTCGACGTACTGAGCAATCTGGCTGAACGTGCTTATACGCTTAATTATGCCTGTCCGACCATGAGCGAAAAGCCGGGAATACACATTACCGGCGGACGTCATCCGGTCGTCGAACAGGTACTTAGTGAACCTTTTATTTCCAACCCGCTGAACATGTCTCCGGCACGACGCATGCTGATCATTACCGGCCCGAATATGGGCGGTAAGAGTACTTATATGCGGCAGGCGGCGCTGATTGTTCTCATGGCGCACATTGGCAGCTATGTGCCTGCGGACGCGGCAACCATTGGTCCGGTCGATCGCATCTTTACGCGCGTCGGTGCGGCTGACGATCTGGCTTCCGGCCGCTCGACCTTCATGGTTGAAATGACCGAAACCGCTAACATTCTGCATAACGCCACCGAAAACAGTCTGGTGCTGATGGATGAAATCGGCCGTGGCACCTCAACCTATGACGGCTTGTCGCTGGCATGGGCCTGCGCCGAAAATCTGGCCAGCCGTATCAAAGCGATGACCCTGTTCGCCACCCATTACTTCGAACTGACCACACTGCCGGAAAAAATGGAAGGCACGGTCAATGTTCATTTGGATGCGATCGAGCACGGTGACACCATTGCCTTCATGCACAGTGTGCAGGACGGCGCCGCCAGCAAGAGCTACGGTCTGGCCGTGGCCGCACTGGCCGGTGTACCCCGTGATGTGATTAAGCGAGCGCGCCAGAAACTGAAGGAGCTGGAAACGTTGTCAAACAACGCCGCAGCCAGCAAGGTTGATGGCCCGCAACTGGCGCTGCTGACAGAAGATGTCTCACCGGCGGTCGAAGCGCTGGAAGCACTGGATGTGGATTCGCTATCGCCGCGACAGGCGCTGGAATGGATTTATCGTTTGAAAGAGTTGGTGTAACAGCCGCATAACGCGAATGCTGTTTATTAAACTCACAGACAGTGACATGACAGAAATAAAAAACGGTGGGGATTAGCCCACCGTTCTTTTTGATGCCAAATTTGATGCTGTATTTATTGCCTAAAAGCGAATGACTCGCAGAGCACATTACTCACGGAACAAAGCTTCGATGCTCAGTCCCTGTCCCTGCAAAATCTCACGCAGGCGACGCAAACCTTCTACCTGAATCTGACGAACACGTTCACGTGTCAGGCCAATCTCACGACCCACGTCTTCCAGCGTCGCAGCTTCGTAGCCCAACAGGCCGAAACGGCGCGCCAGTACTTCACGCTGTTTTGCATTCAACTCGAATAACCACTTCACGATACTCTGTTTCATATCGTCGTCTTGCGTGGTGTCTTCAGGGCCGTTGTCTTTTTCATCCGCGAGAATGTCTAACAGCGCTTTCTCTGAGTCACCGCCCAACGGGGTATCTACAGAGGTAATACGCTCATTCAGGCGCAACATACGGCTGACATCATGAACCGGCTTGTCGAGTTGCTCAGCAATCTCTTCTGCGCTCGGCTCATGGTCCAGTTTATGCGCAAGTTCACGTGCAGTACGCAGGTAAACGTTAAGCTCTTTCACGATGTGAATCGGCAGACGAATGGTACGGGTTTGATTCATGATCGCCCGTTCGATGGTCTGACGTATCCACCATGTCGCATAGGTAGAAAAACGGAATCCACGCTCAGGGTCAAATTTTTCAACTGCACGGATCAGACCCAGGTTACCTTCCTCGATCAAATCCAGCAGTGCCAGTCCGCGATTACTGTAGCGGCGGGCAATTTTAACCACCAAACGCAGGTTACTTTCAATCATACGGCGACGCGAAGGAACATCTCCACGCAGCGCACGTCTTGCAAAATAAACTTCCTCTTCTGCCGTAAGCAGAGGGGAATAACCGATCTCACCGAGGTACAGTTGAGTTGCGTCCAGCACTCGTTGGCTTACAGTCTGCGACAACAACTCTTCTTCAGCGTCGTTGTCGGCAGTCTCTTCGACTGTGGCTTTCTCGTCAAAGGCTTCAGCGCTGTTCTCATCGAATCTACATCATCATGTAACTCGTTAACTTTCAGCGTATTCTGACTCATAAGCTGCTCCTACCCGTGGTCCCGAGGGCAGAATTCAAGACTCTGCCCGTGTTATCGCTGCGGAAGATAACGCAGCGGATTTACGGATTTCCCCTTGTAACGAATTTCAAAATGCAATCTTACTGAACTGGTTCCGGTGCTACCCATAGTCGCTATTTTTTGTCCCGCCTGCACTTCTTGTTGTTCCCGGACCAGCATTGTATCGTTATGTGCATAGGCGCTCAGGTAATCATCATTGTGTTTAATGATGATTAGATTACCGTAACCGCGAAGAGCATTGCCTGCGTACACTACACGCCCTGAGGCGGTGGCGACGACAGACTGTCCGCGCGAACCAGCGATATCGATCCCCTTATTTCCCCCTTCAGAAGCTGAGAAATTATCGATAATTTTCCCGTCAGTCGGCCATTTCCATGTGGAAACCGGACCGCCATTATTTGTCGGAGTGCTAACGGGAGTACTGGCTACGGCAACAGGTGTGGTCGTGGTCACTGCACCTGATGAAGGCAACATCTTACCTACATTCTGTTTACCAGAAGAATCAGAATACGTGGTAGTTGGTTGAGATGCAACCACAGAACCTGTGAGCATTCCACCCGTCGGAACTTTCGGAACACCACCATTTGTCGCGTCCGTAACGGCTAAAGATCCGCCCGTGCTGGCCGCCGAAGAGACGTTGTTAATCTGGATATTTTGACCGACTTCCAGATTGTACGGCGCGGCAATATTGTTACGCGCCGCAAGGTCTCGGAAGTCGTTTCCGGTGATCCAGGCGATGTAAAACAGGGTGTCGCCACGCTTAACCTGATAGGTGCTGCCGCTATAGCTACCTTTAGGGATAGAATTGTAGCTACGGTTGTACACAATGTGTCCACCGGAGCCGATCGCAGGTGCATTTAGCTGCGAGGAATTCGGAGTATTCTGACGGGTCTGACTACCGCCACCGCCGCCATTTACGCTGCTGATGGGTGCCGATGTGGTTGAATTGTTCGTACATCCCGCCATCCAGGCACTGATAAACGTACAGACCGCAATGCGGCTTAGTGTTTTTATTGGGCTTCCCGTGCTCATATTTCCCCCGTTACGGCAATCTCAGAATAACGCTTTAACCACGCACACCGCGCCAGCTGGCGCTTTTCGTATCATGTCATACCGTGCGGGCAGGCAACATGCCCACTCAGGCCAATCCCCGAATGCGCTGTGCCATAAAAAACTGTAGTGGATGCTATCAACATAGCCAGTACAGCACCATATAACAGTTGTATTTAAATTTTAAGGGGTTAGTCCTGCAGAGTACCGGGATCAGGCCAGCTCGCCTTTCACCAGAGGGACAAAGCGGACTGCTTCAATTGTTTCGGCAGCGAACTCGTCTCCACGTCGGGTTATGCGTTGCAGAGTTTGATTCTCTTCGCCGACGGGCAGGATCATGACGCCGCCGTCATCGAGTTGTTGCAGCAAATCTTGGGGAATTTCAGGGGGTGCAGCAGTGACAATGATGGCATCAAACGGCCCTCGCGAAGGCCATCCCAGCCAGCCGTCGCCATGGCGCGTAGAAACATTGTGCAAATCGAGTTGCTTGAGGCGTCTCTTCGCCTGCCACTGTAACCCTTTTATCCGTTCAACCGAAAATACGTGCTCCACCAGATGCGCCAGAATCGCCGTTTGATAACCGGAACCGGTGCCGATCTCAAGCACGCGTGATGAAGGCTTAAGGCGCAGCAGTTCGGTCATTCGCGCCACTGTATAAGGCTGGGAGATGGTCTGCCCTGAGCCAATCGGCAGCGCAGTATTTTCGTAGGCTTTGTGTTGAAACGCTTCGTCGACAAAACGCTCGCGCGGCACGGCCTCAATGGCATGCAGCAATTTTTCATCGTGGATACCCTGCTGGCGCAGCTGTTCCAGCAGGTTATACATCGGCTTATTCACCATTCGCGCTCACCCCGGCCTTTTCTAACCATGAGACCACGACATCCTGAGCCGCATAGGCGGTTAAATCCACCTGAAGAGGCGTCACTGACACATAACCTTGCGCAACGGCGGCAAAGTCCGTATCTGGCGCGACATCAAACTTATCGCCCGGCGGGCCGATCCAGTACAAATCCTGCCCCCGGGGATCCTGCTGACAAAATACCTGTTCAGCCGGATGACGGCTACCACAACGCGTGACGCGAATGCCTTTAATTTCAGACAAAGGCAGATCCGGGACATTAACATTCAGAATTTTGCCAGTACGCAAAGGCTCGCGCGCCAGCGCCCTGAGAAGGCGGCAGGTGATGATGGCAGCGGTGTCGTAATGTTGATGCCCGTCGAGTGAAACCGCCAGCGCAGGAAAACCGAGATGACGGCCTTCCATAGCAGCGGCGACCGTACCCGAGTAAATCACATCATCGCCCAGATTCGGACCGGCGTTGATGCCGGAAACCACGATGTCCGGACGCGGACGCATCAGGGTATTAACGCCAAGATAGACACAATCGGTGGGCGTGCCGTTAATGACAGCGGTATCGCCATTGGGATAGGACTGAATACGTAACGGGCCGTCCAGCGTCAGCGCATTGGAAGCGCCGCTGCGGTTGCGGTCGGGGGCGACCAGCGTCACCTCGGCAAATTCACGCAGCGCGGACGCCAGCGCCTGAATGCCGGGAGCCAGTACGCCGTCGTCGTTACTCAGTAATATCCGCATTGATTTCATCCAGATGCATCAGCTCGCGCACAACGCTCGTCGCGTAGCTGCCTGCCGGTAGCCAGAATTTGAGTTCCAGAGTCACATCATCCCAACGTTGCCAATGCATCTGTAACGGTTGCAACATGATGGCGCGACGCGCAGGTTCGACTCTTTCGCGTTTCAGTAATGACAGTAGATCAGCCTGAGAGCTCAGGCAAGCCAGCTCGAATGCTTCCGCGTCTTCCAGCGTCCCTAACGGGCCATCACCGGGCAGGGGTGCCGTCACCAGCAACTCGCCGCTTTCTACACGCGGCAGCAGAGAGTCAAACTCTTCCGCTTTCGCGACAAACCAGCTGCCGCGTCCACTGAGCTGCAAGGCGTCACCAAGCATCACCTGACGCACCGTATTCTCCGCCAGACGCTGGCTGGCGACGATGTTGAACATCGCGCTGCGGCTGGCCGACAAATAGAAGCTGCGCTTTGCGCGCTCTTTCGGACGGGCTTCGTTGGTTGCCCAGCGTTTCGCCTGCACCAGATTATTGCCGCCACGGCCAAAGCGCTGTGTCCCGAAATAGTTCGGTACGCCCTGTTCTGCTATCTTCGCCAGACGGGTTTCCACATTCTCAATATCACTTATCTGACGCAGCACCAGCGTAAACGCATTGCCTTTCAGTGTGCCGATGCGCATTTTTTTGCGATGGCGTGAAGCGCGGATCACTTCGCAGCCTTCGAGATCAAACTGGCTAAGGTCTGGGTCGACTTTGCCCGGCAAATGCAGGCAAAACCATTGTTCAGTGACCGCATGCCTGTCTTTCAGACCGGCGTAGCTGACATCGCGCGGATGCACTTTGGCGAAACGCGCCAGCTGCTCGGCGACAAACTGCGTGTTGCAGCCGTTTTTGCGGATCCGCACTAACAGATGTTCACCCTCGCCATCCGGCTCAAAGCCCAAGTCTTCTTCGACGATAAAGTCTTCCGGATTGGCTTTCAGCTGGCCGGTTGCCACGGGCTCGCCCAGCAACCAGGTGAGACGGGACATATCTATCATGCGGTAATCTTCCACAACATCATTCCTTAATCAGCAGGGCTACGGCTTCGCATGCGATACCTTCGCCACGGCCGGTGAAACCCAGCTGTTCAGTGGTGGTGGCTTTAACGTTAACGTCGTCCATATGACACTGCAAATCTTCGGCCAGAAACACGCGCATCTGCGGAATGTGCGGCGCCATTTTAGGCGCCTGCGCGATGATAGTGATATCCAGATTGCCCAGCTTGTAGCCTTTCGCACGGATGCGGCGGTACGCTTCGCGCAGCAGCTCACGGCTGTCAGCACCTTTGTAAGCCGGGTCGGTATCAGGGAACAATTTACCAATATCCCCCAGCGCCGCAGCGCCAAGCAGGGCATCCGTTGCCGCATGCAGCGCGACATCACCGTCGGAGTGCGCCAGCAAACCTTGCGGATAAGGAATACGCACGCCGCCGATCACCAGCGGGCCTTCGCCGCCAAACTTATGTACATCAAAACCGTGACCGATACGCATTATGCGTTCTCCTCGTGGGATATGCGGGTTAAATAGAATTCAGCCAGTGCCAGATCTTCCGGCCTGGTGACTTTAATATTATCGGCCCGCGCAGGGACCAACACCGGATGATAGCCACAATATTCCATTGCAGAAGCTTCATCAGTGACCACAGCGCCTTCATTGAGCGCACGGCGCAGGCAGATTTTCAGTAATTCGAGAGGGAAAAATTGGGGGGTCAGCGCATGCCAGAGATCCTGGCGATCGACCGTGTGCGCGATAGCCTGCAAACCGGTTTCTCCGCGCTTCATGGTGTCGCGAACCGGCGCGGCGAGGATCCCGCCGGTCTTACTGCTCGTTGAAATCGCCAGCAAATTATTCAGATCATCGGGGTGCAGACAAGGGCGCGCGGCATCATGTACCAGCACCCAGCCACGTTCTCCGGCAGCCTCAAGACCCGCCATCACGGACTCAGCGCGCTCGCCGCCACCGATCACCACTGCAATGCGGGGATCCTGAGCAATTGGCAGCGACGCGAACTGCGTGTCATGCGGGCTCAGCGCCACGATAACTTTAGTGACCTGATGATTGTGCAACAAAGCGCGGATCGAATGTTCTATCAGCGTTTTACCGCCGATAGAAAGATATTGCTTAGGACACTCTGCCTGCATACGGCTGCCAATTCCGGCAGCGGGTAAAACGGCAATGACCTTTGGAAGGGAAACTGCGGTGTGGCTCATGGCTATGGGTTCGAATTATTTTGCGAAAGATTGCTGCCCGGAGCGCGTTTATTGTCTGGCACCAGACGATAGAAAGTCTCACCGGGTTTAATCATACCCAGTTCGTTGCGTGCGCGTTCTTCGATCGCTTCCTGACCGCCGTTTAAATCGTCGATTTCAGCGAATAATTGGTCGTTACGTGATTTCAGTTTGCCGTTGTTGACCTGCTGCACTTCAACGTCATCGTTCACACGCACGTAATCATGAATACCATTCTTGCCCAGCCACAGCGAATACTGTAACCAGCCAAGTAAAATCAGTAACAGCAGTGTTAGTTTGCCCATCCCCGCCCCCTAAAAAAGCCGGGCAATCATCCCACAACTTTCCTTCTGACTCCACTGTGGCAGGATAATTGCCGTTGAGATTCAGACTTACGCACGCAATTGTGGGTGAGAATGACACAATGGGTTACATCGTGGAAAAGAATTGCCGGAAAAATCGCCAGTCAAAAGAGATAAAAAAGGATCCTCACAGGATCCGATACAGACGTTTGTTTCCCTCACCAGCCGGAGAGAAATGAGAACACGGTCCAGAACATGCCGATAACGCAAACGCCGGTAGCGACGGGAGTTTTGAACCAGCCCCCGCGAAAAAGCATGCTGAAAGCGATACCGATCAGTACCGACACCGGCATCAGCGCCAGGAAGAAGGGCCAGGTATAGAGGAGGAAAAACAGAGTATTCGAGCCGTACACCCAAAAAGGGATTGCCAGCGCCAGCCAGTAACAGGCGAAACCAATAGATCCACCCTGAAAGGAGTAGGACGGATCGTCGTTTTCTGCACTGTCTGTGGTCTGTGCTAACCGTCGCGCCGGGGCATGATCCGCACTGAGGCGATCAAGGCGGATCCGGCTGACCAGTCTGCTGAGTAAAGCCTGCATAGATGATCCCTGTGTTCAGTGTAAACCGGCACGCTCTGTGGCGTTTGGCCGGCAACATTCAGGGATTGATAATACCGCGCCGGCGCATCACATCTAATAATTGGGGAACCAAATGTGTTACCAATTGTTCCCCCTCAAGATGCACGTCCGGCGCTTCTGGCGGCTGATATTCAGAGTCGATTCCGGTGAAATTTTTCAGTTCACCGGCGCGCGCTTTTTTGTAAAGACCCTTCGGATCGCGCGCTTCACAGACCGACAGCGGCGTATCCACAAACACTTCGATGAACTGCCCTTCTTGCAGCAACTCACGCACCATGTCGCGCTCGGCGCGATGCGGTGAGATAAACGCGGTCAGCACCACCTGCCCGGCATCCACCATCAGTTTGGCGACTTCGCCGACGCGGCGGATGTTTTCACGGCGATCGTCATCGGTAAAGCCCAGATCGCTGCAAAGCCCGTGACGGACGTTATCACCATCGAGCAAATACGTGCTGACGCCCAGCGCGTGCAATGCCTGCTCCAGCGCACCGGCGACGGTGGATTTCCCCGAACCCGAAAGCCCGGTGAACCATAGCACCGCACCAAGGTGACCATGTTGTTTCTCGCGATCCGCACGCGTGACGGCGTGCGGATGCCAGACGACATTCTCATCTTTTACTGACTGCGAGTCCTGAGACGCCATCTTATTTGCCACCAAGCAGGTCGCGTGCGCCCCAGTGCGGGAAGTGACGGCGAACCAGACTGTTCAGCTCCAGCTCAAAGGCGCTGTATTTGTCTGACTCTTCATACACCTGCTCCAGTGCTTCGCGTACCAGACCGGCCCCAACGGTGACGTTAGTCAGTCGGTCGATGAAGATGATGCCACCGGTGACCGCATTGCTCTGGTAGTTATCCAGCACCAGCGGTTCGTCAAAGGCCAGCTCGACCAGACCGATACCGTTAAGCGGCAGGTTTTCCACCACACGCTGCGTCAGGGAATTAATCTCCACCTGATATTCGATGTTCTCCACGCGCGCACGGGCTTTCTTGCCGCCGACTTTAATGTCGTAGCTCTGGCCGACGCTCAGCGGTTGCTCCGCCATCCACACCACGTCGACTTTGGCGTTTTGCACCGGCTTCACGGTTTCATTCGCATCCACCAGCGTATCGCCGCGGCTGATATCGCGCTCATCCGCCAGCACCAGCGTAATGGCTTCACCTGCCCAGGCTTCCTGCAAATCACCGTCAAAGGTCACAATGCGCGCGACGGTGGATTCCACGCCAGACGGCAACACTTTTACTTTCTGTCCGACCCGGATCGAGCCTGACGCCAGCGTACCGGCATAGCCGCGGAAATCGAGGTTTGGACGGTTCACGTACTGCACCGGGAAACGCATTGGCTGCTGTTCGCGGATATTAATGATGTTGACGGTTTCCAGCACGTCGAGCAGCGTCGGGCCGGTATACCAACTCATTTTCTCGCTTGGCGTGGCAACGTTGTCACCTTCCAGTGCAGAAAGCGGCACAAACTTGATGTCCAGATCAGTCGGCAGTTGCTGCGCGAAATCCAGATAATCCTGTTTAAACTGCTCGAATACGGTTTCGCTGTACTCCACCAGATCCATTTTATTCACGGCAACCACCAGATGGCGGATCCCGAGCAGTGTGGCGATAAAGCTGTGACGACGGGTCTGATCCAGCACTCCTTTACGGGCGTCGATCAGCAGGATCGCCAGATCGCAGGTCGAGGCACCGGTCGCCATGTTGCGGGTGTACTGCTCGTGCCCCGGCGTATCAGCGATGATGAACTTACGCTTCTCGGTAGAAAAGTAGCGGTAAGCCACGTCGATGGTGATGCCCTGCTCGCGCTCGGCCTGTAAGCCATCCACCAGCAATGCCAGATCGATTTTCTCGCCCTGCGTGCCGTGACGTTTGCTGTCGTTATGCAGTGAAGACAACTGATCTTCATAGATCTGACGCGTGTCATGCAGCAGGCGGCCGATCAACGTACTTTTGCCGTCATCGACGCTGCCGCAGGTCAGGAAGCGCAGCAGGCTTTTATGTTGCTGGGCGTGCAGGTAAGCTTCGACGCCGCCCTGCTCCGCGATTTGTTGTGCAATTGCGTTATTCATTAGCTGCGGCTCCTCAGAAGTACCCTTGACGCTTTTTCATTTCCATCGAACCGGCCTGATCGCGGTCGATCGCGCGGCCTTGTCGTTCACTGGTGGTTGAGACCAGCATCTCTTCGATGATCTCCGGCAGCGACTGCGCTTCGGATTCAACGGCACCGGTCAGCGGCCAGCACCCTAAAGTACGGAAGCGCACCATTTTCTTCTCGATAACTTCACCCGGCTGCAAATCAATGCGGTCGTCATCGACCATCAGCAGCATGCCGTCGCGCTCCAGTACCGGACGCGGCGCGGCCAGGTATAGTGGAACGATTTCGATATTTTCCAGATAGATGTACTGCCAGATATCCAGCTCGGTCCAGTTGGAGAGCGGGAAGACGCGGATGCTTTCGCCTTTGTTAATCTGGCCGTTGTAGTTGTGCCACAGCTCCGGGCGCTGATTTTTCGGATCCCAGCGGTGGAAGCGGTCACGGAACGAATAAATACGCTCTTTGGCGCGGGATTTCTCTTCGTCACGGCGCGCACCGCCGAAGGCCGCATCAAAACCGTGTTTGCTCAGCGCCTGTTTCAGACCTTCGGTTTTCATGATGTCGGTGTGTTTGGCGCTGCCGTGGACGAACGGGTTAATGCCCATCGCCACGCCTTCCGGGTTCTTATGCACAATCAGCTCGAAACCGTAATTTTTCGCCGTGCGGTCGCGGAACTCGTACATTTCACGGAATTTCCAGCCGGTATCCACGTGTAGCAGCGGGAACGGCAGTGTGCCGGGGAAGAAAGCCTTGCGCGCCAGATGCAGCATGACCGAAGAATCTTTCCCGATGGAGTACATCATCACCGGGTTGGCGAATTCAGCAGCCACTTCACGGATGATATGGATACTCTCCGCCTCCAGTTGCCGCAAATGAGTCAGTCGTTTTTCGTCCATAACAGATCCTTTAAGCCAAATTCACAACCGACGGGCGTTGAGTACCGTCAGTCTCAGGATGATGCCCAAACCACGCCAGTTGCTGATGAAGTGCTACCACCTCACCAATCACCAGCAACGCCGGCGTCGGCGCCTGTTGAGCCAGATGTTCAAGATTATCAAGCGTGCCGGTCAGCACCTGCTGATCCGCACGCGTTCCCCGGCCAATCACGGCGACCGGAGTGTGCGCTGCGCGACCATGAGCAATCAGTTGCTGGCTGATTTCAGCCGCCTTGAGGGTGCCCATGTAAATCGCCAATGTCTGCTTGCCTTTCGCCAGCGTTTCCCACTGAATTCCGTTATCTTCCGGCTTACAATGGCCGGTCACGAACACCACGCTCTGCGCGTGATCGCGGTGAGTCAGCGGGATACCGGCATAGGCCGTGGCGCCTGCCGCCGCAGTGACGCCGGGGACAACCTGGAAAGGAATACCCGCGGCCTGCACGGCCTGTAACTCTTCCCCGCCGCGACCAAAAATAAACGGATCGCCGCCTTTCAGCCGCACGACCTTTTTGCCCTGCAGGGCCAGTTCGACCAGCAGACGGTTGGTTTCTTCCTGCGCAACAGAATGGCTGCCCGCACGTTTACCGACGCAAATCTTATCGGCATCGCGACGTACCAGATCTAAAACTTCGTCGCTGACCAGATAGTCATAAAGCACTACATCGGCCTGCTGCATAACCTGCAATCCACGTAAGGTAAGTAATCCTGCATCACCCGGCCCGGCGCCCACCAGCGTGACATTGCCGCTATGCGAGATGTCTTCCGCGTTTTCTAACTGTTGTTGCAGCGCCTGTTCTGCTTCTGCGAGCTTTCCCGCAGAAGCGAGGCTGGCGAAGCGTCCGGCAAATGCCTGTTCCCAGAACCGGCGGCGGGCACGCATTGAGGTGAACTGCGTTTTAACACTTTCACGCCAGCGTCCGGCGATATCGGCCATCTGCCCGAGACTGGTGGGCAGCAAGGTTTCCAGCTTCTCGCGCAACATACGCGCCAGCACCGGGGCTTTACCGCTGGAGGAGATCGCTACCACAATCGGCGAACGGTCGACAATCGAGGGGAAAATAAAGGAGCATTTCGGCTGATCGTCAACCACGTTAGCCATCACGAAGCGCTGATTGGCCTGCTCGAAGACTTCCGCATTGAGCGCCGCGTCGTCGGTGGCCGCAATCACCAGAAACACATCGTCGAGCTGTTCCGGCAGAAAAGCCTGCGCCAGCCAACTGACTTCTGCGGCCTGTTTGCGTTGTTCCAGCTCGGGGGAAAGTGCCTGCGCGACTATCCGAACTTGCGCGCCCGCCCGCAGGAGAAGATCTATTTTGCGAGCAGCGACTTCGCCACCACCGACAACCAGCACCGGGCGTTGTTTGAGGTCGGCAAATATTGGTAGATAGTCCACAAAAGCCTTAACTGATAACCAGAATGAATATCCCGACTATACGTGCAGGCAATAATTGATCTGAAATGACGAAAAGGAATGATTAGTTACTAAATGGAATATAGAGCGCCAGACGGGACTCAGCCTCGCGGGAATTTCATCTGCCTGAATATTTTTCATGACCTTTCCGCTTTTATCAGCCTGCGACAAAAAGAGCGATTTCGGATTTGGGAAATTGTCTATTGGCTCACACAATCGCATACTATCGGTCCTGTAAGACCGCCCTGCGCGGCCTGCTGCTTTGATTGCCCTCCGGTCACCCTGACCTACTGACAAGGATTTTTGGCTATGTTTTCTTTTTTACGCATGAAGCGGACGCTGCTGGCTTTTAGCCTGGGCTGTGCCGGGTTGACTCATGCGCTGGCGGCCACGTCACCGCTTCCTCCGATGGGCGAAATCGCCAGTCAGCAAATTCGCCATATCGCCACCTATTTTCCGGGGCGGATGGCAGGCAGTCCGGCGGAACTGATCGCCGCCGAATACCTTAATCAGCAATTTAATAAATTCGGCTACCAGAGCAATCTGCGCGGTTTCGATACCCGCTATCTGTATACCAGCAACGACGGCAAAAAGGACTGGCACAATATTCACGCCACGTCGGTGATTGCTGCGCGCGCCGGTGAAGTGCCGCAACAGATCATCGTGATGGCGCATTTTGATACCTACGTTCCGCAAAGCGATGCCGATACCAACCATAATCTCGGCGGCCTGACGTTGCAGGGCGTGGATGATAACGCCTCCGGCATCGGCGTGATGATGGAATTGGCGGAGCGGATGCAGGCGATCCCGACGCATTACAGCCTGCGTTTTGTCGCGCTGAGTGCGGAAGAAACCGGAGCGAAAGGGGCCGAAGATTTTATTAAGCGTATGAGTGCCGAAGAGAAGAAAAATACTCTCCTGGTGATCAATCTCGATTCTCTCATCACCGGCGATAAACTGTATTTCAACAGCGGCGTGAATACCTCGGCAGCGGTCGCCAAGCTGACCCGCGTGCGTGCCATTAATATTGCGCACAGTCTGGGCATTCCGGCTGAAAGCCATGCGGGTACGCACTGCTGCGACGGCTTACAGGCACTCGACGATGCGCATCTGCCGCTGCTGAACGTCACAGCCACCAATTATGCGCTGGGCAAAAAGGACGGCGCGCAGCAACGGGCGATCAGCAGCCACTTTCCGCTCGGCACCGCGCGTTATCAGAGCCAGTTCGATAACCTGCAATATCTCGACAGCGCATTGCCGGGCCGCATTGATAAACGCGCCAGAGACAGCGTGAAGGTGCTGTTTCCCCTGCTGAAAGGGCTGGCGAAACCCGCTAAACACGCCTGACACTTTTCTATAGAAAGCACTAATGAAAACGGACGCTAAAAAGCGTCCGTTTTTTTATCGAGGAGGGTGCGAATTATCACTCATGTAAGCCGCATTCACGCTTCAACCCAAAGAAGCGCGTGTCCTCTTCTTTCATCCCTTCTTCCCACTTTTTAGTGGTGTGCGTATCGCCAACGGAAAGATAGCCCTGATCCCACAGCGGGTGGTAGCTCAGGCCGTTGTCTTTCAGATACTGGAAGATCTGACGGTTATCCCAGTCGATGATCGGCAGGATCTTAAACACGCCACGCTGCACCGCCAGCACCGGTAAATGCGCACGGCTGCCGGATTGCTCACGTCGCAGACCGGCGAACCAGGTCTGCACGCCGAGTTGCCGGATAGCACGGTTCATCGGCTCAACTTTGTTGATCTGATTGTACTGTTCGATCCCTTCGACGCCCTGTTCCCACAGTTTGCCGTAACGCGCTTCCTGCCATGCGGGCGACTGCTCAGCGCGAAACACCTGCAGGTTGAGATTCAGCTGTTCGGTTAACGTATCAATAAACTGATAGGTTTCCGGAAAGAGATAACCGGTATCGGTGAGGATCACCGGAATATCAGATTTCTGCTGAGTGACCAGATGCAGACAGACCGCCGCCTGAATGCCGAAACTGGAAGACAGTGCGAATTCGCCGGGCATATTTTCCAGCGCCCACTGCACCCGCTCCTGTGCCGACAGCTTTTCGAGGCTGGCGTTAATTTCCGCCAGCGCCATAGACTGTCCGGATTTCGGTAACTCATTCAATTCAGCCAGACTGAGTAAACTCATAGCGTCTCCGATAACTCGTCGCTCTTAATCGTAAAAATCACGTGCCGGATCAAGCACCGGCCTGATGATACCTGCGCGGATCACGAAGTCGCCGAAGCCCTCATTCGTTTCGCGCTCTTTTGCCCAGCGACCGACCAGTTCATCGATAATGCCGAGGATCTCTGTATCTGAAATGTTCTCACGGTACATGCGGGGAATACGCGTACCGGCGCGGTTGCCGCCAAGATGCAGGTTATAGCGGTTCATCGCTTTACCGACTAAACCGATTTCGGCCAGCAGCGCACGTCCGCAGCCGTTCGGGCACCCGGTCACGCGCAGAACGATATGCTCATCCCCCACGCCGTGTCCGTGCATGATCCCTTCAACTTTGGTCACAAACTCCGGCAGGAAACGTTCGGCTTCGGCCATCGCCAGCGGACAGGTTGGATAGGACACACAGGCCATCGAGTTTTTACGCTGCTCGGTGATCCCGTCGTCGATCAAACCGTGGTTACGCGCCAGCGTTTCGATCGCGTCTTTCTCTTTTTCCGCGACGCCTGCGACAATCAGATTCTGATTAGCAGTAAGCCTGAAATCTCCTTTGTGGATCTTAGCAATTTCTGCCAGACCGGTTTTCAGCGGCTTGCCCGGATAATCCAGAATACGGCCATTTTCGATAAACAGGGTCAGATGCCACTGGTTGTCGATCCCTTTTACCCAACCGATACGGTCGCCGCGGCCAGTGAATTCATAAGGACGAACGTCCGCAAACTGTATGCCCGCGCGCTTTTCGACTTCGGCCTTAAAGACCGGCACGCCGACGCGTTCCAGCGTGTATTTAGTTTTGGCATTTTTACGGTTGGTACGGTTGCCCCAGTCGCGCTGCGTGGTCACTACCGCTTCGGCCACAGCCAGCGTGTTCTCCAGCGGAATAAAGCCCAGCTCGCTGGCGGTGCGGGCATAAGTGGCTTTGTCGCCGTGCGCGATAGACAGGCCACCGCCGACCAGCACGTTGAAGCCGATCAGCTTGCCGTTGTCGGCAATCGCCACAAAGTTCAGATCGTTAGCGTGAAGATCCACGTCGTTCTGCGGCGGGATCACCACGGTGGTTTTGAATTTGCGTGGCAGATAGGTGGCACCCAGAATCGGTTCTTCGTCGGTAGTTTCGACTTTTTCCTGATCCAGCCACACCTCGGCGTAGGCGCGAGTGCGCGGCAGCAGATGCTCGGAGAGTTTCTTCGCCCACTCGTAGGCTTCGCGATGCAGCTCAGACTCTACCGGGTTCGACGTACACAAGACGTTACGGTTCACGTCATTGGCGGTTGCCAACGCGTCCAGACCCAGTTTGTTCAGCAGCTGATGCACCGGTTTTACGTTCGGTTTCAGGATGCCGTGGAACTGGAATGTCTGACGGTTAGTAATACGGATGCTGCCGTAAATCGTGCTGTCATCAGCAAATTTGTCGATACCCAGCCACTGCGCAGGCGTCATCACCCCGCCCGGCAAACGGCAGCGCAGCATCATCGCGTGGCGCGGTTCGAGCTTTTGCTCGGCGCGTTCGGCGCGGATGTCACGGTCATCCTGCTGATACATGCCGTGGAAACGGATCAACAGGAAGTTGTCACCGTTGAATCCGCCGGTCAGGCCATCTTTTAAATCTTCGGTAATGGTCCCGCGCAGGAAATTACTCTCCTTTTTCAGACGCTCAGCGTCGGCCAGCGGGGCATCGACGATCAAAGGGCCGGGGCCGGGATTCAGTTCGCTCCACAATTTATTGCTCATAAGGTTTTCGCTCATTGCTCAAATTCGTTAGTAGACGTCACGCTGGTAACGGCGATCCAGACGTAATTCACTTAAATATTCGTCGGCCGTTTCCAGATCCATCACGCCGTTTTCGGCAATGATTTCCAGTAACGCCTGCTCTACGTCTTTCGCCATACGGTTGGCATCGCCGCAAACATACACGTGCGCACCTTCCTGCAACCACTGCCAGACCTCGGCGCCTTTCTCACGCAGTTTGTCCTGTACGTACACTTTTTCTGCCTGGTCGCGTGACCACGCCAGATCGATATTGGTCAGCAGGCCGTCTTTCACGTAGCGCTGCCATTCCACCTGATAAAGGAAATCGTCGGTAAAGTGCGGGTTGCCGAAGAACAGCCAGTTTTTGCCGCTGGCGCCGTCGTTATCGCGCTGCTGAATAAAGGCGCGGAACGGCGCGATACCGGTACCGGGGCCGATCATAATGACCGGCGCTTCCGGGTTGGCAGGCAGGCGGAAATTATCGTTGTGTTCGATGAAGACTTTCACTTCGCCGTCTTCTTCCAGACGATCCGCCAGATAGCCGGATGCCCCACCGGTACGCGGGCGGCCATCGATGTCGTAACGCACCACGCCAACGGTGATGTGCACTTCAGATTCGGTCTCGGCCTGCGAAGAGGCAATGGAGTACAGACGCGGCGTCAGCGGACGCAGTAAATCTACCAGCTGTTGCGCGTCCAGTTCGGTCGGCGCGCGACGTACCATATCCACGAACGGCACGGTCTGCGCGTATTGCTGTAGCGCGGTTTTATCCGCCAGCAGGCCGGTCAGGTGCTCGTCGCGGCACAGCCCGGCGTATTTCTCGATAATCGGTGTGGTGTTCTGCGTCAGTTCGATGTGATGTTGCAACGCTTCGCAAAGCGAGAGCGATTTGCCATTCACCTCCACGGTTTCATCGCCCTTGAGCCACAGCAGTTCTACTACTTCCTGCACCAGTTGCGGATCGTTTTCAAACCATATTCCCAGCGCATCGCCCGGCTGATAACGCAGGCCGGAATCACCGAGATCAATTTCCAGATGACGCACGTCTTTATCGGAATCACGGCCGGTAATTTTCTGGTTCACCGCAAGCGTTGCGGTCAGCGGCAATTCTTTGGTGTACGGGCTGCTGTCGACCTGATTCACACTGCCCGCCAGCGTCGGCGCGGCTTGCCCGGAAGTATTGGCCGGAACGCGCTGTTTCAACACCTCGACAATGCGTTTACGCCACTCCTGCGCCACGTCTTTGTATTCGACGTCCGCATCCACGCGGTCTAACAGGCGTTCTGCGCCCAGTTCGCCGAGGCGACTGTCAAAGTCTTTACCGGCCTGACAGAAGAATTCGTAAGAAGTATCACCGAGCGCAAATACTGCAAACGCGGTGTCTTTCATCTGAGGCGCTTTTTTGGATTGCAGGAATTTGTGCAGCGCGACGGCTTCTTCCGCCTGCTCGCCTTCACCCTGCGTCGAGGCCACGATCAGCAGCAGCTTTTCCTGACCAATTTGCTTGAATTTGTAGTCACCGGCGTTGACCAGATTGACGTTCAGTTTCGCGGCGATGAGATCGTCACGCAGCTGCTCAGCCACGCGGCGGGCGTTGCCCGTTTGCGAGGCGGAAATCAGTGTAATGGCAGCCGCCGCCGGTGCGGCTACCGGAGCGGCAACAGCGCCCGGTTGCTGATTAACCATTCCCCAAAAATATCCGGAGAGCCAGGCCATCTGAGTCGGTGAGTAATCACCAATCGCCGATTGAAGGCGGGCCATTTGCTCGGGGGTCAGCGGGAGCAGTGAAATTGGAGGAGCCTGAGTCGTCATCGCGGTACGAATTCCCTTATGCAGAAGCCAGTCATCAATCCGGCCTTTTGCGCATTTTTGCGCCCTTTGCGGTTAAACGAGCGCGCAGGAAAGACCTTTATTGTTTGTAAGGTTAACGAGGCCGATGATAACAATTAAAGAAGTGATGGAAATAATAAATAACCAAAAGAACTAAGAGGATTTAGAGGTAAGATTTACCGGAAAAACTGGTAAGGAGAGATTTTTATCGCACTGAAATCGCTAAAAAATTTCCCCTGCACTTCCTGAGGTGAACGCAAAGTGCCGGATAGATAAAGAAAAACCCCGCCGCAGCGGGGTAATGAAATTTTCTCACTCACGCACTTCAGAGATGGAACGCGTTGTGTTGCTCAAACCAGGCAAATTGTCCGGCAGCAAACACCGACATTTTACTGCCACTGTGACCGACGTCCGAGAGATCGATAAAATGCCAGTTAAACGGCGTGTTGTTCTGCTCGGCGCGCTGCTGCGACGTGGCGAAATAGCTTTCGGCGCGATCCAGACGGTTGGTGCCCTGCGCCATCGCCTGCTTGGATTTACGCAGTAAATGGTTTTCCGGATCATCATCTTCCGCACCGACGGCAATCAGCACCGGCTTGGCAAAGTAATCATTCAACTGCTGTTGACTGACGGCGACGGGCGCTTCACGAAGACCGTAAGGCCAGCGCTGATCGGTGTCCGGCAACGTCCACCACCCTGCTGCTGCGCACACCGCCGCTTTCACATTCGGCTGTGGCAACAGCGTCAGCATACGGTGGACGAACTGGCAGCCCGCGCTGTTCCCAAACAGATAATATTGTTTCTGAGTGGTCACGCCCTGCTTTTGCAGCGTGGTAAAAATGCTATCGACAAGGGTGAACGCCCACTGGGATTTCGGCTGGTGATGGTGAGTTTTAGGATCCACCAGATTGCCAAGGTTGTAGCCCGCGGCGCCGGGGAAATCCTGCTCGCTGAAATGCGGCACCAGAACGCGTAAATGATACTGATCGGCGACGGTCATCCAGTCGTTACGGTAGGTCGCCGCATTGCGGTCGACACCGGTCATGACCATCACCACAGGCGTGGTGTCATCAGCATCGGCGGGCTGATAGGTGAAAACATCCAGCGTCTTTTTGCCCTGCGCGATCGGAATATGCATCACACCGGCACCCGGCGGGAAAGTCACGGACACCTTCGCGGCCACCGGCGATTTTGCCTCAGGATGAACCGTTTTCGCTACGGCGGACGCGGGTGCCTGAGCCGTCGGTGCGGTTTCAGCATACGCGCCAGCGGAGAAGATCAGCGCCAGAACGGCGCAACGCAGCACAGTAATCATTCACTATCTCAACAGGTTAGTTTGTACCGGCTCACTGTATGCCAGCAATGCAGGCAGTGTAAAGGCGGTAAAAGTCAGGATTTGGTGAAGAAAAGCGCAGTGAAGTCATGGCACGCAGGCCGGTATTCCGGTACTATGCCGCGTTTTTTCGAGCAACGAGAGCGCCTCATGACCACCACATTATTTAAAGATTTTCAGTTCGAAGCCGCCCACCATTTACCGCATGTGCCCGCTGGTCATAAATGCGGACGGTTACACGGCCACTCTTTCACCGTGCGTTTAGAAATCACCGGTGAAGTGGATCCGCATACCGGCTGGGTGATGGATTTCGCCGATCTGAAAGCTGCGTTCAATCCGACGTTGGATCGTCTCGATCACTATAATCTGAACGATATTCCCGGATTAGAAAACCCGACCAGCGAAGTGCTGGCCGAGTGGATCTGGAATGAGATGAAGCCGACGTTACCTCTGCTTTCCGCCGTGCGCGTGAAAGAAACCTGCACAGCGGGTTGCATCTACCGCGGCTAACAATATTTACCGCGGGTAACAATATTGCCCGTCAGGCAATGTTCAGATATTTGTGTGTCTGCATTGAAAGCCGCCAGTTCCTTGCAATGCAGGTCGCAATGCAAAGTTTGGTGGCTTCTTCTTTTTGACTGATCGGTTGCAGGGCGATAATGCGCGCTTTGCTGTCGGTCAGCGTTTCCAGCAAAGCATCCAGTGCGTCGATATCACGCTGACGCGCGACCGGATGTTTCACTTCATCAGCACGTTTCAGCGCCTGCGGCAAAATGTCGTAGCCACCGCGCATATTTACTTTTGGCGATACGGTTACCCAGGTATTCACCGAGCAGCGCACTTCATGCGTTCCGCTGGTCTCAATCTGGCAGCTGAACCCGTTCTTTTCCAGCAGCATGGTCAGCGGCATCAGATCGTAAATACACGGCTCACCGCCGGTTATCACGATATGGCGCGCGGTGTAACCCTGCTGCGCGATGATGTCGAGCAACTGTTCGGAAGTCGAATTGCCCCAGGCATCACTTTCTTCGGTTTTGACCAGAATGCGCTGCATATCGACTTCCCGATCGGCAATTTTATCCCAGGTGTGTTTGGTGTCGCACCAGCTGCACCCTACCGGACAACCTTGCAAGCGTACAAAAATCGCCGGCACGCCGGTAAAATAACCTTCCCCTTGCAGGGTTTCGAACATCTCATTAATCGGGTACTGCATCGTTTTCTCAGTCATCTCTAAAAAGTCAGCGTGCATTATCGCAGATCGCAGGCGCTGCGCCAAACACGGGGCGCAGCGGAAATGTCTGCAAAAATGTCTGTCAGCCCGCAGAGCGAATGGCGTCGGTAAAACGTTGCGTAATCTGCTGAGGCCGGGTGATGGCACCACCGACCACGACAGAATGCGCGCCGAGCGTCAGGCATCGCGCCGCCATTTCCGGGGTATCGACATTCCCCTCGGCTATGACCGGCGTATCGCAGTGCGCCAGCACCTGTCGCAGGAAGGCAAAATCGTCATGCCAGAGTTTGCTGCCCTGCGTCTCCTGAGTATAGCCGTGCAATGTCGTGCCGATACAATCAAACCCCAACGTCTGCGCGTTCTGCGCTTCTTCTAAGGTCGCGATGTCTGCCATCAGCAATAAAGCCGGGAACTCTTTACGAATGCGTTGCACCAGTTCGGCGAGCTGTAATTCGCCAGGGCGCTGATGGGCAGTGGCATCCAGCGCGATCATGTCCGGCGCAACGGCCATCAGCTCGCGCACTTCCTTCATTGTTGCCGTGATGTACACATCGCTGGCGGGATAATCACGCTTGATGATCCCGATGACCGGTAATGGCACGGTGGCGCGAATGGCTTTCACATCCGCAACGCTGTTGGCGCGGATCCCCGCCGCGCCGCCCTGCATCGCGGCCAGCGCCATGCGGCTCATAATAAAATCGCTGTGCAGCGGTTCGTTGTCCAGCGCCTGACAGGACACCACCAGTTTTCCCCTGATGGTCGTTAACATTGACTGATTCATACTCCCAGCATCTCCTCGATTTCATTTTTAATGATCGTAACGTGCGGCCCGTAAATGACCTGAATTCCGTTCCCGCGGATAAGAACAGCCCTTGCTCCGCTGGACTTAAGCTTGCTTTCATCCACGTCAGCGGCCTGAAGGACGCTGATCCGCAAACGCGTTGCACAGCAATCCAGCTCCGCGATATTGGCCGCCCCGCCCAGCGCTTCAATAATCATTCCTGCGCGGTCGGTCACGACGTTATCCTGCTGAATTTCAGCCTCATCACGCCCCGGCGTTTTCAGGTTGAAGCGCCTGATCAGATAGCGGAAGGAGAAGTAATAGAGCGCGAACCACGGCACACCGACCAGCGGGACGTACATCCAGTGGGTTTTGCTTTCGCCCTGTAAAACGCCAAACAGGATGAAATCGATAAAGCCGCCGGAGAAAGTCTGCCCGATGGTGATCTGCAATATATGAGCGATCATAAATGCCAGTCCGTCGAACACCGCGTGCAGGACATACAGCATCGGTGCGACAAACAGGAACGAGAACTCAATCGGTTCAGTGATGCCGGTCAGAAAGGAGGTCAGTGCCGCCGAGAGCAGCAGCCCTGCGACGCGCTTTTTATTCTCAGGCCGCGCCGTGTGGTACATCGCCAGACACGCCCCCACCAGACCAAACATCATGGTAATGAAGCGCCCGGACATAAACCTGGAGGTGCCGATATAAAACTGCTGCGTATTCGGGTCGGCCAGCTGGGCGAAGAAGATCCGCTGCGTGCCTTCCACCAGATGCCCATTCACCACTTCACTGCCGCCGAGTGCGGTAGTCCAGAAAGGCAGATAGAAAATATGATGCAGGCCGAACGGGCCGAGCATGCGCAGCACAAAACCGTAAATGAAGGTGCCGAGGTACCCGGTGGCATCCACCAGCCCGCCCATTCCAAAAATTACTTTCTGAAAATGTGGCCAGATGAAGAACATCACCGCCCCGACGACGATTGCCGCGACAGAGGAGATGATCGGCACAAAACGCGAACCGCCGAAAAACCCCAGAAACTGCGGCAACTCGATTTTGTTATAACGGTTATGCAGCCACCACGTCACAAGCCCAATCACCACGCCGCCAAAAACGCCGGTTTCCAGCGTCTGGATACCGAGTGCCATTCCCTGCCCGGCGGCGCTGAGATTGGTCGTGGCGAGCTGACCTTTGAGGATCAAAATAGCGTTGATGGTCGCGTTCATCACCAGATACCCCAGCAGCGCGGATAATCCTGCCGTTCCTTTGTCACTGCGCGCGAGCCCGACCGCAACTCCGACGGCAAACAGCACCGCCAGGTTGGCAAAGACAATCGAGCCGGCACTGGCCATGACGGTGAAAATCGCCTGCAAGGCCGGGATATTCAGAAATGGATACGCGGCTAACGTGTTTGGGTTGGAGAGTGCCCCGCCAATCCCCAACAGCAATCCGGCTGCGGGCAAAATTGCGATAGGCAACATGAAAGACTTGCCGAATTTTTGGGCTCTTTCGAACCACGCCCCGCCCCCTGAACCATTGAATATTGACATGAGATGACTCCGCGTTGTGTTGTTGTGATAATTATTTTTACCACACTATATAAATAAAATAATAATTACTACCAATTGCACCGCGTTATCCATACGGAATTCTTCTGGCGTTAACTGCGTCACATCAGCCAAACTAGGGAGGTCAATTATTCTTAGGAGAGCCGAGTGAGTCAGACCAAGGAAACAGGCACGCTATTACTGCGAATGCGTCAGGGGCTGGAGAATTACAGCCCGACGCTGCATAAGCTGGGCAGTTTTGTGCTGGAACAGCCGCAGCGCGTGCTTTACCTGACCATCACTGAACTGGCGCGTGAAAGTGACACCAGCGAGGCCAGCGTCACGCGGCTTTGCCGCCAGCTGGGTTGCAAAGGTTTTACCGAGTTCAAAATGGGGCTCGCGCTTGAGACGCGTCAGAACCCGGCACATCAGGCCGCCGAAGGGAATGACGACGTTCAGACGCTGATCGAAGACAGCATCGCCTCCCTGCGCGATACCGGTAAACTGCTCGATCGTCAGGTGCTGGCAGATGCGGCCTTGCACATTCATAACGCGCGTTCCGTGCAGGTCTATGGCGTCGCCGCCAGCGCCATTGTGGCCGATTACCTGGGCTACAAGCTGCTGCGTCTGGGCAAAGCGTCGCAATGTTTTGCCGATATGCATCGTGGGGCAATGAACGCTGTGAGTCTGGACAGCCGGGATATTGTGGTGGTGATTTCCAGCTCAGGCTCCACCAAAGATGTGCTGCACGCGGCAGAACTGGCGAAGCGTCAGGGCACCACTGTCATCGGCATCAGTAATACGCTGCGCAGCCCGCTTTCTTCACTGGCGGATATTTTACTGGTCGCCGCCAAACCGGAAGGCCCGCTGACAGCGGGATTACTGACGTCAAAAGTCGGTGGGATGTTACTGGTAGAATTACTGATCAATCAGCTGTTAACGCTTTCCCCTGATTATCTGCAGGCCAGCGAACATAGTGCGAGCGCCACGCTTTCTCTGTTGCTGTAACCCGAAGGTTTTCCGCACATTTCCATAATTTGCAGACATAAAAAAACCCGCCGAAGCGGGTTTTTCAAGAAAGTGTTGCGGGGCAGTAATTACTGACCTTTAACTTCTTTCAGACCGTTGAACGGTGCAGGTGTACCTTGTGCAGCCAGCGCTTCTTCGATACGAATCAGCTGGTTGTATTTAGCAACACGGTCAGAACGGCTCATAGAACCGGTTTTGATCTGGCCTGCAGCGGTACCCACTGCCAGATCGGCAATGGTAGCATCTTCAGTTTCGCCTGAACGGTGAGAGATAACGGCAGTGTAGCCAGCGTCTTTCGCCATTTTGATCGCAGCCAGAGTTTCGGTCAGTGAACCGATCTGGTTGAATTTGATCAGGATGGAGTTAACGATGCCTTTATCGATACCTTCTTTCAGGATCTTGGTGTTGGTGACGAACAGATCGTCGCCAACCAGCTGGATTTTGTCGCCCAGTACTTTAGTCTGGTATGCGAAACCTTCCCAGTCAGATTCGTCCAGACCGTCTTCGATCGAAACGATTGGGTATTGGTTGGTCAGGTCTTCCAGGAAGTGAGTGAACTCTTCAGAAGTGAAAGCTTTGTTGCCTTCGCCGGCCAGAACGTATTTACCGTCTTTGTAGAATTCTGATGCTGCACAGTCCATCGCCAGAGTAATGTCTTTACCCAGCTCATAACCTGCTGCTTTTACCGCTTCAGCGATAACAGACAGAGCTTCTGCGTTAGAACCCAGGTTTGGCGCGTAGCCACCTTCGTCACCAACAGCAGTACCCATGCCTTTAGATTTCAGAACTTTAGCCAGGGTGTGGAACACTTCAGAACCCATACGGATGGCTTCTTTCAGAGTTTTCGCGCCAACAGGCTGAATCATGAACTCTTGAATATCAACGTTGTTATCAGCGTGTTCGCCGCCGTTGATGATGTTCATCATAGGCAGTGGCATAGAGTATTTGCCTGGGGTGCCGTTCAGTTCTGCGATGTGAGCGTACAGTGGCAGACCTTTAGAAGCAGCAGCCGCTTTAGCAGCAGCCAGGGAAACAGCCAGAATCGCGTTAGCGCCGAAGTTAGATTTGTTTTCGGTACCGTCAAGTTCGATCATGATCTTGTCGATATTAGCCTGGTCTTTCGCGTCTTTGCCAGTTACAGCCTCAGCGATAGGACCGTTTACAGCAGCAACGGCTTTCAGAACGCCTTTGCCCAGGAAACGGGATTTGTCACCGTCACGCAGTTCCAGCGCTTCGCGGGAACCTGTAGAAGCACCTGATGGTGCAGCTGCCAAACCAACGAAACCGCCTTCCAGATGAACTTCAGCTTCTACAGTCGGGTTACCACGGGAGTCGATGATTTCACGGCCGATAACTTTAACGATTTTAGACATTAAGATTTCCTCAGTACAAGTTAACTAAAGCTTCGGAAAAGCGATTCCAGACAGTCTGTCCCGAACCACTTCCCCGGTATTTTATTTTACCTGACGCTTCTGATATTCACCGGCAGCCTTCACAAAGCCTGCAAACAACGGGTGACCATCACGCGGCGTAGACGTAAATTCTGGATGGAACTGGCAAGCCACAAACCACGGATGATTTGGCAGCTCGATGATTTCCACCAGTTGCTTATCGCCAGAGCGACCGGCTACGCGTAAACCTGCGGCTTCGATTTGTTTCAGCAGCATATTGTTCACTTCGTAACGGTGACGATGGCGTTCAACTATTGTCGGTTCGCCGTACATCTCACGAACCAGGCTACCGTCGCTCAGATGACATTGCTGCCCGCCGACGCGCATGGTACCGCCTAAATCACTGTCTTCGGTACGTACTTCAACGTTACCGTCTTCATCTCGCCATTCGGTGATCAGCGCCACCACAGGGAATTTACAGTCTGGCACAAATTCGGTGGAGTTGGCATTTTCCATACCCACTACATTGCGGGCGAACTCCATGAGTGCCACCTGCATACCCAGACAAATGCCCAGGTAAGGAATGTTATTTTCACGTGCATAACGAGCGGTTGCGACTTTGCCTTCCACACCACGGTAACCGAAGCCACCAGGGATAAGGATCGCGTCCAGACCTTTGAGCACTTCAACACCACGGGTTTCGACATCCTGAGAGTCGATAAGTTTAATGTTCACGGTCAGACGATTTTTCAGGCCGCCGTGTTTGAGCGCTTCAATCACAGATTTATAAGCATCTGGCAGCTCAATGTACTTACCGACCATACCGATGGTGACTTCACCACCCGGATTGGCTTCTTCGTAGACAACCTGTTCCCACTCGGAAAGATTCGCTTCCGGCGCACTCAGGTTAAAGCGCTTACAAATATAGTCGTCCAGACCCTGAGATTTCAAGAGGGCCGGGATTTTATAAATGGAATCAACATCTTTAAGAGAAATCACCGCTTTTTCTGGCACGTTACAGAACAGCGCGATTTTGGCGCGTTCATTCGCAGGCACTGCGCGATCGGAACGGCAGATCAGCACGTCTGGCTGAATACCGATAGACAGCAGCTCTTTCACGGAGTGCTGAGTCGGTTTGGTTTTCACTTCACCGGCAGCGGCCATGTAAGGCACCAGCGTCAGGTGCATATACAGCGTGTGCTCACGGCCCACGTCTACGGCCATCTGGCGAATCGCTTCCAGGAACGGCAGGGATTCGATATCACCCACAGTACCGCCAATTTCCACCAGCACAACGTCGTGGCCTTCGCCGCCTTCGATGATGCGTTCTTTGATGTTATTGGTGATGTGCGGGATAACCTGAATGGTTGCGCCGAGATAGTCGCCGCGGCGCTCTTTGCGCAGCACGTCAGAGTAAATACGGCCAGTGGTGAAGTTGTTACGACGGGTCATTTTGGTGCGAATGAAGCGCTCGTAGTGACCGAGGTCCAGATCCGTTTCAGCGCCATCTTCGGTTACGAAGACTTCACCGTGTTGGGTCGGACTCATGGTGCCGGGATCCACGTTGATATACGGGTCCAGTTTCATCATGGTCACGTTAAGGCCACGGGCTTCGAGAATAGCCGCCAGAGAGGCTGCGGCAATGCCTTTACCCAGAGAGGATACGACCCCGCCGGTCACAAAAATATAATTAGTTGTCATGCTGAACCTGAGAGGTTAGGTTTAAAGATGATGGAGTAACCAAGACGGGAAAACAGTATACCGGAACCTTGTGTGCGCCACAAATAAACGTTTTGCTGCCCATCATCGTTTTCCTCAGCGTCAGTTCAGAAAAGTTAACCTTTCCAGACTTTTTCTCTCATTCTTTCAAAAACAATCAGTTAGCGGATGAAAATGACGCAACTGTTCGCATGACTCATTGAAACATCTTAGATATCAATTTCTTGGACTTTACCACGCTCAGATCAGGCTTTTAGCGGCTGACTGATACTGAGCTTAACCGTTTCAGCAAATGCAGATCTTGTCGCCGATCAAAGTCCGGGCACCGGTTTTACGGCTTCTCGCTCTTCTTTACCTGCTGCCACGCGGCTTCCATCTGATCCAGGGTGGCGTCTTCCATACTCAGCCCCTGCTCACGGATAATGCTTTCCACATGACGGAAACGGCGCTCGAATTTACGGTTCGCGGCCTGCAGTGCATCTTCTGCTTTGTGCCCCAGATGACGGGAAAGATTGACCGTCGCGAACAGCAGATCGCCAATTTCTTCGCCGAGCTTTTCTTCGTCAATCACCGCCTGACGCGCTTCAAACATCACTTCATCGATCTCTTCATAGACTTTATCGAGCACCGGCCCGAGCGTAGTCCAGTCGAAACCGACGTTTGAGCAACGCTTCTGAATTTTGTGCGCTTTCATCAGCGCAGGCAGTGCGGAGGGGATGTCATCGAGCGCCGAATGCAGGGATTTCTCCGCCCGCTCCTGCGCCTTGCGCGCTTCCCATTTCACCAGCACGTCTTTGCTACTGGCGTCTTTTGACCACGCCGCTTCATCGCCGAAAATTTGCGGATGGCGACGTTCAAGCTTATCCGAAATCGCATTGCAGATATCGTCGAAGCCAAACAGCCCCTGCTCGCTGCCCATTTGCGCGTAAAACACCACCTGAAAGAGCAGATCGCCCAGCTCATCGCGCACGTCGTCGTAATCTTTACGCGCAATGGCATCCAGCACTTCATAGGTTTCTTCCAGCGTGTACGGCGCGATGGTCTCGAAGGTTTGTTCTTTATCCCACGGACAACCGGCTTGCGGATCACGCAGGGTTTTCATAATAGCCAGAAGCCGATCCAGATTATTGTTCATACAAAAGCACATCTCACTTTTATCATTAAAGTATTTACTCTATATAACAGATAATAATCCGAAATAAAAATTAAAACATTCACTATAAAAAATTCATAATGACATCATAAAAAAATCAAAGTGATTTTTTTAATTGATATTATTTCAAGGAACCACTAATTATTTGTTGGCAACAACCTAAACATGAGGAAGTTATTATGTCATTTCAAGATATCAACCTTTACCAAAATGGGACGCCTATTGTTTCCCCTGGCGATACGGTAATTGTTCCCTTCACCTTTGTTTCCACAGGAATAGACAGCCCAGGCTCAAGAATTCATGCTATAGCACCCAAGCACTGCCATATATTAGCAATGTCTGTATATTCTCCTTCTAAAGTTGTCATCGCAGAGGACGGATTATCGTCAAACATCATTAATACAAATGGGGGTGGGTGGAATGCAAACAGAAGCATCACACTGTCAGTTGATGCAGATGCTCCGGACAACACGGTACTGTCTGGCGGGAGTTTAACTTATTATAGCTCTGAAAATGTTCCAGGTTCATCATGTCCTTTACTGATTAATACTGGTGCAGAGATAAAGCCAATCACTGTAAGTTATGAAAAAAGAGGTTCCTGGCAGGACTGGGAAACACAACAGTGGATATATAGCTACCGTATTAATTTAACCTCAGCAAAAACAAATATTTCCAACTGGCTGGTAGCATTTGATAATTTACCCGCCGGTTCAGAAATAGTTAATCCACAAACATTATGGGTGACAGTTTTGGCAAATGGTACTGAAGGCACTGTCGTGCTTGAAGCACCACAAGAAGGTACGCATATCATTATGCCTGATACTATATTAAGCATTGATATCGAAATTAAGTATTCCGGTACTGATAATGATGTGGAAAGATATAGTCAGCTCTATAACTTAATCGCCTATGACCTCACAGAGGTCTGATTATTGAAATAATTTTTAGTGAGGGGGCTCCCCCTCACTAAAAAACCCATCACAAAATCAGTTGCCGTGCAGGCGTTTGGCGTCAATGACGTCCGGCAGCTGGTTCAGCTTGGCGATCACGCGCCCCAGCACCTGCGGGTTGTAAATTTCGATATCCATATCGATGGTCGCCAGTTGCTGCTTGGTATCGCTGCGGCTGGCAACGCCCAGCACGTTGACCTTCTCGTTGGCGAGGATGGTGGTGATATCGCGCAGCAGGCCGCTGCGGTCGTTGGCGACCACACGCACCACCAGCGAATACCCGCTGGAGTAGCTTTCACCCCATACGGCGTCTACCACACGCTCTGGCGCATTCAGGCGTAAATCTTCCAGCTGATCGCAATCAGCCCGGTGGATAGAAATCCCCCGGCCCTGCGTGATGTAACCGACGATTTCATCACCCGGTATCGGCTGGCAACAGCGCGCGATGTGGTGCATCAGATTGCCCACGCCTTCAACCACCACGCGGCCATTGTCTTTACTGCCATTGCGTTGCGGTGCTGGCGTGGTTTTCTGCGTCAGCTGACGCATCGCCTCTTTATCCAGCTCTTCCGCACTCGGCTTTTTAAGCTGCGATTGCAGGAAGTTGACCATCTGGTTGATGCGGATGTCGCCGTTACCAATCGCAGCCAACACTTCGTCGAGCGAATTGACGTTGTAGCGCGGCAGCAGCAGTTTTTCGGCATCCTTGATGCTGATATCCATTCGATCGAGTTCGTCGTCGAGGATCTGCTTACCGGCGATAATATTTTTGTCGCGATCCTGTTTACGGAACCAGTTCTGGATCTTCGAGCGCCCGCGGCTGGTGGTGACATACCCGAGACTCGGGTTCAGCCAGTCACGGCTTGGGTTTGCGTGCTTCTGGGTGATGATCTCAATCTGATCGCCCATTTGCAGCTGATAGGTAAACGGCACAATGCGCCCGCCGATTTTCGCCCCGATACAGCGGTGACCGACATCGCTGTGGATGTGGTAAGCGAAGTCGAGCGGCGTCGAGCCGGTTGGCAAATCGATAACGTCGCCTTTTGGCGTAAACACGTAAACGCGGTCGTCGAAGACCTGACTGCGCACTTCGTCGAGCATTTCGCCCGAATCGGCCATTTCTTCCTGCCACGCGATAAGTTTACGCAGCCACGCGATGCGACCTTCGTAGCCACCGCTGCGGCCACCGACCACGGCGGTACCTTCTTTGTATTTCCAGTGCGCCGCGACGCCAAGCTCTGCATCTTCGTGCATCTGGCGGGTACGGATCTGGACTTCCAGCGTTTTACCGCGCGGCCCGAGCACCACGGTGTGGATCGACTGATAGCCGTTCGGTTTCGGGTTGGCGACGTAATCGTCGAACTCATCCGGCAGATGGCGGAAATGAGTATGCACAATCCCTAACGCCGCGTAGCAATCCTGCAGACGCTCCACCACGATACGCACGGCGCGCACGTCGAACAGTTCGTCGAAGGAGAGGGATTTTTTCTGCATCTTGCGCCAGATGCTGTAAATATGTTTCGGACGGCCATAGACATCGACTTTAATGCCCTCTTCGCCCATCGCATTTTTGACAGTAGAAACAAAATCATCGATGTACTGTTCACGGTCGATACGACGCTCATGCAACAGTTTCGCAATGCGTTTATATTCATCAGGATGCAGATAACGGAAGCAGAAATCTTCCAGCTCCCATTTGAGCTGGCCGATACCGAGGCGGTTCGCCAGCGGAGCATAAATATTGGTACATTCCTTCGCCGCCAAAACGCGCTCTTCTTCCGGCGCGTCCTTCACTTCACGCAGATGCGCGATACGTTCGGCGAGTTTGAGCACCACGCAGCGGAAATCTTCCACCATCGCCAGCAGCATCCGGCGGACGTTGTCCACCTGCTCCGGCGCCATGGAATCATTGTGCGTGGCCTTCAGCTGGCGGATGGCATCCATATCGCGCACGCCGTGCACCAGATCAGTAATACCTTTACCAAACTGCTCGGTCAGCGTGTCTTCATCGATGATGCCGTCATCGACCAGCGGGAACAGCAGCGCGGCGCGCATACTGTCGTTATCCATACTGAGGGTCGAGAGGATTTCAACCATCTCAAGACCGCGCCACAGTAAAAGCGACGCGTCCTGATGGCCCTGCGTTTGTTGCTCGCAGTAGCGCCAGGTTTCGGCTAAACGGTCACATGACTGCTGGCTGGACAGCCCTAAACTGTTAATCCAGTCGTCGAGCGCAAACTCGCCAGCCGTGTTCAGATGTGCACTTCTTACCGCAACCATACCCTCTCCCTACGTGTCTGACACAACCCCGGTGTCAGATGGGTTGATAAACAGAGCCATCGATTCAAGGTGCCCGGTGTGCGGAAACATATCCAGCATACGAACCTGAGCCAACCGATAACCCGCCTCCAACAAAATTTTACTGTCCCGAGCCAATGTCGTGGGATTGCAGGACACATACACCACGCGCTGCGGGGCAAGCTTAACAATATGCGCCATCACGCCGGCCGCACCGCCCCGCGCAGGATCGAGCAAAACTTTATTGAAGCCTTGCGCTGCCCAGGGTTGCTGACTGACGTCGTCCTCCAGATTTTCGTGGAAGAATGACGCATTTTCTAATCCGTTAATCCGGGCATTATCTTGCCCATTCGCCACCAGTGTAGCAACACCTTCAACTCCGACAACCCGCTTAGCTCTTTTTGCCAGTGGAAGGGTGAAATTTCCCATTCCGCAGAATAAATCCAGCACGCGGTCTTCCGGCGTCAGCGCCAGCCATTCGAGCGCCTGCGCCACCATTTGCTGGTTTACGGCATCGTTAACCTGAATAAAATCACGCGGACCGAAATTCAGCGCCAGGCCATCAATCTGATAAAAAGGGACGTCGCCACACAAACGCTCCAGCGTATCGCTGTCGGGTGCCAGAAAAATCGTTAACTGATGCTTTTGCGCAAACGCCGTCAGGCGGGTGCGATCGGCTTCGCTGAGCGGATCCAGATGGCGCAAAACCAGCAGGGCACCGCTGTCCGCCAGCACCATTTCCAGATGCCCAAGGCGTTTAGCCGCCGTCAGCGAGGCCAGACATTCCTGCACCGGCACCAGCAGTTGCTCGAGCTCAGGGCGCAACACCGGACAGCGGGTGACAGCCACCAGATCGTTCGAACCTTCCTGACGGAATCCCATCACCAGCGGCCCGTTGCCGGGTTTACGCCCCGGCTTAGCGCCGGCAATTTGCAATCCAAGACGCGCACGGCGGCGATAACCGTATTGCGGACCGGCAATCACAGGTTGTTCATCAGCCTGAATGCCGGTTTCACGGGAAATCAGCCGCAGCAGGGACGCCGATTTACTGCGCTGCTGCAACGCCTCACTGGCGTGCTGTTGCTGGCAACCGCCGCAGGTGGAATAGTGCGGACAGGCCGGTTTGACGCGATCGGCGCTGGTGGTCAGCAAACGTTTCAGCCGCCCTTTGGCGTACTTACTTTTATCTTCTGTTAAGATCACTTCCGCCTGCTCGCCGGGCAATAAGCCACTGACAAACACGGCTTTGCCGTTATGACGTGCAACACCCTGCCCGAAAGCATCAAGGTCGGTGGCAGTCACAGTTATCGTTTGCCGGGTCGTCACACGGCGGTTCGGAGAGTAGAATTGAGCCATTATTGTCGATTGCACGCTGGTTTATTAAGCTTACTTTAGGTAATTCTCCCACATTGGAACCTCATGACCAAATATAGCCTTCGCGCACGGATGATGATCCTGATTCTGGCACCGACATTAATGATCGGTTTGCTGCTCAGCACCTTCTTTGTGGTGCACCGATATAACGAGTTACAGAATCAGTTGATCGACGCCGGAGCCAGCATTATCGAGCCACTGGCCGTCGCGAGCGAATACGGGATGACGTTCCGCGAACGCGAACCGGTGATACGTCTCATCAGCCGACTGCATCGCAATCATTCCAACATTGTCCGCAGCATCAGCGTGTTTGATGGCGACAATAAACTGTTTGCCAGTTCGAACTCCCTGCGCGAATACACTCCTTTACAGGTTCGAAGCGTTAAAGACATTCCCCGCGAACTGACGCAGATGCGCCTCGGCGACTCCCTGATTTTGCGCACACCGGTTCAGGCAGAGAATCACACGGAGGCCGATGACGCCTCTTTCAGAACCTCTCCCGAACACAATCTCGGCTATATCGCTATTGAGCTGGATATCAGCTCGGTGCGGCTGGCGCAATATCAGGAAGCGTTCGTTTCCACCATGTTGTTACTGCTGTGTCTGGGCATCGCCACCCTGTTCGCCTATCGGCTGATGCGCGACGTCACAGGGCCTATCCGCAATATGGTGAACACCGTTGACCGCATCCGTCGCGGGCAGCTCGACAGCCGCGTCGAAGGCACGATGCCCGGCGAACTGAGCATGCTGAAAAACGGCATCAACTCGATGGCGATGTCGCTGACGGCGTACCACGAAGAAGTACAGCAAAATATCGATCAGGCCACGTCAGATTTGCGCGAGACGTTGGAACAGATGGAAATCCAGAACGTCGAGCTGGATCTGGCGAAAAAACGCGCGCAGGAAGCGGCGCGTATCAAATCCGAATTCCTCGCCAACATGTCACACGAACTGCGTACACCGCTTAACGGCGTCATTGGTTTCACGCGCCAGACCCTTAAAACGCCACTGTCCCCCACGCAGGCAGATTACCTGCAAACTATTGAGCGCTCAGCCAATAATCTGCTGACCATCATTAATGACGTGCTGGACTTTTCGAAGCTGGAAGCGGGCAAACTGGTGCTGGAGCACATTCCGTTCTCACTGCATGAAATGCTTGATGAAGTGGTTATCCTGCTGGCACACACCGCACATGACAAAGGGTTGGAACTGACGCTCAACGTTCACAATAACGTGCCGGAAAATGTTCTCGGTGATCCGATGCGTATGCAGCAAGTGGTCACTAGCCTGCTGGGAAATGCGATTAAGTTCACCGAAAACGGCAATATTGATATCAATGTTGAGCTGCGTTCGCAGAATAATTTGCAGGTCGAACTGGAAGTGCAGATCCACGACACCGGCATCGGTATTTCCGAGCGGCAGCAGTCGCAGCTGTTTCAGGCTTTCCGTCAGGCCGATGCCAGTATTTCTCGCCGTCACGGCGGCACCGGCTTGGGACTGGTGATCACTCAGCGGCTGGTGAAGGAAATGGGCGGCGATATCAGCTTCTACAGCCAGATCAATCGCGGTTCGACTTTCTGGTTCCACGTCACGCTGGAGCTCAATGAAAACCGCCATGTGACGCCGGTTTCCATGAGCTCGCTTGAAGGTAAACGTCTGGCCTACGTCGAAGCCAACCCGGCGGCGGCGAAAGCCACTATGGAAATTTTGCAGGCAACGCCGCTGGAAGTGACCCACCGCACGTCGCTGGCCGCATTGCCAGAAAACTATTACGACATGATGTTGTGCAGTATTCCGGTCAAACAGGATCAGACGCTGGCCGATTATGACGACAGATTAAAACGGGTGCTGGGCATGACGCGTCATCTTCTGCTGGCGCTGCCAAGCCAGTTCCAGGTTGATGCCGAAGAGCTAAAACGGCGCGGCGTACAGGCCTGTCTCATCAAACCTATGTCCAGCATCCGTCTGCTGCCATTGCTGTTAAAAGAGCAACAGCCGGTGGTTCGGATCCTCGGTTCAGAGGAAACTAAAACCTCGCGCCTGCCGCTGACCGCGATGGCCGTGGATGATAATCCGGCGAACCTCAAACTGATTGGCGCGCTGCTCGAAGAACTGGTGGAAACCACCGTGCTGTGCCACAGCGGTGAAGAAGCGATTGAAGTCGCCCGCCACACCGATCTGGACATCATTTTGATGGATATTCAGATGCCGGATATCGACGGCATCCGCGCCAGCGAAATCATTCATCAGATGGCGCGCCACACCAGTACACCGGTGGTGGCCGTCACTGCCCATTCGCTGAGCGGCGAACGTGAACAGCTGCTGAAACTCGGTATGGACGATTATCTGGCGAAACCGATCGACGAATCCATGCTGAAAAATGTGCTGTCGCGCCATTACTCGCATCAGAATCAGTTAGATTCCCCGCTGCAAACTCAGGAAGATCTCGCGCCGAACAGCACGCTCGACTGGCAGCTGGCACTGAGTCAGTCCGCCAATAAAGTCGCACTGGCGCAGGATCTGTTGCAAATGCTGGTGGAATTCCTGCCGCAGGTTGCCGAACGCGTCGATGCCGTTGCGCGCGGTGAAACCGATAACGACATTCTGGCGCTTATCCACAAACTGCACGGCAGTTGCAGCTACAGTGGCGTCCCGCGTCTGAAACAGCTTTGCTATTACATCGAACAGCAACTGCGTCAGGGCGTGAGCGTGGAAACGCTGGAGCCGGAATGGCTCGAACTGCTTGATGAGATTGAAAATGTGAAGCGAGCTGCGGTGGCATATTTACCGAGGTAAAAAGAGCCGGGGTGAGGAGTTTCAGGTAAAAACATAACGCCCGGCTAATTCCGGGCGTTTTTATGCGTTGAACGCCGGTTAAAACCAGGTCGTGACAGCTCCGGTCACATCCCATTGCTCGTTCACCAACAGCAGCTGACGCCATTTATCAAATGTCAGACACGGATGGCAGATATCAAACACCAGCATGTCACCGACTTTCAGATCGGCATTTTCCGGGACTGACATAAATGCATGCTGATCCATCATCGCATAAACTTTCCAGTCATCGGGGGCAGGGACGACCGTGGTATAGCCGGCCTGCGTGGCACTCCGCGGGCGGAAATGACCGGCGGCTTTCGGGTATCCGGCATCGTAACCGGCGTCACGCTTGCCGAAAGCAATGATCGCCCTCCCCGGTTCGGGCAAGGACTGCACTGCCGCCCAGACCTGCAGCGCGGGCTGTAAGCTGCTGTTCATTTCGCGCGCTACCGGATTACTGGTTTGCATCCTCTCCAGCGCGGCCTGATACGCACCCACATCGTGCGTAACGTAGCAGCCGGAGCGCAGAATAACGTCCAGCTGGTAACGTTTTTCGTTGTCGAGATGGGGATCTTCACGCGTCAGCTCTTCGGCCACCACGTCAAACCACGCAGACCCTGCGCCGGTCAGCATCACCTGCGGTTCAGAGAATTCACCTGCCTGCGCCAGCGCTTCGGTACGCGCAACAACGTGACGCAGGAAGGCGCGGATCGCCGCTTCGTCATTACTGACGCCCTCATAGAGCTCAATACCCACCAGCGCCAGCGACTGCGGCCAGCGCTTCACGGCCGCCAGCACTTCCGCCTCCTGCTCGCCGGTGCGGATACCGGTGCGACCGCCCTGAATGCCGTATTCGAACATGACGCGCAGTGTCAGTTGCTGGCTGGCAAAATAGTGGCCGAGCGAATCAACGTTATCGGCGGAATCGACAATGCAGGAAAATTCAAAATCAGGATCCTCACGCAATAATCCGGCGATAATCGCCATGCTGCCTTTGCCGATCAGCTGGTTCGCCATAATCACTTTGCGCACGCCGTGCTGGAACGCCACATTGACCTGCGGCGCGGTCGCGAGTGTGATGCCCCACGCGCCGAACTCCAGCTGCATCTGGTACAACTCCGGGCTCATGGTCGTTTTGCCATGCGGCGCGAGTTTCAGCCGATAGCGCTGAATAAATTCGCGCATCCACGCAAGATTGTGTTCGATTCGCTCCTCAAGCAGTACCGCCACCGGCAGGCTGACGTCCTCGCGCAGGATATTCCAGGCCTGCTGACGGATATCACCCATGCGCGCATCTGCGCTGACTGGCCCTAATCCCTTGGTTTGTGTATTGACCGGCTGCTGCGAAAAATCAATCTCTGACATGGCGAGGTTCCCGTTGCGATTTGATTCTAAAAACTAACGTAAAATCGCCGGGAATAAAATACAAAAACCGGTGCAGGCTGGGGCTGAACACCGGTTTTTTAATGACGTATTGTTGCTGATTCTTTCCGTTAATACGTTCTCAGAGCTTTTGCGATAACTTAATGGTCGCGGCAATATTCCGTGCTGACTTACGCAGATTATCTGCGGCATTTTTCAGGGCATCGTCCAACGTACATACGCTGTAGAGCACGCTGAAAACGGCATCCAGCCCGTGAGCGTAAACCACATCGACATCTTTAGTCAGGCTGCCCGCAATACCGATCACCGGTTTGTTATAACGCTTGGCGACCCGCGCCACGCCGATCGGTACTTTGCCGTTGATGCTCTGACTGTCGATACGCCCTTCTCCGGTGATCACCAGCGTCGCGTCTTTGACCAGCGCATCCAGCCCCAGTGCATCGGTGACAATTTCGATGCCCTGACGCAGTTCCGCGCCGCAGAATCCGTATAACGCCGCGCCCATCCCCCCTGCGGCTCCTGCGCCAGGAACATGCTCAACGTCGATGCCCAGATCCTGTTTAATCACTTTCGCGTAATGATGCAGATAGCCGTCCAGCTGCTCAATCATCTCCGGCGTGGCGCCTTTCTGCGGGCCGAAGATGGCGGAAGCGCCGTCTTTTCCGGTCAGCGGATTAGTCACGTCGCAGGCCACTTCGAAGCGGCATGTTTTGACTCGCGGATCCAGCCCGCTGATATCAATGCGATGCAGCTTCTCAAGCTCGCCGCCGCCCTGGCCGATGGACTGGCCTTCTTTGGTCAGCAGCTTCGCGCCCAGCGCCTGCATCATGCCAGCCCCGCCGTCATTCGTCGCACTGCCGCCGATGCCGATGATGCAGTGTTTCACGCCGTGGTCGAGCGCGGAGTGGATCAGCTCGCCCGTGCCGTAAGAGGTGGTTTTCAGCGGATTACGCTGGGCCGCTGGCACACTTTCCAGTCCGCTAGCGGCAGCCATTTCGATGAACGCGATTTTCTCATCGCCGGAAAGACCGAAGAAGGCTTCGAGCGGGGTGCCCAGCGGCCCGGTAACCTTGACTTTCACCACGCGCCCGCCGGTGGCGGCCACCATCGCTTCCACTGTGCCTTCGCCGCCGTCGGCCACCGGCAGTTTGATATACTCCGCGTCAGGGAAAATCTCACGAAATCCGCTTTCGATGGCCTTCGCCACATCCAATGCAGACAAACTTTCTTTGTATGAATCCGGTGCGATCACTATTTTCATAAAGTCATTACCTTCATAAACTGCACGCGCCGTTGTGGAAAAGCGTCCTGTCAGTTTTGCATTCTGCCAAAAGGGCTACGCGACGCGATTTACTGCTCATCGGGCCGCGCGATCCCCCTGACTAACGGGTAACTTCAACCTTCGCTAAGTTTTCATAATAGCGTGCAATGGCGCTGTGGTCAGATTGCCCGTGACCATCCGCTTTCAATGCCTGCATCATTTCCATGACCAGCGAGGTCAGAGGCAGTTGCGCACCCACGCCGTGGGAAGTGTCGAGTGCATTGGCTAAATCTTTGATATGCAAATCAATACGGAATCCAGGTTTGAAGTTGCGATCCATCACCATCGGCGCTTTGGCTTCCAGCACGGTACTGCCTGCCAGCCCGCCACGGATCGCCTGGAAAACAAGATTAGGATCTACGCCTGCTTTGGTTGCCAGCACCAGCGCTTCCGACATCGCCGCAATGTTCAGCGCCACAATGACCTGATTGGCCAGCTTGGTGACGTTGCCCGCGCCGATATCGCCGGTATGCACCACGGAACCGGCCATCGACTTCATGATTTCATAGCATTTATCAAATACGGCTTTCTCGCCGCCGACCATCACTGACATGGTGCCGTCGATGGCTTTCGGCTCCCCACCGGAGACCGGCGCATCGAGCATGGCGATCTGCTTCGCCGCCAGCGCTTCGCTGATTTCGCGGCTGGCCAACGGTGCGATAGAACTCATGTCGATAAAGATTGTGCCGGGGCGCGCGCCTTCAATCAGGCCATTTTCACCCAACGCCACGTCTTTGACCTGCGGTGAGTTAGGCAGCATGGTAATGATTACATCAGACTGTTCAGCGACTGCTTTCGGCGTGTCGGCAGCGGTGGCGCCCAGCGCGACAATTTCGCCCACGGTGTCGAGATTGCGGTCCATGACCACCAGTTCATAGCCTGCTTTGAGCAGGTTTTTGCTCATAGGCTTGCCCATGATGCCTAAACCAATAAAGCCAATTTTCATTCGGATATCCTCAGAGTATTGATGTGATGAGATCACTTGGTGAAGCGATCACACAGCGCCTGCGTACCTGCGCGATAAATGCCTAAATCACTACCAACGGCCACAAAGGTCGCGCCCCATTCCATATAACGGCGTGCATCGGCTTCAACCGGTGCCAGAATGCCGCTGGATTTTCCGTGCGCTTTTGCACGGTCGAAGATGTGGCGGATGGCCGCCTGCACTTGCGGGTGTCCGGCGTTGCCGAGATGTCCCATGCCTGCGGCCAGATCGCTTGGGCCGACAAAAATGCCGTCGATGCCGTCGGTGGCGGCAATCGCATCAAGGTTATCGACGCCCTGCTGGCTCTCGATTTGCACCATCACCGTGATGTTGTCGTTGATGCTGGTGAAGTAATCCGCCACGGTGCCAAACATATTGCTGCGATGGGAAACGGATACGCCACGGATCCCTGCTGGCGGATAACGAGTAGACGCCACGGCGCGCTCGGCCTGCTCCTGCGTTTCCACGAAAGGAATGAGGAAGTTGTAAAAACCAATATCCAGCAGACGTTTAATCACCACCGGCTCATTGAAAGGCGGACGTACAACCGGCGCGCTTTTGCTGCCTTTCAGCGCCATCAGCTGCGGCACAAAGGTGCTGATGTCATTCGGTGCGTGTTCGCCGTCAAGCAGCAGCCAGTCAAAACCTGCGACCCCCAGGACTTCCGTGGCAATCGGGTTGCACAAGGCGGCCCAACAGCCGATCAGCGTTTTACCTTGCAATAAATCCTGACGGAACCGGTTTGGAATCATTGGATTACTCATAGATGACCTCGTTATAGGGCGGGCGCGGAATTTCCGTCAGCCCGCCATCGTAAATTAGCTTTTCTTAAGTTCGAGACGTTTGATCTCACCGACAACCAGCAGGTAACACAGCATCGCCATCAGCGCAGAGCAACCGACGAAAATCAGGGCCATATTGAAAGAATGCAGACCTTTGACGATGTAACCGATTACCAGCGGCGTGACGATAGAAGCCACGTTGCCAAAGACGTTGAAGATGCCGCCGCACAGCCCGATGACTTCTTTCGGCGCGGTATCGGCAATCACCGGCCAGCCCAGCGCACCAAAGCCTTTACCGAAGAACGCAAGTGCCATCAGGGTCACCACCAGTGCGTTGTTATCCGTGTAATTACATAAAATGATGCTGGTGGCTAAGAGCATGCCCAGGACAATGGGAATTTTGCGCGCCACGGTCAGTGAGAAACCGCGTTTGAGCAGATAATCGGAGAACACGCCGCCCAGCACGCCACCGGCAAAGCCGCACAGCGCGGGAATTGCTGCAATCATCCCGACTTTAAGAATAGACATCCCCTTTTCCTGAACCAGATAAATTGGGAACCAGGTCAGGAAGAACCACGTAATACTATTAATGAAGTACTGACCGAAGAAGATCCCCAACATCATGCGGTTGCTCAGCATCTGGCGGACGTAACTCCATTTTGGGCCACCTTGCGTGCCGTCGGTTTTCTTGTGGTCAATATCGACTACAGCGCCGCCGTCTTTCAGAAATTCCAGCTCGCTTTTAGAAATTCCCGGATGTTCCGGCGGGTTGTGGATGAACTTGATCCACACCAGCGTTAGCACAAAACCGAGCACACCCATCACGATGAAGACATGTTCCCAGCCCCAGGCGTAGGTCAGCCAGCCGAGCAGCGGTGAGAACAACGCGAGCGAGAAATATTGTGCAGAGTTAAAAATCGCCGAGGCGGTGCCGCGCTCTTTGGTCGGGAACCAGGCGGCCACGATGCGGGCGTTGGCCGGGAAGGAAGGTGCTTCAGAGAAACCCAACATAAAACGCAGAATGAACAGCGTAAGCGCTCCGTATGCCAGCGGGAACCAGCCGACAAACCCCTGCAACAGCGTGAACAGTGACCAGAAAAACAGGCTGTAGGAGTAGACTTTTTTGGAACCGAAACGGTCCAGCAGCCAGCCACCTGGCAGTTGCATGATGAGATAAGCCCAGCCGAACGCGGCGAAGATTTGCCCCATATCAGCGGCATCCAGGCCCAGCTCACGCGCGACCTCGGTACCGGCAATGGAAAGCGTTGCACGGTCGGCATAATTTACCGCCGTGATAAGAAAGATAATCAGCAAAATATAATAGCGAATATGTGTTCGCGTCTTACTTTGCGCCAGTACTCGGGACTGGGAATGAACGCTCATGGTGACCCTCATTTTACTAGTACGGAATAATTCGCAGGGAAATAACGGTTATCGAAATAACTTTTTTCGCTTCGCCTGCTGGCTTCCTTTATATGAGACAGGCATTTCGTCGTGATTTATCCATGCCTGAAATTTACCTGTATTGCTTTCAACGCGACCTTCAGAGGGCAAACACAGTATAAAAAATGAGGGCGGAAATAACACTGTGCATTCGCCCAAGAATACGCCGTACGATGACGACTATTCTTTTGCATCCACACATCGTGGTGGGAGGATAATCACAGTTCACACGGGTTCTGAAGGCCTGCAAAACAAAGGGTGATATCCGTCACATCCATTCTGTCACCTGCCACACAGAATGACGTTCCGCGGGCGAAAAGCTGGTCAGTTGCACAATGAGGTTCCCGGACAGCTGCTTTATAATGGGGGCATACCCTGTAATGCCGGAAAGACAAAACGTTAACATTTGTACGCGACCACTTCAGAGAATTAACCGAAGGATCTTTTTTCGGGATGTTTAATAAACGCGGAGACAGTTATGTCACGTAATAAAGATAAAGAGCATGCAACAGACGCACTTTTCATTAAAGTTCATGAAAGCGATAACGTTGCCATTATTGTGAACGATAACGGTTTAAAAGCCGGCACCCGATTTTCAAATGGTCTGGAATTAATTGAGCATATTCCGCAAGGTCATAAAGTGGCTTTAGAACCGATTGCCAAAGGCGGCGATATCATTCGTTATGGCGAAGTGATCGGTTATGCCGTGAGGGAAATCCCGCAAGGCAGCTGGATTGACGAATCGCTGGTCGAATTGCCCGTTGCACCGGAGCTCGCCAGCCTGCCGCTGGCGACACGCGTTCCCCCGGCCTTACCGAAGCTTGAGGGCTACACGTTTGAAGGCTATCGCAACGAAGACGGCAGCGTGGGCACCAAAAACCTGCTCGGCATTACCACCAGCGTGCATTGTGTAGCGGGCGTGGTTGATTACGTGGTGAAAATTATCGAGCGTGATTTACTGCCGAAATTTCCCAACGTGGATGGCGTCGTCGCGCTGAACCATTTGTACGGCTGCGGAGTGGCTATCAACGCACCGGCAGCGGTCGTGCCAATCCGCACCATCCACAATCTGGCGCTCAACCCGAACTTTGGCGGTGAAGTCATGGTGGTCGGTTTGGGCTGCGAGAAACTACAGCCGGAACGTCTGCTGGAAGGCACACCCGACGTGCAGGCCATTTCGCTCGACGACACTCACATCGTCCGTTTGCAGGATGAACAGCACGTCGGTTTCCAGTCGATGGTGGACGATATTCTCACCGTGGCACAGTTCCATCTCGAGCGCCTGAACCGCCGTCAGCGTGAAACCTGTCCAGCGTCAGATCTGGTGGTCGGTATGCAGTGTGGCGGCAGCGATGCTTTCTCCGGCGTGACCGCCAACCCGGCGGTCGGCTTCGCCTCGGATCTGCTGGTGCGCTGCGGTGGCACGGTGATGTTCTCCGAAGTGACCGAAGTACGCGACGCAATCCATCTGCTCACCCCGCGTGCTGCGGATGTCAGCGTCGGCAAACGCCTGCTGGAAGAGATGGCCTGGTATGATAATTATCTGTCGCTCGGGCAAACCGACCGCAGCGCCAACCCGTCTCCTGGCAACAAGAAAGGCGGACTGGCGAACGTGGTCGAAAAAGCGCTTGGATCGATTGCGAAATCCGGCACCAGCGCGATTTCTGAAGTGTTGTCACCGGGACAGCGTCCGACCAAAAAGGGGCTGATCTTCGCCGCAACGCCCGCCAGTGATTTTGTCTGCGGCACGCAGCAACTGGCTTCAGGTATCACCGTTCAGGTCTTTACCACCGGACGCGGTACGCCTTATGGCCTGCTGGCCGTACCGGTAATCAAAATGGCGACCCGCACCACACTGGCTAACCGCTGGCATGACCTGATGGACATCAACGCCGGTACCATTGCAACGGGCGATGCAACTATCGAAGACGTCGGCTGGGAGCTGTTCCACTTCATCCTCGATATCGCCAGTGGCCGCAAGAAAACCTGGTCAGACACCTGGGGCATTCACAATGCGCTGGCAGTGTTTAACCCGGCACCGGTGACCTGATTATCAGTCTCCCACAACGCAAAAAAGGCCAGCAAACGCTGGCCTTTTCTTTAGGGACTTCTGAACAAATGGACGCTTACTTCGCGGCGGCTGCGCCGGTTTGTTCAGCGCCGACCAGCCCGACTTTCAGGTAACCGGCTTTACGCAGGTTATCCATGACGTTCATCAGCGTTTCATAATCCACCGTCTTATCTGCACGGAAGAAAATCGTACTCTGTTTGTTGCCCTGAGTACGCTGATCCAGCATGGCCGTCAGGTTGTCGCTGTTGACCGCGATGTCGCCAAGGAACAATTGCTTGTCTGATTTCACCGTCAGGAAGATGGGTTTTTCCGGACGGGGCTGCGCTTTGGCCGTCGAAGCCGGTAAATCTACCCGGACATCTACGGTGGCCAGCGGCGCGGCAACCATGAAGATGATCAGCAGTACCAGCATGACGTCGATAAAAGGCGTGACGTTGATGTCATGCATTTCACCGCTTTCGTCGATATCGTCGTTTAACCGAATAGCCATAATCTGTTCTTATCCTACGCGTAACTGACCTGTCTGACCGCGCGGCGCATCGCCTTCGCTGGCAGCCAAATCCAAATCACGGCCCTGTAACAGGATAATCTGCGCCGCCACGTCGCCTACCTGATGGCGGTAAGACGTGATGGTACGGGCGAAAATGTTATAGATAACCACGGCAGGAATTGCGGCCACCAGACCCACAGCTGTTGCCAGCAGTGCTTCTGCGATACCCGGCGCAACCACGGCCAGGTTAGTGGTCTGGGTTTGCGCGATACCGATGAAGCTGTTCATGATGCCCCAGACAGTACCGAACAGGCCGACGAACGGCGATATCGCGCCGATAGTGGCCAGAATACCATTGCCGCGGCCCATGTGACGGCCAGCAGCGCCGACACGGCGCTCAAGGCGGAAGCTGGTACGTTCTTTAATGCCGTTGTTGTCGGTAGAACCGGCAGACAGCTCGAGCTCATTCTGTGCATCGCGGATCATCTGCGCGCTGGTGCTGCTGGCGGCGAAGCTTTCAGCCTGCTCAGCGGCTTCATCCAGCGTACGCACGGAAGACAGTGCGTCAAATTCGCGGCGCATACGGCGTTTGGCGGTAAACACTTCAGAGCCTTTGCTGAACAGCAATGCCCAGGTAACCACTGACGCCAGCAGCAGGCCAATCATGACGGTTTTCACCACCACGTCAGCATGGTGGTACATGCCTAATACGGACAAATCGGTTGGAATGACGGGAGCTTCAGTCTGCGAAGATTGCATGACAGGCGCTGGCGTAGCGTCAGTCGCAGCAGGTGCTGGTTGCCTGGTTTCAGAAGTGACGGCATTCGCCGCCGGCGTCGCAGGCGCAGCCATTGCGTTGCCGCTTAAACCAGCGACCAACATTAACGACATCAATACAGAGGTCGTTTTTTTCATCTTATTGCGAGCCGTTTTCACGCGTCGCCTCCAGCCAGAATCAGTGTATATGGGTTAAATAACGCCGAATTATATCAAATAAAAAGACCTAATTGATAGTCGTTCTCATTATTATTTACATTGTCGCGCCTGACGCCGCCAGTGTCCTTGACGGATGACAAGGTTTTGACCCTTTGGTTAATAGATCGACAGTTTAATCTGCGTCACACTTTTGCAAATAATCCTATGCTAAATCAATCACCTGCCAGCAATTACCAAAGACAAAACAACGTTTTAAATATTAAGTAACAGTATTTTACATTTGTTGCGAGTTTGTGATAACGCTCAAATACCCAACAGTTATAAATAGGGTAAGGTGCTTAGCACGGGCAAAGACCACACACTGGCATGTCCTGTATCCGTTTCATTTACATCATTATTTTCAATACTCTCATGCAGATCTGACAGCGCGCGGTGCGCCGGCCGGTTCATTTTCGCTGTAACTTTTTTCATACCGAATACCCCTGGAGACAAACTGATGAAATTGCAAAAAGCACTTCTCAGCCTTTGCCTGAGTTCCGCCACCCTGTTATTTACCTCCGCCGCGTCAGCGCAGACGTTGAAAGCCGCCGATGTGCATCCGCAAGGCTACCCGAACGTCGTTGCCGTCCAGCACATGGGCGAAAAGCTGCACAAGCAAACTGACGGGCGTCTTGAAATCAAAACCTTCCCCGGCGGTGTGCTGGGCGATGAAAAGCAGGAAATTGAACAGGCACAGCTCGGTGCGCTGGACATCATTCGCGTGTCGATGACGCCTGTCGCCTCTATTTTGCCGGAAATCAACGTCTTCACCCTGCCCTACATATTCCGTGATGAAGACCACATGCACAAAGTACTCGACGGTCAGATTGGTAAGGAGATCGGCGATAAGATCACTAACAACCCGAATTCACGCCTGGTGTTCCTCGGCTGGATGGACGGCGGCACGCGAAACCTGATCACCAAAGAAGCCGTGGTTAAACCTGAAGACCTGAAAGGAATGAAAATCCGTGTTCAGGGCAGCCCAATTGCGCTGGCCACGCTGAAAGCCATGGGCGCGAATCCGGTGGCGATGGGCGTCAGTGAAGTGTTCAGCGGAATGCAAACTGGCGTGATCGACGGTACCGAAAACAATCCGCCGACCTTCGTCGCGCACAACTATCTGCCGGTGGTGAAGAACTACACCTACAGCCGTCACTTCATTATCCCTGAGCTGTTCCTGTACTCGAAAGTGAAGTGGGACAAACTGAAACCCGAAGACCAGCAGCTGATCCTCAAACTGTCGAAAGAAGCGCAGGACGAGCAGCGTGAGCTGTGGAAAGCCTATAACGAGAAAGCCCTCGCTACGATGAAAGCCGGTGGCGTGAAATTCTACGAAATCGATCCGGCGACTTATGTGCAAGCCACACAGTCCGTGCGCGATGAGTTCGGCAAAGACCATAAAGCACTGATGCAGCAAATCGCCGACGTTCAGTAAACCTTGTCTCTGCAGGGCAGCGACCGCTGCCCTTTTCCGACACTCACCGGGGGAAGCCTTATGATTTCCGGATATCACACCCTGATGGACATCCTTTACCGCGCCGCAATGTGGCTCGCCGGGATTGCGTTATTGCTGATGGTGGCAGTGATCCCCATCGGGATCTTCGCCCGTTACGTCATGAACAGCGCGCTGTCGTGGCCTGAACCGGTCGCCATTATGTGCATGGTGACATTCACCTTTATCGGCGCTGCCGTCAGCTACCGCGCCGGTTCTCATATCGTGGTGGCGATGGTCACCGACCGCCTGCCCCCTGCGCTAAAAAAGTTCTCGGCGCTGCTGTCAGATCTGATGATGCTGGCCATCAGCATTTTCATTTTCTGGTACAGCCTGCATCTGTGCAGCGAACTCTGGACACAACCGGTAGCCGAGTTCCCACTGCTGACCGCCGGTGAAACCTATTTGCCGCTACCGATAGGATCCGCCCTGACGATTTTATTCATCATTGAGCAGATCATCGCCGGACCGCAGCATCAGCGCCCGGTGGTGATGCTGGGCAATTCCGACGCCTGACCCGGAGACGTTTATGGACGCACTTATTTTACTGTTAACGCTGGGGGTGATGCTGGCGATCGGCGTGCCGGTGGCGTACGCCGTCGGGCTCAGCGCGCTGGCCGGTGCCTGGTGGATCGACCTGCCGTTTGAGGCGCTGATGATTCAGTTGACCAACGGCGTAAACAAGTTTTCATTGCTGGCGATCCCGTTCTTTATTCTGGCGGGGGCAATCATGGCCGAAGGTGGCATAGCCCGCAGGCTGGTGAGTTTTGCCTACATCTTTGTCGGATTTATCCGCGGCGGACTGTCGCTGGTAAACATTGTCGCCTCGACGTTTTTCGGTGCGATCTCTGGCTCGTCGGTGGCGGATACCGCGTCGATCGGTTCGGTGATGATCCCGGAAATGGAGAAAAAAGGGTATCCGCGCGATTTCGCCGCTGCGGTCACCGCCAGCGGTTCGGTGCAGGCGATCCTGACACCACCGAGCCATAACTCAGTGATTTACTCGCTGGCGACTGGCGGTACGGTATCGATCGCCGCGCTGTTCATCGCCGGTATTCTGCCCGGTTTGCTGCTCAGCCTGACGCTGATGGTGATGTGCGTGGTGTTTGCTCATCAGCGCGGTTATCCGAAAGGTGAGCGCGTGCCGTTCCGCCAGGCGCTGAAGATTTTCATCGACACGCTGTGGGGCCTGATGACAGTGGTCATCATCATGGGTGGGATCCTCAGCGGGATTTTCACCGCGACGGAATCCGCCGCCATCGCCTGCCTGTGGTCGTTCTTCGTCACCATGTTTATCTACCGCGATTACAAGTGGAGTGAGCTACCAAAACTGATGTATCGCACGGTCAAAACGGTCAGTATCGTGATGATCCTGATTGGCTTCGCCGCCAGCTTTGGCGCAGTGATGACCTACATGCAGCTGCCGATGCGGATCACCGAGTTCTTTACCTCGATCTCTGACAACAAGTACGTGATCCTCATGTGGATCAACATCATGCTGCTGCTGATCGGTACGCTGATGGACATGGCGCCGATCATCCTGATCCTGACGCCAGTGCTGCTGCCGGTGGTGTTATCGCTCGGCATCGATCCGGTGCATTTCGGGATGATCATGCTGGTCAATCTGGGGATCGGGCTTATCACACCGCCGGTCGGTTCGGTGCTGTTCGTCGCCAGTGCGGTGAGTAAACAGAGCATCGAGAAAGTCGTCAAAGCCATGTTGCCGTTCTACTGCGTGCTGTTTGTGGTGCTGATGCTGGTGACCTACATCCCGTCAATCTCGCTATTCCTGCCCAAACTGTTTGGGGTCTATACGGGTTAATTTTTCCTTTGTGTCTGGTTTCTCCTCTGCCCGTTCTGCGAACGGGCTTTTTTTTGACTGAAATTTTTTCATTCACCCGGCAAAAGACAGATCCCTGAAATTCCTCATGTTAAGTTAAAGACATGTCAGCGGACGCGACAGCGCGCCGATCTCCAAATCAATCAGGGTGAAATACGGATTATGTCGTCTAAGAAAATTGAAACCGCGCTGGTCAGTGCCGGACGGGACAAGAAATTCACGCAGGGTTCAGTGAATGCGGTTATCCAGCGCGCGTCATCACTGGTATTTGAAACGGTAGCCGAAAAAAAACACGCCACTGCCAACCGCGCTAACGGCGAGCTGTTCTATGGCCGCCGCGGCACCCTGACGCATTTCTCATTGCAGGAAGCGATGGTCGAACTGGAAGGTGGCGCGGGCTGTGCGCTCTATCCGTGCGGCGCGGCGGCGGTCAGCAATGCGGTGCTGTCGTTTGTCAGTGCCGGTGACCACATTCTGGTGGCCGGTTCTTCTTACGAACCAACGCAGGATTTCTGTGAAAAAGTGCTGAAGAAACTGGGAGTTTCTACCACCTATTTCCCATCAGACATGGGTGGCGGTTTGGGAGCGCTGATGCAACCGAACACCAAAGTGGTGTTCCTCGAATCACCGGGTTCAATCACCATGGAAGTACCGGATATTCCGGCGATGGTGAAAGCGGTACGAGCGGTGTCCCCGGACGTCGTCATCATGATCGATAATACCTGGGCGGCGGGTATTCTGTTTAAGGCGCTGGAGTTTGATATCGATATTTCGATTCAGGCGGGAACCAAATATATCGTCGGGCATTCCGATGCAATGATCGGCACCGCCGTTTCCAATGCACGATGCTGGGAGCAGCTGCGCGAGCATTCCTATCTGATGGGGCAAATGGTTGACGCCGATACGGCCTACGTCGCCAGCCGCGGTTTACGCACCATGGGCATCCGCCTGAAACAGCACGCAGAAAGCAGCCTGCATATCGCGCAGTGGCTGGCAACGCGCCCTGAAGTGGCGGTGGTGAATCATCCGGCATTGCCGGGCAGCAAAGGCCATGAGTTCTGGAAACGCGATTTCACCGGTAGCTGTGGCCTTTTTTCGTTTGTGCTGAAGCAGCGGCTGAGCAAGCAACAGCTTTCAGACTATCTTGATCACTTCGAGCATTTCAGCATGGCGTATTCCTGGGGCGGTTTTGAATCGCTGGTTCTGGCCAATCAGCCGGAAGAAATTCAGGCAATCCGTCCGGCAGAAACCATCGATTTCACCGGCACGCTGGTGCGTCTTCATATCGGCCTGGAGCATTGTGATGATTTGATCGCCGATCTGAGCGCGGCGTTTGAACGGATTGCCACGGTCTGAGACACAGGGATTGCGACAGACTGCTCAGATCGTTAAGGTATCTGTCGGATTTCCATTCGTAGAATGAGAATACTCTGTAAGCTCTACCCATAACCTCTGGTAATAATTCCCGGAGGTTACATTTCGAACAGAGCGTTCCCAGATCAACATCTCAAAACGCGAATTACGGTACACTTAGAATCGACAAAAGTTGTCACGAACAGCACACGAACAGCACACGAACAGCAACAGGACAGAATATGGCAGTTATTTGCGACATTTTTCATGCACTCTGGCGGCATGATTTTACTATGCTCGCCGACCCCAATTTGCTTTGGGTTATTTATGCTGTCCTGTTCACCACGCTGTTCCTTGAAAACGGATTGCTTCCCGCCTCTTTCCTGCCCGGCGACAGCCTGCTGCTGCTGACCGGTGCGCTCATCGCCAAAGGTGTAATGAGCTTTTTCCCGACGCTGATTATTCTGGTGATCGCTGCCAGCCTTGGCTGCTGGCTGAGCTATATACAGGGGCGATGGCTCGGGCATACCCGCGTGGTGAAAGGCTGGCTGTTGCAGCTACCGGCGCATTATCATCAGCGCGCACACCGGATGTTCATTGAGCACGGTTTGATGGCGCTGCTGGCGGGCCGTTTTCTGGCGTTTGTGCGCACCCTGCTGCCGACCATGGCCGGGATCTCCGGCCTTAATAATGCACGTTTCCAGTTCTTTAACTGGCTGAGCGCCATTCTGTGGGTGGGTGTAGTCATTACGCTGGGATTTGCCATGAGCCACATTCCGCTGGTGAAACGTCATGAAGATCAGGTCATGGCCGGGCTGATGATTTTACCGGTGCTGCTGCTGGTGATTGGCCTTGCGGGCGGTCTCGTGGTGCTGTGGAAAAACCGCAAAGCCCACGCCTGAGGCCAGTCTTTTCGCTATTCTCGCCAGCTAGAATACCGCTTTAAATGATGCATCGGCGACAGCCACTGCGCCAAAATGCCCTTCCCTCAGGCGCGCAATTTCGTCGCTTGGGGTCACGCCAAAGTAACGCTTAAACTCGCGGCTGAACTGCGACGCGCTTTCGTAACCCACCTGCAATGCCGCCGAACTGGCTTTTAATCCGTCGTAAATCATCATCATGCGTGCTTTATGCAGCCGATACGTTTTCAGGTATTGCAACGGCGACGTGCTGGTCACGGCTTTGAAGTTGTGATGAAACGCCGAGACGCTCATGTTCACTTCACTCGCCAGAATTTCGACGCTGAGATTATCGGCATACTGAGCTTCAATGCGGCGCAAGGATTTGGTTATCTGGCTGAAGTGCGTATGGCGGTTGACCAGCGCCTGCAACGCCCCGCCGTTTTCGCTGGTCAGAATAAAGAACAAAATCTCGCGGATGATTTTCGGGCCCAGTACACGGGCGTGCAGCGGTTTATCCATCACATCCAGCAGACGTTCAGTGGCGCACAGAATGTCGTCATCCAAAATGCCGGAATTGATACCGGTGGAAGACTCGCGCTGATGCGCCATCGCCTCATCGCCCATATCCATCAGTAAATCCTGCAACATCAGATTATCGATACTGATCTGAATACCGGCCATCGGTTGTTCCGGGCTGCCGAAAGTTTCGCATTCGAACGGCAACGGCACCGTCAGCATCAGGTAATTGTGCGGATCGTAGGAGAACGTTTTTTTGCCAAGATAGCCCACTTTACTCCCCTGAAACAGGATCACCACGCCGGGATTATAGAGCACCGGCTGGCGCGCATGGTACTGCGTGGTATACATCAACGTGACCTGCGGCACCGCCGATTTACTGAGTATTTTGTCACCGCTCAGCTGCGCGACACGTGCCGCCATGCGGGCACATAAGCTGTCCACGTTTTCCATATTAACTTCATCCCGTTTCCGATAAACCATCACTAATAGTGCCATATCCGCCATCATTTCTACAGAGACAAGCAGAAACAGGCAAGCCTTAAGCAGGATTGAGCATCTTCCCTGCGGCAGTTTGGACGTACAGTAAAAACCGTCAAACGATCGGTGAGTTGAAAATAAAATCAGTAGCTTGCTCAGCAAGATGCCGTTTCGTTAACTAGACTTAGTCTCAGGCTAAAGCCCCATTTCTGTCTGTGCCCGCGTATTTCAGCGGGCACGATGTCAATTACGGTCCGCCCATAAGGAGAAACTCATGGCAGCTCAACCCATCATAAAACTTCACGATGGCAACCTGATGCCTCAGTTAGGACTTGGCGTATGGAAAGCCAGTAATCAGGATGCTACTGCGGCGGTAAAAACCGCCATTGAAACCGGTTATCGTCATATCGATACCGCCGCCATTTACAAGAATGAGGAAGGCGTTGGCGAAGCGATCGCCGCTAATCTCGTTCCTCGTGAAGAGTTGTTCATCACCACCAAACTGTGGAATGACGATCAGCTGAATGCGCCACAAGCGCTGGAAACCAGCCTTAAAAAACTGCAAACCGATTATGTCGATCTGTACCTGATCCACTGGCCGCAGCCGCAACAGGGCAACTATGTTGAAGCATGGAAAGCACTGCTGAAGCTGAAAGAAGAGGGTCTGGCGAAAAGCGTCGGCGTGTGTAACTTCCCGCTCGCCCATTTGCAGAAACTGAAAGATGAAACCGGGATTTTCCCGGTGGTGAACCAGATTGAGCTGCACCCACTGATGCAACAGCGTCAGCTGCATTCCTGGAACGCCACGCACAATATCGCCACCGAATCCTGGAGCCCTCTGGCACAAGGCGGCGAAGGCGTTTTCGATCAGCCGCTGATTCAGAAACTGGCAGATAAATACGATAAAACCCCGGCGCAGATTGTGATCCGCTGGCATCTGGATAACGGGCTGATCGTTATCCCGAAATCTGTCACACCAAAACGCATCCGCGAAAACTTCGACGTGTTTGATTTTAAACTGGAGAAAGAAGAGCTGGCGGAAGTGACCAAACTGGATAAAGAGCACCGTCTGGGGCCAGATCCTGAAAAGGGGCTGTAATCCTGCAGTGTTCTGAAAACTAAAAAACCCGCCTTGGCGGGTTTTTTTTGGCATCGAAATCGTTACATCGACGGCTGAACCAGCATATTGCCTGCTGAACCACGATCCGCCAGTTCCAGCGCGCCGCTGCGATACACAAACGGGAAATGCTCGTATGACGGCTGGTTGAAATACACCAGTAACTCCACATCGCCATCGACCCAGACCGTATCTTTGAATCCGGCATCTTCCACCAGCGGCGCAGCACCGTTGACGCTTTTCACCAGGAAGGATACACCCTCGACATGGAATGATTGCGGCATGTCCGCGTGTATTGTCCAGCGCTCCCACGTCCCCTGCTGGGCGGTGAGGTCAATACGGTTGATGTCCCACATGGCGCCGTTAACGCCCGGCTGGCTGTCGCCGAGGCGCAGGTCACGGGTGCGGATCACGTTGCCGGAGAGAATTTGATCGGCCAGTAAACGCATCGGCAGATTATCCGTTACCAAAGGCAGCAGGCCGGTCGGTTTTAGCGTCAGCACCAGCGTGGATACCAGAATACTCGATGGCTCAAACAACCCGCGCAAACGCTCCATCACGCCCGCCGCTTCACCGGCGGTAATCGAGACTTCTTCACCTTGCGACATATCCACCAGCACTTCGCGGCGCTCGCCGGGTGCAAGGGATAAACGCTGCACGGTCATTGGCGCAGGCAGGAAACCGAGATCCGAGGCCACGACGTGGAACGGGCGACCGTCACTCATGCTCAGTTCGTAACGACGCGCATTGGACGCATTCAGTAAACGCAAACGTACCCAGCCGCGTGAGACTTCGACGAACGGGCTCTGCACGCCATTCACCAGCATGGTATCGCCGAAGAAGCCGCCCGATGCGGGTGTGTCGTATTGCGGCACACCAAAACCGTCCAGACGTTTGTCCTGAATGATCAGCGGGAAATCATCGACGCCGTAATGATTCGGCAACGGCAGATTTTTGCTGATTTCATCCTCGACAATCCACATTCCCGCCAGCCCGTTATAGACGTGCGGTCCCATGCGGTTTGGCGTATTGGCGTGATACCAGCACGTCGCCGCTGGCTGACGGATAGGCAAGACCGGCGACCAGTCCACGCCCGGTGACATCATGCGCGCACCACCGCCGGTCAGTGTGCCCGGTTCCAGCAGACCACTGATGGTCATCGACACCGGTTCAGCCAGACGATTGCTGTAAATCAGCTTCACGTCATCCCCGCTGTGCACTTTCACTGTCGGCCCGAGATACATGCCGTTGATGCCCCAGACAGGCGCTTTGGCACCGCCGAGGAACGACCAGTGGGCGGATTGCAACGTAAGGAACAGGGGTTGTCCGCGACGCGATTCTAGCAGCGGCGGAACAGGCAAGGCCGGTTGCGAACCACTCGCTTCTGCTTTCAATGGCAGAGCACCTGCGGCAAGAGCCACGCCGGAGGCTTGCAGGAACGAGCGACGACTGAGTGACATATCTTCTCCATGAAAACAAAAGTAGGCCCCGTCGCCATCAATGGCAGCGGGTTTTAATGTGATATTTAATGACTTTTATTTTTTTTCTGCGGCTTCGCGCAGCGCCACTTCGGCATCAAGCTCAGCAATTTTATCCGCCATCAGCTTATGACAGTGTTCAGATAATTCGCGCAAACGGTCTTTCGTGTAGCCGGTTGTATCTACAGGCGGCAGCATCTCAACAATGACGTGGCCGTTGGACCAGCGGTTGAGCTTCACTTTGCCATTGGTGTTCGATACGCAAATTGGCACGATCGGCACTCCGGCTGAAATCGCTGCGTGGAAAGCGCCCGTTTTAAACGGCATCAGGCCACGACCGCGGCTGCGCGTTCCTTCAGGGAACATCCAGATAGACAGGTTCTTTTTCTTAATCTGGTTCACAACCTGCGAAATAGTACCGTGGGCTTTCGCGCGGTTATTACGGTCAATCAGCAGGTTGCCGGTGAGCCAGTACAGCTGACCAAAAAACGGGATCCAGACCAGACTTTTTTTACCGACGGTGACGGTACCGGGCATGACAACCGACGAGGCGGTCACCATATCGTAATTGTTCTGATGGTTGGCGATATAAATGCATTTACCGTTGTTCGGCGCCTCCGCGGGAATACGCTTTTCAACGGTCAGGCCAAATACCGGCGCCAGATTTCCAAATAACTTTCCGAATGTCGCCACATGTTTCGGATTACGCGGGCTAGACAGACAATAGATACAGCCAAAAAAACTTACCAGAATCGAGTAAATCACCACGATTATCAGTCGTAAAATAAATAACATAACATCCTCTTAAAACTACAGCCGAAGCCGGTAAGAAACCTGTGCAGTTTAGATCCCTGTGCGCCGAACTATTCTCAAGCCTGATTCGACGCTATACAACGGTTTTGTTTATACAAATGTAAAATCTTTGCACTGCACAACAGTCCCAAACAATAGCTGAACGCCACAACGTAGACAGGGCACAAATGTGCCCTGTCCGTGCCGATGATCCAGCGCGTTATTCTTCGCTGTCGCCGCCTTTACTGCGGGCAGGCGCATCCACTTCGACGCGATCGATCCGTTGCAGGCCGCGTGGCAGAAGGGTTCCCTTGCGCCCGCGTTCCGCGCGGAATTTCTGCAAATCTTCAGGACGCAACAGCAGTTTGCGCTTACCAACGTGCAGGGTGATCGACGTCTGCGGCGGCAGAACCAGCAACCAGGCGAGTTTATCTTCACCGGAAGCGGCCTGCGCAGAAGGAATTGATACGATTTTGTTACCCTTGCCTTTCGACAGTTGCGGCAAATCTGCCACCGGGAACAACAGCATGCGGCCAGCGGCAGTCACGGACAGCAGCATATCATCCGCGCCATTAAGCTCAACGGGGGCAAAGGCTTTGGCGTTTTCCGGCAAGGTAATCATCGCTTTACCGGCACGGTTACGCGCCACTAAATCGTTGAAGGTACACACGAAACCGTAACCGGCATCGGAGGCCATCAGCAGTTTCTGGTCGTCCTGTGCCATGATCACATGTTCAATCGTCGCACCCGGCGGTGGCGTCAGTTTGCCGGTCAGCGGCTCGCCCTGCCCGCGCGCGGAAGGCAACGTCATCGGATCCAGCGCGTAGCTGCGGCCTGTGGAATCGATAAAGACCACCGGCTGATTGCTCTTACCTTTAGCGGCGGCACGGAAGCTGTCACCGGCTTTATAGCTTAAACCGGAAGCATCAATGTCATGGCCTTTGGCGCTGCGCACCCAGCCAGATTCAGACAGCACGATAGTCACTGGCTCGGACGGCACGAAGTCGTGCTCGCTCATCGCTTTCGCTTCTTCACGCTCAATGATTGGTGAGCGGCGATCGTCGCCAAAGGATTCAGCATCGGCCTGAATTTCTTTGCGGATAAGCGTGCTGAGTTTACGTTCTGAGCCCAGCAATGCCTGCAACTGATCGCGTTCTTTCGCCAGCTCATCCTGCTCACCGCGAATTTTCGTTTCTTCGAGTTTTGCCAAATGGCGTAATTTCAACTCGAGGATCGCTTCGGCCTGCGTATCAGACAGCTCAAAACGCTGCATCAGCACCGGCTTTGGCTCGTCCTCGGTACGGATGATGTGGATCACTTCATCAATGTTCAGGAAGGCTATCAGTAAACCTTCGAGAATATGCAGGCGTTTCAGAACTTTATCGAGGCGGAAATTCAGGCGGCGGCGCACGGTATCGCGACGGTAGGCCAGCCATTCGGTGAGGATTTCCACCAGCCCTTTGACCTGCGGACGGTGATCCAGCCCGATCATGTTCATGTTGATGCGGTAGCTGCGTTCCAGATCGGTGGTTACAAACAGGTGATTCATGACCTGATCGAGATCGATACGGTTGGATCGCGGCACCACCACCAGACGGGTCGGGTTTTCGTGGTCGGATTCGTCACGAAGATCTTCGACCATCGGCAGCTTTTTGGCACGCATCTGGCTGGCGATTTGCTCCAGCACTTTCGCACCGGAGACCTGATGCGGCAATGCGGTGATCACCGCACTGCCATCTTCTTTATGCCAGACCGCACGCATGCGCACCGAGCCTTTGCCCGATTCGTACATTTTGCGGATTTCGCTGCGCGGCGTGATGATTTCCGCTTCGGTCGGGAAGTCAGGCCCCTGCACGAATTCCAGCAGGTCATCGAGTGAACTGCCCGGTTTTTCCAGCAGCGCGACGGCAGCAGCGGCAACTTCACGGATGTTATGCGGCGGAATATCCGTCGCCATACCCACGGCGATGCCGGTGGTGCCGTTCAGCAGAATGTTGGGCAGGCGCGCAGGCAGCATTTTCGGCTCCTGCATGGTGCCGTCAAAGTTCGGGACATAATCCACGGTACCCTGACCGAGCTCGCGCAGCAGCACTTCGGCATATTTGGACAGGCGCGATTCCGTATAACGCATCGCGGCGAAGGATTTCGGGTCATCCGGTGCACCCCAGTTCCCCTGCCCGTCAACCAGCGGATAGCGGTAAGAGAATGGCTGCGCCATCAGCACCATGGCTTCGTAGCAGGCGCTGTCGCCGTGCGGATGGTATTTACCCAGCACGTCACCGACGGTACGCGCGGATTTCTTGAATTTGGCGTTATTACTCAGGCCGAGTTCGGACATCGCATAAATAATACGGCGTTGTACCGGCTTCAGGCCGTCACCGATAAACGGCAGCGCGCGGTCCATGATGACGTACATGGAATAGTTGAGATAGGCGTTCTCAGTAAACGTATGCAGTGCTAAACGCTCTGTTCCGTCATGAGTCATTTCGCTCATTGATGTTTAATCCTCAGACCCGTGGCGTTATCGTTTTGGAAATTAAGGAAGCTTGCACTCGCAGGCGCGCAAAGGCACAAGCCGCGAGGCAATGATGTCCGCGATAGTACATCATCTGCCGTATTCCTGTCACAGTTGCTGTATTTATGCGTTGTTTTTAACCCGTTTTAGCCAACCGCACTGGCGAATACGTCGGGTAAATCGGGCGATTATTGCATCTGGGTCAATAGTCTTGTGCGCAATATCACATTTTTTCGCGATGCAGAGTTCAGTACACTACGTGACAACAGCCTGACAGCCAGAATTCATTTAAGGAAATCCCATGAGCAACATCCTGATTATTAACGCCGGCAAAACTTTTGCCCACTCCAAAGGTGCACTGAACAACAGCCTGACCGACGTCGCGTCCAGCTTCCTGCGTGACGCGGGGCATGACGTACGCGTGACCGTGCTTGAAGAGGGTTACGACGTTCAGACCGAAATCGACAGCTACCTGTGGGCCGATGCCATCATTTATCAGCAACCAGGCTGGTGGATGGGCATGCCGTGGACGCTGAAAAAATACATCGATGAAATCTTCACCGAAGGCCACGGCAAACTCTACGCCAGTGATGGCCGTACCCGTTCAGACGGTGCGAAAAAATACGGTTCCGGCGGCCTGTTGCAGGGCAAATGCTACATGCTTTCCGTGACCTGGAATGCGCCGCTGGAAGCATTCGACGATAAAGAACAATTCTTCCACGGCGTGGGCGTTGACGGTGTCTATCTGGCACAGCATAAAGCCAACCAGTTCATCGGTCTGGACACCCTGCCGACCTTCATGTGTAACGACGTGATCAAGCAGCCTGATATCGAAGGTGATTTCGCCCGTTACCGCGCGCACCTTGAAAATGTGTTCGGTCAGGCCTAAGGTAAAAAGTCATTCGTGTAATGAGGTAGTTATGATCACTGTTATCGCCGAAATCAAAGTAAAAGCGGGCCGCCGCGATGCGGTCATGGATAAAATTACCGCGCTGCTGCCAAGTGTTCTCGAAGAGAAAGGTTGCCACCGCTATGAGCCTTACATTGATTTCAACGGCCAGATCCCATGGCGTAAAACCGTTCCTGATTCCATTTTCATGCTGGAAGATTGGGAAAGCCTGGCGCACCTCGAAGCGCACCAGCAGGCACCGCACATGGACAAGCACCGTGAAAACATCAAAGCCGACGTGCTGGATGTGGTGATCCATATTATCGAAAAAGCCTGATCCTAAAATCTGACTTTGTTTAAAACAAAAATGCCGGCGCTGCAAAGCGTCCGGCATTTTTTTATGGCGCAGTCTGAGGGGATTAAACGTCCAGTTCGGCGGTATCGCCCTTTTCCTGCAACCAGTTACGGCGATCTTCAGACCGTTTTTTCGCCAGCAGCATATCCATCATGCGCAGCGTCTGATCGATATCGTTCTCATCGATGGTCAGCTGAACCAGACGACGGGTATTCGGATCGAGCGTGGTTTCGCGCAGCTGCAACGGGTTCATCTCACCCAGCCCTTTAAAGCGCTGGACGTTCGGCTTACCTTTCTTACGTTTCAGCTGATCCAGCACGCCTTCTTTTTCCTGCTCATCCAGCGCATAGAACACTTCTTTGCCCAGATCGATACGGTAAAGAGGCGGCATCGCAACATACACGTGGCCGCCGCGCACCAGAGATCGGAAGTGACGGACAAACAGCGCGCACAGCAGCGTGGCGATGTGTAAGCCGTCGGAGTCCGCATCCGCAAGAATACAGACTTTACCGTAACGCAGCTGTGTCAGGTCTTCGCTGTCCGGATCGATACCAATGGCCACGGAAATATCGTGCACTTCCTGTGACGCCAGGACTTCATCGGAAGAGACTTCCCACGTATTTAGGATCTTACCTTTAAGCGGCATGATCGCCTGATATTCACGGTCGCGCGCCTGTTTAGCCGAGCCGCCTGCGGAATCCCCTTCCACCAGGAACAGTTCGGTCATGTTCAGATCCTGCGACGTACAGTCCGCCAGTTTACCCGGCAGCGCAGGGCCGCTGGTCAGCTTCTTACGCACCACTTTTTTGGCGGCGCGCAAACGGCGCTGAGCGCTGGAAATGCACAGTTCTGCCAGCTGTTCTGCCGCATGGACATTCTGGTTCAGCCACAGGCTGAAGGCATCTTTCACCACGCCGGAAACAAACGCAGCGCACTGACGGGAAGAGAGACGCTCTTTGGTCTGACCGGCAAATTGCGGATCCTGCATTTTTACCGAAAGCACATACGCGCAGCGTTCCCAGATATCTTCCGCAGAAAGCTTGACGCCGCGCGGCAGAATATTGCGGAATTCGCAGAACTCGCGCATCGCATCGAGCAGCCCCTGACGCAGACCGTTGACGTGCGTACCGCCCTGCATGGTTGGGATCAGGTTGACGTAGCTTTCGGTCAGCAGTTCGCCGCCTTCCGGCAGCCACAGCAGCGCCCAGTCTACCGCTTCGATATCACCGGCAAATGCACCGACAAAGGCTTTTTCCGGCAAAGTGATGAGGCCGTTGACCGCTTCCATCAGGTAGTCGGTCAGCCCGTCTTCATAACACCAGCGTTGCTCGGTGTTATTCACCTTGTCTTTGAAAATGATCTCAGCACCCGGACACAGTACGGCCTTGGCTTTCAGCAAATGGCTGAGGCGGCTGACCGAAAAACGCGGGCTGTCGAAGAAGCTGACGTCTGGCCAGAAGTGAACGCTGGTGCCGGTATTGCGTTTACCGCAGGTGCCGGTGACATGCAGATCTTCAACTTTATCGCCATTTTCAAATGCCATCTCATACACTTCGCCGCCGCGTTTTACCGCCACTTCGACGCGCTTAGATAAGGCGTTGACCACCGAAATCCCCACGCCATGCAGGCCGCCGGAGAACTGGTAGTTTTTGTTAGAGAATTTACCGCCCGCGTGCAGACGGCAGAAAATCAGTTCGACGGCGGGCACGCCCTCTTCTGCGTGGATATCCACCGGCATACCACGGCCATCATCGATGACTTCAAGAGACTGGTCTTCGTGCAGAATGACTTCGATACGTTTGGCGTGGCCGGCTAATGCCTCATCCACGCTGTTATCAATCACTTCCTGGCCGAGGTGGTTTGGCCGGGTGGTATCGGTATACATGCCCGGACGGCGGCGCACCGGTTCAAGTCCGCTGAGGACCTCTATGGAATCCGCGTTATAAGTAGATTGGCTCATCGTTGATTATTCGTGGCTCATAGGTTTGTGGGCTAACGATACAGTATGTGGGCGGGAGGAAAAGCACTGGCAGCACGCAGACGCTCAACATCCGGGGAGAACGTCACCCTGCGATGTTAGTCTGCGGCCAGTTCGAGGAAATCGACAATCGGCGAAAAATAACGCTCAAAGCCGACAAATGCATGATTTCCCTCGGGTTCAACCGTCTGACGACAGGTGGTGTAATATGCCACAGCCTGACGGTAATCGAGAATTTCATCGCCCGTTTGCTGTAATAACCAGAGTAAATCCGGCGACTCCAGCGGTTCGATCTGCATCACTTTCAGATCGTAAACGTGGCGTGACTCTAACACATATTGCTGGCCCGTGTAGGGGTTCTCGTTTTGCCCGAGAAAGTCGATCAGCAGCTCATAAGGCTTGACTGCCGGGTTCACCACCACCGCCGGTAGGGCAAAACACTGCGATAACCACGTGGCGTAATACCCGCCGAGCGAGGAGCCAACAATGCCCAGTTTCTTACCGGCATTTTGTATCACCAGCGTTTCCAGTAACTCGGCGGCCTCGGACGGATACGGCGGCAACTGCGGCGTCACCATATCAATACGCGGATGATGTTCCGCCAGCCAGTTTTTCAGCAACGTCGCTTTAGCCGAGTTTGGGGAGCTGTTGAACCCATGCAGGTACAATAGGGTGTTCATTCGTATCCGTCCGATTCCGTATCCGGGTGAAACTCGGTGGATTCTAGACGAAATACCTGCGTTTCCACGCGGCCATCCGGATATAAATCCAGATAACGCCAGCCCGGCGCAACGGTATCAATGGTGAAATTGGTGCAGTGCGGTTTGAACTGAACGCAGGTCGACGGCGTGGCATACAGACGACGTCCATACCAGTCGAGATCAAGTTCCTGATGAATATGGCCGCACAGCAGCGTATTCACTTTCGGGTAGTTCACCAGCGTATTCGCCAGCATGTGCGCGTTGCGCAGGCTGTGCTGATCGAGCCACGTACAGCCAGATGGCAGCGGATGGTGATGCAACATCAGCAAAGTGTAGCGATCCGGATAGGCTTTCAGGCAGCGCTCCATCCACTCCAGCTGATATTCGCTCAGCTCACCGTGCGGCACGCCAAAGACCTGCGTATCGAGCAGAATGATTTGCCAGTGATCGCCGAGCAGCACGTGCTTCGACGGGTTGATCCCGGCGTCGTGCAGGGTTTCAAACATCGCCGGCTGGAAATCATGGTTTCCGGGAAGCCAGACACAGGGCGCGGGCAGTTCGCTGATGCCACGGCAAAACTGATGGTATGCCGCCACCGACTGATCCTGAGCCAAATCCCCTGTCGCGGCGATGATATCGACTTCGCGCTGCTGCGCCTTGATAGCGTCCAGCACAGCGCGATAGCTGTTAAACGTATTCACGCCCAACAACGTTTCATCTTCACCGGCAAAAAGATGGGTATCGGTAATCTGTAGAACTCTGACTTTGGCCCCATTTACCAAAGGCAGTTTAAACAGGCTTTCCAAATCGTTTCCTTTGTTATTGAAGTCTGTCTAACAAACCGGAATTGCCATGGCTCCGTGCGCAAGGCAATAACGCAGCCAGTCCGCAAGGAACTGGTTAATTTGATGCTTTTCATCACGCTGATGCAACTTTTTATTAGGATAATCATAGCGTGCTTTGAAGCGAAAGATCTGCTGACTTGCACACACTTCCGCCACCATCGCATCGTGATAGAGCCTGACCGTCAGCGACGGCAAACTCCAGTAGCTGACCGCAGGCGCAGTCTGTTTTATTTCTACCAGGGACGTATAGCGCGTCGATTCAAGGATCGTCAGGCAATACGTGGCGCTACTCACCTGATATGTCACTGTTTCGCCAGGCTCATCTGTGCGCGGCATTAAACGGCGCAATTGCGCGAAATTGGTTTCGCACAATCTCATCATTTCAGGGAAATCAGGGGTATAGCGCTTAATCATTCGTTGGCCCACTCTTTTCTCAGGGATTCATAGTGCAGTTGCAGCCATTGCAGAGCAATCACTGACGCCGCATTGTCTATCGCTCCTTCTTCCACCCAGCGGTAAGCCTGTTCGCGGCTCACAACGTGTACCCGGATGTCTTCATTCTCTGCTTCCAGACCGTGAATTCCTTCTGCCGTGGTGGCGTCGACTTCACCGACCATGATGGAGAGACGTTCGCTTGTACCACCGGGGCTCGCAAGATAATTCAGCACCGGTTTACAACGTTTCACCACAATGTTCGCTTCTTCCAGCGCTTCACGGCGGGCGACTTCTTCTACCGTTTCGCCCTCTTCAATGATACCGGCGACCATCTCCAGAAGCCATGGGGTATCACTGGAATCAATGCATGGGATGCGGATCTGTTCGATCAACACCACTTCATCCCGCTCAGGATCATAAGGTAATAACACGGCCGCATGCCCGCGTTCAAAAACTTCACGCACCACCTCGCCGCTCATTTCTCCATTAAACAAACGATGGCGAAACCGATATGCAATAATAGAAAAAAAACCTTTATATCGTGACTCACGTGCAATAATTTCTACATCATCTTTGCCGAAACTTACCGGTGAATTGTTGAATGAAGACATGGAGCGTTCTCCTTTAATACCTCACAAAGGTAAATTATCCCCTTTTGAGGTCAATTTGATGAAAATGCGTTAATAATAATCAAGGTTGTTTGTGATAGATTTAGGCTCATTCAGTTGGGAAGGCACGTTAAGCCAACCGCCCCTTTAGCCTGACTCTGCTAGAATCCGCGTCTATTCGAGTATTTGACTGCGTCACCATACATAACAACATTGCTGCACAACAAGGAATGCAAATGAAGAAACTGCTCCCCCTTCTCATCGGACTCAGCCTGGGCGGCTTTAGTACGATAAGCCAGGCCGAAAACCTGATGCAGGTCTATCAGCAAGCCAGGACGAGTAACCCGGACCTGCGTAAATCAGCTGCTGACCGGGATGCCGCATTCGAAAAAATTAACGAAAGCCGCAGTCCTTTATTACCGCAACTTGGATTGGGTGCGGATTATGGTTATACCAATGGCTACCGCGATGCAAATGGCGTAAACAGCAATGTTGGCAGCGCCAGCCTGCAATTAACGCAGACCCTTTTTGATATGTCAAAATGGCGCGCGCTGACCCTGCAGGAAAAAACCGCAGGTATTCAGGACGTGTCTTATCAGACTGATCAACAGTCTTTGATCCTTAATTCTGCAACAGCTTATTTTAACGTATTGAGTGCAATCGATTCACTCTCCTATACCGAAGCGCAGAAACAAGCTATTTACCGTCAGTTAGATCAAACCACTCAGCGTTTTAACGTGGGTCTGGTGGCCATCACTGACGTGCAGAACGCCCGTTCACAATACGATACCGTGTTGGCGAATGAAGTCACTGCGCGTAATAACCTGGATAACGCACTGGAATCCCTGCGTCAGGTGACCGGTACTTATTATCCGCAGCTGTCTTCCCTGAACGTCGACAACTTCAACACGACGCGTCCGCAGCCGGTCGCCACGCTGTTGAAAGAAGCAGAAAGCCGCAACCTGAGCTTGCTGTCTGCGCGTCTGTCACAAGATTTAGCCCGCGAACAAATCCGTTATGCTGAAACCGGCCACATGCCGACCGTGGATCTGACTGCCTCTACCGGCATCAGCAACACCAAGTACAACGGCGACAAAACCGGCGGCGGATCCAGCTATCAGGATGCCGATGCCGGCCAGAACAAAATTGGCCTGAGCTTCTCCCTGCCACTTTACAGCGGCGGTTCTGTCACCTCTCAGGTGAAACAGGCTCAGTACAACTTTGTGGGCGCCAGCGAGCAGCTGGAAAGCGCGCACCGCAGCGTAGTGCAAACTGTTCGTTCATCCTTCAACAATATCTCTGCCTCCATCAGCAGTATCAACGCCTATAAACAAGCCGTTGTCTCTGCGCAAAGTTCGTTGGATGCGATGGAAGCCGGTTACCAGGTCGGTACCCGTACTATCGTTGATGTGCTGGACGCGACCACAACGCTGTACAACGCCAAGCAACAGCTTTCGAGCGCGCGTTATACCTATCTGATTAACCAGCTGAACATTAAATCAGCGCTGGGAACACTGAACGAAAGTGATCTTCTGGCACTCAATGGTGCGCTGGGTAAACCGGTTCCTACGGCACCGGATCAGGTAGCGCCTGAAACGCCAAACCAGGATGCTGCGGCTGACGGTTATAACAGTGACGGTACGCAGGCAGCTGCGCCACGCACTGAAAGAGCCAGCGCAACGACCACCACCAATACCACCAAAAAAAGCGGTAATCCTTTCCAGAACTGATCCTGAAAAGTCGCCTTTTTTGTTGAGCATAAATCCTGAGGCAGCCTGAAAAGGCTGCTTTTTTTTGCCTCTGTCACGTCCTTCTGTAAAGTCTGGTAACAATTGGCGTGCGCTGCTTTAACAATCACCCTGTTTCCCCTATCCTTAAGCCCTACTGGGAAAGGGCGAAAAAGCCCTGCATATGGGATAAGAACGATGAAACGGACACAACACGTCAACCTCGCTACCTTCCGTAAATCATGGCGTAGCGCTCGAATCACTCCTGTCGCACTGGCTGTCGGCGCTGTATTCATGCTGTCAGGCTGTGAGAAAACCGATGAAACGGTGTCGTTGTATCAGAACGCGGACGACTGCTCTAAAGCGAATCCGTCCAGCAGCGCACAATGCGTCGCAGCCTATGATGCTGCCAAAAAAGACGCCGAAAAAACCGCGCCGAAATACGCCTCTCGTGAAGACTGTATTGCCGAATTCGGCGAAGGTCAGTGTACGCAGACGCCAGCGCAATCCGGTGTGGCTTCCGCCGAAGGCCAGAGCAGCGGCAGCATGTGGATGCCGCTGATGGCGGGTTACATGATGGGACGTATGATGAGCGGCGGTGCTTACGCACAGCAGCCACTTTTCAGCTCTAAAAACCCGGCCAGCCCGGCCAACGGCAAATTCGTCGATGCGACAGGTAAGAACTACGGCCCGGCAACCGCGGGCGGGCGTACCATGAACGTGCCGAAAACAGCGATGGCACCGAAACCTGCTGTCACCAAAACCATCACCCGTGGCGGCTTTGGCGAAAGCGTAGCAAAACAAACGTCTATGCAGCGCAGTTCCACTGCCGCTCCGCGCAGTGCTGGCCGCAGCATGGGTGGCTAAGACGCACATGAAACGTTTACCGATTACCGAGCGCCCGGACTGGCGCGAAAAAGCCACGGAGTTTGGCTTCAATTTTCACACCATGTATGGCGAACCTTACTGGTGTGAAGATGCTTATTATCAGTTCACGTTGGCGCAGATCGAAGAGATCGAGGACGCTACCGCCGACATCCACCAGATGTGTTTAAAAGTGGTCGAACGCGTGGTGGGTGACGATGCGCTGATGGCCAAATTCCAGATCCCAAAACATGTCTGGGAATTTGTCCGCAGTTCGTGGCGTACGCAGCAGCCTTCGCTGTATTCGCGGCTGGACCTGGCCTACGACGGTGTCAATCCGCCTAAGCTTTTGGAAAATAACGCCGATACGCCGACGTCATTGTACGAAGCGGCGTTCTTCCAATGGCTGTGGCTTGAAGACCAAATCGCGTCCGGTAACCTGCCGCAGGATGCCGATCAGTACAACAGTTTGCAGGAAAAGCTCATTGAGCGTTTTGCCGAACTGAAAAACCAGCACGGCTTTTCGCTGTTGCACATCGCCTGTTGTCAGGACACAGAAGAAGATCGCGGCACTGTGCAATATTTGCAGGACTGCGCGCTGGAAGCGGAACTGGCCAGCGAGTTTCTGTATATCGAAGAGATCGGCCTGGGCGAACGCGGCCAGTTTACCGATCCTCAGGATCAGGTGATTTCCAACCTGTTCAAGTTGTATCCGTGGGAGTTTATGTTCCGCGAGATCTTCGCCACCAAGCTGGAAGATGCAGGTGTACGCTGGCTGGAACCGGCGTGGAAAGCCATTCTCTCGAACAAAGCCCTGCTGCCGTTGCTGTGGGAAATGTTCCCGGATCACCCGAATCTGTTACCGGCATACTTCGCAGATGATGCGCATCCGGAACTGGATCATTATGTGGTCAAACCGCTGTTTTCCCGCGAAGGCGCAAACATTAAGGTCATCGAGAAAGGTCAGGAAGTTGCGAGCGTGGAAGGTCCGTACGGTGCAGAAGGCATGATCGTGCAGCAGTTTCATCCGCTTCCTGTCTTTGACGGCAGCTACGTATTGATCGGCAGCTGGCTGGTGAACGATCAACCTTGCGGCATTGGCATCCGCGAAGACAAAGCGCTGATCACGCAGGATCTGTCACGTTTCTATCCGCACACCATCGTCGGCTAAAGCGCATAAAAAGGATAATGAAAAATCATTATCCTTTTTATTTTCCGAGTTAACCCACCTGCACTGAAAGCATCGAAAGCGATCCCATTACCAGTCCGTCGGTCGGCTGAGTCACCGGCTCAACGCCGTCCCACGCACCCAGCACATACAAAAGCGGAAGGTAATGATCGGGTGACGGATTAGAAAGCGCACCGCCTTCGTGATCCATAAAGTTCACCAGCGGATGATCCTTCGTGGCGCCCTTCCAGCTCAGGTTATCTTTCACATATTTCTCGAATGCGATCGCCCACGGATAAGGTTCGCCGTTGCCGTCCCATTTCACCATCCGCAGGTTATGCACCACGTTGCCGCTGGCGACAATCATCACGCCTTCATCACGCAGCGCGGCCAGTTTTCTGCCGAGCTCAAAGTGATATTCCGGCGGCTGTGTGCCGTCGATGCTCAGCTGAATGACCGGGATATCGGCGTCGGGATACATCTTTATCAACACACCCCAGGTCCCGTGGTCAAAGCCCCATTCACTGGTATCCGCCAGCACATTTACCGGGCTGAGCAGCTCCTGTACTCGTTTTGCCAGGGCGGGAGAACCCGGCGCCGGATAGCGTTTATCGAACAACGCCTGCGGGAAACCGCCGAAGTCATGAATGGTGCGCGGGTTTTCCATCGCCGTCACCGCCGTGCCACGGGTAAACCAGTGGGCTGACACTGCCAGAATCGCTTTTGGCCGGGGTAATGTTTCGCCCAGCGTATGCCAGGCACGGGTGTAAGTGTTGTCTTCCAGCACGTTCATCGGGCTGCCGTGGCCTAAGAAAAGTGCGGGCATACGTTGAGTCGTCATCATGAATTCCTTACCGCAAAATAAAAGAGAGCGGCGCTCATCAGCGGGCTGCCGCGTAATGAAAATACGGTACTCTTTTTCAGTGCGGGTTACAGCCGGATAACCATGAAGGAGATGTTCAATAAATTTGAAGGGAAAAATCAAAGGCGGCGGGGCAGTATTTTATTAACAACGTCCGTTCAGACAAAAATCAGCTATAAAAAGCAAAAAGGCCGCATAAGCGACCTTTTCTATATCATACCGCCAGACAGTTAACTTGCCTGACGGGTCTGCGCCTGGCGATATTCCACCAGATCGGCAATGGTCACCACTGGCATATTGTGTTGTTTCGCAAAGACGATGGCTTCTGGCGCATGTGCCATGCTGCCGTCATCGTTGGTCAGTTCACACAGCACACCGAAGGGTTTGAGACCAGCGAGCGTCACCAGATCGATCGAGGCTTCGGTATGACCACCACGGGTCAGCACGCCGCCCGCCTGTGCGCGCAGCGGGAAGATGTGCCCCGGACGGCTCAGGTCAGAAGGTTTCGCGCCGTCTTTAATCGCGGTGCGGATGGTGGTGATACGGTCAGCGGCAGAAACGCCGGTGGTGACGCCTTCAGCCGCTTCAATGGTCACGGTGAAAGGCGTCTGGAACTGGCTGGAGTTGTTCTCCACCATCATCGGCAGATCGAGCTTTTTACGGCTGTCTTCGTTCATGGTGAGACACACGATGCCGCTGCCATGGCGAATAGTCAGCGCCATTTGTGCAACTGTCATGTTTTCGGCGGCAAAGATTAAATCGCCTTCGTTTTCACGATCTTCGTCATCCAGCACCATCACACCTACGCCGTTACGAATGGCGTCAATAGCGCGCTCAACACGTTCAGCAGGTGTACCGAATTCGGAAAGTAGGGTCTGATTCATGGTAAAAATAACCTCATGTTCTGTATGTGGATTACCAGAATCAGGGCGTCTTGAGGAGGCTAGCTGCAGCGGCCTGATGGCGTGCTACAGTTATAAAAAATAACGCAGCGGACAAATTTTGCCCGGCTTGAATCGTTACTCTCTCCCATCCGGACTTTAACCGTCGGCCCCGGAATTACACCGGATCTGCTGACCTCTAATCCCGAAGGATTGAGCGCTCGCGGGCTTCCACGTGGAAGGGATTATGATCCTTCCGATATTCTGTGGTTTACCGCCGGTGGGGACTTTCACCCCGCCCTGAGAATAAGCAAATCAACTATAACGCCAATAAATGACCAGAGCAATCCTGCGGTTTGGCCAATTAGTGCCCCGGAAGGTTTATAGAAACGTCATCAGCGATTACACTAAGCAAAAGCACCTCCTTCGAGAAAAGGAAATAACATGATTGACCCGAAAAAAATTGAACAAATTGCCCGCCAGGTTCACGAGTCTATGCCGAAAGGGATCCGCGAATTTGGTGAAGATGCCGAGAAGAAAATCCGTCAGGTATTGCAGGCACAGTTCAGCCGCATGGATTTAGTCAATCGCGAAGAGTTTGATGTGCAGACCCAAGTTTTGCTGCGCACCCGCGAAAAACTGGCCGTGCTGGAACAACGTCTGGCCGCCCTGGAAGGTAAACTGACCGACGCCGAAAAACCGCAAGACCCGGTCTGATTTCCCCGCTCGTCAGAAACGATAAAGGCCTGCTCAGCAGGTCTTTTTATGTCTCACTTTCAGACACTCTATCGCGTGTGAATCACCGTTTTAGCGCGCGGTAAAAGCAGCCAGAGCGCGGCAAACACTATCAGCGCATACGCCGCTTTCCAGCCCACCATCGCCAGCAATCCGCAGCACAATACCGCGCCGAGCATCGCCATCCACGTCGAGCGGCCTTTCAGGATCCTTGCCCCGGCAAGCATACACAGCAGATAAATCAGAATGAAAATCCCGTTAGCATAAGTGATCAGCGCGCCGAGCGGCAGATGCAGCCAGTAAATCAGCAGCGTGAACAGCACGCAGCAGCCGACCACCAGATTCAATGCGGCAACCGGAACGCGCTGCGCAGAGAGCTGCGCCAGTTTACTTTCCGGCTTGAGCTGCGCCTGCGACCACACCAGCCGTGCGAAGCTTTGGGTGTAAATATTCACGCTGGCAAAGCACGCCAGATAGCCAATAATGCACGCCACCCACAGTGCTTTTTGCCCGAACAGCTGCACCACGATACCCGGCAGTGACGCCCCCGCTTCCTTCCCTTCTCCCCACGCATGGAATTTCAATACCGCCACGGTACAACCCCAGTACACGGCGCCGGCAACCAGCATACCGATGAGTAAAGCACGCGGAAAATCCCGTTCCGGGTTACGAAATTCTGTCGCCAGATGCGCAAAAGCCTCCAGCCCGACGAAGCACCAGAACATCACCGCCAGCGCATCAAACAGGTTTGATGGCGAGATATCGCGAACGGCGGGCAACGGAATTTCCGGCAGCGTAATATCGCCTTTCCACCAGATGGCGATGACCAGAGCAATCACCAGCGCCGCAATCAGCGTCTGAATATTGGCGCTCGACCCCGCGCTGCGCGTACCAAGGAACCAAATCACGAAAAGCGTACCAAGCTGAACCAGCAGCAGATTTTCGCTGCTCCAGCCAAATGCCGCCTGCCAGAAACCGGCGGCGATATGTAACGCGGCAGGCAAACCGACCGGGATCACCGATAAAAACAACCAGCCGGTCACACGCGCCATGTGCGGCCCGAAAGCTTTGCCCACGAAATGCGCCGCCCCGCCCGCACTGGGAAAATGTCGCCCGAGTGCGGCGAAGCCGATGGCAATCGGGAATACCAGCAGGATAAGCACCGGCCACGCCCACAGACTGTCGTTTTGCGCCAGCTGCGCCGCCAGCGCGGGCACCGCGAATACACCGGTACCGAGCAATGAGGTAGAAAGCAAACCGACGCCCTGCGCCAGACTGAGTTCCTGTTTTAATCCGCTCACAACAGAGTCACTTCCGTTTTGGTTTCTGAATTGAAATTCAGATAAAGAAAAAGGGCTTATCAGATAAGCCCTTCGGTCAGTGCGTGGAGGACTGGATCAGTCCTGCGCTTTGATCTGGTTGATGATCTTGGTGGTAGATAATCCGTCTTCAAAGTTCAGCACGCGCACTTCGCCGCCGTTGGCCCAGACTTCATCACAACCGGCGATTTGCTCCGGTTTGTAGTCGCCGCCTTTGACCAGCAGATCTGGCAAGATCCCGGCGATCAGGCGCTGCGGGGTATCTTCTTCAAATGACACCACCCAGTCCACGGCGCCTAATGCACCCAGCACGATCATGCGGTTTTGCAGCGCATTGACCGGACGGGTTTCGCCTTTCAGACGTTTGGTGGACGCATCGCTGTTCACCGCGACGATCAGACGATCGCCGAGTTTACGGGCGTTCGCCAGATAGGAAACGTGCCCGGCGTGCAGAATGTCGAAGATGCCGTTGGTCATCACCACTTTCTCGCCGCGCTGACGCGCCATCGCCACAGCCGCTTTTAACTGCTCTTCCGTCATGACGCCGAAACCGACGTCCGAACGGCCACCGATGGCGTTTTCCAGTTCCACCGGAGATACGGTGGAGGTGCCGAGCTTACCGACCACCACGCCTGCGGCGGCGTTGGCCAGGAAGCAGGATTCTTCCAGCGTATTCCCCGCCGCGAGCGCAGCCGCCAGCGTGCCGATCACCGTGTCACCGGCACCGGTCACGTCATACACTTCCTGCGCCTGCGTCGGCAGATGCAGCGGCTCTTTTCCCGGCTGCAACAGCGTCATACCGTGTTCTGAACGGGTCACCAGCAGCGCCGACAGCTCAAAATCAGCAATCAGCTGCATGCCGCGCGCGACCAGTTCGTCTTCATTCTTACAGCGGCCGACCACGGCTTCGAATTCTGACAGGTTAGGCGTCAGCAGGGTCGCACCGCGATAACGCTCAAAGTCAGAGCCTTTTGGATCGACCAGAACAGGAACGCCCGCTTTACGTGCCAGCTGGATCATTTTCTGCACTTCAGTCAACGCGCCTTTGGCGTAATCAGACAGCACCAGAGCACCGCTTTCCGGCAGCGCCTGCTCAATTTTGGTCAGCATGGGTTGCAGATCGACGCCTTCAAAACCTTCTTCGAAGTCGAGGCGGATCAGTTGCTGGTTACGCGACAAAATACGCAGTTTGGTGATGGTCGGGTGCGTCGGCAACGCGACGAAATCGCAGTGAACCTTCACTTCCGCCAGACGCTCGCCCAATGCGCGCGCCGCATCGTCCACACCGGTCAGACCGATCAGACGGGAAGAAGCACCGAGGGACGAAATATTCATCGCCACGTTAGCCGCGCCGCCAGGACGTTCTTCGATGGTATTGACCTTAACGACCGGTACCGGCGCTTCCGGTGAAATTCGGTTGGTCGGGCCATACCAGTAGCGGTCTAACATTACATCACCGACCACCAGCACACCGGCACGGTGAAAATCAGGCAAAGTCACTTTCATCCCAAGACTCCAAAACAGGTAAAACCAGACATAAAAATAGTGCGGCGGATAATATCACACCCCGAATAAAAACCCTTAGCCGAGCCACTTCGCCCAGCTGGCGCGGATTTGCTCACGTTCTGTGGCAAAACTGCCTGCGGCTACTTTGCCGCTGTGTTCCTGCAATGCGAGGTGATGGATTTCATCGCGCAGCGTGACATAAGCGTGAGTCAGATCCCGCGCTTCCTCCTCCGGCATGATGCCGTTTTGCGCCATCAGTTCGAAAATTCGCACGTTATCCGACCATCGCGTCAGTTTCGGCTTCTCGTGCGCAAACCGCAGGACCAGATATTGTGCAATGAATTCAATATCGGTGATGCCGCCCGGATCGGCTTTCAGATCAAACTCGGCAGATTTTTTGCTGCCGAGATGCGCGTACATTTTTTCGCGCATCTCGCGGACTTCTTTGCGCAGCCCTTCGCCCTCACGCTCGCGGCAGAGAATGTCGTGGCGCGTGGCGTTAAACTGCTGTGCCAGCTGCGGATCGCCGTATACGACGCGCGCACGCACCAGCGCCTGATGTTCCCAGGTCCAGGCCTCATTGGCCTGATAGTCAGCGAAGGCTTCGATAGTGCTGACCAGCATACCGGACGCGCCGGAAGGACGCAGGCGCGGATCGACCTCATACAGAATGCCGGATGCCGTACGGGTGCTGAATAAATGCATGATGCGCTGCGCCAGTCGCAGATAAAATTGTCGCCCGTCGATGCTGCGCTCGCCGTCGGTCATCACCTCAGGTGCGCAGTCGAGCAGGAAGACCAGATCCAAATCGGAACTGTACCCCAGTTCCCAACCGCCCAGTTTGCCGTAGCCGACCACGGCAAACCCGCGCCCTTCTCGCTGCGTCAGGTGCATCGGCTGGCCGTAGCGCACCACCATCTGATCCCACGCCTGCTGCACTACCACGTCCAAAATCGCTTCGGCCAGATAGGTTAAATGATCGCTGACCTTCATCACCGGCAGCGCACCGGAAATATCGCCGGCGGCAATGCGCAGGTGTTGCGCTTGTTTGAACTGACGGACGGCTTCCAGCTGCTGTTCTTCGTCTTCCGTCGGCACGCGCATCAGATACTGGCGCAGTTCATCGCGGTACGCGCCCGGTTCAATCGGATGGTAAAGCGTGCGTGAATCGAGCAGTTCATCGAGCAATAACGGATGGCGCGCCAGCTGCGACGCGACCATTGGTGAGGCGGCGCACAGGCGGATAAGTTGTTTGAGCGCGCCCGGATATTCGACCAGCAGCTCAATATAGGTTGTCCGCGTGACGATGTTCAGCAACAACTGCATCAGACGTTGCAAAGTCACATCGGCATTTTTATAGGTGCAAACCTGCGCCAGCAGGCGGGGCATCAGCAAATCCAGCTGATCGCGACCGCGCGGCCCGATGGTGCGCTTATCGACGTCACGCCGGAATTCGGCGATCTGCTGCAGGATGTGGCGCTGCGCATTTTCGTCGAGCTGCGGCACCCACGGCGCTAACTCGGACTGCTCCAGTGAATCACTCCACAAACTGCTGAAGGAAGACTGCTGCTGATCGTCCTCGGTGTCCGGCGTGTCATCACCGATCAGATCGTTAAACACGGCGCGCACGGCTTGCATGTGAGCATTCACTGCGTCGAGAAGCTGCGGCCAGTCATTGAAATTCATCCCCCACGCCAGACGCGCCTGATTCAGCGGGTCCGCAGGCAGGGTTTGCGTCTGTTCGTCACCGATGGCCTGCAGCAGATTTTCAAGACGACGCAGGAACAGATAGCTGGCGCGCAGTTGCATCACTTGTTCGACAGGCAGCAGCCCGAGTTTTTCCAGCGCCTGCAAGGTCGGCAGCAAAGCGCGTTGTTGCAGCGCAGGCTCGCGCCCGCCGCGGATCAACTGGAAAACCTGCACGATAAATTCAATTTCGCGGATCCCGCCCGCCCCCAGCTTGATATTGTCTTTCAGTCCCCGGCGGCGGACTTCACGGGCGATCATCCCTTTCATATTGCGCAGGGACTGGATCACGCTGAAATCGATGTAACGGCGGAACACAAAAGGCTTCAGCATCTTGCGCAGTTCCTGACTGCTGATGTCTTCCGCGCCGCCCATCAGCCGCGCTTTCACCATCGCGTAGCGTTCCCAGTCGCGCCCCTGCTCCTGATAATAATCTTCCAGCGCCGGGAAACTCATGACCAGCGGACCGCTGTCGCCGAAAGGCCGCAGCCGCATATCGACGCGGTATACAAAGCCGTCCAGCGTCGGCTGATCCAGCGCTTTGATCAACCTTTGCCCCAGACGCAGGAAAAACTGTGAATTCTCCAGTTCACGGCGGCCCCCCCGGGTCTGGCCGTTTTCCGGATAAGCAAAAATCAGGTCGATATCAGAGGAGAAATTCAGTTCGCCGCCGCCAAGTTTACCCATTCCGAGGATCAACATGCGTTGCGGTTCACCGGCTTCATTGACCGGCGTACCGAACTCGCGGCAGCAGGCCTCATACAGCCAGTCACGGGCGCTGACGATCAGCAATTCCGCCAGTTCGCTCAGCTGCTGTAACGTATCCTGGGCTTCGCTGGTTTGCGCCGACTGTGACCACGCAATGCGAGTCAGCGTACGGCGTCGGAACAGGCGCAGCGCCTTCATGAGCCCGTTCTCATCGGTCACGCTTTCCAGCGCAGCTTCGAGCCACTGGCGGTAAAATTGCCATTCCTGCGCCTGTGGCGGATTTTCTACGATTTCATGCCACCACTGCGGAAATGCCAGCAGGCTGTCCGTTACAAACTGACTGCTCGCCAGCACCGCCAGCTGATCCTCGTCGGGAAGCGGCAGCGGTTCAGGATGTTCACGCCATTGCTCAAGCAAACTTTGGGCGTGGCTTTGCAAAACAGGAGAAAGTGGCAACATGAAATCAGATTCCTTGCAAAAAAAAGCCCGGGCAACGAGCCCAGGCTTATCAGTCAATTAACGTGGCTGGCCGTTTAACCAGAACGCATCCATCATCACCGCATGGGAACGGGCGGAATCCTCCAGCGCCAGTTGCTTCTGAATAATCGCCTGTTGCAGCTCCGTCCAGCCCGCCAGATAGTCGGCGACGTCGCGTTCAGGATAGGCACCCGAGAGTAAATGGAAGGTGATGATCTGACGCTTCAGGCGCGCCAGCTGATCGCGGTAACCTTCTTCGGTTAGCGGCTGTGCAAAGGCTTCTTTCAGATCGGCAGCGGTACGGCCAAGCATGATGTCAGAGAAGCGCTTGAAGGAGCCTTCCAGCTTCTTCGCCGATTTGTCATCGATGAACGGCGTCCAGCCCGACGTGGTCAGCCATGACGTGAGCACTAACTTACTTTTCAAATAGGTCGCGCTGAAGCAGACGTCCTGCGCATCGGCAGATTTCTGTTCCAGCACCGGCACCAGATCGGTCAGCAGCGTACGCAGTTCAGAGGACGCTTTACGCGGCACCAGCCCGCCAAACAGCACCAGAATCTGACGCACAGTTTCCACTGCCTGTAAGACCACCGGGCGCGCCAGTTTGTCACCGCGCACCCACAGTTCTTCATGGTACTGCCAGTGATCGAGCGCCAGCTCAAACATTCCGGTCATCGCCTGTTCAACCGTGGCTTTTGGCTGGGCTTTATAGACCGGCAACGGTTTGGTTTCACGCAGCGGGTTACCTTTCGCAAGATGGTAACCGCGGGCAGCTTTGCTGAATCCGCCCTGACGCAAACCGCCGTGCTCGCCGATTTCAGCGGCCAGCGCCAGCAAATCCACGGTGTTGCCTTTTTTCAGCTCCAGTTCGATTTCAGAGAGCGGCTCAGACAACTCACCAGCCACCACTTCGCCCTGATCCAGCACCAGTTCGATCTCACTTTCGCCGTAAGTGATCACCCACTTTTCACGGGTGAAATCGGTGCGAAATAACGGCACTAAGGCTTTTTGCAGCGCCGCGACTTTGCAGCCTTCCGGCCAGATGTCTTTCGGGAACGCGCTGAGCTTAAGCACCGGCTTTTTCAGCTCAACGTTATATTCCGGACGCTGGTGCAAACCAGCCAACACTTTGCCGCCGGTTTTAATGGTCATTTCGTACTGATCGTCAAAACCACGGATACGCAGACCGATGTCGTGCGAACGTAAATAGTTTTCCGCAGTCTCAAAATAGATGTTGGTCAGTTTCGAAAGCGCGGTGTGCTCGCTGTTAAATCGAGCGAGTTGTGCCGGTAATTCGGCAATCGCGGCCGGGGTGGCGATAAATTTTAATTCTATTTCTACGGTCATAAGGGTCTTCACACCGATTCTTTGCTGCCAAAAGGGATAAACGCGTCGCCAGAATTCTACCATAAGCACAGCGAGCAAGCCGCATGTTGCGGGATTGTAAGATAGTTCTCATTCCGGTTTATGCATTGCGTCGTCACACTGTTGCCCTTACTATCGGTCACCAAATTAACGCGAGCGCCTAAGACCGCGGTCGCTGGAAGACGTATCCCGATAAAACGGATCCACACTTCACGTTCCCTAAATTCACAAAGAAACGATGAAATAATGCATAAATTACGCCTGATTGGTTTCGCTTTGCTTGGCTTAAGCATCACTTGGGGCGCTCATGCCGATGAGAAGCGCTACATTTCCGACGATTTGATCACCTACATCCATAGCGGTCCGGGTAACCAGTATCGCATTGTTGGCACCCTCAATGCCGGTGATGAAGTCACCCTGCGCAGCGTCAACGACAGCACTAAATACGGTGAAATTATTGACTCGAAAGGGAAAACCGCCTGGATCCCTCTCGACCAGTTGAGTAATTTACCGAGTATCCGTACCCGCGTTCCCGATCTCGAGAAGCAAGTGAAAACGCTGACCGACAAGCTGACGAACATTGATTCCAGCTGGAACCAGCGCACAGCGGAAATGCAGAGCAAAGTCGCCTCCAGTGACAGCATTATCAACGCCCTGAAGAAAGAGAATCAGGAGTTGAAAAACCAGAAGATTATCGCGGAGAAGAAAGTTAACGCGGTAAACGTCCAGCTTGACGACAAACAGCGCACCATTATTTTACAGTGGTTTATGTACGGTGGCGGTGTCGCGGGTGTGGGTCTGGTTCTCGGCCTGTTGCTTCCGCACCTCATCCCACGTCGTAAGAAAAAAGACCGCTGGATGAGCTGACCGGTTTACGCCGTCACACATTTCCTGTTTGGATGTTAACCCAAAGGCACTTCGGTGCCTTTTCGTGTTTGCATCAATCAGGAAATCCGTAGCGCAACTTTGCTATGATGAAGACAGAACCCATCCCTGCTTTGGGCGCCACGGTGCGCTTTACGAGCCTTATTTCAGGAGTTATCGCGTGGAGATTTACCTGGTCGGCGGCGCAGTCCGAGACAGTTTATTAAACCTGCCTGTGTCTGAATACGATTGGGTGGTCGTGGGCGCGACGCCTGAATATATGCTGGAAAACGGTTATCAGCAGGTCGGTAAAGATTTCCCGGTCTTCCTGCATCCGGTCAGCCGTGATGAATATGCGCTGGCAAGAACGGAACGCAAATCAGGCTCCGGCTATAACGGTTTTACCTGTTACGCCGCGCCGGACGTCACGTTAGAGCAAGATCTGATGCGTCGTGATCTGACCATCAACGCCATTGCCAAAAGTGCGGATGGCCAGTTAATCGATCCTTATCACGGACAGCGCGATCTCGAAAAACGCCAGTTGCGCCACGTATCTGATGCCTTTGGTGAAGATCCGCTGCGCGTTCTGCGCGTTGCGCGTTTTGCCGCACGCTTTGCGCATCTGGGTTTCACCGTCGCAGCAGAAACGCAGACGCTCATGCAGCAGATGGCGGAAAGCGGCGAACTGCAGGCGCTGACGCCAGAACGCGTGTGGAAAGAAACCGAGAAGGCGTTGCAAACTCAGGATCCGCAGGTGTACTTCCAGGTGCTGCGCGACTGTGGCGCGCTGAAAGTGTTGTTCCCGGAAGTTGATGCGCTGTTTGGCGTCCCCGCGCCAGAAAAATGGCATCCGGAAATCGATACCGGCATTCACACGCTGATGACGCTGAAAATCGCCAGCCTGCTCTCTCCGGACGTTGACGTGCGTTTCTCGGCACTGTGCCATGATTTAGGCAAAGGCCTGACGCCGCCGCAGTATTGGCCACACCATCACGGTCACGGCCCGGCCGGCGTCAGACTGGTGGAAAATATCTGCCAGCGGCTGAAAGTCCCGACGCATATTCGTGACCTGGCGAAACTGGTGGCAGAATTCCATGACCTTATCCACACCGTGAATAAATTGCGCCCGGAAACCCTGCTCAAGCTGTTCGATACCATTGATGTCTGGCGTAAACCTCAGCGCCTTGAGCAAATGATCATGACCAGCGAAGCCGATGCGCGCGGACGCACGACGTTTGAAGATAATCCCTATCCGCAGGGAGATTTCCTGCGTGAAGCCTTTGCTATCGCCAGCAGTATTTCCAACAAAGAAGTGCTGGATGACGGTTTTCAGGGGATAGAAATCCGCGACGAGCTGAAAAAACGCCGCACGCAGGTTTTGGCTGAATGGAAGAAAACGCAGGAACCCGATCTCTGATCAGGACGTATTCTAAAAAAAGCCCCGCACGGTTTCCCGTCGGGGCTTTTTTTAGTTTTAAACGGCTGAAAATCAGGCAATAAAGACGAAGTACACTGCCAGCGCGACGAAGAAGCGGTAAATCGCGAACGGAATAAACGAGATACGCTTAATCACAGCCAGGAAGGTTTTGATAGCAAACAACGCGACGATAAACGCGGTGATAAAACCGGTCGCGAACATCGGCAAATCAGCCATGCTCAAAAAGCTGTAACTTTTATAAAGATCCAGCGCCGTGGCACCCAGCATCATCGGCACGGCCAGCAGGAACGAGAATTCAGACGCAGCAAAACGGCTGACGCCCAGCAACATCCCGCCACCGATTGTTGCCCCGGAACGCGAGAATCCCGGCCATAACGCCAGACACTGGAACATACCAATCAGGAAGGCCTGCGTATAGGTCATGTCATCCAGACCTTCTGCGCGGGGTTTTTTCGGTTTAAGCAACTCGGCGGCGATCAGTAAAAAGCCTCCGACCACCAGCGCATACATCACGTTTTTCGGCTCGAAAAGCGATTTTATCTGTGAATGCAGCAGCAAACCCAACACTGTCGCAGGGATCATGCCCAGAATAATGTGCAGTAAGTTCAGACGGCGGGTTCCCGTGCCTTCATGAACCGGTGGTTTGCCAAAATGCAGGCCAATCATGCCGAACAAACGACGCCAGAACATCACGACGACCGCCAGAATGGAGCCCAGCTGGATGATCACTTCGAACGATTTGGCTTTATCTCCGGTGAACCCTAAAAGGTTACCCACGATGATCATATGCCCGGTGGAGGAAACCGGTAAAAACTCGGTCAGCCCTTCCACCACTCCCATAATTACGGCAACCAGCAAAGAATGACTTTCAGCGATCATTAGTTTACCCAACCCTAATAGTGGCCCGCATGCGGGCAAAATATGCTGCAAAACAGACAATAAAAAAGCGACATCATGCTGAGTCGCTTCAATCAAGCGAAACCGGCGAGCCGGCTTCTACTTGTAATGCTTCTTTATGACAATCAATAGACAAGCTGATTCTGAATTCTATCCATTATCGAAATTAAAAACGTTGGCCGCGCTCAATGATCACCCCAACGTTAACAGCCTGCGCCACAGCGCCGGGCTTGCTGAGCTTGATTCGCACCCATGGCGAGTTAAAGCGTGTCAGAAGCAGCGTTGCCACTTCTTCCGCCACCCGCTCAACCAGCGCAAAATTCTGCGTGGAGACGTGCCCAATGACGGCATCACTGACATCCGCATAGCTTAAACAGTCATTCACATCATCGCTGGAAGCCGACTTGCGGTTATCCCACGCCAGTTCGATATCGAACACCAGTTTCTGTTTAATGGTCTGTTCCCAATCGTAGGCACCAATGGTAGTGATTACATTTAGTTGCTCAATAAATACGATATCCATCACGCGATTCTCTGTTTTTGGCCAAGCCGGATACCACTTCCAGCAGAAAATGCGTATTATCCATGTATGTTGCGATTAAAACGACCCTTATTAGACGGAACGGCTTTATGAGTGCTACCGCGCTTGGAATGATTATTTTCGCCTACCTTTGCGGCTCGATTTCCAGTGCGATTCTGGTCTGCCGGGTAGCCCGTTTGCCTGATCCGCGCACGGCGGGTTCATGCAATCCCGGCGCGACCAACGTGTTGCGCCTGGGTGGACGTGTTGCCGCGGCTGCAGTTCTGATCTTTGATGTACTCAAAGGGATGCTGCCGGTCTGGCTGGCTTATCGTCTCAACATTCCGCCGATGTACCTTGGCCTCACCGCCATCGCGGCCTGCCTCGGCCATATCTACCCGGTCTTCTTCCGCTTTAAAGGCGGCAAGGGCGTGGCAACGGCATTCGGTGCTATCGCGCCTATCGGCTGGGACTTAACTGGCCTGATGACCGGCACATGGCTGCTGACGGTACTTCTCAGCGGCTACTCTTCGCTGGGTGCGATCGTCAGCGCGCTCATCGCCCCGTTTTACGTGTGGTGGTTCAAACCTGAATTCACCTTCCCGGTCGCTATGCTTTCCTGCCTTATCTTGTTGCGCCACCATGACAATATTCAGCGTCTGTGGCGGGGCCAGGAAGGGAAAATCTGGGACAAGCTGAAGAAGAAACGTAAAGCCGGGCAAGAAGATAAAGCAGAATAAAATTTTCACATTTCAGATACAAAAAATGACCTTACTGAAGGTCATTTTTTTTGTCTTTTATTCCTACAATCCTGACTGATAGGACGCAGGAAAGGTGTGAGGTCAGACGGGCGGCAGCTCAGCCAGAGGCCATCTTGGTCGCACTGTAACGCCCAGATCAGGGGTCGCACCGGTTTTCAGCCGCACCATGCCCGCATACGCAATCATTGCGCCATTATCGGTGCAAAATTCAGGGCGTGCGTAGAAAACTTCCCCGCCGCGTTTGGTCATCATTTCGGCTAATTTTGCGCGCAACGTGCGGTTCGCGCTGACGCCGCCTGCCATCACCAGCCTTTTAAAACCGGTCTGATCAAGTGCGCGTTTGCACTTAATCGCCAGCGTATCCACGACCGCATCTTCGAATGCGCGCGCGATGTCCGCGTGAGTTTGCGCGTCGCTGTCATTGCCGCGAATGGTGTTCGCCGCAAAAGTTTTCAGGCCGGAAAAACTGAAATCCAGACCCGGACGATCGGTCATCGGACGCGGGAAAGTAAACCGCCCTGCCACGCCTTGTGAGGCCATTTTCGACAGCAACGGGCCGCCCGGATAATCCAGACCTAATAATTTGGCTGTTTTATCGAAGGCTTCACCGGCGGCATCATCAATGGATTCGCCGAGCAGAGTGTATTCACCGATGCCGGTGACGCTGATTAATTGCGTGTGACCGCCGGAAACCAGCAGCGCGACAAACGGGAAATCAGGAGGATTGTCTTCCAGCATAGGCGCCAGCAGATGCCCTTCCATGTGGTGAACAGGTACCGCAGGAACATCCCAGGCAAACGCCAGAGAGCGGCCAATCGTAGCACCCACCAGCAACGCGCCGACCAGACCGGGACCGGCGGTGTAAGCCACGCCGTCGATATCCTGTGCGGTCAGCCCGGCTTCTTTCAGTGCGGCCTGAATCAGGGGTATTGTTTTACGTACGTGGTCGCGTGAAGCCAGTTCTGGCACCACACCGCCGTAATCTGCATGCAGTTTTACCTGACTATACAGTTGGTTAGCTAATAAACCGGCTTCGCTGTCATAAACTGCAATTCCGGTTTCATCGCAGGACGTTTCAATACCCAGTACTCGCATCACTCTTTCCGTCATTGTTTAGCGCTCACTCGCGGCGCGCAGTTTAGCATACAAGCGCGCGCTGGCGCTGCACCGGCGTTGGAATTCCTGCCACTTTACTAATCATCGTCACGACCAATTAATGTCGAGCAATTTGGGTTGATTGGTATATAATCGCCGCCCGACGCAAAAGCGAGCGTACAATGTTGCAGAAGGGTTGCAAAGAGCACCCGTTTCAATTTGCCGTTATGCTTTACAAGGCGACGCGAATTGGAGTAAAATTCCGCACCATTTTGAAATGTGCTGGTACAACATCAGCAAACAAACCGATTTTATCGAGGTGAGAGGCACATGCCTGTAATTAAAGTACGTGAAAACGAGCCGTTCGACGTAGCTCTGCGTCGCTTCAAACGTTCCTGCGAAAAAGCAGGTGTATTAGCCGAAGTTCGTCGTCGTGAGTTCTATGAAAAACCGACTACAGAACGTAAACGCGCTAAAGCATCTGCAGTAAAACGCCACGCCAAGAAACTGGCTCGCGAAAACGCACGTCGCACTCGTCTGTATTAATCTTCGGGGGCAACCCCAAATCGCGTGATTTGCAATATTAAGAACGCGCAGACTGCGTAGTAGCATACGAAGGCCGTGCTTTCCGAAAGGGATGCGCGGCTTGTTCTCGTTTATAGGCTAGTGAGTAAGGGGCTTATGGCTGGGAGAATTCCGCGCGTATTTATCAATGACTTGCTGGCTCGTATCGATATCGTCGATTTGATCGACGCCCGAGTAAAGCTCAAGAAACAAGGTAAAAATTATCACGCGTGCTGCCCTTTCCACCATGAGAAAACACCCTCATTTACCGTAAATGGCGATAAGCAGTTTTATCACTGTTTCGGCTGTGGTGCCCACGGCAATGCCGTCGATTTCCTGATGAACTATGACAGGCTTGAGTTTGTCGAAAGCATTGAGGAACTGGCGACAATGCAGGGTTTGGAAGTGCCGTACGAAGCAGGCACCGGCCCGACTCAGATGGAGCGTCATCAGCGCCAAAGCCTCTACCAGTTGATGGCCCCGCTCAGCGAGTTCTATCAACAGTCACTTAAACAACCCGCAGGTGCCCCCGCACGGGATTATCTTGCCCAGCGTGGTTTAAGTGCAGACGTCATCCAACATTTTGCCATTGGTTTCGCCCCGCCGGGTTGGGACAACGCCCTAAAGCGTTTTGGTAAAAATGCCGATGACAAAGCATCACTGATTGACGCCGGTATGTTGGTCACCAATGACAACGGACGCAGCTATGATCGCTTCCGCGAACGGGTTATGTTCCCGATCCGCGATAAGCGTGGCCGCGTGATTGCATTTGGTGGCAGGGTTTTGGGCGACGGTACCCCGAAATACCTCAACTCACCGGAAACTGAAATTTTCCATAAAGGCCGCCAGCTGTATGGCCTGTATGAAGCGCAGTTGAAACACCCTACCCCGACGCGTTTGCTGGTGGTTGAAGGGTATATGGACGTCGTGGCATTGGCGCAGTTCGGCATTGATTATGCCGTCGCGTCACTGGGAACCTCCACCACAGCCGACCATATTCAGTTGATGTTCCGCTGTACGGATAACGTCGTCTGCTGTTATGACGGCGACCGCGCGGGACGTGAAGCGGCATGGCGTGCGCTGGAGACGGCGCTGCCGTATCTCAATGATGGCCGCCAGTTGCGGTTTATGTTTTTACCCGATGGTGAAGATCCGGACACACTGGTGCGTCAGGAAGGCAAAGAAGCTTTCGAACAGAGAATGGAGCAGGCGATGCCGCTTTCCACATTCCTGTTCGATTCACTGATGCCGCAGGTGGATTTGAGCAGCCCCGACGGGCGAACCAAACTCAGCATGCTGGCATTGCCGCTTATCCGTCAGGTACCCGGTGAAACGTTGCGGATGTATTTGCGTCAGCAGTTAGGGAACAAGCTCGGTATTTTGGATGACAGCCAGCTCGAAAAGCTGATGCCCAAACAGGCTGAGAATGGCAATACCTATCAGGCGCCCCAGCTAAAACGCACAACCATGCGTATACTTATAGGGTTACTGGTACAAAACCCACAACTGGCTACACTTATACCCTCGCTGCAAGGTTTGGAGCAAGCGAAGCAACCTGGACTGGATTTATTCAGTGAGTTAGTGACCACTTGCTTAGCCCAGCCGGGGCTGACCACAGGCCAGTTACTTGAACTTTATCGCGACAATAAGTTCTACCAACAGCTTGAAACTCTGGCGACATGGAACCACATGATCGTAGAGGACATGGTCGAAGAGGAATTTCGTGCCACGCTCGCCAGCCTGTATGACTCAATCTTAGAGCAACGGCTTGAAACCTTAATTGCCAAAGCCAGGACGCACGGCCTGAGCCCGGAGGAACGCACAGAAGTCAGTTCCCTGAATCAGGTGTTAGCGAGAAAGAACTAAAAAATAAGAACATACAGATAGCGCTTGAAGCGTTATCTCAGGAACACGGCTTAAGTGCCGATATAAAGCGGGGCATGGCCCTGCGCAGAGCCGCCCTGGTGGGCCGCGGCACAATAAACGCCCCTAACGTTATTGTTGGCGATATCACCCGACCGACACGAACCCAAATACTCTGAAGTGTGGATACCGTCTTATGGAGCAAAACCCGCAGTCACAGCTTAAGCTACTTGTCACCCGTGGTAAGGAGCAAGGCTATCTGACCTTTGCTGAGGTCAATGACCATCTGCCGGAAGATATCGTCGACTCCGACCAGATCGAAGACATCATCCAGATGATTAACGACATGGGCATCCAGGTTCTTGAAGAAGCGCCGGACGCCGATGATTTGATGCTGGCCGAAAACCGCCCTGATACCGATGAAGATGCTGCAGAAGCAGCGGCTCAGGTGCTTTCCAGCGTTGAATCTGAAATTGGCCGTACCACCGACCCTGTGCGTATGTATATGCGCGAAATGGGTACCGTTGAGCTCCTGACCCGTGAAGGCGAAATCGACATCGCCAAACGTATCGAAGACGGTATCAATCAGGTCCAGTGCTCCGTTGCTGAATATCCTGAAGCTATCACCTATTTGTTAGAGCAATATGACCGTGTTGAAGCAGGCGAAGCACGTCTGTCTGATTTGATCACCGGTTTTGTTGATCCGAACGCCGAAGAAGAAATCGCGCCGACTGCGACTCACGTGGGTTCTGAACTGACCACTGAAGAGCAAAATGATACCGACGACGATGAAGAAGACGACGACGATGCTGAAGACGACAACAGCATCGACCCGGAACTAGCGCGTCAGAAGTTCACCGATCTGCGTGAGCAACATGAAGCGACCCGTGCCGTTATTAAGAAGAATGGCCGTAGCCACAAAAGCGCCGCAGAAGAAATTCTGAAGTTGTCCGATGTGTTTAAACAGTTCCGTCTGGTACCAAAACAGTTCGATTTCCTGGTGAACAGCATGCGCTCCATGATGGATCGCGTCCGTACTCAGGAACGTCTGATCATGAAAGTGTGCGTTGAACAGTGCAAAATGCCGAAGAAAAACTTCGTCAATCTGTTCGCCGGTAACGAAACCAGCAGTACCTGGTTTGATGCTGCTCTGGCAATGGGTAAACCATGGTCTGAGAAGCTGAAAGAAGTGACCGAAGACGTGCAGCGCGGCCTGATGAAACTGCGCCAGATCGAAGAAGAAACTGGCCTGACTATCGAACAGGTAAAAGACATTAACCGTCGCATGTCGATCGGCGAAGCGAAAGCACGCCGCGCGAAGAAAGAGATGGTTGAAGCGAACTTACGTCTGGTTATCTCTATCGCGAAGAAATACACCAACCGTGGCTTGCAGTTCCTTGACCTGATTCAGGAAGGTAACATCGGCCTGATGAAAGCCGTTGATAAGTTTGAATATCGCCGTGGTTATAAGTTCTCTACTTATGCGACCTGGTGGATCCGTCAGGCTATCACCCGCTCCATCGCCGACCAGGCACGTACCATCCGTATTCCGGTGCATATGATTGAGACCATCAACAAACTCAACCGTATTTCGCGCCAGATGTTGCAGGAGATGGGCCGTGAGCCGACGCCGGAAGAGCTGGCTGAACGCATGCTGATGCCGGAAGACAAGATCCGTAAAGTGCTAAAAATTGCTAAAGAGCCAATCTCCATGGAAACGCCAATCGGCGACGATGAAGATTCGCATCTGGGTGATTTCATCGAGGATACTACCCTCGAGCTGCCGCTGGATTCTGCGACCTCTGAAAGCCTGCGTTCTGCAACGCACGACGTTCTGGCTGGCCTGACCGCACGTGAAGCGAAAGTTCTGCGTATGCGTTTCGGTATCGATATGAACACTGACCACACTCTGGAAGAAGTGGGCAAACAGTTCGACGTAACCCGTGAACGTATCCGTCAGATCGAAGCCAAAGCGTTGCGTAAACTACGCCACCCAAGCCGCTCCGAAGTGCTGCGCAGCTTCCTCGACGACTAGTCGTCCTGACGCTCCCGGTGATTAAAAAGCCCCGCCTTTCTCTGGAAATGGCGGGGCTTTTTTATTCTGCAAATTCGTCTCTTCAGGCATTTAGCGCGTCATACAACTCGCGATAAGACGCGACCAGTTCTTCCAGCTTCGCCCTGTTCAATCCGCTTGGGTTGGGCAATACCCAGACCTCAGTACGGCCAATTTTCAGCGCCTGACGTCCCCAGTTCACTTTGCTGATACCAAACGCTTTGCTGAACGCCTGCTTACCCAGTACGGCCAACGCCTTTGGCTGATACCGCTCGATCTTCTCCGTCAGCACCGCCCCGCCCTCGCGCAGTTCATCACGTACCAGTTCTGTCGCTTCCACCGTCGGACGCTCCACCAGCATGGTGATGCCACAACCGGTATCCAGCAAATGCTGCTCTTCTTCGGGTTTCAGCAGACGTTCGGTAAAACCCGCCTGATGGATCACTTTCCAGAAACGGTTGTTGGCATTGGCAAAATGATAGCCATGGTGCGCCGTCGATAAACCGGGATTGATACCGCAGAACACCACGGTCAGATCCTCATCAATGATATCGGTAATCATAATCTTGCCCTGAGACATATTTACGGAAGTTATCAATAAAAAGTGCAGCGATCACAATACCCTGCAACTGTGCACAAAACGCGCATACAAACAGAACACATATAGACCTGTAAGTAGAGTTTACCGTATAATCCCGCACCTCGGCCCTTTAGCTCAGTTGGTTAGAGCACGCGACTCATAATCGCTTGGTCGCTGGTTCAAGTCCAGCAAGGGCCACCAAATTTTAGCTTTAGATTCAAATAATTAAGCCACTTCTCGCGAAGTGGCTTTTTTAATGGCTAATCAGCGTGGCGCTAAAGTGTCGCTCCGGATTTACAAGACGCCCTGCGCCAGCATAGCATCGGCGACTTTTACGAAGCCGGCGATGTTCGCGCCGCGCACATATTGCGTCTGCTGACTTTCTCCGCCGTATTCCACGCAGGACTGATGGATGTCCAGCATGATGTGGCGTAAGCGCGCATCGACTTCTTCGGCTTTCCAGCTCAGGCGCGCGGCGTTCTGTGCCATCTCCAGACCAGACGTTGCTACGCCACCGGCATTCGCGGCCTTACCCGGCGCAAACAGCACACCTGCCTCGATAAACAGATCCGTTGCTTCAATGGTCGTTGGCATATTCGCACCCTCGGCTACGGCTTTCACGCCGTTGGCGATGAGCGTGCGCGCAGCCTCTGCATCCAGTTCGTTTTGCGTGGCACATGGCAGCGCGATATCTGCAGGTACGTTCCACGGCTGTTGGCCTTCGAGATACTGAAGCCCCAATTTTTGCGCGTAATCCGCCACACGGCCATCGCGGCTGGCTTTGATGTTCGTCAGCAGCGCCAATTTTTCAGGGGTAAAACCGGCTTCGTCGACGACAGTGCCGTTGGAGTCAGAGGCGGTGATCACACGAGCGCCCAGTGACATGGCTTTCTCAATCGCGTATTGCGCGACGTTGCCCGAGCCGGAAACGGCCACGCGCATGCCTTCGAAATCCAGACCGTGGCGTTTTAGCATCGATTCAGTGAAATAGATCAGACCGTATCCAGTGGCTTCGGGGCGGATCAGGCTGCCGCCAAATGACAATCCTTTGCCGGTGAACACGCTGGCGGTGTTGTTGGAGAGCTTTTTCATCATGCCCGCCATATAACCGACTTCTCGCCCCCCGACACCGATATCGCCCGCAGGAACATCAGTGTCCGGCCCGAGGTGACGATACAGTTCGAGCATCAGCGCCTGACAGAAGCGCATTATCTCACCTTCGCTTTTGCCTTTCGGATTGAAGTCACTGCCACCTTTTCCGCCGCCCATCGGCAGCGTAGTCAGCGCATTCTTGAAGGTCTGCTCGAAACCAAGGAACTTGAGGATCGAAAGATTTACCGACGGGTGAAAACGCATACCGCCTTTATAAGGGCCGATGGCCGAGCTGAATTGCACGCGCCAGCCACGGTTCACTTGCACCTGATTTTTATCATCCACCCACGCAATACGGAACTGAATAACGCGCTCCGGCTCAACAAGACGCTCAAGTAAAGCCGAACGACGGTACTGAGGATTTTGTTCGAGGAACGGCCAGAGAGTCGTCATGACTTCTCGTACCGCCTGAGAGAATTCGACCTGATGTGGGTCACGCTGCTGGACTGAGGATAAGAACTGTTCGAGGGATTGAATCTGATCCATTGACTAAAAACTCCGTTTCTAAGTGATGTTGTTTTTGCTTTTTACGACTTAATTATTTACGGCTTATTTTTTGACTATGCATCGACTTACAAACGAACATCAAGGAATTTTTCGCTCCCGCAACCTGCACCCTGGTTTAAAATTTACGCCCCTCCAGACGAAGCAATAACTCTTTATTTGCAAGCCCCCCTGCAAAGCCGGTGAGCTTACCGGAAGTACCGATCACCCGGTGGCACGGTGCAACAATAGAAATCGGATTGCGGCCATTGGCGGCACCGACGGCGCGGACCGCTTTCGGGCGTCCGATGCGGCGGGCAATATCGCTATAACTGCGCGTTTCGCCAAACGGAATTTCAAGCAAGGCAGCCCAAACTTCTTTCTGGAACTCGGTACCGGTGAAATCGAGATCCAGCTCAAAACGGGTTCGTTTACCCGCAAAGTATTCATTGAGCTGTTGTTCGGTTTTCAGCAAGACCGGGAACGCAGGGTCTTCGATCATCTCACCCAGTTTCACTCGCCCATCGATTTCGCATTCCCATAAGATAGCCGTCAGCTTGTCACCCTTGGCGGCCAGCGTCAGTAATCCTACCGGTGAATCTATTCGCTTGAATCTGTATTCCATCTGCTCTGCCCTCTGCGTATATAGCGAACGACACTTTAGCGGAAATGCCGGAAGTGAACCAAGGGGAAAAACAGGGAATTGCGGGATGTATTCCATAAAAAATTCGGGAAATGAAGGCGTTACATGCAGGAATGTAACGCTTCAGGAGTAGGTTTTAAGAGGAAGTTACTTCAGCCCGAGCTGCGTGCGCAGTTCGGTTTTTGCCGCGTCGAATTCAGCCTGGAAATCCGGCTGCTCTGCCATTTTTTGGGCGATCAGCGCGGCGCCAGTGCGGCTCATCACGGTATCTGAACGGTAATGGAAACCGGCCACCAGACGGTTTTCGGCATACACAGACGCACGGGCAAACAAGGCGTTACGTTTTTCCGGCACCAGATCGCCGAGCACGGTCGCCATCAGATAACCGACGGTGGAATGCCCGGAAGGCCAGGAACCGGATTTGGATTTTTTCAGCAGCGGATGGATCTGCTCATCGAGCATGTACGGACGCGGGCGGTTGAACGCTTTCTTGGCGTGATCGTCCACCACGTCTTCGGTCGCAATCACGCGGTCAAACAGCGCGGCGGTTTTCGGCAGTTTTGCCGCGGTAAAGTCTGGTCCCATCACATCGGCAAAGCGCCAGACATTCTCTTCGGCGTCAGCGACCGCAGCCTTTTCCTGTTCCGGCGTACGGGTGGCCTGGATCTCCAGCAGCTCTTTCAGCTCGGCTTTTGTCTGCGCGGAATCATCTGCCGGTGGTGCCGGCAGGTATTTAGTCAGATCAAGTTCCTGGCTGGTGATAAAGGGTTTGGCCTCGTCCGCAGCCTGAACGGCGAAGGTCGAACCGAACGTGAAAAGCAGCAAAGCGATGACGGACTTACGCACGGTGAAATTCCTAATATGAGTTTGAATATCAGGAGAATAGTCAGAAAATGTGACGGTTCAATGACAGCTATGCGCCGAGCAGACCGAGTTTACCGGTGAGCTTTCTGACGACTTTTTTATTGCCCGCCAGCGCGATCCCCAGCAGTTGCAAATCTGCCGTCGGCACCCCAGAAACCGCCTCGCGAAACGCGGCGTAATCGGTGGTCTGTTGCCCTTCGACCGGAAAAATGATGCCGTCCATCTCGTCGTCGTTCAATAAATGCTGATGAAGATGCGTCAGTTGTTCGCTGTTCGCGACCAGCACACTGATACCAATCGGAATAAGCCCCGGATGCTGGCGTTTATCGGCGTCAATGAGCGGTGCGCCGACCAGCACCGGATGGCGTTGCCCGAGCGTCAGCGCCAGTACGGCAGCGGCATTGGCGGCATGTCCGGTGGAGAGTTGCTGATTGATGACAATCACGCAGCGTTCAGGGGGCGATAAAAGCAGGGTTGCAGGGGTAGTCATTGTTATGGGCTCCGGTTGAGTTGAAACCCGAGCTTAGCCTGTCGCGTTTTCTCAATCTGGAAGATTTGTGCACAGACGTCGGTAATGTGCCGGGGTGAGCTGATAAGCGCGGCGGAACCAGCGCCCGAGATGGCTTTGATCGGCGAAACCTAAATCAGCCGCCACTGTGGCAGGCGTGCCTCCTGCGGCCAGCCCGTCGCGGGCACGGGTCAGTTTTAGCTGGATGAGATAGGCGTGCGGCGGCAGACCGAACTCAGCTTTAAAAGCGCGGCTGACCACAAAACGACTTTCACCGGTGGCGGCGGCCAGCTGGTCGAGGCCGATGTCTTCATGCTGATGCGCGTGCAGATATTCCCGCGCCTGATGCGCCACCCGCGACCAGGGGACAGAAGGCTGTGACGGCGACGGCTGCCACGTCAGGTGTCCGCCCAGTGCGCCGAGTAATCCGTCGAGCGCGGTCTGGCGCACTATGCGTAACTCTTTGCCGTGCAGCGCCTGAAACGCCCGCGAGGTGGCCAGCGCCAGCTGCGGATCCTGCGCTAAGGTATTTTCAAAACTCGGGTCACCCGCGCAAGAAAGAGTGTCGCGCCGCGCGGCCAGCTCGCGGCTGAGCCACTGCGGATCGAGATACAACATGTGATAAGTAAAACCGCCGGGTTGGATGGCGTCACCGTCGTGGATTTCCCCCGGTTCGAGCATAAAGACTTTGCCCGGCAGGCTCTGATGTTTCTGGCGGCGACAGCTGAACTGCTGCAATCCCTGCTGGGTAACGCCGACCAGATAACTGTCGTGCCAGTGCGGATCGTAAGCGTGACCTTCGAAATGGGCATGGATCGTCTCGATCCCGCTGTCTGTATCTTTCGAGAAATTGACCCAGTTTGCAGATGCCATACATTCCCCGCTGAATGAATTAACAACAGGGTAACAAACGGGAGAGATGAATAAAACAGGGCGTGATTAAACGCCTCCCCCGCGAAGGGGAGGCGTTTAACGGGTGACTGAGATGCTATGAATACCCCACCCCTCCCGTTCGCAAGAGAAGGAGTTACCGCTTAACGCTTTCGATAAAGGTTTTACGGGCTGTTTTTGAGCCCAGACGTTCGGCTTCATCCAGCAATTTCAGCGCTTTATCCACGTCGCCCGCTTTCACGGCTTTCTTGATAGCATCATTGAAATAGCTTTCTGAATCGCTGAGCATTGGTTCGCTCGGCTTCGCCGGTGCAGCAGCAGGTGCAGCGGCGGCAGGCTGGGTATTACCGACGACCACTGGCGTGGCCGCAGGCGCTGTGGAAGACGGGAAGATCTGGCCGATCATCACGTTGCCCGTTCTCTGTTCGGCGCTGACTTTCAGGCTCAGGGTACCCGTTGGGGTATGACGGGCGATCGGATCCGGGATATCCGGCACGGCGTTACCCACGCCAGCCGCAAAGGCTTTGGCCGGGTTAGTCATCTGGGTGGTGCCCGCCAGATCCTGACGCGTGGTGTACACCAGCAGATAAATTTGTTTTTGACCCAGCGCTGGCGTCAGTTTCAGAGTGCCTTCCAGACGATCGCTGGAGACGATCCCCGGCTTCTGGTACGGGAAATAGCTGGAAGGGTAAAACGCTGCCGGGCGCATTTGCTCATCGAGCACTAACACGTTCGGCGCATAAAGGGTTTTGCCGGTGGCAATACTGGTCAGCGTGATCTCAAGGGATCCGCGATCGGCAGGCAAAGAATACGCCCCGACGGCACCCTGAATATCACCCTGATTAATCTGTACGCTGGAGGTTCCGAGCGTCACATCCTGCGTCACTGGCGGAACCAGCGGCGTCCATGAAAGGTTGCGTAAGGTCTGGCTGGAAATCGCCGGTGCCGTATTCGCATCATTTTGCGCGGCATAGGCCACCGCAGGAACAGCACCCATCAGGCTCAGAGACAGACACAGTGACAGCAGATTTTTTCTCATTGTTATTTCCTTTTGAATCACCATGAAGGCTGGCGGCTACCGTTGGCATTCCGCCAGCCAGCACATCTTCTTTACTGCGATTTTTTTTAAAGCTTACATTGCCATTTTTCCACACTCTTTCGGGTTGCCGGAAGGCAGCAAGCGTCCTGGTCCCCGGATGCGCAGACAACTACGTGACCGGGGCGAGGACGCGCAGCCAACGCATCGGCAGCGCGAAGGAGGAAGGAAAAATTTACCACCAGATTTCCATCTGGGCACCGAATGTCACTTCATCGTCGTTACCACGGCTGAACGTACGGGTGCTGGTGTCATTCATCGCTAAGCCATTGTTTGCGCCGCTGTCGGTGTCGTAACCCCATTTCTCATCCCAGTTCGCATAGGTGGCGAACACACGGATGGCCGGACGTGACCAGATGCTGTCGCCTGCCTGCCACTGTTGTGCCAGAGTGACTTTGTACTGACCGTTGGTGTCGCTGGTACGCTGAGATTTCACGTTGTCGTAACCGACTTCCAGCAGGGTACTCATGATTGGCGTCCATTTGTACATCGGGCGCACACCCACGGTGTACCAGGTCGCACCGTTGTTGTTGTCGCGGTCAACGTCCTGATACATCGCCACGTACATCAGGCTCCAGGTGTCGTTGAAGTCAATCGCACCGTGATCCAGAACGCGAACCATGTGGCCGTTGCTGTTTATGTTGCCGCCGTTAGAGTGCCCCGTCGCTGCGCCGGTATTTGGATCCGTCATGGAATCCGTCGCGTATTGCAGGACGAACTTGTTGTAGCCGTTGTAAATACTTTGCGTATGTTCTGCAGTCAGCAACACGCCGTCTTTGGCAGAGTTTTTATCCAGTGAGTAACCGTCACGCGCATTGGCACGACCGTAATCCACACCCAGTTCCAGCACGCCGCCTGGGTTCAGGTTCAGACCGGCCAGACGGACGTCGAACACGTCGTTGGAGGTCGGTACTTCGTTACGCTGATCGGCGATATACCCGTAGGAACCGCCGCTTTCAGTGTTACGGGTCGCAGCCAGAGACAGCTTGCCGAAGCCCAGATCCACATCTTCCAGACCGGCACCCGGACCTGAAATATCCCAGTAGTAGAAGTCGATCATGTGAACGTCATGACGTTGGTAGAAACGCTTACCAGCCCAGATGGTAGAGCCCGGCAGCCATTCGATCAGGTTCTTACCCTTCACGTTTGCTTCGCGGAAAGCCGGATCGGTTGACTCCCAGTCGTTCTGCTGTGAAACGGAATACGCGACGTTGGTATCGAAGTAGAAGCTCTTATCCCCTTCTTTCCACACTTCCTGGCCCAGTTTTAACTCGGCATAAGTTTCGCACTCGTTACCCAGACGATATTTGCTGTCAGCACCGGTGGCTTTAAAACATTGCTGCTCGCCGCCGCTGCCAGTCCAGCCAATGCCCGAACGGGCATAACCGGTGAAATCCACTGCCATTGCTTGTGTAGAAAGGATGCCAGCAGCCACTGCCAGCGCCAGGGAAGAACTACGCATTGTGATCATCATTTTCTCCTGTAGGGGATCGCGTGCTTTCAAACACCAGGTTCGGGGTGTAACCGGCGACAGGCTGTTCCATCCTCGTGGAACAGGTGGCAGCGGTGTGGCGGCAAACCGATGGCGAATGTTGCACCTTCTTCTACCAGCACCACGTCGTTCTGGCGGTACACCAGGTTTTGACGAATTGCCGGAATTTGGATGTGAATCTGTGTTTCGTTGCCCAACTGCTCGACAACCTGTACCTCGCCGGAGAGCGTCACTTCGGCGACGTCACTTGGCAGAAGGTGTTCCGGGCGGATCCCCAGCGACAGATTGCTGCCGACTTTCACGTTGCCGCCTTCCACCGGCAGCCAGACCTGCTGGCGGTTCGGCAATTCGACCTGCACGCGTGAAGCTTCGGCACCGGTGACTTTCACCGGCAGGAAATTCATTTTGGGTGAGCCGATAAAACCGGCGACAAAGCGGTTGGCAGGATAGTGATACAACTCGAGCGGCTTACCGACCTGCGCGATATGTCCGGCGTCGAGCACCACGATTTTGTCGGCCAGCGTCATCGCTTCGACCTGATCGTGGGTCACGTAAATCATGGTGCGTTTCAGGCGCTTATGCAGACGTGAAATCTCGATACGCATCTGTACACGCAGCGCGGCATCTAAGTTGGACAGCGGTTCATCGAGCAGGAACACCGTCGGCTCGGCAACCAGCGTACGGCCAATCGCCACGCGCTGACGCTGTCCGCCAGAAAGCGCTTTTGGACGTCGGTCCAGCAGATGCGCCAGCTGCAATACTTCAGAAACCTGATTCACGCGCTGATTGATTTCGGCTTTCTTCGCACCGGCGAGCTTCAGGCCAAAGGACATGTTCTCTGCCACGGAAAGGTGCGGGTACAACGCATAAGACTGGAACACCATGCCGATGCCACGTTCAGCGGGCGGCACTTCATTCATACGTTTATCGCCAATCTTCAGCTCGCCGGAAGTAATGTCTTCCAGGCCGGCAATCATGCGCAGCAGCGTCGATTTACCACAGCCCGACGGGCCGACAAACACCACGAATTCGCCTTCGTCGATGTCCAGGTTGATGTCACTGGAAATCACGGTGTCGCCAAAGGCTTTGTACACGCTGTTAAGGGAAACGCTCGCCATCCTGAACTCCTGTACTTGCTGCCAGCGATGAAACTCAATGCAACGAAGAGTGAAGGATTAGGCGTAAAGCGTAATCATCCGTAACAAAGTTTTTCATGGGGGAGGAGCAGGGAGGATGACGAGTTCGCGCAACCGGATGAAAGTTCACATCAAAAATCAAATTCGTGATCTGAATGGCAAAAATCGAACCATATTTTTGAGTGATGAACCACATAACGCCTGAGAGTGTCGGCGGGATCACATTCTGAGAGGCGGGGGCGTAGAGGGGGGGATGATGAACCCCCGGCGGGTTGAATCCACACTGGCGTCGTACCCTGTCTTTTCCGTCTATGACGTTAGAAAAACCGACTCCCTACAGGAATAAAAAGGATTGGATTATGACCCTCAGCATTAAGGTTCCTTTCATTAAGAAAGTCGTGAAACACACACTGGCACTCTCAGCGCTGGCGACGCTGGTGTTGTCATCTTCCGCTTTTGCCAAAATAGAAGAAGGAAAGCTGGTCATCTGGATCAACGGTGACAAGGGCTATAACGGCCTGGCGGAAGTCGGCAAGAAATTTGAGAAAGACACAGGCATTAAAGTCACGGTAGAACATCCGGACAAGCTGGAAGAAAAATACCCGCAGGTTGCAGCCACCGGCGGCGGCCCTGACATCATCTTCTGGGCGCACGATCGTTTTGGCGGCTACGCACAGTCTGGTTTGCTGGCTGAAATCAGCCCGGATCAAACCTTCAAAGACAAACTGTTCCCGTTCACCTGGGACGCCGTGACCTTTAACGGCAAGCTTATCGGCTACCCGGTCGCGGTCGAAGCGCTGTCGCTGATTTACAACAAAGACATTATCAAAGAAGCGCCAAAAACCTGGGAAGAAATCCCGGCGCTGGACAAGGAGCTGCGTGCTAAAGGCAAAAGCGCCATCATGTGGAACCTGCAAGAACCGTATTTCACCTGGCCAATCATTGCCGCGGATGGCGGTTATGCCTTCAAGTTTGAAAACGGCAAATACAACATTAAAGACACCGGCGTGAACAACGCGGGTTCTCAGGCAGGCCTGCAATTCATCATCGATCTGGTGAAGAACAAGCACATCAACGCCGACACCGATTACTCCATCGCCGAAGCCGCCTTCAACAAAGGCCAGACCGCGATGACCATCGACGGCCCGTGGGCATGGTCAAACCTCGACAAGAGCAAAATCAACTACGGCGTGACGCTGCTGCCGACCTTCCATGGCAAACCGTCTAAACCGTTCGTCGGCGTGCTGACTGCCGGGATTAACGCCGCCAGCCCGAACAAAGAACTGGCGAAAGAGTTCCTCGAAAACTACCTGATCACCGACGACGGTCTGGCGGTAGTGAATAAAGACAAACCACTGGGTGCAGTGGCGCTGAAGTCTTATCAGGAACAGCTGGAAAAAGACCCGCGTATCGCCGCCACCATGGAGAACTCCAAGAACGGCGAAATCATGCCTAACATTCCGCAGATGAGCGCCTTCTGGTACGCAGAACGCAGCGCAATCATCAACGCAGTGAATGGCCGTCAGACCGTTCCGCAGGCACTGAAAGACGTAGAAACACGCATTACCAAGTAATGATTGTGATGTCGTTAATGAAGTTAAGGTAATGAAATAAACGGTGCGGCCTGATGAAGTCCGCACCGTTACTAAAAGGATTTCCCTATGCCAGTAGCCAAAAAACGACCGCTCGGCAACGCGTTAAAATGGCTGGCCATCGGCCTGCTCGCCTGCTTATCCGGTTACCTGATCGTGCTGATGTATGCGCAGGGTGAATACCTCTTTGCCGTTCTGGCGCTGATCCTCTCCAGCCTCGGCCTCTATATTTATGGCAACCGCCGTGCCTATTCGTGGCGCTACGTCTATCCCGGTCTGGCCGGGATGTCGTTATTTGTGCTGTTCCCGCTGGTGTGTACCATCGCGATTGCCTTTACTAACTACAGCAGCACCAACCAGCTGACTTTTGAACGTGCGCAGTCGGTGTTAATGGGCCGCGAATTTCAGGGTGGAAAAGCACTGAATTTTGCACTCTTCCCTGCGGGTGAGAAATGGCAGCTGGCGCTGACATCCGCAGACAGCAGCGAATCACTGGTATCCCCGCCGTTTGCCTTCGACGCCTCCGCGCCACAAACGCTGGAAATGACGCCGCAGGCCGTTCCCGCCGGTGACAAAGCCGGATTACGCGTGGTGACGCAAAACCGTCTGGCGCTCGGCCAACTGGCTGCCAGACTGCCCGACGGCGAAACCCTGCGCATGAGTTCCCTGCGCCAGTTCTCCGGCACCCAGCCGCTGTACAAACGGGCTGACGACGGCAAACAGCTGACCAACGCGCAAACCGGCACAATCTACCGCCCGAACATGGACACCGGTTTTTATCAGGCAGTGAACGCCCAGGGCGAATGGCAGGCTGAAAAACTCAGCCCCGGATTTACCGTTGGCATTGGCTGGCAGAATTTCCTGCGCGTCTTCCACGATGAAGGCATTCAGAAACCGTTCCTGTCGATCTTCGTCTGGACAATTGTTTTCGCGCTACTGACCGTGGTGCTGACCGTCGCCGTCGGCATGGTGCTGGCTTGCGTGGTGCAGTGGGAGGAGCTGAAAGGCAAAGCGGCATACCGCATCCTGCTGATCCTGCCTTATGCGGTACCGGCCTTTATTTCGATTCTGATCTTCAAAGGCTTATTCAACCAGAGCTTCGGTGAAATTAACCTGATGCTCAGCGCGCTGTTTGGCATAAAACCGGCGTGGTTCAGCGATCCGTGGACCGCCAAAAGTATGATCATTATCGTCAATACCTGGCTGGGTTACCCGTACATGATGATCCTGTGTATGGGTCTGCTGAAGGCAATCCCGGACGATCTCTACGAAGCGTCAGCAATGGACGGCGCCACGCCGATGCAGAACTTCTTTCGTATCACGCTGCCTTTGCTCATCAAACCTCTGACGCCGCTGATGATCGCCAGCTTCGCATTCAACTTTAATAACTTTGTGCTCATCCAGCTGCTGACCAACGGCGGGCCGGACATGCTCGGCACCACCACACCGGCCGGACATACCGATTTGCTGGTCAGTTACACCTATCGCATCGCCTTTGAAGGCGGCGGCGGGCAGGACTTCGGGCTGGCGGCAGCGATTGCCACGCTCATCTTCCTGTTGGTGGGCGCGCTGGCTATCGTGAATCTGAAAGCTTCACGCATGAAATTCGACTGAGGAGAAACAAACAATGCCAATGGTTAAACCTAAGTCGCAAAAAGTCAGATTACTGGTGACGCACCTGTTGCTGCTGTGCTTTCTGGCACTGATCCTGTTCCCGCTGCTGATGGTGTTCGCCATTTCGCTGCGCCCCGGTAACTTCGCCACCGGCAGCCTGATCCCGGATCAGGTCTCATGGGATCACTGGAAACTGGCGCTGGGGATCGCCGTCACCAACAGTGACGGCAGCATCACGCCGCCGCCATTCCCGGTGATGCTGTGGTTGTGGAACTCAATCAAAATCGCCGCGATCACCGCCGTCGGGATCGTCGCCCTGTCCACCACCTGCGCTTACGCCTTTGCCCGCATGAAGTTCCGCGGAAAAAGCTCGCTGCTTAAAGGGATGCTGATCTTCCAGATGTTCCCGGCGGTACTGTCACTGGTGGCGTTATACGCCCTCTTCGACCGCCTCGGCATGTACGTGCCGTTCCTCGGACTGAACACCCACGGTGGTGTGATTTTTGCATACATGGGCGGCATCGCGCTGCACGTCTGGACGATCAAAGGCTACTTCGAAACCATCGACAGCTCGCTGGAAGAAGCGGCTGCGCTGGACGGCGCCAGCCCGTGGCAGGCTTTCCGGCTGGTGCTCCTGCCGCTGTCGGTACCGATTCTGGCCGTCGTCTTCATTCTTTCGTTTATTGCTGCAATCACTGAAGTCCCGGTCGCCTCCCTGCTGCTGCGTGATGTCAACAGCTACACCCTGGCGGTCGGCATGCAGCAATATCTCAACCCGCAAAACTACCTGTGGGGCGATTTCGCGGCGGCAGCGATTCTGTCCGCCATACCGATTACGGCGGTCTTCCTGATTGCTCAACGCTGGCTGGTCGGTGGCCTGACGGCGGGGGGAGTGAAAGGGTAACTGATGTAAAAGCTAATGCGCTTAATCCCAGCAATGGGTGTTCTACTTGTTTGATTCCCTGTGTCTTGGGCGGCTTAATAAGCCGCCTTTTTTTTATCCGCTGAGCCCTGCATTCTGAAAGATTCAATGAAGACGGCTTCGGCAACTCGCATCACAGAGCACCGAGGTCTTGCAACAGCACGGCGTACACCGGGTGGATTATCGCTTTATCCCGACCCCATAACGGCGGTATGAGCTTTACATCATCGTCTTATGCGCCCTTTACGCAGCAGCCTGTTCACACCCTTCACGCATAAAAAAGGGGCTCTGCCTTCAGACAGAGCCCCTTCTCTCACTTCCTTCATCAACTTCAGCTCACTGACACTTTCCTGCGGCGTTTATCGAGGTCTTTAATCAGCTTATTCACCTGCTCATCGCCGAACATTTCTTCCAGCGTATGAGAAAGCTTACGTCGCCAGTTTGGGTATTCGTCACTGGTACCGGGGACGTTTACCGGCGCGTCCATGTCGAGCCAGTCTTCCGGCTGCAGGCCAAGCAACGCACAGGCGCTGTCGGCGACGTAGCGTTGAAGCCCACGATTTAGAACCGGCGTCATTTCCATCAGCGCCGCTTTGCGTCCGGTTTTCTTCGGAATGCAGTCGTAGTGATGCAAACCGTCGAGCAGACCTTGTCGCGCACGCGCGCGGTCGGCGTACAGCGCCTGTAAAACCTCTTCGTCACGGTACAGACCAAGGGTTTTTCCGAGCGCCAGATCGTCGCTTTGCCAGTATCCGCGCAGCGTGGGCAGATCGTGCGTGGTGATGGTCGCCATCGCCTGAACCGGATACGACTGCGGCGCACGGAAGTTATTTTCTTCGTCGCGCTCGAAGTACAGCACTTTATAGGAATAAACGCCGCTCTCGCGCAGCTTGCTGACGATCTCCACCGGTACGGTGCCCAGATCTTCGCCGATCACCATGCAGCGGTGACGCTGGCTTTCCAGCGCTAAAATCGCCAGCAGGTCGTCCACAGGATATTGCACGTAAGCGCCTTTATCCGCCGTTTCTCCGGCAGGGATCCACCACAGGCGCAGCAGCGTCATGACGTGATCGATACGCAACGCGCCGCAGCTGGTCATGTTAGAACGCAGAAGATCGATAAATGGCTGATAACCACGCCGGACCATGACATGCGGATCCATCGGGCGCAGATCCCAGTTCTGGCCGAGCGGGCCGAGGATATCCGGCGGCGCACCGACCGAGGCTTTCAGGCAATACAGTTCACCGTCTCCCCAGGTTTCAGAACCGCCTTCAACCACGCCGACCGCCAGATCGCGGTACAGGCCCATCGGCATATCTTGCTGCTGGCTGGTGTGATAACAACTGGCAAACTGCGTTTCCGCCAGCCATTGCAGCCACAGATAAAATTCCACGTCTTGCGCATGTTGCTCGCAGAATGCCCGAACCGCCCTGCCGCGTGCATCGTGATATTTTTCCGGCCAGCGGTTCCAGCCGAGTGCCACGTCAGTTTCTTTCGCCAGATGCTCGTAAAGCGCGTCGAACGCCGCCTGTAAATACAGGCTTTCGCCGCCCTGCTTCACAAAATTCGCCAGCGATTTCACCTGCGCATCCTGCGCCTTACGGCCCAGGAAATGGGCATAAGCGAGACGTAAACCTTCCAGTTTGAGCGGCATCACTTCGGCGTAATCCACCCACTCGCTGGCGCGTGCCGCCTGCAAACGCTGCTGCGTCAACGGCCTGTGCCACCAGATCTGCGCTTCTTCACTTCGCTTAAAATCGTCCACTGCCGCTACGTCGATATAAATGACGTTCAGCCAGCGTCGCGAAGACGGGCTGTAAGGGCTGGCGGCCACCGGATTGGCCGGATAGAGCGCGTGGATTGGATTGAGGCCGACAAACGCCCCGCCGCGTTCAGCCACGTTTTTCAGCAAAACGTTGAGATCACCGAAATCACCGATGCCCCAGTTGTTCTCCGAGCGCAGCGTATACAGTTGCACGCACGCGCCCCAGAGTTTTTTTCCGGCCAGCAACGCGTCAGGTTCATAGCAGCGTTTCGGCGCGACAATGATCCGGCACGCCCACTCCTGCGCGTCCTGCGTCAGCGTCAGCTGGTGATAACCGGTGGGAATTTTCCCCGGCAACGCCAGTGTCATTTTGCCGCTGACGCGACCCTGTGTGGTACCGCCATTTTCCAGACGCAGCGTCCAGCCATATTCGCCGTCACCGCCGACCGGCAGCGCCAGCCGGCTGCCGGTGACGAACACTTTAACCGCTGGCACCGGCGTGATGGCCGGGCGGGATTGTGCCACCCAGCCCATCGCCGACAACAGCTCACGTTTGGTTTCCGGCGCGATGGCCTGCTGTTTGCCGTGCGCATTAATAAAACCAGAGGAAATCCCCGCCTCCCTGGCGGCCTGCTCCAGTGCTTTATTTTCCATGGGGGCTCCTTAACGTTTCGCCTGCCAGATCCGCTGCTGATAATCACGGATCGAACGGTCGGAACTGAACATCCCGACGCGGGCAGTGTTGAGAATGGTTTTACGCGTCCACTCCTGCTGATCGCGATACAGAACATCGATTTTCTGTTGTGCTGCGCAGTAATCCGCGAAGTCAGCCAGTACCAGATAAGGATCGCCGCCGTCCAGCAAACTGTCCAACATCAGGCTGAACGCCTGTTTGTCACCGTTGCTAAAGAAGCCGCTTTCCAGTTCTTTGAGGATCTTATCCAGATGCTTGTCTTTCTTACGCAGTTTGAGCGGATCGTAGCCTTTAGCCAGCAATGCTTTGACCTGATCGACGGTATTGCCAAAGATAAAGATATTGTCCTCGCCGACCTGTTCGGCGATTTCGACATTCGCCCCGTCGAGCGTGCCGACGGTCAGCGCGCCGTTAAGCGCCAGCTTCATGTTGCCGGTGCCTGACGCCTCTTTACCGGCGGTGGAAATCTGCTCGGAAACATCCGCCGCCGGAATCATCAGTTCCGCCACTGACACGCGGTAATCCGGAATAAACACCACCTTCAGGCGATCGCGCACCAGCGGATCGTTATTCACTTTTTCAGCGACCTGGTTGATGGCGTAGATAATATTTTTCGCCAGGTAATAGCCAGGGGCCGCTTTCGCGCCGAACAGGAACACGCGCGGCACCATGTCCATTTCCGGGTTATCACGCAGCTGACGGTACAGCGACAGAATATGCAGCAGATTCAGATGCTGACGTTTGTATTCGTGCAGGCGTTTGATCTGCACATCGAAAATCGCGTCCGGGTTCAGCGTCAGACCCATTGTGTGCTGAACATAGTCCGCCAGTTTGATTTTGTTCTCGCGCTTAATCGCCTGATAACGCTGACAGAATTTCTTATCGTCGGCGTAGCTTTCCAGCCCTTTCAGCGCATCAAGATCGTTCACCCACTCGGTTTTCAGCGTCTCGTCGATAAGCGATGACAGCGCCGGATTGCACTGTTTCAGCCAGCGACGCGGCGTGATGCCGTTGGTGACGTTATGGAATTTGTTTGGCCACAGCAGGTGATATTCCGGGAACAGATCTTTGACCACCAGCTCGGAGTGCAGCGCCGCGACGCCGTTCACCGCAAAGCCGCTGACCACGCACAGGTTCGCCATACGCACCTGTTTGTTCTGATGGACGGAAAGTTTTTCCCACACCGCTTTGTCGCCCGGCCACTGTTTTTCGACCACTTTTTTAAAGCGGGCGTTAATCGCTTTAATCAATGAGAAGTGGCGCGGCAACAGGCTGCGAACCAGTTTTTCATCCCAGCACTCCAGCGCTTCCGGCATCAGCGTGTGGTTGGTGTAGGCGAACGTCTGGCTGGTGATCGCCCATGCGGCGTCCCAGTCCAGCTGATGCTCGTCGATCAAAATACGCAGCAGCTCCGGGATGGCGATGGTCGGATGGGTATCATTAAGCTGGATCACTTCGAACTTCGGCAGATCCTGAATTTTGCGGCCAAGGAATGGTGGCGGCGCAGAATATCGGCAACCGAACAGGCGCACTGGAAATACTGCTGCATCAGGCGCAGGCGTTTTCCGGCCTCATGATTGTCGTTCGGATAGAGCACTTTGGTGAGCTTCGCAGCATCAATCCCTTTCTGCTCGGCCTTGAGGAATTCACCGTCATTGAACAACGTCAAATCAAACGGATGCACGTCGGTCGCCTGCCATAAACGCAGCGGCTGAGTGACGCCATTTTTATAACCCACCACCGGCAGATCCCAGGCTTCGCCACGCAGGGTGAACGCCGGATGCCACTGTTCCGCGCCCGCATCGTTCTTCGTCAGCTTGCCGCCAAACGCCACGTCCACTGACAGCGAACTGTTGTGGCTGAACCACGGATAGCTTTCGCGATGCCAGTTGTCCGGCGCTTCCTGTTGCTTGCCTTCGCTAAACGACTGGCGGAACAGACCGTACTGATAATTCAGACCATAACCGGTCGCCGGTTGTCCGACGGTCGCCATTGAATCAAGGAAACAGGCTGCCAGACGCCCCAAACCGCCGTTGCCCAGCGCCGGGTCGGTTTCCTGCTCCAGCACATCCGCAAGCTCTACGCCCTGCTCCTTAAGCGCCTGCTGCACGGTGTCGTACCAGCCGAGATTGATCAGGTTATTGGCGGTAAGCCGGCCAATCAGAAACTCCATCGAAATATAGTTAACGTGGCGCTGTGGCGTTTTCCCGGCCACCGGCGCAGGCTGCGCGCTCAGCTGCTCGGAGAGCGCGCCACTGGTCGCCTGCCACCACTGATGTGGCGTCATGTCCTGTGCCTGCTGCAAACCGAATCCCTGCCACTGGCGTTTTAGTGCGGCCAAAAATTGTGTCTTATCCAAAGTCACCTGCATCACATGCCTCTTTATATTCGGGAATTTGTAGGGAAGTACAATATTGATAATCACTATGCTGACGCTTGTGTCTGTGAGCAGCATCATCCCGCCAAAGATTAGACAGGGAGGAGAAACGGGGCGTAGTCGGAGGAGACGGGCTCTCAGGGTAGCCGTACGAAAAGTCTGATTGAAATTTGTGATACAGAGCAACTTAACGGCATGTAAAAACGTAACATTCTTGCAATCAATGTTTCAAAGGAGGACTTTAGAAAAAGTGATTAATTACGCGCTGTGAAATAATTAAACCGCCCCTCTGCTTACCGTCAAAAGAATCGAAAAAAATGCTGATCCCGTCAAAACTCAGCCGCCCGGTGCGGCAGCAAAACACAGTGGTTCGCGATCGTTTGCTGACGAAGCTCACGACTGCGCCTAATTACCGTCTTACGCTGGTCGCCAGTCCGGCAGGCTACGGCAAGACGACGCTGGTGGCGCACTGGGCGGCGGGGAAAAGCGATCTGGGCTGGTATTCTCTTGATGAAAGCGACAACCAGCCGGAGCGTTTTGCCAGCTATCTGATTGCTGCCGTACAGCAGGCCTGCGGCGGCCACTGCGTGAAAAGTGAGGGGCTGAGCCAGAAGCATCAGTACGCCAGTTTGTCCGCGCTGTTCGGGCAACTGTTCGTGGAGCTTTCCGACTGGCACCGGCCGCTGCTGCTGGTGATTGACGATTACCATTTGATTTCTAACGACGCCATCCATGAAGGCATGCGCTTTTTCCTGCGCCATCAGCCGGAAAATATTTCGCTGGTGGTGCTCTCACGCACTCTGCCGCCGCTGGGCATCGCCAATCTACGCGTGCGCGACCAGTTACTCGAGCTCAATGCCTCGCATCTGGCATTTACCCACCCTGAAACGCAGCAGTTTTTCGACAACCGTCTGAAAGACCCGATCGATCATGCCGACAGCAGCCGTTTGTGTGACGACGTCGCCGGATGGGCCACCGCGCTGCAACTGATCGCGCTCTCAGCACGCCAGTCCACCACCTCGACACAGCAATCCACCCAGCAGTCGGCGCGTAAACTCGCCGGGCTCAATGCCAGCCATCTGTCGGAATATCTGGTGGATGAAGTATTGGATCGTGTGGATGCCCCGACCCGTGATTTTCTGCTGCGCTGTTCATTACTGCGTTCGATGAATGATGCGCTGATCGTGCGCCTGACCGGCGGCGAAAACGGTCAGCAACGTCTTGAAGAATTAGAGCGTCAGGGGTTATTCATCCACAGAATGGATGACACCGGCGAATGGTTTAATTTCCACCCGTTATTCGCGACTTTCCTGCGCCAGCGTTGCCAGTGGGAACTGGCCGCACAACTGCCGGAAATTCACCGTGCCGCCGCTGAAGGCTGGCTGGCACAGGGGTTCCCGGCGGAAGCGATTCATCACGCGCTGGGCGCGGAAGACATTGATTTATTGCGCGATATTCTGTTGCAGCACGCCTGGGCGCTGTTTAATCAAAGCGAACTGGCGCTGCTTGAAGAGTGCCTGAACGCGCTGCCGTACGAACGCCTGATACAGAATCCTAAACTGGTACTGTTGCAGGCGTGGCTGGCGCAGAGTCAGCATCGCTATGCCGAAGTCGAAGCCCTGCTGGTGCGCGCCGAAAGCGAGATGCAGCAGCGCAATATCGTAATGGAACAGGATATGACCGCCGAATTTGATGCCCTGCGCGCGCAGGTGGCGATCAACGATGGGCGTCAGGATGAAGCGGAAAAACTGGCCGCCGACGCCCTGCGTTTCCTGCCCTATGAAAGCTATTACAGCCGCATCGTCGCCACCTCAGTGACCGGCGAAATTCAGCACTGCAAAGGCGATTTAACCCGCGCGCTGCCGCTGATGCAGCAAACCGAACAAATCGCACGGCGCTACGAAGCCTATCACTATGCCTTATGGGCGCTGCTGCAACAGAGCGAAATCCTGATTGCGCAGGGCTTTTTACAGGCAGCCTACGAGATGCAGGATCGCGCGTTCGAACTGGTGCGCGAGCAGCATCTCGAACAGTTGCCAATGCATGAATTCCTGCTGCGCCTGCGTTCACAGCTGTTGTGGTCATGGTCGCGCCTTGATGATGCCGAAGACGCCGCGCGAAAAGGCCTCGACGTGCTGACCAATTTCCAGCCGCAGCAGCAATTACAGTGTCTGGCGATGCTGGCGAAATGCTCGCTGGCGCGCGGTCAGCTCGACAACGCCCATCACCATTTACAGCGCTGTGAAACCCTGCTCAAAACTGGCCAGTATCATATCGACTGGCTGACCAATACCGACAAACCTCGCGTGATTTACTGGCAGATGATTGGTGATAAAGCCGCAGCCCGCCAGTGGCTGCAACAGGCGCGAAAACCGGACATGGCGGATAACCATTTCCAACAGGGACAGTGGCGTAATATTGCCCGGATGCAGATTCTGTTGGAGAAATTTGACGAAGCGGAAGTGGTGCTCGACGAGCTCAATCAGAACGCACGCCAGCTGCGCCTGACCAGCGATCTGAACCGCAATCTGCTGCTGAGCAATCTGCTTTACTGGCACACCGGCCGTAAGAACGACGCACAACGTGTGCTGATTGAAGCGCTGGGGCTGGCGAACCGCACCGGCTTTGTCAGCCATTTCGTTATCGAAGGGGAAATGATGGCGCAACAGCTGCGTCAGCTGATTCAACTCAACTTGTTGCCCGAGCTGGAACAGCGCCGGGCGCAGCAGATTTTGCGCGAAATTAATCAGCATCACCGCCACAAGTTTGCGCATTTCGACGAAGGTTTTGTGAATAAACTGCTGACTCATCCGCAGGTGCCAGAGCTTATCCGCACCAGCCCGCTGACCCAGCGCGAGTGGCAGGTGCTCGGCCTGATTTATTCCGGCTACAGCAACGATCAGATAGCCGGTGAGCTGGACGTCGCCTCTACCACCATCAAAACGCATATCCGAAATTTGTATCAAAAACTTGGCGTCGCGCACCGGCAGGAAGCGGTCCAGCAGGCCCAGCATCTGCTGCAGGTCATGGGCTACGGCGCGTAATACTTTCTTAAATGCAGTTCTTTGATAACGCACGGCCATGATTTGGCGGTGCGTTATACATAAAACGTATTAGCGAACAATTTCTGCTCATTCCCTCTGCTCATAAATAAAATCCAATGATATAATGTGACCCAAGTCACACTATTCAACTTAATTAATACCTCGATAAGCCCATTGCCCTCCTGTTTTTGCAGCCGTTTCGGCTGATGTTGGCGTCGCGCAACCGGCTGTAGTGAGTAAGGATTTTATCTATGGGTACATTAACCGCCGGCATCGTCATGATGCGCTGGGAATTACTGAGCGCTTTTCTGATGTTCTGCACCAGCCAGCTCAATATCGTTTGCCGCCAGTCGAGCCGCAATACGATGGCTTTCGTTTGTAGTGGTCTCGGCCTGACCGTGACCTGTTTCTTTGTCATGAGCCTGATGGGCATGACCTACAACGCCGCCGCCATCGCGCAATTCTGGTCAATGACCAAGGACGTATTTTTTGACGTGATGAGTAAAACCCCGACGGATATGCCTTTCTACTATTAATTCCGTTTTGTATTAATCCCGCTTTCGCCCGTCTTATTTTCGGGCAGAACCCCGTGTTCTGCCCGGTTCACTGTGCAAAAAAGCCTATCACCTGCGCGATTTAATCGCTCATTCCAGCACCGCATCTTCATCAAATCCTAATTGTTTGAAATTGCGCGGTATATCGAGCGTCTTTTTGTAGCCATCTGCCCGATTACCTGTAAATTGCGATCTGTCTCCACGAGTAAAAGATAATGTGTGGCCGGTCAAAACTATTGATTGCTAATAGTTGAACGGTCGTATTAGATTCTCACACTATACTTTTCTTAGAATGATCATTGATTTGTTTGCTTCAGGCTGCTGAATTTTCAATGTTTTGGCATCCCTGCTTATGGCTGAAGGAATTCCGATGAATACGCATCACATGCTTGGCGCGTTTGTATTACTGGTAAGCTCTGCTTCTGCACTGGCGGTTGAAACGGCAGGTATCCCCCAAAATCAGGTCAAAGAGCGCAATGCGTTCATTGCCGATCTGATGAAAAAAATGACCCTCGATGAAAAAATCGGGCAGTTGAATCTGGTGACCGTCGGGACGGATTATCCGAAAGAAGCCATCATGGCAGATATCCGCGCGGGCAAAGTCGGGGGCGTGTTTAACACCGTCACCAAACCCGATATCCGTCGGCTTCAGGATGAAGTGAAAAACAGCCGTCTGAAGATCCCACCTTTTTATGCCTATGACGTCGTTCACGGTCAGCGCACGATTTTCCCGATTAGCCTCGGCCTCGCCGCCAGTTGGGATATGAGCGCCGTCGCCACCAGCGCCAGGATTTCTGCCAAAGAGACCGCCGCCGATGGCCTGAACATGACCTTCTCACCGATGGTGGATGTCACCCGTGATCCACGCTGGGGGCGCGTTTCTGAAGGTTTCGGTGAAGACACCTATCTGACGTCGCGCCTTGCACATGAGATGGTCACCGGTTATCAGGGCAAAGACCCGTCAGGGCCAGACGCCGTGATGGCCAACGTCAAACACTACGCGCTGTATGGCGCTGTTGAAGGCGGCCGCGAATACAACACCGTGGACATGAGCCTGACCCGCATGTTCAACGACTATATGCCACCGTACAAAGCCGCAGTGGATGCGGGCGCGGGCGGCGTGATGATTGCGCTCAACAGCGTTAACGGCGTACCGGCGACCTCCAATACCTGGCTGCTGAAAGATATTCTGCGTGACGACTGGCAATTCAAAGGTCTGACCGTCAGCGATCACGGCGCGATCGGCGGCCTGGTCAAACACGGCGTGGCAGAAGACGATCGTCAGGCAGCGGCCATGGCGCTGAAAGCCGGTGTCGATATGGACATGGCCGACAACATGTACGGTAAGTATCTGAAAGGATTACTCGCCGACGGGCTGGTCAGCCAGAATGACATCGACCGTGCCGTGCGTGATGTACTCGCGGCCAAATGGGACATGGGCCTGTTTGTGGATGAGTACCGTCATTTAGGCCCGGCCTCCAGCGACCCGGCGGATACCAATGCCGAAAGTCGTCTGCATCGCACCGAAGCGCGTGAAGTGGCGCGTACCTCGCTGGTGCTGCTGAAAAACAACAACCAAACCTTGCCGTTGCACAAATCAGGCACCATCGCGGTGATTGGCCCGCTGGCTGACAGCAAACGTGACGTAATGGGCAGCTGGTCGGCGGCGGGTAAAGCCGCGCAGGCCGTGACCGTCCTGCAGGGCATGAAAGACGTCCTCGGCGATAAAGGCAACGTGCTGTACGCACGCGGCGCTAACGTCACCGACGATCAGGCCATGGTGGATTTCCTCAACTCTTACGACAAACAGGTCATCAACGACACGCGTAAGCCGCAGGACATGATTGACGAAGCGGTGAAAACGGCTGAGAAATCAGACGTTGTCGTCGCCGTCGTGGGTGAAGCGCAAGGTATGGCGCACGAAGCGTCCAGCCGTTCTGAACTGAACATTCCGCAAAGTCAGCGTGACCTGCTGAAAGCGCTGAAAGCGACCGGCAAACCGCTGGTCATCGTTCTGATGAATGGCCGTCCGCTGACCCTGACGTGGGAAAACGAAATTTCTGACGCGATGCTCGAAACCTGGTTCAGCGGCACCGAAGGCGGCCATGCAATTGCCGATGTGTTGTTTGGCGATTACAACCCGTCAGGCAAACTGCCAATGACCTTCCCGCGCGAAGTCGGCCAGATCCCGTTGTATTACAGCTTCCTTAATACCGGCCGTCCGTTTAATCCGCAGCACCCGGATAAATACACCACCCGCTATTTCGATATCACCAATGGCCCGCTGTTCCCGTTTGGTTATGGTCTGAGCTATACCGACTTCAGCGTCTCTGACGTAAGTCTGTCGACCACCACCATGGATGCCAAACATCCGCTGACCGCCAGCGTGACGGTGAAAAACACCGGTAAACGCAGCGGAGCGACCATCGTGCAGCTGTATTTGCAGGATGTCACCGCGTCTATCAGCCGTCCGGTGAAACAGCTGAAGAACTTCGAAAAGGTTGAACTGCAACCGGGTGAGGAAAAAGTCGTGACGTTTACTATCAATGAACCGGATTTGCGTTACTACAACGAACAGCTGAAATGGGCATCTGATCCCGGCAAATTCAACGTGTTCATTGGTCTGGATTCACAGAACGTTAAGCAAACCAGTTTCCTGCTGAAGTAATTTATCGAAAGTGATTTCCGGGTCGGAACCCAGGCCCGGAAATCGGTCAAAAGCCCGTTGAGCACTGACGGCGTACGGTAATTCGCGCCCCTGTGCTCAATGGCAATTTCTGTCCGCAGACTGGATATATAACGGACAGTTGCTAACCTTAATTTCAATGTGTTATGCCCTTTTGCCTTTATCCGCCGGATGCGGAGCGTTGCGAGTGGGCTCAACAGAGTAAGCTCCGTCTGTGCTGACTGTCGCCAGGTTCGCACAAAGCCGGCGTTTTGCGTTCTTTGCGGAGAAACATTCATGGTCGACTCACAAGATGCCTCCATCCTGTACCTGCATTTCGGTACGCCCCGCCCATACTGGCGACTGGGTTCAGACAGCAATGCACTGGAGTTATCTGCTGAGAAAGGCATCGTCAACGTCGCCATCTCCCTGACGCAATGGCAGGCAGGAAAGATCCGACAACTGACCGGGATCACCTCAAGTTTCACGCTGGACATTACGCTGTTCGGATCCTCCGTTCGCCTGTATCTGGTGGGCCGCAAAATTGACAGTCAGGTCTGGGCGGGCACCGCATCGGCATATCAGGACACCGAATCCGTCGCACATGATTTAGAAGTCGGGCTGACGTTTGCCGAACAGGTGGTTTCTGAGGCGAATTCCGTAATCGTGATTATCGATCAGGAAGGCAAAATCCACCGTTTTAACCGGCTGAGCGAAGAGTACACCGGCCTGCGCGAAGTCGATGTCATCGGGCGCAGCGCATACGATTTATTCATGTCGATGGAAGAAGGTCTGGCCTCACGCCAGAACATCACCAGCTTCTTTCAGCATCAGCAATCCTATGAAGTAGAACGCTGGATCAACACCGTTAAGGGCCAGCGTCTGTTTCTGTTCCGCAATAAATTCGTCCACAGTGGCAGCGGCAAGCAGCAAAAATATCTGATCTGCTCGGGGTCTGACATTACCGACGAACGTAAAGCGCAGGAACGGTTACGCGTTCTCGCCAATACCGATCTTGTCACCGGCTTCGCCAACCGCAACGCGTTGCAGGAATCTCTGGCCACCGCGCTGAAAGACCGGGGGGAGAATAAAGTCGGGCTGATTTATCTTGATCTCGATAACTTCAAAAAAGTGAACGATGCTTACGGGCACATGTTTGGTGACCACCTGCTGCGCGCGGTATCCGATGCCATACAGGATTGCCTCTCAACCAACGATAAGCTTGCCCGGCTCGGGGGCGATGAATTTATTATTCTCAGTACCCACGCTGAAATCAAAACGCTGGAATCGCTGAGCCAGCGGGTTTTACATCGTCTGAGTATGCCGTTTCGCATCGGACTTATCGAAGTGTATACCGGCTGTTCCGGCGGGATCGCCCTCTGCCCGGAACACGGCATCGACGGCGATACTCTGCTGCAAAACGCAGACACCGCCATGTACGTGGCGAAGGAAAAAGGCAAAAACTCTTACTGCGTTTTCTCGCCGGAAATGAATCAGAAAGCCGCCGAATATATGTGGCTTGACACACATTTGCGAAAGGCGCTGGCCGATAAAGATCAGCTGGTGCTCTATTACCAGCCGAAAGTCTCGCTGTACGGGGCGGTCAACAGTGTCGAGGCTCTGCTGCGCTGGCAGTCACCGGAACGCGGGCTGATTCAGCCGCAAAGCTTTATCCCTTACGCCGAAGAATCCGGGCTTATCACACCGCTCGGCAAATGGGTGATCGAAACCGCAACACGTCAGGCAACGGAATGGCAGAAAAAAGGCCTCAATCTGCGGGTGGCGGTGAATCTTTCAGGCCGTCAGCTTAATAACGGCTCCTTTATCACCACGCTCGCCGAAGCGATGAAAGCCTCGGGCATGAAGGGCTGCCTGATGGATTTTGAGCTGACAGAAAGCTGTCTGGTAGAAGATGAAAATGCAGCCGTGGCGATGATCAATCAGCTGCACAAGCTGGGTGCGCAGGTGCATCTGGATGATTTCGGAACCGGGTACTCTTCACTGTCACAGCTGGCGCGTATTCCGCTGGACTGCATCAAGCTGGATCAGAGCTTTGTTCGTGGGATCAATGACGATCCGGTTTCGCAGGCGCTGGTTCGGGCGATTGTGGCGGTGGCAAAAACATTGCAACTGACCGTCGTGGCAGAAGGCGTGGAAACAGCGGAAGAAGAGAAGCTTATCGATGAAATCGGGGTAGACAGCAAACAGGGCTTTCTTTACGCCAAGCCAATGCCCGCGATTGAGCTGGAGCACTGGCTTGATGATAAAAACGTTGCTTCACCCAATGTTTTTAAACATAAAGCAAAACAGAAATAGCGCCAGTGACGGGCTTTTTCTGCCTGCTGCTAGCCGGTTTTACGCAAGGACGCCGTATGCCGGTTTTGCAGCATGACCAGCCGCTCCATGTAACTCAGATCCTTCTCCTCCAGCGTAAATGCGGCATCCACCCAGTCCTCCGTGATATCCATCAGTTCCGAGCGCGATAGCTGCAACACACGCTGACGCGCCCGGATCATCGCCCTGATCCCGTTGAGCTTGGGCCGCAACGTATCCATAAAGGTACGGGTGGCGTTGAATGCCTCACCGGGCTGGAACAAGATATCGACTAGCCCCCGGCTTTCAAACCACTCCGCCGTATGCGATTCGCCGGTGGTAATCAGCTCCTCCGCGAGCCGCATGCCGGCTTTTCGTGACACCAGTGAATAACCGCCCATGCCGGGGAACAGGTTAAACGCGATTTCCGGGAACCCCATGCGGGCCGTGTTCTGCGCCAGCACGTAATGGTGCGCCAGCGCCGCTTCAAACCCGCCGCCAAGCGCGGTTCCCTCGATCATCGATAAACTGATAGCACCGACATCAAATCCGCGCGCAGCGGCGTGTACGCAGTCCACACAGGCTCTGGCGTAGGCACGCAACGCTTCGCGCTTATTATTGACGATAGAATCCACAAAGAAGCTGAGATCACCTCCCACGTTATACATGTTGGGCACCAACGAACCGGTTACCCAAAAATCGAAACGCAGCCCGGACGCTTTCGCGGCGTAGGTGAGCGTCATGATGTCTTCGATAAGCTCCTGATTAAAACAAGGACGTGGATAAGACCTGAGCATCATCCACATGACATTACGGCCTTCTTCATAATAGGCAGCAATTTGCGACAAATGCCCGGCTTCGGTAAACGGACGGCAGGCTGTATGGTCAATAAGATTCATAGTATATATCCAGGTTAGAATTGAAATTTAGGGTGAAGCAGCTCCAGCCTAGTCCAGCTCTAACCCGAACTGAATCGATTCCAGTTGTTTTTATAAGATTATTCCTAACGAGCATGAGTCAGGAAAAAAATGTTAAAAATAAACAACCTGCATCTAATCAATGTTGTGTAAAAACAGTGAAAGAATCAATTTCTCTGCTACAACGTAATAATTCGCCTCCTCAGTAATATTCTTTTTAATTAAATAAACCCGATTAATAATATGAGGAAGCGTAAATAAACCTTCCCGATTTTAGCCAGAGTGATATGCGTCACAATCATTGCGCAGCCGCTTTCCAATTCTTCCGCCACCCGCTAAATTGAATTCATCTCCTCCGACCACTTAAGAGAATTCCATGACTGAACGCGCTTCGCCGTTTTATCCGCACCTGCTGGCGCCGCTGGATTTAGGTTTTACGCAGCTGAAAAACCGCGTGCTGATGGGTTCCATGCACACCGGTCTTGAAGAACTTGAGGACGGGCCGGAGCGGCTGGCGGCGTTTTATGCCGAGCGCGCGGCGGCGGGGGTCGGGCTTATCGTCACTGGCGGCATTTCGCCCAATGCGCAGGGCGTTGTCTATCAGGGCGGTTCGATTCTGGCCGAACAGGAGCACATCACACATCACCGCATGGTGACTCGCGCGGTGCATGCCGCCGGGGGCAAAATTGCGCTGCAAATTCTGCATGCTGGTCGCTACAGCTATCAGCCCAATCCGGTTGCGCCTTCTGCCCTTCAGGCACCGATTAACCGCTTTACGCCTCATGCGCTGACCGAAGAAGAGATCGACACCACGCTGAAAGATTTCGCCCGCTGCGCTCTGCTGGCTAAAGAGTCTGGCTATGACGGTGTTGAAATCATGGGCTCGGAAGGCTATCTGATTAATCAGTTTCTGGCTGCCAGAACCAACCAGCGCACCGATCGCTGGGGCGGCAGCGCGGAAAATCGCATGCGCTTTGCGACAGAAGCGGTGCGCCGCGTGCGCGAAGCGTGCGGGCTGGAATTCATCATCATTTACCGCCTGTCGATGCTGGATCTGGTGGAGGAAGGGTCGGACTGGCAGGAAGTCGAAATGCTGGCGCAACGCATTGAGCAGTCCGGTGCGAGCATCATTAATACCGGTATCGGCTGGCACGAAGCGCGTATTCCCACCATCGCCACCATGGTGCCACGTGCCGCATTCAGTTGGGTAACGCAAAAGCTGATGGGCAAAGTCGGCATTCCGCTCATCACCACCAACCGCATTAACGATCCTGATGTGGCGGAGAAAATCCTCGCCGAAGGCTGCGCCGATATGGTTTCGATGGCGCGCCCGTTTCTCGCCGATCCGGCGTTTGTCGAGAAAGCCGCACAGGGTCGGGCGGATGAAATTAATACCTGCATAGGCTGCAATCAGGCGTGTCTGGATCAGATTTTCGTCGGCGAAGTGACGTCCTGCCTGGTTAATCCGCGCGCCTGCCATGAAACGCAGATGCCGGTGACCCGCGCGGCAGCGCCTAAACGCCTCGCCGTGGTCGGCTCCGGCCCTGCCGGTCTGGCTTTCGCAACGACTGCCGCCAGCCGCGGACATCAGGTCACGCTGTTCGAGGCTCACCGTGAAATTGGCGGTCAGTTTAACATTGCTAAACAAATTCCCGGCAAAGAAGAGTTTTACCAGACCCTGCGCTATTACTCACGCCAGCTGGCGTTACTCGGTGTGACGGTGCGCCTTGGCGAAACCGTCAGCGGCAACAAGCTCATCGGCTATGACGAGGTGATCCTCGCCTGCGGGATCTCGCCGCGTTTGCCAGACATTCCTGGTATCGATCACCCGAGCGTGCTGACCTATCTCGACGTGCTGCGCGATAAAAAACCGGTCGGCAGCCGCGTGGCGATTATCGGTGCAGGCGGGATTGGTTTTGATACCGCCGAATACCTGATCCACAACGGCCCGTCATCAAGCCTCAGCAGCCGCGCGTTCAGTCATGAATGGGGAATCGATCAGTCGCTCACGCAGCGCGGCGGCCTTGCGCCACAAGGCCCGCAGCCGGAACCGGCAGCGCGGGATATCGTGCTGCTGCAACGCAAAACCACCAAAGTCGGCGCAGGACTCGGTAAAACCACCGGTTGGATCCACCGCGCCAGCCTGTTGCAGCGCGGCGTGAAAATGCAAAATGGCGTCAGCTACGAGCGCATTGACGATGCCGGATTGCATCTGATCATGAATGGCGAACGGGTGTGTCTGGCGGTGGATAACATCATCATTTGTGCCGGACAGGAACCGCAGCGCGCGCTGTATCAGCCTTTGCAGGAAGCCGGAAAAACCGTGCACCTGATTGGCGGGGCCGACGTTGCGCTCGAACTTGATGCCCGCCGGGCCATAGAACAAGGCACCCGGCTGGCGCTGGCAATCTGAGAAAGTACAGACGAAAAAAAAGCCGCGTGAGCGGCTTTTTTATTGAGAATGTCATTCAAATCAATGCTGCGACGCCGTCTTCACCGCACGCAGAATCACGAACTTCTGGTTGGTGGCGATGGTGGTGCAGTTACCGAACAACCGGCGCAGTTTCTGGTAGTAATCAAGATGACGGTTGCCGACGATACGCAGTTCACCGCCGGTTTGCAGGCAACGTTTGGCATCACAGAACATACGCCATGCGGTGTCATCACTGACCACGGCGCCCTGATGGAATGGCGGGTTACACAGCACCGCGTCCAGCGTTTCGCGCTCAACACCGGCCAGCATGTTATTCACTTCGAAATGACAGCGGCTGACATCCTGCGGCAAATTGTTTTCGACGTTGATGCGGCTCGATTCCACCGCCATGTAGGATTCATCCACGAACAGCATTTCGGCATCCGGGTTCAGTGCCAGCGCAGTCATGCCGATCACGCCGTTACCGCAGCCTAAATCCACCATACGCCCTTCAATACCTTCCGGCAGGTGTTGCATAAAGAAACGTGCGCCGATATCCAGACCGCCACGTGAGAACACGTTCGCGTGGTTGGAAATGCGGAATTCGGTTTCATCCAGCGCCCACTCTGCGATCACCGGTTCGGCTGCCTGCGCAGGCAGCGTCGCTTCACAGTGGATCAGACGCGCTTTTTTCCACGCCAGACTGGTTTTGGTCGGGCCAAGAATTTTCTCGAACAATTGTAGCGTCGAGGTGTGGATATCACGGGCTTTCGCCGCGGCGATGATCTGCGTCTCAGGCGTTACAACTTCGCGCAGGGCCAGCAGTTGCTGTTCCAGCAGCGCCAGCGTTTTTGGCACTTTGATGATGACCAGACCCGGATTGATCGGCAACGGCACCAGGCTGCTTTGCGCGGCCACGGCGTCTTCATCAAACCCGTTCAGACGCAGGTTATGGCGCGTCGCCAGCTGGCTCATGAAAGAGTCATTGATGCTGGTTGGATTGAACTCCTGTAACGCACAGGCCAGCGCACCAAACGCATCGTTGAAAATCAGCAGCGGACGGCCATTGAGCTCAGCGGTGTTCAGGGTTTGCAGCAGATACTCATCGGCCGCTTCCCAGGCCTGCAACTGCGTTGCCGCTTCGTCCTGCGGATAACGTTCCAGACTCAGTTGCAGCAACTGACCACCTACTTCGGTTTCGAATTGGCTCATTGGCCCTCCTCAATATTCAATTTGCGCTGTTTATCCCCTAAATTGGGCTATCAGTAAAATGTTTTTTCAGTTAAAAAGGGGTTTATCTGCCGGATCCCTGCGATCGCGCCAAAATCCATGCTTATCGCTGCGGCACCTTTTTCCCGTCAATAAGAGACAAAGCAACCAGTTATGCCTGAATTGACCTATCTGCAAGGCTATCCCGAGCATCTTCAGGCTCAGGTGCGTCAGTTAATCGACCAGGAACGTTTAGGTAAAGTATTACTGACGCGATATCCGCAACCGCACGAGCTGACCACCGATAAATCGCTCTATCAGTATACGCTGGACCTGAAGAACCAGTTTCTGCGCAGTTCATCGCCGTTAAGTAAAGTGGCCTACGACAACAAAATCCACGTGATGAAACACGCGCTGGGGCTGCACACCGCCATATCGCGCATCCAGGGCGGTAAGCTGAAAGCCAAAGCGGAAATCCGCGTCGCGACCGTCTTTAAAAGCGCGCCGGAAGCCTTTCTGAAGATGATCGTGGTGCACGAACTGGCACATCTGAAAGAAAAAGATCACAACAAAGCATTCTACAGCCTGTGCTGTCATATGACGCCAGACTATCATCAGTTAGAATTCGATACGCGCATGTACCTGACGCATCTGGAAATATTCGGTAAGTTGTACCAATAATAATTCACTACCAACTATAGGGATTTCTCATGATTCGGTTTGCGGTAGTCGGAACTAATTGGATCACCCAACGCTTTATTGATGCTGCGCACGAAAGCGGCAAGATGAAACTGACGGCGATTTATTCACGTACGCTGGAAGGTGCCAAAAAGCTGGGTGAGGATTATCCGGTCGGGCACTTCTTTGATTCACTGGACGAAATGGCCGCCTCTGATGTCATTGACGCCGTGTATATCGCAAGCCCGAATTCCCTGCACTGCCAGCAGTCGCTGTTGTTCCTGCGCCATAAAAAACACGTGATTTGTGAAAAGCCGCTGGCCTCCAATCTGGCCGAGGCTGAAAGCCTGATAGCCTGCGCGAAAGAAAATAACGTCGTGCTGTTCGAAGCGTTTAAAACGGCCTATCTGCCAAATTTCCTGCACATGAAGGGCGCGCTGAACCGCATTGGTAAGCTGCGTAAAGCTATTTTCAACTACTGCCAATATTCGTCACGTTATCCGCGTTATCTGGCCGGTGAGAACCCGAATACCTTTAATCCGGCGTTTTCCAACGGATCAATCATGGATATCGGCTATTACTGTCTGGCCAGTACCATCGCGCTGTTTGGCGAGCCGGAGTCGGTCACTGCCACGGCGACCCTGCTGGAAAGCGGCGTGGACGGTCAGGGCACGGTGATCCTGGCGTATGCCGACGACTTCGAAGTGGTTATCAACCATTCCAAAATCAGCGATTCCCATCTGCCGAGCGAAATTCAGGGCGAAGAAGGCACCTTGCAGATGGAAAAACTGTCCGAATGCCAGACGCTCAGCCTGACGCCGCGCGGCAGCCAGAAGCTGGATCTGACGCAGCCGCAGCACATCAATACCATGCTGTATGAAGCGGAAACTTTTGCAATTCTGGTGGATAACCAGTTTGTCGCCCATCCGGGGCTGGAAGTGTCGCGCATCACCGCCAAAGTATTGACGGAGATCCGCCGTCAGACCGGTGTGGTATTCCCTGCTGACCATCAGCCTTAACCTTTGTCGCAATTCGGGAGTCACCGATGACTGCATCCAGTCCGAAGCCGTTGTTGATTTTGCAAACCGGTCACGCACCGGAGCCTATCCGTCGTGCGCACGATAATTTCCCGCAGATGTTTATTCGTCAGGGCGATATCGATCCGCAGCAGGTGGTGATTGTCGATTTACAGGCTGGTGAACGCCCGCTGCCGCCAGACCAGTATTGCGGTGCGATTATTACCGGTTCGCGCAGCATGGTGACCGAGCATCTGGCGTGGAGCGAGGAGGCTGCAGACTGGGTACGTCTGGGCATGTTGCAGGAATTGCCGATGTTTGGCGCCTGCTACGGACACCAGCTGATGGCCTACGCGCTGGGCGGCGAGGTGGATTACCATCCGCAGGGCATTGAAGTCGGTACCCACGAGGTCACGCTGACGCCCGCCGGGCATCTCGATCCGCTGGTGTCGCAGCTGCCGGCGCAGTTCGCCGCGAATCTTATCCATCTGCAAACCGTGGTGACGCCCCCGGCGAGGGCGACGGTTCTGGCGAAAACGCTGCACGATCCGCATCAGATCTTGCGCTACGGCCCGAATGCTATCAGCACGCAGTTCCATCCTGAATTCAGTCTGGCGGTGATGAAAACCTATCTGTCGTGGCTCGGCTCCATTGCCGAAGACGACAGCGTGGACTTTACCCATCAGGCTCAGCAACTTAGCGAAACACCGCTCAGTCAGGGATTACTGCTGGCCTTCGTCGGCGCGCTGGGTAAGCGTCAGGCGCTGGCGGGTTAATGTGCAAAGATATGTCAAAATGTTGACAGCAGTAACACTTTGAATTAATTTTCAACCTGCAAAGGGGAGTAACTTCTTCGTCGGATAATCGTCATTACGGTGTCTGGACCCGCGTTAAAACGCCGTCTCAGTCACCCGGTTACCGGGGCAAAAAATCTTTTTAAAAGAGGATTTTTTGTAAGTGAGACCTTGCCGGAAGGCGAGGTTGCTTATAGCTCAGAGAGAGCGGCTAACGTCTTCCGACGCTGGCCGTTTTTTTTTGATGTTTTTTCGGAGGACAACGTAATGATGAATTCAGTGGGCAACCCGATGTTGTGGGGCGCGTTTGCTGTGGTGGTGGTGATTATGCTCGCCTTCGACCTGCTGTTGCAGGGGCGCAAAGGTGCGCAGGTCATGACCATGAAAAGTGCGGCCATCTGGTCGCTGGTGTGGATTGGACTGTCGCTGCTGTTTAACTTCGGCTTCTGGTGGTATCTCAACGGCGAAGTCGGTCGCGAAGTGGCGGACGCGCAGGCGACCATGTTCCTGACCGGTTATCTGCTGGAAAAAGCGCTGGCGGTGGATAACGTCTTCGTCTGGCTGATCCTGTTCAGTTATTTCTCCATCCCGGCAAACCTGCAACGCCGCGTACTGATTTACGGCGTGCTCGGCGCCATTGTTCTGCGTACCGGTATGATTTTCGCCGGCAGCTGGCTGGTCGGTCAGTTTAGTTGGATCCTGTACGTCTTCGGCGCGTTCCTGCTGTTTACCGGCATCAAGATGGCGCTGACCAAAGAAGACGACGGCGAGGTCGGTGAGAAACCGATGATCCGCTGGCTGCGCAGTAAAATGCGTATGACCGATGAATTGCATGGCGAGAAATTCTTCGTGCGCCGCAACGGTATTTTGTTTGCGACACCGTTGCTGCTGGTGCTGATTATGGTCGAGCTGAGTGACGTGATTTTCGCAGTCGACAGCATTCCGGCGATCTTCGCCGTGACCACTGACCCGTTCATCGTGCTGACGTCGAACCTGTTTGCGATCCTCGGCCTGCGTGCGATGTACTTCCTGTTGGCGGGCGTGGCAGAACGTTTCTCGATGCTGAAATACGGTCTGGCAGTGATCTTAATTTTCATCGGTATCAAGATGCTGCTGCTCGACGTGTTCCACATTCCGGTGGGCGTGTCGCTTGGCGTGATCGCTACGATTCTGATCGTCACCCTGCTCATTAATACCTGGGTGAACCGTCGCAACGATCGTCAGAAAGCCGGTCATTCGTAACGACAGATTGAATAAAAAGCGCGGCCGCTTCACCGGTCGCGCTTTTTTGTTTTACGCAACCACGTTACTTCACACCCGCCAGTAATTTCTCCAGCGGATACACCACCACGAGCACCACTTCGTCCTGCACTTTGGCTGCGTCGTCGAGTTGCGACTGCGCCTGCTGGCGTTCCTGCGCGTTCAGCGTTTCGCCTTTTTGCAGTTTCTCCAGCCAGATCAGGCCATTTGCCGACAATGCGCCGAGCTGCTGCGCTACCGGCTGCAACGGTTTCAGCACGTAATTTTGCGCCAGCACCGGTTTCACCTGCTCCGCGCTGCGCTGCCAGCTTTCAAGCTGAGAGCGCACGGCCTGCGCCGCCTGTGCATTTTGCGGATCCTGCACCAGCGCGCTGACGTGAGTACCCAATTCACGCACCGCGTTGCTTTCCGCCGGTAGCGCATCGGCCAGACGGTTCAGCGGTTCGGCCTGGGTGTAATGTCCCGCCTGGAATTTGATGTGCTGACGGGTGTAATACTGCGCCGGTTCGAGTGCGGTGGAGAAGCTCAGAAGCGGCGCGATATCAGCGCTGTTTGACAAGCGCGTCATCAGCCGCGCGGTTTCGGCGTGCTGTTGCAGCCCTGCCGATACCACTGACCAGGCGTCGATTTTTGCCAGCCGCTGATACATGTTGCCCGTATCTTTGACGTCCTGCGCCGACCACAACCGTTCAGCCACCACAAAACCGCGCGGCCAGAGTTTAATGTCCAGAATCTGCGAGGTGATGTTTTCCTGCCACAGCGCTGCTTCACCGCCGAGGATATTCTTCATTCCTGCCACATCCGGCACGACCGGCGGCTGGCCGTCAGGCACGGCGCTGAGCGGGCTGCCGGTGACCGGATACCGCGCATTGCCGATGATGAAATAGCCGCCGAGTTTGCCGTCTTTGAGCGTCAGCACCGGTTGCGTATCGCCCATCCAGGTATCGACCGCAAACCGGACATTGCCGTCGTCTTTCACCACCACATCACGCACCGCGCGGCGGGTTTTTCCTTTGAAATCAATAAACCCGCGCCAGCCGTTTTTACCTTCAATCAGCGTGAAACTGCCGTCCACCGGTTTACCTTTCAGGCGCGGCATGGTGAATGTCCAGCTTTGCGCTTTCTCGCCGTCGGCGACGTTCTGATCGACACCGAGCGGCTGCGGCAGAATTTCGTTGCGATAGTGATAGGCCGAACTGTGCGGTTGATCGAGATAGAAGCCGGTAGACAAAATCCCCTGATAGCCCTTCTGCGCACTGGCGCCGAGGGAGTCCGGCCCCTGCCATGACTGGATCACAATGTCGTGCGGCAGATCCGGGTGGAAGATCTCGTCCCAGCCGACCATTTTGCGCTGATGCTGATGAAGGATCGCCTGTAACCGGGTGTTGAAATAGGCCTGCAACGCGTGCGTATCGGCAATGCCCTTCTCTTTCATGAACGCCTGAATCGGCTGCGAATTTTTCCACTGCGTCGCATCCACTTCATCGCCGCCAATGTGCAGGTACGGATCAGGGAAGATCTGCGTCAGCTCGCCGACCAGCGCATCGGCAAAGGCGTAGACTTTTTCATTGCCCGGATCGAGCGTCGGTTCATGCACGCCCCAGGATCGTTCCATTTTGTAAGGTCCCGGCGCACTCAGCAGTTCGGGATACGCCACCGCAATCGCCGAAGCGTGGCCCGGCATATCGATTTCCGGCACCACGCGGATCCCAAGCTTCGTGGCGTAAGCCACCACCTCTTTCATCTGCGCAACGGTGTAAAACTGTCCGTCACTCGCCAGCGCCTGCAATTTGGGATATTTCTGCGATTCAAAGCGCCAGCCCTGATCGTCGCTCAGATGCCAGTGCAGGACGTTAAGTTTCGCTGCCGCCATACCGTCGAGCTGGCGTTTGATATCGGGGACTGGCAGGAAGTGACGGGCGGAATCGAGCAGAACGCCGCGCCACGCAAAACGCGGCAGGTCATGAATGCTGACCAGCGGAATAAAAGTATTCTCGCCGTCGTTCTGCACCAGCTGCAACAGCGTTTCCATGCCGCGCATTGCGCCGAAACGGGTATTAGCGGTAAGCGTCGCGCCCTGCGGCGTCACGGTCAGCTGATAACTTTCATCGCTGTCCGGTTCAGGCTGTTCAGCCACTTTTTGTTTGATGATGATGTTAACGGCGGCCTGTCCGCCCGCGTTTTCCTGGGCCTGAGGCAATAAATACCAGCCGGTTTGCCGGGCAAGCCGTTCGCGCCAGCGGTTTACTTCGGGCATCAACTGGTCGCCGCTGACCTGGATCTGCAAAGCATCCGTCAGCACAAATTTGCCCGCCGGGGAGGTGACCTCCACCTGCTGCGGCCACGGCATCAGCGGTAAATTTCCGGCCGGTGCAGCCAGAGCGGACGCGGTGAGAAAAAGCGACGTTGCAAGAAGGGTACGGCGGAAAGGCAATAACATCGGTGAAATTCCTCAGATTAAGACAAGCATCGTAGATGAATGAAATACAAAGGAATAACTATAGCCGGTGGTGAAAAAAAAGACGGTGACTGAGTTAACAATCACCGTCTTTCTGTGACATCGCAGTGGTTACTGCCAGCCGTAGCGGCGCACGAACCAGCCTTTGACACACTGAGTCAGCACCATGTAGCCCGCCAGAATCGCGATCAGCCACGGGAAATAGCTCAGCGGCAGCGCCTGCAGTTGCAGGAATCCGGCAACCGGCGAGTAGATCAACGCGATGCCGGTGACCACCACCATCAGCGTCATGATGCACAGCGGCCATGAGGCGCGGCTCTGGATGAACGGCACTTTACGGGTGCGGATCATGTGGACAATCAGCGTCTGCGACAGCAGCCCTTCAATGAACCAGCCGGACTGGAACAGCGTCTGCGCTTCAACGGTATTGGCTTTAAAGACCCACCACATCAGGCTGAAGGTGAGAATGTCGAATACGGAGCTGATCGGACCAAAGAACACCATAAAGCGGCCGATATCACCGGCGTTCCAGCGCTGCGGTTTCGCCAGCTGCTCTTCATCGACGTTATCAAACGGGATCGCCACCTGAGAGACATCGTAAATCAGGTTCTGAATTAACAGATGCAGCGGCAACATTGGCAGGAACGGCAGAAAGGCGCTGGCAACCAGCACGCTGAACACGTTACCAAAGTTGGAACTGGCAGTCATTTTGATGTATTTCAGCATATTGGCGAAGGTTCTGCGCCCTTCTGTCACGCCCTGCTCCAATACCATCAGGCTTTTTTCCAGCAGGATAATGTCCGCCGCTTCTTTGGCGATATCCACCGCCGAATCGACCGAAATCCCGATATCCGCCGCTCGTAGCGCAGGCGCGTCGTTGATGCCATCCCCCATAAATCCAACCACGTGGCCTTCGCCACGCAGCACGCGTACGATGCGCTCTTTGTGCATCGGGGTCAGTTTGGCGAACACGGTGGTTTCGCGGGCGACGCGCAACAGCTGCACGTCATCCAGTTCATCAATATCACTGCCCGTCAGCACCGTATCGACTTTAAGGCCAACGTCTTTGCACACTTTACGCGCCACCAGCGGGTTATCGCCGGTGAGAATTTTGACGGTCACGCCTTTACGCTGTAACGCTGCCAGCGCCGGAGCGGTGCTCTCTTTTGGCGGATCGAGGAACGCGATATATCCGGCCAGAATCAGGCTGGATTCATCGGGCACGCCGTAACCCACCGTGCGCGCAGGCATCACTTTGTGCGCGACGGCCACCACGCGCAGCCCCTGCTGATTAAGGTCGTCCGTGATGCGGCGGATCCGCGTCAGCAGCGCATCGGTCAGCGGCACAATCTCACCGTTGAGCTGCACCAGCGTACAAATCGACAGCATCTCTTCCAGCGCGCCTTTGCAAATCAGGCGATGGTTTTGATCGTTCTCAGCGACCACCACGGACATGCGGCGGCGATCGAAATCGAACGGGATCTCATCCACTTTCAGCGAGTTATGCGCGGTCGCGATATCGCCTGCATCCAGCACCGCCACATCGAGCAGATTTTTAAGCCCGGTCTGATAATGGCTGTTGAGCCACGCCAGATGCAGCACATCGTCACTGGTCACGCCGAGCACATCGGTGTGGCGTTCCAGCACGATTTTGTCCTGCGTCAGCGTCCCGGTTTTGTCGGTGCAGAGAATGTCCATCGCGCCAAAATTCTGGATGGCGTCCAGACGTTTGACGATCACTTTCTGACGCGACAGTTTCACCGCGCCTTTGGCCAGCGTGGAAGTGACGATCATCGGCAACATTTCCGGCGTCAGCCCGACCGCCACGGAGAGCGCAAACAGCGCCGCCTCCCACCAGTCGCCTTTGGTGTAACCGTTGATCACCAGCACCACCGGCGTCATCACCATCATAAAGCGGATCAGCAGCCAGCTGACTTTGCTGATCCCGGCCTGAAAGGCGTTCGGCTGAGTGTCTTCCTGCACCACACGCTCGGCAAGCTGGCCGAACCAGGTTTTGCTGCCGGTCGCGATCACCATCGCGATCGCCGTACCGCTGACCACGTTGGTGCCCATAAAGCACAGCGTGTTGAGTTCCAGCGGATCGTTTGCGATGGGTTTCTTTTCGCAGGCGTGCTTTTCCACCGGCAGGGATTCACCGGTCAGTGCGGCCTGGCTGATAAACAGATCCTTGGCGGAAAGAATGCGCAGATCCGCCGGGATCATATCCCCCGCCGAGAGTTTGATCAGGTCACCCGGCACCAGCTGGCTGATGGCGATTTCCACCGTTTCGCTGCGCCCGGTTTGTGCGTCGCTGCGCAGTACGGTGGCGGTGTTGCTGACCATCGCTTTCAGCGCATCGGCGGCTTTGTTGGAGCGCGCTTCCTGAATGAAGTGCATAAAGGTGGAAATAAACACCATCGCACCGATCACCAGCGCCGCCGTCAGATCGTCAGTGGCGTAAGACACCAGACCGAGCACGGTTAGCAGCAGGTTGAAAGGATTGCGGTAGCAGTGCCACAGATGCACCCACCATGGCGCTGGCTGCTGATCGCCGGTCTGGTTCAGGCCGGAAACTTCACGGATGGCGTCCGCTTCCGGTCCGGTCAGCCCTTCGGGATGGCTGCCAAATTGCAGATACAGCTGGTCTTCAGTAGCGCGTGCGCAGGCCTGACAATGCGCGGCCATCGCGGCAGGCACAGCCTGTGCGGCGCGGACTGACACATTTTCGAGCATCGGATCACGGCGGACTAAGCGGCGCGGTAAATTACGGCTGAGCGCGCTGAGCAGCCGGGAAGTGAAATTTTTGAACATGATTCGCACCTTTGTTGCGTCCACGGCAAAGCTGCCGAAGACATGGCAAAAGGGTTTACAAAAACGGCGCGAACGAAAGACGTGCGCCACCGCTTACCTGATAACTTTTAATGTCACGGTAAGCAGTAGCAAAAATGCGGGTGCTTACCGGATCACAACGGACCTACTGAATTGGGGTCGGGTTCCATGGGTTTTCACCTCCGGTAAGGAACGGTTTGGAAATTCATACGCATCGGGCAGGAAAATCCGTTAGGGTATCGGTTTGCTATTGCGCAACTTCGATATTTGAGCGGAGTATACGCCTGTGAACTGCAACCATTTTTAAACCTGATCAACTTAACCATACAAAATAATTATACAAACCATGCAAAATCGCCTGACCATCAATGATATTGCCCGCCTGAGCGGCGTGGGGAAATCCACCGTTTCCCGCGTGTTAAATAACGAAGGCAACGTCAGCCCGCAGACCCGGGAGCGGGTGCTGCAGGTCATTGAGCAGGAGCATTTCAGCCCGTCGAAATCGGCGCGGGCGATGCGCGGTTTCAGCGATAAAATCGTGGCGATTATCGTCTCGCGCCTTGATTCTCCCTCCGAAAATCAGGCGGTACGCGCCATGCTGCCGCTGTTTTATCAACAGGGTTATGACCCGATCGTACTGGAAAGCCAATTCAGCGCCGAGCGCGTGAAAGAACATTTGCAGGTGCTCAGGCAGCGCAATATCGACGGCGTGGTGCTGTTTGGTTTTACCGGTTTATCCCCGCAGATACTGATGCCGTGGAAAGACAAACTGGTGATGCTGGCACGTGAAATGCCGGGCTTATCTTCGGTGTGTTACGACGATGCGGGTGCGGTGCAGTTGCTGATGCAAAAGCTGCTGGCACAAAACATCCGTTCCATCGGCTTTATCGGCGTATCCCCCCATGACACCACCACCGGCCAGAAGCGCAGTCAGGCGTATCAGGCATTCTGCGAAGAAAACGGCCTGACGCCGCACTTGGTGCTCGGCGAGCTGACCTATCAGAGCGGTTTCGACCTGCTGCCGCAGCTACTGGAAAGCCGGATTGAAGCGGTGATCTGCGCCTCTGATACCATCGCCATCGGCGCACAAAAATACCTGCAACAGCAGCAGATCACCGGCGTGCAGGTGTGCGGCATCGGCAATAACCCGCTTCTGCATTTCCTGTTTCCGGAATCTTGTTCGGTCGAACTCGGCTACGGCGCGGGCGGCGAGGCGGCAGCAACACAATTGCTGGCGCAACTCGACGGCTCCGCGACCTTAAAACAGCTGATCGTCCCCGGAAAACTGGCGGTCTGAACCCCCTCCCCTGAGCATGGAAAACAGAAACTTTGTGATCGTCCCGGCAAAACCGGGAACGTTCCCAGACAAATTCCCATCGCCTTCGCTATGCTTTAGCCGTTCCCTACACCGGCATTTAAAAACAAGAAGGTTTTTTCATGAGCAAAGTAAAGCAACAGGATGTTGATCGCCTGATCGCCCTCGTCGGCGGCAGCGACAATATCGCGATGGTGACTCACTGCATTACGCGTCTACGTTTTGTCCTCAATGACCCGTCGAAAGCCGACCCGAAAGGGCTGGAAACGTTGCCGATGGTCAAAGGTTGCTTCACCAATGCCGGTCAGTTTCAGGTGGTCATCGGCCCGGAAGTGGACGATTACTATAAAGTGCTGATCGCCAGCACCGGCAAAAGCGAAGCCGGTAAAGAGCAGGCCAAAATCGCCGCGCGCCAGAACATGAGCTGGTTCGAGCGCGGGATTTCGCACTTCGCTGAAATCTTCTTCCCGCTGTTACCGGCGCTTATCAGCGGCGGTTTGATCCTGGGCTTCCGCAACGTCATCGGCGATATCCCGATGAGCGGCGGCCAGACGCTGGCGCAGATGCATCCGATGTGGCAGTCCATTTACGACTTCCTCTGGCTGCTCGGTGAAGCGATCTTCATGTTCCTGCCGGTGGCCGTGTGCTGGTCCACCGTCAAAAAAATGGGCGGCACTGAAATCCTCGGTATCGTCCTCGGCATCACGCTGGTTTCCCCGCAACTGATGAACTCCTACAACCTCGGCCAGCAAATTCCTGAAGTGTGGAATTTCGGCTGGTTCACCATCGAAAAAGTCGGTTATCAGGCACAGGTGATCCCTTCCGTGCTGGCGGGTATGGCGCTGGCAATGATCGAAAACGCCATCAAACGTATCGTGCCGAATTACCTGTATCTGGTGATTGTACCGGTGACATCGTTGCTGATTGCCGTCTTCCTCGCGCATACGCTGATCGGGCCTTTTGGCCGCATGATCGGCGACGGTGTCGCGTTCGCAGTGAAATTCGTCATGACCGGCAGCCTCGCCCCCATCGGGGCCGCACTGTTTGGTTTCCTCTACGCGCCGCTGGTTATCACCGGTGTGCATCAGACCACGCTGGCCATCGACATGCAGATGGTACAAAGCACCGGCGGTACGCCGGTCTGGCCGCTGATCGCCCTTTCCAACATTGCGCAGGCCGCTGCCGTGGTGGGTGTGATTATCGTCAGCAGAAAACACAATGAACGTGAAATTTCCGTACCTGCGGCGATCTCCGCGTTTCTCGGCGTGACCGAACCGGCGATGTACGGGATCAACCTGAAATACCGCTTCCCGATGCTGTGCGCGATGACAGGCTCGGCCATAGCAGGCCTGATTTGTGGCCTGAGCGGCGTGATCGCCAACGGCATCGGCGTCGGTGGCCTGCCGGGCATTTTATCCATCAAACCGCAGTTCTGGAGCATCTACGCGGTGGCGATGCTGGTGGCGATTGTCGTCCCGATGGTGCTGACCGTGTTTGTCTACAAACGCAAAGTACGCCGCGATGAACTGGCTATTGTTTGAGATTTTAAGAACGTGCATGAATGAAAGAATTGAATAAGGAAAATGCGATGAGCAGCGAATTGCCGTGGTGGAAAAACGGCGTGATTTACCAGATTTACCCGAAGAGTTTTCAGGACACCACCGGCAGCGGCACCGGCGATATCAACGGCATCACGCAGCGGCTGGATTACCTGAAAACGCTGGGCGTTGACGCGCTGTGGCTGACGCCGATGTACCTGTCGCCGCAGATTGATAACGGCTACGACGTCGCCGATTACTGCGCGATCGACCCGGCTTACGGCACGCTGGAAGACTTCGAGCGCCTGACCGCCGAAGCCCACCAGCGGGGGATGCGCATCGTGATGGACATGGTGTTCAATCACACGTCCACACATCACGAATGGTTCCGCCAGTCACAGGATCCGGGCAGTGCGTTCCGTCCGTTTTATATCTGGCGCGACGGCGCGACTGAAGGTGGTCCGCCGAATAACTGGCGCTCAAAATTCGGCGGCGGTGCATGGCAGTGGCACGAAGAGAGCGGGCAATATTACCTGCATCTGTTCGCCACTGAGCAGGCGGATCTCAACTGGGAATACCCGCCGGTGCGCGAGGCGCTCAAACAGGTCTGTCAGTTCTGGGCAGATAAAGGCGTCGACGGGCTGCGACTGGATGTGATCAATCTGGTCTCCAAGCAACAAGATTTCCCCGCTGACGAGACCGGTGATGGCCGCCGTTTTTACACCGACGGCCCGCGCATTCACGAATTTTTGCAGGAATTTAGCCGCGACGTGTTCAAACCCCTGGGGCTGATGACCGTCGGTGAAATGTCTTCCACCAGGCTGGAACACTGCCGCCGCTACGCCGCCAACGACGGCAGCGAACTGTCGATGACGTTTAATTTCCATCATCTGAAAGTGGATTATCCGAACGGTGAAAAGTGGACTGACGCGCCACCGGACTACGTTCAGCTCAAACAGATTTTCCGAGAATGGCAGCAGGGAATGCACGGCCACGCGTGGAATGCGCTTTTCTGGTGTAATCACGATCAGCCGCGCATTGTGTCGCGCTTCGGTGATGAAGGCGCGCTGCGCACCACCTCCGCCAAGATGCTGGCCATGGTGCTGCACGGGTTGCAGGGCACGCCGTACATTTATCAGGGCGAAGAAATCGGCATGACCAATCCGGGGTTTAAACATCTCGAGCAGTATCGCGATGTCGAAAGCCTGAACATGTTTGCCGAACTGAAAAGTGACGGGCGCAGTAACGAGGAGCTGCTGCGCATTTTAGCGCGCAAATCCCGCGATAACAGCCGCACCCCGATGCAGTGGAACGCCGAACCGCAGGCCGGTTTTACCTCCGGCACGCCGTGGATTTCGGTCAGCCACAATGCACAAGAGATCAATACGGAACAGGCGCTGGCGGATAAGGATTCGGTGTTTTATCTCTATCAGCAACTGATCACGCTGCGCAAGACCGTGCCGGTGTTGACCGACGGCGATTATCAGGATTTGCTGCCGGAACATCCGCAGTTGTGGTGCTATTCCCGCTCCGCGAACGGCCATACACTGCGCGTTGTAGCCAACCTGAGCGCGCAGGAACAGGCGCTCAGCCTGCCGGAATTTAACGCTAAAACGCTGCTGAGTAATTATGCCGATGCGCCGCTTTCCGGTCGCCTTCGTCCTTACGAATGTGCCTGGTTACTGGCTGAATAGTCTGAAAATCTTCCTCTCAACCGGGCGCCCTGCCCGGTTGTTTTTAATGCCTCTCCTTTAAAAACAATAGGCAAAATTCGGGCCAGAATTTACATTTGGTCATGGTTTCTTCCGACGAAAAAATTCTTTGTCCCCGGTCAATAAAACGAGAATTAACGCTCGCGCCATTCCTATATGTAGTGTGTATAGTACACACCCAACCCAATATATAGCGATTTCACGCAAAACCCGCACAACAGGCCCGCAGGCCTTGTGGGGCGCGGAATGCGCTCAAAAGGAGTGTCATTGTGAAGGCAGACAGACTCGGATCCGTTCCCGCTCGTTCCCCTAAAATGCAGCCCATCGTCATCAAGCGGGATGGTTGCCAGGTCCCTTTCGATGAAGTTCTGATCAAACAAGCGGTGCAACGCGCCGCCATTGCCGCTGGCATCGACAGCGCGGAGTATTGCGGGCAGGTTGCGCGCATTGTCGCTGAAAATCTGCAAGACCAGACGCGCGTCGATATTCACGAAATTCAGGATGCGGTAGAAAACCAGCTGATGGCCGGGCCGTATAAAAAATTGGCACGCGCCTATATCGAATATCGCCACGACCGCGACGTCAAACGTGAAATGCGCGGACGCCTGAACCAGGAAATTCGCGGTCTGGTTGAGCAAAGCAACATGGCGCTGCTCAACGAGAATGCCAACAAAGACAGTAAAGTGATCCCGACGCAGCGTGATCTGCTGGCCGGTATCGTCGCCAAGCATTATGCCAAACAGCATATTTTGCCGCGTGAAGTGGTACTGGCGCATGAGCGCGGTGAAATCCACTATCATGACCTCGACTATTCGCCATTTTTCCCGATGTTCAACTGTATGCTGATCGACCTTAAAGGCATGCTGAATCACGGTTTCAAAATGGGGAATGCCGAAATTGACACACCGAAGTCAATTTCCACCGCCACCGCCGTAACCGCACAAATTATCGCGCAGGTCGCCAGCCATATTTACGGCGGCACCACCATAAACCGCATCGATGAAGTGCTCGCGCCATTTGTCACGTCCAGCTACGAAAAACACCGCGCGATTGCGCAGGAATGGCAGGTCGCCGACGTCGAGGCTTTCGCCCACAGCCGCACCGAGAAAGAGTGTTATGACGCCTTCCAGTCGCTGGAATATGAAGTCAACACGCTGCACACCGCTAACGGCCAGACGCCTTTCGTCACCTTCGGTTTCGGTCTCGGCACCACGTGGGAATCACGTTTAATTCAGCAATCTATTCTGCGCAACCGCATTGCAGGGCTGGGTAAAAATCGTAAAACCGCCGTGTTCCCGAAACTGGTATTCGCCATTCGTGACGGGCTAAATCACAAAGCCGGTGACGCCAACTACGACATCAAGCAGCTGGCACTGGAATGCGCCAGCAAGCGCATGTACCCGGATATTTTGAATTACGATCAGGTAGTTAAAGTCACCGGCTCGTTCAAAACGCCGATGGGCTGCCGCAGCTTCCTCGGCGTGTACGAAGAAAACGGTGAGATGATCCACGAAGGCCGTAACAACATCGGCGTGATCAGCCTGAACCTGCCGCGCATTGCGCTGGAAGCCAAACAGGATGAAGCCGCGTTCTGGAAACTGCTCGACGAGCGTTTACTGCTGGCGAAAAAAGCGCTGATGACCCGCATCGCACGGCTGGAAGGGATTAAAGCCCGCGTCGCGCCGATTCTGTATATGGAAGGGGCGTGCGGCGTACGTCTGAAAGCCGACGACGATATTTCCGGCATCTTCAAAAATGGCCGGGCGTCGATTTCGCTGGGCTACATTGGCGTGCATGAAACCATTAATGCACTGTTTGGCAATCAGACCCATGTCTTCGACGCCAGCCAGCTGCGCGAAAAAGCCGAAGCCATTGTAGGCCGCCTGAAAGACGCGACCGAAAGCTGGAAAGACGAAACCGGCTACGGATTTAGCCTCTACAGCACACCGAGCGAAAACCTGTGCGACCGCTTCTGCCGTCTCGATAAAGCCGAATTTGGGCTGGTGGCGGGCGTGACCGACAAAGGTTACTACACCAACAGCTTCCATCTGGACGTCGAGAAGAAAGTGAATCCGTACGAAAAACTCGACTTCGAAGCGCCGTATCCGCCACTGAGTAACGGCGGTTTCATCTGCTACGGCGAGTATCCGAACCTGCAACACAACCTGAAAGCGCTGGAAGACGTGTGGGATTACAGCTATACCCGCGTGCCGTATTACGGCACCAACACGCCAATCGATGAATGCTACGACTGTGGCTACACCGGCGAATTCGAGTGCACCAGCAAAGGCTTCACCTGCCCGAAATGTGGCAACCACGAGCCTTCACGCGTGTCAGTCACCCGCCGTGTCTGCGGTTATCTCGGCAGCCCGGATGCACGTCCGTTCAACGCCGGTAAGCAGGAAGAAGTGAAGCGCCGCGTGAAACATTTAGGCAATGGTCAACTGGGCTGAGACGTTGAATTTCCATCAATATTACCCGATCGATGTCGTTAACGGGCCGGGAACACGCTGTGTGCTGTTTGTTTCCGGCTGCGTGCATGAATGCCGCGGGTGCTACAACAAAAGCACCTGGCGGCTGGATTCGGGCAAGCCGTTTACACCAGAAGACGAAGACCGCATCATCGCCGATCTGCAAAACACAGTGATCCCGCGTCAGGGGTTAACGTTGTCGGGTGGCGATCCGCTGCATCCGAAAAACCTGTCGGCAATCCGCCAGCTGCTGTTACGGGTGCAGGCAGAATGTCCGGGCAAAGACGTGTGGATGTGGACCGGTTATATCCTTGACGAACTGACTGTTGAACAACAGGAGGTGACCGCGCTCATCAATGTTCTGGTCGACGGCAAATTCGTGCAGGAGTTGAAAGACCCGTCGCTCATCTGGCGCGGCAGCGGAAATCAGGTAATTCATTACCTGAGATAAAAAGCTCGAGCTATGCAGAGGGGAAACGCTTCCCCTCGATGCTTCAAAATTCCATTCAGCAATATTCCTCATCTTCACTTCTCTGCAATCTGACCTTCACCCAACTGTCATTAAGCTGCGCCAACATGATGCCAACGCCCTACTGAGGTTTGCATCATGACCCGCTCCCCTTCTTCAAAATTCACTGCCACTGCCCGTTTATCCTATGCGAGGTATTCATTGTGATGAACTTATCTAGACATCCGACCAGTCACACTACGGTTTATCAGCAAATCGCTGCCGAGCTGGAACAGGAACTGCGCAACGGTTACCGCTGCGGGGACTATTTGCCGCCGGAGCAGCAGCTTGCCGAACGTTTTCAGGTGAACCGCCATACGTTGCGTCGCGCGGTGGATGAGCTTGTCGATCGCGGCTGGCTGCAACGCCGCCAGGGAATTGGCACGCTGGTGCTGATGCGCCCTTACGATTATCCGCTGCATTCCCAGGCACGGTTCAGCCAGAACCTGCTCGATCAGGGGAGCCACCCGACCAGCGAACGTTTGCTGGCGGTACTGCGCCCTTGTACCGATCACGTGGCGACAGCGCTGTCGCGGCAGGAAGGCGAGACGGTTATCCATCTGCGCACGCTGCGCCGCGTCAACGGCGTGCCGGTCTGTGTGATTGACCACTATCTGCCGGATCTCGACTGGTGGCCTGCATTACAAAACTTCCACAGCGGCTCGCTGCACGATTTTATCCGCGAAGAGATTAAGCAAAAACTCAGCCGCCGCACGACCCGCATCAACGCACGTCGCGCACTGGCCAAAGAGAGCAAATTACTCGAAATCGTGCCGCAGGCTCCGCTGCTGTGTGTGCGCACCCTGAACATTCGTGAAGGCAGCGACACGGTGGCGGAATACTCCGTCAGCCTGACTCGCGCCGACATGATCGAACTGACCATGGAGCACTGAATGGATCACCTGCAAACCCGCCAGCGCTGGATGTCGGTGCTGGCTCACAGCCGCCCCGACGAACTGCTCGCGCACTGGCAGCCGTTGAATTTATCCCCACAATTTGAACGCATACGCGCTGCTGAAACCGGCCTGACACAGCTTCAGGGCCGCATGGGCGGCACAGGAAAACGCTTCGTGATGGGCGATATGACCGTCACCCGCGCGGTGATCCTGATGGAAGGCGTCGTGTATGGTTACAGCTACGTCGCCGGTCGCAATAAACCCCACGCCGAACTGTGCGCCGTGATCGACGCCCTGCTGCAAATACAAGGCATGGACGAGCTGCTGCACAAACGGATCATCGCCCCGCTGGCGGCCATACAACAGGAGCGCCGCGAGCTGCGCGCCCGTGAAGTGGCTGCCAGTCGTGTCGATTTCTTTACCCTGGTTCGCGGAGAATAATTCATGTCACTTGTTGCCAGTTTTCAAAATCCGGTTGCCGATGCGCAATACAGTTTCCGCCGTATTCTCAAAGCGTTGAGCGAACCGGGCGTCTGCATTCAGTTACCCGCCATGCAGGGATTTGGCGCACTCGGTTCCGCCAGCGCCTGTGTATTGCTGACACTTATCGATCAGGATACGCCGCTGTGGCTGAGCGCCTCGCTTAACGATGAGATTCTGCGTAAGAATCTGCGTTTTCACACCGGCGCGGTGCTGACCGACAATCCTGCCGCCGTCAGTTTTGCTCTCGCCGATCCGGCGCTCGACAGCGCCACCTTGCTGGCCTTCCCCTGCGGAGATGAGATGTCGCCGGAGCTGGCGACCAGCGTCATCGTTCAGCTCGCTGGCCTCACCGGCGGCACCTCTTTGCGTCTATCCGGTCCGGGTATCGAAAGCAGCCGGACGATTTCGCCGCAGCTGCCGGACGCCGTGCGTGATTATCTGACCCGCCGCCCTCACCGCTTCCCGCTGGGACTGGATTTTATGTTCACCTGCGGCGAAGAAATGATTGCCATACCGCGCACCACGCGCGTGGAGGTGTGCTGATGTACGTCGCTGTGAAAGGGGGAGAAAAGGCGATAGCCGCCGCCCATCAGCTGCTGGCGTGTGAGCGCCGTGGCAATCCGCAAGTGAATGAACTGGGCTGTGACCAGATCGAACAACAGCTGGGTCTGGCGGTCGATCGCGTGATGAGCGAAGGCGGAATTTACGACCGCGAACTGGCGGCGCTGGCGATTAAGCAGTCCGGCGGCGATCTGGTCGAAGCCATTTTTCTGCTGCGCGCTTATCGCACCACCCTGCCGCGTCTGGCGACCAGCGAGCCGCTCGACACCGCTGCGATGCGCCTCGAGCGCCGTATTTCAGCCGTTTACAAAGATTTGCCGGGCGGCCAGTTGCTCGGCCCGACCTACGATTACACCCACCGGCTGCTGGATTTTGCGCTGCTGGCCGAGGGCGAAGCACCGTTTACGCCGATTGCCGACGACGCGCAGCCGGAAAACTGCGGCCACGTGTTTGATTTGCTGACGCAGCAACAGCTGGCCATAGCCGAACAGGACGACGGATCCGAGCCGGAAGACATTACCCGCACACCGCCGGTGTTTCCGGCCTCCCGCGCGGCGCGTCTGCAACAGCTGGTGCGGGGAGACGAAGGTTTTCTGCTGGCGCTGAGTTATTCCACGCAGCGCGGCTATGGCCGCACGCATCCGTTCGCCGGGGAGATCCGTACCGGCTGGCTGACGGTGGAAATCATGCCGGAAGAGCTGGGCTTCGCGATTGATATCGGCGAAATCCTGCTGACCGAATGCGAGATGGTGAACGGTTTTGTCGCACCGGACGACAAGCCGCCGCACTTTACGCGCGGCTACGGCCTGGTGTTTGGCCGCGCCGAACGCAAGGCGATGTCGATGTCCCTGATCGACCGCGCTTTGCAAACCCGCGAGCACAACGAACTGATCACAAGCCCCGCGCAGGACGAAGAATTCGTGCTGTCACACGCCGATAACGTCGAAGCGGCCGGTTTTGTTTCGCACCTCAAGTTGCCGCACTACGTCGATTTTCAGGCGGAGCTGGAATTACTTAAACGCCTGCGCGCCTCGAAAAAACAGGACTCCGCCAATGAACAATAATTCAGCGCCAGTGCTCACCGGCTATAACCACGGTTATCTCGACGAGCAAACCAAACGCATGATCCGCCGCGGGATCCTCAAAGCCGTGGCGATCCCCGGCTATCAGGTGCCCTTCGCCGGGCGTGAAATGCCGATGCCTTACGGCTGGGGCACCGGTGGGATCCAGCTCACCGCCAGCGTGATCGGTGAAAAAGACGTGCTGAAAGTGATCGACCAGGGCGCAGATGACACCACTAACGCCGTGTCGATCCGCAAATTCTTCCAGAGCGTTGCGGGCGTGAAAACCACCGAGAAAACCGTCGACGCCAGCCTGATCCAGACCCGTCACCGCATTCCGGAAACGCCGTTACAGGAAGATCAGATCCTGATTTTTCAGGTACCGATCCCTGAGCCGCTGCGCTTTATCGAACCGCGCGAAACCGAGACCCGCAAAATGCACGCGCTCGAGGAATACGGCGTGATGCAGGTGAAGTTGTACGAGGACATCGCGCGCTTCGGGCATATCGCCACCACCTACGCTTATCCGGTGAAGGTGAACGATCGTTATGTGATGGATCCCTCGCCGATCCCGAAATTTGATAACCCGAAAATGCACATGATGCCCGCCTTACAACTGTTTGGTGCCGGGCGCGAAAAACGCATTTATGCCCTGCCGCCGTTCACTAAAGTCGAAAGTCTGGACTTCGACGATCACCCGTTCACCGTCCAGAAATGGGACGAACCATGCGCCATCTGCGGTTCGCGCCACAGCTATCTCGACGAAGTGGTGCTCGACGATCAGGGCAACCGCATGTTCGTCTGCTCAGACACTGATTTCTGCGCTCAGCAAGTTGAGCAACAGGCTTCCAACGAGGTTAACCGCCCATGACTACGCCATTACATCTCACCGCTGAGCCGCTGCTGTCGGTGAATAACCTGACTCACCTGTATGCGCCGGGCAAAGGCTTTTGCGATGTGTCATTCAATCTGTATCCGGGCGAAGTGCTGGGCATTGTCGGCGAATCCGGTTCGGGCAAAACCACACTGTTGCAGTCGATTTCAGCGCGGCTCGCACCGCAGCAGGGAAGCGTCATTTACAACAACGGTCAGGCCGCCGCGCAGTCACTGTATGACATGGCCGAAAGCGATCGCCGTCGCCTGCTGCGCACCGACTGGGGCGTGGTGCATCAGCATCCGATGGACGGCCTACGCCGTCAGGTTTCAGCGGGTGGCAATATCGGCGAGCGTCTGATGGCGGTCGGCGAGCGGCACTACGGCGATATCCGCCAGAAAGCCAGCCAGTGGCTGGAAGATGTCGAAATTCCGGTGTCGCGCATCGATGATCTGCCGACCACATTTTCCGGCGGCATGCAGCAGCGTCTGCAAATCGCCCGTAATCTGGTGACGCATCCGCGTCTGGTGTTCATGGATGAGCCAACCGGCGGGCTGGATGTGTCCGTTCAGGCGCGACTGCTGGACTTACTGCGCACGCTGGTGGTGGAAATGCAGCTGGCGGTAGTGATTGTCACCCACGATTTAGGCGTCGCGCGCTTACTGGCGCACCGTTTGCTGGTGATGAAACAGGGTCAGGTGGTGGAAAGTGGATTAACCGACCGCGTGCTCGACGATCCGCATCATCCTTACACTCAGCTTTTAGTGTCTTCCGTGCTTTCCTAAACTTCATTCCAGAGAAAGAGTGACCAAAATGACGACGAAGCTCAGGGTCGAAAATCTCAGTAAAACCTTTGTTCTGCATAACCAGAACAGCGCCAGATTACCTGTTTTCAGTAATGCCAGCCTGACGGTGGACGCGGGGGAATGCGTGGTGCTGCACGGCCATTCTGGCAGCGGTAAATCCACGTTATTGCGCTCGCTCTACGGCAATTATCTGCCAGACAGCGGCCAGATTTGGGTTGAACATCAGGGCCAGCAAATCGATATGGTCAGCGCCGAAGCGCGGGAGATTCTGGCGGTGCGCCGCCACACCGTAGGCTGGGTCAGTCAGTTTCTGCGGGTGATCCCGCGCATCAGCGCACTGAATCTGGTGATGCAACCCCTGCTGGAACTTGGCGTGGAGAAAGCCCAAAGCGAAGCCCGCGCCAGCGCCCTGCTGACACATCTCAACGTGCCGGAACGTTTGTGGCATCTCGCGCCCTCGACGTTTTCAGGCGGCGAGCAGCAGCGCGTAAATATCGCCCGTGGTTTTGTGGTCGATTATCCGGTGCTGTTGCTCGATGAACCGACCGCCTCACTCGATGCCACCAATCGCGCCGCCGTGGTGACGCTGATCGAACAGGCGAAACAGCGCGGAGCGGCGGTAGTCGGTATTTTCCATGATGCCGACGTGCGCGAACGCGTTGCCGACCGCCTGTACGAAATGAACCCTGAAACCGCCCCGGAGATGTCCGCATGATCATCAATAACGTCAAACTGGTGCTCGACAGTCAGATCGTCGAGGGATCGCTGGAGATGCAAAACGGCGTGATCAGCGCCTTCGCCGACACCCGCAGTCAGCTGCCGCAGGCGCTGGATGCTCAGGGCGGTTGGCTGATGCCAGGCTTTATCGAGTTGCACACCGACAATCTCGATAAGTTTTTCACGCCGCGCCCGAAAGTTGACTGGCCCGCCCATTCGGCCATGAGCAGTCACGATGCGCTGATGATCGCCAGCGGTATTACCACGGTACTCGACGCGGTGGCGGTCGGAGACGTACGCGACGGCGGGCACCGTCTGGATAATCTGCAAAAGATGATTAACGCCATCGTCAACAGCCAGAACGCCGGGCTCAACCGCGCCGAGCATCGTTTACATCTGCGCTGCGAGCTGCCGCACAACACGACGCTGCCACTGTTCGAGCAGTTAATGGATACGCCGGTACTGTCGCTGGTTTCCCTGATGGACCATTCGCCGGGCCAGCGCCAGTTCTCCACGCCGCAGAAATACCGCGAGTATTATCAGGGCAAATACCACATGAATGACGCGCAGATGGATGAATTCCAGGAGGAGCAAATCGCGCTGTCACGCCGCTGGGCGCAGCCCAACCGTGAAGCGATTGCCGCCCATTGCCGCGCGCGCAATATTTCACTGGCCAGCCATGATGACGCGACCACCGCACACGTCGAGGAATCGCTGGCGCTCGGCAGCGTGATTGCCGAGTTCCCGACCACTGAGGAAGCGGCACGCGCCTCGCACGCCAACGGTTTGCAGGTGCTGATGGGCGCACCGAATATCGTGCGCGGCGGTTCGCATTCCGGCAACGTCGCGGCGCATCAGCTGGCATCGCTCGGGCTGCTGGATATTTTGTCTTCCGACTATTATCCCGCCAGCCTGCTCGACGCCGTGTTCCGCATCGCCGGTGATGAAAACAATGCGTTCAGCCTGCCGCAGGCGGTAAAGCTGGTGACGCGAAATCCGGCCAACGCGCTGGGCTTGCAGGATCGCGGCGAAATCGCCGAAGGCAAACGGGCGGATCTGGTGCTGGCAAGGGCGCATGGCGATCATCACTATGTGCAAAACGTCTGGCGTCAGGGCATTCAGGTGTTTTAAACGCAGGCGGGATAAGCTTGATCCAGCCCGCCTGCCCTATCTTTTCAGGGAGACAGCTCAATGCAGATCGACTGGGAAAGGCCGTTAGCGGAGGAAAAATGAGTCGTTTACTGTATCTGATGGGCGCATCGGGGTCGGGGAAAGACAGCCTGCTGGAGGCCTGCGCAGGGAGTTACCGGCGGGCGTAGCGGTGGCGCATCGTTATATTACGCGCGCCGCTGACGCCGGTTGCGAGAATCATATCGCGCTGAGCGAAGCCGAATTTATCCAACGCCAGCAGCAGGGTTTGTTCGCGCTGCAATGGCAGGCGCATGAGTGCCGCTACGGCGTCGGAATTGAAATCGACAGCTGGATGCAGCTCGGTTGTCAGGTGGTGGTAAACGGCTCGCGGGCGCATCTGGAAAGCGCCCGCCAGCGTTATGGCACACTTTTGCTGCCGGTCTGTTTGCAGGTGTCCGAGGCGGTGCTGGCGGAACGTCTGACCCGGCGTGGCCGCGAAGATGCCACGCAGATTGCCTGTCGTCTGCATCGTGCCAGAGAGTATGACAACGCTTTGCCGTCAGGGTGTCAGCGGCTGAACAACGACGGCGAATTACAGGACACGCTGAGGGCCTTACGGGAATTACTGAGCAGACAGAAGAGAACGCACGGGGAAATGCAGGAGAGCTGAAAAGGAAGGGGCAAATTTTGCTTTTTTGTCCCTACCCTATCACAGAGATCCTTCCTGCGGATCAACGACGCTTCACCGGCATACGGGAAATGCGATCCGATTCAACGTCCTGTTCAGGGTTAAAGTTCTTCAATACTGGCAGCAATCTGATCGGATTCCAGCACCGTGATGCCACCCAACCCGGCGTTAAACGCCTGTTCCTGCAACGCTTTCGCCACGATATCGGAATCAATCGCTTTCAGCTTACCCGGCAGCAGTTTGAACATCGGCGCGCTAAGTTGTTCGAGCAAGCGCGGCGGATGGCGTTTTCCCACCAGCAGTGACGGCCTGACCAGCGTCAGCAGCGGCCAGCCCTGTTGCATCAGCGCCTGTTCCATTTCCCCTTTGGTACGGTTGTAGAGAAAACGCGAAGTGGCATCAGCGCCGTGAGCACTGACCGCCAGACAATGGCGGGCTCCGAGTTCCTTGGCTGCTTTGGCACTGTCGACCACCAGATCATAATCCACAGCCCGAAACGCCGCCGCGCTTCCCGCCTGCTTTCGCGTGGTGCCGAGACAGCAAAACAGCAAATCGATCGGTTCATCCAACGCGACAACCAAAGAGGTCAGGTTAGCTCCCAGCGGATTAACCACTTTGCTGCCAGGCGGCAACGGACGGCGGCTTGGCGCGACGATGCGGCTGACGCGCGGATCGAGCTGAAGCAGGCGCAACAGTTCTCGCCCGACCAGACCACTTCCACCAAGAAGAAGAACTTTTGCCATATCACTTCCTTTTAAAAAACGGCGTTTCATATTGAGATATTTGAGTGTTACCTCATTGTTAAAGCAGCGCCATAAGACATATCTTGTTACGGATGTTTGTCAGACGCCACCCGATCCCACATCAGCTTTTTCCCAAAGCCGAGTGCGTTATCCGTCATCTTGATGTAATTGAGTTTTAGCCGCCAGACCGGCGCTTTCATCGCAACAGCGACGGGAAAATGCGTGCAGTAAAGCGTACGCGCGCGATGCTCTTCCTCACCGCTCAGCACCGTGGCTTCTCCCCGATACTGAATGCCTTTGATTAACGCGATGGTTTTCGGATGCGGGGCGATGGTGCCGACCACCTGCGGGGATTTCGCCATCAGCGTGCCGTGCAGCGTTTTCAGTTCCGTCATAAAATACAGCGACAGATTTTCTGAATCGGTGACGTAAAAGCAGTTGGCGCTCCACATCTCGCCGTCGGCGACGGCACACAGCGCCAGTACGTGATTTTTATTGAGAAACTTCAGGATGTGTTTCAGATCGTCGGGATTATTCATCAACGGTGCCCTTTCCATTCTTTGCCCACAGTGTAACGCGCCGCTTTGCGTTTTTACGTCACTCCTTTATGTGCTTCAGGTAAACTTAGGCAAATTTTGCTAAACGCACCGAGCCTATGTCTGCTGCATCGAACTGGTATTTATACATGTTGAGAACCCCGACCGGTGCGCTGTACACCGGGATCACCACCGACGTGACCCGGCGTATGGGAGAACATCAGTCCGGAAAAGGGGCGAAAGCGCTGCGTGGAAAAGGCGAGTTGCAGCTGGCGTTTCACTGTGCGGCGGGCGACCGCTCGCTGGCGTCAAAGCTGGAGCTGAAAGTGAAAAAGCTGAGTAAGGCGCAAAAGGAATTACTGGTGAAAGCCGCGCCGGAGTCTCTGGCGTGTTATCTGGGCTTGCAGGAGAGTGAGGTTGAGGAAGTCAGCCAACGGGCCTGAGAACAGACCCGTGGGGGAATTATAACTTGTTGAATGCCGTCGGGAAAACCACTTCTCCGCTGGCGTTGGTCAGCGCGTCATCGGTCAGGGTGAACAGCTGGAAAGTGCCTTCAGCGCCCGACCAGCGGCAATGCAGGTCATGGGCAGCCGCCGGTTTAAAACCGAAGCGACCGTAATAGGCAGGATCGCCCAGCACCACCACCGCGGCGTAACCGAATTCATTCAGGGAATCTAACCCTTCGTAAATGAGCTTTTCGCCAAGCCCCTGACGGCGCAGAGATTCTTCCACCGCCAGCGGTGCCAGCCCGACCCAGTTGCGATCTTCACCCTGAATATCGACCGGGCAAAACGCGACGTAACCGACCACGCCGCCTTCGTCATCGGTTGCCACAACGCCCAGCGTCAGTAAGCCGTCTTCGCGCAGTTCCTGCACCAGATCGGCTTCTGCGCCCGTAGGGAAAGCGGAACGCAGGAGGCGGTCAATGCCTGCTGCATCAACAGGAATTTCAGTTCGGATTAACATGGTTCAGCTACCGGAGCTTGCGGCTCGCGGTCCTCCTGCATACCCGCTTCGACAAAATCGGCCAGACGTAACAGGCCATTTTTCAGCAACACAGGCATGGTATCAAGATCGATAGAATCCATCAGATTCTTCACATACAGACCGAGTTCGGTATCGCCCTCAATACGCAGACGGCGCTGGAAGAACAGCGTGTCCGGATCTTCTTTACGGGCTGCGATCAGGATCAGATCATTGGCGTGACCGCTGAAACTGACATCGGCAACGCCTTCTTCGCGGATCACCAGTTTTCCGGCGTCGACTGACATCTGCCAGCTCAGACTGAGATCGGTGACATCAATTTTTAACCAGCGGCTGTCCAAAAAATCCAGTTCACCGTCGGCCAGTGCCTGACGTAGCTGCCAGCTCAACACTTGCTGCAAAACCTGACGCCGTAGCGCGAAAGGGGTGAATTTTAAAGGCACACTTAACAGGGATGGCCCCTGACGAACCATACGTGCACGTAGTTTTTGCAACACTGGCACTACTCCTTTAGGTAACTTTTTGGGCAACTCTTGGCACTATTTTGCCACATCGCCAGACTCATTCAGCGGCCTGCATCAATAAATACTGCAACAGAAAAACGTCACGTACAACCTCCCCGGCCCTAACTCCCCCTCTCAATACCCCATAAACTGCCTCAAATCAAAATATTGCATCCATAGCTTCTCTAAAATGGTTCGCCAATCAAAGCCTTCGCTGATGAATGAATTACGTCGGCACATGGCTTCTCATCACTATCAACCCTTCAGCTACGCTGTCCGGTTGCAGCAAGGAATGATCATGGAGCTACTTTGCCCGGCAGGGAATTTACCTGCGCTGAAAGCGGCAGTCGATAATGGTGCCGATGCGGTTTATATCGGCCTGAAAGACGATACCAATGCGCGTCATTTTGCCGGTCTGAATTTCACCGAGAAAAAGCTCCAGGAGGCGGCCAACTATGTTCACCGCCATCGCCGGAAACTGCATATTGCCATCAACACATTTGCACACCCGGACGGTTATCAGCGCTGGGAACGCGCCGTGGACATGGCCGCGCAACTCGGTGCCGATGCGCTGATCCTGGCTGATATCGCGATGCTTGATTACGCCGCCAATAAATATCCTCATGTTGAACGCCACGTCTCGGTGCAGGCATCCGCCACCAACGACGAAGCCATTCGTTTCTATAAACGTAACTTTGACGTCGCACGCGTAGTGTTGCCGCGTGTGCTTTCCATGCATCAGGTGCGCCAGCTGTCCCGCACGACGGTGGTGCCGCTGGAAGTGTTCGCGTTCGGCAGCCTGTGCATCATGGCCGAAGGCCGCTGCTATCTGTCCTCCTATCTGACCGGAGAATCTCCAAACACCGTGGGTGCGTGTTCACCCGCGCGCTTCGTCCGCTGGCAGCAAACCGCACAGGGCATGGAATCCCGCCTGAACGACGTGCTGATCGACCGTTATGACGAAGGCGAAAATGCCGGGTATCCGACGTTGTGCAAAGGCCGTTATCTGGTGGATGGCGCGAAGTATCACGCGCTGGAAGAGCCGACCAGCCTGAATACGCTGGAGCTTTTGCCGGAATTATTCGCTGCCAATATTGCCTCGGTGAAGATTGAAGGACGCCAGCGCAGTCCGGCGTATGTCAGTCAGGTCGCCCGAGTCTGGCGTGCGGCGATCGACCGCTGTATGGCTGATCCACAGAATTTCAAAACCGATGCCGCGTGGATGAGCACGCTGGGTGCAATGTCTGAAGGTACGCAAACCACGCTCGGGGCGTATCACCGCAAATGGCAGTAACTGAAGAGACGATGATGAAATATTCTTTAGGGGCGATCCTTTATTACTGGCCGAAAGCGCAGGTTGAAGCGTTTTATCAGGCCGCCGCAGAAAGCAGCGCCGACGTGATTTATCTCGGGGAAAATGTCTGTACCAAACGCCGTGAGATGAAAGTGAACGACTGGATGGACATCGCGCGCCAGCTGGCAGCGAGCGGCAAACAGGTGGTGATCTCCACGCTGGCCTTATTGCAGGCCCCCTCCGAACTCAATGAACTCAAGCGCTACGTCGAAAACGGCGAATTCTTGCTGGAAGCCAATGATTTCGGCGCAGTGAATATGGCGGCGGAGCGCAACCTGCCGTTTGTGGTCGGCCATGCGCTGAACTGCTATAACGCGGTCACACTTAAAATTTTGCAAAAACAGGGGATGATGCGCTGGTGTATGCCGGTCGAGCTTTCCCGCGACTGGCTGGTGAATCTGCTGAACCAGTGTCAGGATCTGGGCATCCGCGATAAGTTTGAAGTGGAAGTCCTCTCCTACGGACATCTGCCGCTGGCGTACTCGGCGCGCTGTTTTACCGCACGTTCGGAAAACAAAGCCAAAGACGAATGCGAAACCTGCTGCATCGATTATCCGCAGGGGCGCAAAGTATTGTCGCAGGAAAATCAGCAAGTGTTCGTGCTCAACGGTATCCAGACGCAAAGCGGCTATTGCTACAATCTCGGCAATGAACTGATGTCGATGCAGGGGCTGGTGGATATCGTGCGGCTTTCGCCGGAAAGCATGGATTCTCTCACCACGCTTGAAGCCTTCCGCAATAACGAGCGTGGTTTAGCACCGCTGCATCTGACCAATAAAACCGACTGTAACGGCTACTGGCAGCGCGTCGCCGGGCTGGAACTGCGCCAGTAATCCTCTGGCGCCATTAAGCAAAAAGGGATATGACGTTGAGGTCATATCCCTTTTTTGATCATACGCTTTTATGTTTGCGTCTGAACATCGCCCGCAGCCGGACGCCATCGCGCAGCATGCCCACCGCAATACCAATAAAAGTGTAAAAACCGCAGAGAAGCAATAACATCAGAATATCACCGCCGACGTCTCTGAACGGCAATCCCATCTGATTCACCCCGGCAATCGCTTTGGTCGCCCATGTCGACGGCAGCATGGAAGAAATCCCCCTCACCCACGCGGGCATTGCCTGAAGCGGCCAGATAGTCCCGGAAATGTAAAACACCGGCGTGGTCAGAAAAGCTAACGTCAGGTAGATAAGTTCAACGCTGCGCAGACATTCCGTCACCAGTTTACCCAGCCCTAACACCGCCAGCAGGAACGGAAACGTCAGCAAGAGGATCTCAGGAATACTCGCCGTCTGCCGGTAGCCTAAAATCCATGGCCACAGCACGAACAGGACGATCGACAAAAATAGCCACACCGGGATCAGCGCCGAAATCCCGCCGAGAAATGCCGGGATCGCCGGTTTCCCTGAGGGGCCGCTGTTAAGCACGATGCTGACGCGCACGCTGGCGATCAGCAAGGAGTGCTGTAATAACATCACCAGCAGGCCGGGGAAAATGATCGCCGCGAAGCTGATGCCGGGGTTAAACAGATCGAGCGTCTGACCGACCATTGGCGACAACACGACGCTGGCCTGTCGTTCGCTGAATCCGTTACGCAGCAGGAGATCGCTATTGTACTGCGTAAGGATCGACTGGTAGGCAGCCAGCACGTCCTGCTGGATCTGACCATTAGCCAGCCGGTTGGTGGCATCGCCGTACACCGGGATCACAATGTTCTGACCAGCGAGGATCTTCTTTTCAAGATCGACCGGCATGATAATCACCGCGAACAGCTGGCGCAGCGCCAGATCGTGTTCCGCATCCGCCAGATTTTCGTACTGCACGGTTTTGACTTTCGACGTGGCGTCCAGCTGTCGGGTCAGCATCCGGCTGGCGGAGCTGTGGTCCTGATCAACGACCGCCACGGGCAAATCCCACACCGTACGGTTGGCGTAGACCAGGCTCATCACGCACAGCGAAATCAGCAACATCATCCACATGGGTTTATCAAGCAGGCCGGTCAGCACTTTGCTAAACGTACCCCACCAGGTTTTAAACCATTCACGACGGGTCATTTTCCTGGCTCCTGTTGCTTCATCCGCAGGTATAACCGCTTACGCACCAGGAAGGCGGTGACCAGCGGGTAAATCAGCAAGATGCAGCAGACCATCAAAATACCGCGCACCGAGACTTCACGCAGGAAAACGTCAAACATCGCCGCCAGTGCGTAACTCAGTGGTTCGATACCTGAAATTATCCTTGCCGGCAGCGGCATCGAAAGCACTGGCACCGCCATGCCTGAGAAGGTCAGCGCGATACTGACGAAAATCCCCATCATGGTGTAGGCGGTAATGGTGGTTTTGGTGAAGGTAAACAGCAACAACCCGAGGCTCTGGGCGGCAATCACATAGAAGAAGCCGACCAGCAACATATAAAGCGGATTGCCGCTGACCCGCGCATCAAAGAACCCCACCAGCATGGCGATTTCCACCATCAGCAAGGTCGTGAAACACAGCGTATAAGGGGCCAGTTTTCCGAGCAGCGCCAACGTAAACGACGGTGCGCTGAGCAACGCCTGACTGCGTGCCATCACATAGATCATGCAGGTCACGGTGAAAAGTTGCAGCAGGTGAATGGTGGCGGCGAACTGCTGGTAGTAAATGTAGCTGCCGCTGGCGTTGAACAGGCTGCCGTAGGAGAGATCGACGCTCGCCAGCGACGGCAGCGTTTTGCCGATTTCCGTCGCGATAATCGAACGGTAGCTGGTGTTGAGTTCGGTGATAAGCCCGCTGAAATCCTGCGTGGAGTACAAACCGGCACCATAGAACAAAGCGTTATAGTACAGCACAACGCTCGGCTGTTTTCCGGCCAGTACGTCGGCTTCGAAATCCGTCGGGATATACAGCAGCGCGTAATCTTGTGCCGTGCGCAACCGGTATTCGGCCTCCTGCAATCCGCCGTTAAAAGCCTGAACGTGGGCATGCGAACCGGCATCCAGTTTTCGGACCAGCGTTTTCGAGAGGCTGCTGTGATCGTTATCGACTACTGATACCGGTAAGTCCAGCAAAGTGCCTTCCGAGAAATTGCTGCTGATAAGCCCGAACAGCAGCAAGGGGAAAATCCAGCACAGCCAGTGGATCACCGGCTTACGGAAAGCAAAACTGACCTCCCGGTTAAAAGCACGACTAAAGCAGCGCCATCCGGCTTTTATCCTTTCACTGCGCGGCGCTTTGACCCGCTTCACTTCGCCTTCCACTGCCACAGCGCACTCATGCCCTGACGCAGGCCGGGCACCGGTTTCGCCGGGTAAAGACGCACTTCAAAGGTCTTAAGATCGAAATCACCCGTCGCACGCGTGGCGCGTTTGGTGGCGTAATCGCCCAGCGGCGCGATGTAGCGCACTTCGGCTTCAATCATCTGGTTGTTCAGGGCAGGCACGCGCATCTGGACTTTGTCGCCTTTGCGCACGCCGGCCAAAATATCTTCACGCAGATTAAAGACGAAATAGGCGTCCGGCAGACGGACTAACGTCAGCAACGGACTGTTGGCACTTTCCAGTTCGCCAACTTCCACCGGGATCGGCCCCACCTCACCATCGACCGGCGCTTTGACCTGTAAGTCATCGGTTTGCGCTTTCAGCTCAAGTAAATCTTCTTCCGCCTGACGCAACTGTGCGGCGTAGCTATCGCGTTGTTCAACACGGTCGCCGTTGGTGCCTTCATCAAGGTTGGCTTTGGCGACCAGCACTTGCTGGTATGCGCTGTCGCGGGCACGGCGGGAATCTTCTAAATCGGCAGCGGAAATAAACCCTTTCGCCGCAACTTTGGCGTTGCGGTTGTAGAGATCGCGGGCATTGATGTATTCGGCCTGAGACTGCGCCAGCGTGGCTTTCAGGTTGCGAATACTTTCTTCACGGGTGCCGTTTACGGAGAGATCGAGCTGAGCTTTTGCCTGATCGCGCGCCGCTTCGAGCGCGCGCAACTGCGCCATCATTTCAGGGCTGTCGAGGGTTATCAACAACTGACCGGCTTTGACGTCATCACCCCGCTCGACATGACGTTCGATCACGCGGCCTTTGGCTTTAGAGGCGACAATAACCTCAGGCGCATCCACTTCGCCCTGCAACAATAAATCCTGATTGTGTGCGCGGAATAAGACCGCTAATGACACCGCCACGGCAACCAGCAGAAGGGTCAATAAAATACGTTTACTCATGTGTAGCCTGATCCTTTTTTCTCGCCAGTTTTGTTCAACGGCATGGGGTTTCCATTCCTTTATTGTCCGTTTTTGCCGCACTCCGTTTTCGGAGTAACAGATACATCATAGGTGACGCTCAATCATAGCGGCGCAGACGGAGACGTTTTAACACAAAACAACATATTGGCTGAAACGATAAATTAAACATGATTCATAGTCGTCACGTATGAATTAGAGGGTCAGGAAAGGCACAAATGCAGTATTCAATCTGCAATGAATGGGTAATACTCGTTCTAATTATGAGCATTTTTAGCGGGCGATCCGCTTTCGTTTCGTCCCTCAACGAGTGAGCCGTGACTATGTCTGATAAACACACCGTTCCCCTTTCCGTTCTCGATCTGGCACCTGTTCCACAAGGTACTGATCCCGCGCAGGCCTTTAAATCTTCCCTGGAACTGGCGCAACACGCCGAGAAATGGGGTTATCAACGTTACTGGATGGCTGAACACCACAATATGACCGGCATCGCCAGCGCGGCGACATCCGTATTGCTGGGTTATATTGCGGGCGGCACGAAAACTATTCGCGTGGGTTCCGGCGGTGTCATGCTGCCCAACCATTCCCCGCTGGTGATCGCCGAACAGTTTGGCACGCTGGCCACGCTGTATCCGAACCGTGTCGACCTGGGTCTTGGCCGCGCGCCGGGCACCGATCAGCGCACCATGATTGCTCTGCGCCGGCATCTTTCCGGCGAAGTCGATAACTTCCCGAAAGATGTGCAGGAATTGCAGCTGTATTTCGGTGAAGTTCAGCCGCATCAGGCGGTTCAGGCCGTACCGGGTCAGGGATTGCATGTGCCGATCTGGCTACTGGGTTCAAGTCTGTACAGCGCTCAGCTGGCTGCCGCACTCGGATTACCTTTCGCCTTCGCATCGCATTTCGCACCGGACATGCTGTATCAGGCATTAGCTATTTACCGCAGCAAGTTCCAGCCTTCCGCGCAGCTTGAAAAGCCGTATGCGATGGTGTGTCTCAACGCTATTGGCGCAGACACCGATGAAGAAGCGCGCCGGATGTTTACCTCCAATCAGCAGCAGTTCATTAATCTGCGCCGTGGTATGCCGGGCAAACTGCCTGCGCCGGTGGATAATATCGAAAGCCTGTGGTCTGCATCAGAACGCTTTGGTGTGGATAACGCTCTGCGTATGTCGGTGGTTGGCAATAAAGACACACTGCGTCAGGGTTTGCAGTCGATTCTGCGTGAAACTGAAGCCGATGAGCTGATGATCAATGGACAGATTTTTGATCAGCAGGCGCGTTTGCGTTCGTTCGAAATTGTCTCTGAGTTGCAGGGCGATTTAGTAAAAGAGCAGCGCATCAGTTAAGCATCTCGACAAATCACAGACAAAAAAAAACCAGCCGGTTAAGGCTGGTTTTTTATTATCTAAGCTTCAGTAAACCGAAGCGCGATAAATTATGCGTCAGTAGTACGACGTGGTGCGCGGCTTGGCGGACGACGTTCGCCAGCTGCTGAAGAACCTTCACGACGGTCGCCGCTGAAAGAACGTGGAGCGCCGTTACCACGACGTTCGCCACCAGCACCGGCAGGACGATCACCGTTGAAAGGACGCGGAGCACCGTTACCACGACGTTCGCCACCAGCACCGGCCGGACGTTCGCGACGTGCAGGCTGTGGCTGAGCATCACCCAGCAACTGCATGTTCATCGGTTTGTTCAGGATGCGGGTACGGGTGAAATGAGACAGAATCTCGCCCGGCATACCTTTCGGCAGTTCGATCGTGGAGTGCGTACCGAACAGCTTGATGTTACCGATGTAACGGCTGCTGATGTCGCCTTCGTTAGCAATCGCGCCAACGATGTGACGAACTTCAACACCATCATCACGACCCACTTCGATACGGTACAGTTCCATATCGCCAGCTTCACGACGTTCACGACGCGGGCTGTCGCCATCACGTGCAGGACGGTCATTGCTGCGAGCCGGACGGTCACGACGATCGCCACGATCACCGCGGTCACCACGTTCTTCAAATTCACGACGCGGTGGACGGCTTTTGAAGATTGGGTCAGCGGCAACGATCAGAGGACGTTCGCCCTGTGCCATTTTCAGCAGTGCAGCAGCCAGCGTTTCGATGTCCAGCTCTTCTGCAGGTTGCAGTTTAGCCAACAGCGCGCGGTACTGATCCAGATCGCTGCTTTCCAGTTGTTGCTGAACTTTAGCTGCGAACTTAGCAAGACGACGCTCGCCAAGTACATCAGCAGTTGGAATTTCAACTTCTGGAATGGTCAGCTTCATGGTGCGTTCAATGTTACGCAACAGGCGACGTTCACGGTTCTCAACGAACAGCAATGCGCGACCTGCACGACCAGCACGACCGGTACGGCCGATACGGTGAACGTAAGACTCGGAGTCCATCGGGATGTCGTAGTTAACAACCAGGCTGATACGTTCTACGTCGAGACCACGTGCTGCCACGTCGGTTGCGATCAGAATGTCCAGACGGCCATCTTTCAGACGTTCCAGAGTCTGCTCACGCAGAGCCTGGTTCATGTCGCCGTTCAGTGCAGCACTGCTGTAGCCGCTACGTTCCAGGGCTTCAGCCACTTCCAGCGTCGCGCTTTTAGTACGCACGAAGATGATCGCTGCATCAAAGTCTTCAGCTTCCAGGAAACGCACCAGAGCTTCATTCTTACGCAGGCCGTGCACAGTCCAGTAGCTCTGGCTGATGTCCGGACGGGTAGTGATGCTTGACTGAATGCGCACTTCCTGTGGATCTTTCATGAAACGACGTGTAATACGACGGATCGCTTCTGGCATGGTTGCAGAGAACAACGCGGTCTGATGTTGAGCCGGGATCTGCGCCATGATGGTTTCGACGTCTTCGATGAAGCCCATACGCAGCATTTCATCGGCTTCGTCCAGTACCAGACCGCTCAGGTTAGAGAGGTTCAGGGTGCCACGTTTCAGGTGGTCCAGCAGGCGGCCCGGGGTACCCACAACAACTTGTGGACCTTGACGCAGTGCGCGCAGCTGAACGTCATAGCGCTGGCCGCCATAAAGGGCAACCACATTTACGCCATGCATATGTTTAGAGAAGTCAGTCATTGCTTCAGCAACCTGAACCGCCAGTTCGCGGGTTGGTGCCAGAACAAGAATTTGTGGTGCTTTCAGTGAAGCATCAATGTTGTGCAGCAAAGGTAAAGAGAATGCAGCAGTTTTACCGGAACCGGTCTGCGCCATACCCAGAACATCGCGGCCGCTCAGCAGGTGAGGAATACACTCAGCCTGGATTGGTGAAGGTTTTTCGTAGCCCAAATCGGTAAGGGCAGAAATGATCGGAGCAGACAGCCCCAGGTCAGCAAAAGAGATTTCAAGCTCAGTAGTCATGTACACGTGCCTCATTAATAATGGCAGCCAGTCTACATAACTCGTCGAGAAAATTTTCAGTCATTTTCATTGAAAAGTGTGAACCGGCTCAAATTAGATTATAAAACGAACAAAGCAACCCTCGCCCGTTAAGGCGCTTAAAAATGGTAAAAACCATGATTAATCAGGCTGATTGGTGTCGTCAGCTATTGCTGGTCCGATTCTGATAGGTCGTCTTGCTCTTGGCCCAAAAGCGCCAATTCCAACAATGCATAGCGGTGCTCAACAAAGTTGTGAACGTTGTTAGCTACCGTCAGTTTGAACAGTGCCGCGGCGCTGTTCTTGTCCCCCAGACTTAGGTAATGCTTACCTAAATAGAAGTCAGTTTCACTGAGATGCTCAGCGAGCGAAGTGTTATCCGTTGCTTCTGCCTTGAGGCGTTCCATCAGCGTAGTTTCGCTGATTTTGCCCAAGTAGAATTCGACGATATTCCATCCCCATTGCCCTCTGTCCGCTTTGTCATAACGCTGTTGAAGCGCTACGTCGGCATCCTTCGGATTGATTTCTCGCTCCGCAAGGTAAAGCCATAACGAACGGAAGGGATCATTTGGATCGTCTCGATAAAACGCCTGCAGATCATCCTGCGCTAACGAGAATCGGCCACCGTAATACAGTGCGATACCTCGGTTCAAACGCGCGTAGTTGTAAGTTGGATCAAGCTCTAGTACAGAATCAAACGCTTCATAGGCAGCATCGAAATTGCCTGCCTGCGTTAGGTAAATCCCCAGGTAGTTAAAAACTTCTGGCATATCAGGACGAATAGACAGCGCTTGTGAAAAATCATTTCGCGCCAGTGCTCTTAGCCCGAGACTATCATACAGCACACCGCGCTCATATAATAGCTGTGCTCTCTCATCGTCGGTTAATGACCGGCTGGCAAGAATTTGTTCCATGCGTGCCAGGATGACTTCCTGCTGCAACGTCGGTTGCAACGGAATCGCCAGAACTTCATTTTTACGCCAATCATGGTTGCTGCATCCTGCCAACATAAGTGCTGTCGCAACATAACACCAGCGCAAGAAAGGCTTCATTTCTACTCCCGGAGTACAAACATTGGATAGACATCCTGTCATCCGCTTGCTTAACACAAACGCGTCCTACGTTCGTGATACGAACAGCTCCCCTCCTGATGGAAAGGAGCTGTAAAACTTCTGTTACAGATTATTCTGCGGCAGGTTGCTCAGTTGTGTCGTCTTGAGTCGGTGCAGTTGCTTCTTTGATGCTCAAACGCACACGGCCCTGGCGGTCAACTTCCAGTACCTTAACCGGTACTTCCTGACCCATCTGCAGGTAATCAGTCACTTTCTCGACACGCTTATCAGCGATCTGAGAAATATGAACCAGACCTTCTTTACCGCCGCCGATGGCAACAAACGCACCAAAGTCTACGATACGGGTCACTTTACCCTGATAGATACGGCCAACTTCGATTTCAGCAGTGATCTCTTCGATACGACGGATAGCATATTTCGCTTTCTCGCCGTCGGTTGCTGCGATTTTCACAGTACCGTCATCTTCGATTTCGATAGTCGTGCCAGTCTCTTCAGTCAGAGCACGGATCACAGAACCACCTTTACCGATCACGTCCTTGATTTTGTCCGGGCTGATCTTAATGGTGTGGATACGTGGAGCAAACTGAGAGATGTCGCCACGCGGGGTGCTGATAGCCTGTTCCATAACGCCCAGAATGTGCAGACGCGCACCCTTAGCCTGGTTCAGAGCCACCTGCATGATTTCGCGGGTGATACCTTCGATTTTGATGTCCATCTGCAGCGCGGTGATACCATCGCGGCTACCGGCAACTTTAAAGTCCATGTCGCCCAGGTGATCTTCGTCACCCAGAATGTCAGACAGAACAACAAAGCTTTCGCCTTCTTTGACCAGACCCATTGCGATACCCGCAACAGCGGCTTTGATAGGCACGCCTGCATCCATCAGGGCCAGAGATGCACCACAAACGGAAGCCATAGAAGATGAACCGTTAGATTCGGTGATTTCAGAAACCACACGTACAGTGTACGGGAAGTCTTCTGGTTTTGGCATCATCGCCAACACGCCGCGCTTGGCCAAACGACCGTGACCAATCTCACGACGTTTAGGTGAACCGACCATGCCAGTCTCACCTACGGAGTATGGAGGGAAGTTGTAATGGAACAGGAAGCTGTCAGACTTCTCACCCATCAACTCGTCCAGGTTTTGCGCGTCACGTGCAGTACCCAGCGTCGCTGTGACCAGCGCCTGAGTTTCACCACGGGTGAACAGTGCTGAACCGTGGGTACGTGGCAGAACACCAGTACGAACGTCCAGACCGCGGATCATGTCTTTTTCACGACCATCGATACGTGGCTCGCCACGCAGAACACGGCTACGCACCACGTTCTTCTCAATGCTGCCCAGCAGGTCAGAGATTTCGCCAGCATCCAGCGCTTCATCTTCGGCTTGCAGTGTTTGCACAACTTCAGATTTGATCACGTTGATTTGAGCGTAACGGTCTTGTTTGTCAGTGATCAGATAAGCATCACCTAAACGAGATTCTGCCAGCGCAGCAACGCGAGCGTGCAGCTCAGCGTTAACCACTTCTGGCTGCCAATCCCATTTCGCTTTACCGACTTCAGCAACCAGAGAGTTGATGTTATCGATAACGATTTGTTGTTGTTCGTGGCCGAACACCACAGCGCCCAGCATCTGGTCTTCGCTAAGAACATCCGCTTCAGATTCAACCATCAGGACCGCGCCTTTAGTACCGGCAACCACCAGATCCAGACTGCTGGTTTTCAGCTCGTCTGCGGTTGGGTTAAGGACGTACTGGTCGTTGATGTAACCAACGCGCGCAGAACCGATTGGGCCGCTGAATGGAATACCAGACAGGCTCAGGGCAGCAGACGCACCGATCATCGCAACGATGTCAGGGTTTACTTGCGGGTTCAGGGAAACCACGGTGGCGATAACCTGAACTTCATTCAGGAAGCCTTCCGGGAACAGCGGGCGAATTGGACGGTCGATCAGACGGGAAGTCAGTGTTTCGCCTTCGCTTGGACGGCCTTCACGACGGAAGAAGCTGCCCGGGATACGACCAGCAGCGTAAGTACGCTCCTGATAGTTAACGGTCAGTGGGAAGAAGCTCTGACCTGGTTTAGCTTTTTTCTGGCCAACAACGGTAACGAAAACCGCTGTGTCGTCCATGCTAACCATCACGGCCGCAGTCGCCTGACGCGCCATCATGCCGGTTTCCAGCGTAACGGTGTGCTGGCCGTATTGGAATTTACGAATAGTCGGATTAAGCAATGTAATGTCCTTAATTGTGGCGCGCAGCTGTTATGACAGCAGTTCACACCGATAGATATCCGAGCTTCTCACTACATTCTCGCGACTAATGACAATCCTTATTGGCCTGGCAATGTGGCAATAAAGTCTCTCATTAGCCGCGCGAAAACATCTGTAACGGAAGTTCATGTTCTTAGATTAACAGCAGAAACAACAGCCATACAGTAACCTGATTTGGTGTCGCTTCCTAGAATAAAGGGGCCTATTGGCCCCTTTACACTGAAACTCGCTTGATTAGCGACGCAGACCCAGACGTTCGATCAGGCTGGTGTAACGTGCTACATCTTTACCCTTCAGGTAGTCCAGCAGTTTACGACGCTGAGAAACCATGCGCAGCAGACCACGACGGCTGTGGTGATCTTTTTTGTGCTCTGCAAAGTGACCTTGCAGGTGGTTAATTTGAGCAGTCAGCAGAGCAACCTGAACTTCGGAAGAACCACTGTCGTTTGTGCCACGACCAAAGTCGGAAACGATTTGAGCTTTAGCTTCAACGCTTAGAGACATAATTATACTCCAAAATATTATAGATAGTTTAAACGGGTGCCGATCTCTAATTCAGCTACCCAATGCATAAGCTGCGCTATTCTACCCTTTGCTATATATGATCGCAAGATGGGCAAAAAGCGCTTATTCGGTATATTCGACGACCAAACGACGCGGCGCAATGCGTCCATCATCATCTATTTCGCCAATGCCGATAAACTTACGTTCTTCACCTTCCGTGATGCGAACCATGCCACTTGTCGGTGCGCCAGATGCCTGAACAGGTTGACCCTGTTTCACGTATCCAGCCACTACTGGCAGCAGGTTCACTTCCGGGAAGTCTTCACAGGCGCTGTCCATAGGCAGCAACAAAGGATCCAACAGTAAGCGCGGTTCAATGCCCTGCTCTTCTGCCTGAGCCATCAGCTCATGGAGTTTTTCCATGGTGACCATACGCTCAAGTGGATACGTTGCTACCTGCAAACGGCGCAGATAAGTGACGTGTGCACCACATCCTAATTTTTCACCCAAATCATCCACAATCGTGCGGATGTAGGTGCCTTTCGAGCAGTGAATTTCCAGTTCAACCTCAACACCTTCCCAGCGAATGAACTTCAGTTCATACACCGTGATGCTGCGGGATTCGCGTGGAACTTCAATACCCTGACGCGCATATTCGTACAGCTTTTTTCCTTCGTATTTCAGTGCAGAATACATGGAAGGAATTTGCTGGGTTTCCCCGCGGAAGCTGTCGAGTGCATCGTCAAGTTGCTGCTGAGTAAAGGTCATTTCACGTTCGGAAATGATTTCACCTTCCGCATCAGAGGTATCAGTCCGTTGCCCCATGCGGGCAATGACGCGATAACGCTTGTCGGAATCCAGCAGAAAACGGGAAAACTTGGTCGCTTCGCCTAAGCATAGCGGCAACATGCCTGTTGCCAGAGGATCAAGCGCACCGGTATGTCCTGCACGGTTGGCGTTATAAAGGCGTTTGACCTTTTGCAGCGCGTCGTTGGAAGACAAGCCGTAAGATTTGTCCAGTAGCAGAACGCCGTGAATATCACGGCCGCGGCGACGTGGGCGGCTCATTATACTTCCTCGTCGTCGCCTGCAGCTGAACGACGTTCAGCATCATTCTTCACGACATTGGTCACCAGGTTAGACATACGCATGCCTTCAACCAGTGAGTTGTCGTAAGCAAAAGTCAGTTCAGGAACAACGCGCAGACGCATCGCTTTACCGATCAGGGTACGAATGAAACCTGATGCGTCCTGTAAGGCTTTGATACCGTTTTTCACACGATCGGGATCGTGATTATCGGTGGTCAGAACGTCAAGGAAGGTCACGAACACCTTTGCATATGCAAGATCACGTGAAACTTCAACACCAGACACGGTGGCCATGCCAACACGTGGGTCTTTGACTTCGCGCTGTAAAATAATCGCGATTTCTTTTTGCATCTCCTGAGAGACGCGCTGTGTACGGCTAAATTCTTTTGCCATGATTATTCTTTCTCCACTTGCTCCAGACAAATAAGGGGGCGCAAGGCCCCCATCTGGATATCAGCTACTTCGCAAACGTTAAGCGATAGTACGTTTGATCTCGATGATTTCGAAGACTTCGATCACATCGCCAGTACGCACATCGTTGTAGTTCTTAACGCCGATACCACATTCCATGCCGTTGCGAACTTCAGCAACATCATCTTTGAAGCGGCGCAGGGATTCCAGCTCGCCTTCGTAGATAACCACGTTGTCGCGCAGTACACGGATTGGGTTGTTACGCTTGATCATCCCTTCAGTAACCATACAACCGGCAATTGCACCAAATTTCGGTGACTTGAACACGTCACGAACTTCAGCCAGGCCGATGATTTGCTGTTTGTACTCTGGCGCCAACATACCGCTCATCGCCTGTTTAACTTCGTCAATCAGGTTATAGATTACGGAATAGTAACGCAGATCCAGGCTTTCGCTTTCTACAACGCGGCGAGCAGAAGCATCGGCACGTACGTTGAAGCCCAGGATGATCGCACGGGAAGCGGCTGCCAGCGTAGCATCAGTCTCGGTAATACCACCGACACCCATACCCACGATTTTGACTTTCACTTCGTCGGTAGACAAGCTCTGCAGTGCATCGGAAATCGCTTCGCAAGAACCCTGTACGTCAGATTTCAGAACGATATTCAGTTCAGACACTTCACCTTCGGTCATGTTCGCGAACATGTTTTCCAGTTTAGATTTCTGCTGACGAGCCAGTTTCACTTCGCGGAATTTACCCTGACGGTAAAGCGCAACTTCACGGGCTTTTTTCTCATCACGTACAACGGTAACTTCATCACCCGCAGCCGGAACGCTGGACAGACCCAACACTTCCACCGGGATAGATGGACCCGCAGACGTAATGTCGCGACCCATTTCGTCACGCATTGCACGAACGCGGCCGTATTCGAAGCCACACAGAATAATGTCGCCTTTGTTCAGCGTACCTTCCTGAACCAGAACAGTTGCAACCGGGCCACGACCTTTGTCCAGGAAGGACTCGATCACAACGCCGCTTGCCATACCGGTACGGACGGCTTTCAGTTCCAGAACTTCGGCCTGCAGCAAGATAGCTTGCAGCAGATCGTCGATGCCTGTCCCTGCTTTCGCAGAAACGTGGATGAACTGAGACTCACCGCCCCACTCTTCTGGCATAACGCCGTACTGAGAAAGCTCGGTACGAACGCGATCGGGATCAGCGTCTGGTTTATCAATTTTGTTCACTGCAACCACGATTGGCACGCCAGCGGCTTTCGCATGCTGTACGGCTTCGATAGTTTGTGGCATCACGCCATCATCGGCTGAAACAACCAGAACTACGATGTCAGTCGCTTTGGCACCACGAGCACGCATTGAAGTAAACGCGGCGTGTCCCGGAGTATCCAGGAACGTGATCATGCCGTTTTCAGTTTCAACGTGATAAGCACCGATGTGCTGGGTAATACCACCGGCTTCGCCCGCAGCAACTTTCGTTGAGCGAATGTAGTCAAGCAGGGAGGTTTTACCGTGGTCAACGTGACCCATGATGGTCACAACCGGAGCACGTGGCTCAGCACCAGCGGATGCGCCCGTATCACGGTCGCTCATCAGCGCTTCTTCCAGTTCGTTTTCACGACGCAGGATAACTTTATGGCCCATTTCTTCAGCAACCAGCTGAGCAGTTTCCTGATCAATAACCTGGTTGATGGTGGCCATCGCGCCCAGTTTCATCATAGTTTTGATGACCTGAGAGCCTTTAACTGCCATTTTATTCGCCAGCTCAGCAACGGTAATGGTTTCACCCACTACGACGTCACGGTTCACTGCAGCAACGGGCTTGTTGAAGCTCTGTTGCAGGGTGCTTGGCTTACGCTTGCCTTTACCATTACGGCCAACGGCACGTGCTTCTTCGCGATCAGCTTTAGATTCAGACAGTTTATTGCCTTTCTTCTGCTTGGTCGCTTTGCCACCGCGGGTACGGCTACGACGTTCGCCTTCAACTTTGGCGTCGTTCTCGTCTTCAGCAGCACGGGCATGGGTAGAAGTGGTGACATGATAGTCAGCAGATTCTGATTCGCTTGGCGCGACAGTTTCAGTCCAGACACCAGAGTCAGCCATTTTACGAGCTTCTTCTGCAATGCGCTTGGCGTTTTCTTCAACCTTACGCTGGGCTTCTTCTTCCGTTTTGCGTTTCAGCTCTGCGGCTTCAGCTTCACGGCGTGCTTTATCTGCCTGAGCTGGTTTAGTTACTTCGTCGGTATGTTGATTCGTCACTTTATCTTTTTCCGCTGCATCACGCTTAGCTTTATCAGCGGCCTCACGTTTAGCTTGCTCTTCGGCGGCGCGTTTGGCTTTTTCCTGAGCTTCGCGCTGGGCTTGCTCCGCTGCTGCACGCTGTGCCTGTTCTTCCGCGTCACGCTTCGCCTGCTCTTCCGCTTCGGCCTGAGCAAGTTCTGCTTCGGTCATATCACGTTTAACATAAGTGCGTTTCTTGCGGACTTCGATTTGCACCGATTTACTCGTCCCGCCGGTGCTCGGAATATTCAGTGTACTACGCGTTTTGCGTTGTAACGTCAGTTTGTTTGTCGCACCAGCGTTTCCGCCATTCAGGTGCGCCAGCAATGTTTCTTTTTCCTGCTGGGTCACAGAGTCAGATTCGGACTTCGAGATCCCTGCATCAGCAAATTGCTGTACCAGGCGATCTACCGGGGTCTGAATCTCTGCCGCCAGCGATTTTACAGTTACATCTGTCATGCTGTTCCTTCCTGCTACAGTTATTACGCGTTGTCGCCAAACCAGCAGATATTGCGCGCGGCCATGATAAGTTCACCAGCCTGCTCGTCAGTAAGACCTTCAATATCAGCCAGATCGTCGACACCCTGCTCGGCAAGATCTTCCAGCGTACAAACGCCTTGTGCAGCCAGTTTAAACGCCATGCTACGTTCCAGACCCGCCAAATTCAGCAGATCGTCAGCAGGCTTATTGTCACCGAGACTTTCTTCCTGAGCTAAAGCCAACGTGGTCAGCGCTTCTTTCGCGCGTTCGCGCAGCGCATTCACGGTGTCTTCATCCAGGCCGTCAATTTCTAGCAATTCGTTCACCGGCACGTAAGCCAGCTCTTCGAGGGTAGAGAAACCTTCTTCGACCAGAACCGTGGCGAAATCTTCATCGATTGCCAGGTATTTTGTGAAGGTTTCGATCGCAGCGTGAGCCTCAGCCTGATGTTTGGCCTGCAGGTCGTCTGCTGTCATCACGTTCAGTTCCCAGCGGTCATCACCACGATGCTGTTTCAACAGTTGGGAAGCCAAACGTACGTTCTGACCATTACGGCCAATCGCCTGTGCCAGATTGCTGGCTTCTACGGCGATATCCATGGTGCATCTATCTTCATCAACCACGATGGAGGCAACATCTGCCGGTGCCATCGCATTGATAACGAATTGCGCAGGATTATCATCCCAAAGGATGATATCAATACGTTCTCCGCCCAGTTCACTGGAAACGGCCTGAACGCGTGCACCGCGCATACCGACACAAGCACCGACCGGGTCGATGCGCTTGTCGTTGGTTTTCACTGCGATTTTTGCACGGGAGCCAGGATCACGGGCTGCCGCTTTAATCTCGATCAGCTCTTCACCGATTTCTGGCACTTCAATGCGGAACAGTTCAATCAGCATTTCATTACGTGAACGGCTGACAAACAGCTGCGCGCCGCGCGCTTCCGGACGGACATCATACAGAACGCCACGAATGCGGTCACCGGAACGGAAGTTTTCGCGCGGAAGCATATCTTCACGCAGGATAACAGCCTCAGCATTGCTACCTAAGTCCAGGGCGATGCTGTCACGGTTAACTTTTTTGACGACGCCAGTGACGATTTCGCCTTGCTGTTCACGGAACTGCTCAACCACCATCGCGCGCTCAGCTTCGCGTACTTTCTGTACGATAACTTGTTTTGCGGTTTGGGTGGTAATGCGGTCGAATGTGACTGACTCGATTTGATCTTCAATGTAACCGCCGAGTTCGATAGACGGTTCTTCATACTGTGCTGCTTCGAGGGTGATTTCACGTGTTGGCTGAGTCACTTCGTCGACTGCAACCCAACGACGGAAGGTATCAAAGTCACCGGTTTTACGATCAATGCTGACGCGGACTTCGATTTCCTGCTCGTATTTTTTCTTGGTCGCTGTTGATAATGCAATTTCCAGCGCTTCAAAAATCTTCTCGCGCGGGAGGGATTTTTCATTAGAAACTGCTTCTACAACAGCCAGAATCTCTTTGTTCATCCTAGTTGCCTCTTCCAAACTCTTTAAAAGTGGGGTACCAGGTTCGCTTTCTGGATGTTGCTCAGTGCGAACACTTCATCTTTCCCTTCCACAGTCACCGTGATCATTTCGCCTTCGACAGCTTTGATGATGCCCTGCCATTTACGACGATTCTGGACCGCCATACGCAGTACCATGCTGACTTCGTCACCGATAAAACGTTGATAATGCTCAGCGGTGAACATAGGACGATCAAGGCCTGGAGAGGAAACTTCCAGGTTATAGGCGACGGTGACCGGATCTTCTACGTCCAGCACAGCGCTCACCTGGTGGCTGACATCAGCACAATCATCAACATTGATCCCGGCGTCACTATCAATATAGATGCGCAACGTCGATTGGCGAGCCCGAACGAACTCGATGCCCACCAGCTCAAAGCCAAGTGCCTCGACTGGTGCTGTAATCAGCTCTGTTAATTTTTGTTCTAATGTGGACAAGCCCACCCCCAAGACATAAAAAAAGGGCTAAATAGCCCAGTGATTCTGTTGCCAAATAACAAAAAACCCCGATAAATCGGGGCTTTATGCAACTGGACCCTATTTGCCGCATAGCGGCTTCGGTACAACTTTCGAAGTGTTATTTTCAAATAGTTACTTTCAAATGGGAACTGCAGAACATCACAGGGAGATACTGAAAGTCTATTTGAAATAAACACTTAGGGAAAGTGGTTGCGGGGGCCGGATTTGAACCGACGACCTTCGGGTTATGAGCCCGACGAGCTACCAGGCTGCTCCACCCCGCGTCCGAAAACGTGGCAAATACTACGCCGATAATCGCTAAAAAGCAAATTATCATAAAGATTGGTACCGAGGACGGGACTTGAACCCGTAAGCCCATTCGGGCACTACCACCTCAAGGTAGCGTGTCTACCAATTCCACCACCTCGGCACTCTTTTTTTTCACAATCGCTTGTACTGTCCAAGTTCAAGCCACTGTTTAAAACTTTCACTTCTTTAGGTAAGAAGGTTACTGCTTAGTGAGGAACGTCACTGTTAGGCGCTGCTGGAGCGGCCGGTGCAGTTGCCTGCTCAGTTTGCGCTGGCTGACTTAAGTTTTCCCACTCACTACCTTTTTGGCTATTATTGGTGCTCATGTTCCCAAGAATCAAACTAATGATAAAGAACAAAGCCGCCAAAACGCCGGTCATACGGGTCATGAAGTTACCGGAACCACTCGAACCGAACAATGTGCCAGAAGCACCTGCTCCGAAAGAGGCTCCCATATCAGCGCCTTTACCTTGTTGCAGCATAACCAGAGCCACAAGGCCGATTGCTACGATAAGGAAAATCACCAGAAGAGCGTCGTACATAGTAGTACCTGTATCCTCGCGGGTTCACCGCATGCCAATTGCTTCTCACCAATTTAGCGGGCCATCTAAGGACCCACTGAAGCGGGTGTGAATACTAACCAAAGCCGTATTGGCACGCAAGGGCAATTTGCACTGAAATGTTTGTTTGCGGAAAAAAACGTCAAATACGGCTTAAAACACATTGCTGTTTTTACTTTGCGCCCTTTTCCACCCGAAAATGATAGCGCAAAGCCGGTAAATTCACCGCTATTTTATCAGCTTACGGTTTAACCGCTTTAACTGCATCGGCAATGCGATTGGCCAGTTTTTCGACCAACTCCGCATCCTCGCCCTCTACCATGACGCGTAGCAAAGGCTCGGTACCAGATTTACGCAATAATACGCGGCCACGCCCTGCCAGCTGCTTTTCAACCTCTGCGGTAACCAGCTTAACGTCTTCAGACTCCAGCGGATCGTGTTCACCGGCGAAGCGGACGTTGATCAGGATCTGAGGAAGTAATTTCATGCCGCTGCACAAATCATGCAGGCTCATGTGGTTGCGCACCATTGCGGTAAGCACTTGCAAACCTGCCACAATGCCGTCACCCGTGGTGGTTTTGTCCAACAGGATGATATGGCCCGAGTTCTCAGCACCGATACGCCAGCCTTTTTCTTGCATTTTTTCCAGTACGTAGCGGTCACCCACTTTCGCACGGGTAAACGGAATACCCAGCTGTTTCAACGCCAGCTCAAGACCCATGTTGCTCATCAGCGTGCCGACGGCACCGCCCTTCAGCTGACCCTGACGTAAACCTTCGCGCGCAATGATATACAGAATCTGATCGCCATCGACTTTGTTGCCTTCGTTATCAACCATGATGAGGCGATCGCCGTCGCCGTCAAAGGCCAGACCGACGTCTGCTTTTTCAGCCAGCACGCGCTGTTGCAGCTGACGGACATCCGTTGCGCCGCATTCTTCGTTGATATTCATGCCGTCCGGCTCACAACCGATGGCAATCACTTTCGCACCCAGCTCGCGCAATACGCTTGGCGCGATGTGATAAGTTGCACCATTGGCGCAATCCACCACGATTTTAAGCCCGTTCAGGCTCAGTTCACTCGGGAACGTCCCTTTACAGAATTCGATGTAACGACCGGCAGCATCGACAATACGGCTGGCTTTACCCAATTCGGCAGATTCCACGCAGGTCAGCGGTTTTTCCAGCTCAGCCTCGATGGCTTCTTCAACGTCATCGGGCAGTTTTGTGCCATCGATGGTGAAGAATTTGATGCCGTTGTCGTAATAAGGATTGTGGGACGCAGAGATAACAATCCCGGCTTCAGCGCGGAAAGTGCGCGTCAGATACGCCACAGCAGGCGTCGGCATCGGCCCGGTGAAAGATGCAGATAAGCCTGCCGCCGCCAGTCCGGCTTCCAGGGCTGATTCGAGCATGTAACCAGATATGCGCGTGTCTTTGCCGATAATCACTTTGCGCGAACCATGACGCGCCAGCACTTTGCCCGCGGCCCAGCCTAGTTTCAGCACGAAATCAGGTGTAATTGGTGTATCGCCTACTTTTCCGCGAATGCCATCAGTACCAAAGTATTTACGGTTGCTCATAATTAATTTTTATCCCTTGCAGAAAGTGTTGCTTCGACGACACGCATCGCTTCGACGGTTTCTTTAACATCATGTACTCGCACGATCTGAGCGCCCTGCATGGCCGCAATAACAGCACAGGCAACGCTTCCGGTCACACGCTGTTCCGGCGAGACATGCAGCAATTGCCCCACCATAGATTTCCTCGACATGCCGACCAGAAGCGGCAGACCGAAGTGGTGGAATTCTGCCAGTCTGCCGAGCAACGCATAGTTGTGGGTCAGATTTTTACCGAAACCAAAGCCCGGGTCGAGTATCAATTTACTTTTCGGAATGCCGGCATTCACACATCTTGCAATTTGCTCACCAAAATATTGCCCGACTTCCACCACCACATCGGCATATTGCGGAGAATGCTGCATCGTTTTCGGTTGCCCCTGCATGTGCATCAGACAAACGGGTAACCCGGTTTCTGCCGCTGCCTGCAATGCGCCCGGTTCTTGTAATGAACGGATATCATTGATCAGATGCATACCCGCACGAGCCGCTTCACTAATGACGATAGCCTTTGAGGTATCGACAGAAATCCAGGTATCGAAACGTCGTGCTATCGCCTCAACGACGGGTACTACACGCGCCAGCTCTTCGTCGTCACTCACCTCCGCGGCGCCGGGACGCGTGGACTCTCCGCCGATATCGAGAATAGTCGCCCCGGCATTGATCATCGCCTCAGCATGTCTAAGCGCGAGATCCAGAGTGTTATGGCGTCCGCCGTCGGAGAATGAATCTGGCGTAACGTTCAAAATCCCCATCACCTGAGGATAAGTGAGGTCGAGTATCGAGTCTCTGGCTGTGAGGCGCATAGGTCATGTCCCTTTTGGTCGGTCTGTGATCGCGATATCAAAATTCCGAGGCAAAGAATGCACGCATAAAAAACCCCGGGCAAGCCCGGGGTTGTGTGTAAACAGCGTTATTTTCCAACCAGCGCGTTATTTGCCGCTGAATTGTTCAAACATCGTGTTACCTGGATTAGGTGTACGAGGTTCATCAACCGGCGTTGGCGCTTTTGGCGTGCCACCGTCGTTAGAGTTGCCGTTACCATTTTTACCGCCGACGTCATCCCAGCCTGCTGGCGGGCGAACTTCGGTACGGTTCATCAGATCGTCAATTTGTGGCGCATCGATGGTTTCATATTTCATCAGGGCATCTTTCATTGAATGAAGGATATCCATATTTTCCATCAGCAACGTGCGTGCACGTGCATAGTTGCGCTCTACCAGAGACTTCACTTCCTGATCGATGATTCGCGCGGTTTCATCAGACATATGTTTAGCTTTTGCTACTGAGCGACCCAGGAAGACTTCACCTTCTTCCTCCGCATACAATAACGGACCTAATTTGTCTGAGAAGCCCCACTGCGTAACCATGTTACGGGCAATGGATGTCGCCACTTTGATATCGTTTGATGCGCCGGTAGACACTTTCTCTACGCCGTAAATGATCTCTTCAGCAAGACGGCCACCGTAAAGCGTGGAAATCTGACTTTCGAGTTTCTGACGGCTGGCACTGATTGCATCGCCGACTGGCAGGAAGAACGTCACACCTAATGCACGGCCACGAGGAATAATCGTTACCTTATGCACTGGATCGTGTTCAGGAACCAGACGGCCGATGATGGCATGGCCCGCTTCGTGATAGGCAGTGGACTCTTTCTGCGCTTCTGTCATCACCATGGAGCGACGTTCTGCACCCATCATGATTTTATCTTTGGCTTTTTCGAACTCAACCATCGACACCACACGTTTGTTGCCACGTGCAGAGAACAGAGCGGCTTCGTTGACCAGGTTTGCCAGATCAGCACCTGAGAAGCCCGGTGTACCACGTGCAATGACAGATGCATCAACATCTGTTGCCAGAGGAACACGACGCATATGAACCTTAAGGATCTGCTCACGGCCGCGTACATCTGGCAAGCCGACAACAACCTGACGGTCGAAACGGCCCGGACGCAGCAGGGCCGGGTCAAGTACGTCTGGACGGTTGGTCGCAGCAATAACGATGATACCTTCGTTACCTTCAAAGCCATCCATCTCTACCAGCATCTGGTTCAGTGTTTGCTCACGTTCGTCGTGACCACCACCTAAACCAGCGCCACGCTGACGGCCTACGGCGTCAATTTCATCTATGAAGATGATACATGGCGCGGCTTTCTTCGCTTGTTCAAACATGTCGCGCACGCGGGATGCACCCACACCGACGAACATTTCTACGAAGTCAGAACCGGAAATAGTAAAGAACGGCACCTTGGCTTCCCCTGCGATGGCTTTCGCCAGCAAGGTTTTACCGGTACCCGGAGGACCGACCATCAGTACGCCTTTAGGAATTTTACCGCCCAGTTTCTGGAAACGGCTCGGTTCGCGCAGGTAATCAACCAGCTCGCTCACCTCTTCCTTCGCTTCATCACAACCTGCAACGTCCGCAAACGTTGTTTTAATTTGATCTTCCGTCAACATGCGCGCTTTGCTCTTGCCAAAGGACATCGCCCCTTTGCCGCCGCCGCCCTGCATTTGTCGCATAAAGAAGATCCAGACCCCAATCAACAGCAACATTGGGAACCAGGAAATAAAGATAGAGGCCAGTAAGCTTGGTTGCTCTGGTGGCTCACCCACTACGGTTACGTTTTTGCTCAGCAGCGTATCCAGCAACTTAGGGTCTTCAACTGGAATGTAGGTCGTGTACTTGTTGCTGTCTTTTTTAACAACGTTAATCTCACGTCCATTGATACGCGCTTCGCGAATCTGGTCTTGGGTCAATTCGGACATGAAGGTAGAATAATCTACCCTACGGCCATTAGACTCGCTGGGCCCAAAGCTCTGAAATACAGACATCAATACTACTGCGATGACTAACCAGAGAATCAGGTTCTTCGCCATGTCACTCAAGGGATCAACCTCATATTACAACTGTGTTAACAAACAGCGTTAGGGAACTACACTTTCCGCCCTGTCGCTACGATGTACACTTCTCGCGAACGTGCTCGGGAAGCGTCTGGCTTACGAATCTTCACCTTCGTAAACAGGGAGCGAATTTCCCGCAGGTATTCATCAAAGCCATCTCCCTGGAACACCTTCACCAGGAAACTTCCGCCTGGTGCTAATACATCCCGACACATATCCAGTGCTAACTCAACTAAATACATCGATTTTGGAATATCGACTGCAGGTGTACCGCTCATATTCGGGGCCATATCGGACATGACCACCTGAACCTTGTTTTCTCCCACGCGATCAAGCAGCGCTTTGAGAACTAATTCATCACGAAAATCCCCCTGAAGGAAGTCGACTCCAACAATAGGATCCATAGGCAAAAGGTCAAGCGCAATGATGCGCCCTTTGCTACCAATCTGCGTTGCGGCAAACTGCGACCATCCGCCGGGCGCTGCACCTAAATCCACCACGGTCATCCCGGGTTTGAACAGTTTATCGCCTTGCTGTATTTCATCAAGCTTAAACCAGGCGCGAGAACGCAGCCCTTTTTTCTGTGCCTGAATGACATATTTATCGCTAAAGTGTTCCTGCAACCAGCGAGTGGAACTTGCAGAACGCTTTTTAATAGACATTATTTAGTAACCATATAGTTTTCCAACTACCCTGTGTTAGAGCTTTTGGAACAAGCTGTTAGCGTCATGACGTCTATGGCTAAGTCAGTATAAATCACCGCCCGAAGCAGTCCGGGTTGGTGATATACATGAGATGGCGGTAGAATGACCCGTTTTCAATCCCAACTTAAGCAAAAAAGACGATGAATCTTAACAATAAACAAAAACAGTACCTGAAAGGCCTGGCACATCCACTGAAACCGGTTGTCATGCTGGGTAACAACGGTCTGACAGAGGGCGTGCTCGCCGAAATCGAACAGGCGCTGGCGCATCACGAACTGATCAAGATTAAGGTCGCGGCAGAAGAACGCGAAACGAAGGCTTTGATCGTAGACGCTATCGTGCGTGAAACCAAGGCGAGTAATGTGCAAGTTATCGGCAATATGCTGGTACTTTATCGCCCTTCTACCGAAGACCGCAAAATTATCTTACCGCGTTAATTCGTCAGAGTTTAACGAAAAACGCTTTAGATTTTCGGAACGGTGCCACGAAATCACGTTCAGGAAAAGGCTATAACTGGCCTTTTTACGTTAGTTTTCAATTTAATGTGAAGCTATTCACTTCATGAATGGGTGATTTATAGGGCGAAACGTCACGTTTCGCCCTTTTTAATGCGGATTTTTAGAGGTACTCGACCTTCAGCACTTCAAACTCAACATCGCCGCCAGGTGTGTTGATCACCACCACATCATCCTGCTCTTTGCCGATCAATCCACGTGCAATCGGTGAGTTTACAGAAATCAGATTTTGCTTAAAATCAGCTTCGTCGTCACCAACGATGCGGTACGTCTGCTCTTCTTCAGTATCCAGATTCATCAGTTTGACAGTGGCGCCAAAAATGACACGGCCCGTGGCCGGCATTTTTGTCACGTCGATCACCTGGGCATTAGAAAGCTTGGCTTCGATCTCCTGAATACGTCCTTCGCAAAAACCCTGCTGCTCGCGGGCTGCGTGGTATTCAGCATTCTCTTTCAAATCGCCGTGCTCACGCGCAGTCGCAATATCGGCAATAATTTTGGGACGACGCACGCCCTTCAGATGATCCAGCTCTTCACGTAATCTTTCTGCGCCACGCAACGTCATCGGAATCGGTTTCATATATTCATTACCTCTAACTTGGTCCTTTCGGTAAACACCGTCCTGATTGAATCAGGTAAGAAATTAAGCCAGCTCTTTTGACCCACTCGCTCTGGCGAAAAACAAAAAAAACCTCACCCGGAGTCGCCACCAGGCCAGGATTCATTTTGCATTATGATTCGTATTTTAACGTAGAGTTCACTGAGGATCATCGTTTACTTTCAGCCACGTTGCGCCTTGGTTCGTAGCATCGTAGTATGGCACCACATTATCCTGTTGTTACCCAGAGCCTTACTCAAAATAATGCGTTTTATACGAATTGTCAGTGGATTAGCATGCGCGTTTGTTCTCAATACAAATGCGGCCCAGATCGAGAATTACACAGAATATCTGCCGGACGGCACGAATCTGGCTGTGCTGGTACAGAAAATTGGCGCGCCTGCGCCCGCCATCGACTATCACGGTTCTCAGATGGCGCTGCCAGCCAGTACCATGAAGATTCTGACCGCGCTGGCGGCTTTACTTCAACTCGGCCCCGATTTCAGATTCACCACTACGCTGGAAACCCAGGGCTCTGTTTCGGATGGCGTCCTTAAAGGTGATCTGGTTGCTCGTTTTTCCGGCGATCCGACGTTAAAACGTCAGAATATTCGCAATATGGTCGCGGTATTGAAAAAACAGGGCATCAAAGAGATCAGCGGCAACGTGGTGGTGAATACATCCGTGTTCGCCAGCCATGACAAAGCCCCCGGCTGGCCATGGAATGATATCACTCAATGCTTCAGTGCTCCTCCGGCCGCTGCCATTGTCGATCGTAACTGTTTCTCTGTTTCCCTTTACAGTGCCCCTAAACCCGATGAGAACGCCTTTATCCGCGTGGCCTCCTATTATCCGGTTCATATGTTCAGTGAAGTGCGTACGCTGGCGAAAGGCTCTCCTGATGCGCAATATTGCGAACTGGATGTCGTACCGGGGGAATTCAATCGTTATACATTGACTGGCTGCCTGACCCAACGCAGCGAACCTCTGCCACTGGCCTTTGCCGTTCAGGACGGAGCCAGCTATGCCGGTGCGATTCTGAAAGATGAGCTTTTGCAGGCCGATATTCAGATTGATGGCACGTTGAAACGTCAGACTCAGCAGACTCCTGCAGGAACCGTTCTGGCACAAACGCAGTCAGCGCCGTTGCACGATTTGCTGCGGATCATGCTGAAGAAATCCGACAACATGATAGCCGACACCGTTTTCCGTACCATCGGCCATCAGCGTTTCGGTGTACCGGGAACATGGCGTGCAGGTTCTGATGCTGTGCGTCAGATTCTGCGTCAGAAGGCGGGTCTCGATTTAGGTAACTCAATTCAGGTGGATGGATCAGGTTTGTCGCGCCACGATTTGCTGTCACCAGCAACGATGATGCAGGTGCTGCAATATATCGCGCAGAACGATAAAGACTTAGATTTCATCTCAATGCTGCCTCTGGCAGGCCATGACGGCACGTTACAATACCGCGGTGGACTGCATGAAGCAGGTGTCGATGGCAAAGTGTCAGCGAAAACCGGTTCATTGTCTGGCGTCTATAATCTGGCAGGCTTTATTACGACGGCCAGCGGGCAACGCATGGCATTTGTCCAGTTCCTCTCAGGTTATGCAGTACCGCCTGAAGACCAGCGGACACGCCGCGCACCGCTTGTGCGTTTTGAAAGCCGGCTTTACAAGGACATCTACCAAAATAATTAACCACGGAGAAGTGCCAGACGATGAAGCTGCTGATAGTTGAAGATGATGAACTTATACGGCAGGGATTATCGCTGGCCTTAACCAGTGATAATTACGTTTGCGACTGCGCATCTACCGCTGCTCAAGCGCAAAGCCTCATTCAAACCAGCCAGTACAGTCTGGTCATCCTCGATTTGGGATTACCAGACAAAGATGGCGCGACGCTTCTGCGCCAATGGCGACGCCAGAGGATCTCCCTTCCGGTCCTGATCCTTACCGCCCGCGATGCACTTGAAGATCGTGTGGACGGTCTTGATGCCGGCGCTGATGATTACCTGATTAAACCTTTCGCCTTAGCCGAGTTACAAGCCCGCGTCCGCGCGCTCATCCGCCGGTATCAGGGGCAAAGTGATAATGAAATTTCTGTCGGAAATCTGCGAATCAATCTCTCTTCACAGCAAACCTATCTGGGTGACGCGCAGGTGGAGGTCACACCGAAAGAGTTCGCGATTTTAACCCGTCTGATGATGCGCGCCGGACAAACGGTTAACCGCGAATTACTTCAGCAAGATCTCTACACATGGCAGGATGATTTGGGATCCAATACGCTGGAAGTTCACGTCCATAATTTGCGTCGCAAGCTGGGTAAAGAGTTGATTCGTACGGTTCGTGGCATTGGTTACCGGCTGGAGATGATGCCGTGACCAGTATGCGCCGCCGTCTGTTGGTTATGCTGGCTTTGATCCTTTTCGTCACCCAGCTCACCAGCGTTTTCTGGCTTTGGCACGAAAGTCAGGAACAAATTAATTTACTGGTGAATGACACGCTTTCGGCCAAGGTGCGTAATGCGCACGTTGAGAAAGAAATTGCCGAAGCGATCGCCTCGCTGATTGCCCCTTCTTTACTGATGATGGCCATTACATTGGCACTGTCCTTCTGGGCGATCAGCTGGATTATCCGTCCGCTCAACCAGTTGCAAAAACGTCTTGAAACGCGCTCGGCAGATAACCTTTCCCCTTTACCGCTGAACAGCGAAATTCGCGAAGTGGTGGCGGTGACCAACGCGCTCAATCAACTGTTTTCACGCCTGTCTAATACGATTCACCAGGAGCGATTATTCACCGCCGACGCTGCGCATGAACTGCGTACACCGCTTGCGGGGGTGCGTCTGCATCTTGAGATCATGCACAAAAACGGGGTGTCTGGCAGTGATACGCTGATTGGGCGCATCGATCAGCTGATGCATACCATTGTGCAACTGCTGATGCTGTCGCGCGCCGGGCAAAACTTTGCCAAAGGTGAATATCAGCAAGTGGACCTGGTTTCGAACGTCATCGAGCCTTTGCGGGAAGAATTTTGCGAAATGCTGGAAGAGCGCCAGCAGACGCTGGTTTTAAGGCTTCCGGAACGCGCCACGCTGCAGGGCGACGCTGTGTTGCTCCGCTTAATGGTCAGAAACTTAGTGGAAAACGCTTATCGCTACGGCCCGCCGGACAGTGAAATCACCCTTACGGTGCAGCCGCAGAATAACGGCCTCCTGATACAAATAGACGATGAAGGCCCGGGAATTGATGAGACGAAGGCCTGTGAACTGACGCAGGCATTTAAACGCATGGATCAGCGTTATGGCGGCAGCGGGCTGGGTTTAAACATTGTCATTCGCATTGCTCAGCTGCACTGCGGAACTCTGACGCTGCGTAACCGTTCTTCCGGCAACGGGTTAAGTGCACAATGCTGGCTGCCTGATGTGATTCTGGAAAATGCGCTGTCGCTTTCTGCCAGCACCACGAAAAACATGTATTAAAAAAGGCTGCCACTGGCAGCCTTTCAGATTATATCAACTCATACTCACGCCGGATTAACGTTCGTAGATGATTTCAACGCCTTCGTCGTCGTCTTCATCCCAGTCATCATCCCAATCGTCGTCAGCTTCAGCTTCCACTTCAGCCAGTTGTTCACGGTGATAATCATCCCACATGAATTCAACTTTTTCTGGCGCAGCTTCTTCGATTGCCATGTGTTTAGGATTTTCGTTGATGAACTTCATCACATCCCAGCACAAAGCATTCACGCCTTCGCGGTTTGCTGCGGAAATCAGGTAGTAATTACCTTCCCAACCCAGCGCCTCAGCGATGGCTTTCGCACGCGTTTCAGCTTCTTCTTTTTCGATCAAATCAACTTTGTTGAATACCAGCCAGCGAGGCTTTTCAGCCAGTTTGGCGTTGTATTGCTGCAACTCGTTGATGATGACTTTGGCATTTTCGATCGGATCAGATTCATCGATCGGCGCAATATCGATCAGATGCAACAATACGCGGCAACGTTCAAGGTGTTTCAGGAAACGAATCCCTAAACCAGCCCCTTCGGAAGCGCCTTCAATCAGACCAGGAATATCGGCGATGACGAAGCTCTGCTCGCTGTCCATGCGCACAACGCCGAGGCTTGGCACCAGGGTCGTAAACGGATAGTCAGCGACTTTTGGTTTCGCGGCGGAAACTGCACGGATGAAAGTAGATTTACCCGCATTTGGCAGACCCAGCATACCCACGTCGGCCAGCAGCATCAGCTCAAGGGCGATATCACGCTCTTCACCTTTGGTACCCATGGTTTTCTGGCGTGGGGAACGGTTAACCGAAGATTTAAAACGGGTGTTGCCCAGACCGTGGAACCCGCCTTTGGCGACCATATTGATCTGGCCATGTTTGGTCATATCAGCCAGAACTTCGCCGGTAGCCTGATCCAGGACACGGGTACCGACTGGCACTTTTATGGTGATATCTTTACCGCGTTTACCCGTACAGTCGCTGCTTTGACCGTTAGTACCGCGCTCAGCACGGTATGATTTCACAAAGCGGAAATCGATCAGGGTATTCAGGTTTTCATCAGCCAGCAGGAAAACGTCACCACCGTCACCACCGTCGCCGCCATCAGGGCCGCCACGTGGAATGTATTTCTCACGGCGGAAGCTTACACAACCGTTACCACCGTCACCTGCCACGACTAAAATTGTGGCTTCATCAACAAACTTCATTTGTACCGTCTCCGTAAATCATTCGCCGGGCAGCTAGAGTTTAGCTACCAGGTTTTGCTCTGTCCGACGAGGCCACCAACGATGGCCCGCTGCGGAAAACATTGCACCCGCCACCACCACAAATGCCCCAAGATAACCTACAAAATTGAGCACTGGTGCGGCAAAATAGCCTGGCCAGGCAAGTGCTAACAGATCTGAAAATAGCAGGGTAAACAATGGGGTCAGCGTCACTAATGCGCTAACCTGCGATGCCTGCCATCTCGCCATCGCTTCCGCTAAGGCGCCATATCCTACTAAGGTATTCGCGCCGCAAAACAACAAACAGGCAAACTGCCAGCCGCTGAGCTGTGAAAGCATCGCCGGACTGGCCAGCGGGAGCAATGCGATAGAACATAAAGTGTACAGCAAAAACAGGATTTGAGGCGAGGCGAGTTGGCGTAAGAGAACCTTTTGCGCCACACCGTAAATAACCCAAACCGTTGCTGCCCCGACGCCAAATAACACACCGAGTGTGTAATCGGTCAGACGGGTAAATATCTCAATCAGACTGGTATTGAAAAACAATATCAATCCGAAAATCAACATAGTGGCCCCAATGACCTGCGTGATCCGCATCCTCTCTTTCAGGATAATCACACTGGCCAGCATCATGCCGACTGGGGAAAGCTGACCGATAACCTGAGAAGCCGTTGGACTTAAAAATTGCAGTGAAGAACTAAAAAGAACGAAGTTCCCCATCAATCCGCAGGTGGCTATCAATACTAAAATCAGCCAGCGTGGCCGACTGAAAATCACTCTGGGTGGCAAACGGCGCTTTGCAGCAAGAATGCAGCCCAGCACAATTGCAGCCATTGAAAACCGGTACCAGACCACTGTAAAGGGATCCATTATCACCAATACCTGCTTCATGGCGATAGGCAAAGAGCCCCAACTCATGGCAGTGATCAGCGCTAACATAATCCCAACAGGTGCCTGCGATTTACTGTCCATATTCCGCCAGAATGGGCTAACCAGAATGTAAAAAGCCCCGCAACGAGTTGCGGGGCTTACATCTATTTACTAAGACGAGAAAAACTTATTCAGCGTCGATGCTGATGTACTTACGGTTTTTCGGGCCTTTAACTTCGAACTTGACTTTACCGTCAGCCAAAGCAAACAGAGTATGGTCCTTGCCGCAACCCACGTTGATACCAGCGTGGAATTTGGTGCCGCGCTGACGAACGATGATGCTGCCTGCCAGTACTGCTTCGCCGCCAAAGCGTTTTACGCCCAGACGTTTAGCTTCTGAATCGCGACCGTTGCGTGTGGAGCCGCCAGCCTTTTTGTGTGCCATTGTTCCGCTCTCCTAGTCTTAAGCGCTGATGCCGGTGATTTTAACGTCAGTGAACCACTGACGGTGGCCCTGCTGCTTACGATAGTGCTTACGACGACGAAACTTAACGATTTTGACTTTAACGCCACGACCGTGAGCAACGATTTCAGCTTTAACGATACCGCCAGCAACTAATGGCAGGCCGATATTGATTTCTTCACCGTTTGCAATCATCAGAACCTGATCAAACTCGATCGTTTCGCCAGTTGCAATGTCAAGCTTCTCAAGGCGGATAGTCTGCCCTTCGCTGACACGGTGTTGTTTACCACCACTTTGGAAAACCGCGTACATATAAAACTCCGCTTTCCGCGCACTCAACTTTGTATAGTTCAGAGGGCGCTATAAATATTCACAATAGGGCGCGAATTCTACGCAAAAAATCAGAGTAAGACAAGAGCACAATGACCACAAAAGAAGAAAAAAAGCGCAGTTCTTTCGTTATCATTTATCTACACTGTTTTTCAAGTACAATCCCCTTTACAGTTAGCGCCATGTGCCAATGTGAGCCAGATCTCATTGCGGTGAAGAGAACAACAGCCGAAAAAACACAATGAACCTAGAACAGATTATCGATCTTACTCAGGACGACATGGCTGCGGTCAACGCATCCATCCTTGAACAGTTGAACTCCGAAGTTTCACTCATCAATCAACTGGGATATTACATCATCAGCGGTGGCGGTAAACGCATCCGTCCAATGATTGCAGTGCTGGCGGCCAGAGCGCTCTCTTATGAAGGCGACAAGCACATCAAAGTCGCTGCACTGATTGAGTTTATCCATACCGCCACGTTATTGCACGATGACGTTGTCGATGAATCGGATATGCGCCGGGGTAAAGCCACTGCCAACGCCGCTTTTGGTAATGCCGCAAGCGTCCTGGTCGGGGATTTCATCTATACCCGTGCATTCCAGATGATGACCGATCTGGAGTCGCTGCCGGTTCTGGCCCTGATGGCTAAAGCGGTCAATGTGATTGCAGAGGGCGAAGTACAGCAGCTGATTAACTGTAACGACCCTGACATCACTGAAGACAGCTACATGCAGGTTATCTACAGCAAAACAGCGCGTCTGTTCGAAGCTGCCTCTCAGTCTTCTGCCATGCTGGCTGGCGGAACTCAGGAACAGATCCTTGCTTTGCAAGATTACGGCCGTTACCTGGGCACTGCATTCCAGCTGATTGACGATTTGCTTGATTATGATGCTGACGGCGAAACGTTGGGCAAAAATACCGGCGATGACCTTGATGAAGGTAAACCGACATTGCCGCTTTTGCATGCGATGCAGCATGGCGATAAAGAACAGTCGGCCATGATCCGTAATGCTATCGAAGAAGGTAATGGGCGCCATTTACTGGAACCAGTATTGGCAGCCATGCACCAATGGGGCTCCCTGGAATACACCCGTCAGCGGGCCGAAGAAGAAGCTGACAAGGCCATTAAGGCACTTCAGGTGTTGCCAGACTCTGTCTATCGCTCGGCACTTGAAGGCCTGGCGCATCTTTCAGTCAAACGCGACTTCTGATGTTTATCTGTCGTACCTGGCACTTATCAGGCAGGTACGACAGTTTTCAACGCTAGTTTTCGTCAGGCTTGCGCAACCTGTTTAACACTTCCGAAACGCCTTCTCTCACAATAAACGCGATCATCGTTTCACGTTCTGGTTCTCTCAATTGCTTATAGCTTTCAATCCAGATTGCCAGAGGGTCCTGATGCGAGGTATAGACATACTCCGCAGAATGCTCGTTCATCGCCAGACTGGCGATCGTATTAACGGGCAGGCTGTCGATGTGATATTCCACCGCACGCCCTTGTACACCGCGTCTTCTCCTTTTAATCCAGCATAACCTGCGCGCCATTCCATGCACGCCTTGTGTTGAAGTTGGGAGCCCTTCTTTACCGGTTAATTCCTTTGCTGCGAACCACTCTTTTTTCATAACGATCCTTTTCTTTCTTACATAAACCACTAAGAAAGTTTCTGTTATAAATCCATGAGAATAATGCCGATACTTTCCTGAAACCTCCGGTGTTTATTTTAGAGATGACTTTAACGCCGGCCATTAAGGAAAACGTCTATTTAACGGAAAGAAGATATTCAATTTTTCGAAATGAGTCTACTGATGACTCACAAAGTTTCCATGAATTTTCTTTATCAACAACTGAATGAATGGCGTAATACCCACTTTTTAGAAACAAACGGACTCAAGTCGAAAGCAAAAAAGATAAAAACAAAATAAAACCTTAAAAAACAACAAGTAAAAATATAAACACTTAAAATAAAACAGATTTTATTTATCAAAACATAGCGAATTATTTATTAATAAACCTCATCCATTATGGCAATGGATGATAAAGATCAAAAAACGCACAATAGAATAACTTATCCATTTTACGTGATTTCAAACTTGCACGTAATACATTAGAAAAACTGACGCTAATCACAAAAAGCAACACGAATTTACTTGTTTGTTTTAATCAGAATAAGAAGGTATTTTCTCAATGAAAGCGATGCGGGTTTTTCGGAAACATTGATTTGAATGAGTACATCTGAAAAAAACAACCGCAGAATATATATTTAAATAAAATACATTCAAAAACTATATTTGAACAAATAAGGAAGCCATCATGAACACAAGGAACGAAGACTGGCATCAGGCTGATATCATTGCTGCGCTAAGAAAGAAAGGAACCACGCTGGCGGCGGTATCACGCTCGGCAGGCTTAAGTTCTTCAACCTTATCAAACGCGTTATCACGGCCGTGGCCAAAAGGGGAACTCCTCATTGCAAGCGCGCTTGGGCTTCATCCTTCAATTATCTGGCCAAGCCGCTATTTTGACGCGAAGACCTTTAAGATCATCGAACGTCGTTGCCGTACACCTAATGCTTCTCGTGAATAAATCACGGCGGGTATAATTTATCACCGCCGGGTTACACCGGCGGTGATAAAGGTGCAGCATCAGTTATTAATAAACTGTTCACCGAGCTCAATGTCTTTTCGCAGGATATCCAGCATGGATTCAAGCGATTGCTGCTCAAACGCGCTTAGTTTGCCGACATCCAGCAGTTCAGCAATCCCATTCTTGCCCAGCAAAACAGGCTGCGCGAAGAAACGTGTATGCTCGCCCTTCCCTTCCACATACGCACATTCCACTACGTTACTTTCGCCCTGCATAGCGCGCAGTAATGAAAGGCCGAAGCGTGCAGCTGCCTGCCCCATCGACAGCGTTGCAGACCCGCCACCGGCTTTTGCCTCGACAACTTCGGTGCCTGCATTCTGAATACGCTTAGTGAGAGAGGTGATTTCTTCGTCGCTGAACGTCACACCAGGAACCTGAGAAAGCAGTGGGAGGATGGTCACACCGGAGTGTCCACCGATCACCGGTACTTCAATCACATCTGGCTGCTTGCCTTTCAGTTCCGCAACGAAAGTGTTGGAACGGATAGCATCGAGTGTCGTAATTCCAAAGAGTTTGTTTTTATCGTACACACCGGCATTTTTCAGCACTTCTGCCGCAATGGCGACTGTGGTGTTAACCGGATTAGTAATAATCCCGATACAGGCTTTCGGGCAGGTTTTCGCGACCTGTTGGATAAGATTACGAACGATACCGGCATTAACATTGAACAGATCGGAACGATCCATACCTGGTTTTCGCGCCACACCTGCTGAAATCAGGACAATATCCGCACCTTCCAGCGCTGGCGTGGCATCTTCGCCACAGAAGCCTTTGATTTTAACCGCGGTTGGGATGTGACTGAGATCGACAGCAACGCCCGGCGTCACCGGTGCGATATCATATAATGAGAGTTCGGAACCGGAAGGTAGCTGGGTCTTAAGCAGAAGTGCGAGGGCCTGACCGATACCACCCGCAGCACCGAGAACTGCAACTTTCATCCTATACTCCTTTTTTATCATTAACTTATAAGTGTCGTGGAATTATTTTGGTTGTGACCTTAATCACTTACGCTGTTAAAAACAATCGCTCACCTGCAGAGAATCTGAGATGGGTCGTTTAGAAAGTAAAAAAATACTTTTAAACGGCCATTATCCGGTCTTTTATGACTTTTTATCGGAAAGCTTCCCTTAAAAGTAGCACCCCAAAACCTGTCAGGTTAATAAATGGTTAAATTTGGTTCATTGTGTGAGCTGAATCGAAGTCATCACTTCCACTCATCGGGTCGTAAAATCCACCTGCAATGCAAAATTTTGGCATATTCATGAAAAAACCTCTGATGCGACATCCGTCACATTCCTTGCGCAGTGGTGAATCAGCGATTTACCTCCGGAAGGTCTGTTGCATAAAAATGCAATTATCTGCATAATCAACTTCACGATGTTCAAGAGACCAGGGTGCAAAATGCGTAATCCTGCCAAACAGGAAGATTTAATCAAAGCCTTCAAAGCACTGCTGAAGGAAGAGAAATTCAGCTCTCAGGGCGAAATTGTCGTCGCACTCCAGGAAGAGGGGTTCGAAAACATCAATCAGTCCAAAGTCTCACGGATGCTGACCAAATTCGGTGCGGTACGTACACGTAACGCAAAAATGGAAATGGTGTACTGCCTGCCAGCAGAGATAGGTGTGCCCACCACCACCAGCCCGCTGAAGAATCTGGTGCTGGATATCGACTACAATGAAGCCGTCGTGGTTATCCGCACCAGTCCCGGTGCTGCACAGCTGATCGCGCGTTTGCTTGATTCACTGGGTAAATCTGAAGGCATCCTCGGTACTATCGCGGGTGATGACACGATTTTCACCACTCCGGCGCGTGGTTTTAGCGTGAAGCAGCTGCACGACGCCATTTTGAGTTTGTTCGAACAGGAGCTATAAGTCGCTGTTATCGTACATGGCCGCGCGCTCCCATTCTGTGCAGGGGGTCAGAAGAACAGAATTTCTGACCTCAGGCCAGTCGCTTTACCCATCTTTTATATTGATTAACTCTCACCTGCTCCGCAGAAACCTCCCTTTCCTGAGAAATCACGGCATCCCTCATCAACCTGATTCTGTTAACTCCCGTCACAACACGCCCATTTCCGTCACATAAATATTTCAATGATGTGATTGACTACAAAAATAAGCACAGATAGTCAAATTCACTCAATTTATTGATTTTACAAAAAATTATCACTAAAAGAACGTTTTATAGACGTTTTTTATTACTTTCTGTTATTAAAAACACCAATAGGCCACACATAACCACTCAAATAACTATTAGCAAACTATTAATATTAGCAGTGACTAGATGTATACTCATTTCCGTGGTGTGAGACACCAGTTGTTGGAACACATAATAAATTCGACGAGGTCAAATCATGAACGTTAAAACTACAATCGCAACATTAAGCATTCTCTCTGCTCTGTCATTTGGTGCTTTCGCAGCACAACCTGTTACTCAGGATCAGGCTGCTAATCTGCAGGCAAAAGGGATGATCAGCGTCAGCGGCGTAGCCGGTGCACCTTCTGATATCCGTCAGGCACTGTCTGACAAAGCCGATGCAAAAGGCGCTAAAGCTTTCCGCGTTATTGAAGTGCGTCAGGAAGGTAACTATCACGCAACCGCAGAAATCTACCAATAAGTCACCCGGTAGACCCAGCGAAGGGGCCTGAATGAATCAGGCCCGTGCATAAGACGGATTTATCACTGCCAGCTTTACGTTCCCGAACGCTCATCGCGCCCCGAACCCCTGTAAAACAGCCCTGATAAATCTAAATTTGAACCGACGTTGCTCTCTCAGATTGCATCAACGTCAGTAAAATCAGGAAATTATCATGAAAATCATTACTACTATCGCCGCGCTTAGTCTGTTATCCGCTGTTTCTTTCGGTGCGTCCGCCGCACAACTGGTGACTAACCAGCAAGCTGAAAACCTGCAATCTATGGGTGTGATAAGCGTCAGCGGTGTAGACGGTGCGCCAACCGATATCCGCCAGCAGCTGTCTGATAAAGCTGATGCTAAAGGCGCAAAATCTTATCGTGTGATTGAAGCCCATAACGAAGGTGCTTATCACGCGACAGCAGAAATCTATCAGTAAGATTTCTGATTATTACCCTGAAACAAAAGCCACTGTTTGAATTTTTTGAATTAGCGTACCGGGTTCAACAGCCACAGATCGTCTAAACGACGCTGTTGAGGCTGGAAGAGAGCTGACACTGCCACTGCCGCGCTCTTTTGCTAACGATACCCTCGTCGTCCTGTCCGACGACACCCTTTGGCTCCCATACCATTTTGGGAGCTTTTTTTTGCCTGCTGATCGGCCATTCACCCGAAAAATGACAGAAAAAAGCACAGCCAATGCTGTGCTCTGATTTCGATGAATCGACGCTTATTGCTGTGCTGCGGCGCTGGCTTTCGCCGCCAGTGCTGCCAGCAGTTTTCCATGGATACCACCAAACCCACCGTTGCTCATCACCAGGATATGATCGCCAGGCAGCGACGCCTTGATAACCATATCCACCAGGGAATCCACATCGGCACTCCAGTGCGCAGGCTGAATGCAATGTTCGGCGACTTCGGCGACCTGCCAGGGAATATGCTGCGGTTGCAAAAGGAAGACTTCATCAGCACGTCCCAATGACGGTGCCAGTTCATTTTTACTCATGCCCATTTTCATGGTATTCGAGCGCGGTTCGAGAACGGCCAGAATACGCGCCGTTCCGCCCACTTTGCTGCGCAGTGCGGAGAGCGTCGCCAGAATCGCAGTAGGGTGGTGGGCGAAATCGTCATACACGCTGACACCGTTTTCCACGCCACGCAGTTCAAGACGACGACGGGCGTTGATGAAATCACCCAGCGCTTTACAGGCATCTTCCGGCTTCACACCAACATGACGCGCTGCGGCAATCGCCATCAGCCCGTTATGCATGTTGTGTTCACCGACCAGATTCCAGTTCACTTCTCCAACAATTTCGCCTTTCAGGTACACATTGAAAGAGCTGGCGTCTGGCGTCAGCTTTTTCGCATCCCATGTGCAGGCGTCTGTTTCGCCGACAAATTCCTGCTCGCTCCAGCACCCCATCGCCATCACCTGTTTGAGTGGAGTATCGTGCTCAGGCAGGATGATTTTGCCCTTGCCAGGCACCAAACGCACCAGATGGTGGAACTGTTTCTGGATGGCTTTCAGATCGTCAAAAATATCGGCGTGATCGAACTCGAGGTTGTTGAGTACCAGAGTACGCGGGCTGTAATGCACAAATTTAGAGCGCTTATCAAAGAAGGCGCAGTCGTACTCATCCGCTTCAATCACCATAAACGGACTGTTGCCCAGACGCGCAGAAACCTCGAAATTGCCCGGTACACCACCGATAACATAGCCCGGCTCATAGCCACAGGCTTCGAGGATCCACGTCACCATTCCGGCGGTGGTCGTTTTGCCATGCGTACCGGCAACGGCAATCACCCAGCGTTCTGGCAGAACGTGGTCGTGCAGCCATTGCGGGCCGGACACGTAAGGGATGCCCTGCTCCAGTACGGCTTCGACACACGGGTTACCGCGTGTCATCGCGTTACCAATGATCACCAGATCGGGCTGAGGGTCTAACTGTGCGGGATCGTAACCCTTAATCAGCTCAATCCCCTGATTTTCCAGCAGCGTACTCATCGGTGGATAAACGTTGTCGTCCGAACCAGTAACCTGATGCCCCTGAGCACGAGCCAGCATCGCCAGCCCGCCCATAAACGTGCCGCAAATCCCAAGAATATGAATGCGCATATATTTTCCATTAATGCCTTTAAGTCAGCCGCTATTCTACCGCTCAGAATCCTCCAGAAGAAATGGATTTGCCTATGATTCATCCATATATTTGGGCTAAACTGCCCACGCTCTTGTAAAGGTTTTATTAACGAACCGTTATCCATCCTAGATTCAGGGAACGTGTTATGAAAACGTTAGGCGAATTTATTGTTGAAAAACAGCAAGACTTTCCTCATGCAACCGGTGAGCTCACCGCCTTGCTCTCAGCAATAAAACTCGGCGCTAAAATCATTCACCGTGACATCAACAAAGCGGGTCTGGTTGATATTCTTGGTACCAGCGGCGCAGAAAATGTTCAGGGCGAAGTACAGATGAAACTTGATCTGTATGCGAATGAGAAGTTAAAAGCAGCGATGAAAGCGCGCGGCGAAATTGCCGGCATCGCGTCTGAAGAAGAAGATGAAATCGTCATTTTCGAGGGCGAACGCGCTGAAAATGCAAAATACGTCATCTTGATGGATCCGCTCGATGGCTCCTCAAATATCGACGTTAACGTCTCCGTCGGTACTATCTTCTCCATCTACCGTCGTACCACACCTCTCGGCCAGTCCGTGACCGAAGCCGATTTCCTGCAACCGGGCAATCGTCAGGTCGCCGCCGGCTATGTGGTTTACGGCTCTTCCACCATGCTGGTTTACACCACTGGCGTTGGCGTTCATGCCTTTACTTATGATCCTTCTCTCGGTGTCTTCTGCCTCTCCCATGAAAAAGTCCGCTACCCGGCTACCGGCAGCATGTACTCGATCAATGAAGGCAACTACATCAAATTCCCGCTCGGCGTAAAAAAATACATCAAATATTGTCAGGAGCAGGACGAAGCTACGCTGCGCCCTTACACCTCACGTTACATCGGTTCTCTGGTCGCAGATTTCCACCGTAACCTGCTGAAAGGCGGCATTTATATTTATCCGAGCACGGCAACCCATCCGAACGGCAAACTTCGTTTGTTGTACGAGTGCAATCCGATGGCGTTCCTGGCCGAACAGGCCGGTGGCAAAGCCAGCGACGGTAAAAACCGCATTCTGGATATCATTCCGCAGAAACTGCATGAACGCGCGCCGTTCTTCGTCGGTAACAGCTCAATGGTGGAAGATGCAGAACGCTTTATCGCACAATTCCCTGATGAATAATCCCTGCCCTACAAAAAACATCATTGAATGAACGTGATACCTCTGTAACTTAGCGTTGACCCAACGTAAAAAGGTGGCTTTTTGAGCCACCTTTTTTATTGCGTACAGAATCAGACTTTCGTGTTTAGTACAGTTCAGTGCGGCTGAGCTTAAATACCGCCATGCTTTCCGCCAGCAGTTGCGCCTGCTCTTCCAGAGAACGCGTTGCCGCCGTTGCCTGCTCGACTAACGCGGCGTTCTGCTGTGCGACCTGATCCATCTGGGTGATCGCCACATTCACCTGCTCAATGCCGTGTGTTTGCTCGGTAGTAGCGATGGAGATTTCACGCATCAGACTGGTCACGCGCGTCACTTCGCTGGAGATTTCCAGCATCGTCGCGGCGGCAGATTTCACCATGTTCGATCCTTCCGACACCCGGCTTTCCGAATCCCCAATCAGCTCTTTAATCTCTTTGGCCGATTGCGCGCTGCGCTGCGCCAGATTGCGGACTTCGCCCGCGACGACGGCAAAACCGCGCCCTTGCTCACCGGCTCGCGCGGCCTCTACCGCAGCGTTCAGCGCCAGAATATTAGTCTGGAAGGCAATGCCGTCGATCACTGTAATAATGTCGCCGATACGCTTCGAACTGTCGGTAATCCCCTGCATTTTGTCCATCACCTGATTGACCACCTGACTGCCTTTGTCGGCGATAGATGAAACGCTTTGCGCCAGCTGGTTGGCCTGTTCGGAGTTTGCAGCGTTCATGCGTACCGTTGAAGTCAGCTGTTCCATACTCGCTGCCGTTTCCTCGAGCGAAGCGGCAGACTCTTCCGTGCGCTGCGCCAGATGTACGTTCCCGGCGGCCAGCTCGCGGGAGCCGACATCAATCTGATTTCCTGCATCGCGGACACGACCCACCGACAGCACCAGTGAATCTTGCATTTGTTTCATCGCTTTCAGCAGGCGGCCCATCTCATTGTTATGAGAATCGTCGATGTCGTGGGTCAGATCGCCTTTGGCAATGTATTCCAGCTGAGCGATGGAAAACGTCAGCGGATGCATGATCAGTTTTTGCAACGCAAACCACGCCAGTATCGCAATCGTAAGTGCGACGATGAAAGCCACAGCGATAATGGTCAGCTGAATACGTGCCTGCGCACGTGCCTGCTCAATGCGTTGATTGGTGTTATCCACCGCATAGGCACGAAAATCGGTCAGTGCTTTGTCGTAGGCATTGCTGTACAGCGTGATTTTGTTTTCAAGCACATCGTAATAGCTGTCAGCACTTTGCGACTGGAGAGCCTGAAGAACGGGAATAAGCCCATTGGCTTTGTAGTCCTCGTAGGTTTTTTTCACCGCGGCCGATAAATCTCTGCCGCGCTGGGTTTCGTCCTCAATGCTGACGAATTTCGCCAGATCGGTATCCGCCTGTTTTATGTAACCGGCGATGCGATCGGACGTTGCTTTCGCATCGTCCATCATGCCGATTTCCAACTGACGAACGGCGACTCCGCTGGCGACGCGGGTACGCAATGAGTAACTGTAGCTGTCAGCCAGCGAGCCTAATTCCTCGCCCTGAAGCTGATTAATCTCTTGCAGTGATGTGGCACTTTGCCTGATGGCATTGGCGCCCAGCACGCTCACCAGCAATAAAATCAGGGTCATAAACACTAACAGGCCGATCAGACCGGCCTTTACGCTCAGCTTATTCAACATACGGTGTTATCCAGTGATTCAGGTGAAAAGGAGAAATGCATATCGTGGTAGGGGTCAGGTTTAGCCTGACTTTTATTTGAATAGAGTTATCGGCAATTGGCTGAAATACTTGATAAGAAAAGCAAAAACAGGCAGTTACACGGTGAAAACGCGCAGGCGTGAATTTTACTGCCAGAAGGTCAGTTTTTGCGGCTGCGCAACAGCAGGTCGTGCCGGAAAATACGAAAGCGACATTCGGAGAAAAGGACGGGAATTCACGGGAGACTTGGCTATAATGTGCGGCACTCTATTCCTGGTTCAATTGAAGGAAACCAACCATGAGCTTACTGAATGTACCTGCTGGCAAAGACATGCCAGAAGATATCTACGTCGTTATCGAAATCCCGGCAAATGCTGATCCGATCAAATACGAAGTAGATAAAGACACCGGCGCACTGTTCGTAGACCGTTTCATGTCTACCGCAATGTTCTACCCGTGCAACTACGGTTACATCAACCACACTCTGTCTCTGGATGGCGACCCGGTTGACGTTCTGGTGCCAACGCCATACCCACTGCAACCGGGTTCTGTGATCCGTTGCCGTCCGGTCGGTATGTTGAAAATGACCGACGAAGCGGGCGAAGATGCGAAACTGGTTGCTGTTCCGCACACTAAACTGAGCAAAGAATACGATCACATCAAAGATGTGAACGACCTGCCAGAACTGCTGCGCGGCCAGATCACTCACTTCTTCGAGCAATACAAAGCGCTGGAAAAAGGGAAATGGGTGAAAGTTGACGGCTGGGCTGATGCTGCTGCCGCGAAAGAAGAGATCGTGGCTTCTTTCGAACGTGCTAAAAACAAGTAATTGATCCTGTAAATCATTGCTTGCTCTGCACGAAAAAAAACACCGCCAGATGGCGGTGTTTTTTTATGTATTACGCGTTGATACACAACGTTTATTTTTCGACGACCTTGCTCAAATCACTCACTACACCGCGTCGTTACGTTTCACCCAGTCACCACCTTCTATTCTCGGCACACCATCCAGTGAGCGAATGTAGAGGTAAATCCAGGCGCTGCCGTACGGCGTCGAAATCAGCTCGCGACGATAATCTTTCGTATTACTTTTCAGTTCATCCAGCTCGGCTAAGATAGACGAGGTTATGCGGTACACTTCGCAATAGACCTTCCCTTCCCCTGGAATGACAGCAGGATAGTGCCCCAGATTATAAAGCGCATACCCTTCCAGCTCATGGTCACCCAACCATTGAGCGTTCGTCATCCAATGACTGTTGCCTTGCTTGCGTCGCAGACTACCGTAAACAATTATTCGCATGTTTATATTCGTATAGTAAAAGTCACATGAATTAGAACTCAAACTGATAGAGTAAATCCAATGCCTGATCGATGCCCGATACCGCCTGCAGATAAAGCTTCGGCATCAACCTATAGCGTAAAGTGAGTGTTGCCAGTGAGTCGAAGATCCCGACGCCATATTTCACCTGTAAACCCGGTAAAACATAGCCACTGACCACCACCTGGGAGCTGTCTCCCACGCCCTGAGTATCCAGTGCCAGATTGCTGACACCAAACGCCTCGCCGATTTTACCCACAAGTTTACCACTTTGTGCAACCCCCAACCCGATAAGTGCTGAGGTCATTGCGCCGCTATCGCCGCCAGAATTGTCTAATCCCTGCCCGCGAAGCAGGTAGGACAAGGCTTCTTGCTGTGACATCGCCGGATCCGAGAATATTTCAAGTTTCGGCGAATCAGCCTCGCCGGTGACCCGTAAACCCGCCACAACGTCATTTTCGGTCGCATCCGGATTACGGATCGCTTCCAGATTCAGCAGCGGCTGGTCCGCCGGGCCGGAGAATAACAGCTGGCCTTTACGTACGATCAGATCCTGTCCGTACGCGTGGAAACGGCCAGAAGGAATATTGATTTGGCCGTTCAGGCCAAGACCGCGGCTGTCCTGTGCGACTTTCAACGCGCCTTCAAGACGGGCTTTCAGGCCGAACGCATCCAGACGCACATCCTTGCCAATATTCACCATCAGATTGCTGTTGATCGGGATTGAGGCCGTTGCCGGTTTGATCGGCTGACGCTGATCGTTGAGCATCACTTCGTCGGACGATACGCCGACCGCGCTTTCCGGCAGCTCCTGCACCGTAATACGCGCCCACGGAATATCGACGGAGCCGTTCAGCGAGAAGAGCTGCGGCGTGGCGTCGAACACCAGATCCGGTGAGACGTCCAGACGCACCATCGGCGGCACGGAAACCCGCACGCGATCGCCGCGCGCCGCGATCCGGGCACGCCAGGCATTCAGCTCGCTCCAGTCAGCGTTGCCGTTAAGCTCCAGCTGGCCGTGCGCGGTTTTGATCACCCCTTCCATCAGCGATGACATACCGTTGAAATTAATGTTGATATTGGCGTCGGTGATATCGAACGGCATGAACTGACCGTCGAAATCGACTCCGCTCAGCGCCAGCTTGCCGAAGACCTGCGGCTTCTGCGCGTCGCCGCCCAGTCGCAGATTGGCGTTGAGAATACCAGAGGCTTTCTCGCCGTCCATCAGTGCCGGTTGCAACAGCGCCATCGAGATGCGGGTGATATTGACGTTACCGCTGAGATTGCGTTTGCCCTGCGGATCGGCAATCTGAATGTTGCCATCCAGCTGGCCGTTGTTGGCGATGCGGATCAGCCAGTCGAGCGTCGCGCGTCCATTGTTTAGCCCGGCATTCAAATTCAGCGTATCAAATGCAATGGGCAGCGGACTCCCCTGCACCAGTTGCTGCACCTTCACGCCTTTACCGACAAGCGAAACGCTGGCCTGCGGCAATCCGCCGTCGGCTTTCCAGCTCACGTCAGCCTTGCCGCTGAAGACACCGCTGAGCCGCGTATCATCGGTCAGGAAGGGTTTGACCATCGCCAGATCAAAGCGGTTGAGCACCACGCTCGCCTGCCCGCTGGCACCGGCATCAATGGTTTTCGG
>NZ_JYDE01000059.1 GCF_003263515.1 Rahnella inusitata | reverse complement strand
ACCGTCAGCCAGATCGGCGCAGGCAGGCCGAACCAGTTAGCATAGCCGAGGGCGAAGAAACGCTCGTCCTCGATGCCCACCGCTTTACCGTCGGAAATGATGTACGCCAGACCGCGCACAATCTGCATGGTGGCCAGGGTGGTGATGAGCGCATTGATTTTCAGACGGGCAATCACGAAACCGTTGAGTAAACCGGTCAACATCCCCAACACCAAACCGGCACCCACGCCAATCCACAGGCTTTCGGTCATGTTAATGACCACCGCCGTGGTGACGCCCGCGCAGGCAATGACTGAGGCGACGGACAAGTCAAAATCACCGGATGCCAGACAGAAAAGCATCCCGCAGGCGACCATCCCGGACATTGAAATTGCCAGCCCCAGACCTTTCATGTTGATGAAAGAACTGAAGTTTGGCACGAAAATACTGCAGGCAATAAACAGCACGGCGAATACCACTAACATGCCGTAACTGTCCCAGATACGCATCAGGCCCTGTCCGCCGCGCGAAGCTGCTGAAGGTTGATCCGGTTTGGCGGAATTGGTTGTCATACTGGACATAATATTGTGCTCCTCAGTCAGGCAGCGTCAGGGGCAGAAGTCAGGTCCGGAGTTCGCAACATCGCGAGCCCCAGCGCTTTTTCTTCGGTGGCTTCATCATGGGACAGTTCGCCGGAGACAGCGCCTTCGCGCATCACGACAATTCGGTCCGCCAGACCCAGCACTTCCGGTAAATCACTGGACGCAAACAGCACCGCAATGCCTTGTTTTGCCAGAGAGTAAATCACGTTGTAGATTTCATGCTTGGCGCCAACGTCGATCCCGCGCGTCGGTTCATCGAGCAAAATGACTTTCATGTCTTCCGACAACCAGCGGCCAAGAATGGCTTTTTGCTGATTACCGCCG
>NZ_JYDE01000058.1 GCF_003263515.1 Rahnella inusitata | reverse complement strand
CGTGCAGCTGTTCTTCGATGACAAAAACTTCAACCCGTTCATCGGCGCAGGTGCGGTCGGAATGGGCATCGACGACTTCAACAACGATAACTTCGATCACAGCGGTTTAGGTTTCTTCGGCGGCGGCAGCATCCGCGTTACGCCAATCGGCGGCGCGCCTATCGGCTATCGCCCTGTGCCACCGGGCACGCCGAAATGGGGATCCGAGTGGAAAAAAGCCACGGTCGCCAACTATCTCAGCTCGATGTCGATAGGTTGCGAGGCCAGCAGCTACACCACCAAAACCAACTATCTTTCACTCGATCCAAACTACAAAGATCGTCTTGGCCGCCCGCTGTTGCGCGTCACCTTCGATTTCCCTGAGAACGACCTGAAAATGGCCGCATATTGCACCGGTAAAGTCGCCGAGATCGCCAAAGCGATGAATCCACGTCAACTGGTCGCGAACCCGATGAAAGGCCACTGGAACGGCACGCCTTATCAGTCTTCCCATGTGGTCGGCGGATTTGTGATGGGCGCGGATCCGTCCACCAGTTCGGTGAACAAACACCTGCAAGTCTGGGACGTGCCCAACCTGTTTGTGGTCGGCGCTTCCGCCTTCCCGCAAAATCCGGGTTACAACCCGACCGGCACCGTCGGCGCGCTGGCGTTTAAAGCCGCTCACGCGATCCGTAATTACTACCTGAAAAAGCCGGGAGAGATGATTGCATGAAAAACTTAACCTCATTCTCACTCGGATTACTGGCGCTGAGCGTGTCAGGTCTGGCGCACGCGGCAGGCGACGGCTCTTTTGATCAGGTTGAACGTGGCCGCTATCTGGCAACCGTCGGTGACTGCGCGGCCTGCCACACGGCCTCCACGCCGGACGCCAAACCCTTCGCCGGTGGCGTGCCTATCGAAACGCCGTTTGGTCGTTTAGTGGGTGCGAACATCACGCCGGATGCGGAAACCGGTATCGGTAAATGGAGCTTTGACGACTTCCAGCGCGCCATGTCTGAAGGCATCGGCCACGGCGGCAAACGTCTGTACGGCGCGATGCCGTTTACCGCGTACACCAAAGTGACCCGTGATGATAACGCTGCCATCTGGGCGTATCTGCAAACCCTGCAACCTGTGCATCACGAAGTTGAAAC
>NZ_JYDE01000057.1 GCF_003263515.1 Rahnella inusitata | reverse complement strand
AAATTCACTATGCCACTACAGCTCAACATGCATTAACAAAGGTTAAAGGAAAAGATCGTAATAGATCGATGATGGTACACCCTGCGATGCAGACGAGTTCACATAAAGAATATAAGGATTGGATGGATAAATCCATTACAACCTTGACTAAATATATTGAAGACACTAATGAAAAAAAACCACATGACGCAGAAAATTATTTTAGGAAAGAGTATGAGTCATTAAAATCAACTTTTCCTGATATAAGACCACTACCTGAATTGATTGAGTCAATGATTGAAGATGTATTCAGCGAATTAAATTGTGTTGAAGTCAATGGCACTCCTGATGCTGAAAAAAAAGTTAAATGGAGATCTACTGATTATTGGATTTTAGTAGGTGGCGCAAAATTAGATAGAGGATATACTGTTGAAGGTTTAGTTATTACTTATATGCCTAGACCTCTTGGTAGTTCTCCTGCAGCTGATACTCTTCAGCAGCGAGCTCGTTTTTTTGGTTATAAGAGAGGGTATCTAGGTTTATGCCGTGTTTTCGTGCAAAGCGATGTACGTGAGGCATTTTCGGCTTATGTAGACCACGAGGAATTTGTCAGATCCATTTTACTAAGTAACAGAGGTAAGTCTTTAAGAGAATGGCGAAGAGATTTTGTTCTTGGTGATAAACTAAAACCGACGAGAGCAAATGTTATTGGTATTAATACTCGACGTATTCCTGTTGATGGCTGGATTGTACCAAGTGTGTTACAAAGGGATGATGTTTCAGTTGATGCAAATAGAAAATTACTGTTAAAAATTCAACGTGAATGGCAAGACAAATTTGGCCCAACTGCAGATGCTATCGATGTTATAAAAATCAGTGGAAAGAAAAACTCTTCTACAACTCGAGTGTTGAAGGAGTTGCCGTTGAGAGTAATACTTGATGAATTTTTATTAGAAATTAAAGTTAGAGATCCAATTGATGCTGAATATCATAGTGCAATGTTGATAACAATGGCTGAGTTATTAATTAAAAATCCTAATCTTGTTGTTGATGTATTTTTTATCAACAATTTAGAATCCCAGTACCGTACACGTAATGCGGGCCGTGGTTTATGCCAAACGGATAGAAATGCGCCATTAAATCAATATTTTAGCAACAGCAAAAACACACTTAATGATAGAGATTTTATGTCTGAGGAAAGGATCTCTTTGCAACTTAGACGATTCAATCTTGGTACCATTGCCCGCGAACAAACTTCAGCAGATATACTAGATGTAACATGGTTTGCTGTTAATATTCCTTCAACGTTAAGAGCTAACATTCATATCGAAAGAAGAAGATAGCAAATGAATTTTTCATTTTCACAGTTTCTTGCTTTACCTTCTGAAAATAGCCCTGGAGAATTTAGGGCTATACCTATTTCTTTGCATCGAAGAGATTTCATTGCTAAAGGTCCGGGAGGCTCCCCAATTTTTTTATTGAATGACTCCAATTCAATTAACTATTATCCAAGTATAAATTTCCGAAATATTTCAGTTGAGTTCAATGTTTCGTGTTCTGTGTGTTCGGGTAATAATGAATTAAAAGGAGATTTTTGTATTATACAATTTACAGAAAACCTCCCAGAATTGTATGAGATTTTTGTAAAATGTGTTTGTTCTGCTGTAGAAAACTTACCAGAAATAACTAATACTAAAAAACTTGAATCTTTTATTCTTGAGTTAGGTGAGTTATTTCGCACACTTAATACTCCGGGAGGTCGTGAGATATCTGGTTTATGGTCGGAGCTTTTTATTATATTTATCTCAGGCGACCCGAAAAACGCATTGCATTCATGGCATAATGATCCCTACGATAGATTTGACTTCTCAAACAATCGGATGAGATTAGAAGTTAAATCTACAATTTATGATATTCGTGTCCATGAATTTTCTTTAGAACAGTTAGTTCCTCACGTCAATGGTAATGGTTATATAGCGTCAGTGTTATTAAAAAAGACGTCTTTTGGATGTGGCGTTTTTGAACTCGCAAGTAAAATAGAGACACTGGTTAAAGATAGTCCAGAATTAAAGAAAAAACTATGGGGCAATATTATTAAAGCACTGGGTTCGGATTTTTCTGAGAAACTTGACAAGTATTTTGATGTGGATTTTGCAAAGAAGGATATTAGACTTTATCTAATGGATGATATTCCAAAGCCCAGTAACACAGATGATGAACGAATAACTAATATAAGGTTTAAATCCAATATTAATGATTTGCCTTGTAGCCTTGCTATATCTAAATTAAACAATATGTTTAATGAATAGTTATCTCTTTGAGGGAGTATTCTCCCTCTTTTTATAATGTTTTCTGATGTTGAGAAATGAATTTTTCTATTTCTCATAGTTACCTTTTTTAAAGCTAAATTGATAGTTTAATTTTTTACTAATTGTGCAAGAAATTCTGATAAAGCTAGTTGTCGATTATCTTCCTCTGAAACTAGCATTTCTATGCCCCAATGTTTAAGAACTTCTTCAGCTACTGGATTAGGACGATTGGTAAAGAGATAAGATTTTGGCCGCACAGAGGCTAATGTATGTTTCCCCCACATCTTAGTTAAACGATAGAAGAGTAACCGGATATTTATATCATTAATACTATAACCAATAAAAAGAACTGAGTTACCAAGCACGTCACTTCTAAGCTTTATATCGAGAGGTGATTCGAAATCAAGTCTCTCAAAATAACTTGTTTCATCAAGAACAATTGAAGCATCATCATCAAAGTCACCATGAAATTTTATTATTTGCCGTTTCTCTTCATGTGTTTTGACTAAGTCAGATACACTTGCAATCTTTGTGTAAGCGACATTATACTGATCATGAGCCATCTCAATCCATCGGTCATAGTTTGTTGTGTAAATTTTCGAGAAAGATGATTGAGCAATAATTTTGTGTATTTCTGAATCCGTAATTTTGATGCTATCTTTGTGCCACTCACGATCCATCCAACTTCTAAGTGGTCCAATTGTTCCTTTTTTTCTACGATAAAACTCTGCTAATGAAAGAGGATTACCGTAGGTGGCAAATATTTCAGGGTCATATTCTAATTCATTTGCAAGTTTGGAAATAAGTTGATCCCATGTAGGTAAACCAAGATTTGCTGATACACCAGCCCCGACAAAAAGTATAAGTTTACCTGATCTATATGATTGAATTAATTCTTCTTTCATTTGTCGTTTGCCTCTGATCTTAGATGGTTGGAAAAAGCATCAAGAGCTTTTCGTCGCATAGATATTTCATTTTTACCTTCGCCCATCTCTGCAAATGTTTGATTATATCCATCCGGTACAAAGACACAATCCCATTGAAACTCACGCGACCCTGCAGGTTTTTTAGGAACAGTACCTTTAATCTCACCAGAAAAAGTATAAATCCTACGCCCATTACAGTACCCGAGGACTGTCTTAGCCACTACAGATGTATCGCCTATTCCATGAACGAGTTTCGTAAACTTATCTGCTTCAAGATGATCCCAGAATATTTGCGTAAGACCCGCAGGGAATCCATTCATCCCCGCTAAATAAAGTCCTGTGTGTTCAACAAAAAGTGGCCTTCCAATAATAGAGAAAGCTTTTGATAATTTATCACGAACAAGTTTATCGACATCTTGAGTTTGAAGTTCTTCAATCTTCTCTCTGACTGAGATAACCTCGATCCCAATCGGCTCAAGGATGTTATAGACCTCTTTGAGTTTGTTTTCATTTCCAGAAAGGAATCTTATTTTCACAGATACTCCATTAATAATAATTGCTAATCGTTAAAGTATATTTATATTGACATTCATTCGATAGAGTATGTGGTGGCAATTGTACCTCAATATTTAAGTTTGTTTTTAATGCAATTAATCAATTTTATAGTCATAGTTGTTACTTAAATCAATTATCTCCCCTTTCTAACTTGAATACTTGCTGATGATTACGGTGAAATTGCTCAACACCATATCTACGCAGGCGTTCCAACCAATCCTCAGCCACAGTACGCGAAATACCTTGCTCGATCGCTGCTTCGCGAAGAAGTGCAAACTCTGTGCGTAGAGTTGTCGGCATAATACCTGGATCGTCAGTATTCACCAAAACACGGATTGGACCACAGCGAAGACCATAACGATTATGCTCATTACCCGAGAATAAGGTAGATTCATCAGGTGGATTCCATCTAAAAATAGGGTGATCTGTATACTTACCTATTCTTGAAATATACACATTTGATGTTGGATTCGCTTCAATGATTAACCCTTTGCGGTCATATTCATGTAATAAATAATCCTGTAATGCATGCATGAAATTTAGCTCTGCAGGGCTATCACTATCATAAATAATATTTTCATCTATTATTTCCCTTGCTTGATTTAGCTCGGCATGGCAGTGATCATTGTGCTGTAAACGCACAACAACAATAGTTGGTGATGCGTTTCCTAGAGCTAGTTGCTGGTGCCGCTGGCGATAAAGTCTCTCAGGTGTTACTCCGTGTATATTTATATCAAGTTGTTGCAGGCGAGTAAGATCTGGTACTGAGCACTGCTCTTTGGCACTTAAACTAGGATTACTACCGATTCTATTAAATTGATAATAGCAATTACGACGGAGTAGCCATGCCTGGAACAATACCTCAGGATTAATTTCTTCGTCTACTGCGCTTATCAAACATTTTAATTTCTCGTAAGAATTCTTATCGCTAGGTGTTTCTGTGGGCTTGATTCCCAGACCCGAATTAATCTCGGGGCGGTGTAACCACGCTCCATAACGATAAATTCTCTGGATACGGCGTTCTAGTAATGGTAATACCTGCCCAGCTAGCTGTAAACGTGTACTAAGTAGACTAGCGTGATGCCATGCCCATACTAAATTATCTAAATGCTCGTCCACTGGTAGAATCATGTCACCATGTTGTTCTGCCCAACGCTTAGGTTTGACACCCAGTGCTAATGCATGCCCTAATCGGTCGCCATCTCGCATTTCGCAAAATCGAACTGTTTCGTCAACATGACGCATCCCTGAGAGCGGATGCGCATAATCCTCGCCTGCATGGATGCTTAAGTGAAAGCCCCCAGATACTTGCGCGTATGAATGGTTTGGATGTGAACCTAAGCGTAGCCAGCGAAGGAGAGGAGCAAACCACTCAATTCGTAAATCATTCTCATTACCCGCGACATCTAGTCCACGTAGCCAGCGTGCTGGCTCAAAGCAGAAATGTGGATTCTCTCGCCCACCTAGAAACTCAGGTAAGTTCCAATCAGCATTACTTTGCAGGCTTGTCTGCAATTCTTCCGCAGACTCCCATAATTTTGCTACATCTGGTGCTGATCTCTGACCATCTTTTTCGTCTTTTGCTGAACGTTGAAAATGGGCACAAAAGTGCCACTGATCCAGAACTCGAATATAATCCAGTTCTGATGCATTAGGGTACTTGGCTTGTAAACCTGTATGCACATTTGAGACAGACTGAGGAAGAGGCTGACCTAAGGAGTCACCTAGTGCTTTTGCTAATTTGGCTATTTTGTCGGGTTTAAATAGGCTTGGCCCTCCTTTGGCTTCAAGCAGATCATTCGGGCTAGCCAATAAATGATTCATATTTGGATTGAGGAAATATTTCTTTGTTGCATTTTTACGTAACGCTTCAGAATAATAATCTTGAGTAAAACGACTTAAGCCAAGATCATTCATGATTAATTTGCGACGTAGGTGCATGGTTTCGGAAAGTAAATACAAAATTGCTATACGCAGTGTAACTGGAGTGTTGGGCTGACGATAGAGATGCATCAGAAATACCAATAGCCACAACCAACAATGAGATAACCCCCCCATATCCTTTGCACGCAGTGCAACTTCAGATAGCAACCATTCTGGCGAACCAACGACTCCTTGGGAATGTAGCTTCATCAATAATTCCCAATCCGGTAACCTATTTTTATTACCTGATAGGTCCGGGGTGTCACTGCAAGCCTTTCTAAAATTCTCTTTAAAATCAATATTATCTGTATTTTGTTCAGAAGGCCACGTCAGTAGTTTGATCAGAATTCGACGTAGTCGTAGTATTATCGTTTTGTCTTTTTCAGTTGATTTAATTCCACTAAGTAGTTGCTCACCCAAAATTAATTCTGCGGCACTAACACCTCCTAAATGGACATGGCCTTCTGCATAGGGAAGTACTGGATTAGGTAGAGGAGCAAATAGCGGTTTCTGATGGTCGAGTACACGGCGAACAGTATCAGCATTAGGTACCGGCAATTCACTTATCCAGCTACTAAAATGCCAAGCAGCCAACAGCGTCGGATCTAAATCGACGGCCAGCCGCGCATAGGCCTGTACTTGGGTATCACGATAATGAAAATAATCACCATTCCTCACCATCAGAATTTTAGATAGTTTATCCAGCAAAGGAAGCTGGTCACTGACAAATAAACTCTTTTGGAAAACATTGTCTATAAGTCGACGCATGTCATCTCTGCGGAACTGCCGTGGCCAATCTTTTTCCATGCTCTGCAATAGTGCTTCACGACAATCAAAATACAATGAATGCAGAGAATTATTTGTCCCGTTATTTTTAGGGTTGCAACAAAGATAGTCCAGCAAAGTCTTTGCCAAGCCTGGACTAGAAAAACATTGGCCGCCGACTAATTCTAGAAGGGTGCGTTCTAGCATCAGGATTCACTCGATAATTCATTGAAAATTTTTCTATAGGCTTTTTCAAGCCGAAGTAAACATTCGGTGTCTGGAAATTGAACGCGCATTTCATTATAAACTGATTGGGCTTTTTCCAAGCTAAGTTTTCGAAGCTCTCTTTCTAAGATGTTATTTGATATGTTGCCTTTGCGAGTAGAAACGCCAAGCAGTTCACGTAATTGTCGGTTTGCTTGTTCATTTGTACGTGATTCATTTTCTTTGCTTATTTCTACCATGCTTAAAAAACTATCATTATTTTCCAGAGTTTTAACCGAATTCTCTAACCACGTTCTTAAGGGGTGATTTCCTAAGTAATAAGTCACTGCGCGCATAGCTTTACCAAAGCGAGTGACATCGCTATCCATATTTCCGCCTTGAGGGAAAAATGGTAAAATATTCTGTCTGAAAAGAGAGTTTTTTTCAAAGGAACTTGTTTTGCGTAGGTTTACCGTTGATATTCTTGCAGGTAACCCAAATAGTGGCCCTTTTTCGAAGCTGCCACTTGCTGACCAGATGCTGTAAAAAGCATGTAAACCGGTTTCAAACGCTGTTTTTGCGTAATTATCTGGTTTATCAATGCGCTGATTTCCATTAAAGATCTGAGCTTGGTTAAATACTTTGTTGAACATGTTGTATATCAGCCAAGGAGAAAAACGAACCTGCTTTAACTGATGGCTATTACGCCAAGCGCTAATTTCATCAACCAGTGTATTGATTGCATCGATTGATTTTGGATCTAAATCAGTATCTGAAATATCGTCGTAATCTTCCAAATCGCTAGATATGAAACTTTGGGTTTTCGTTGGTGCTAGCATACTGGTGGAGTAAAATGGCACTTGATCCAAGAGGGTAACAACGTCTGAAGCAGAAACGTCGCGAACTAAGCTAGTTACAAGGAGTTCAAACAGTCGACCAATATTCAGTTTAGTTCCCCGGCTAGACTCGCTGTAGTAGTTATGATGGGTCAATAGCCGCAACAACAGTAGTCCTTCAGAGCTTTCAGCGGATTGGGTTACATCCCAACTGAGTTGTCCCCATCGCCCTGTTTCCGGCAACGGGTAGGGCAGTAAAACTTCTCGTTTGCCAATTTCTTCAAGCCAATAGCGAGGAAGTTGTTTTTCCAATATCTTCGCCCAGTTGGCCAAATTATCCTGCTTACGGAAATCTTTATATAATGTATCCGTATGTCTCAATGGCTGAAATAAAGCTGTATCGAAAACACTACTACCTGGCTCGCTATTACCATACCAATGCTGCATTGCTTCTAGTACCAAGCAGGTCGGACCGGCCTCACGCTCACTACCAAATTGCTCACGTAACCGTTTACTCAATTGTACTGTATCGTTTGCTTGTAGTTCTCCTTGGGGGTTTTCATTCCGTGTGTTTTCTACCTGTCGAACTACGTCAGAAAATGATTTATATACTGGTCTAAAGTCGCGGTCCTTTGCCAGTTCGGCCTCTGCATAATTGATATTAAATTGGTCGACCATCTCACTCCGAATTCCTGGTGCTATTTGCGCCGCGCGCCTTGCGGCAAGAGTACTTTGGGCTTGTCTCAACTCCAAAGGTAGCTTTTCCAGCAAGTGGTCTTGTCCACAGCGTCTAATCAACTGGGTTAGAGCTCGGATAGAAGGAATGGGTAGAGCTAATTGACTATTTTCTAATGCATTGACTGGGCCGGCAATAAACCCCTCCAGCCATGCATGGAAGGCTCCCAGAGAAGTAACTCTTCCTTCATATTGCCCGATACTTAAGTTACGTATTTCGATCTGAAAATCGCTCAGGTATGTGGCAATATCAGGCATGCGCATGCGATTTGGTACGGGGAGAATTTTACGCTGATATTCACTTGCTAATTGAATAGCCCAGCGATTTGCTTCATCTTCTTTATATTGGGGGGTGGGGTTAACAATTTTTCCATGAAATTCACGCCATATTACCTCGTAATATAAATCCATATCCCCACTAATAATAGGCAGTACTAACGGAGTATTCAGGTAGCGACGAACAATTTCAAGGTTCTCGTATGCACGATCAAGTGCGGTATCGACATCATCTATCGGTAGTACTAATAGATCTTTACCCAGAAGTGTTAACACACTTCGGAAGAATGCGTGTACTTTACTATTGAGTTGTCGATTGCCAATAAAACTACGCAGCTTGTCTAATCCGCGTTCTTCCTTTTGCGCATCCACACTTTCTAGTCCAAAAGCTAATTCTTCCAGCGCTCTTAGCATTGAGCGGTAATTAGGATCTTCATGTCTAGCTTGTTGTACCAGGTTGTCGCTAAGTACAGCTGCCACGATTACGTGAAGGAACAGATCATCGTGTTCTTCCAGTAGGGTTGGGTCTACAGGTTTGAGGATATGTACTTGCGCAAGTAAATCCTTATTCACTCTCATTCCATTCCACGCAGAATCATATGACTCATTTGAGAGGGAATAAGGTGTGCTTGTTTTTTGCTTGAGATACGCGGGGAGATTTACTAGAACCGTTGATTTCCCTGACCCCCGTGCTCCGTCAATTAACACGGCATTGTGAGCTCTCAAACTGTCGAAATCGTGATCCGAACATCTTAGTGCCTTGCTTGCTTCTTGTTGTGCCTCACTAATGAGCATATATAAGCGGTCATAGACATCCCTAGCTAGCAGGGTGTTTGGATCAGACAGGCTAGCAGTTTCCTGCTGAGCGGCGTTGATATAAAGCTTGGCGTTGTCGTTCACGTTTTACTCGCTGCTAGTGAAAAGTTTGAATGTTTTGTTACAACGATTTTGCCATGGCAACTATATTAATCCAATCAAATGAATGCATTACTTATACTGAAGTGCGTTTACAAACTGTGGAGTGTATTGCAGAAAAGATATAAATGAGTCTAATGTAACAATTCAGAGAGAACTTGTTATAGCTTGTTTGATGCACTTATTAGTTTTTTGAAGCAGGTCAAGGTGTAGTGGCATAGTGAAT
>NZ_JYDE01000056.1 GCF_003263515.1 Rahnella inusitata | reverse complement strand
GCTCCCGTGCTGCCAGATATTCTGCTGCAACCACTGGAACAACGCCGTCAGGTCGCCGCGGGCGATATCATCCTGCAAGGTCGGGATCGCTTTATTGGCGCACTGGAACAGCTGCGCGGCATACATCGCGCCGAGTGTGTAAGTCGGGAAGTAGCCAAAGCCGCCGTCGGTCCAGTGGATATCCTGCATACAGCCGTCGCGGTAATTTCCAACGGTATCGATGCCCAGATATTCCTTCATTTTGCTGTTCCACAAGCCCGGAATATCATCGACTTCAATTTCGCCTTCCATCAGCGCTTTTTCAATCTCGTAACGCAGAATCACGTGAGCCGGATAGCTAAGTTCATCCGCATCGACACGAATAAAGCCCGGCTGGACGCGCTGGTTCAGCTTCATGAAGTTACTTTCATCCAGACCCGGACGCTGACCGAATTGCTCAATAACCAGCGGATAGACTGATTTAAGGAAAGGTTCGCTGCAACCGAGCTGCATTTCAAACAGCAGGCTCTGGGATTCATGAACGCCCATGGAACGTGCGTTAGAAACCGGCTGACCCAGCCACTCTTTTGGCAGGTTTTGCTCGTAACGCGCATGACCGGTTTCATGAATGACACCCATCATGGCGCTGAGAAATTCTTCTTCGTTATAGCGTGTGGTAATGCGCACATCCTGAGGCACGCCGCCGCAGAACGGGTGGGCACTGACGTCCAGACGACCAGCGTCGAAATTAAAGCCAAGACGACCCATCACTTTCAGGCCGAGCTGACGCTGTTTCTCAATGTCAAACGGACCCTGCGGTGCAATGCGGCTTTCTGTTTTCTGCTTCTCGACCACGGTCTGCAATAAATCCGGCAGCCAGGTTTTGAGATCGCCAAACAGCGTGTCGAGTTTCTGCGATGTCATGCCCGGTTCGTACAAATCGAGAAGGGCGTCGTAACGGCTGATACCGGCGGCGTCGGCGCGGAACTGCGCCTCTTCACGGCTGAGTTTCACCACGTCTTTCAGGTTTTCCGCAAAACCTTCCCAGTCGTTGGATTTGCGCTGAATGCGCCAGGCTTGCTCGCAGCGGGCACCGGCCAGCGATTTTGCCTGCACCAGGCTTTCAGGCAGCAGAGCCGCCTGCTGGTAATGACGACGCATTTCGCGCAGGTTTGCCTGTTCCACGTCGTTAAGCTGCTCGCCGCTGGCCTGTTCCAGCCATTCACCCA
>NZ_JYDE01000055.1 GCF_003263515.1 Rahnella inusitata | reverse complement strand
TCGCCGCCGTAATGACTACGGCACACCTGAAGGAGTAATAAAGAATGACGCAAGGTGCGATTGCTCTTGGTCTGGATTTTGGCAGCGATTCTGTCCGTGCACTGGCCGTGGATTGTCAGACCGGTGCTGAGATGGAAACTGACGTGGTGTATTACCCGCGCTGGAATGAAGGCCGCTATTGTGACGCGGCTATTAACCAGTTCCGTCATCATCCGCGCGACTATATAGAAGCGATGGAACAGGCGATTAAAAACGTTGTGGCCCGCCTCGGGCCTGAACGCAGCCAGCGCGTGGTGGGGATCGGTGTAGATTCCACCGGTTCCACGCCTGCGCCGGTGGATAAGGACGGCAACGTTCTGGCACTCCTGCCGCAGTTCGCCGAAAACCCGAACGCGATGTTTGTGTTGTGGAAAGACCACACGTCGATAGAAGAAGCCGAAGAGATCAACCGCCTGTGCCGCAGCGGCGATTTTCCCGACTACTCCCGCTATATCGGCGGCGTCTACTCTTCCGAATGGTTCTGGGCAAAAATCCTGCACGTTTCCCGCGAAGACAGTTCTGTGCGTGACGCAGCAGCTTCCTGGGTGGAGCTGTGCGACTGGGTGCCCGCCCTGCTTTCCGGCACCACCGCGCCGGATAAAGTCGTACGTGGCCGTTGCAGTGCAGGACACAAAATGCTCTGGCATCCGTCATGGGGCGGCCTGCCACCGAAAGCGTTCTTCGCGGCGCTCGATCCGCTGCTGGTCGAAAATCTGCCCTATCCGTTATTTACCGAAACCCTTACCGCCGAGCAGGCTGTCGGCACCCTGACCGCTGACTGGGCTGAGCGTCTCGGCTTACCGGCCAGCGTCGTACTGTCTGGCGGCGCGTTCGATTGCCACATGGGCGCAGTCGGTGCCGGTGCGCAGCCTTATACGTTGGTTAAAGTCATCGGTACATCGACCTGCGATATTCTTATCGCCGATAAAGAGCGCGTGAACGACCGCGCAATTGCGGGCATTTGTGGACAAGTGGAAGGCAGCGTGGTGCCGGACATGATCGGGATGGAAGCCGGACAATCAGCCTTTGGC
>NZ_JYDE01000054.1 GCF_003263515.1 Rahnella inusitata | reverse complement strand
ACGGCCCATCTAAACCTGCTGCAAATCGCCTGATTCTCTAACAGCTTGAGCCGTTTGGAGTTGTCTGGGCAACGGCGGCATATATTACTTATTTAACTTTTCAGTGCAACTTTAATTTTCATAAAGATGCCTGACTGCTGGTTCTTCACACACTCAAGCCCAGAAAATGCACGATATGTACATTTTCCGGACCTGAATAAAGTTTTACTTTGCAGATAAACGTTTTTGAGCTTGTTTTGCCGCATCGGTATTTGGGTACTGTTTTACGACCTGCGTAAAGACGGCTTTGGCTTTATCAGCCTGACCTTTCTCCTGCATGATCACCCCAACCTTGTACATCGCGTCAGAACTTTTTGGAGACTTAGGGTAGTTTTTAACCACGACTGCAAAATAATACGCAGCGTCATCTTTCTTACCCTTGTTGTAATACAACTGACCTAGCCAGTAATTCGCATTAGGCAGGTAGGTTGAATCAGGATATTTTTTGACGAAACTCTGAAAAGCCGCAATGGCCTCATCATACTGTTTCTTTTCCAGCGCCAGTGAAACAGCCGCATTGTAGTCGCTGTTCACATCACCCGTACTTGCAGGTGCCTGAGCTGCACCGGCATCAGGCGCTGCTGCTGCGTTAGCAGAACCAGAGGCATCACCAGTGGCTGCGGCAGCGCCTGTACTGGCGGCTCCGGCAGACCCCTGACTCAGGCTGTCCATTTGCTGATACATTTGCTTCTGACGTTCAACGATTTGGTTCAACTGATACTGATTCTCCTGGATTTGACCACGAAGAGTATCTGCATCACGTTGGGAATCAGAAAGTTGCTGCTGGAGTTGAGTTAATAGCTGGCTATGAGCGTTAGAAATACGCTCCAGAGAGGTGACCCGATCTTCAATCGAGCCTGAGCCGACATTACTGATTGGCGCTTGGGCAGTAGCGGCCCATGGGACCGCTACGCCAACCAGTAACGACAGACTCAACAGGTGAGTTCTGAAGTTACTGCTCATGCGACTCTCTTAGTATACCAGTACGGCACGACGGTTTTTAGCGTAAGCCGCTTCGTCATGGCCCAGTACAGCTGGTTTTTCTTTACCGTAAGAAACGATAGAGATTTGGTCAGCAGAAACGCCTTTGCCTTGCAGGTACATTTTAACAGCAGTAGCACGACGTTCGCCCAAGGCGATGTTGTACTCTGGAGTACCACGTTCGTCAGCATGGCCTTCTACGGTCACTTTGTAAGACGGGTTGCTGCGCAGGAAAGCTGCGTGTGCATCCAGCATCTGAGCGAATTCAGAAGACACATCGTATTTGTCTAAGCCGAAGTAAACGATGTTGTTTTTCTGCAATTCTTGCATCTGCAGACGAGCTTGCTCTTCTGAAGACATGTTTGCGTTTTCAGTGCCAGCGCCAGTGTTCAGACCCATACCTGATTGGTCGTTATCTGCGTTCTTGTGTGAACTACAAGCAGCGACTGCCAGTACAGGCAATGCCAGCATCAGCCCTTTCAGAACTTTGTTCAGTTGCATCTATTCGATCCTTTTATAATTTTTTGCCATACATAGTTGTATATGCATCACAGATACGGCGACCAGGCAGGAAATTTGACCTGTCCATCAGTTGCCGGAAGACGCGCTTTGAAACGTCCATCAGTCGATACCAACTGCAACACGGAACCCAGACCCTGTGAAGAGCTGTAAATAACCATGGTGCCATTAGGAGCGAGGCTAGGCGTTTCATCCAGGAACGTGTCCGTCAATGTTTGAACGGCTCCCGTTGCCAGATCTTGTTTAGCGATGTGCTGTGTACCGCTGGCGCTGCTCACCATTACCAGGAATTTGCCATCTGCACTTACGTCAGAGTCCTGATTTTGAGAGCCTTCCCAGGTCAGACGCTGAGGCGCACCGCCATTAATATTCACTTTATAAACTTGTGGACGCCCACCCTGATCCGATGTGAAGGCCAGGTTCTGGCTGTCCGGGAACCAGGTAGGTTCAGTATTATTGCTGCGACCGTTAGTCACCTGGCTGATTTGGCCAGAGCCAAGGTTCATCACATACAGGTTCAGGCTACCGTCTTTAGACAGTGCGAAAGCCAGTTTGCTGCCATCAGGTGAGAATGCAGGTGCACCATTGTGGCGTGGGAAAGAAGCAATCTGTCGAACGCTGCTGTTTGCCAACGTCTGTACAACCAGCGCAGAACGGCCACTTTCAAATGTCACGTACGCCAGTTTGCTACCGTCTGGAGACCAGGCCGGAGACATCAGCGGCTCTGGTGAGCGGTGAACGACAAACTGATTGTAACCATCGTAATCCGCTACGCGCAGTTCATACGGGAACTTGCCGCCGTTGGTCTGCACGATGTAAGCGATACGGGTACGGAATGCACCTTTCACACCAGTGAGTTTTTCGAACACTTCATCACTGGCGGTATGGGCGGAATAACGCAGCCATTGCTTGGTCACTTTATACTGGTTTTGTGCCAGTACGGTGCCCGGCGCGCCAGAGGTATCGACCAGTTGGTAAGATACCACGTAGCTGCCATCGGCTGCAGGCTGAACCTGACCGATAACCACAGCATCGATACCCAGAGCTGTCCAGGCGGCAGGAGTGACTTCTGCTGCGGTGGCCGGCTGCTGAGGCATACGGGATGCATCAATAGGATTAAACTTGCCGCTATTACGTAAGTCAGCAGCAACGATGCCACCGACATCTTCAGGTGGAGTACCAGGACCTGCCCATTTAAATGGCACAACGCCAATCGGACGGGCGGTATCTACCCCTTGGGTAATTTCAATACGAACTTCTGCATGTGCTACAGATGCCCACATCATTAAAAGGCCGAACGCTACTCGAAATGCCTGCTTCATTGTATCTCCCTTATCTGGACGTATCTGCCCACGATAATTTAGCAGAATTTTAACAAACCAACGCATACAAAACTAGAATTACACACTGCAATCTATCGTAAAAATCTGAAAAGTTATTATTTTCATCTTTTACTGTGGTTTAAATCTCATTGGTGCATTTTTAAAGACTTCATACACTTCCTGACTCGGTGGCTTAGGGATCCGCGCTTGCTTAGCTGCGGTAACTGCAGCCTGACAGAGTGCAGGATCTCCACCTTCAGGTGTGACACTAATCAGCATACCATCGGGAGCCAACTTGATACGAAGATCACAGGTCCTCCCCGCATATAAACCACTGTCGTAGAATTTACTTTGAATAGCCGCTGTAACCTGACCAAGATACCCGTCAATCTCAGCCCCGGAAGCACCGCTTTTCTTACTGGCTCCCTTCCCTGCCGGAGCCGATGCCCCGCCGCCGCCCGTTGAACCTTTAGGCGCGTTCTTCGAATCAGCAAGACCATCGAATAAATTATCGGCATCCGCAGCGGCTTTTGCCGCCGCAGCTGCGGCCGCTTTCTTATCAGCAGCAGCCTTCTTCGCGGCGGCGGCTGCCTCAGCTTTCTTCTCTGCTGCCGCAGCCGCTTTAGCATCCGCAGCGGCTTTGGCATCGGCATCAGCCTGAGCTTTAGCATCTGCAGCGGCCTGTGCTTTCGCTTCGGCAGCAGC
>NZ_JYDE01000053.1 GCF_003263515.1 Rahnella inusitata | reverse complement strand
ACCAACTGAGCTAATCGCCCCCGTCGTGATGGAGTCGCATTATAGGGATACTTGAAATTACGTCAACGCTTTTTAAAAACAAAAATGATCGTTCGGCTTATTTTTAGACAACATGACGTGTTTCTCGCCCGCGTAGTCGATTCTTTACGCATTCATGGTCTTAAACCGGTCGCCTTACCCTGTATCGGCGTTGAGGATTCAGGGCAGAGTGGTAGAATGTCAGCCACTTTTTGTTAATTGATAGCAGCGTTTCGTAGCGTTGCATGATTAAGGTTGCACCCGGATGAAAATCAAAACCCGTTTTGCCCCAAGCCCGACCGGCTATCTGCACGTCGGTGGCGCCCGTACCGCACTCTATTCCTGGCTCTTTGCCCGCAACCTTGGCGGTGAGTTCGTGCTGCGTATCGAAGACACCGATCTCGAACGTTCCACTCAGGAAGCGATCGACGCGATTATGGATGGCATGAACTGGCTGAATCTGGACTGGGATGAAGGCCCGTATTTCCAGACCAAACGTTTTGATCGCTATAACGGCGTGATCGACGAAATGTTGGAAAACGGTACCGCGTATAAATGCTACTGCTCTAAAGAACGTCTGGAAGAGCTGCGTGAGCATCAGATGGCGAATAACGAAAAGCCTCGTTATGACGGCCGCTGCCGCGACAGCCACGAACATCACGCCGCTGATGAGCCGTGCGTAGTACGTTTTCGCAACCCGCAGGAAGGCTCAGTTATCTTTGATGACCAGATCCGTGGGCCGATTGAATTTAGCAACGACGAGCTGGATGATCTGATCATCCGTCGTACCGACGGTTCTCCTACTTATAATTTCTGCGTCGTGGTCGATGACTGGGATATGGAAATTACCCACGTTATCCGTGGCGAAGACCATATCAACAACACCCCACGTCAGATCAACATCCTGAAAGCGCTGGGCGCACCGGTACCGGTTTACGCGCACGTTTCCATGATTCTGGGTGACGATGGCAAAAAACTGTCCAAGCGTCATGGTGCGGTCGGCGTGATGCAGTACCGCGATGATGGTTATCTGCCGGAAGCGCTGCTGAACTATCTGGTGCGTCTGGGCTGGTCTCATGGCGATCAGGAAATCTTCAGCCGTGACGAAATGAAAGCGCTGTTCGCACTGGAAAACGTCAGCAAGTCTGCCAGTGCGTTTAACACTGAAAAACTGCAATGGCTGAACCATCACTACATTAACTCGATGGATCCGCAATATGTCGCGACGCACCTGCTGTGGCACGTAGAGCAGGCCGGTATCGAAACCCGCAACGGCCCGCAGCTGTTTGAAATCGTGACCCTGCTGGGCGAACGTTGCAAGACGCTGAAAGAAATGGCGGAATCCTGCCGTTACTTCTACGAAGATTTTGCAGAGTTTGATGCCGATGCGGCGAAGAAACACCTGCGTCCGGTTGCCCGTCAGCCGCTGGAAGTGGTTCGTGCCAAACTGGCAGCTATCACTGACTGGACGGCTGAAAACATTCACCAAGCCATTCAGGGCACGGCGGATGAGCTGGAAGTGGGGATGGGTAAAGTCGGTATGCCGCTGCGCGTAGCCGTCACTGGCGCGGGTCAGTCTCCTGGTGTGGACGTCACCGTTCACGCTATCGGGCAGAGCCGTGTGCTGGCGCGTATCGATATGGCGCTGGCCTTTATTGCTGAGCGTGAAACGCAACAGCAGTAATTCCATCGTGCAGATGTAAAAAAAGCCAGCCGGTTTCCCGCGCTGGCTTTTTTATTACGTTAAAGAGTGAAGATTAACGTTGTTCGGTCGCAGGCGCGGCCACCGTAGGGCGGTAAGCCAGGAAGTACATCAGACCGACGAAGCCCGCACCGCCGACGGCGTTACCGAGGAATACGGCGACGAAGTTCGGGAAGTATTGAGACCAGCTTAGCGCACCGGCAAAAATGGCAGCCGGAATGATGAACATATTCGCCACCACGTGCTGGAAGCCAATCGCCACGAACGCCATGACCGGGAACCACATTCCGATCACTTTGCCGCCCATCTCTTTACTGGCGAAAGCCAGCCAGATAGCCAGACACACCAGCCAGTTACAGCCGATGCCAGAAATGAACGCGTGCATGAAGTCAGCGTTAACTTTCGCGGTCGCAGTGGCCACCGTTTTGCTCAGGAATGCGCCTTCGGTCAGCCCTAACACATGGCCGAAGAAATACGCCACGGCCAGGCTGCCCAGCAGGTTAGCCAGTGTGACCCAGAACCAGTTACGCAGCACGGCGAACAGGCTTATCTGACGGGCGAACCAGGCAATCGGTAAGGTCATCATATTCCCGGTTAGCAGTTCTCCCCCTGCTAAAACGGTCAGAATGATGCCGACCGGGAATACGGCTGCGCCCAGCAGGTTACTGAAAGAGCCCCAGGATGCAGGTAACGTCCCTATTACATGCAGATCCAACAGGAAACCGGTGGCGATGAATGCGCCCGCCAGGAAACCCAAAATTAACAAATTCAACACGGAAGAATGGCTTTTATTAACGCCCGCCGTGACAGCGATGGATGCGATTTCTTTAGGTGAATACAAGGACATGAGATTGCTCGAAGTAATGGATTATGATTATTGCGCGAGCAGTCTATTCTGAGATTTCTCTCAAAACAAGGCGATTTTAATAGTCTGCTAACATTTCATTAATCATTAAATCCTGCTTGTTAAAGAAATGTGTAGGCTGATCAGAAAGCTAGTCACAGTGCGGGCTGCCGGGGCGATTGCAAAACAAAGTATCCTGCTGAATATTTGCTTCAGGGCAGAGGGTTTTTTCCAGCAAAATGGGGTATTTGGCGGCTTTTTCAGCGCTTGGTTGCAGAAACGGATTTAGCCGTTGACAGGGTAGACACGGTTTCATATCATGCGCCCCGTTCACCGGTTTTTACTGGTTTGAATTGGGGGTATAGCTCAGCTGG
>NZ_JYDE01000052.1 GCF_003263515.1 Rahnella inusitata | reverse complement strand
TTAGCAACAACACCTGCACCTACGGTACGGCCACCTTCACGGATTGCGAAACGCAGACCTTGGTCCATCGCGATTGGATGGATCAGGGTAACAACCATGTTGATGTTGTCGCCAGGCATTACCATCTCAACGCCTTCTGGCAGTTCGATGGTACCGGTCACGTCAGTTGTACGGAAGTAGAACTGTGGACGGTAGCCTTTGAAGAACGGAGTATGACGGCCGCCTTCGTCTTTGCTCAGAATATAAACTTCTGAGTCAAAGGTAGTGTGTGGTTTGATTGAACCTGGTTTAGCCAGAACCTGACCACGTTCGATGTCTTCACGCTTGATACCGCGCAGCAGAACACCAACGTTCTCGCCTGCACGACCTTCGTCAAGCAGTTTGCGGAACATTTCAACGCCAGTACAAGTTGATTTCACGGTATCTTTGATACCAACGATTTCAACTTCTTCGCCGACTTTAACGATACCGCGCTCTACACGACCGGTAACAACAGTACCACGGCCGGAGATGGAGAATACGTCTTCGATTGGCAGCAGGAACGGCTGGTCGATAGCACGTTCTGGTTCTGGGATGTAGCTGTCCAGGTAACCGGCCAGTTCGATGATTTTAGCTTCCCACTCAGCTTCGCCTTCCAGTGCTTTCAGCGCTGAACCACGAACAACTGGGATGTCGTCGCCTGGGAATTCGTACAGAGAAAGAAGTTCACGAACTTCCATTTCTACCAATTCCAGCAGCTCTTCGTCATCAACCATGTCGCATTTGTTCATGAATACGATCATGTATGGAACGCCAACCTGGCGGCCCAACAGGATGTGCTCACGGGTCTGTGGCATAGGGCCATCAGTCGCAGCAACAACCAGGATCGCGCCATCCATCTGAGCAGCACCGGTGATCATGTTTTTCACATAGTCGGCGTGGCCTGGGCAGTCAACGTGCGCGTAGTGACGGCTTGG
>NZ_JYDE01000051.1 GCF_003263515.1 Rahnella inusitata | reverse complement strand
AATACCCCACCCCACCCCAACCCTCACCTTGGCAGGGGAGGAAGCTGAAAATCAGTTCGTTGTTTTCACAGGAGTGTCTGGCTTTTTGTCATTACCCGCGATGTACGGGCTCCACGGCTGGGCGCGGATGGGTTTGTCGGTCTGCCAGACCACATTGAACTGCCCGTTGGATTCGATTTCGCCGATCATCACCGGTTTGTGCAGATGGTGGTTGGTTGCATCCATGGTCAGCGTGAAACCAGACGGGGCGGCGAAGGTCTGCCCGGCCATTGCGGCGCGGACTTTATCCACATCGGTCGTTCCGGCTTTTTCCACCGCTTGCGCCCACATATGGATACCGACGTAGGTGGCTTCCATCGGGTCATTGGTTACCGCCGAGTCGGGGTTCGGCAGTTTGTGGGCTTTAGCGTAAGCCTTCCATTCGGCGACGAATTTCTTGTTAGCTGGATTATCGACGGACTGGAAGTAGTTCCACGCCGCGAGGTCACCGACCAGCGGTTTGGTGTCGATGCCGCGCAACTCTTCTTCACCCACCGAGAACGCCACCACCGGTACGTCGGTCGCTTTCACGCCCTGGTTCGCCAGCTCTTTGTAGAACGGCACGTTGGAATCGCCGTTGATGGTGGAGATCACCGCCGTTTTCCCGCCTGCGGAGAATTTCTTAATGTTGGAAACGATGGTCTGATAATCGCTGTAACCGAACGGCGTGTAGACCTCTTCGATATCGCTGTCTTTCACGCCTTTGGAATGCAGGAAGGCGCGCAGAATTTTGTTGGTGGTGCGCGGATAGACGTAATCCGTGCCGAGCAGGAAGAAGCGTTTCGCCGCACCGCCGTCTTCACTCATCAGATATTCCACCGCCGGGATCGCCTGCTGGTTAGGCGCAGCGCCGGTGTAGAAGACGTTCGGCGACATCTCTTCGCCTTCATATTGCACCGGGTAGAACAGCAAACCGTTCAGCTCTTCGAAGACCGGCAGCACTGATTTACGCGAAACCGATGTCCAGCAGCCGAATACTACGGCCACCTTATCCTGCGTCAGCAACTGGCGGGCTTTTTCGGCGAACAGCGGCCAGTTAGAAGCCGGATCGACCACCACCGGTTCCAGCTTTTTGCCCAATACGCCCCCTTTGGCATTGATGTCGTCAATGGTCATCAGCGCGATGTCTTTCAGTGGCGTTTCCGAAATCGCCATGGTGCCGGAAAGGGAGTGCATGATGCCGACCTTGATGGTCTCGGCAGCCTGTGCGCTCCAGGCTAATCCCATGCTGACTACGGTGGCGGACAGAGCAAAGGCTTTAATAAAACGTCGACGTTGCATAGATGTACCCTCTGAGAATGAGTTAAGAGAACGCTGTTATGTAGAAAGTCGAAAACACATTTAAAAAAGTCATGACGGAAGGCTTCCGTCATTCTCCGCCCGGGCCTGATGCAGCATATGCAGTGTAATTTTGCGCACCTCGGCTTTGCTGACGGCAATATGGTCGTGTAGTTGGCGTTGTGCCTCCTCAGTGCGTTGCCCGATGATGGCGAGCAGAATGCTCGCGTGTTCAATGTAGGTGGCGCTTACCCGCTCGTCTTTGGTGAAATCCAGCCGGCGGATGATGCGGATTTTCTCGGTCAGCTCGCGGTGAATACGCGCCATTTCGGCGTTACCGGCGGCGGCGACCAGCGTCATGTGAAACTCTTCGTCAAAGCGCGATACCGTCTGCCCGTCTTCGAGGCGCGGCTGGTCTATCCAGAAATCTTTCAGCTCGCCCAGTTGCAGGGGCTGCGCTTCGGGCGGGCAGGCGCACAGGCGTTTCACCGCTTCCAGTTCCAGCACAATGCGCAGGTCATACAACTGCTCGAAGAAGTCGAAATCGAACGGGCGCACCTGCCAGCCGCTGCGGAAAAACACTTCGACATAACCTTCACGCTCGAGCCAGAACAGCGCCTGACGCACCGGCGTGCGGCTGACTTCCATGCGATCGGCGATGTCGTTCTCGCTGAAGCGGTCGCCCGGCAGCAGGCGAAAGCTGAAAATGTCGGCCTTCAGCTGCTGATAAATACGTTCCGCCAGCCCTTCAGGACGGTTGCTTTTCGTGCGTGTCGATTTGGCGCCTGTCAGTTGCATAAAAAGTCCTTTGTGGGTTTCACCCGCTTAAACCGCTAAATCCAGCCACAGCAGCGCATCGCCCGGCCCGACCGGACGGCCCTGCTGGCAGCTGATTTTTAATACCGTTCCGGCGCACGGCGCGTTGACCGACAGCTCCATTTTCATGGCCTCGACGACGATCAGCGGCTGACCTTCCACCACCTGCTGGCCCGGTTCGACCAGGATTTTCCAGATATTGCCGTTGAGATCGGCGCTGACCAGATGCCCGTCCTGATCCGCATCGTCCTCCTCTAACTGGACGGCGTTGGCTGCCGCGTCCACCGCCGCGCTTTCTGCTTCATGCCAGTGCGCGACTTCACGGGTAAAGGCCTCGGTCTGTTTTGTGCGAAAGTCAGCGATATCGGCGGAGTTGTCGGCAAGGAATTGGGTATATTGCGCAAAATCGAACTCTGTCTCTTCGATGCGCACCTGTTCACGTCCTTCGCGGAAGGCGTCGCGCTGGGCGTCCAGCTCCGCTTCAGTCACTTCATAGAAGCGCACCTGATCAAAGAAGTGCAGCAGCCACGGCTCGCCATTTTTGAACTGTTCGTTCTTGAGGAATTTATTCCAGATCGGCAGCGTGCGACCGACCAGCTGATAGCCGCCCGGCGAATCCATGCCGTAGATGCACATGTACATCCCGCCGATGCCGACCGTGCCTTCGGCGGTGTAGGTACGCGCCGGATTGTATTTGGAACTGAGCAGGCGATGGCGCGGATCGACCGGCACTGCGCAGGGCGCGCCGAGGTACACATCGCCCAGCCCGAGGATTAAATAGCTGGCATCGAAAATGATGTTTTTGACTTCTTCGCGGCTTGCCAGCCCGTTGGTGCGCTGGATGAAATCGACGTTATTTGGCAGCCACGGCGCATCGGCGCGCACGGTCTGCTGATAACGTTCCACTGCGCCCAGCGTGGCGGAATCTTCAAACGCCATCGGCATATGCACGATGCGGGTCGGGATTTTGAGCTGGCTGACATCTGCCAGACTGTGTTCGAGCGTCAGTAAATGCTCAAGCAGCGCGCCCTGATGCAGCACGCGGCTGTCATAACGGATTTGCAGAGACCGCACGCCCGGCGAGAGCTCTTCGATGCCCTCCTGACCGGCCGCACGGATGGCGTTCATCAGCAGATAAATGCGCATCCGCACCGCCAGATCCAGCACGTTGTCGCCGTACTCAATCAGCACGTAGCCATCGCCCGCCTGCCGGTATTCCACCGAAGGCCGCTGTGCCGTGGCCGGTAACGCCGCGAGAATGGTGGCTGACACGGTGGCGTCTGGCAGCAGCGACGGCACCGGCAGCGCCATGGCGTTCACCGGCATCAGCGAATCGACAGTGCCTTGCTGCGCCAGTTCCAGCGCCTGTGCCTGTTCGAAACTGATCGGATGGAAGTGAATTTTATCCCCCGGTTTGACCTGCCCGACTTTCCACAGCTCGGCTTTGGCGATGGTCACCGGGCAGACGAAACCGCCGAGGCTTGGCCCGTCCCGGGTCAGGATCACCGGGAAATCGCCGGTAAAGTTGATGGCGCCAATGGCGTATTCACAGTCATGCACGTTCGACGGATGCAGACCGGCTTCCCCGCCGTCCTGCCGTGCCCACTGCGGTTTCGGGCCGACCAGACGCACGCCCAGGCGGTTGGAGTTGTAATGCACCTGCCATTCGGCGGCGAAGAAGGTATCGATCGATTCTTTGGTGAAGAAGTCCGGTGCGCCGTGCGGGCCATAGAGCACGCCGATGTTCCACAGATCGCCATACACCGGCACGATGTTGTCGGCCGCAGGCTGCGGCAAACCGACCGGCGCGGGCGTGGTGCAGGCGGCGAGTTCGGGCTGGGAAACCGTCAGCATATCGGCGACGCGCAGCGTGCGGCCAGCGTGACCGCCAAACTGCCCGAGGGCAAAGGTCGAACGGCTGCCGAGATATACCGGCACGTCGAAACCGTTACGCACCGCAAGATAGGTACGGCAGCCCTGCGTGGCGCGGCCAAGGGTCAGCGTCTGACCGGCTTTGACCGCCACCGGCTGCCAGTAATCCACCGTCTCGCCATCAAGATCTGCCGGACAGTGCGCACCGGTCAGCGCAATCGTGGCATCGCAGTGAAAACGCAGCGTCGGGCCCTGTAACGTGAATTCCAGACCGGCGGCGTCAAGGTGGTTACCGACAATGCGATTGGCGAGGCGAAATGCAAAATCATCCATTGGGCCGGACGGCGGCACGCCGATATCCCAGTAACCGAGACGGCCCGGATAATCCTGCACGCTGCTGTAGGTGCCGGGGGCGATCACTTCGATGGCCTTCGGCGCATAGGCAAAACTGTCGAGCATTCGTGTCCACATATCGCCAGCGCGGAACACCGGCGTGGCCACGACCTGACGCAGATAATCAATATTGGTGGCGATGCCGTGCAAACGGGTGGCGGCCAGCGCGGCGGACATTTTTGCCAGCGCATCCTGACGGTCGGTGCCGTGGACGATCAGCTTGGCGATCATCGGGTCGTAAAATGCTGACACTTCGCTGCCGGTAGAAACCCAGCCATCGACGCGGACATCCTGCGGGAAAAAGACTTCGGTTAGCACACCGGGGCTCGGCTGGAAGTTTTTCAGCGGATCTTCGGCGTAAATCCGCACTTCCATCGATGCACCCTGCGGTGCCCGCTCCAGATGCGGCCAGTCGAGCGGCTCACCGGCGGCGACGCGCAGCATGCATTCGATCAAATCCAGCCCGGTGACCATTTCGGTGACCGGATGTTCGACCTGCAAACGGGTATTAACCTCGAGGAAATAAAATTCATCGCGCGCGGCGTCATAAATAAATTCGACGGTACCGGCGCTGCGATAATTCACCGATTCGCCCAGCTGCACGGCGGCGCGATGCAGGGCTTCGCGACTGGCCGGTGGCAGATTCGGCGCAGGGGTTTCTTCTACTACTTTCTGGTTGCGGCGTTGCAGGGAACAGTCGCGTTCGCCGAGCGCCACAACGCGACCTTTACCGTCGCCAAAAATCTGCACTTCGACGTGGCGGGCGCGATCCACAAACCGCTCCAGAAACACGCCGGCATCGCGAAAAAACTGTTCGCCCAGGCGTTTCACGCTGTCCCACGCGGCACGCAACCCGTCTTCGTCATCGCAGCGCGTCAGGCCAATGCCTCCGCCGCCTGCGGTGCTTTTCAGCATGATCGGATAACCGATTTTCGCCGCGGCAATCACCGCGTCTTCAATGCTTGCCAGCAAACCGGTGCCCGGCGTCATCGGCACACTGGCGGCTGCGGCTAATTCGCGGGCGCGGTGCTTGAGGCCGAATTCACGGATTTGTCCGGCGGTCGGGCCGATAAACGCAATGCCAGCGGCGTCGCAGGCATCAGCAAATTCTGCGCTTTCGGATAAAAAGCCGTAGCCGGGATAAATCGCCTGCGCGCCGGTTTCTTTCGCGGCGGCCAGAATTTTGTCGATCATCAGATAGCTTTCGCTGGCCTTTTCACCGCCCAGCGCAATGGCGATATCGGCATCGGCTACGTGCGGCGCATTACGGTCGGCATCGGAATACACGGCCACGCTGGTGACCCCGAGGCGTTTGAGCGTGCGGATGGCGCGGCAGGCGATTTCGCCACGGTTGGCGACCAGAACAGTCGTGAACATAGGTGTGGCTCCTCAGGCGTTTTTCAGGGAGGCGAGGTGAGAGATGTAACTTCTCCAGCCGCCAAAATGGGTGATGTCAGTGGCGTCAGGGATTGCCCACGGCTCGCAGATAAAGCCTTTCACCGTGCGACCGTCGGCCAGTTCCAGAGAGCCGATGCCAAGCGGTGCCGGAATTTCGGCGACGAACTCGCCAAAGCGCGCCAGCGGGATGTCCCACAGTTCGACGATAATCGCGCTGCCGGTTTCTGCCCGTACCAGCCCCGGTTTAGGTGGCGTGGTGTTGGCAAGGGCGTAGAGTTTGTAAGTGGCGGCGGTGGTGGTTTGCTCGATGCGCACCGCGTTGCGGCTGGTGAGCTGGAAATTTAGCGGCATACCGGTGAGATGCGCCCCGACAACCGCAACGCGCACGCTGGCGGTGAGCGGCGTGGACGTCATATATTCTTCCGGCTTAAGCGTAATGCCGGTCGCGCCGAGCGGCAGGGTCAGGCTGCGCTGCCACTGGCGGCCAAAGCTGGCTAAGGCATCGTCGTGCCAGGCGGGCGCGACCAGCGTGATACCGGCGGGCAGGCCGTCAGCGCGAAGACTCGATGGCAGCGCCAGCGCGGATAAATCCGCCAGATTGGTGAAGTTGGTGTAAATCCCGAATTGCGAGTTATAGAGCACCGGCTCCTGCACCATTTCTTCCTGCGTGCGGATTGTCGGCGAGGTCGGCACCACCAGCGCATCAAACCCTTCCAGCGCCAGATTAATTTTGCGCGACAGCTCCGCACGCAAGTATTCTGCCCGCCAGGCGTCGCAGGCGCTGTAGTTCAGGCCGTTCGCCACAATGCCGCGCACCACCGGATCCATCACTTCCGGGCTTTCCTCGAAAATCTGGCCGACCGCTACCGTGCGTTCAGCCACCCATGCGCCGTAATACAGCTGCTCCGCCAGTTCGCGGAACGGCGTGAAATCGATCGGAACCAGCGTGACGCCGCTGCTGCTCAGCCGATCCAGCGCCTGGTCGAATTCAAATTCGGCCTGCGCATCACCAAAAAACTCCAGACTGTCGGGTACCGCAAAGCGCGGATGGGCGGAAATCGCCACCGGCGCAGTGCGTGGATTCGGGCGTGAATAGGCATCGGCGGCGTCATATCCGCCCGCCGCGTGGGCGACGGTCTGGGCATCGGCGACGGTCAGGGCGAAGATGGAAACTGAGTCATTCAGGCGGCAGGCGGGCACGACGCCTTTGTTCGACAGCCAGCCTTTTGTGGGCTTAAGGCCAACGACGTTATTGAATCCCGCAGGCACGCGGCCAGAACCGGCGGTGTCGGTGCCCAACGAGAAAGCGACTAAACCGCGCGCCAGTACTGAAGCGGAACCCGAACTTGAGCCGCCGCTGACGTAATCCGGGTTGAACGTATTGCGCACCGCACCGTACGGCGAGCGGGTGCCCACCAGGCCGGTGGCGAACTGGTCGAGATTGGTTTTGCCAATGACAATCGCGCCTTTGGCTCTCAGATTGGCGACGACGGTAGCATCGGCTTCGGCGGTGTAAGTGAACGCCGGACAGGCGGCGCTGGTCGGCCAGCCTGCGATGTCAATATTGTCTTTGACTGCAAACGGCACGCCAAACAGCGGCAGGGCAGCCATCGAGCCTTCAGCCTTTTGACGCAAGCTTTCGAGATGGGCAATCTGGTCTTCCAGCTGATTGGCCGTTGCACGATAAATCCAGGCGTTATCGGTATGACTCAGACTGCCCAGCACCATGGAAAGCGTGGTACGCAAACTGCCCGGCGCCGTGCGGTAGTGCTCTTGCCATTCGCGCAGGGTAAAACCGCGAAACGGCGAATTCGTAGAATGTGAAGCGTGGGTCATAGGTTGAATTCCATCTGGTACACAAGATTGAATTCACCTAAGCAAGCCCTGTGCCACATCATTATTTATTGATTTCAAATGATTTATTATTTGGCTTGTGAATGCGTTGTACGTTTGTTGCACCATCACAGGAGGGCAACTGAGCAAAAAAGGGGCGAAGATTTGCACTTCGTGCAGTCGTCGTTCAACTTAAATGCATTATCATCTGGCCTACAATTAGCAAGAACGGCATATCTTTAAGATATTCATATCGCTTTGACGCTTTTAGGAAAATGCACTTGATGCCACTTCGCACTCTCTTCAGACGGCTGAAAAAGCTTTTACTGGTACTGATTCTGGTGGTTATCACGCTGCTGGCTGTGCGGACCTATGATGCCTTGCAGGGCCCGCCACTTGAGCCGTGGCACAAACTGGTGCCGGATGAACTGAGCGCAGAGCAGTTGGATAACAGCGACTGGCCAGCGTATTTGCGCGCTGAACAGCAGGCGTTTGTCGAAGTGAAGCAGGAAGTGACAGATAAGCTGGACGCCGAAGAGCGCATCCCGCTGAACCGCTATTACGACCGCAGCCCGATTTATCCCGAACATTTTGCGCAGGACTGGAACCGTTCTTATGAGCTGATGCCTGCGGGCAAGCCTGTCGGCGCAGTCGTGTTGTTGCACGGGCTGACGGATTCCCCTTATAGCCTGCGCCATATCGCCGAGGATTACCGCCAGCGCGGGTTCGTGGCGGTGGGTATTCGCCTGCCGGGACACGGCACGGTGCCGGGCGGTCTCACCAATGTGGACTGGGAACAGTGGATGGCGGCGACACGGCTGGCCGTGCGTGAAGCCCGTCGTGCCGCCGGTGCCGAGGTGCCGTTGCAGATGGTCGGTTTTTCTAACGGCGGCGCGCTGGCGATGAAATACACGCTCGATACGCTCGACGACGCGTCCCTGATTCGCCCTTCCCGCGTGGTGCTGATTTCCCCGATGATTGGCGTCACCAGTTTTGCCCGCTTCGCCGGTTATGCGGGCTGGCCGGCTATCTTCCCGGCGTTCGCTAAAACCGCATGGCTGAACCTGATGCCGGAGTTCAATCCGTTTAAATACAATTCATTCCCGGTGAAAGCGGCGCGTCAGTCCTATCTGCTGACCGATATCCTGCAACAGCAGATTATTAAAGAAGCGAAATCTGGCAGGCTTTCGCAGCTTCCGCCTTTGCTGGCCTTCCAGTCGGTAGTGGATTCCACCGTCAGCACCCGCGCGGTAGTCACCGCTTTGTTTAATCAGTTGCCCGCCAACGGTAGCCAACTGGTGTTAATTGATATCAACCGCAGCGCCTACGTCGGGCCGTTACTGCGTCCGTCGTCAGAAACCGCGGTTGAACGCTTATTGCCGCCTGCGCCAAGGCGCTATCAGACGACGGTGATCACCAACGCCGCGCCCGATCAGGCGGCAACCGTTGCGCAGATCACAGCGGCGGGGCAGACTGCCGGGGTCGCGACGCCGCTGGGGCTGGATTATCCTTCCGAATTCTTCTCGCTCTCACACGTTGCGCTGCCATTCCCGACCGATGACTCGCTGTATGGCCGCACGCCGCAGGGCCCGGCGCAGTTTGGTATTCGTCTGGGCACGCTCGCCGCACGCGGCGAGAATGGCGCGCTGGTGGTGAGCATGGATCAACTGATGCGCGTATCATCGAATCCGTTTTATCCTTACATGTTGCAGAGAATCAGGGGATTTTGAAGATCTGTGTCAGAGTTGAGCTCGTGAAGGCATTTACCAGTGTTAGTATACTCACCCAAAAGCGCTTGCGATTATATCGCGCGCTATATACATTGGCGGCATGAACATGAAAACAGACACCGAATCAACGCCCAACAGCATGCTGCATCTGGATCAGCAGATGTGTTTCGCGCTCTACTCCGCGAATCTTGCATTGCATAAGGTTTACCGCAAGTTGCTCGGCCAGCTTGATCTGACCTATCCGCAGTATCTGGTGATGCTGGTTCTCTGGCAGCGTGATGAAGTGACCGTCTCTGAGATCGGCGACAAGCTGTTTCTGGATTCCGCGACCCTGACGCCGCTGTTAAAACGGCTGGAGACCGCCGGTTTTCTGCTGCGCCGTCGCGCCAAAGCGGACGAGCGGCAGGTCATTATCACCCTGACCGACACCGGTAGGCAGTTGCGTGACAAAGCCAAAGAGATCCCCGAAGCGATTTTGTGTGCGACCGAGTGTGAGCTCAGTGAAATGGTCACGCTCAAACAGCAGCTGGAATCTCTGCGCGCGAACTTAAAAGATAAAGCCTGACGAACGCCGTTCAGCGAATGATTGATTAAACCTATCGCAGCAAACAGACAAATCCGGAGTGCGCTTTCGAGTTTGTCTGCTAGTATTAAATACATAGCACACGATTAAATCGTGTTAAATATTTCCAGTTAAGTCATCTTTGATTCTCAGTAATCTGACCCGAAAAGGAACGAAATATGTCTATCGAAAAAGTTGTGTATCGTGCTCATGCATCTGCTACCGGTGGTCGTGATGGCCGTGCTGTTTCTGACGACGGCGTATTAGATATCAAACTGGGCGTGCCGAAAGAAATGGGTGGCATGGGCGGCGGTACCAACCCAGAGCAGCTGTTTGCTGCCGGTTACTCCGCCTGCTTCCTCGGCGCACTGAAAGCCGTGGCCGCGCAGGAAAAAATTAAGATCCCTGCTGACGCGAAAATTGAAGGCGCGGTAGGCATCGGTGCCATCCCCGGCGGTTACGGTATCGAAGTTCAGCTTGATATCACTCTGCCTGGCTTTGAGCGCAGCGACGCAGAAGCGCTGGTTGCCAAAGCTCATCAGGTTTGCCCGTACTCCAATGCCACCCGTGGCAACATCGATGTCACATTGAATATTAAATGATTTTTTAGAAGTACCGCCTTCACCAGGGGCGTTTTAAGAAATACCCAGGAGGCTTCGGCCTCCTTTTTCATGTCTGGATTTCTCCCCGATAAAGACCCCACCTGACCTTCATCTCGCCTGTAAGCCGCTTTGGCACGGAACATTCCGGAAGTATGTATATATACGTAATCTCGGTATAATCTGTGAACTCACCAGACATAAACATGTCACAATGATTCAGAATCTTTCAAAATCCTCCGGAAAACCACATTACATGAATAGAGTGAAGACTCTATCGCAGCAAAATATTTCATTATTGTTAGCGATTTATATTGGCATTTTCCTCAATGTCTCCGTGTTTCAGCGCCGCTTTGCCGCCTTGATTAATCATTTCACTTCCACCGAACTGCTACAGGCCGTCACAGAAGTGTGTGCGATCGTCCTGTTTACTTTTTTCGTGCTGCGTTTGTTGTCGCTGGGTGGACGGCTGTTTTTCCGCATCGTTGCCAGCCTGCTGGTTCTGATTTCCGTCGCCGCCAGTTATTACATGGTGATGTTCAATGTGGTGATCGGCTACGGCATCGTGGTCTCGGTGATGACCACGGATATCGATCTCAGCAAAGAGGTGATTGGCCCGCAACTGTTTATCTGGATGGCGCTGGTCAGTGCCATACCGCTGTTCCTGATCTGGAAAAATGATCTGCGTCTGACGCTGATTGAACAGATGAAAACGCCGGGGCAGCGTGCGTTGCCGCTGATCGTTATGTTGGCCACGGTGCTGCTGGTCTGGTTGCCGCTGCGTTATCTTGATCACAAACAAAGCGTGAACGAGAAGAAAACTAACGTCGATTTACCGAGCTACGGCGGCGTTGTCGCGCACTCCTATTTACCGTCTAACTGGCTGGCTGCCCTCGGGTTGTACGCATACACCCAGATTGATGAAGGCCAGGATGCCAGCCATTATTTAGACCCGGCGAAAGAGTTTACCTACGTGCCGCCGGCGGATATTGATGACACCTATGTGGTGTTTATCATCGGGGAAACCACCCGCTGGGATCACATGGGTCTTCTGGGCTACGAGCGCGATACGACGCCGCGCCTGTCGAAAGAGAAGAATCTGGTGGCGTTCCGCGGGACTTCCTGCGATACCGCCACCAAGCTCTCGCTGCGTTGCATGTTTGTGCGCGAAGGCGGGACGGAAGATAACCCGCAACGGACGCTGAAAGAGCAGAACATCTTTGCGGTGATGAAATCTTTGGGTTTCACTTCTGAACTCTTCGCGATGCAAAGTGAGCTGTGGTTCTACAACAACGCCGACACCAACAATTTCTCCTTCCGTGAAATCATCGCGTCTGAAAAGCGTAATGACGGTAAACCGGTGGACGATATGTTGCTGGTGAATGAATTGCAGCAGTCTCTGAAAAATTACCCGAAAGGGAAACATCTGGTGATCCTGCACACTAAAGGCTCGCATTATCTCTATTCCCAGCGTTATCCGCGCAGCTACGCGCGTTATACGCCGGAATGTAAGAGAACCAACTGTACTAAAGAAGAGCTGATTAACGCCTTCGATAACAGCGTGCTTTACACCGACACCTTCATCGACAGCGTGATTGATCAGCTGCGCGACAAGAAGGCGCTGGTGTTTTATGCCTCCGATCACGGTGAGTCGATTGATGAGAACTCACATCTGCACGGTACGCCGCGCGAGATGGCGCCACCTGAGCAGTTCCGTGTGCCGATGATGGTGTGGGCTTCTGACAGCTTCCTCGAACAGCCGGACCACAAAGAGGCGTTTGAGCAGCTTCAGGCGCAGCAGCGTGTAGGGGCGAAGAAGCGCCACGTCGAGCTTTTCGACTCGATTCTGGGTTGTCTGGGTTATACCTCACCGAACGGCGGAATCAATCCGGCGAATAACTGGTGTGCTAAACCTCAGGCAGAACAGAAGTAATAGGTTAAATTGGCGGCGTATCGGATGATTTCTGGGCAGTCGGTGAATATGGATGAAAAAGCCGTTGACGCTCTGAAACCACCGCAGTAAGATGCGCCCCATTCGGCGAGTAGCGCAGCTTGGTAGCGCAACTGGTTTGGGACCAGTGGGTCGGAGGTTCGAATCCTCTCTCGCCGACCCTGGCCTGCGGCAGGCTGGCGATAAGCGGCTGAGAACTCTTGATCAACTGCTGTAAAACGCGACGGGACGGATGCTGCAATAACAGCTGCCAGCGGAAGCGTCCGTTGCGTTTAGCCGCGAGTGCGGGAACCGGCCCTAAAATCCACAGCGAGTCATCTTTGAGCGGGCTGGATTCCAGCAGATTACGTAACTGCTGGAGAAACAGCGGGGCTTGCTGATTATCGTGATCTTCAGAGCGGATCAAAATATGGCTGGTGTAAGGCGGTAAAAATACGCTTTTACGCT
>NZ_JYDE01000050.1 GCF_003263515.1 Rahnella inusitata | reverse complement strand
CCGAGTGCCACGCCCGCCAGCAACCCGGCCAGCGTGCGGGGCAGGCGCGCATCGCGGATGATCACGCAGTCGGGCAGCAGGGTACATTGGCCCTGTAATGCTGCGATCACCGTATGCAGCGGAACAGATTTCGCGCCAATCAGCAGACTTAATAAAATCACGATGACCAGCAGGACAATTGCCAGCAGCATGAAAAGCATCCGACGCAGTAATGCCTGCGAGCGCACCGGTTGCCGTGAGTTTTCCGGGGAGGAATAGGGGGCCGAGGGTTCAGTAAGAGACCGTGACATGATGAGTAAAAGCACCAAAGTTAATCTTAATGATATTTATTATCATTATCTATTGCGTTTGGCTATGGTAGCATGAGTTATCCCGCAATAGCACTACATTGACTGTGCCTTTTACCCCTATGTGACGCATTGATAATGAACAAGCCCTCGATTTTACTCGATTTTTCCCTGCTGAAAACGCACGCCACATTTCGCGCCGTCTTCTGCGCGCGCTTTATTTCTATTCTGGCACTCGGCCTGCTCAGCATCGCCGTGCCGGTGCAGATCCAGTCCATGACCGGTTCGACCTTGCTGGTCGGGCTGTCTGTCACGCTGGCCGGAAGCGGCATGTTTATCGGCTTGCTGATGGGCGGCGTGATGGCTGACCGTTACGAGCGGCGCCGCCTGATCCTGTTTGCGCGCAGCACTTGCGGGCTGGGATTTGTCGGGTTGTGCATCAACGCGGCGCTGCCGGTTCCTTCGCTGACGCTTATCTACCTGCTGGCGGTGTGGGACGGTTTCTTCGGTGCCGTTGGCGTCACGGCGCTGCTGGCGGCGACGCCCGCGATTGTCGGAAGGGAAAATCTGGTGCAGGCCGGGGCGATCAGTATGCTCACCGTTCGCTTCGGCTCGATCCTTTCACCGGCTATCGGCGGGCTGGTGATCGCCAGCGGAGGTGTGGCGTGGAACTATGGTCTGGCCGCGCTCGGAACCGGTCTGACGCTCATTCCGCTGCTGCGTTTACCGCAGCTGGCGCCGCCGGTGCAAAAGCGTGAACATCCGCTGCGGGCGCTGATTTCCGGTTTCGCTTTCCTGCTGCAAAACCGGGTGATCGGCATGGTGGCGCTGGTCGGCGCGCTGCTGACGATGGCAAGTGCGGTGCGGGTGCTGTATCCGGCGCTGTCCGGAATGTGGCAGGTTAGTGTCTCAGAGCTTGGGCTGATGTACGCCGCCGTACCGCTCGGGGCGGCAGTCGGTGCGCTGACCAGTGGACGGGTGGCGAATGTCGCCCGGCCTGGCTGGCTGCTGCTGCTGAGCGCCATCGGCGCGTTCGTCGCCGTCGGCCTGTTCAGCCTGATGCCGTGGTTCGGCCTCGGATTAGCCTTTTTGGTTATCTTCGGTTATCTCAGCGCCATCAATGCGTTACTGCAATATGCCCTGATCCAAAATCTCACGCCGGATGATTTCCTCGGCAGGATTAACGGCCTGTGGACGGCGCAGAACGTGACGGGGGATGCGCTCGGTGCGCTGCTGCTGGGTGCGATGGGATCGGTGATGTTACCGGCCATCACTTCGGCGAGTTTCGGTTTTACGGCAGCGTTGCTGGGTGTGGTGCTGGCATTTGCGATGCGGGCGTTACGGCATACCGTGACGGGCGGGCAACAGGCTCAGCCTGCGCCCGCCGCTGCGGTCAGTGAGAAGTAAACAGCGTGTCCAGCCGCGTCAGCAGGTTGCTGGCGCTGTAATAATCCAGCCGGAAGGTGTCATTACCCAGTGCATAAACTTGTTTATGCTGAACCGCCGGAAGATGGGCCAGGAAGTGGTTTTCCATCAGCCGTTGCGTATCGCCGTCGTCGCCCGAAAACAGCATCAGGGTGTTGCCGTTCAGGCCTTCTGCCATGTTTTCCCCTGACAGCTGCACGATATCTTTTCGCACGCCCTGACTCTGGCTGCCGTGAAAATTGTCCGGCACTGTGGCCAGCGTAAACCCGAGTTCATGCAGCAACTGTCCCTGCGGGGAAGCGGATGTCCACAAATTGGCGGCCTTGCCATCGGGGCGATAGACCATCGCGGAGACCGGCTGGGCGGGCAATGTCAGCTGTGTTTTCAGCTGTTTAACCCGCTCATCAAACTGCTTCACCACGGCGGCGGCCTGCGCTTCATGACCGGTCGCCACGCCCAGTTGTCGCGCCAGTTCCTGCCAGCTTTTGTCGTCATAATTGACCACCAGTACCGGCGCAATCGCCGAAAGCTGGTCGTACAGTTTCAGTGCAGAATCCCCGCCAGTGGCTGAGATGATAATGAGGTCGGGTGCTTCCCCGGCAATGGCTTCGGCATTTGGCTCGCCGATATACAAACGCTGCACCTTACGCTCTGCGGCGATCTGGCCCCACTGGCGGAAAAAGCCCTGCGCGTCCGCAATCCGGCTGTTCGGGCTGGTTGCACCGCTGGCGATCACCGGCGCATCAATGGCCAGCAAAGTACCGGTGACGGTCACGCTGGTGGAGACGATGCGTTCAGGCGCATGGGCCAGCGTAATGCTGCCGTGTTCAGTGTTTATCTCACGAGGCCAGCCGGTTCCGGCGGCCAGACAGGCCTGTGTCAGCAGGGCGAAAAGCCCGCCCGCGAGGGTCAGACGTTGGAGCAGGGTATTCTTCATTAAAGACAATCCTTCACGATAGCGTACTGATAAATAGCCGTTTTTCGGTGATTCTACGTGCCCTGAAATCAGGAAAAAAGCGCAAGACTTCAGGTTTCTATGATTGACACACGTAAAACCGGCGAGTAGTTTACCGCCATCAGATGCAAATGATAATCGTTATTATATTCATTATCATTTTATTAACAGGAGTCGACTGATGGATGCTGTAGTGACGGATGGCAAAAGCAACGGAGCAGGGCTGGTCGGGGAGCAGTGCCCGGAGGTGGCGAAAAATATCGCGGATATCTCTCCTGCCAGCGGATTTTTCTTCACTTCCCCTTTTCGAAGCTTAGCCACGCAGGGATGTTTTACTCAGCTCACGCTGCCTGCCGCTGGCGGTGAGGCGCTGAACGGTGAATTTCAGCAGGCGATTGCGCAGGCATTCATACAGGCGCGAAACGCCGGTATCGCTCATCCGATAGTCTGTGGCGCCATTCCCTTCGATACGCAACAGCCCTCGGCACTGTTTGTGCCAAAAGAAGTGCAGTGGTTTGACCGTCAGCAGTTTCTCGATAATGCACCCGTGAGCCAAAACGCCTTGCCGCAGGTGAAGCGAAAAACGGAACATCCCGCGCAAACTGAATTCATGCAGATGGTCTCTTCAGCGGTTGAAGCCACCGAACGGGGCGCACTGCGCAAAGTGGTGCTGTCGCGCCTGCTGAAGATCGAAACCCGCCAGCCGGTGGATCGCGCCGCGCTGATGGCGCGCATGATCGAGCAGAATCCCGGCGGTTATCACTTCCACGTACCGCTGGCACAGGGCGCGCTGCTGGGTGCCAGCCCGGAACTTTTGCTGCGAAAACTCGGCAACCATTTTCACTCAAATCCGCTGGCCGGTTCGGCGAAACGCAGCGCGGATCTGCGAAAGGATCATGCTGCCAGCCAGGCGCTGTTGGTGTCAGGGAAAGATGCCTACGAGCACCATATTGTCACCGACGCTATGCGCGATGTGCTAACCCCACGATGCAGCCATCTGCATATTCCTTCGCGCCCGGAACTGCTCAGTACGCCGACACTCTGGCATCTCGCCTCACCGATTGACGGCGACGTGGCGGACAGCGCTGAAAATGCCCTGTCGCTGGCCTGCCTGTTGCACCCGACACCCGCTTTGTGCGGCATGCCGACCACGTCTGCACGCGAGCTGATTTCTCGTCTCGAACCTTTCGAACGCGGTCTGTTTGGCGGCATTGTCGGGTGGTGTGATGCGCAGGGGAATGGCGAATGGGTGGTCACTATCCGCTGCGGCACGGTGGAGGCAAACCGCGTTCAGTTGTTTGCGGGAGCGGGAATCGTGCCGGACTCTGTCCCTGAATCGGAATGGGCAGAAACCGGCACTAAGCTCAACACCATGCTGCGCGCGTTTGGTCTGGCGTCATAAAGGAGACTCGCATGACGATTGAATTTACCCGCTGGCCGGATGCCCTGGCACAGCGTTACCGCGAACGCGGCTACTGGCTGGGTCTGCCGCTGACCGATATTTTACAGCGGCAGGCTGACCGCGATGTCGCGGCCATTTCTGATTCAATCTCCACACTCAGTTACCGTCAGCTGGATGACAAGTCCGACAGGCTGGCCGCTGCGCTGCAACGACGCGGCCTCGGCGCGGGCGATACCGCGCTGGTACAGCTGGGTAACGTCACCGAATTTTACGTGGTGTTTTTTGCGCTGCTGAAAATCGGCGTGGTGCCGGTCAATGCGCTGTTCAGCCATCAGCGCAGTGAACTCAACGCTTATGCTTCACAAATCCGGCCTGCGTTGCTGATTGCCGATACCCATCACGCATTGTTTGCCGAGCACACATTGGTGGCGGCTTTTGTTGAACAACACCCTTCGCTGCGGGTAACGGCGCTGCGCAATGCAGAGGATGACGCGCATTCACTGGCGGCGTGGATAGCAGAGGAGGCGGGCGATTTTTGCGCCTCACCGACTCCGGCGGATGAAGTGGCGTTCTTCCAGCTTTCCGGCGGCAGTACCGGTACGCCCAAACTGATCCCACGAACTCACAACGACTATTACTACAGTATCCGGCGCAGCGTCGAAATCTGCCGTTTCGATTCGCAAACCTGCTATCTGTGCGCCCTGCCGATTGCTCACAACTACCCGATGAGTTCGCCCGGCGCGCTCGGCGTGTTCTATGGCGGCGGGCAGGTAATTCTGGCGACGGATCCGAGCGCGCAGGTCTGTTTCCCGCTGATTGAACAACACGTGATCACCGTAACGGCGCTGGTGCCTCCGGCACTGACGCTATGGCTACAGGCGATGAAGGAGTGGGAAGGGCATCCCTCCCTCGACAGTTTAACGCTGTTGCAGGTCGGCGGCGCAAAACTGAGTGAGACGCTGGCAGCCAGAGTGCCGCAGGAAATCGGCTGCCAGTTGCAGCAGGTATTCGGCATGGCAGAAGGGTTGGTGAATTACACGCTGCTGGACGACGATCCGCAGCGCATCTTCACCACTCAGGGCACGCCGATGTGCCCGGATGATGAGCTTTGGGTAGCGGATGAGCACGGAAATCCTCTTCCCGCAGGTGAAACTGGCCGTCTGATGACGCGCGGGCCTTACACCTTTCAGGGCTATTACCTCAGCCCTGAGCACAACGCCAGTGCCTTCGATGAACAGGGTTTTTACTGCTCCGGCGACCTGATTTCACTGACGGATGACGGTTATGTGCAGGTTCAGGGAAGGTTGAAAGATCAGATTAACCGTGGCGGTGAAAAGATCGCCGCAGAGGAAATTGAGAATCTGCTGTTGCGTCATGAGTGCGTGATTAACGCCGCACTGGTATCGATGCCTGACAACTTAATGGGCGAAAAAAGCTGCGCCTTTTTGGTGACACGCAGCGGTTTCAAGCCGGTGCAACTGCGCCGCCATCTGCGTGAGCTGGGTGTTGCCGAATTTAAACTGCCCGACCGCTTTGTGCGGGTCGAACGGCTGCCACTGACGCCGGTGGGTAAAGTGGATAAAAAGCTTTTACGTGAAAAGTTAATCGCACAAGAACAGTCTATTTCTCAAGAACACACTGCGCCACAGGGAGAATAATTCATGGCCATTCCTAAACTCGAATCCTACGCACTGCCTGCGGTCAATGAACTGCCCGCCAATAAAGTCAGCTGGACGGTTGAGCCGCAGCGCGCGGCATTGCTGATCCATGATATGCAAAAATACTTCCTCAATTTCTGGGGTGAAGGCAGCCCGCTGATTGAGCAGGTGGTGGAAAACATCGCCGCGTTACGCCGCTACTGTAAATCCGTTGGGATCCCCGTGTTTTATACCGCGCAGCCGAATAACCAGAGTGATGAAGATCGTGCACTGCTCAACGACATGTGGGGGCCGGGCCTGAACAAACATCCGGATCAGCAGGCGGTAGTGGAAGCCCTGACGCCGGATACTGACGATCAGGTGCTGGTGAAGTGGCGCTACAGCGCATTTCACCGTTCGCCGTTGCAGGATATTTTGCAGGAAACTGGCCGCGATCAGTTGATCATCTGCGGGGTGTACGCCCACATCGGCTGTCTGACGACCGCGACCGACGCGTTTATGCGCAACATCCAGCCCTTCATGGTGGCCGATGGTCTGGCCGATTTTTCCCGAGACGAGCACCTGATGGCGCTGCGTTATACCGCCGGTCGCTGTGGTCGTGTGGTGACGACGGCGGAGCTACTGCCGAAAGAAACCGTTGCAAAAATCGACAGTAAATCAGCCCTGCGGGCTCAGATTTTGCCGTTGTTAGATGATGACAGCGACGACATTGGTAACGATGAAAACCTGATCGATTACGGGCTGGACTCCGTGCGCATTATGGCGCTGGCGACGGGCTGGCGGAAAATTCGCGGCGATATCGACTTTGTCGCTCTGGCCAAAACGCCGACGATCGATGGCTGGTGGGCTCTGCTTTCCGGGGAAAAAGCCTGATGAGCACAGCATGGGATTTCGCCGGTAAACAGGTTTGGGTGACCGGCGCCGGGCAGGGGATTGGTCTGCACACCGCGCGGGCATTTCAGCAAGCGGGCGCGACAGTAACGGGTTTCGATAAAACCTTCAGCGGTGAGGATTACCCTTTTCGCACCGAAGTGATGGATATCACCGACAGTCAGGCGGTCGCGGCGGTTTGCCAGCGTCTGCTGGCTGAACAACCGGTACTGGATGTGCTGGTCAACGGCGCGGGCATTTTACGCCTGGGCGCAACGGATGAGATAAGTGATGACGACTGGCAGAGTTGTCTGGCAGTGAATGCGGGCGGCGCGTTCAACCTGTTCCGCCATACGCTGCCGGTGTTCCGCCGTCAGCAACACGGCGCGATCATCAGCATCGCCTCGAACGCGGCCCATGTGCCACGCGTCGGGATGTCGGCCTATTGCGCCTCGAAAGCGGCGTTGCGCAGTTTATGTCTGACTGTCGGATTAGAGATGGCGCCGTTCGGCGTGCGCTGTAATCTGGTGTCACCGGGTTCGACCAATACGCCGATGCAACAGGCCATGTGGCAAACGCACGACGCCGAACAGCGCACCATCGACGGTTTTCCCGATCAGTTCAAACTGGGCATTCCGTTGGGAAAAATTGCGTTGCCGCAGGAAGTGGCTGAAGCGGTGCTGTTTCTGGCTTCCGGTAGCGCCTCTCACATTACGATGCAGGATATCGTTATCGATGGCGGCGCAACGCTCGGTGCCTGAGTCCTTTATCACGGGGGCCGGGTGGCTGAACCTGCCGCCGGAATTCGGGTATTCAGGGAAGATCGCACGCTGCCACTTCGCATTGGCCGCCTATCGCGATGATCTGTTTACAGAACTGGCGGTATTTTTCCCGCCCTCCCTGACGCGTGCCGTCCCGAAGCGGCGCGCGGAATTTCTTGCCGGGCGCTATCTTGCCTCGATGGCGTTAACTTCCCTGGGCCAGCCACCGTTTACCGTCGGCATCGGCGACAATCGCGCACCGCAATGGCCGGAAAACGTATGCGGTTCGATCAGCCATAACGCCCATACGGCGCTGTGTGCGGTACAGACAGGCGCAGGGGTGGGAATTGATGTTGAAACTTTGATGGAAGA
>NZ_JYDE01000005.1 GCF_003263515.1 Rahnella inusitata | reverse complement strand
GGCGTGGCACTCGGCGCAGTGCTGGAAGGTTTTTCGTCCGGCCTTTCTTTGCTTAATCCGCTGGTGTTTGATCAGTTGCGTTTCTGGCAGGCCGGTTCGCTGGATATTCGCAGTATGGCGGTGATCCGTGTCGTAACGCTGCCTGTCGTTAGCGGCGCTGTTCTCGCTTTACTGATGACCCGCGCGCTCAATAATCTGAGCATGGGCAGCGATCTCGCCACCGCACTCGGCACGCGCATTGTGCCCACCCAGCTTTGCGGTCTGCTGGCCGTGACCTTGTTGTGCGGCAGCGCCACGGCGGCGGTTGGGCCGATTGCCTTTGTCGGACTGATTATGCCGCACATCGCCCGACATCTGGCCGGAACGGATCCGCGCTGGATATTGCCGTGGACGCTGGTGCTGACGCCTGTTTTGCTGCTGACGGCGGACATCGCGGGGAGGCTGCTGGTGCCGGGTGAACTGCGTGTTTCCATCGTGACGGCATTTATCGGCGCACCGGTGCTGATTCTTCTGGTGCGAAACCGCCACCTGATGAAGCGGAGCTGAAGATGACGACAATCACCGCTGTTATGACCCGTTCGCGCCATTTAGTGTTCTTTTCGCGACAAATATTGACTGTCATTTTGCTGATCATCCTGTGCGCCGCTCTGGCCATTTACGGTCTGGGCAGCGGTACCCTGTCGCTCACGCCTTTACAGGTGATCGACGCCCTGCGCGGAGAAGGGCCGCATAACCTGACGGTAATCGTCATGCAGTGGCGGCTGCCGCGTGTGGCGATGGCGCTGATTTTAGGCGCAGCGCTGGCAGCCAGCGGCGCGATTTTCCAGTCGCTGATGCGCAATCCACTCGGCAGCCCTGATGTCATTGGCTTCAATACCGGTGCCTACAGCGGCGTACTGGTCGCGATCGTGCTGTTTAACAGCGCGATTGCCGGTATTACCGTTGGGGCAATGGCGGGCGGATTGCTGACGGCGCTGGTGGTTTATCTGCTGGCGTGGCGCAATGGCGTTGAAACCTTCCGCCTGATTATTGTCGGTATTGCTGTGCGCGCACTGCTGGTCGCGGGCAATACCTGGCTGGTGATTTCGGCCTCTCTGGAATCGGCGCTGACCGCCGGATTATGGAGCGCCGGATCGCTCAACGGCATCACCTGGGCCAAAAGTCTGCCCGTATTGGGCCTGATTATTCTGGCGTGGGCGCTGGCGGCGCTGCTTTCACGACGAATGCATTTGCTGGAAATGGGTGACGATATGGCGCGTGCGCTCGGCGTGCCGGTAGAGCGCACGCGGCTGTGGCTCATGCTGGCGGGTGTCGGACTGACGGCCGCCGCTACCGCCGTCGCCGGTCCCATTTCATTTATCGCACTGGTGGCCCCGCAGATTGCCCGCCGGTTGTGTCCCAATCAGTCACAGCCGCTGCTGATTGCGGGTCTGACCGGCGCACTGCTGTTGCTGGCGGCCGACGTCGCCACCCAGCGACTTTTCCTTCCTTATCAGTTGCCGGTCGGGGTATTGACCGTGAGCCTCGGCGGTATTTACCTGATTGGCTTATTAATTCGTGAGTCGCGCAAAAAATGATGAACACAGACCGCCCGAACGCGATGTTGCAGGGTGAAAACCTGACCCTGAGCTATGACAAGAAAGTGGTGATCAGGGAACTGAATATCGTTATTCCACACGGCGAACTGACGGTGATTATTGGCCCGAACGCCTGCGGGAAATCTACGCTGCTGCGCACGCTCAGCCGCCTGACTGCGCCACAAACCGGCAGCGTGCTGCTGAACGGACGGCAGATCAGCGACTACGCCACAAAAGAAGTGGCTCGTGAGCTCGGTCTGCTGCCGCAAAGTTCGCTCGCGCCTGGTGATATTCTGGTGGAGGATTTAGTAGGCCGTGGTCGTTATCCGCATCAGCGCCTGTTCAGCCGCTGGAGTGACGCCGACCGGCTGGCGGTGAGCGAGGCGATGCAGGCGACCGGCATCAGTGAACTGGCCGACCGCCCGGTGGATACCCTTTCCGGCGGGCAGCGTCAGCGGGTGTGGATTGCTATGGTGCTGGCGCAACAAACGCCGTTATTGCTGCTCGATGAACCGACCACCTGGCTGGATATCACGCATCAGATTGATTTGCTGGAATTAATGCAAGATCTCAACCGCAAACTTGGCCGCACGCTGGTAGTCGTTCTGCACGATCTTAATCACGCCTGCCGTTATGCCACGCATCTGATTGCTATGCGCGACGGCAAAATTGTCGCCGAAGGTGCGCCATCAGAGATTGTCACCACTGCGCTGATTGAAGAGGTCTTTGGCCTGCGCTGCATGATAATCGACGATCCGGTTTCGCATACGCCGCTGGTGGTGCCGCTGGGAAGAGCGTCTTCGCCAGCGGCCTGAAACACTATCCCGCTAAGGTTCTTAAGAGGCGGTTGAGCAAAGGTCCCAGCGTTTTGAATGACGCCGGAGAGACGATGTCAACGTGCGCGCAATCGAGCGCGTGAACCTGTAGTTCATCGACATAGTGCGCCCACGTTTTCTGCACATCCATCCCCTGCGGCAGCGTCTGACCGGCGACAAACAGCGTGGCCTGACCGTGAAATCGCGCCGTTTTAGTGGCAGACAGCAGCCGCACCGAGTCCGCGTAGTTGGCTTCTATATGGTCAAACATGGTTTGCCGGGCTGCGATTTGTTCACCGTTGAGCGTCTGTTCAGACGCAGCGCGAAACTGAAGGCGTTCACGCTGAATTTCCTGCAAGACGTCGTCGTCAGGCTTCGTATCCCAGCTTTGCGTCTCCGGCGGATAAGTATCCAGCAGTCCGAGAAAGGCCACTTCTTCCCCCCGGTCCTGCAGGCGCGCCGCAATGCCCTGCGCCAGCGTGCCGCCGAGCGAATAGCCGATAAAATGATAGGGGCCGTGCGGTTGCACCGAGAGCACGGTTTGCAGGTGCGCATCGCATACCTGCTCCATATTCTGACAGACCGCCAGCGGCCCCTCCGGATGTGGCGACTGAATACCCACTACCGACCAGTGTTCGTCGAGATAGCGAGGCAACACGCTGAATTGCCATGCAAAGCCTGAGGCCGGGTGCAGGCAGAATAGCGTCGGCCCCTGGCCAGTGCGCAGCGATAACAGGGCATCAAAGCCGCTGCGATCCGCTTCTTCCTGCGAACGCTCTTCGGCCAGAAGGTCCGCCAGTTTCTCCACGCTCGAAGCCACCATCACCTGCCCGACTGAGACCGGTTTACCCAGTTCGCGGCGCAGGTCGGCGGCAAGTCGCATCGCCAGCAACGAATGCCCGCCGAGCGCGAAAAAGTCGTCGTCGGCAAAGACCTGTTCGCATTGCAACAAACGCCCGAACAGTGCGGCAATGTCACTTTCCAGCCCCGGCAGCGGTTCGCGCCCCTGCACCGTCGCCGCGCTTTGCGGTTGCGGTAAGGCTTTTCTGTCGAGCTTACCGTTGGCGCTGAGCGGCAACGCCTCCAGCGTCATCAGTACCACCGGCACCATATGTGCCGGAAGGCGTTCCGCCAGCACCGCACGCAGACTTTCGCCATCCAGCGCGACTCCCGGCTGAGCGACCAGATAGCCGACCAACTGGCGTGCGTCGCCGCCAGTGGCATCACTTTGGACCGCGCCCAACGTCATGGCATTGGTCACCGCCTGCTGTACGCCGGGCAGGGAAAGCAGCGCATGATCAATTTCGCTGAGTTCGATGCGCTGACCGCGGATTTTCAGCTGATCGTCGCTGCGCCCGAGGTATTCCACTGTGCCGTCAGGCAGCCAGCGCGCCACATCACCGGTGCGGTACATGCGCCCGCCATGCCCAAACGGATCCGCCACAAAACGGCTGGCGGTCAGATCTGGCCTGCCAAGATAACCCTTCGCCAGCTGATCGCCGGTCAGATAAAGATCGCCCGCCACGCCCGGTGGCACCGGCTGAAGCCGGGCATCGAGAATGCGCAATCCGGTGTTCCATACCGGCAGGCCGATAGGTACATTCGCTCCTTTTACTGCCGCCAGCGCATCGCCCCATGCCGGATGCCAGCTGACGTCCACCGCCGCTTCCGTCGGTCCGTAGAGATTGTGCAACGGCACGCCGGTTTTGCGCTGCCACAGGCGGCAAAGTTCAGCGGGCAGCGCTTCACCACTGCAAAATACCTGCCTGAGAGACGCGCATTGAGCGACGGCCTGCGGCGTGTCCAGCGCGCTGACGAACGCCGCCAGCATGGACGGCACAAAGTGCAGCGTGGTCACCTGATGCTGTTCAATCAGGCTCAGTAATTGTTGCGGATCCCGGTGCGCGTCCGGTGGCGCCATCACTAAACGCGCGCCTGCCATCAGCGGCCAGAAGAATTCCCAGACCGAGACATCAAAACTGCAGGGTGTTTTCTGCAACACGACATCCTGACTGCCGATCGGATAGTGATCCTGCATCCACAGCAGCCGGTTGACGATGGCCTGATGCCCGACCACCACGCCTTTCGGGCGGCCGGTCGAACCGGAAGTGAAGATCAGATAAGCGGCGTGTTCAGGCGTCGGGGCGTTCACCGTTAAGACCGGCGGCGCGAGTTCAAGCGGCCTTTCCACCAGCAATACCCGCCCCTGACCACTAAAGCGGGCAAGCTGGTCAGGGTGCGTCACGATAAGACGCGGACTGGCATCCTCCAGCATCATCCGCAGACGCTCATCGGGATAACCGGTATCAAGCGGCAGGTAGGCTGCGCCGACCTCGACAATCGCCATCAGCGTCAGTGAAAGGAACACCGAGCGCGGCAGCGCGACGGCGACAATATCGCCACGCTGCACGCCCTGCTGAATCAGCTGCTGCGCCAGCGCCGCAACCTGCTGGCGGGTTTGCGTATAGCTGAACTGATGGTGCTGATCCGCCAACGCAGGCGCGTGCGGCGTTCGTTCCGCCTGCTGCGCCAGTTGCTGACTCAGGGTACTTTTTACGACGTCGTGTCCGGTGGCGTTGACCCTTTCGAGCAACTTGTGGTCCGCATCACTGAGCAAATCCGCTGCGCCGACCTTCAGCGTGGCATCCTGTGCAAACTGCCTCAGCAACAAGGGCAGACGCTGCAAATGAGCGTGTAATTCGTCGCGGTCATAGCGTTCGGCATTGGCCAAAAGATCGACCGTCAACGCCCCGTCTTCCGCGATATGCAGTGAAATCTCCAGATCGCGCACCGGCCCGGAAACCAGATCATGCGTGATGCCCGCTACACCGTTAAAATCAAGGTGATAATCGAACATTTTGAAGTTGAATACGGTGCCGTAAAGCGGCTGCATATCTCCGGCCAGACCGAGATCTCGCGAGATTTGCTCGGCATCGTAGCGCTGATGGCGGCGGACAGTTTTCAGCTCATGGCGCAGGCTGACGGCAAGTTCCGTCAGGGTGATATCGGGATTGACGTGCATAGCCACCGGCAAAACGTTGATCACCGGCCCGGTTGCGCACAATGCCGCCGAGCCCATACGGCGCATAAAGATAAAACCGCTGCAAAAAGCCGTCTGACCACTGAGACGTGATACCCAAAGCGCCAACAGGGCGATGGCGATATCGCTGGCCGTCAGTTGCTGTGCCGTCTCCATCCCGACCAGCGCAGCGATCTGCGCGGCCTCGCAATGACATGACAGCCGGTGCTGACGCACGGAAGGCACCTGCCCGGCGAGAGGCTGCGGGCAGACGGTTGCAGGCGCGGGCAGCGTTTTGGCTTTTTCGCGCCAGAATGCGGCGTCACGTGTAAACGCCGGACTTTGCTGATAGTGCGCATACTCCTCAACCACGTCGCGAAAGGGTGCAAACGGCGAAATGACCGGTGTCCGCCCCTGTGATATCGCGGTGTAAAGTTGGGCAATACGACGGGCGATAGCAGTAAAGCTGAACCCATCGACCTGAATATGATGATAACGCTGATACCAGAACCAGCGCGCGTTATTGATCCGCATAAGCACATGCCGGTGCAGCATTTTACCGCTGAGAATGCGCCGTTCTTGCGCCAGATCCTGACGCATTAAGTTCAGCGCGGCCTGTTCAGGATCCGCGGACTGACGCAGGTCGATGCACTCCGGGGCAAAAGCCGGTGACGGCGCGCACGGTGTTTGCAACGCAATGCCGTCACGCTCTTCAAAGCGCATCGTGAGGGTATCGGCTTCGTTCAGCCCCTGAACAATGGCCTGCAACATCGCATCAGCGTCAAGCGCGCCATCAATTTCAATATAATGCGCGACAGTGTAAGCGTTACCGTGCGGCGAAAGCTGATCCGCCATCCAGATGCCGGGTTGCGCCGCCACCAGCGGCATCGCGCAGTCAGTCTGACTGGCTACGGGTAATACAGACGTGTCAGACACCGGCAGCCTCCTGTTTTGCAACGGTCACATCATGCAGACGCAGCGAGTGCGGACGCATATCGCGCCAGTGTTTTTCCAGCCATTCAGCACAGTGCGTTCTGACTGAGGGGCCGAACGCTATGCGCCAGCCGTCAGGCACCGCGAGCGCTTCCGGCCACAGGCTGTACTGTTGTTCATCATTGATCAGCACGCAGCAGACCGCCCTGTCGTCATCAAACGGATTATAATTTTCCAAAGCATTCTCCTTGCGGTTCATGCGCGGGTTGAGTCGTGACAAAATGTGGCGACCACAACATCGCCAGGCCGTCCATCAGTCCCCCGCGCCAGCACAGCGCATCATGCCCGCCCGCCACGGCGCGGTAATGCACCTGATGCGAAGACGTGTGGAGCAACGTCACCAGTTGCTGATTCATCCGGTGGATCAACGGCTCGTGCACGCCCGCTTCCAGAAAGATTTTCAGCGGCGCGCCCTTTCCAACGCCCTCTTCTATCTGACGCAAAAGCCAGCCCGACGCCTCGCCAGACTGACCCCGCTGCGGCCACCAGAATGAGCCGGACTGACTCAGCGCACAGCCAAACGTCTGCGGCCAGTGCAGGCAGGCGTAGAGGGAAGAAAGGCCACCAAAACTTTGACCAGCGATGACGGTGGTTTCCGGCGAATCACGAAAAGGTGCCCACGCGCGCAGTTGCGGGAGCAACTCTTCCTGCACTGCCAGCCAGAAATCGGCATTGCAGGTCAGCTCGCGGCTGCGATGTTCGGTGTCGATCACCTCAATCAGCAGATAGACCGCTTCCGGCAGCGCGCCCTGCTCCGTCAGCTGATGCAGCGGTTCCCAGACCGGCATCTGCTGAGACCAAAACTGGCCGTCGAGCAGGATAGCCAGCGGACGCGACGCCGGATCGTTTTCACCGGTGGTGTAAACCCAGACGGTGCGGCTGTTGCCAAGGCGCGGGCTATGCCACTGGTGTTTTTGTAAGACGGTGGGCGGCGCAGGCGTGCACAGGCCGCAACCGGTGGCGAAGTGGTCGAAATCACGCCAGGCAGGTTGCGGCGGTGCATCCGGCATATGCAGCCCGGACACGGGGTGTCCCCGGCCACCGGACCAGCTGCGGCGGGCATTGAGAAGATCGGAAGTGGCGGTCTTAAAGCGGTCACGCCACCAGTGGCGTAGTGCCATCATATTGGCGCGGGGATCGTCATCCTGCGGGGAAAAAGACCGGCTTTCGGTGGAAGGCATAAAGCTGTAGCTTCCGCGCCAGCCCGCTTCCATTTCTGTTTGCCAGAACCAGACATCGGTGCCACTCAGACGTTGCAAACTGCGCGGAGGGTTGGGCTGATGATGATCCGTTTTGCCGGTAATATTGATCCACACGCGCTGATACGCCGAGGAAAACTCACTGCCCTGCGGGTCGCGCCAGAAGAAAGTCACCTTCCAGTTTCCCCGTCCGGTGGATTCAATCCAGGGCGTTCCGCGTCGGGCAATATCCAGCCACCAGCTGTCACTTCCCGCATGCTGACTTGCCAGAAGTGTGCCACTTTCAGACTCTGGTTCCATTTTAAACGTCCCTAATACCGTTGTGGTTGTTTTGTTTAACATACCAATAACTTAATAATTTATAACGAGTTACATCATCCAGAAATTTGTCAGGATTGAGTCAAACGATAAAGGGAATGGTATTGATAATTGTTTGCATTTGCAATAGTGTGTGTCAGCCCATCAGGGTTGGGCAGTTTTGACGACACACACGACAACCGATCCCACCACTGGTTTTTACCTCTTTACATGCAGCCTGTGCAGCCAGCGGTTAACGGATATACCGGACCAGGAACGCAAATGAACAACAAATTGTCACACTACTCTTTAGCGACACTTTTAGGATTAGGCCTCGGCGCCACCACTTTTTCGACCTCTGTAAGCGCCGCGACCGCGCCTGCCCCCACTGCTGAAAATACGTCGGAAACGGCTGACAGCAGTGAAACCACAGATGCCCGTGGCGACACCATTATGGTCACCGCCGCCCAGCAGAATTTACAGGCACCGGGCGTCTCGACCATTACCGCAGATGAGATAAAAAAACGGCCTCCGGCGCGCGATATCAATGAACTTATCCGCACCATGCCCGGAGTCAACCTGACCGGTAATTCCACCAGCGGCCAGCGCGGCAATAATCGTCAGATTGATATTCGCGGGATGGGTCCGGAAAATACCCTGACGCTGATCGACGGTTTGCCGGTCACGAGCAGAAACTCAGTCAGACAAGGCTGGCGCGGCGAGCGTGACACCCGTGGCGACACCGCCTGGGTTCCGCCGGAAATGATTGAACGTATCGAAGTGATCCGTGGCCCGGCGGCGGCCCGTTACGGCAACGGTGCGGCAGGCGGCGTGGTGAATATCATCACTAAACGCGATACCAAAGAGCTGCACGGTTCATGGAACACCTACATGAATATGCCGCAGCACGATGACGAGGGTTCGACCAAACGTACCGATTTCAGCCTTTCCGGCCCGCTCGGCGATCAGTTCAGCTTCCGCCTGTTTGGTGGCTACAGTAAAACGCAGGCTGATGCTCAGGACATCAATCAGGGGCACCAGTCACTGCGCACCGGCACCTACGCCGATACCCTGCCAGCGGGACGTGAAGGGGTCATCGATAAAAATATCAATGGCCTGCTGCGCTGGGATTTCGCGCGAATGCAGTCACTGGAATTTGAAGCGTCAAGTGGCCGTCAGGGCAACCTTTATGCCGGTGATACGCAAAATACCAACACCAGCGATCTGGTGAAAAGCATGTACGGTGAAGAGACTAACCGGATTTATCGTCAGTCCTATGCCGTCACTTATCGCGGCGGTTGGGACAACGGGGTGACCACCACTAACTACGTTCAGTACGAAAAAACCAAAAATTCGCGCATGAACGAAGGTCTGGCTGGCGGCACCGAAGGTATTTTTGCCAATGACGGATTCAGCACCACTAATCTGACAGATGTGCTGCTGCACAGTGAAGTCAGCGTGCCTTTCGATTTCATGATCCCGCAGACCGCGACACTGGGTACGGAGTGGAATCAGCAAAAAATGAAAGATCCCTCCTCTAATACCCAGGCGATGCTCGGTGGAACCATTGATGGCGTAGACAGTGCCAACCGCAGCCCGTACTCCTCGGCAGAGATTTTCTCGTTATTTGCTGAAAACAACATGGAGCTGACCGACAGCACCATGCTGACGCCGGGCCTGCGCTTTGATCATCACTCGATCGTCGGTAACAACTGGAGCCCGTCCCTGAATCTCTCTCAGGAACTGGGTGACGACTTCACGCTGAAAATGGGGATCGCCCGCGCCTATAAAGCGCCAAGTCTCTACCAGACAAACCCGAACTATGTGCTGTACAGCAAAGGTCAGGGCTGCGCCGCCAGCGCTGGCGGCTGCTACCTGCTGGGTAATGACGATCTGAAAGCTGAAACCAGCATCAATAAAGAGATCGGGCTGGAATTCCACCGCAACGGTTATCAGGCCGGTGTGACCTACTTCCGCAATGATTATCGCGACAAGATCGAAGCGGGATATCTGCCGAGCGGCACCTCAACCAATGGTAAAACCGACGTATATCGCTGGGAAAATGTGCCTAAAGCGGTAGTTCAGGGGCTGGAAGGAACGCTGAATATTCCGGTGACAGAGACCGTCGCGTGGAATAACAACGGCACTTACATGATTGAGAGCAAGAACAAAGAGACCGGCGATTATCTGTCGATCATTCCTGAGTTCACGATCAACTCCACGCTGAGCTGGCAGACAACGGAAGACCTCTCACTGCAATCCACCATGACCTGGTATGGCCGTCAGAAGCCGAAGAAATACAACTACAAAGGTGAAGCAATCAGCGGCAGCGAAAAACAGGAAGTCAGCCCTTACGCGGTGTTTGGCCTGAGCGGGACTTATACGGTGAACAAGTATGTCAGCGTCACCACCGGGATCGACAACCTGTTCGATAAACGTCAGTTCCGTCAGGGCAATGCCCAGACCGTCGGCAATGCCACCACCAACGCCTATATGTACGGTGCAGGTGCAGCCACTTACAACGAACCAGGCCGTACTTACTACATGAGCCTCAATACTCACTTCTGATCTGACGTGAGCCAAAAAAATGCCGCGACGGAGTCATCCGCGCGGCATTTTTTATTTAACCGGTGAAGTGAATGCGCAGAACGTCATCCGGTTCGCTGGCCTCTTTCTGTTTCGAGGAAGCCTGCTTTATGCTCACAAATAACGTCTGACCATCTTCGGACAGCGCCAGACTGTTAGGGTGTACCGGCGTGTCGATGGTGTGCAGCACCTTGTAGGTTTTGGCGTCGATCACGCTGACTTTTCCTGCCTCGCGGTGGGTGACGTAAATTTCGTTACGAACCGGATTGAAAAGAACCGCCAGTGAGACAGGCACATCGATTTTATGCAGCACTTTGCTATTTTCTGTGTCCACCACCAGCAGTTGCGGTGATTTTGAATCCGTGACAAAGGCGCGGTGCGTAGCCGGGTCCAGCGTGATATTCAGGTAAAAGTGTTCAGCATCCGCATCCAGTTTTACGCGCGAAATCACCGTTTGGGTTTTGGTATCGATGGTGATGAATTCGTTGTCCGCGTTAGTGACATACAGACGCGACGCGGCGCTGTCGAGCGCCAGACCGGTGGCGTATTTCCCCAGCCCTTCAATGGTTTTGCGCAGTTGCAGCGTACCGCCGTCAATTACCCATACCACGCTTTGATTGCCCAGCCCGCCCATATATACCGTGTCGGTGCTCTCATCGACGACCAGTTCGCGAGGCGCCAGCGGACGCTCGGTTTCGGTGCGCGGACGTTTATCCAGTACCAACGACCCTTTTACTTCCCCGCTTTTTGCATCCACGGCAGTGATGGCACTGTTAACCGTATTGCCGAGGAACAGGGTATCCGTCTTCTTGTTCATCGCCAGACCAAAAGGTTTCAGCTCATTGGGAATAGTTTGGGTGATGCTGAGGGTCGTCGGATCAATGCGGTATAACGCGCCGCCTTTATCCAGTTTCCGGCTGCCCGATGTCGCCAGATACAGCGCCTGCGGTGAGCGATAAACCAGCTCGTAAGCGCCTTTGCTGACCGGTTTGCGATCGACGGTAAAAGTACTTTCGGCCAGTGCGGTGCCGGAAGTGATCAGTGAAATTAACAATGCCAGCGGCAGGATGCGTTTCTTCATTAAGGGACAGGTGAAGCGTGCCATAAATCCTCTCAGACAAGATGATAAAACAACAGCGGCGGGCGCTTTCATACATCCTTTAAAACCACCCGCGCCGGAAAATTATTATCACAAATGATAATGCTTATCATTCTAATTGAATCTGTCATAAAAGACCATGCTGAGTGAGCACGTCATCGATTAAAAACGCACACAGGTCAGAGGGTTATGGATGTGATGGCATAACGTTTTGGGCAAGGTTTAGAACGCAGGAATGGCAGTGTATCCGCGCTCAGGTTGATATCACTTCTGATTAAATGCTCTGGTTCTCCCCTTTCGTGCGCATTTCAAAAACACCTGACCTGTAACCATCTGCAAATATCTTCATTAAAAAGTGCGTTAATTATGGCGGAAGTTTTCTTAACAACTAATTAGCAATTAAAGCTAAAGGTTGAAACACGAAAAGGTATCTATTGGGATCGTGCCTGACGAATATTTCAGCCTGGTTATTCATCCTGGTTGATTAAAGGCACTCGCGGAATAACCGATGTAGAACTTGACCTGATGAGGGGTAAATCCATGAAAAACTTAGTGAACGATATCATATCCATATTCTACCCTAAGACGGTTACGCCTGTTTTAGTTCGTACAGGATTATCGCATCGTGAAATCGCCTCCCTGCAAGCCGTCGGTGTGACCACGGTTTCCTGGGCCACCTCCATGGAGGAACTCAATAACGCATTTGTTAAAAAAGCGTTAGACGCAGGGGCTGCCGGCTATCACATCACCAATGTGGAATCACACAAGCCGGGCAAAGAAGATCAACACGTGATGGCCGCCACCGCGACCTTCTACCATATCAATCATAAAGCGGCTTATGACTGATGTTTCAGGTTAGCCGTTACGGAATAAAAGAAACCACTCTCACTTTTCCACGGGAGTGGTTTCTTTAAATGTAATCTCATGCAACGCATAAACTTTCTCTGGAAAGCAAACCTCAATTCCGCATGTAGCCTGTTGGTTTACCTCTCTATATTACGCTATAGTGCGCCCGCAGCGGCAAAATCCGCAGCCGGAGTACGTGATTATGAATAATCACGACTGGCATCAGGCCGATATCATTGCCGCATTACGCAAGAAAGGCACAACGCTCGCCGCCGTTTCCCGCGCTGCCGGTCTGGGCTCCTCGACGCTGTCAAATGCGCTCGCAAGACCCTGGCCAAAAGGTGAAATCATCATTGCTCAGGCGCTAGGCATCCACCCCAGCATCATCTGGCCGAGCCGGTATTACGATCCTAAGACTTTCGAACTGATGCAACGGAATCCGCGTGCGGCGAACAGAGTTTAAGTCGAATCAGGCATAAAAAAACCCACCCCCACCTTTCGGCGGGAGTGGGTTTTCATCAATCAGCTACCTGAAATTCAGATTACATCTGAACCAGATTTTTGATTTTCACGTCAGGATTGGTATCAGCGGCATAATCGACGCCGTCAAGACCAAAACCGAACAGACGCATGAATTCGCTTTTGTAACCGACGAAATCTGTCAGTTCGGACAGCGTTTCATTGGTGACGGTATCCCACAGTTTACCGACTTCGCCCTGCACTTCTGGCGTGATTTCTTTCAGGTCAGCGCGCAGGCGGCCTTCTTTATCCAGCAACGGAGAAGTGCCGTACAGGCTGTCTTTGTACAAACCGTAAACCTGTTCGATACAACCTTCGTGCGTGCCGTTCTCTTTCATCACTTTGAACAGCAGGGAAAGGTACAGCGGCATCACAGGGATAGCGGAGCTCGCCTGAGTCACAACGGCTTTCAGCACGGAAACGCGCGCGTCGCCGCCCTTCTCGGCCAGTGAGCTGCGGATATCCAGAACGCGTTTGTCCAGATCCTTTTTCGCTTCGCCGATAGAACCGTTCCAGTAGATGTCCTGGGTGATTTCTTCGCCCAGATAGGTGAACGCAGTGGTTTTTGCGCCATCAGCCAGCACACCGGCGGCTTTCAGGTCTTCGATCCACATCTGCCAGTCTTCGCCACCCATGACCGCGACGGTACCCGCGATTTCTTCAGGAGAAGCCGGTTCCAGCGTGGTTTCGTTGATGGTTTCTTTATCGGTGTTCAGGCCGCGAATGGTGACCTGTTTGCCGATTGGTTTCAGCGTGGAGTTGAATACTTCGCCGGTTTTCGGATGAGTACGGCGCGGCGCAGCCAGGCTGTAAACCACCAGATCAACCTGACCCAGATCCTGTTTAATCAGCTCGATGGTTTTTTGCTTCACTTCATCAGAGAACGCGTCGCCGTTGATGCTTTTTGCATACAGGCCTTTCTCTTCAGCGAATTCTTCGAAAGCGGCAGAGTTGTACCAGCCAGCCGTCGCGGTTTTGGATTCGTCGCCTGCACGCTCGAAGAAAATGCCCAGCGTGGCAGCGTCGGAGCCGAAAGCAGCGGAGATACGTGCAGCAAGGCCGTAGCCGGTAGAGGAGCCGATCACCAGGACTTTCTTCGGACCGCCGTCAATTTTGCCCTGACGGGTCACGTAATCGATCTGCTCTTTAACGTTTGCCTTACAACCTTCAGGATGGGCAGTAACACAGATAAAGCCACGGATGCGTGGTTTGATAATCATATAGACCTCATTGCAACTGTCTCAGTAAATTGGCCGATAGAATATAGGTTTGCGCCGTTTCAGGCAAAACCTGACGCTCTGTCGCCCTGTAAAAAGGCTTCTCTGCAGCGAAAACAGACTACTTTTGGGCAGAAAGACTAAAAAGTGAGCCAGAAGTGTAACTCAGTTTCGGCGGGATTTTCATCTCAGGCTTCGCGCATTCCAAAAGTATGACGGCGACAAACCGGACACGCGTTTTCCTCCTCCGTCCAGGCGATATAGTCCCGGCGACATACCCCGCAACGGGCTTGCTCAATCCGTAAAATGCGGATTGTACTTTCCCTGTTTTCGCGCACGGATAAAGCGCGGTCGAAGCACACCGCCTCGCAGTTACCACAACCGGTGCATTTGACCGGATCCAACGTCATGGAGAGATCATCGAAACGGATGGCTTCTTCGGGGCAAATCCTTGCACAGGCACCGCAGAGCGTGCAGCGGCTTTGGTCGAGTTCAGGACTGTATTCACTAACCTGTGTAAGCCTGGATCGTCTGAAGCGACGTCCCGCTGTCACGCATCCGGTAAAGTCCCCTGCATTTTTAAGATGCAGCCAGTGACGGCGCGAACCGTTTAGCGTTTGTGGCGAAGGCGGAACAATATTCCACAGGGGTTCACCCATCTGTCTCAACCGGACATTCAGCATCGCGACCGCCTGAAACCAAACAGAAGCGGTATCGGGTTCCATTTCAACCAGGCGAATACCGTATTCACTGTGCCACATCAGTAATTCTTCCGTGCATGGCGCAACCGGACTGAACGGCGGCACCAGCCGGTTATCGCGATAATGCCTTTGCGCAGGCGCAATGCCCTCAACGGCATCGACCGGGCAGTTAAAAAGACAATATCCACAGCCGATACAGGCGTGCGGGTTTATCTCCATCTTCCCTTCTGCGGTTAACGTGAAAGCACCTGTCGGACAGACCTCTTCGCAGGCACTGCACCGGCTGTGTTTTACCGTGTTGCGCACGCAAGCCCGCCCGGCGCCGGTATAGCGCGGGCGGGTTTCAGTCGAAAATACCTTCATCAGTTAATGGTAAAGAAGCTAAAACGCAGCATAATTTCGGCCAGCAGCACCAAAATGCCACCTGTTGCCAGCAAACCCCGCCCGATACGGTGAGTTTGCAGGCTACAGGCCGTCACAGCAGTGCCGATCGTCAGAATCACCCACGCGATTAAGCGGAATGTGCCTGACTGCGTAAAGGCCACCAGTGGCTGATGAGGGAAAGTCACCGCATCTGTGCTTACGTTGTGCAGATAAGCCAGATACAACGGCTGTTCCAGCAGGCGCACCAGCGTGGCAGCAATCAGGATGCCACCGCAGACCACGGCTAAACGCCGGGCCAGTTGCCACGGCAGCCATGGGCATCGCGAAATCCGCCATACGGCGACAATCGCCCCAAGGCTGAGAACCGTTGTATAAAACATCACGTAAGTATTGAAGTGCATCCAGGTTGCGACGGACGAATGCACGTAAATTGCGCTCATACAAAACAGATCAATTACACCCAGTAGTGAGGCGATCACCATAAACGCGGTGACAATACGTTTCGACACCAACGCAATCAGCGTAGTCAGCCCCAGCATTCCCAGATAGAGACTGGCGAAGACAATTTCCCGGCTAAGCCAGGAACTGCTGATATGGCTCAGCGCATGAAATGCATTTAGCGGATACCCCAGATGCGCTGTCGAGGTCATCAGCCCCAGCGCCCCGGCAATAAAAGCCAGCATCATGGCCGGTATCGCCACCCGCCATTTTTCCTGCACGTTCAGGTTATCTGCGCCATAAATCAGCGTAAACGTAGTGAAAATTGTGCTGCCCACGGAAAGCTGGATAAGCAACGTGAAGATGATCAGTGGCCATTCCTGCATGATTATTGACTCCCTTTTTCTGCACCCTGGTGCGGTTTAATGACAAGATTAGGGTGAGTCAGTGCAGAATCTGGCAGCCCCTGAAGATCACAAAGACTGCCGTATTTCGCCCGTAATTCATCGATCGGACCAAATTTGATCGCCCCCAACGGACAGGTCGCGACGCACACGGGTTGCTCACCGGCTGCCTGCAAATCAACACAGAAATCGCATTTCGACATCTGGCCGGTTTGCGCATTAAGCTGCGGGGCACCGTAAGGGCACGACCAGGCACAGTATCCACAACCCACACATTTATCGGTATTGACCTGCACAATGCCGTCACCGGGACGTTTATGCATCGCTGTGGTCGGGCAGTTTTTAGTGCAAATAGGATCCTTACAGTGGTTGCAGGAAAGCGATAACGTATACGCATACACGTTGTTGGTCATGCCACCCTGCCCTGTCGGGATAAAACCGCCGCCTTTGATTTCATAAATCCGTCGGAAACGACGCCCGACTTCGAGGTTATTTTTATCCTTACAGGCAACCTGACAGGCTTTGCAGCCGGAGCAACGTGAAGAGTCGATAAAGAAGCCGAGCTGACGGTCGCTGACCGGTGGGTAATCAATAAACTGGCTCATGCTTTAACAACCTCCACAAGCATGGTTTGATGGGAATTCCCTTTTGCCAGCGCGGTGATACGCGCGGAACTGAGTACGTTGGCGCAACCGCCGTGATCGACACCGTTAGCATCTGGCTGCCACCAGGCACCGGCCTGCATAGCCACCACGCCGGGCATAATTCGCTGCGTGACTTCCGCCGGAATTTGCGTTACTCCGCGATCATTGTGAATACGCACGCTGTCGCCCTGCGCAATGCCGCGCTGCTGTGCATCAGCCGGGTTGATCCATAATTTTTGTACCTGAACTTCCTGCAACCACGGGTTGGCATATTGCGTAGAGTTCGCGCGGTTTTTGCCTTTCCAGGTAATCAGCTGCAACGGGAATTTTTTAGCGAGTGCATCTTCCGGCCCTTCATGAGCAGGCACGTAATGCGAGAGCGCCGGAATTTCCGGGTTGTGCATGTCATAAAGACGGCGGGAGAAAATCTCGATTTTCCCTGAAGGCGTCAGGAAAGGATGATTTTTGTGATCGCGGATATTGGCTTCAAACGCGATATAGGGTTCGCTTTTAAACAGATGACGGCGCGTCACCTGCAGTTGCTCAAAGGTCGGCAGTTTTTCATCTGGCATTGCCTGGCGGGTATTTTCCCAAATGTGGGCAATCCATTCTTTCTCTGTACGTCCCTGGCTGAATTCCTTTTCGACACCCAGCTTGGCTGCTACTTCGCGCAACCAGTCGTAATCCGACCGGCTTTCAAAGGGCGGCTCGATCAGTTTTTCGGATAACATCAGGTAATTGCCGGTGCCCCAGGTTTCGCCGATATTCCAGCGTTCCATAAAACTGGTTTCAGGCAGCAGCAGATCGACATATTTCGCGCTTGGGGTGAGGTAAAGATCACTGGCAACAATGAATTCAATTTTGGATTCATCTTCCAGCACTTTGGTGGCCTGATGAATATCCGGGTTCTGATTCGCCAGATAATTCCCCGCAAGCGAGAAAAGGATACGGATATTGCTGTCGAGTTTCTCCCCGCCGGTCAGTCCGACCTGCGGCGTCACCTGACTCGCATCATCCGCGGCCTGCACCCAGTTCATTACTGAGATTTTTTGTTTCACCGGATTATCCGGCATCTCCGGTCCCGTGGTGAATTTACGGTTACCGATACCGCCGTAGCCGCCCGCCCAGCCGCCTTTAATGCCCACATTGCCGGTAATGGTCGCCAGCAGCGTTGAACCGCGTGCGGTGCGTTCGCCACAGTTATGTCGTTGCGGTCCCCAGCCCTGGATCAGTGCCGCCGGTTTGGTCGTTGCGTAGTCACGAGCCAGCTGGCGAATGGTTTGCGCAGGAACATGAGTTATGACTTCCGCCCACTCTGGTGTTTTTTTGACGCCGTCTTTCGCGCCTGTCAGATACGCTACCAGCGATTCGTTCGCCGGCACCCCTTCGGGCATGGAAGTTTCGTCAAACCCAAGCGTATAACGTTCGATAAAGGTTTTATCATGCAGATTTTCGGTGATGATGACGTACATCATCGCATCCATCAGCGCGTTATCGGTTGATGGACGCAACGGGATCCATTCATCAGCCAGAGACGACGCAGTGTCGGAATAGCGCGGATCCACCACAATGAAGCGGGTACCGTTTTGCTTCATCTGCTGGAAATAGTGATTGGTGTGACCAAAAATCGTTTCTGTCGGATTATGGCCCCACAGGATCACCAGTGGCGTGTCGACCAGCGTATCCAGCGAGTTACCGCTGGCAGCCGTGCCGTAAGTGTAAGGCGTCGCGGCGGCCGTGTTGCCCATACTCACGGAATGATAATAGCCGAGATGACCACCGGTCAGATTCAGCAAGCGGCGGGCCATGGTATCGCCGGAAAACGTGCCGCCGCTGACGGCCGTTCCCACATGCACATAACGCGATGACGGGCCATATTTTTGGGTAATGCGCTGGAGATTTTCGGCGATAAGCGTCGTGGCTTCATCCCAGCTGATCCGCACGAATTTACCCTCGCCGCGTTTACCCACGCGTTTCATCGGATACTTCAGACGATCCGGATGGTAAACAAATTTGCGGTAACTGCGGCCACGGACGCAGGCACGCATCACCGGCATTTGCGGATCAAGCTCGGCATCGGGCCGCGTCGTAATCTGAATGACTGCGCCATCCTGCACATGCGCACGGATATCGCATTTACCGCCGCAGTCGAAAGTACTGCAAGTCGGGATGACATTTACCGGAAGCGGAGATACACCTGAAGGAGTAAGAGCGGATTTCTCTGCCGCATGCGCGAATTTAAATCCAACCAGTGGAAGCGCAGCCACCATACTACTCACTTTGACAAAATCACGCCGCGTGACGTGTGAAATGATGTCACTTTTATCTATATTTTTCATAACATTGACTCGGAAAAAAATAAATCATCCCACGCTTAACCCAAATTCTTCTTTGTGGGATATCAAGTCAATGCTCTTTATTACTCACTTTTGGGTAAATATAGTTGTCTTGCCATCTTTTCTGCACAGGTAATATTTCAGGCAAATATTTATTTAATCTGATCAATAAATCTCATGAATATAAAGCCCCAAAAAAGTTAAGCCCTTCCCCGTAAAAAAACGGTCAACCTTTGTCCGTTTTCCTTCATTTCACTGGTTTCCTGTCAAAATCCTGATTATGCGTTAAATTATTATGGCGTGATCTGTATCACACAATAACCATAATGAGAGTAATGTTTAGGGAGCATCTGTGACTGAGAAAATAAACAGCGGCGGTCGGAATGATGGGGCAAAAGCCTCGCAGCCCACTGAACCGCTGGTAAAAGTGATTGCCTTTATTGCCACTTTAGGGGGTTTGCTGTTTGGCTACGATACCGGCGTGATTGCCGGTGCTTTGCTGTTCATGAAGCACGACCTGCATCTGACATCATTAACCACCGGGATGGTCACCAGTTTCCTGATCCTCGGTTCAGCAGTAGGCGCCATCTTTGCCGGGCGTTTCGCTGACCGCTTCGGGCGTAAAAAAATCATCCTCGCGATGGCGCTGATATTCATGGCGGGCTCGCTGGGCTGCGCCATGGCGCCGAACGTTGAGCTGATGATCATGTTCCGCTTCATTCTGGGGCTGGCGGTGGGCGGCGCGGCGGCGATTGTGCCAATCTATATCGCCGAAATCGTGCCGTCTAACCGCCGGTGGCAATTTGTCACGTTACAGGAGCTGATGATCGTCTCTGGGCAGTTGATCGCATACACCAGTAACGCGGCGATAAACGAAGTCTGGGGCGGTGAAACCACATGGCGCTGGATGCTCGGCGTTGCCTGTGTTCCGGCGGTGATCCTGTGGGTCGGCATGCTGTTCCTGCCGGATACGCCGCGCTGGTACGCCATGCATGGCCGCTATCGTGAAGCACGCGATGTGCTGGAGCGTACGCGTAAATCGGGCCGCGTGGAGAAAGAGTTGGGCGAAATCCGCAAGTCGATGGATTCGAAAAGTGAGAAGCACAGCCGCCGCCAGAAAACGATTTCGGTATGGATGAAACGTCTGGTTGCGCTGGGCATTGGTATCGCCATGCTCCAGCAGCTGTCTGGCGTGAACACCATTATGTTCTATGCGCCAACGATGTTGCAGGCAACAGGTCTGAGCACCAACGCCGCCCTGCTCGCGACCATCGCCAACGGCGTGATTTCGGTGATCATGACATTTGTCGGCATTATGTTGCTTAGCCGTTTTGGTCGCCGTCCGCTGTTGCTGACCGGGCAAATCGGGTGTACCTGTACGCTGCTCGCTATCGGTCTGGTCACCTGGCTGATGCCGGAAACGGTAAACGGCCATCCTGACGTGGTGCGCAGTTATCTGGTGTTGGGCGGAATGCTGATCTTCCTGAGCTTCCAGCAGGGCGCGCTGTCGCCGGTCACCTGGTTGTTGCTGTCGGAGATGTTCCCGATGCGCATCCGCGGTATGGCGAACGGCATCTCTGTATTCGCCATGCAGATGACCAACTTCTCGATTGCCTTCATGTTCCCGATACTGCTGGAAACCTTCGGGCTGACGATGTCCTTCTTCACCTTCGCCGCCATCGGCGTCGGCGGCGGGATATTCGCCATCATTTTCGCCCCGGAAACCCAGGGCAAAACGCTGGAACAGATCGAAAAGCATTTTAAAAAGAATCTACAGGATGACCCTGCCCCGCAACAGTCGGGCAGTTAAGGGATTGGCAGCGCAAGGATGCGCTCTCTGCCGCCACTGTGAAGCCCTCTCTTACCCTCCGCTCACCGGCTGAATCACCGGATTACCCAGACGGTCCTGCAACACCTCAACTTCGACGCCATAGGTTTGGGCGATAAGTTCTGCTGTGATGACTTCCCGCGGCGTGCCTGCTGCCTGAATTTTGCCCTGTGCGATCACCAGTAAGTTATCGGCATACTGACAGGCCAGATTGAGGTCGTGCAGTACGATCACGGTGACCCAACCACGCGCGCGGGTTTCACGTCGTACCAGATTCAGCAATGAAATCTGATGCTTTAGATCCAGCGCGCTGACCGGTTCGTCCAGCAACATCACTTTCGGCTCGCGCATCATCACCTGTGCAAATAGCACCATCTGCCGCTGCCCGCCGCTCAGCGAAGCAATTTCACGGCCAGCCAGATGCGCGATACCCGCCTGCTCGAGCCGCTGCATCGCGGCATCCAGCGTATCATCGTCAATGTGCAATGAAAGCTTACCGAGACGACCGAGCACCACCACTTCCAGCACCGTCAGATCGATATCGGCAGTGGTGTCCTGCGGCAGATAGGCAATTGTGTCGCGCCAGCCATGCAGCGATTTACCGCGCACTTTCCCCGGCAATAAGCGTTGATCGCCACACTGTATCTGCCCTTCTGCCAGCGTCAGTTCACCAAACATCGCGTTCAGCAGCGTGGTTTTTCCCGTGCCGTTCGGGCCGATAATGACATGAATTTTACCGGCATCCAGCTGCGTACTCACTCCGCCGAGAATGCTGCGCCCCTGCCGGTGAATACCGACGTTTTCAAGCTCAATCATAGGGTTCTCCTGCGCGGCGCAAAGATCAGCCAAAGCAGGAACGGCACGCCGACAATCGCCGTCACAATACCCACCGGGAATAACGCGCCGGGAACGATCGACTTAGACAACACCGACGCTGCCGAAAGCATCAGCGCGCCAGCCAGCACCGACATCGGCAAGGAGAAACGCTGATCTTCACCCACCACCATGCGGGCAATGTGCGGCGCGACCAGCCCGATAAAGCCGATGACACCGACGAAGCTGGTCGCCGTCGCCGTCATCACCGCCACGATAATCAGGATTTTCATCCGCAGTTGCCGGACGTTAACGCCAAGGCTCAGTGCCCGCATTTCCCCCATGCGCAGCGCCGCCAGTTTCCACGAATCCGCCATCAGCATCAGGCAGCACACCAGCGTGACGACTGCGGTCAGCGCCAGCGTCGGCCACGTCGCTTTGGTCAGGCTGCCGAACAGCCAGAAAAGGATCTGCTGCGAGAGTTCTGGCGATGACAAAAACTGTATCAGCGACAGCAGCGATTGGAAAAGGAACAGCAGCGCAATGCCGCCAAGAATGATGGTCTCGGTTCTGACCGTGCGCATTGAGGCCAGCATGAAGAGAAACAGCGCGGCAATCATTGAAAAGATAAACGCGCCAATCGGCACGGAAATCATCGGGTGCAGACCGAATCCGCCAAACGCCAGGCTCAGCGCTGCACCGAAACCAGCTGCCGCTGCCATGCCGAGCGTATACGGGCTGGCCATCGGGTTGTTGAGCAATATCTGCATCTGAGCGCCACCCGCGCCGAGTGCGGCACCCACCACCAGCGCCATCAGCGCCATCGGTAAGCGGAATTCACGCACAATCGCGTCGGTCATTGCCGCGCGTTCGCCGATGCCGGTCAGTGAGCGGATGACTTCAGAAGGCGACAACATCGACGGGCCGGTAGCGATATCGAATACCAGACTGACGGCAGTAATCAGCAGAAATAACAGCACGTAGCGCCAGCGCTTACGTTCACGCGCGCGGTGAGCAATAATCGCCTCACTACGATCGGCAGAAATAGTCATCAAAATCCCCTTTCAAAAAACGAAAGAAGCGCTGCTCAGAGGCAGCGCTTCGGTACGACGCAACATCGGAATCAGTCTTTCAGACCAACCACAAACGTGCCTTGCGGCGTCACAGGGAGATATTTTTTGTAGAAGTTGAGGTAGTTCGCCAGCGGATCCATATCTTTAAACTGCGCCGGATAAAGCTGTTTCGCCATGTACTGCACCATCGCGAAATCAGAAATCGTGCGGGATGCGCCCTGATAAACGCCGTATAACTGCCCGTTTTTGACCGCCGGTAACTCCGCCCAACCGCGACGATTCTCAAAACCTTTCAGCTTCTCACGCGCATCGGCTTTACTGATGCCCACGCCCATCGGCAGCGCCGACGGATTCTTGTTGTTCTCACGGCCAGAAATGAAAATCACGTCAGGCTTAGAGGCCAGCACCTGCTCAGGGTTAATCGGCCCCCACCACTCAACGAAAGGTGCAGCAATGTTGTCGCCACCCGCCGCGGTCGCCATAGCGCCCCACATATTTTTGCCATAGGTGAAGGAATATTCTTCCGGGCCTTTGTTGCCAAATTCTACGTACACTTTTGGCTTCGGCTTGCCGGAAGCCGCTATGCGGTCAGCGACGTTTTTCAACGAGGACGCATACAGATCGGCCATTTCGTTCGCGCGCGCTTCTTGCCCGGTCAGTGTACCCAGCACGCGGGTCGAAGCCACATGGCGTTCCACGGTTTGCGCGTTGTAATCGATAACCACCACCGGAATGCCCTGCTTCTCAATGCGTTCCACATCCAGCCCCAGCGCCTTAAACTGCCAGTCAGCCAGCACCAGCAAATCCGGATTCAGGCTCAGCACTTTCTCGACCGAGAAACTTTGTGCTTCAACTTCTCCCACGTCAGAAATGTTTTTCAGCGAAGGGCGATGCGCAACATGCATTTCCCAGTTTGCCGGAACCCAGCCTTCCCACGCTTCGCGTGAAATACCCACTACCGAGTCGTAGGCTTTTTCGCCACCAACCGACATGTAATCTTCAAAGTAAAAGCCCACCACTACGCGTTTGGCAGGCAGATCGACTTTTACCTGACGGCCAATCACATCGGTGATGGTTTGGATTTCCGCCACAGCAGACGCACTGAGCGCCACCGTGGCAAAAGACAAGGCGCAGGCGAGCGAGCGCAGAGTAAAGGTATGTGCAGCCATGAAAGTCAGTTTCCCAGGATAAGCAGAACAAGTTAAATGAAAATGATTATCAATTATGTTTGACGCTTTTATTTACACAATTACACATTTTCTTTCAAGATATTTAACACGTTCCGCCCTGAAATCTTTTGATAACTGTACCGGCATGTACATTTTCTTGACATCACTCAAGTCATCACTCATAAATATACCGTACCGTACGGTTTTGATGTAAAAGTAAACCGACGTCCCGCTACGATTATTCACAGAAGGTGTATGACGAATGTCTGCGTTAACAAACGGCTATTCTCTGGCGGCTTTGATTTCTTTAGCTTTTCTCACAGGGTGCGCGAGTACCCAGCCTGTGCCCTACACCGGGGTCACTTCTTCTTCCCAGATGAAACCTGATACTCAGGATGAGTCCGGCCATATCGCTTACAGCTTCAGCGCCCCGACGGACTGGAATAAATATTCGCGCGCGATCCTCGATCCGGTGGTGATTTATCAGGGCGCGGATGCGCAGTTCGACGACGTCTCGCCTGAGCAGAAACAGGCGCTGGCGGCCTACATGCAGCAGGCGTTCGGCAAAAGCGTTGGAGAGCACTTTCCGCTGACCAACGCAATCACGCCCGGCACTCTGCGCATTCGTCTGACCCTCACAGGTGCCGAAACCACCACGCCGGTGCTCGGGACGTTCTCCCGCTTTGATCTGATGGGCGGCCCTTACAACATCGTGCAATCCGTGCGTGGTAAACAGGGCTCGTTTACCGGCTCGGTGAGTTATGCGGTGGAAATTTACGATGCACCATCCAACCAGCTGCTCAAGGCGTATATCTCGAAGCAATATCCAAATTCGCTCAATATCGGCGCGAGCTGGGGTGCGCTGAGTGCAGCAGAAACCGGCCTCGACAAAGGCGCTGAACAGCTGCAAGACCAGCTGAAATAAGCAGGATTATTCGATGAAAATCTATCCGCAGCAGGTCATTTGCAAACACTGCGACAGCCTCTATACCCGAAAACCGGTGCGGCCCGGCGAGGCGGCGCAGTGTCAGCGCTGTCGGGCCGTGCTGTATCGGGGAAGCTGGCTGAGTCTGGAACAATGGTTCGCCTTAACGGTGACAGCGGCGCTGTTTTTTATCATCGCCAACCTGTTTCCTGTGCTGGAGATCCAGTTCCACGGCCAGTCGCAGGCGACGACATTAGCCGAAACCGCGATGGCGCTGGCGCACAGCTACGCCTCACCGCTGGCCATTCCGGTGGCATTGCTGATTATCGTCTGCCCGTGCCTGCAAATCCTGCTGCTGAGTTGGGTGCTGTTTCACGCCTGCCGGAGAAAAGCCGCACCGGGGTTTGCGCCCACGATGCGGCTGCTGGCGGGGCTCGCGCCCTGGAGCATGGCGGAAGTGGCATTGCTCAGCATTCTCATCGCCGCCATCAAACTCTCCGGACTGGTGAGTATCACCACCGGTCCCGGCACCTGGGCGTTGCTCGGTTTATGCCTGTTATTGCCGGTGATCAATCATCAGGATTTTCATCCGTTGTGGATGCTGAAAACCGTAAAGGGGAAGCACGGATGACGCCCGCCGGACAGGCGTTATCTCTGGGGCTGGTGCGCTGCCACGTGTGCGGGCTGGCCTGTGAACACGTCGGTGGCGTACATGCGTTGCCCTGTCCGCGTTGTCATGCGCCGCTGCACACGCGTCTGCCCGACAGCCTGACGCAAACCTGGGCGCTGCTGCTGACCGGACTGTTGCTGTATCTGCCCGCCAATTTATTACCGGTGATGTACAACAGCTTCGCCGGACGCGGCAGCGAAAGCACTATTCTTGGCGGCATCGCCGGATTCTGGGCGTCTGGCTCTTACGGCATCGCGATAGTGATTTTCACCGCCAGCGTCCTGGTGCCGTGCGCCAAATTTGGCATTCTCGGCGGGTTGCTGATCGCCACAAAACGGCGTGATGTCTCAGGGCGCATCCGGCGGTCGCGCCTGTTTCGCATGACCGAACATATCGGTTACTGGTCGATGCTCGATGTCATGGTGGTGGCGCTGATCGCCGCGCTGGTGCAGTTTCCGGGATTTAGTACCGCCGAGCCGCGCATCGGCATTGTCTTTTTTGGAGCCGTGGTGATGTTCACCCTGCTGGCAGCAATGAAGTTCGACCCGCGTTTGCTTTGGGAAAATAATAAGCATGAGTGACTATGATTCACCGCCGCCGGAGGTTATCCCGCGGCGGCTGCGCCCTTCGCTGATCTGGCTGGTGCCCGCGGCTGCCGCATTAACTGGCCTGTTTCTATTGCTTCAGCTATGGGCTTCCTCCGGACCGGAGGTTTCAATCACCTTTCAGACGGCAAGCGGCTTACAGGCCGGGAAAACTGAAGTGAAATACAAAGATGTCACCGTCGGACTGGTGAAGTCTATCGTCCTGAGCCCGGACAGCCAGCGCGTGCTGGTCACCGTCTCGCTGATGAAAAATGCTGAAAATCTGGCCAAAGCCGACACCCGATTCTGGGTGGTGCGTCCACGCGTCGGAATCGGCGGAATTTCAGGGATCGACACTCTGCTGTCGGGCGCGTACATCAGCCTCGACACCGGCACGTCGAAGCAATCCGGCACCACTTTTACCGGGCTGGAATCGCCGCCGACGCTGATCAACGGCATGCCAGGCAAACAGTTTGAAGTGGTGGCCGACGATCTCGGCTCACTGGATATCGGCTCGGCGGTGTATTACCGGCGGATCCCGGTAGGCCGCGTGTCGTCTTACGCGCTGCGCCCGGACGGCAAAGGTGTAAGTGTGAATATTTTCATCGATGCGCCTTACGACAGGTTTGTCACGTCATCCACCCGTTTCTGGAATGCGAGCGGCGTCGATTTGTCGCTCAATTCAGACGGTTTGCAGCTAAAAACGCAGACCATGGCCTCGGTTATTGCCGGGGGCATTGCGTTCGCCAATCCTCCCGATTCAGTGAACGCACCCTCTTCTGCCGATCACAGCGTTTTCCGGCTGGCCGACGACCAGCCGTCGGCGATGGCACCGCAGGACGGTACGCCGCAAATTCTTCAGCTGCGTTTTCAGCAGTCGTTGCGCGGAATGCAACCCGGCGCGCCGGTGGAATTCTCCAGCGTGAAGCTCGGCAAAGTCACGGCTATCGATCTGGATTTTGAACCCTCCGGCTCACGGTTTATCTCAGTGGTCACTCTCGAGGTCTACCCGAACCGCTTAGGCCGCGTGCTGGAGAAATTGCCCAAGCCTGAAAAAGATGGCGAAAAACAGGCCGCCGTCTTCCTGCGCGATCTGGTACAGCACGGACTGCGGGCACAGGCGCGCACCGGCAACCTGCTGACCGGCCAGCTCTACATTTCGCTCGATTTTGTCCCCAACGCCGCACCGGTAGCTTTTGATCTCAGCGCGCGGCCTCTGCGCATTCCAACGCTGAACGGCGGATTCGATCACTTACAGGAGCAGGTCGCGACGCTGATTGGCAAAGTGTCGAAAATGCCCATTGAGTCAATCGGCAATAATCTCAACGCCACGCTGGGGAATCTCAATCAGACGCTAATTCAGGTCAACGGGCAGGTTTTGCCGCAAACCATCCAAACCCTGCGCCAGCTGGATCAGACGATGAACGGCGCGCAGAGGCTGCTGGTGGCCGACTCGCCGCTCTTACAAACGCTGGCCGAATTTCAGCGCACGCTCTATTCCCTGCGCACGCTTACCGGTTTACTGACGCATCAGCCGCAGGCGCTGCTGACCGGCAGACTGAATGACCCGAAGGAAAAACCATGAAGCTGACCGCTGCCCTCAACATTGCCTGTGCCCTGCTGATGTTAAGCGGTTGTGCATCTTCCACGCCGCCGCACTATTACACGCTGGTGGATGGCGACCGTGCGCCGCCCGCCGTCGTCGCTGCGCCGTTTGCGATACGCATGCATCCGGTGACGTTGCCGGAACAACTGAATCAACCTGAGCTGGTCATGCGCAAAGGCGACGGCGAACTTTTTATCTCGGATAACGCCCTGTGGGCCTCGCCGCTTCCGGAGGAAATGCGCAGCGCGCTCACCGGCCAGCTTGAACGCTCACTCAACACCGTCGAGGTCAGCGGACTCACGCCGCCGCAGGACAAACCGGTGGTGGGCATCAGCGTGGCGGTTCAACAGTTCGATGCCTGGCCGGGCAATCGCGCCAGCATTGCCGTCACCTGGCGGCTGAGTTTCGATGCGGGTTCGGCAGAAGAACAGTTACTCACCTGCCGGACGCAGCATCAAAAAACGTCGCAGGGAGGGTATTCCGGGCTGGTCGCCACTCAGCAGGCGCTGATGCGCGACGTGGCCACAGACATTGCAAACAGCATCAAAACACGTCAGTGCGGCTGACAAACTGCGCTTTTTCGCAACGCTTACATAATGAAATCGTCACCTGCGTGATCAACTTATTTTTTATTTAGATTCAGTCAGATAGCAACGGAAGAAGAATGTTAAGTTTTGTCAGGCTTTAATAACTCACTCTGCAAGAATGGAAACTTAGTTGTTTAAAAACAATCAATTAACGCTATCCTTACGCAACGATTACGACCCGTCGCAGGCTTGACCCTCAACGTTCACAAGATATATCTTGAGGCCGTCGCTGATGAACGGAAAAGGGAACATGATGAAGACGTCAGAACCGGCAGCACGCCGCAAAAGCAAACTGTTCACGCGTCAGGAACTGACGTTGTTTGTGTTACATCTGATCCAGATAAATCCGGCGCACGGCTATGAAATCATTAAAACCATCGAAGGTTATTCAATGGGTGCCTACATCCCCAGCCCCGGCGTGATCTACCCAATCTTGTCGCTGATTGTCGAAGAAGGCTACGCCAGCGTGGCGGAAATCGACGGCGGCAAGAAACAGTTTTCTATGACGCCTGCCGGATCTGAGTATCTGGCCGCCAGAAGAAAAGAAATTCGCGTCGTGGAGGAGAAAATAAAAACCCGCGTGATGAAAAATAATCCTCCGCCGCGATCTGATGTTATTTATGCCATCGAGAATTTAAAAATAACGCTGCGGACAAAGAAATATAATGAAAATCCGTCTGACGAAAAACTGGCGAAAATCATAAATATTATTAATGAAGCTACCGATAAAATAAATAAATTATAATACGACCCCACTCTTTACTCTTATTAATACAAGCCTTACGCAATCTGCCCTTTATATTTCCGCATTATATTTATAATGCGGTCACCGGGATTTTTATGCCTGTTTCAGACTGACGGAAAACCATCATGCCAATAAGACCCATAAAACTCACCTGCCTGTTCGTTATTCTCGGGCTGAGCGGTTGCGATACTTCGCCGACGGCTCAGCAAGCCCCTGCCCCCACCGAAGTGGGCATTGTCACGCTTAAAGCGCAGCCGTTTAATCTGGTCAGCGAATTAACCGGGCGCACTACCGCCACGCTGACCGCCGATGTGCGGCCACAGGTGGGCGGGATTATTCAGAAACGTCTGTTTACCGAAGGCGATATCGTCAGGGCCGGTCAGGCGTTGTATCAGATTGATCCCTCATCTTATAAAGCCACTTACGATCAGGCCGCCGCCGCGCTGAAAAGCGCCAAAGCATTGGTGATTTCCGACTGTCAGAAAGCGAAGCGCTATGCCACGCTGGTGAAACAGCAAGGTGTGTCGCAGCAGGACGCCGATGATGCGCAATCCGCGTGTGCGGAAGACCGCGCCAGCGTCGATGAAAAAGCCGCCTCGCTGGAAACCGCCAGAATCAATCTCGACTGGACGCGCGTCACCTCCCCCATTGACGGACGCATTGGCATCTCTTCTGTCACGCCGGGTGCGCTGGTTTCCGCGTCGCAGGACACCGCACTCGCCACCGTGCGCAATCTCGATTCGATGTATGTCGATCTTACCCGCTCCAGCGCCGATTTACTGAGCCTGCGCAAACGCGCACTGGCGACCAACAGCGATACGCTCGGCGTCACGCTGACGCTGGAAGACGGCACGATATACGCCGAAAAAGGGCGTCTGGAGCTGACCGAAGTGGCCGTCGATGAAGCCACAGGTTCTGTCACCCTGCGTGCCGTGTTCCCGAATCCGAAACACCTGTTATTACCGGGCATGTTTATTCGTGCCGCGGTCGATGAAGGCGTGGTCGAAAATGCGATTCTGGCGCCGCAGCAGGGCATTACCCGCGACGCCAAAGGTGAAGCCACCGCGCTGGTCGTCACGGCGGAAAACAAAGTTGAACAACGCCATGTGGAAACCGGTGAAGCGACCGGCACTTTTTGGGTGATTACAAAAGGCCTGCAGGCCGGAGATCGCGTACTGGTAGAAGGCAACGATAAAGTGGCCGCCGGTGACACCGTCAAACCGGTAGAAGTGCAGCCCGCCGTCGTCCATGACAACACCACCCAAAGCTTTGAAGGAGCAGCCTGATGTTTTCACGCTTCTTTGTACGGCGCCCGGTGTTCGCGTGGGTGATTTCTATTCTGATCATGATGGCCGGGATAATGGCGATCCGCACGCTGCCGGTGGCGCAGTATCCGGACGTCGCGCCGCCGTCGGTTAAAATCAAAGCCACCTATACCGGTGCTTCTGCCGAAACCCTCGAAAACAGCGTCACGCAGGTCATCGAGCAGCAGCTAACCGGCCTTGATAACCTGTTGTATTTTAGCTCCAGCAGCAGCTCGGACGGCTCGGTGGATATCACCGTCACTTTCCAGCAAGGCACTAACGCCGATACCGCACAGGTTCAGGTGCAGAACAAGGTGCAGCAGGCCGAATCGCGCCTGCCGACGGAAGTGCAGGAAGCCGGCGTGACCGTCACCAAATCGCAATCCAGCTTCCTGCTGATCATGGCGGTGTACGACAAAACCGACAAAGCCACCAGTTCTGACATCGCCGACTGGCTGGTGAGTAACATGCAGGATCCACTGGCGCGCGTCAGCGGCGTCGGCAGTCTGCAAGTGTTCGGCGCGGAATACGCCATGCGCATCTGGATGGATCCGACCAAACTGGCGGCCTATGATCTGATGCCGTCCGACGTGCAAAGCGCGATTGAAGCGCAGAACGTGCAGATTTCAGCCGGTAAAATCGGCGGTTTGCCTTCTTCAAACACTCAGCAACTGACCGCGACCGTGCGTGCGCAGTCACGGCTGCAAACTCCGGAACAGTTTCGCAATATCATCGTCAAGGGCAACACCGGCGGCGCGGTTGTGCGCATCAGCGATATCGCCCGCGTCGAAATGGGCAGCGAAGATTACACCGCGTCATCTCAGCTGAACGGCCATCCGGCAGCAGGTGTCGCCGTGATGCTGGCACCCGGTGCCAATGCCCTCGATACGGCCACACTGGTCAAAAATACCATTGCGGAATATCAACGCAGCATGCCGAAAGGCTATGACGTGGCGTATCCGAAAGACAGCACTGACTTCATCAAAATCTCCGTTCAGGACGTGGTCAAAACGCTGGTCGAAGCCATCGTGCTGGTGATCGTGGTGATGTATCTGTTTATGCAGAATATTCGTGCCACGCTGATCCCGGCACTGGCGGTACCCGTCGTTCTGCTCGGCACCTTTGGGGTGCTCGCGCTGTTTGGCTATTCGATCAACACCCTGACGCTGTTCGCCATGGTACTTGCCATCGGGCTGCTGGTGGATGACGCCATTGTGGTGGTGGAAAACGTCGAGCGAATAATGCATGAGGAAGGGCTTTCCGCCCGCGAAGCCACTGAAAAATCGATGGGTGAAATCTCCGGTGCGCTGGTAGCGATTGCGCTGGTGCTCTCCGCCGTATTTCTGCCGATGGCTTTCTTTGGCGGCTCGACCGGCGTTATCTACCGCCAGTTCTCTGTCACCATTATCTCCGCAATGATCCTCTCAGTTGTGGTAGCGCTGACGTTAACTCCGGCACTGTGCGGCGCGTTCCTGCGCCATAAACCGCAGGCCAAAACCGGCTTTTTCGGCGGCTTCAACCGTCTCTACTCCCGCACTGAAAACCGCTATGAGAATGGCGTGATGCATGGCCTGCGCCGCCCGGTGGCGATGGTGCTGCTGTACGGCGCCATGTCAGCGGTGATGGCGTTCGTAATGTACAGCCTGCCAGGCAGTTTTCTGCCAACCGAAGATCAGGGCGAAATCATGGTGCAATACACCCTGCCCGCAGGCGCAACCTCCAACCGGACCGAAGCGGTGAACGACCGCGTGACGCAGTGGTTTCTCGATAAAGAGAAAGACAACACCAACGTTATCTTCACCATCACCGGTTTTAACTTCAGCGGCAGCGGTCAGAACGCCGGGATGGCGTTCGTCTCGCTGAAAAACTGGGACGACCGTCCGGGGAGCGCCAACACCGCGCAGTCCATCGCCGGACGCGCGATGCGGGATTTATCGGTTATCCGTGATGCAAAAGTCATCGCCATGACGCCACCGGCGGTTGACGGCCTCGGCCAGAGCAATGGTTTCACCTTCGAACTGATGTCTGCCGGCGGCACCAGCCGTGATGAACTGATGAAACTGCGCACCGAACTGCTGGCGCTGGCGGGCAAAAGCCCCGAACTCCAGTCGGTGCGCGCCAACGACTTACCGCAAATGCCCCAGCTACAGGTCGATATCGACAACAACAAGGCCGTTGCGCTCGGGTTGTCGCTCAGTGACGTCACCGCCACCCTGAGCAGCGCGTGGGGCGGGACCTACGTCAACGATTTCATCGATCGTGGACGCGTCAAAGAAGTCTACATTCAGGGCGACAATGAGTTCCGTTCTAAACCGACAGACCTGAATAAATGGTTTGTGCGCAGCAGTGATGGCACCAGCATGACGCCGTTCTCCGCTTTCGCGACCACCCGCTGGAGCTACGGCCCCGAAAGCCTTTCGCGCTACAACGGTTCCACCTCGTTTGAGATTCAGGGCGAAAACACCGACGGCTTCAGTTCAGGTGCCGCCATGGCAAAAATGGAAGCACTGGCGGATCAGCTGCCCGCAGGTTCGACGTGGGCGTGGAGCGGATTATCGTTGCAGGAAAAGCTCGCCAGCGGCCAGGCGCTGAGCCTGTATGCCATCTCGATTCTGGTGGTGTTCCTGTGCTTAGCCGCGCTGTACGAAAGCTGGTCGGTGCCGTTTTCAGTCATTCTGGTTATTCCGCTCGGCCTGCTCGGTGCTTCACTGGCAGCGTCGTTCCGCGGCCTGAATAACGACGTGTACTTCCAGGTGGCGCTGCTGACGACCATCGGACTTTCGTCGAAAAACGCCATTCTGATCGTCGAGTTCGCCGAAGCCGCGCTTAAACAGGGCAGCACGTTGACCGCCGCCGCTGTCTCCGCCGCCCGCACACGTTTAAGACCGATTCTGATGACCTCGCTGGCGTTTATCGCCGGGGTGATGCCGCTGGCGATTGCCACCGGCGCAGGCGCCAACAGCCGCATTGCGATCGGAACCGGCATCATCGGGGGCACGCTTACTGCCACCCTGCTGGCCATTTTCTTTGTTCCGCTGTTCTTCGTGCTGGTAAAAAAAGTGTTCACCCGCCACCAAGACGCGCAGGAGTAAGACATGATTTTTCGTCTGAGTATTATTTCGTTGTCCCTGTTGCTGGCAGGCTGTATTTCGCTGGATCCGGATTATCAGCGCCCTGCCGCGCCGGTGCCGTCCGTATGGGCGGCGCAGGGAACCCAGCCCGCCGCCAGTAACGTGCTGACCGACTGGCAGCACATCATGACTGACGCGCGCCTGAACAACGTGGTCGAACGGGCGCTGACCAGCAACCGGGATTTGCAGGAAGCCATTGCTGATATCGAGTCCGCCCGCGCTCTGTACGGCGAGCAGCGCGCCAGCCTGTTCCCCTCCGCAGATGCCGAACTGTCACAAACCCGCAGCCGGACGCAGGATGCAGGCGTCAGCAGCAGCGCCACGGCAGATGGCGCGGTGAGCAGCTTTGAAATCGATTTATTTGGCCGTAACCGCAGTCTGAGTCAGGCAGCGAAAGAGACCTGGCTGGCGAGCGAATCCACCGCCCGCAATACCCGCCTGACGCTGATTGCCGAAACCAGCACCGCGTGGATCACGCTGGCGGCAGACAACGGCAACCTGAAACTCGCGCAGGACACCATGACCAGCGCCGCTGATTCGTTACGCATCACACAGCTGCGACAGAAAGAGGGAGTGGCTTCCGGGCCGGACGTCAGCTCCTCGATGGCGATTTATCAGCAGGCGCGTGCCAGCGTCGCCAGCTATCAGACGCTGGTCGCGCAGGACATCAATGCGCTGAACCTGCTGGTGGGCGACACCGTGCCGCAAAACCTGCTGCCGGATACGCTCGAATCGCTGTCACCGCAGGCCATCGCGCTGGTGCCTGCGGGTGTGTCGTCCTCCGTGTTATTGCGCCGCCCGGACGTGCAGGAAGCTGAGCACAATCTGAAAAGCGCCAATGCGGATATCGGCGCGGCGCGGGCGAACTTCTTCCCGTCGCTGTCGCTGACCGCCAGCGCAGGCGTCGGCAGCAGCTCGCTCTCGAACCTGTTCAGCCATGGCACCAACGTGTGGTCCTTCGCCCCGAGCCTTTCCCTGCCGCTGTTCACCGGCGGCAGCAACACCGCGCAGTTACGCTATGCCGAAGCGGAGAAAAAGGGGCTGATCGCCGCCTATGAAAAAGCCATTCAAAGCGCCTTCAAAGACGTCTCCAACGCCCTCGCCCGCCGCGCGACGCTGGATGAACAAAGGGATGCGCAGCAGCAATACGTCGCAGCCGCACAAAGCAGCTACGATATTTCACGCCGCAGCTATGAAGCCGGTGCCGGTGATTACCTGACGGTGCTTACCAACCAGCGTTCATTATGGTCGGCGCAGCAGGATTTGATCGCCCTGCAACAGACCGATTTCGAAAACCGGATTACGCTGTGGCAGTCGCTGGGGGGTGGGGTGAAGTAACACGTCACAGGCAGGAAGGCACTTGCAGCTATACTCTATAGCCACAATATAGAGATACACTGTCGCTGCAATGTCACCTGCCAGGAGCAATTATAATGAACAGAGAACTGAATGATTTTGAACGTTTTGTCATCGAAAACAAAGGGACAGAACGCCCGAATACCGGCGAGTATAACGACCATTTTTCACCAGGCCGTTATGTGTGCAAAAGATGTTCTGCGCCGCTCTATTCGTCAGAACACAAATTTGAGTCCCATTGCGGATGGCCTGCTTTCGACGATGAAATTCCGGGTGCGGTAGAACGTGTACCGGATGCCGATGGACGCAGGACGGAAATCGTTTGTGCCAGCTGTAAAGCGCATCTGGGGCATGTCTTTGAGGGTGAATATCTGACTGAGAAGAATCTGCGTCACTGCGTCAATTCCGTTTCAATGATTTTTGAAAGTGCCGACGAGCAAGGCAATTATCACAAAGCAGAATAAGCGCTGATTCTGACTAAGAGCGGTTTTCAAACATTTTTTGTCTTATACAATCCTGCCGAAATAAGGATTAAATAAAGACCCTGTTATTGCCGTGTGAATTCCCGGCGAGAATAAAAAATCGCAAAACCTTTTGCATCAAATTGACACATTTTGTTATGTTATCACATATCAAGTGGTCGATGACGATGAGCGGGTTGAAGGGAATGACAGCAGAAAAGGCGAAAAAGTGCGAACCGGTTCTGGCGGTAGAGAGGCTGACGTTATGGATCGCCGGTGAAAAACGCATCTCGGACGTCAACTTTCGCATCCACGCGGGCGAGCGCGTTTGTCTGCTCGGCGCGTCCGGGTGCGGCAAATCCCTGACCGCCAAAACCATCACCGGTACACCGCCACCGGGTGTGCGTATCAGCGGCAGCATCCGTGTCAACGGTGTGGAAGTCTGCGGAAAACATCCGGTAGTGCGGCCTCAGGCGGGTCGCGTGGCGACGGTGTTTCAGGACTCTTCCACCGCACTGAATCCGCTGATGACGCTCGGTAAACAATTACGTCTCGCCCTGCCTGCTGCCTGCGACGGTGAAATCACTGCCATGCTGGAGGCCGTCGGGCTCGGCGATATTCCGCGCTTTGCGGCCCGCTATCCGGCGGAGCTTTCCGGCGGCCAGCGCCAGCGGTTGTGTATCGCGCTGGCAATGCAGTCTTCCTCTTCCCTTTTGGTCGCCGATGAGCCGACCACCGCGCTTGATGTACTGACCCAGCAAAGCGTCGTCGATGTGATGCGCAAGGCCAGTGAAGCACGGGCTCTGCTGTTTATCACCCATGACATCACGGTGGCTGCGCAGCTTTGCCAGCATGCGCTGGTAATGGAAAATGGCCGGCTGGTCGAATCCGCCAGCATGGCGCAGTTACTGTCTCAACCGCAGCACCCTTACACTCAGCGTCTGGTTCAGGCGGCAAAACAGGCCGCACTGCCTTCGCAAATTGCATCTCTTTGCGGAGTGGCTGTCTGATGTCCCCTTCCCTGCATCTGGTGACCGAACCTTTTCTGCATCTTCACAACGTCAGCCGCCATCTGTCACTGCCGCGCGCTTTCTGGCGGGCACCCGTGGAGCGTAATGTGTTGTTCTCACATTTGTCGCTCAGTATTGGTCGCCATGAACGCATCGGGCTGGTGGGTACCTCCGGCTGCGGAAAATCGTCACTGCTCAAAATTTTGCTGGCGATGAATGCGCCTGACAGCGGCGAGGTGTTCTGCGACGGCGTACAACTCCGCCCCGGCTCCGCGCGTTCACTGCGCGAGTACCGCCGCCGCGTGCAATATATTCCGCAGGATCCGGCCAGTTCGCTGCCGCCTGGGCATACTGTCGGGCAGATTGTGGCCGGGCCGCTGAAACACCTTGGCTATAACGGCGAAATCTGGTCGCGCGTGCGGGAAGTGCTGGCGCAGGTCGGGCTGAATGAAACGCTGCTGCAACGCAAAGCGGGCGCATTGTCCGGCGGCCAGGCGCAACGCGTAGCGATCGCCCGTGCGCTGGCGATTTCCCCTGAATTTCTGATTGCCGATGAACCGGTCAGCGGGCTTGATCTGCCGCTGCGCGCGCAAATCAGGCAGCTCTTGCAGCAGGTGACGCAACAAAACGGCATGGGGCTGCTGATGGTGACGCACGATATTTCGATGGCCGCCGGGCTGTGCGAGCGGCTGCTGGTCATGCACGCTGGCCAGATAATCGAAGACCGCGCAACACAAGATATTCTGCGTTTACCGCACCACCCGCATACCCGCCAGCTGTTGCAGGCGATCCCCCATTTACCTTTGACCGTTAACGGATAACCGGATGTTTACCCGCACTCTTTCGCGCACTGGCGCGCCCTGGCCGCCGTTACTGCTCGGCAGTAATCTGGTGTTCAACATTGGCTTTTACGCCGTCGTGCCGTTTCTCGCCATCTTCCTGCGCGACGACATGCTGCTCTCCGGCTGGGCTATCGGGCTGGTGCTTGGCCTGCGAACTTTTTCACAGCAGGGGATGTTTTTACTCGGCGGCGCGCTGTCCGACCGCTTCGGCGCACGAGTGGTTATTCTTTGCGGCTGCATGGTGCGTATTGCCGGTTATCTGCTGCTCGGGCTTTCCGATACGCTGACGCCGGTGATTATCGGTGCCTGTCTGACCGGTATCGGCGGTGCGCTGTTCTCGCCCTCTATCGAAGCGCTGCTGGCGCAGGCAGGGACGCACAGTGAGAAAGCCGGGAAACGCAGCCGCGCCGAATGGTTCGCGCTGTCAGCCGTGTGTGCGGAACTGGGCGCAGTGCTCGGGCCACTGCTCGGATCGCTGCTGTCCGGTTACGGTTTTCAGCCGGTGGCGCTGGCCGGTTCGGGCCTGTTCCTGCTGGCGCTGGTGGTCTTGTTCTTCACCCTGCCCGCAGCGCCGAAACGTGCTGCTGAACTGAAAATTGTCCCGTGGTGGCAGACTTTCCGTCAGCCGCGCTTCGTGGCGTTTATCGTGGCCTACAGTGCTTATCTGTTTAGCTACAACCAGCTGTATCTGGCGTTACCGGTGGAGCTGCGACGTTCCGGCGGCGGTGAGCAGGATCTCGGACCGCTGTTTGTGCTGGCGTCGATTCTGGTGATCGTACTGCAAATGCCACTGGCGCGTTTCTCCCGCCGGATTGGCGCGCGGATCATCCTGCCCGCCGGTTTTATGCTGCTCTCTTCAGCCTTCGCCGCAGTCGCGCTGTTTGCGTGGACGGTGCCGCCGGATGGCTGGCTGCGCCTGCTGCCGTCGGTACTGCTGATCACGCTGCTGACCGTCGGCCAGATGCTGATTGTGCCGGTGGGGATGGATCTCATTCCGCGTTTTGCCGGGCAACATAATCTGGGCGCACATTATGGTGCACTCTCCTCTATGGGCGGCATCGCGGTGCTGGCGGGCAATTTCATGCTTGGCGGGCTGCTCGATACCGCCCTGACGCCTTCGCCCGGCGCGGTGATCCCGTGGCTGGCGCTGGCCGCCGTTCCTTTTTTAAGCGCGCTGGCGATGTGGCGAATCTGCCGCCAGCTGCCTCCTCCCGCAATCTGACAAGGAATTTCTGATGTCACCGTTACGTATAAGCCCGCTGGCCGGGCTGCTTTCTGCTGCACTTTTACTGACCGGTTGCTTCAACGAGGCCGATAAAATCCCCGAAAACAGCGGGGATGCGCGCCTGCGTCTGGCGATGTTACAACCGCCGCGATCCGGTCTGACGCCGCTCAGCGATGACGCGTTCAAACTGTCGCGCTGGAGTACGGCAGAAACGCTGGTCGTTCTCGATAAACTCGGTGAAGCCCAGCCAGCGCTGGCAACAAAATGGCAGCAAACCGGTGAAAACAGCTGGCGCTTCGAGCTGCGCCCTGACGTCAAATTCCACGACGGCACCGCGCTGGATGCGGCCACCGTGGTGAACGCGCTGACCGTTGCAGCGCACGCGGCACCCAAACCCCGCATTCTGGATGGCGTGCAGCTGACCGCCGCTGCCGACGGCGAACGGGCGGTTGTCGTCACCACGGCGCAGCCGGATCCGCTGCTGCCGCAGCGTTTATCCAGCCCGCAACTGGCGGTGTTATCGCAAAAAGCCTACAGCGCCAGCGGCGTGGTAGATCCGCGTCACACCGGCTCCGGCCCGTTCGAACTGGTGCAGGTTAACGGCACCAGCAGCGCACGCCTCGAACGTTTCGATGGCTACTGGGGTGAAAGAGCCAAAGCCAGCGGCATTGACGTCAGTTTTGTGCCGGACGGTACCGCCCGTGGCGCGGCCCTGCGCACCGGCACGGCAGATATCGTTGAAGCTATTCCGGTTTCGCAGGCGCCATTGCTCGATCAACGCTTAATTCATGAAGTGCCGATGCCCCGCACCAACACCCTGTATCTGAATACAAAGCTTGGCGTGATGCAGGAACCGGCGCTGCGTGCCGCCGTGCGTGACGCAATAAACCGTCAGCAGCTGGTGGATAACGTCTACGAAAAACGCGCCGACGTGGCGCAGGGTCTGCTCGGCCCGGCGTTACCCTGGGCGGCACCGCTGCGACAGCCGGTGAGCGCGCCAGTTACCGCGCGCAAACCGGCGGGTGAAACCATCACGCTGGCGACCTTCAGCGATCGTGCCGAACTGCCGGAAGTGGCGGTGTATCTGGCGCAGCAGCTGACCGCCGCCGGTTTTAACGTCAAACAGGTAGTGCGCGAATACTCACAAATTGAGGCCGATGCGCTGGCGGGTAAATTCGATGCCTTTATTCTTTCCCGCGCCACGGTGCTCGATTCCGGCGATCCGGTGGCGTATCTGTACAGCGATTTTGCCTGTAAAGGCTCGTTTAACATTGCCCAGCTTTGCCGCCCGGAAATCGATCAGGCGCTGCAACGTGCGTCGGTCATCCCGGCGGGCATTGAACGCCGCAAGGCCATTATGCAGGCTGAAAACCTGATCCTCGCCACCGATGCCGCCATCCCGATGCTGCACGAGCGCGTCATTCAGGGCGAAGCCGCCAATGTGCGCGATGCCGTGCGTGACCCGCGTGAACGCACGCTGATCAACGCCGCAACACAGCGCGTGGAAGAGACCGACTGATGAGCGAGTCGCTGTATTGCCGCACCTGCGCGGGCGTCAGCCGTTTTCGCCAGAGCCAGCCGACGACGCTGTTGCCACTGATCTCCCGCCTGCTGACGCTGGCCGCGATTGTGGTGCTGATCGGCCTGCTGCCATGGCTTTCAGGCACCGATCCGGCACTGTCCCTGCTTCGTGCCCGCTCCGGCGATCAGGAAGCCACGGCGGAGACGCTGAACGCGATCCGTCTCTCGCTCGGGCTGGATCAGGGGCCGTGGCACGCGCTGCTGCACTGGCTCGGCGGTCTGTTACGCGGTGATGCCGGGATATCGTGGGTGTCGGGACTGCCGGTGTTGCCAGGCATGCTGCGGGCAACCGGTGTTTCGCTGACGCTGATGGCTACGTCTGCACTGGTGGCGATGATCATTGCATTGCTGCTATGTGCGGGAACGCTTAAACGTGGATTGCAGGGCGGTACGCCGCGTCCGGCGGGTTTTCTGGCGGCGCTGCTGACTGCGCTGCCAGAGTTTTTACTGTCTTCGCTGTTGCTGATCGTCGGTGCGGTCTGGCTGTCGCTTTTTCCGCCCTACGGGTGGATGGGCTGGCATTACGCCGTGCTGCCCTCGCTGGCGCTGGGTTTGCCTGCGGGCGGTTACCTTGGCCGTCTTTATTCCGATGCGCTGACCGGCACGTTTAACGAAAGCTGGCTGACGACGTGGAGCGTGCTCGGCATCAAACGTCGCCACACGGCGCTGGCGGTCATCATGCGCGCACTGCCGGGCGTGATGCCGTTAACCGGTCTGGTGCTGGTGGCGCTGACCGGTGGTGCTGTCGCGGTGGAAAAAGTGTTCGCCATCCCCGGTCTTGGTCGCGCTACGCTCGGCGCAGCGGCGGCCGGTGACTTACCGGCGTTGCAGACCGGCGTGATGATCCTGCTACTGCTGGCGTCCGTCATCGGCATACTGGCAGGCGGCGCACGACGGCTGTTGCTTGGGCGTGCGCTGTTGCTCGGCGCTATGCCGGTTCCGGCGCAGGCCGCGCCAGCGCACAAACAACGGGCGTGGATCCCACTGCTGTGTCTGGCCTTTCTGATGGCGATGGTGATTGCCGGTTTACCACGCGATCCGCTGACGTCCGGCTATCTGCGTTTGCAGCCGCCGTCGCTGGGGTTGCCTTTCGGGGCGGATGCGATGGGGCGTGACCTTCTCGCCCGCGTCGCACACGGGACGCTCAATACCTGCTTACAGGCGCTGGCCGTGTCGCTAATGTGTCTGGTCATTGGCATGGCGGTCGGTGCTTTCCCACGGGCGATGACCGGCCCCATCGAAGTGACCAACGCGCTGCCGCCGGTGATCGCCGGATTAGTGATCGCTGCGGTCAATGGCCCGACCGCGACCGGCGCGATCATCGCCGTTACGGCCGTCAGCTGGGCCCCGCTCGCCGCGCATACCGCCGCGCTGGTGGCAGAAATTCAGGCGCGTCCTTACATGAAAATGCTGCCGTTGGTGGGCACAGGGACTTTACGCCGCACGGTATTTTATGTACTGCCTGCCCTCTCCGGCTCCTTATTGCGCCACGCCATGTTACGTCTGCCGGGCATCGCGCTGGCGCTGGCATCTCTCGGCTTTCTGGGATTGGGCGCCCACCACCGGTGCCGGAGTGGGGACGTGTTCTGGCTGAAGGGATGCCGTATATGGAACGCGCCGGGTGGAGCGTCTTCGCGCCTGCTGCTGCGCTGAGCGTGTTATCGATTATGGCGGTTACGCTCAGCAGTCTGAGGTGGAAAAAATCGGACACCGCACACTGAACCGTTATCTGAATCGCTAAATCGCGCTAAGCTGTCGGCTCGATTTTTAAGGGGTGACAGGAAATGGATGCGCGTAAACCGCTGGACGGATTCGCCAGCAGTGTGATGGTGGTGTTGTGTGTTATCTGGGGCGTGCAGCAGGTGGCGATCAAAAGTGCTGCCGCTGACATCTCGCCGTTGTTGCAGGTCGCGCTGCGCTCCGGCATCGCCGGACTGGCGGTACTGATTTTGTTGCTGGTGCGCCAACGTAAAATTCCGTTCAGCGCGGAAAATTTCGGCCCCGGTTTGCTGGTCGGCCTGCTGTTTTCGATCGAGTTTATGTTTGTCGCCGAAGGGCTGCGATTCACCACGGCGGCGCACATGGCGGTATTTCTCTATACCGCGCCCATCTTTGCCGCGCTGGGGCTGCATTTTCTGGTACCGGAAGAACGGCTGAGCGGTCTGCAATGGTCGGGCGTGGGCGTCACGTTCATCGGCGTGATTGTGGCATTTCTGTTTGGCGGTCACACCGCGAATTCACCGCAGGCCAGCAATATGCTGCTTGGCGATTTCTTCGGCCTGCTGGCCGGGGCATTCTGGGGTATGACCACCATTGTGGTACGCCGCAGTAAACTTTCCTCCGGCAGCGCCACCATGACGCTGTTCTATCAGCTGGCCGGGGCTTTCGTGCTGCTCGGCGGACTGGCGCTGCTGACCGGCCAGATCCAATTCCATCTCACGCCGGTGTCGGTCACCAGTATGGTGTTTCAGAGCGTAGTCGTTACCTTCGCCAGCTATCTCGCCTGGTTCAGCCTGATGCGCCGTTACCACGCCTCGCGGCTGGGGATCCTGTCATTTATGACACCGGTGTTCGGCATTATCGCCGGTGTCATTTTCCTGCACGAACCGCTTAAGGTGAATTTCATTATCGGTGCCCTGCTCATTATGCTCGGCATCCTGACGGTCAGCGCCGAAAGCGTGCTGAAGCAATGGGTGGCGAAGCGACGCAGGTAAGCCGGAGGTCGCAGATCGCGAACGCACCGTGATGACACAAAACACGGAGGGTATTTAGCAAGAACAAGCTTGTTTAATTAGTGCGGGATCGGGTAGGTTGGTTCCTCACTTCGCGAGAGGACGAAAACATGCCTGTTTTGCATACCAGCCATGGTGATATCGATTATCAGGATATCGGTACGGGCGACACAACTCTGTTCCTTATGCCCGGCTGGTGCCAGCCAAAAACCGTCTTCAATGACTTTTCTGAGCTGGCGGCAGCTTTCTTCCGTGTTGTCATTATCGACTGGCGTGGTCATGGAAAATCAACGACCGATGGTCAGGATTTTGACGGGGCTGCATTACTGACAGAAGCGTTGGCACTCATTGAACATCTCGGCCTGAACCGGGTCATTCCGGTTTCTGTCGCACATGCCAGTTGGATAGCGGTGGATTTGGCAGAACGTTTAAAAGAACGTGTGCCAGGGATGATATTCCTTGATTGGATCATGAATCAGCCTGCGAAGGAGTTCTACACGTCAATCAAAGAGATGCAGCATGAAGATAGCTGGCAGTCTGCACGGAACCAGTTGTTCGAGTTTTGGTTAGCAGAAAGCGACTCACCGGTGATGATCCATCATCTAAAAACTGAAATGGCAGATTCCAGCTATCAGTTGTGGCGACTTGCAGGGCAGGTGATCGCAGATGCCTATCATAAACACGGCTCGCCGCTGCAACGCCTCGATAAACTCGACAATCCACCGAAGGCTACCCACATCTATTCCCTCGACAGAAACGACGAATACCTTGCTTTACAACAGCATTTCGCTATGACGCATGAATTCTTTGAGGTGGAACGTTTGAAGAACGCCAGAACTCATCTGGCGGTGCTTGAAAGACCGGCGGATGTACTGGCGAAAATTATGGAATCGCTATAAATCTTTCATCGCTCAACCGGCGATAGTTGGCGACCGGTCTGGTCGCTCAACCCGGACAGAACGCTCGTTTAGTGAACTCTTTATTTGGCGAAGTTATTTTGCCAGGAGTTCTTTTCGCACGATTTCTGCCCCTGCACTTAACGCATCGAGCTTACCTCTTGCAACTGAACGAGGTAATGGGATCATACCGCAGTTGGTGCAAGGATAGAGCTTGTCGGCGTCTACAAACTGCAGGGCTTTTCGAAGCGTCGCCGCGACTTCTTCCGGGGTCTCAATGGTATTCGTCGCCACGTCAATGGCGCCAACCATCACCTTTTTCCCGCGAATAAGTTCCAGAAGCTCTATCGGAACATGAGAGTTTTGGCATTCCAGTGAAATAATATCGATATTAGATTTTTGCAGTTTTGGAAAAATCTCTTCGTATTGTCTCCACTCTGTCCCGAGCGTTTTTTTCCAATCTGTATTGGCTTTGATGCCATAGCCGTAGCAAATGTGTACCGCAGTTTCACATTTAAGCCCTTCGATGGCTCTCTCTAACGTGGCAATTCCCCAATCATTCACCTCATCAAAGAAAACATTAAATGCGGGCTCATCGAACTGAATAATATCGACACCCACGGCCTCTAATTCTTTGGCTTCTTCGTTGAGAATTTTAGCGAATTCCCACGCAAGCTTTTCGCGGCTTTTATAATGGTTATCATACAGCGTATCAATCATCGTCATCGGCCCTGGCAGAGCCCATTTAATAGGTTGATCTGTTTGCTGGCGTAAAAATTTGGCATCTTCAACAAAAACGGATTTTTGGCGACTTACCGGGCCAATGACTGTCGGTACACTGGCTTCATAACGATTACGAATTTTAACCGTCTCACGCTTCTCAAAATCAACGCCGTTGAGATTCTCAATAAACGTTGTGACAAAATGCTGACGCGTTTGCTCGCCATCACTGACAATATCAATACCAGCTTGTTGTTGATCTTCCAGGCACAAACGCAGGGCATCTTTTTTGCCGTCAATTAATTCCTGATCTTGCAATTTCCAAGGTGACCAAAGTACTTCAGGTTGCGCAAGCCAGGAAGGCTTAGGTAAGCTGCCAGCAGTTGACGTAGGTAATAACTTTTTCATAATAGATGACCTTGTAATTTTGGTTAATCAAAGAACGGAAGCAGCAGTCCATTGTTCAAGAACACGTTGGTAGGGTTTGATGAAGTTTTCCTCAGTAAACTTCCCCTGCTCAATAGCTAACTGGCTACGTTCCTCTCGATCATAAACAATTCGCGTTAAAGAATAATCCTGGAAATTTAAGCTTGGCTGATACTCTTTTCCTGCCGCTGAATTCGCATTGTAAATCTCAGGTCGGTAAATCTTTTGGAAAGTTTCCATCGTGCTGATGGTACTGACCAGCTCAAGATTCGTGTAATCACTGAGTAAGTCGCCAGAAAAATAGAAGGCCAAAGGCGCAACACTGTTTTTAGGCATGAAATAACGCGCACGCAATCCCATTTTTGAGAAATATTCATCCGTCAGAGAAAGTTCATCCTGCTGATATTCGATGCCCAATACCGGATGTTCATTACCCGTACGGTAATAGGTGTTTTTACTTGAAACACTCAGACAAATGACCGGTGTTTTATTAAAGTTGTCTTTATAAACATCTGAGTTAAGGAAGCATTTAAATATATTGCCGTGGAATTCGCCAAAATTGTCAGGAAGGCTAAATTCAGTTTGCTTTTTATTGTGCTCAGGCAGTAATACGCTAAAGTCAAAATCTCGCACATAAGAGGAAAAATTATTCCCCACAATGCCTTCAAAGCGTTCGCTGGTTTGTTTATCAACGATATTGGTTTTCAGTATTTCAATCACCGGGAAGGAATCAGCCTTTCCTTCAATGTGAATATTCAACTGAACCGTAATGATTTCAAGTTCGACTGAATAACGGTCACCTTTCGGGTTATCCCAATGTGCCAGGGAATTGAAACGGTTATCAATCATCACCAGAGTGTTGCGCAAGTTTTCCTGGCGTTTCTCACCCCTTGCCAAATTGGCAAAGTTGGTTGTAATACGCGTACTTTCCGAGGGGTTATAATTTTCGTCGAAACGAATGCTCTTAAGAGTAAAAGTAAATTCTTTATTCATTGTAATTTGACTTCCCGACTTCTGATATAAAACCTGATTTTATTGGTTGCTTTTCAGGGCTTCCCCGTTTTTTTGGTTTTTTAGCAGTCTTCATGTTTTATTAGGTTAACAGCGATGTACAATTTATGCCTGAGTCGTTGATTGAGGAAAAGTGATTTAATTTCACTGAACATGAACGATATTCATGATCGGGTATAGGATCAGGATGGCGGCAGGGAGATGTTCAGCGTGACTCACTGAACAGCTGTAGTAAAGCAATGAATAAGAGGATTGATGATGCTCTTCATCCCTAAAAGGGATAACACCACAATTTGCCCTCCCCGCTGCCCCATGTTCAAATACCCTTTTTACCCGTTCTCACAGAAGCGCCGATGAAAAAAAGTGAATTTATCGCTCAGGATCTGCTGAGCAAGATTTATCAGCACAGCGGATCACTCCCTGAAAAGTTGCCGCCGGAGCGCCAGCTGGCGGAGGAGTACGGGGTTTCGCGTTTCACAGTGCGTAAGGCGCTGGAAAAAATGGTGAGTATCGGGGCAGTGCGGATCGTTCAGGGCTCGGGGATTTACATTAATCCGGGCGTCAGCAGTAATCCGCTGGTGTACAACTCGATCACTGAGAAGAAATTCACCGACATCAGTTTCAAAATGCTCGAGCTGCACAAGCGGCGGCCTGACAAAGAAGAACAGCAGGTTTTCGGATTAACCCGCGACGATTTTATCTGGGCATTCACCCGCCTGCGCCGCATTAATCAGCGCAATGTGCAGATAGAATACTCACGCATGCCTGCAGAGGGTTTTGCCGATCTGAATCAGACAACCATCGAGCATTCGATCCAGCAATACATACTGAGCAAAGGCTATGCGATTTCGCATTCCCTCACCCGCTATCAGGCGGTGACGGTCAGTAAAGAGCAGGCGCAAACGCTCGGTTGCAAAAAAGGCATCGCCGCCATGCACATTACCAACAGAGGCATTTTACAGGGCGGCCGGGTATATGCGTTAAGCGATATCGTGGATATCGATTATTCCTGTACCTACGTCATCCCGTTTAATCAGGACAATCTGGCCTTCCGCCAGACCTAAGGTGTATGGATCACGCCGTTCGGCAGGCGGCTTTGCGTCCATTCATGCGGGCGATACACCACCGGAAACTCATCCGCCGCAAGCTGGTCAAATCCCACACCGATCCCCACCTCTTCACTCGGATAAAAGTAGCCGTTCTCAGGTGCCTGGGCGCCGGGGAAAACCCGCTGCGTATTCGCCGGATAGGCCACAAACTCCTGGATCGCAGCGTTATGCAGATGGATATTCAGATGCGTATTCACCGCAGCGCCGATGGGCGTCATATCCGGCGGGCAATGCCATGCCAGCCGTACGCCGAAGCTCTGACAGAAATGCGCCAGTTTCAACGCAGGGGTGATGCCGCCGATTTGTGAAACGTGGCAGCGAATGAAATCGATCCGGCGGTTGATAATCAGATCTTTCCATTCGGCGGGATTGTTAAACAGCTCGCCGGTCGCCAGCGGAACAGCGGTCTGGTTGCGGATCTGCGCCAGCCATTCGTTTTGATCCGGCGGCAGGATATCTTCGATAAAGTAAGGGCGATATTGCTCGACGGCTTTGGCGAACTGCACCGCCTGCTGCGGGAACAAACGTTCGTGAACGTCGTGCAAAATATGGAACTGATTGCCGTATTTCTCACGCAGTGCTTTGAACATCGCCAGCGTGTTATCTGTGTACTGATCCTGATCGTAATACGCGCCTGCCGACGGTTCACGCGTGCTGTGGAAATCACGCGCATTACCGCCGTAAAAGCCCAGCTGGCAGCGGATATGGCGGTAACCTTCGGCCAGAAGACTGTCCACTTTCACGTAGAGTTCTTCCAGCGTTTCCCCGGCGGCGTGGCTGTACGCGGTCACCGCATCTTTCGATTTCCCCCCAAACAGATGGTACAGCGGCATATTCGCCAGTTTGCCTTTAATATCCCACAGCGCCATATCAACGCCTGCGATAGCATTGTTAATCACCGGCCCGTTGCGCCAGTAAGCGTTGACCATCATCATCTGCCACAAATCTTCGATATGATTAGCATCGCGGCCAACGAGCAACGGTTTCAGGTATTCATCCACCATCAGTTTGACCGCCAGCGGACGTTGCTGGAACGTCGCACAGCCCAGCCCGAAAACGCCGCCGTCGGTTTCAATTCTCACTACCACTAAATTATGGCGATCCGGGCGGGTAATCTGGCATTCAATATTCGTAATCAGCACAGGCTGCATGAGAAATCCTTAATACTATTCATAATGAAAGTCTGACTTGCCAGCAGAATAAAATGGCAAAGGAATATTCGTATTGAGGTTATTTCAACGTATTTTCGCCCCGCTTGTAAACCTTAAATTGATGATTTTATTTTGGTCTGAAAGCACCTCGAATAGCCCCTTAAAACCGTACCAATTTTGCTTTTACCGCTGATAAGCTGGCTTTGCAATGCAGTTATGTGATGAAGATCCGGTTTTATTGGTTTGTTTTTAAAAACGTGCGTCATTACACTTCATTCCCATCTGACAAAACCTTTCGTCGCGGAGTTCCAGGGTGAATACAGAAACAATGCAGTCAGTAATTAAACTGGTTGGCGGTGCAGAAAATATAAATAAAGTCTGGCATTGCATGACGCGTCTGCGTTTTGATTTAGTGGATGAAAATAAAGTCGCGTGGGAAGAGATTAAAAATCTGCCGGGCGTTTTAGGTGCGCAAAGCCAGAGCGATCAGGTTCAGATCATCATCGGGCCAAAGGTTAATGTGTGGTACGAAGCTATTGTGTCACAGCTGGAACCGGTCGCCGGGGCAACAGGAAATGTTTCCACAAAAGGACGCAAAAGCCTGGTCTCGCTGTTCATGGACACAGTCTCCGGCGTGTTCGGGCCGATCGTTCCGGCCATCGCAGGTGCGGGGATGATCAAAGGGTTACTTGCCGGACTGATTGCGCTGAAAATTATCTCGGGAAAAAGCGAAACGGTGATGATCATTGATTTGATCGCCAGCGGTGTTTTCTACTTTCTGCCCTTTTTCCTGGCGGTCTCCGCAGCCAGGATCTTCAAAACCAACGAATACCTCGCAGCCGCCGTGGCGGCATGCCTGATGTATCCGACGCTCATCGACGCCGCGAAAGCGCTGGCCAGCCATACCGCTGGCGCACCGACCGCGCTGTATTTTATGGATGTGCTGCCGGTCTCGGTCTTCAACTATTCGGCCAGCGTGATCCCGGTGATTTTCTCGGTACTGGCGCTGAGTTACATCCACCGCTGGGTGGATAAAATCATGCCGGACGTGCTGAAAACCGTTTTCACACCCACCCTGACGTTGTTTATCGCCGCGCTGGTTTCGCTTACGGTCATCGGCCCGGCGGGGATTTACCTCGGTAAACTGCTGGCGTTCGGGATCCAGGGATTATTTGACGTCTCGGCGGTGTTTGCAGGCTTTATCGTTGGGGCGATCCGTCCGGTGGCGATCCTCACCGGGATGCATCACGCCATGACGCCGATCGCGCTGCAAAACTTCACCGATCAGGGCTGGGACATGCTGATGCCGATGATGTTTATGGCCAACATGGCGATTGCCGGATCAACCTTTGCGATTTACTTCCACGTCAAAACCCGCGAACAGAAATCCGTGGTGCTGTCGGCAGCGATTTCAGGGCTGTTGGGGATCACCGAACCGGCGCTGTTCGGCGTACTGACGCGCTACAAAAAAGCGTTTATCGCGACGACAATCAGCAGTTCGGTGGCATCTGCGTTCATCGCTTTCTTTGGAGTGAGATTGTACGGCTATATTCTGTCGAGTATTTTCAGCCTGCCCGCCTACATCGGCCCGTACTTTATCTATGTTCTGATGGGCGTGACGCTGTCTCTGGGGCTGTCATTTACGCTGACATATCTGATGGTCGTAAAAGGAAAAGGCACCGAACAGACGGCGCCTCTGGTTAATCAAACACGTTGATGTGTTCAGGCCGCTGTCTGGGACTGAACGATCCCGGACAGCGCCGAATCCTGAATACGGTTGGTCAGACGGCCAATGTTTTCGATTTCCACTTCGATGACGTCATCCTGATGCAGGAACAGCGGAGGAACGCGGGTTTTACCGACGCCGCCCGGAGAACCGGTCATGATCACATCCCCCGGTGAAAGCTGTGTAAACGTGCTGATATAAGCGATGATCTGCGGAATGGTGTGGATCATGTTGGCGGTAGTGTCGTCCTGCACCAGACGGTTATTCAGCCAGGTTTTAATTTTCAGATTCTGCGGGTCACCCACTTCATCCGCAGTCACCAGCCACGGGCCAAACGCCCCGGTAGACGGCCAGTTTTTTCCGGCGGTGTACCATTTATGCTGCCAGTCACGCACCGAGCCATCCATATAGCAGCTGTAGCCCGCGATATGGGCAGGCGCGTCTTCCGCTGAAATGTTGCGGCCTGTGCGCCCGATAACAATCGCCAGCTCGCCTTCGTAATCAAACTCATTCGTTGATGCCGGTTTAATCACGGTGCCGTTATGCCCTACCTGAGAATCCGCAAAGCGGATAAACAACGTGGGTGCCGGATTCGTTTCGTTAAATTCTTTACGCTTTTCCGCGTAGTTCATGCCCACGCCAAAGATTTTACCCGGACGGTCAATGACCGGCAGAAAACTTATGTCGTTCAACTGAAGATCAGCAGACAGTGCGACGTAACGTTGCAGTGAGTCGAGCGGGTAATGCGCCATGAATTCGTTAATATCCCGGCACCCGGCGTGAAGGCCCACGTCGACGATGCCGTCAGCGTTAAGGATGCCAAAACTTTTTGTGTGTTCTTTATTGATGACGAAATTGACAATTTTCATAGATGTACTCAGATTCTTATTTTACTTAAAACAGGCGGATTCGCTGCCGCAATAACCGGCCACGCCAGGCCTGCGACCCCGAAGATCGCGAGATTATTGACCCTGCCTCTCATGCCTTCTACTATATTTTATTACCAAATCGATGAATTTCAGGAATACATGATAAATAACAGAGACCTGGACTACTTTGTGACAGCAGCGCAGATAATGAATTTGAGACTTGCGTCACAAAATTTAAATATAACTCAGCCTGCACTTTCCAAATCTATCACCCGTCTGGAGAAAGAACTCAGCATAAAACTGTTCAAACGGGCAGGTCGCGGGCTGGAGCTCACCGAGGCGGGTCGCATTCTTTATCAGCGTGGTCTGGCGCTGCAAAGTTCGTATCATGAGATAACGGAAGTGATGAATGAACTGAGCAGCGGTGCAGGCGGTATTGTGCGCGTGGGGATTTCAGGTTCCTCAACCCAGTTCCTGTTGCCAGAAATCTGCAAAATGTTGCAGTCGCAGGTGCCGAACATGAAGCTGGAAATTCAGATCGGCATGAACGACGTGCTGTTCACTCTGCTGGAACGCCACGCGATAGACATTATTATTGGCCCGCTGGTGAATTACGAAAGCCCGGTCGTACAACTTCCGGTCACCGCCGACCGCGTGGTGGTCTGCGCCTCCAGTGACCATCCGCTGGCTGGCAAACCCACTTCGTTGCGCGACCTCAGCCGCTTCGGCTGGATCTTACCGGCTAAAACCGTGTCGATGCGCCAGTGGCTGGACGGGATCTTTTACGAGAACCATTGCCCGCCGCCGGACGTCAAAGTAGAAATCAGCTCGCTGGCGTCCGTTCCCGGTTTGATCGCCAAAAGCGGGTTGCTGAGTTTTCTCTCTGAAAATATTCTGGCGGAAGAAGAGTTTATTTCGCGTCTGATCCGTATCGATAACGAGCAGCTGGTAATGGAACGCCGCGTGGGGATCACGTGGCTGGAAGGGGCATTTTTGTCACCCGCCACGCAGAAAGTGATCGAAGTGACTAAGGCCGTCGGAAAGAAAATGCAGATGGAAAGCCGCCGGGTATTGGAGGAATAACCTCCTCACCGGCGCAAAAGTAAGGTGAATCAGACCAGATGACAGGCCACGCGATGGCCGTTTTCCACGTCACGCAAGAGCGGGATTTCCGCGCGGCAACGTTCGGTTGCCAGCGGGCAGCGGGTGTGAAAACGGCATCCGGCAGGAGGTCTGGAGGGATCCGGAATTTCACCGCTGACCATCGCCACCGGTTCGCTGTCAGGGTCGAGGGTCGGCACCGCGGCCAGCAGCGCCTGCGTGTAGGGATGCAAAGGCTGGCGAAACAGTGCGTCACGACTGGCAGTTTCCACCAGCTGACCAAGATACATCACCGCCACATCGTCACAAAGATGCTCAACCACGCCCAGATCGTGGGAGATAAACAGAAACGTCACACCGTGATCGTCACGTAAATCCGAGAACAGATTGATGATTTGCGCCTGAATCGACACATCCAGCGCAGAAATGGGTTCATCGGCAATGATAAATTCCGGTTGCAGGATTAGCGCGCGGGCGATGCCAATACGCTGGCGCTGACCGCCGGAAAACTCGTGGGGGAAGCGATTGTAATGCAGCGGCGAGAGGCCGCAGATCTTCATGACTTCCAATACTTTGGCGTGCAGTTGTGCGCGCGTACACAACTTGTGTTCCAGCATTGCTTCACCAATGGCGTCACCGATACGGATCCGCGGGTTCAGCGAACTGTAGGGATCCTGAAACACCAGCTGAATTTTAGGCCGCAGTGCTTTCAGCTGTTTGGGTTTTAGCCGGTGCAGATCTTCCCCGCGAAATTTCACGCTGCCTGCCGTTTTGTCATACAGCCCAAGCAACGTGCGCCCGACGGTCGTTTTGCCGCTGCCGGACTCTCCCACCAGGCCAAAAATGGTGCCTTTGCGGATATTAAAACTGACGCCATCCACCGCGCGCACCTGGCCGGTTTCCTGCCCGAATACGCCATCGCGGATCGGGAAGTGTTTTTTCAGCCCATCGACTTCAATCAGATATTCCGTGCTCATGACGGCAACTCCCCGCTTTTCATTTCATTCGCCGGACTCAGTCCGCTGTAAAAACACGCGGCCTGTCGCGACTGCCCTTCCAGCGGCGGAATGCCTTGACGGCAACGCTCTGTCGCGCGGTCACAGCGATCGGTGAACGCGCAGTAAGGCGGCAAGGCGGCCAAATCTGGCACCTGACCGGGGATGGAATATAACCGGCGGCGGCGTTCGCCTGGCGTCGGCCTGGAGGCTATCAGCCCCTGTGTGTACGGATGCAGCGGGTTACGCAGCACCTCAGCAGTCGCCCCCTGCTCAACGATTTTACCGGCGTACATCACCACCACGTGGTCGGCCATTTGCGCAATCACACCTAAATCATGGGTGATCAGCATCAGCGCCATATGATGCCGCTGTGCCTGTTCGCGCAGTAAACGCAGGATCTGCGCCTGCACGGTGACGTCCAGCGCGGTCGTCGGTTCGTCGGCGATGAGCAGCTGCGGTTTGCAGCTCAGTGCCATCGCTATCATGATGCGCTGCAACATGCCGCCGGAAAGCTGATGCGGGTAACTCTTCATCAGGCTTTCGGCGCGCGCCAGCCCGACGTCGGTAATCATTTGCGTCGCCAGCGCCCACGCCGTTCGCGGTGACTCACCCCGGTGGCGGATCAGAGGCTCGACCAGCTGTTCGCCAATCGTCAGCACCGGATTTAGCGCCGTCATCGGTTCCTGAAAGATCATCGCCAGCTGATTGCCGCGTAGATCGGCCATTTGCGACGGACGCAATTTAAGCAGATCACGCCCCTGAAATAAGATTTCGCCGCCGTCGATACGCGCCGCCTGAGGCGGTAACAGCCCCATCAGCGACATGGCGGTGACGCTTTTGCCGCAGCCGGATTCGCCAACAATGCCGACGGTTTGTCCGGCCTGAACGTCAAACGTAACGTCCTGCACCGCACGCACGCGCCCCTGATCGCTGGAAAAAGAGAGAGAAAGCTGATTAAAACGGATCAATGGCTGAGTCATTTTTTGCTCCGTTTCATTTTGGGATCGAGCGCATCACGCAGGCCATCGCCCAGTACGTTTATGGCTATCACGGTGATGAAAATCGCGATACCCGGTGGCATCCACAACCACGGACGGCGCTGGAAGTCGATCAGGCTGTTGGCGGCATCCATCATATTTCCCCACGACGGCGTCGGCGGCACCACACCCAGACCGAGATAGCTGAGTGCGGATTCGCTGAGGATGGCATTCGCAACGGCCATCGTGGCCATGACCACCAAAATCGGGACCGTATTCGGCAATAAATGGCCGAACAAACGACGGCGCGATGACAGACCGAGCACCTGCGTCGCGAGCATAAAATCACGCTCGCGCAGTGACAGGATCTGGCCGCGAACCAGACGCGCCAGCTTGGGCCACTCCAGCAGGCTGAGCATGACAATCACCATGTAGACGCGTGAATCCGGCGAGAAATCCAGTTCCGACAGCATCGCACCCATGACAATCAGCAGTGGCAAACTGGGGATCGTCATCACCAGATCGGCAAACCGCATGATGATTTTATCGGCCACGCCGCCGAGATAACCCGATACCGCACCCAGCAGATAGCCAAGTGTCACCGAAAGCAGCATCGTCAACAGCCCGATGATGAGCGAGATGCGCCCTGCCAGCAGCAGACGGGTGTAAACGTCACGCCCGAGAAAATCTGTGCCGAGCCAGTGTTGCGCATTCGGTGCTTTATTAATCATCAGGGCATCGGTGGCATCCTCCCGCCAGGGCGAAAAGTAAGGGCCTACTACGCACCAGACCGCCATCACCACAAGTAAGATCAGGCAAAACATCGCCAGCCGGTTCTCGCGCAGTGCCTTCCACGCCTGCTGCCAGGGTGACGGTGTCACTTGTGCCATCACCGGGATTTGTGCGTCGCGCAGCCGGCGGTTAGTTGAAAATAACGATCCGAACATCACGACCTCACACGAATGCGCGGGTCAGCCCACGCGTAAAGCACATCGGCAATCAGGTTGCCCAGAATAGTTAACACCGCCAGAAACAGCGTGAACCCCATCAGCACCGGGTAATCACGCGCCGCCAGCGAATCGATATGAATGTGCCCCGCTCCCGGCCAGTTAAAGACTTTCTCAGTGATAAGCGCACCGGAAAACAGCCCCGGCAGCTCGAATCCCAGCAGCGTAATGATCGGCAGCAGCGCATTGCGCAGCGCATGTTTCAAGATAACCGTGCGTTCGCGCAGCCCTTTGGCGCGCGCGGTGCGAATGAAGTCCATACGCACGACATCCAGCATACTGGCGCGGAAATAGCGTGTCAGGCTGCCCGCCTGCAGCATCACCAGCGCCACCACCGGGAGCACCAGGTGCGCCGCCACCTGCATCACCCAGGCCCAGCCTGTGGCGTCGCTACCCGTGTTGGTCATACCGCCCACCGGCAGCCAGTGCAGATCCACTGCAAACCATTTGATCAGCAGCAGACAGAGGAAAAATGTCGGAAAGGACATTGCGGCGAAAATCACCACGCTGACCACGTGATCGAACAGCGAATAGGGTTTCATCGCCGAGACAATGCCCACTGCCAGCGCGATCCCCCAGTAGAGCACCATCGCGATAGTCGCCAGCAGGAAGGAGTTCCAGATGTACTGGTTCAAAAGCTGGCTGACGGGGATCTGATATTGCAGCGAGAACCCGAGATCGCCCTGTAACAGATTCCCCAGCCAGTGCAGATAGCGGCTGATTAACGGCTGATCGAGGCCGTATAACGCTTTCAGCTCGGCAGCGCGTTGTGCCGTAAGGGTGATGTTTCCGTCGATGAAATCGCCCGGCGTTTTGGCAAACAGCATGAAGATGAGCAATGAAGCGAGGAACAACATCGGAATGGTTTGAAGCAAACGACGCAGAATGAAATTTCTCATGACTTTCTCATTGAAGCTGCCGGTCAAGACCGGCAGCAACGTGATTTTGATTATTTGACGATTTTGACATCCGGCAGGCTGCCGGTCAGACCGTTATAGATGTCCGGTTTGAAGCCGGTCACGCGGGCGCTGCTGGCCGACAGAATCTTACGGTTACCGAGCAAGATGACCGGGGGATCGTTAGCCAGCACCTTATAGAGTTCATGATAAATTGGCTTACGTTTTTCGATATCCAGCGTGGCATTACCCTCGTTGATGAGCTTATCCACTTCGGCATTGTGATAGCCCTGAACGGCGGCCTCGGTGCTGTAGAAGTCCCATACGCCATCGTGCGGATCGTTCAGCGTACTGGTGCTGAAGGACGCAAGATCGTAATTACCGGCCTTGCGCTGCGACATCAGCGCATTGAAGTCCACCACCTGAGGTTTCAGCAGCACGCCAATTTTCTGATAATCCTCTTTAGCGATCGGGATCAGCGCATCGTTCAGCACTTTTTTGCTTACTAACAGCGTCAGTTCCAGACGTTTTCCGTCTTTTACACGGATGCCGTCGCTGCCGGTTTTCCAGCCCGCTTCATCGAGCAATTTCTTCGCCTGCGCCGGATCGAATTTATACGGATTCACGCCTTCCGTGTTGTAAGCCCAGGAGATCGGCGAGATTGGCTCGATGGCTACAGTACCGTAGCCCTGATAAACCACGTCGATCAGTTTTTGACGATCCAGCCCGTAGATCAGTGCCTGACGCACTTTCGCATCCTGCAACGCCGGACGTTTAAGGTTGAATTCAATCTTGCTGTAATCGCTGGATCCATACAGGTTGATGTTGGCAAAGCCGAGTAATTTCAGCTGTTCGATATCATCCGGACGGGAAGTGAACGCATCGTAATCGGTATCACCGGTCTGGAATAACTGGAAGTTGGTCGATGGATTGGTGACGCGGTAGATGAAACGCGGGGTTGGCGGGACACCACGGTAATAATTGGTATTGGCGTGGAAACGGATCTCCTGCCCCGGAATGTATTTGTCATAGACATACGGGCCGTTACCGAGCGGTTTGCCATGCAGCGTGCGCAGATAATCGAGATTTCCACGCTGATAGCCTTTACCGTAATACGCTTTCGACAGCACCGGGCCGCCGATCTTTTGCAGCGTGGTCGCGCCCGGCTGGGTAGTCGTCACCTGGAGGGTCAGCGGATCCACCACTTTCAGCCCGCTGACGCTGTCGGCTTTGCCTTGCTTATAGTCATCACCGCCTGCGATGTGTGCCAGCGTGATGTCTGTGTCGCCATCGTATTTCGGGTCATACAACACGGTCAGGGTGAATGCGACATCCTCTGCCGTCAGCGGTGAACCGTCACTGAATTTCAGATTCGGGCGCAGCTTTATCGTGTAGGTTTTACCGTCCGGGCTCACCGTCCAGCTTTCAGCCAGACCGGGAACCAGCTTGCCCTGACTGTCCCAGTCGACCAGGCGTGCGAAGATTACGTTAGTGACGTTCTCATCCCACCCGTTTACGAAGAAGTACGGGTTGAAAATCCCCTGCGGTTCGGAGATCCCTGCGATCACGGTGTCGGTGCGCAGTTTTGCCGAAGCAGGTACCTGACTCGCATCGGTAGCTGGCGTGATGCCTTCTTTGAGCACGTCATCAGCAAATCCAAAAGAAGAAAACATTACGGCGCTGGCCAGTAATGCGATTTTGAAAGAATTCGGTACTGTAGCCAAAAGACATCCCTCTTCAATAAGTGTGCATGCAGTTTACAAAACATGACGAAGAGTAAGGTTGGGGTTTGTCCTTGTCTAACAACGAAAAATTATGGCTTATAGCTTTTAAAGAGCTTGCTGTAAAAGTCGCCAAAACGGTTATGTGGAAACTTTTCCTGATCACACCCAGTAAGTACTTACTAACTCTTTAGCCCCGCGAAGAAGCTGATCCTAAAAGAAAGACCAGCGAAGACCTTGGGATCGCGGGCTATAAAAAACGGCGTATCTTGTGACAGATACGCGTGATGACTGATACAACAGTGCGGCGGTTAGGCGGCAGTTTTCTTGCTACGGGCGCTGACTTCCGAGAGGATCTCTTTTTGTTTGTTCTTCTCGCCAATCATCTTGTACCAGCCCGCAAGCTTGCGCAGATCCGGCAATGTCGCTTTCTCATCCACATCGTAAGCACTTAATTTATCGCGATACTCTTCAAAGATACCGATACAGCGTCGCGCCCATTCACCTTCCAGCGCAGAGCCTGCCACAGCACGCGGACGACGTGGTAAACGCGGACGCAGTGGTTTGCTGGCCTCTGGCGTGGATTCATCCACGTAGGCGAACTTGATGGACATGACCGTTCTGCCCTGCTTCACCGGCTCCCAGACTACGGAGATATCCGTATTGGCATTGATCCGGTTAATCGTTGGCTCCAGCAGCTTTTGGCGGAAGTCACGATAGTCCTCGTATTTGCCCGCCAAACCGGCCTTCTCGCGCATCCAGTTCAGATCCAGGGTCACTTCAATGGCTTTACCGCTGCGGCGCCCATAGAGGTTCTTGGCTTTGATTAGCCAGCCATACAGACGAACGGAGAACGGTGTATCGAGTTTTGCAATGTTGGCAAAATTCAGCTTAGTAAAAGATTCTTTGAGTTCATAGAGATACGGCGCAACATCCTGCCCAAACCTCAGTACCACCGCGCTGTGATCGTCACTGCTGACGTATTCCAGACGCGAGAACCAGGACAATTGCACGGTACGCACCTTGCCGGTTTTGACGTCCGGTTTATAGATCGTCACCGGTTTTTTCATCAGGCTTTCCGCCGCTTCGCGCAGCTGCCGGTGGCTGCTGGTCGGGTTTACCCCGTAGATACGCTGATAATCCTGAGGAAAAAGACGGTACAACGTGTCCGGTTGCGGTTTCCTGCTATCAATTTGTGCCAGAGCCAGGTTCAGCAGGCGCATTTCATCCAGAGTGACGCTGTAAGCGCCTTCCAGAAGATCGTTCCCCTGAACTACGGTCAGTTTATTCAGTTCCATGTAGCAGGATCCATAGGTGGAAAGTAGGTAAATTATTCCACATAAAAAATACTAACGTAAAGTAAAAACAGGTGTTATTTATTCCTTATACTTCAATTGCTTAAGTAAGGATCGAAAAAGACAGATCAGGAAAAACCTCCACATATTGATTTCAGAACCACAAAGGATCCTTTTTTTAACATCTTGGATCATCACACTTTTTACAGGAAATCACTCCACATATGCCGTGGAAGATCATTTTGGAAGATCGCGATTATTGAGGAACATGAAAAGCCAGAATTCATTCCGGACTACAGAAAATCACTCCACATGAGTCGCGAGAATGTCTATTAATCATACGTAATCGGTTTGTGATCAACTTCTCACTTCTTCAGAAGCGGCAAAAGTGCCCTGCCCCGGACGATCATCAGGAAAAATCTCCACATATGTCTCCCAGAGGGATCAGATAATCTTTCCACATGTAGCATAAGGCGATCGCGAGATCAGGAAATCTCTCCACATAAGTGTTCAGGGGGGATCACAGAAAATGTCTCCACGTATAGTCTGCCAAGGGATCAGGAAATCTTTCCACCTGTGGGTGAGAAATCATTTATCCGATCAAATTTACGAGCATCATTATTGTTACGAGATCAGGTAATGTTTCCACATATAAGTATGTGACACTGTCACCTGTTATATTAACTAATTGATTTAACGTGATTAAGTGACTTATTCACTTCTCTTTGTCACGTAAGATGATCAGATAATTCTTCCACATAAGAGGAATCAGGGATCAGATAATCTCTCCACATATGCTCTTTTACTGTGAATAAAGTGAAGCTGGTTTGCCAGATCTAGTGGGTTCACGATCCAAAAGTGACAGTTAGGGCATCACGTGACGCTGTCACAGGAAATTCTTCCACATATGGATAAAATAAGAGATCAGGAAATCCCTCCACCTTGTAGAAAAACTGTTTTCTGACGGTAAGTTAGCGAAGAATTGGCTAGAATAGGCGTAGGAGCATCGGATGAGGCAGGATATCCACAGGAAATCTCTCCACGTCGATAATCTCCTGATCCATAAAGACTTTATCCACAGGAAAAAGCTCTACATTGATCATGAAAAGGATCCACATCCAACAGGAATTATCTCCACCCCAGACAGGAAACCTCTCCACAATTGCACGTGTAACTTATTAATATATAAAGTGAAAAACAGCCCTTAAAGAGAAAGATCTAAACTTTAAAAAGAAACAAAACATTATTTGATCTTGGGATCTTCTTTAATGCTGGGAGGGTGTTCAGGAAAATATCAAAGAGTAGAAATTTGTTATCTTGCAGAGGGTTAGTGCGGTATTTGCCAGAAACGGGCCTGCTTTGACCCGTTCCGGCGCAAGATCAGTGACTCACGAGCGTTCGTTATTGATAAGCCAGCCCTGGATCAACTCCGTCAATACGTCTTTCATCTCGCGATCCTGCAGGAAGCAGCTGGTTTTGAAGCGGCGGTGCAACTCTTCGTCAATGTTGGTCTGCAATTTTTTAACTGAAGCTGGTGGCTTAGCTACAGCGTCCAGTGCTGTAGTCAGTTGTCTGTGCTGGCCAAGTTTCATTTTCATTTCAACAACTCCGTAATTTCTTTTGTCATGATTTCAATCTCGCCCTTCGCGTTACCATCCGTTGTATCGAAAACAGTGCCGCCGTCCATCATTGTACGTATGTAAACCTGGCGCTGAGTAGTGCCGGTACGCAATGCAGGAACGCCTGTATCAGCAATCGAGGCTTTGAGGACTTCCAGCATCTTAGCGGATGCGACCTTTTTAGTGATCAGGAAACGCGCAATCACCGGCTGCAAGTTTTCGCGTGCCTCGACGACGGCAAGAATAGCGCCACAGGCTGCAAAATCTAAAGGTGACGGTGTCACTGGTATCAGTACCAAATCACTGACCATAACAGCGGCCGAAGAAATTGCTGAAATTGCAGCAGCTCCATCAATTACCACGTAATCATATTCTTTCAGTTGCTTACGTACGGTGTAGACTTCTTTTTCAGAGGCGGCTTCAGCCAGGTCGAACTGACATTTGCTATCGTCGTACCAGTTACTGATACTTCCTTGTGGGTCGGTATCGACCATCACGACCTTGTGACCTTGTCTTGCAAGACAGGTAGCAATGTTAATGGACGTCGTGGTCTTCCCTACCCCGCCCTTCCCGTTGAGGAAGGAAATAATTTTCGCTGCCATAACACCCTCTTGATGAAGCGTTCGGTGAATTACTTGCATCCCAAAACTCTGAGATTTTAGGATTCAAAAAGTTTGTAATCATAGGATTCTGAGATTTTAAAATCCATGAATCATAGGATTGAGTTGCTACTATAAGGTTTGCATCGGAGGATTTCAATATTTAAGGATTACTGAATTACAAAATCCTATGATTAGGGGATTCTGTGATTCCTTTCCCGACGTCACAGTTAAAGTGCATGGTCTGAAGTAAAGGGGGTAAATGTATATTCTGTGATTGCAGGATTTAAAGATTCTAAGATTATGGAATCCGTAATAGATTGCCCTTAATTGGCGACAGTGAGTAATTTCCTATCTCACAAGAAGCTTGTAATCATACCGGTCGGAATTTTAACATTCACTGAATTATGGGATTCTATGATTTCATGATTTTTGAATCTCAGGGGGCTGAGATTTTAATGGGTTGGTAATGTCTAACCAGAAAAGCAGAAATGAACAATTGGGTATACAAGCAAGAATGCTACTGTAAAATCTCACCATCTCACCATC
>NZ_JYDE01000049.1 GCF_003263515.1 Rahnella inusitata | reverse complement strand
GCTTACAGCATTTTGTCAGCCAGTAGCGATGGGGGAAAGAATTTTAGTGATATTAAATTCCATGCGAGTAATAGCTCTAACTCTAAGGATTATACAATCATTATTAGCGATGATGCTATATACATCAAAAGCGCCTACTACGATTCCGAAAAATACCAAACAAATAGCGCTGTAGTGGTCAACAAAAACTGGCCACAGCTTTAGAGTTTTTCCAGAACAATCGTTCTGATTCATTCGGCGTCAAACCACCATTATATTGATGAGGTCTGAGCTGGCTGTAATATCCTGTGATGTAATTCGTTATTGCCGTGCTGGCTTCGCTAAAATTCGCGTAGCCATTATCCGGTACCCACTCTGTTTTCAGGCTTCTGAAGAACCGTTCCATTGGACTGTTATCCCAGCAATTTCCCCGGCGACTCAGGCTTTGCTTTATCTGATATCTCCACAGTAACTGTCTGAAATTCCTGCTGGTATAGTGACTGCCTTGATCCGAGTGATACAGTAAATTAGCCGGTTTTCCCCGTGCTTCCCAGGCCATCGACAGGGCTTTACCTGTCAGTGCGGAATCAGGGAAAAATGACATCGCCCAGCCAACCGGTTTACGGGAAAACAGATCAAGCACAATGGCTAAATAAGCCCAGCGCTTACCTGTCCAGATATAAGTCACATCACCGCACCAGACCTGATTAGGCTCTGTTACTGCAAACTGGCGTTCCAGATAATTAGGTATCTCTACGTGTTCCTTAGACGCCTTCTTATATCGATGGCCAGGCTGCTGACAGCTGATGAGATTAAGTTCTTTCATCAGCTTTGTTGCCCGCCAGCGGCTCAGTTTTACGCCTTTGGTGGTGACCATCGCGGCAATATTACGTGCACCTGCGGAACCATTACTTTCGCGATAGCTTTCACGAACAAGGCCCAGTAATGCCACGCGTGCGGCATCAGGCTTCTTTGGCTGCCGCCAGTATTTATAGCTGCTGCGATGAACCCCAAACACGTTGCACACAACGGCAACAGGAAACCGCGCCCTGAGTTTCTCAACTAATGAGAACTGTTCAGGGAGTCTGACATCAAGAGCGCGGTAGCCTTTTTTAATATATCCCTTTCCATTTCAACGCGTTGGAGTCTTTTCTTCAACTCACGTATCTCAATCTGCTCAGGTGTCATTGGTGAAGCTATGGGTGATTTCCCCCCTCGCTCTTCTTTCAACTGCCGGACCCACTTGTCCATCGTGGATTTACCGACATTCATTGCCGTGGCAGCGGCGGCAACGGTGTAATGCTGATCGAGTACAAGCTGGGCGGCTTCGAGGCGAAACTCGGGGCTAAAATTGCGTCTGTTACGTCCGGTCATAATGTCACCTGTTTTGACTATGAGGTGATGATATCACCTCTATTCAGGTGGCCAAATTCACTATGCCACTACA
>NZ_JYDE01000048.1 GCF_003263515.1 Rahnella inusitata | reverse complement strand
GCGAATTCGCGGGTTTTTGCTTTAGAGCGTTGAGACATTACTAGCCGGTATTGCGCATACCTGCCGCCACGCCAGCAATCGTCACCATCAGTGCCTGTTCGATATTGGCATCCTGCTTGCCGTCTTTTTCCAGTTCGCGTGAACGGTGCAGCAGTTCAGCCTGCAGAACGTTCAGCGGATCGGTATAGACGTTACGCAGTGCGATGGATTCAGCAATCCATGGCAAATCTTCCATCAGATGATCATCGTTGGAAATCGCCAGAATGACTTTGATATCGCTGGCCAGCTGATCGCGCAGCTGCTGGCCGAGCGGCCACAGTTCTTTTTCCACCAGACGGTGATCGTAGTATTCCGCCAGCCACAGATCGGCTTTGGCAAACACCATTTCCAGCATCCCGATGCGGGTGGAGAAGAACGGCCAGTCGCGGCACATGGTTTCCAGCTCGTCACGTTTTCCGTCATCCACCACGGCTTGCAAACCGGCACCAGCGCCCAGCCAGGCAGGCAGCATCAGACGGTTTTGCGTCCAGGCGAAGATCCACGGAATAGCACGAAGGCTTTCGACGCCACCGCTGGCTTTACGTTTTGCAGGGCGTGAACCCAGTGGAAGCTTAGCCAGTTCCTGCTCCGGCGTTGCGGCGCGGAAGTAAGGCACGAAGTCTTTGTTCTCGCGGATGTAACCACGGTACATCTTGCAGGACACGTCAGACAGCTGTTCCATGATGTCCACCCAGGCTTTCTTCGGCTCAGGCGGTGGCAACAGATTGGCTTCCAGAATGGCGGAGGTGTACAGCGCCAGACTGCTGATAGTGACTTCCGGCAGGCCAAACTTGAAGCGGATCATCTCGCCCTGCTCGGTTACGCGCAGTCCACCTTTCAGGCTGCCCGGAGGCTGAGACAGTAACGCCGCCTGTGCCGGGGCACCGCCACGGCCAATGGAACCGCCGCGTCCGTGGAACAGTGTCAGAGCAATGCCCGCTTTCTCGCAGGTTTTGATCAGGGCATCCTGCGCGCGGTATTGCGCCCATGACGCCGCCATCACGCCCGCGTCTTTCGCGGAGTCGGAATAGCCAATCATCACCATCTGTTTGCCCTGAATGAAACCGCGATACCAGTCGATGCTCAGCAACTGCTTCATCACGTCGTCGGCGTTGTTCAGATCGTCCAGCGTTTCGAACAGCGGCGCGACCGGCATCGGGAACGGGCAACCCGCCTCTTTCAGCAACAGATGCACAGCCAGCACGTCAGACGGGGTACGTGCCATGGAAATCACATAGGCGGCAATAGACCCTTCCGGCGCTTCAGCGATAACCTGACAGGTATCCAGCACTTCTTTGGTATCAGCGCTCGGTTCCCAATGACGCGGGACCAGTGGACGCTGAGAATTCAGTTCGCGGATCAGGAACGCCTGCTTGTCAGATTCTGACCAGCTTTCATAATCGCCCAGACCCAGATAACGGGTAATTTCTGCGATGGCGTCGGTGTGACGGGTACTTTCCTGACGCACATCGATACGCACTAACGGTACGCCGAAGCAGCGCACGCGGCGCAGGGTATCAAGCAACTGACCGTTGGCGATGATGCCCATGTTGCAGGCCTGCAAGGACTGATAGCAGGCGTACAGCGGTGCCCACAGTTGGTCATTTTTCACCAGTAAATCATGTGGACGCGTGACGCGTTCGCCTTTCAGGCGCGCTTCCAGATAGACCTGCGTGGAGGTCAACTGACTGCGCAACTGTTTCATGATTTCACGGTACGGCTCGATAATGTCAGAACCGCCCGCCAGCTCGCGCAGCTCAGGCGTACATTCGGTCATCGACAGTTCGGATACCAGCACTGCGATATCGCGCAGGAACAGGTCGGTCGCTTTCCAGCGGCTCAGCAACAGGACGTGGCGGGTAATATCGGCGGTCACATTCGGGTTACCATCGCGGTCACCGCCCATCCAGGAGGTGAAACGAACCGGTACCGCTTCCACCGGCATTTTGTAATCCAGCGAGGTTTCCAGCTGCTCGTTGAGTTCGCGCAGGAAAGCAGGAACGCCTTCCCACAGGCTGTTTTCAACGACCGCAAAACCCCATTTGGCTTCATCAACCGGAGAAGGGCGGTTTTTGCGGATTTCATCGGTATGCCATGACTGCGCGATCAACTGGCGCAGGCGGCGCATAATCTGTTTGCGTTCGTAATCGGCCAGATCGTTGTGGTCGAGCTGCTTGAGGCAGTTATTGACTTCGACCAGTTTGTGGATAAGCGTTCTGCGGGCGATTTCGGTCGGGTGCGCGGTCAGGACCAGTTCAATGGAAAGCTGTTCAACGGCGTCACGTAATTGCTGATCAGAGAGATTTTTGGATTTCAGACGTTCGAACAACAACGCCAGCGCTTCGGGATTGCTGGCCGCCTCGCCGTGCGGCGAAATGCTGTGATATTGCTCAGCCACGTTGGCTAAATTCAGGAACTGGCTGAATGCGCGGGCAACCGGCAGCAGTTCATCATTCGACAGATTTTGCAGCGTTGACAGTAATTCCTGACGATCCGCTTCGTTTCCGGCGCGGGAGGATTTCGACAGTTTACGAATTTGCTCAACACGATCGAGGATATGTTCTCCCAACGTATCTTTGATCGTATCGCCCAGCAGTTTACCTAACGTACTGACATTACTTCGCATTGCGGAATATTGTTCGTTCATATCACCTCTGACCCGTTCTCTCGTTTAATTTTTATATTCTGTAAATAACTTTCACCCGTCAGGCATTCTTGCCCCGTTCACCCTGCCAACCTGGCCACACTTTTCAAAAGCAGCCCCTGTTTTAACCCAAAAAGCCCCGATCACTCACGTGAAAAATGGTCTTTTTAGCAATGTCGCTGAAATTTAATTACAACCGCGACGATATCAGTTTGGCTAATCCACTTTTGCGAACTCGTTTTGTACAGTAGCAAAGGGCGCCCCGGAGCGCCCTGATTGTTTCTTCATCAACCCTGATTCAGGATCAGTGATAACAGAAGTGATGCACAACCTGAGATATCAGCTCACGTGTCGGTTTAATGAACGCGGTATCAATATATTCATCTGGCTGATGCGCCTGATCGATAGAACCGGGGCCAAGCACCAGCGTCGGACACAGCTCCTGAATAAATGGCGCTTCGGTGCAGTAGTTAACGATTTCCGTTTCCACACCCAGCAACTTCTCAACCACCTGCACCAGCTGATGATCCGGCGGACATTCATAGCCAGGGATCGGCGGATGCAGTTCTTCAATCACGATGCGTCCGGGCCAGCGCTGACTCACCGGCTCCAGCGCTTCGTTCAGCAGGCCGTTGATTTCGGACAGTGTCAGACCCGGCAGCGGGCGGATATCCATATGCAGTTCACAACAGGCGCAGATGCGGTTTGGCGCATCGCCGCCGTTGATATGACCAAAGTTCATGGTCGGATAGGGGATCACGAAACCACTGTGGTTGTATCGGGTTTTCAACGTATTGCGCAGGGTCATTAAATGGGTAATCGACTCGTGCATCAGCTCAATGGCATTCACGCCGCGCGAAGGATCGCTTGAGTGGCCGGACTGACCGGTGATGCGGATGGCGTTCGATAAATGACCTTTATGCGCACGAACCGGCTTCAGCGAGGTCGGTTCGCCGATGATCGCGCAATCAGGGCGGATTTTGGCATTTTTAGAAAAATAGCTGGCACCGGCCATGGTGGTTTCTTCATCGGCGGTCGCCAAAATATACAGCGGTTTAGTCAGTTTAGTCAGATCCACGTCGCGCAGTGAATCGAGGATAAAGGCGAAGAAACCTTTCATATCGGCAGTACCCAAACCATAGAGCTTATTTTCGTGCTCGGTGAGGGTGAAAGGATCGCGCGTCCAGCGGCCATCGTCGAACGGAACGGTGTCCGTATGACCGGCCAGCAGCAAGCCGCCTGCACCTTCACCGGTGCTGGCTAACATATTGAATTTGTTTCGGGTTCCCGGCACGGGCTGCACTTCTACTTTAAAGCCCAAATCTCCAAACCAGCCTGCCAGTAAGTTGATTAGCGTTTCATTGCTCTGATCCAACGCGCTGTCTGTGGCGCTGATGGAAGGGGTTGCGATTAACGCCCGATAGAGCTCAATAAAAGGAGGTAATTTCATCTTCACTGTTGACAGCCTTTAGTTAGGGTAGTATTCATATTCATGCAATAATTGTGAATAAAAATACAATAAGCCAGCGCGTAAGGAAACCGGAAAAAATTCCGGTAAGGTAAAACGACACGGCTGAATCTCGCGGGTGAGCGGCGTACAACGCAGTGACCACCTGTTACCTGTTGAAGTCCCTGTATCGCAAAGCCATACAGATAAGTTGAGAAGGTGAACAGACCCTATGTTGAATACGCTGATTGTTGGTGCCACAGGTTATGCCGGAGCTGAACTCGCTGCTTACCTTAATCGCCACCCACATATGAACATAACCGGTTTAACGGTTTCAGCGCAAAGTGCAGATGCAGGAAAGTTGCTTTCTGATTTGCATCCTCAATTAAAAGGTATTGTCGATCTGCCTGTTTTGCCGCTGACGGACGTTGCCGAAGCCGCAAAAGGCGTCGATGTCGTGTTTCTGGCGACCGCGCATGAAGTCAGCCACGATTTAGCTCCGCAGTTTCTGGCGGCGGGCTGCGTGGTGTTTGACCTGTCCGGTGCCTTTCGCGTCAGCAAACCTGAGTTTTATACCGAATTCTACGGTTTTGAGCATCAGCACCTCGATCTGCTGGATAAAGCCGTGTACGGCCTCGCCGAATGGCAGGCGGGCAAACTGAAAGATGCCGAGCTTATCGCCGTGCCGGGTTGCTACCCGACCGCGTCACAGCTGGCGCTCAAACCGCTCATCGAAAACGGATTGCTCAATGACAGCCAGTGGCCGGTGATCAACGCCACCAGCGGCGTCAGCGGCGCAGGGCGTAAAGCCACGCTGGGCAACAGTTTCTGCGAAGTCAGCCTGCAACCTTACAAACTGTTCAGCCATCGTCATGAGCCTGAAATCGCTGAGCACCTCGGCGTGCCGGTGATTTTCACGCCGCATCTGGGCAACTTCCCGCGCGGAATTCTGGCAACCATCACCTGTCGTTTGAAAGCGGGCGTGACGGAGCAGGACGTGGCGGAAGCTTTCCACAATGCGTATCACGATAAACCGCTGGTGCGCTTATACACCCAAGGCGTACCGGCGCTGAAAGACGTGGTCGGGCTGCCGTTCTGCGATATCGGTTTTGCCGTGAAAGGCGAACATCTGATTGTGGTGGCGACGGAAGATAACGTGCTGAAAGGCGCGTCGGCGCAGGCGGTGCAGTGTATGAACATTCGCTTTGGCTTCCCGGAAACGCAATCACTGCTTTAACAATCAGTCAGATTGTCAGCAAAAAAAACAACCGTCCCTGAGCGTTTATTCAGATGCGCAGGGATGTTAGATTAAATTAAACATATTGTTATTCATTAACATAAACAATTGGTCGAGGCGCAAACAGCTATGAATCCGTTAGTCATCAAATTGGGTGGAGTGTTGCTGGATAATGAAGAAGCACTTGAGCGCCTGTTCATGGCGGTCGTCGCTTATCGTCAGGAATATCAGCGCCCGCTGGTGATCGTCCACGGTGGCGGCTGCCTGGTTGATGAGCTGATGAAAAAGCTGAATCTGCCCGTCGTTAAGAAAGCCGGCCTGCGCGTCACGCCTGCCGACCAGATTGACATTATTACCGGCGCACTGGCCGGAAGCGCCAACAAAACTCTGCTGGCGTGGGCCGTGAAAAATCACATCAACGCGGTCGGCCTTTCACTGGCAGACGGTGGCTCGGTCAGCGTAACGCAACTGAGCGAAGAACTGGGCAACGTCGGCAAAGCCGAAGCGGGTAACCCGGCGCTGATCAACACCCTGACCGGCGCAGGCTACCTGCCAATCGTCAGCTCTATCGGGATCACCGCAGCCGGTGACTTGATGAACGTCAACGCCGATCAGGCTGCGACAGCTCTGGCCGCCACGCTGGGTGCCGATCTGATTCTGCTTTCCGACGTCAGCGGCATTCTTGATGGCAAAGGTCAGCGCATTCCGGAAATGAGTGCGGAAAGGGCCGAACAGCTGATCGACCAGGGCATTATTACCGACGGTATGATCGTCAAAGTTCACGCCGCACTGGACGCTGCGCGCACTCTCGGACGTCCGGTGGATATCGCCAGCTGGCGTCACGCCGAGCAATTACCGGCACTGTTTAACGGCGTCGCTATCGGTACACGTATTCTGGCGTAACACCTTTCGGCAGACACTTTTTTCAGGGCGCAGCATAGTGCGCCCTTTTGTATAAAAATTTCAGGAGCGGGAAAATGGCACTTTGGGGCGGACGTTTTACTCAGGCGGCGGATCAGCGGTTTAAAGAACTCAATGACTCACTGCGTTTCGATTACCGGCTGGCAGAGCAAGATATCGTCGGTTCCGTGGCGTGGTCGAAAGCGCTGGTCACCGTCAACGTACTGACGGCTGACGAGCAGATTGAGCTCGAAGGCGCGCTGAACGTGCTGCTGGAAGAAGTCCGTGCGAATCCCCGCGCTATTTTAGCCAGCGATGCAGAAGATATTCACAGCTGGGTAGAAGGCAAACTGATCGACAAAGTCGGTAACCTCGGCAAAAAACTGCACACTGGCCGCAGCCGTAACGATCAGGTCGCCACTGACCTCAAACTGTGGTGCAAGGCGCAAGTGATTGAACTTGGCGATGCATTGCATCATCTGCAACAGGCACTGGTCGCGACTGCACAAGCCAATCAGGATGCGGTTATGCCGGGTTACACCCACCTGCAACGTGCCCAGCCGGTGACCTTCGCGCACTGGTGTATGGCATATGTGGAAATGCTGGCGCGTGACGAAAGCCGTCTGAAAGATACCCTGACCCGTCTGGACGTCAGCCCGCTGGGTTGTGGCGCACTGGCCGGTACCGCCTATCCGATGGATCGTGAACAGCTGGCCGGCTGGTTAGGTTTCGCGTCTGCAACCCGCAACAGTCTCGACAGCGTTTCCGACCGCGACCACGTGCTGGAGTTGCTGTCCAACGCCGCCATCAGCATGGTTCACCTTTCCCGTTTCGCCGAAGACCTGATCTTCTTCAACACCGGCGAAGCGGCGTTTATCGACCTGTCTGACCGTGTGACTTCCGGCTCTTCCCTGATGCCACAGAAGAAAAACCCGGACGCGCTGGAGCTTATCCGTGGCAAATGTGGCCGCGTGCAGGGCGCACTGACCGGCATGATGATGACCATGAAAGGCTTGCCGCTGGCCTACAACAAGGACATGCAGGAAGACAAAGAAGGGCTGTTCGACGCGCTCGACACCTGGATGGATTGCCTGAATATGGCGGCGCTGGTGCTCGATGGCATTCAGGTGAAACGTCCGCGTGCGAAAGAAGCCGCGCAGCAGGGCTATGCTAACTCCACCGAACTGGCGGATTATCTGGTCGCCAAAGGCGTCCCGTTCCGTGAAGCGCACCATATTGTGGGTGAAGCGGTAGTGGAAGCGATCAATCAGGGTAAAGCGCTGGAAGCGTTGTCTTTGCAAGATTTGCAGAAATTCAGCAGCGTGATTGGCGACGATGTGTACCCGATTCTCGAGCTGCAATCCTGCCTCGACAAACGCGCAGCCAAAGGCGGCGTGTCTCCTCAGCAGGTTGCACAGGCGATTGCCGATGCGAAAACCCGTTTAGGGCTGTAAGTCTTTGCGTTTCTCCCCCTGCAAAGGGGGGGATCCCTCTTCAAAATTCACTCTTTTTCCATGCCCCCGGCCTTTGCGTCATCATCGTCCTGCCATACAAAATGTATCGACCGCAAAGTGTCGCAGCAGAAGGTCATAAAAACACGTGGGATCTCAGAACAGGGATGGATGAAGCAAAAAAAAGGCGGACCCAAGGTCCGCCGAAAGTTCACGTAGTCTAACTTTGCTTTTTTGTTGGTAATACAGGGACTCTTGTCTTATTTCTTACTGTGGGTATTCACTGACACTTATTGTGCAACTTCGCACACTTCCTGAGTTTCTGAATGCAGGTAAACATCCAGATCGTCGCTTCCGCCGATGTGGCGTCCACCGATGAAGACCTGCGGCACGGTCGCACGGCCTGTAACGGCACGCAGGCTGACGGTGGTCGCGTCTTTACCTAATACAATTTCTTCGTACTGGATACCGCGTTCCTGCAGCATCTGTTTGGCTTTAGCACAGAACGGACAGCCCGGTTTAGTGAACACGGAAACGGACTCCTGCACTTTATATTCTGGTGCCAGGTACTTCAGCATGGTGTCTGCATCAGACACTTCAAACGGGTCGCCCGGCTTGTTTGGCTCGACGAACATTTTCTCGACCACGCCGTTACGCACCAGCATGGAATAGCGCCATGAACGCGGACCGAAGCCTAAATCGGCTTTTTCCACCAGCATGTCCATCCCTTTGGTGAACTCGCCGTTACCGTCCGGAATGAAGGTGATGTTGGCGGCGCTTTGTTCTGCTTTCCACGCGTTCATCACGAAGGTGTCATTCACGGAGACGCACAGAATGCTGTCTACGCCATGGCTTTTGAACACCGGAGCCAGCTCGTTGTAACGCGGCAGGTGGCTCGAAGAACAGGTTGGGGTAAATGCCCCCGGCAGTGAAAAGACGATCACTGTTTTATTTTTGAACAGCTCATCCGTCGTGAGGTCAACCCATTGGTCGCCCTGACGGGTGTGAAAAGTAACGTGTGGTACGTGTTTCCCTTCCTGGCTTGCAAACATGAATAACCTCTTAATTAATCTATAAATTGAACAATGTTTTCGGCGGCGCCGTTTCGATGGGGGGCATTATTAACGATTGTGGTTGATAGATATAATCGTTGGTTGCTATCTTATCTATCGTTAACGGCTATCGCATTGCCTATGAGGGACTGGGGGAAAAATGAACATTCGTGATTTAGAGTATCTGGTAGCACTGGCAGAGTTTCGTCACTTCCGCCGCGCCGCAGATTCATGCCACGTCAGCCAGCCAACGCTGAGCGGGCAAATCCGTAAGCTGGAAGATGAGCTTGGCGTCATGCTGCTCGAAAGAACCAGCCGCAAAGTACTGTTCACACAAGCCGGTCTGCTGCTGGTGGATCAGGCGCGCACGGTGTTGCGTGAAGTAAAAGTGCTCAAAGAGATGGCAAGCCAGCAGGGCGAAGCGATGTCCGGGCCGATGCATATCGGTCTGATCCCAACCGTCGGGCCTTACCTGTTGCCGCAAATTATTCCAACACTGCACAAAACTTTTCCGAAACTGGAAATGTATCTGCACGAAGCGCAAACCCATCAGTTGCTGGCGCAGCTCGACAGCGGAAAGCTCGATTGTGCCATTCTGGCGCTGGTGAAGGAGAGCGAAGCGTTTATTGAAGTGCCGCTGTTTGACGAGCCGATGAAGCTGGCAATCTATGACGATCATCCGTGGGCATCGCGCGATCGTGTGGCGATGGCCGATCTGGCCGGTGAGAAACTGCTGATGCTGGAAGATGGCCACTGTCTGCGCGATCAGGCGCTCGGTTTTTGCTTCCAGGCGGGTGCGGATGAAGATACCCACTTCCGCGCCACCAGTCTTGAAACGCTGCGCAACATGGTCGCGGCAGGAAGCGGGATTACGTTACTGCCATCACTGGCCGTGCCGCGTGAGCGCAGCCGTGATGGTGTGACTTATCTTACCTGTGACAAACCGGAGCCCCGGCGCACGATCGCACTGGTTTATCGCCCTGGTTCGCCACTGCGCGGGCGTTACGAACAGCTTGCCGAAGCTATCAAAGAACATATGCAGGCTTACTGGGATAACGCCGCTGCCTTAAAAAAGGCGGTTTAATCCGTTTAGCGCAGCCACGCGATAGGCTTCGGCCATGGTCGGATAGTTGAAGGTGGTATTGACGAAATACTCGATAGTATTACCTTCACCTTTCTGTTCCATGATCGCCTGCCCGATATGAATGATTTCGGCGGCACGCTCACCGAAACAGTGAATGCCCAGAATTTCCTTGGTTTCACGATGGAACAGTAATTTCAGACTGCCCACGTTCATGCCGGCGATTTGTGCGCGAGCCAGATGCTTAAACTGCGCGCGGCCAACTTCGTATGGGACTTTCATCGACGTCAGTTCCTGCTCGGTTTTACCCACCGAACTTATCTCCGGAATGGTGTAAATCCCGGTCGGAATGTTTTCGATCAAATGGACTTTGGCTTCGCCCTGGATCATCGCCTGTGCGGCAATGCGTCCCTGATCATAAGCCGCTGACGCCAGACTTGGGTAACCAATCACATCACCGACAGCATAAATGTGCGACAGTGCGGTCTGATACATGCTGTTTACTTTCAGCAAGCCACGGCTGTCTGCTTCCAGCCCGATATTTTCCAGACCCAGTTTGTCCGTGTTACCGGTGCGACCGTTCGCGTAAAGCAGCGCATCGGCTTTCACTTTCTTACCGGATTTCAGGTGCATAATCACACCATCTTCCACACCTTCAATCTTCTCGAACTCTTCGTTATGGCGGATAACCACGCCGTTATTCCAGAAGTGGTACGAAAGCGCGTCTGACATTTCCTGATCAAGGAAAGACAGCAGGCGGTCGCGGGTGTTGATTAAATCCACTTTGACGTTCAGACCACGGAAGATCGACGCATATTCGCAACCGATCACGCCCGCACCGTAAATAATCACGTGGCGCGGTTCATGGCTGAGTTCAAGGATTAAATCGCTGTCATAAATGCGCGGGTGACCAAAATCGACGTTGGCCGGGCGGTATGGGCGTGAGCCACAGGCGATGACGATGTTATCCGCGGTGATCTGCTCATGCGTGCCGTCGGCGTAGCGGATGCTGATGGTATTAGCATCGACAAAACTGGCGTCGCCGGAAAACAGCTGGCACTGGTTTCTTTCGTAGAAACCCTGACGCATGCGGGTTTGCTGATTAATGACCGAATCCGCATGACGCAGGATATCGGGAAAGCTGGAACTCATGGTGCGCGAGTTATCGCTGTAGAGCGGATTCTGGTTAAATTCGATGATTCGGCTGACGGCGTGACGCAGTGCTTTGGAAGGGATGGTGCCCCAATGTGTACAACCGCCACCGACGTTGTTATAGCGTTCGATGACAGCAACTCTGGCGCCTTGTTTAACCAGTCCCATCGCGGCGCCTTCTCCGCCAGGGCCTGAGCCAATGATGATGGCATCAAAATGTGAGTGCTGTTGCATTGTTCGAAACCTATTTTTATACAAAATCACAACGAGAAAGTAACATATTACACCTATTTACCCCACATGCAGTTGTCATTTAATGGGAATGTTGCAACATTCAGACCCACTTTATGCTGCTGTTTCTATGACTCGGACCGATAAAAATTTTGGTATAGTGACACCATGTCGGGCTAACAACTAAAAAGAAGAACACTATCCGGATGAAGGTTATGGGAGTCAGAGCACAACAAAAAGAGCGTACGCGTCGCACGCTGATTGAGGCGGCTTTCAGCCAACTCAGTGCTGAGCGCAGCTTCGCCAGTCTGAGTTTGCGTGAGGTCTCGCGCGAAGCAGGCATTGCGCCGACGTCCTTTTACCGGCACTTCCGTGATGTGGATGAACTCGGTCTGACGATGGTGGATGAAAGTGGTCTGATGCTGCGCCAGCTGATGCGTCAGGCGCGTCAGCGTATTGCCAAAGGCGGCAGCGTAATCCGCACCTCGGTCTCGACGTTTATGGAGTTCATCGGCAATAACCCTAACGCATTCCGGCTGTTGCTGCGTGAACGTTCCGGGACCTCTTCAGCGTTTCGTGCCGCCGTCGCCCGTGAAATTCAGCATTTTATTGCGGAACTTGCCGACTATCTGCAACTCGAAAACCATATGCCGCGCAGTTTTACGGAGGCGCAGGCGGAAGCCATGGTAATTATCGTGTTTAACGCCGGTGCGGAAGCGCTGGATGTTGACCTCGCGCAGCGCCGTCAGCTCGAAGAGCGTCTGGTACTGCAATTGCGGATGATTTCTAAAGGTGCGTATTACTGGTATCGCCGTCAGCAGGAACGCACGGCGGTGACCCCCATTAATAAGACCCGAGGTAAAGAAGATGACCGAACAAGCGAACCAGGATAATGGCACTCTGGTTTTGTCTTTAATTGCCGGGCTGTCGATCAGCGGCACATTTGATGCGTTATTCAGCTCTGTCGTCGCGTTTTCGATATTCCCGATTATTACTCTGGTGTTAGCGGTGTATTGTCTGCACGTTCGCTACCACAAAGGTGAAATGCCGAAAGGCTTACCGGGGATGGCGGCGGCCTGTTTCCTGCTGGGCCTGCTGTTGTACAGCACGATTGTCCGCGCTGAGTATCCTGAATTAGGCTCGAATTTCTTACCGTCGCTTATCTGTGTGGCGCTGGTATTGTGGATTGGTGTAAAACTGAAAAAGCGCAAATCGTCCACGTAACGCGTTTTCTCTTTCACCTTCCTGAAGGCAATCTGCGGATTGCCTTTTTTATGCGCCCTCGCTCGACTTATTCTCTCCGCTAAGCATTTCCCTCCCTCTTAATGAACTGTCATTTCATTAATATCAAACCCATGTTCATAATTTAGATGTAGATCGCCCACTTCTTTATTTCTTTGCCATAAAGTGCATCCGGGTGGCAAAAACCAAAAGGTTTTCATGTCGGCTCCTCGCTAATTTGAATCATGGCCGGACGACGCATTTTCGTTCGCATTCAGCCTACGCCTAAAGGTGATTAACAGGGGCAACACGGCAATGAAAACACGTAAGATCGGATTCTTCACTTATATCGCTTATGGTTCCGGGGATTTCCTCGGTGCAGGCACGACCGCGCTGACTGCGGCCTGGTTATTGTATTTCTACACGACGTTCTGCGGGCTTTCGCCCATTCAGGCAACGTTCATTTTCGCGACCGCACGCGTCGCCGATGCGGTTCTCAGCCCGCTGATGGGGTATCTCACCGATAACTTCGGCAATACCTGGCTCGGCAAACGCTTTGGCCGCCGTAAATTCTTTATTCTGCTCGGTATTCCCTGCGTCTTCAGCTACAGCTTTATGTGGGTGGGCGAAATGGGGTACGTCTATTATCTGCTGACGTATCTGCTGTTCGATATCGTCTACACCATGATTTTGGTGCCGTATGAAACGCTGGTCCCGGAAATGACCGATGATTTCAAACAGAAAACCAAATTCTCTGGTGCGCGCATCGCGCTGGCACAGCTGTCAGCGATTCTGGCGGCGTTCCTGCCCGGCATTCTGTTACAGCATTTCGGCAAAGATAACGCCATCTCCTTCTTCTATTCGAGTCTGGTCTTCGCGGTGATTTGTTCACTGGTGCTGACGCTGGTGTATTTCTTTACATGGGAACGTCCTGAAGAGCTGAAATCGGAAGCGACTAAGAAAATTGAACGTGAGCGGCAGCAGCTGACGCTGTCACAGAGCCTGAAGCGTCTGAAAGTCGAATTGTCTTCAACGCTGCGCATCAAGATTTTTCGTCAGCATCTCGGTTTGTATCTGGGCGGCTACATTGCACAGGACGTTTTTAACGCCGTGTTCACTTATTACGTGGTGTTCGTGCTGATGCAAAGCGCCGCCGTCGCTTCAAACCTGATGGGCATGATGGCAATTCTGCAATTTGTTGCGGTCATCGGAATGATCCCGTTGTGTATCCGTTTTGGACCGGCGCCGTCTTACCGGCTGGCGGTGACACTCTTCGGGCTGGCGGCGATTTCCTATGGTGGCCTGTATTACGCCGGGATGAATGACTCAATGTCACTGTTGTTGCTGATTTCTGCGCTGGCCGGTCTGGGACGCGGGGGGATCAACTACGTGCCGTGGAATATCTACACCTATATCGCTGACGTGGATGAAACCATCACCGGCCAGCGCCGCGAAGGGATTTTCGCTGGCGTGATGACCCTGACCCGCAAAGCCTCGCAGGCCGGTGCAGTGATGCTGGTGGGGATTATCCTGCAACTCGCCGGGTTTGTTTCCGGCCAGAGCCAGCAGGTGCCTGCGGTCGGTCATACCATTCTGGGTGTTTTGGTGTTCGGTTCACTGCTGATGCTTAGCATGGGCTTTATCATCTCGCTGTTCTTCCGCCTCAATCAGAGAACACATGGCGTGCTGACCCGTGAAACGCACAAGATGCGCGAAGCAAATCGCATCGTGCCGGAGCAGATCACGCCGGAAGATCGCGCCACTGTCGAAATGCTGACAGGGATGAAATACGAATCTCTGTGGGGCAATAACAATATCGGTTATCTGCATCGCAATAACCCGCCACCTGAAAAGCTGACCCGAGAAAATACCGCCGAAGTGCCGGTCCAGGGACGTTTGTAATCCATTCACAGGAGAACGTTATGAAAGTATTTGAAGTTAAACACAGTGCCTTGCTGCGTCAGCCGGAGCATTTCATCTCACGCAACGAACTGAAAGCGCTGATTCACAATGTGACCGACAATCTGGTGAATATCGAAGATAAAACCGGTGAGTTCCTGTTGCGGCTGGACGATGGCCGCGTGATTGACACCAAAGGCTGGGCGGGCTGGGAATGGACGCACGGCATCGGACTCTACGGCATCTATCAGTATTATCAGCAGACCGGCGATGAAAAGATGCGTGCAGTGATCGACGACTGGTTTACCGCACGCCTGACGGAAGGCACGCCAACCAAAAACGTCAATACGATGAGCCCGTTCCTGACGCTGGCGTATCGCTACGAGGAAACGGGGAATGAAGAGTGGCGCCCTTATCTTGAGCGCTGGGCTGAATGGGTGATGTTCGAAATGCCGCGCACGGATAAAGGCGCGATGCAGCACATTGTTTATAACAATGAAAACCATCAGCAGATGTGGGACGACACGCTGATGATGAGCGTTCTGCCGCTGGCGAAAATTGGTAAACTGCTGGGTCGTCCTGAATTTATCGAAGAAGCGACGTATCAGTTTCTGATCCACGTGCAATATCTGATGGATCGCCAGACCGGTCTGTGGTTCCACGGCTGGACGTTCGACGGGCATCATAACTTTGCGCAGGCACGCTGGGCGCGTGGCAACAGCTGGCTGACCATCGCCATTCCTGAATTCCTCGAACTGGTGGATTTGCCGGAAAATAACGCGACCCGCCGCTATTTATTGCAGGTGCTGGAAAGCCAGGTCAGCGCGCTGGCGAAATGTCAGGACGACAGTGGTTTATGGCACACGCTGCTCGACGACCCGCACTCTTATCTTGAAAGCTCGGCCACGGCTGGCTTTGCGTACGGTATTCTGAAAGCGGTGCGTAAGCGTTATATCGACGCGTCTTATGCGCCGGTGGCGGAGAAAGCCATTCAGGGCGTGATTAAACATATCAATCCGGCGGGGGAACTGACGCAAACGTCGTTCGGTACAGCGATGGGATCAGACCTTGAGTTTTACCGCCAGATTGCGCTGACGTCGATGCCTTACGGGCAGGCGATGGCGATTCTGTGTCTGTCAGAATATCTGCGCGTGTACTTGTAATTATCTTGCGGCAGTAAAAAAACGGGCACGCTGAGGTGCCCGCTTTTTCTTTTAGTTTTCGCCGATCAGATCTTTTCCAGCAGAACGCCGGATTCCATATGGTGGGTGTACGGGAACTGATCGAACAACGCGAGGCGCGTGACGCGGTGTGTCTGGCTCAGCGTTTCCAGATTCGCACAAAGCGTTTCCGGGTTACAGGAGATATACAAAATACGGTCATAGCCCTGCACCATCTTCACGGTTTCATCATCCAGCCCGCTGCGCGGTGGATCGACAAATATCGTATTGCATTCATATCCGCTTAAATCCACATCCTGCAGACGACGGAATTCACGTACGCCGTTCAGTGCCTGAGTGAAGTCTTCAGCAGCCATGCGGATGATTTGCACATTGTCGATATGGTTTGCCGCAATGTTGAACTGCGCTGCCGCTACTGACGGTTTGGCAATTTCTGTCGCCAGCACCCGGCGGAAATTGCGCGCCAGTGCCAGAGAGAAATTGCCGTTGCCGCAGTAAAGTTCCAGCAAATCGCCGGTCGAGTTTTGCGTGGCGTCCAGTGCCCACTCCAGCATCTGAATATTCATCTCGGCGTTTGGCTGAGTGAAGCTATTTTCTACCTGACGGTAAATCATATCGCGGCCTGCGACCGGCAGGACTTCATCAATATAATCCTGATCGAGCATGATTTTGGTTTTGGCGGCGCGGCCAATCAGCTGGATATCAAACCCGTCGGCGCGAAGCTGGTCGCGTAGTAGCGTGGCGGCCTGCTGCCATTCTTCATCAAGCTTACGGTGGTACAGCAAAGAGGCGATGATTTTACCGCTGCGTGTCGAAAGATAGTCGATCTGGAAGATCTTACGGCGCAGAGCCGGATCTTGCTTCACGGCGGCGATCAGCACTGGCATTAGACGGTTAATCAGCTCGCTGCCGGCCGGGAACTGGTCCACACGCACGCGGGCTTTGGTCTGCTGATCAAACATAATATGGTACAGGTCGCCTTCGTCGTGCCAGACGCGGAATTCGGCACGCATACGATAATGGCTGACCGGAGAACGGAAAACGTCAGGCTGCGGCGCATTAAAAGGCGACATCATCGCCGTGAGACGTGCGGTCTTTTCCGCCAGCTGGTCGTCGTACTGTTCAATGGGCAGGTTTTCAGGCGTCATCGGTTATCTCGTCTAACTGGGGGTAAATGGACAAACTTTTGGGGGATTCTAGGGAATCACACTGCAAAGTCCAGCTTTCCCCGTCGTCCTTAACCTTATAACCGCGTTAGCTGCATTCGTTTACCCGAATCACTGACCAGAGTCAGCTCATCGGGATTCTCTCCTTTATTGCCTTGTTCTACCGCCAATAACGTTGGGCAAACAGGGGGAGTCATTACGGATGTCTGGATTTCCAAATGGGTTGATCGTACGATTGCCGTTCGGCCTCATGACTGAGTTAAAAGGGAATCCGGTGTGAATCCGGAACTGGCGCGCAGCGGTATGGGGAAATCACGGCGATCGCATTCTTTATAATGCAGACACTGTTTCTTCTTTCTATATAGATAAGAAAGAGGGAATGGGAAGTCATCGCCCGGTGTGGGTTATCTTAATTACTTCTCTTGTAATGAATAAGCCTGCAAATCCTAAGTCCGAAGACCTGCCGATGTTACGTCGCATTAATCATCGTCGTCGCGAAATACCGTCGGTGATCCTCTGCGGCATCCGCCAATTAAGTTTGGATGCTCGATTCATGACAATTAAAAAGCACGTGCTGTTGACGGCATTATCCGTCACGGCTTTTTCAGGGTGGGCGCAAGACAGTACTTCCACAGACAACAGCAGCGATAATCTGGTCGTCACGGCTAACCGTTTTCCACAGCCGGTGTCTTCCGTACTGGCACCGACCGATGTGGTGACGCGTGATGATATCGACAGATGGCAGTCAAAATCTGTCGCCGATGTATTACGTCGTTTACCGGGTGTCGATATTGCCCAGAATGGCGGACTGGGGCAGCAGACGTCTTTATTCGTTCGCGGCACCAATTCCAGCCACACGTTAGTCTTAATCGACGGTGTGCGTCTTAATCAGGCCGGTATTTCCGGCGCCGCGGATATCAGCCAGATCCCGCTTTCACTGGTTCAGCGTATTGAATTCATTCGTGGGCCGCGCTCTGCGGTTTATGGCTCTGATGCGATCGGGGGTGTTGTTAACATTATCACCACGCGTGATAAAGATGGCACGACGCTTGGCGCAGGCGTGGGCTCTCACGGTTACCAGAACTATAATGGCTCCACACAGCAGAAGCTGGGTGAAAACACTACGCTGACGGCGGCCGGGGATTACACCTATACCCGTGGCATCGACGTTGTCGCAGATGGCAATACCGGTGGCGTACCTCAGCCTGACCGCGACGGTTTCATGAGCAAGACGCTGTATCTGGCGCTGCAACATCAGTTTAATCAGGAAATCAGCGGCTTTGCCCGTGCGTACGGCTACGACAACCGTACCGCTTATGACGCCTACTCTTCGCCGGACAGTGCGCTTATCGATACCCGCCAGCTCTACAGCCGCACGTACGACACCGGTTTGCGTTACGAGAACGGTATCTACGCTACGCAGCTCATCGGCAGCTACAGCCACGTTAAAGACTACAACTACGATCCGAAATACGGTCCTTACGATGCGTCGGCGTCGCTGGATGACTCCGATCAGTACAACGTGCAATGGGGCAACACATTCCAGATCTGGAAAGGTGAAGTCAGCGCCGGTCTTGACTGGCAGAAGCTGACCACTGAGCCGGGCACTAGCGCTCTGGATGATGGCTATAACCAGCATAACACCGGCGTTTATCTGACGACTCAGCAGAAAATCAGCGATGTGACGCTTGAAGGCGCAGTGCGCAGTGACGATAACTCCCAGTTTGGCCAGCACACTACCTGGCAGAGCAGCGCGGCGTGGGAATTCATCGATGGATATCGTCTGATTGGTTCTTACGGTACGGCCTATAAATCCCCGAACCTGGGGCAGCTTTATAGCGGTTTTGGCGGCAATCCAGATCTTAAGCCTGAAGAGAGCAAGCAGTGGGAAGGGGGACTGGAAGGTCTGACCGGTCCGCTGGACTGGCGTTTATCGGTGTATCGTAACGACATCGACCAGATGATCGCTTATGACAATTCAAACTTCGGTTATTACAACATCGGCAAGGCGACCATCAAAGGCGTTGAATGGACCGGCTCATTCGATACCGGCCCGTTGCAGCACCAGATTACGCTTGAATATCTCGACCCACGTAATGCCGAGACCAACGAAATTTTGGCGCGTCGGGCCAAACAGCAGGTGAAATACCAAATTGACTGGAATGTGGCTGACATTGACTGGTCCATCAATTACCAATATCTGGGGCAGCGTTACGACACCGACTACGGGTCGTATCCTTATCAGACGGTTAAGCTTGGCGGCGTAAGCTTATGGGATCTTGCTGCATCATATCCCGTAACCTCACATCTGACGGTTCGTGGTAGAATTGCCAACTTGTTTGATAAAGATTACGAGACGGCTTATGGCTATGCCACACCAGGACGTGAGTTCTACCTTACTGGAAGCTATACCTTCTGATACAACCCAGGTTCCTGGCCGCCCGACGGTGCTGGTTTTCGATTCCGGCGTCGGCGGGCTGTCAGTTTATCAAGAGGTCCGGCAGATGTTGCCGGACCTGCACTATATCTATGCCTTCGATAATGTCGCTTTTCCTTACGGCGAGAAATCTGAAGAGTTCATCGTCGAACGTGTGGTCGAGATTGTCACCGCCGTCGCGAAACGCCATCCCCTCTTTATTATCGTCATTGCCTGTAACACTGCTAGCACCGTCTCACTTCCTGCATTGCGCGCTAAATTCAGCTGCCCGGTTGTTGGCGTTGTACCTGCGATCAAACCTGCTGCGAAACTAACGCGTAACGGCGTTGTGGGATTACTGGCAACGCGCGCAACAGTTCAGCGTCCTTATACGCATGATCTGGTGGCGCGGTTTGCGACGGATTGTCAGATTCTGATGCTGGGCTCAGCGGAACTGGTCGAGCTGGCGGAAGCGAAGCTGCATGGTGAAGAGGTCTCACTGGCGGCACTGAAGAAAATCCTCCATCCGTGGCTACGTTTGCGTGAACCGCCGGACACCGTCGTATTAGGCTGCACGCATTTTCCGTTGCTTTCCGAAGAGCTCGCGCAGGTTTTACCCGACGGCACACGTATGATCGACTCCGGTTCTGCGATTGCCCGCCGTGCACATTGGTTAATTGAGACGTCGCATGTGCCTATTCCACAGAAAAAAGCAGACGTGCAAATAGAGAGTGTCGCCTACTGCATGGCGATGACCGCCGAGGCGCAAAGTTTACTGCCTGTTTTACAGTCATATGGCTTCAGAAGTATCCAGGAATTGCCGCTTTAAACGGCATTTGGTGAAAGAATCAGCGGTCAGTAAATTATTTGTATTTTAGGGGTTGCGGCCTTCTGAGAACTCCCTATAATGCGCCTCCACTGACCGGGAACAACGACTGAGAAGTCGCTCGGACAGGAAGAAAAAAAGATGAAAGTTCAAATGAATAATCTCTTGACTCTTC
>NZ_JYDE01000047.1 GCF_003263515.1 Rahnella inusitata | reverse complement strand
TTGTCGGAGAAAACGTCAAATTATTGATTTGGCATCAATACCCCACCCCAACCCTCCCCTTCGCAGGGGAGGGAGCTGTCCGTGTACTGTTTTACATTGCGTATGGTCGGATGCAAAAATCATGACGTGACAGGATTTTGCGGCAATAGCAGAAATACCTGAAACATAGCCGGGATGCATGGCAGCCAAATCAAATAAACGATTTAGCCTGCTTCAGCACCACATCACATGCTTTGGTTTTTACTTTTTCTTTCATCTGCGTTAACCCGCTGCCCAGATTATTCAGATCCACGCTCTGGTCTTTACCGGTTTTCAGCAAGCCACCCAGCCCCTGCTGGTAATCCTGGCTTTCCGCGCCGGAAGCGGTCTGGATACCCAGTTTGCTCAGCAGCTGGTCTTTCACATTCTCGGTGCTGGCTTTAGAAAGTACGTTGTTTTTCACGCAGTACTGCAACACACCTGCCACGTTGTTGGCACTGGTCGAAGTCAGTGCGCCGTCGCCGCCGCTAAGCAGTGAGGTCAGCGAAGAGGTCGTGCCGGTGCTGTTGGTGTTTTTGCCCGCGCCGTTCAGCCCTTCGTTAGCCGCCTGCTGAAGTTGCCCGAGCAGATTGTTCGATGCCTGTGCGCTGCCAGCCAGTAAAATACCGCTCGCCGCCACGGCTAAAATCACCGTTTTTAAAGTTTTCATTGTCGTTCCATCCATTTTACTTAAGTCATAACGCAAAGCTTGAGCCCAAACATCCATTACATCAATAGGATTTCATGAGATAAATCGGCACTGAACAGTGTGCGTTTATTTCTCAATAGGCTGCTGCGCTAACCACAGCCCGGCGGCGGTGAAGAAGTGTTGCGCCAGCGGTGTTGACCGCCCTGCTTCGGCGACCACCAGCGCGGCATGGCGGCTCATCGGCGTAATATCCAGCGGACAACGTTTTAGCGCCGGATTCATTTCGTCGATCAGATGACCACGCGGCACCAACGCACAGCCGATGCCAACAAAGACGCCCTGCATCAGCTGAAATATCGAGGTACTTTCCAGACGCGGATGCAGTTCCAGCCCGGCCTGACGGAAGAAATTATCCAGATAACGACGGAAATAGCGGCTCGGTTCTGACAGGCACAGCGGCAACGCCACGGCCTGTTCGGCGGAGATCAGACTGAGCTTTTGCAATTCCGGGAAGTGATCCGGGTGATAAACCACGTCAACGCCGCCGTCATCGATCGGAACCAGCTGGAAGCGCAGTTCATTGAGGGTAGAGAATTCGAAGAAACCGATGCCGACGTCCACCGAATGGCTGCTGAGCGCTTCGATCAGCTGATCGGCGCTCACTTCAGATACCCGGTAATCCAGCCCCGGATGCACCAGACTCACCGCTTTGATAAGCTGCGCCAGCGAGACGCTGCACTGCGGCATCACGCCGATGCGCAACGTGCCACTCATGCCCTGTTTCAGCGATTCCACTTCCAGCTTGAGCCCTTCATACACCGCCACGATTTCCCGCGCCCAGCTCAGCACCCGCAGCCCTTCGGCGGTGAAACCTTCAAAGTTATTCCCACGGTTGATGAGATTCAGTCCGAGTTCTTTCTCGAGGTTTTTTAAGCGCATCGACAGCGTGGGCTGACTGACAAAACTGGCTTCCGCCGCCCTGCCAAAATGCCGTTCGCGTTCGAGATTACACAGATAGATGAGCTGTTTGATGTCCAAAGTTTTTTATTTCATTGAGTTAAGTAAGTAATCTGGAATGCAGTGTGAACGGATTTTTGTTCGTCTGGCCGTTTCCAAATAATGCATAACGTATGATATCGCACATTGAAGACATTTGTTTTTGCGGATAACTCAGAAACCCTGCCGCAGAACACATTCAACTCATTTATAATAAGCCCCATATTTATAGGGAGATAATATGAAAAAGGTGTTGTTTGCGATATTAATCACCGTGAGTGCAGCCAGTCAGGCAGATTATCAGAACTGCACGATTTCTAACGGAAGTGTCACCTTTTGCGCCGGTTGGGCACAGTCAGATTCCGTGCCGGTCATGAAAGATGGCGCGTATCACCAATGCACCGTTTCAAATGGCAGCGTCACCTTCTGCGGCGGCTGGTATCAGGGGCAGGCTGCCGTCAAAACCTCAGACGGTTCTTATCACGATTGCAGTATCTCAAATGGCTCGGTGGGTTTTTGCGGGCCGTGGTATCAGGGCTCAGCGATTATCGATCAGTAATGGACAACAAAAAATGAAATTGAAATTTATACCGCCGGTCATCGTACTGGCAGGCGCAGTCGGTTTTATGGTGTGGTTTTTTGCCAGCGGCGCGGCGATGCCGGGAGGGTGAACATGCTCCACGTTGAATCAGTCCTATGACGCTTAACTCAAATAAAATAGCGTTTTAGGTATCTATCTGCGCGCATCGGTCTAGTCTGGAGTCAGCGTTAAAATATTTAACGCAAATATGTTCTGATGTTTTTGCGAATGCAAACCGGCCAGTGAGCCGGTTTTTTAATGCGGTTTTATTGAAAATAAGAGCCTGATGCCGCCATGCTCTTTCCCTCTGAAAAAGCGAATTCTACCCACTGGCCTGACAACTCACTGGCCGAGTCCTCACTGACGCAACGGATTGAAAAACGATAACGCATTCTGCCGCTGCTCGCGGGCACGGCGTGCGAGCGCAACGGTCGCATCACCGTTGAAACCGTGGAATCCGCCGGGATAAACACTTAACTCCACCGGGACACCCGCCCGTAATAACCGGCGCGCATACTCGATATTCTCATCAAGAAATAAATCTATCGAACCCACGCCGATCCACGCAGGAGGTAAGCCGTTGAGATTTTCTGCACGCGCCGCGGCCGCATAAAAGGAGACATCTTCGCCGCCGGGTTCGATTCCGAGAAAGGCGTACCAGCCAAAGCGGTTGTCTGCCCGTGTCCAGGCGAACTCGCCGGTCACCGGATTGGGGTCCAGCTCGGTTACCGTCCGGTCATCAAGCATGGGATACATCAGATTCTGAAAAGCGAGTTTTGGCCCGCCGCGATCGCGAGCTAACAGCGCCAGCGCCGCCGCTAATCCTGCACCCGCACTGTCACCCATCACGCCTATATGTTGCGGGTCGATCCCTAACGCCCCGGCATGTTCGGCCATCCACACCAGCGCGGTGTAACAATCTTCCAGCGGACCGGGGAAAGGCGTTTCGGGTGCCAGTCGGTAATCTACTGAGACAATCACACATCCCTGTTCTGCCACAGTCGGTCGCGTCAGCGGCATCGATTGCTCCGGGCTGCCCAATACATATCCGCCACCGTGAATATGAAGGATCCCCATCCGGCTTGCCCGGGCATTACGCGGCGAAATAATTGCCACCCGTACCGGGGGAGTTCCTTCGGCACCGTCAATAAGATGTCCGGTGACCGCCACATCCAGGCCATCATCCTGTGACAGATTTTGCAGTGCAGCACGCTGACGCTCCTCACGCATCGCAGGCAGAACCGACGCCTCAAGGATCCGTTCAGGCATCAGTGCCAGTAAAGGACGTAATTCAGGATCAACCAGGTGTACTGTTTTCATCAGGCGCCATTCTCCAAAAATGTCTGTCGTCGCCTTAATTTATAACGCGATACGCGCATATTAAAAAGCAGGCATGGCACCCTGAGATAACGAAAACACACACAGTAGCTAAATCTGCAATTTTCTGAATTCCTGCGTGAGTAAGTTCCGCGCAGCAAAAAGGGGCCGAAGCCCCTTTAGTTAATTCCTGTCACTTTCGCTGACTCAGTTTTTGACCCGTTTGGTCGCAAAGCCTTTGTTCAGCTTGCGCCAGTACACCAGCCAGGTGATCAACGCACATACCACGTAAAACACCAGGAAGACTTTCATCGCGCCAGCCGGCGAACCGGTCATCGCCAGAGAAGTCCCGAAGGCTTTAGGGATGAAGAACCCGCCGATAGCACCAATGGAAGAGATAAAACCAAGCGCCGCAGCGGTGTCAGTCACGGCTTCACGCAGGGCTTCTTCGTCGGTCGCACCACGGGCTTTCGCCTGATCGGTGGTCAGTTTACGGAATATCACGGCAATCATCTGGTAAGTCGAACCACTGCCCAGACCGGCTGTCAGGAACAGCACCATGAACACGGCGAAGAAGGCCGGGAAGTTACCGCCCACACCGTTGACCGGCAAGGTCAGGAACAGCAGACCGGCGAAAATCGCCATCAGAATGTAGTTAACCAGCGTCACGCGGATGCCACCCAGACGGTCCGACAGCATCCCCCCGGCAGAACGCGCCAGTGCCCCAAAGAACGGGCCGAAGAAGGCGTACTGCATGATGTTGATATCAGGGAACTGGGTTTTGGTCAGCATCGCGAAACCCGCGGAGAAGCCGATAAACGAGCCGAACGTCGCCAGATACAGCACGCTCATGATCCACAGGTGACCGCGTTTGAGCACGGGTAACTGCTGGCGGATCGACGCTTTAGACGACGCCAGATCGTTCATACCAAACCAGGCAGCAACAGTACCTATCACCAGGAACGGCACCCAAATCCACGCAGCGTTTTGCAGCCAGATATCTGAGCCATTAGCCAGCGTTTGTGTATCGCTGAATGCAGCAAAAACACCAAGGGAAATCACCAACGGAGCCACAAGTTGCATCACGCTGACGCCCAGATTGCCCAGACCGCCGTTTATGCCGAGGGCGCCACCTTGCTTCGCTTTCGGGAAAAAGAAGCTGATGTTAGACATGCTGGAAGCAAAGTTTGCGCCGCCGAAGCCGCACAGCAACGCGATGATCAAAAATGTGTTGTATGACGTGGTGGTGTCTTGCACCGCAAAGCCCAGCCATGCACAAGGCAGAACCAGGAACAGGGTACTGAGCGCCGTCCAGCGGCGTCCGCCAAACAGCGGGATCATAAAGGAGTAAGGCACGCGCAGCAGTGCGCCGGAAACGGATGGGATCGCAGTCAGCATGAACAGCTGATCGGTGGTGAAGTTAAAACCGACTTTGTTCAGGTTAACGGAAACCAGGCTGAACAGCATCCAGACGCAGAAACCCAGTAACAGACACGGCACGGAGATCCAGAGATTTCGGCTGGCGACTTTGTGGCCGGTTTTTTCCCAGAATGCCGGGTCTTCCGGACGCCAGTCCTGCAACAGGCGGGACGGTTTTTTCGTCGGTGAAGCGGATGTGTGTGACATAAGAACCTCGAGTTGACGCGCGTTATTGTTGTAATGGTTGAGTTATGTCGCACACACTAGGTAGAGCACCGCTTAGGGATGTTGATGCAAATCAACCCAACGGCAGGTGGAAAAAGGCGTTAAAATCATCATGGATCCTTTGTGAGTAGCGGGCTGCTTTCCAAAAAAATACTATAATTCATCAGGTTGATGCCTTAATCCTCCCGTTCCCTTCCCGACTCCCCCGCAGGAGGAAATAAAGGAGTAATCACAAAGGGGTATAGGGAAAGTCATCCGGATCATAAAAAATGCCCCCCATTACACCGTGCCGAGTTCAGCACTAAGCGGTATATAACCAATTACTTAACGATTTTCACCACCACCGGAAACCCGATCCATGCTTAAACGCGCATTGCCTTCTCTGTCGCTGGTCAGCCAAATCACTTTGCTGATGCTGCTGCTCGGCCTGCTGGGCATCGGGGGTATGAGCATGGCGGCGTGGATGGCGGGCAGTATCGAAGGCAACGCACACGCGATCAATAAGGCCGGATCGTTGCGTATGCAAAGTTACCGGCTGCTGTCGGAAGTGCCGCTCAGCGGTAAAAACACCGCTTACATTCGTCAGATGGAAGACGATCAGAACAGCGCCGATCTGTTGCAGGCGGTCGAACGTGAAAACCTGCAACCGCAGTTTCTGGCACTGCGTAATTACTGGCAAACCACGCTGCGCGATCAGGTGCTGGCAGCCAAACGTCCGCAGGATATTTCCGCCAACGTCGCAGTGTTTGTCGGCCAGCTTGACGTACTGGTCGCCACTCTCGAACACAAAACCGAAAACCATTTACAGCAGATTTCACTGATCCAGCGCGCGCTGGTGGCCGTCACCCTGCTGCTGCTCGCCGTCACTATCTGGTTCCTGCGCCGCCGTCTGCTGACGCCATGGCGCAGGCTGTTGTCTCAGGCCAGCGCCATCACTGCCGGGGATTTCAGCCATCGCTATGAGCGTAAACGCGTGGCGAACGGTAATGCGCATAACGAGATGGATATTCTGGGCGACTCGCTCAACAGCATGTCTCTGGCACTGGCGGAAATGGTGGATAATCTGGCGCAGCGCGTGGCGGAAAAAACCGCCGACCTGCAACAAAAAAATCAGGTGCTGGATTATCTGTACCGCGTCAGCCGCCAGCTGCACACCAGCGAACCGTTGGAAGTGCGCATGGAGCCGGTGCTGAAAGAATTGCAGTCTCTGACCCCGTTAAGCGGGGTTCAGCTGCGTCTGTATGAGAACAACAGCGCCGAAGTATTCAACGAATTTAGCAACGCATCGCCGCGCCAGCCGGTCAGCCCGAAGGTCGGGGAACACGCGGATGAAAACGGCGAATCATTGAGTTGGAGTTTGCGCGATGAGCGCGAGAACTATGGCGTGCTGCTGGCGCAGCTGCCACCGGGTCAGCATCTTGACGACGATCAGCAACAGCTGGTGACAACCCTGCTCGAACAGCTGACCAGTACGCTGATGCTGGCGCGTCAGGCTGAACATCAGCAGCAACTGATGCTGATGGAAGAACGATCGGCCATTGCCCGTGAGCTACACGATTCGCTGGCACAGTCGCTTTCTTGCCTGAAGATTCAGGTCGCCTGCCTGCAGATGCACGCCGAATCGTTTTCCGACGATGACAAGAATCTGTTACAGCAAATGCGTGATGAGCTGAGCACCGCATACCGTCAGTTGCGTGAACTGCTGACCACCTTCCGCCTGACGCTCAATACGCCCGGCCTGCGCGCCGCGCTTCAACATACCGTAGATGAATTCTCGCGCCGCATGGGACTGACTGTCGGTTTTGATTATCAGATCCCGCCGCGTTCCGTCCCTGCCAATCAGGGCATACATCTGCTGCACATCGCCCGCGAGGCGCTGAACAATGCGCACAAACACGCCAGGGCAACGCAGGTTTCGCTTTCCCTGAACTGCGACGATGGAGAGATCACTATGCGCATCTGCGACAACGGTCAGGGCATTGCGCTTAACGCCGAACGGCAAAATCATTATGGCCTGATCATCATGCAGGATCGCGCCAGTACCCTACATGGCAGTTGCCGGTTTGACCGGCGCCCGGACGGCGGCACTGAAGTTGTGGTGCGTTTCCGCCCGGAAGCCCTGCCTATCAATCCCCAGGAGCAAGTATGAACGACATCACCCCTTCCACCATTTTGCTGATTGACGATCATCCTATGCTGCGTAACGGCGTCAAACAGCTGATAGCACTCGACACCAGCCTGCAAGTCATCGGCGAAGCCAGCAACGGCGAGCAAGGCGTCGAACTGGCGAAACAGCTCGATCCCGACCTGATCTTGCTGGATCTGAACATGCCCGGCATGAACGGACTGGATACACTGGATAAGATGCGCCAGACCTCGCTTTCAGGCCGCGTAGTGGTGTTCAGCGTGTCCAATCATGAAGATGACGTCGTGACGGCGCTCAAGCGCGGTGCCGACGGTTATCTGCTCAAAGATATGGAGCCGGAAGATTTGCTGACCGCGCTGCACAACGCCGCCGCCGGTAAGATGGTGCTGAGCGAAGCACTGACACCCGTGCTGGCCGCCAGCCTGCGCGAAAGCCGTCCAAGCGGCGACCGGGATATTCAGTCACTGACGCCGCGCGAGCGTGACATCATCAAGCTGATTGCCGAAGGTCTGCCGAACAAGATGATCGCCCGTCGGCTGAACATCACCGAGAGCACGGTGAAAGTGCACGTTAAACATCTGCTGAAAAAGATGAAACTTAAATCCCGTGTCGAGGCGGCAGTGTGGGTATTGCAAAGTAACGTGCTGTAAGCCTCAGCTTTACGGCGGGGCATAGCCATTGCGCCCCGCCGTGTGCGCGGTGTGGTGTTTTGTGCAATCTAAATCGAAATCATTACTATTCCGCTTCAATATTCGCTACTCTACCTCCATGATTTATAGCGCCGAATCCCATTCGACATCGACAATGCAAAGACTCCTCGACAGTTTCCGCGATACGCCCGTCAGTTGGGTGGCGGACACCTTCAAACCGCTGACGCCGCTGGTGACCAACGCCGTGCCGATGTCGCATCTGACCACGGCCGAAGGTTGCGCCAGCGTGCTCAAACGCTATCTGGATGCCAACGCTGCCGACGCCGCGCAGTGCGACAAACGCCGTGCGCGGATCTCAATGTGGTCACAATGGTATTTCGCCACCCTTTTGCCGAGCTGGGTCATCGTTTCCCTGCGCCACGGCTGGCAGCTGCCTATCGCCGCCCAAAACGTCTATTTGTGCATGCAGGAAGAAGGATTGCCCGCGCAGATATATCTCGACGGTGAAGGCGAAGCGCTGACCTCCGCCGAGCCAATGGCGCGGTTTGATGTGATGATCGAGCAGCATTTGCGCCCGGTGTGTGAAGCACTGGCAGAATTCTCCGGTCTCAAGCCGGGTATTTACTGGAGTAACGCGGCAATCCGCGTCGGCTGGGGCGTGAAGCAGGCGGAGCTGGCGAACGCGGATATCTCTGACGGCATGGCGTTGATGGAATCCCGTGAGCTGCGCCGGGGCGGTAAAAATCCGCTGTTCCAGCCGCTGCGCCCGGAAAACCCAGCCGATCCCGACAGCGCGCAATACCGTAAACAGTGCTGTCTGCGCTACGATCTGGCAGATCACGCGATGTGCCCTTCCTGTCCGTTATTGCTAGCAGAACGTAAATCCGGCAAAAGACGCAAAACAATGGCGGAGTAATTTCTAAATCCGCCAAAGGCTTACAAAACCTGACTAAGCTTAGCGTTAAAAATCATTGGATCTTAACCGCAGATAATTATAAGAATTAGGTTATATAGACCAACGAGGTATTCATCATGACTATGAAGAAGTCCGTTCTCAACTCGCTGGCCTCAGACGTGCTTGACACGCTGTCGCAACCCGTTAACCGCGTATGGAATATGTTAACTGGCACTCAGCAGCCGCTCAGAGCAAGGATTGTTCACCGTTATGCCGTTCCGTCTTCGCGCACCATCAGCGTGGCGGAAGGTTTCTTCGGGTTTATCCCGGTAGAATCGTATGAAAACGAGCGTTTCATTCTGGAAGTCGCTTACGCCGACAAACAGTATCAGGTAGAAGTGCCACGCGCTTATTACCAGAAAAGTAACATCGGCGATGGGATCGACATCCACACGCTCTGACCCTTTTCACTCCCCCTTTTATTCCACAGACAGGCGATGCTTCCGGGCATCGCCTGTTTTGTTTCACCTGCGCATTCCTCTTTAAATTCGGTTCAACCCCACAGATTTCGCTTTTATTTTGTCCGGCATATGAAAATTATTGACATAATGATCACCTGAATTTAGAAAATTATTTACATCTCCTTTTTTGCTTTTGACCTGAGGTTATTGATGACCAGCCAGACTTCCCCTGCTGTAGCCAGCGCCAGTCAGTCCCGTCGGGCACTTGTCGCCGGTTCCGTCGGCAACTTTATCGAATGGTACGAATTCGGTGTGTACGGTTATCTGGCGACGCTTATCGCCGGTAATTTCTTTACGCTGGAGGGCCAGACCGGCCTGACCGGCTTACTGCTCACTTACGCCTCCTTCGCGCTGGCGTTTTTCTGCCGTCCGATTGGGGCGATTATTTTTGGCCGCATTGGCGATCGCATTGGCCGCAAACCGACACTGATCGCCGTCGTCTTACTGATGACCGTCGCCACCGCCATCATTGGCCTGCTGCCGACGTATGCCCAGATCGGCGTCGCAGCACCGCTCTTACTGACGCTGATGCGGATGTTTCAGGGGTTGTTCGCCGGAGGTGAATTCGGCGGTGCGGTCTCGCTGATGACCGAGTTCGCTCCGAAGGGCAAGCGCGGGATCTACGGCGCATGGCAGTCGTTCACCGTTTCATTAGGTTTACTGACCGGCGTCGGGCTGGTGGCGATCCTGGTTCAGACGTTGCCAGACGCGCAGATGAAAGAGTGGGGCTGGCGAATTCCGTTCCTGCTCGCCCTGCCGATGGGGCTGGTCGCGCTGTGGCTGCGCCTAAAACTCGATGAAACGCCGAGTTTTGTGGCGAGTAAAAAGCCGGAAGTGAAAGCGCAAAAAACCGCCGCGGAGAAAGCCTCTGCCGTAGCCACCGCCAAAGCCATCGCGCTGGGGATTGGCCGCATGATGGGCTGGTCGGCGGGGGGTTACACCTTCCTCGTCGTGATGCCTTCGTATCTGCAAACCTCGCTGCACGCCACGTTCTTACAGGCGTTGGTCGCGACAGTATTGGCGAATGTCGGTTTTGCGATAGCCATCCTCCCTTCCGGCTGGCTGAGCGACAAAATTGGCCGTAAAAAAGTGATGATGGCGGCGGTGCTGGCGGTAATTATCCTCAGCTTCCCGCTGCTGCACCTGTTACAAAACCCGGACAGCAGCCTGCTGGTGAAAGGCGTTGCGGTACTGATCGCCGGGGCAACCATCGGCATGATTGCCGGACCCGGCCCGGCGATGCTGGCGGAAATGTTCCCGACCCGCGTGCGTTATACCGGTCTCGGTTTATCCTATTCGCTATCCAACGCGGTGTTCTCCGGCTGCGCGGGTCTTATTATCACCGGTCTTATTAAGGAAACCGGCAATCTGGATATTCCGGCGTATTACGTGGTCGCGACCTGTATCGTCAGCCTGTTTGCACTGATGACGCTGCGCAAAGATGACCATCTGCGCGAACTGGAAAAATAGCAAATGAGCGTGATGAATTTACAGTCGCGCTTAGCGGCGTTACAGGGGAGTTTTTCACAGGCGGAACAGCGGGTGATCACCCTTATCATCAGCGACCCGCTGGCTATCTCCCGTCTCGGCGTGGCGGAACTGGCCATACGCGCTGCGACCAGCACCGCCACCGTGGTGCGCGCCAGCCGACGCTTAGGCTTCGAAGGTTATCCCGCGCTGCGGCTGGCATTAGCCGCCGAACTTCCACGCAAAGCACCTGCCGGTGAGCCGCTGGTGGCGGACATCAGCGAGGACGACACGCCGAAACAGATCCTGCATAAACTGCTGGCATTTGAAGTGGAAGGTGCAAGTGCCACGGCGCAGTTGCTCAGCGGTGAAACGCTGGAAAAGGCGGTGAGTGTGCTGTCGCAGGCCAGACGCATCGATGTGTACGGCGCAGGCGCATCGGCGCTGGTCGCCCAGGATTTCTGCCAAAAGCTGCGCCGCGTTGGCGTCATCGCCCAGACGTACGGCAGCACCGATGAAAGCCTGGTCAGCGCCTGTCAGCTCACCTCTGCCGACGTCGCACTGGCGATTTCGCACTCCGGCGAAACCACCGGCGTTCTTGATGCGCTTATGCAGGCGAAATCCGCCGGTGCCCGCACACTGGCGATCACGGCTGGGGGACGTTCTCCCCTCGCCCGCAAAGCTGACGTCGTGCTGCTGACCAGCGGGCGCGAGCTGGGTTTTCGCGCCGCCGCCATGGCCAGCCGCACCAGCCAGTTGTTGATCATCGATTGCCTTTATATCGGCATCGCCCAGCGGTTACCGGGCGCGCGCGATGCCCTGCGCAAAACCCACGACGCCGTCCGCCAGCGTCGCCGCTGAATTTGTCACGTTCCCCAATACGCCTTCTATACTTTTTAAAACACTGCGTTTTCTGAGGGCTATTATGTTCACCCACCGGTTGGTATTTCCTGCCAGCGTTCTGCGCGGGCGCGGGGCGATTAAGCATCTGGGCGCAATGTGCGGACGTTTGGGCCAGCGCGCCATGCTGGTCGGCGGCAAACGCGCAATTGCCAGCGTTGAGGCGAAAGTCGCCGATCAGTTGGAGCAGCAGATGGTCAGCTATCTTGGCAGCGAAATTTTCAGTGGCGAATGTTGTCAGGAAGAGATCAACCGGCTGGCCGACATTTTCCGCACGCAGGGTGTGGAAGTGATCATCGCCACCGGCGGTGGCAAAGCCATCGACGCCACCAAAGCGGCGGGCGTTGCCTGCAATATTCCGGTGGTCACTTTGCCGAGCATTGCGGGGACCTGTTCCGCCGTCACGTCGCTGACGTTTCGTTATCACCAGGACGGCCAGTTTCGCGATATGTTCCCTCTCCCCTGCGGCCCGGCGGCTGCGGTGATCGACGCCGATCTTCTCGCCACTGCCCCGCTGCATTGGTTGTCAGCGGGCATCGGCGATACGCTGGCGAAGTGGTACGAATATCGCGCCATCAGCGATCTCACTCAACTCACCGGCCTGGCAGGCGTTGCCCGCACCAACAGCGAACTTTGCTACACCCTCATCGAACACTTCGCCGCCGACGCCTGTTTTGCCGTGCAGGAAGGCAAAGCGAACAACGCGCTTGAGCAGGTTCTCGATGCAATTTTCCTCTATGCAGGACTCACCTCAATCATGAGTAACGGCGCACACACCGGCGCGGCACATGCCTTGTACGAAGGCTTCACTGCCTGCGCCAAGACCCGTCATGTCGCGCATGGTTTGCTGGTCGGTTATGGGAATTTATGCCTGCTGGCGCTGGAAGGTCGCAGCGACGAGGAGTTGCAAACCGCTATTGCACTCGCACAGGCAAGCGCCGTCCCGACGCAGTTGTCTCAGCTTGCCGTGGGGATCACGGAGGAGGATCTGGCGGTGATCATAGACCGGAGTCTGAGCACGCCGGATATGGGGAATATGCCGGGGGAGATTGAATTTGGCGCAATTCGCAGCGCAATAGAGAGAGTAGAACTGTTGTCCTTGCCTGAGCCGAAGCACTAGTGGCCTTCAAATTCAAATATCAAATCGTGGGCGTCGGCTCACACCGACCTGCGGCGCCCTCTCAGCATTTTTAACTATGGCGCTTTGCGCCTCCCCTGCGAAGGGGCAGGCCGGGAAGAGGTATGGCTGCCATTAAAATTGTTAAAGCACAATTTAACTTGTTGATTTTACATTAATACTCCATTCCAACCCTCCCCTTGGCAGGGGAAGGAGAGATCCGAACTGTTATATACATCCATCACCATATTGTATCTGTTATATAAACCCTCTCCATGTTTCAATCTCCTCCCCGATAAACTCCATATTTTGAATAAATTTTAACCACCCTGGTTCTACCACCTATGATTGGTTAAAGGGCTCACCTGCAAAAAAAGAGGTTTTATGTTTGGTCTGGATGCCTTTGAGCTGGCACGCATACAGTTCGCCTTCACCGTTTCCTTCCACATTATATTTCCCGCTATCACCATCGGGCTGGCCAGTTTTCTGGCCGTACTCGAGGGGATGTGGCTGAAAACCAGGAAAGAGGAATATCGCGACCTTTACCACTTTTGGTCGAAAATTTTTGCCGTGAACTTCGGGATGGGCGTGGTTTCCGGGCTGGTGATGGCCTATCAGTTCGGAACTAACTGGAGCTTTTTCTCCTCGTTCGCCGGCAGTATTACCGGCCCACTGCTGACTTATGAAGTGCTCACCGCCTTCTTCCTCGAAGCCGGTTTTCTCGGCGTCATGCTCTTCGGCTGGAACCGCGTCGGTCCAGGGTTACACTTCTTCGCAACCTGTATGGTGGCGCTCGGAACGCTGATGTCCACCTTCTGGATCCTGGCGTCGAACAGCTGGATGCATACGCCGCAGGGATATGAAATCGTTAACAATCAGGTCATCCCGGTCGACTGGTTTAAGGTGATTTTCAACCCGTCCTTCCCCTACCGCCTGCTGCACATGACCACCGCTGCGTTCCTGTCTTCGGCGTTTTTTGTCGGCGCGTCTGCCGCCTGGCATTTGCTGAAAGGCCGCAATACACCCGCGATGCGCACCATGTTGTCGATGGCGATGTGGATGGCACTGATTGTCTCGCCGATCCAGGCGTTTCTTGGCGACGCGCACGGGCTTAATACCCTGAAATATCAGCCCGCTAAGATCGCCGCGATTGAAGGTCATTGGGAGAATAAAGACAGCGAACCGACGCCGCTGATCCTGTTTGGTTATCCGGATATGGATCGCGAGGAAACCCGTTATGCCCTCGAGATACCTTATCTCGGTAGCCTGATCCTGACGCACAGTCTGTCACAGCAAATTCCGGCGCTGAAATCCTTCCCGAAAGAAGATCGCCCGAACTCAACCATCATCTTCTACACCTTCCGCATCATGGCCGGGCTGGGAATGCTGATGATCGTGCTGGGGCTGTGGAGCCTGTATCTGCGCTGGCGCGGCAATTTGTATGAGAATAAAGCCTTCCTGCGCTTTGCTTTATGGATGGGGCCTTCAGGGCTTATCGCGTTGCTGGCAGGCTGGTTTACCACAGAAATCGGGCGGCAACCGTGGGTTGTATACGGCCTGCTGCGCACCAAAGATGCCGTATCGAATCACGGAGCGATGCAGATGAGCATCAGCCTGCTGCTGTTCGTGGTGATTTACTCATCAGTATTCGGCGTGGGGTATGTCTACATGATGAAGCTTATCCGCAAAGGCCCGCAGGCGCATGAAGGGCAAAGCAGCGAACATGGCGGGCCGGGGCAGCATCGCACACCGGCGCGTCCGCTCTCGGCCATCAAAGAGTCGCTCGACGATGAAGGTAAAGGAGTCTGATATGGGTATCGATCTGCCGCTGATTTGGTTTTTGATTATCGTCTTTGGCGTAATGATGTACGTCGTGATGGACGGTTTCGATCTGGGGATCGGCCTGCTGTTTCCGCTGGTCAAAGAAGAACATGAGCGTGACGTAATGATGAACACCGTCGCCCCGGTCTGGGACGGAAATGAAACCTGGCTGGTGCTCGGCGGCGCAGGACTGTTCGGCGCATTTCCGCTGGCCTATTCGGTGATTCTGGACGCGCTGGCGATCCCGCTGACACTGATGTTATTCGGGCTTATCTTTCGCGGCGTGGCGTTTGAATTTCGTTTCAAGGCCAGCGCGGAGAAACGCCATGTGTGGGATAAATCATTTATCGGCGGCTCGGTGCTGGCGACGTTCTGTCAGGGCGTGGTGCTGGGGGCGGTGATAAGTGGCATTCCGGTGGTCAACCGCGCTTACGCGGGCGGCGCGCTGGACTGGCTGACCCCGTTCAATCTGTTCTGCGGACTGGGGCTGGTGGTCGCTTATGCTCTGCTGGGCTGCACCTGGCTGATTATGAAAACTGAAAGTGCGTTGCAGGAAAATATGCACAGCCGCGTTAAACCGCTACTGTTCACCCTGCTGGCGGTGCTGGCGATTATCAGCATCTGGACGCCGCTTACCCATGGCGACATCGCCGCCCGCTGGTTCACACGGCCAAACCTGTTCTGGTTCCTGCCGGTGCCGGTGCTGGTGGTGCTGGTTTCAGTGTGGATGCTGCGCGCAGTAAACCGTCAGGCTCACCACACGCCGTTTCTGCTGACGCTGGCGCTGGTATTTCTCGGTTATACCGGCCTTGGGATCAGTATCTGGCCAAACATCATCCCGCCGTCGATCTCCATTTGGGAAGCCGCATCGCCGCCGCAGAGTCAGGGCTTTATGCTGGTCGGCGCGCTGTTTATCATCCCTATCATTCTGGTCTACACCTTCTGGAGCTACTACGTTTTCCGGGGGAAAGTGACGCCGGACCAGGGCTATCATTGATGAATGCGAGGTGATAAATGAAAAAGCTGATCAGAGAAATGGACGATGATACCGTCATCAAACAGCCGTTCTGGAAACGCGTCGGCTGGATGGCGATGATCTGGCTGGGCAGCGTGCTGGCGCTGTTTGCTGTCGCCTCGGTCTTTAAGCTGCTGATGGCAGCAGCGGGCATGCGGACGCACTGACTGAGCAAGGTAAAAATAAAAAGCGGCACCTTCTGAACGGGTGCCGCTTTTTTAATTACGTCATCTATGACAGGTTTACATCAGAAATCCACTTTGACGTTCATCATCATGCCCAGATCGGTGATGCCATCTTCCTGCCAGTTAAAGGCGTCCACGGCCAGCGCTTTATTGCCATTGCGGTAGTTGACCCCCAACTGCGACAGACTATTGATACCGCCGCCGTGTTGGTCGTCATTCACGCTAAACTGCTGACCAGATGCTCCCTGAACCGAACCGGTGCGCGCGCTTTTGCTATAAGACAGGTTTGGCCCGCCCTCCACTTTCGCCGTCGCCGCCCAACCGTCTTTTCCGATATACGTTAACTCTATTCCGGCAATAGCATCGACAGCAGTTTCAGTGGCCGCATCCATTTTCAGGTTGTAATCATTCGCACCGGTTTCACCGTAGCTACCATCGCGGGTATGACGCAGTTTGGCACCAATGGACGGTGTGAATTTCAGGGATTCACGCAGTTCATAGCCTTTCGTCAGTGCGGTTTTCATCTCGATGTATTGCTGTGAATTGCTGGCATTGGCCACTTCATTCACGCTGCCATACCGGATTGAACGGCTGCTGTCCAGTTGGTGATTATCGTAGCGCAGGGCATTTTCCCAGCTCAGATTTTCATCCAATTTCAGGCTGTGTTTCAGGCCAAAGAACTGGCTGTAGCCGCCGGTCAGACTGTTATCACCCGCAGAAGTCACGTCGCCATTGCCGTCGAGCCTTGCAATACCGTACTCCATATTCAGCGACTGGGTGCTGTTCAGGTTCAGCGTTTGACTGAGCGCCAGCATGTCATAGCGTGCGTTGCCACTCAGTTCCGCACGCTGATCGCCTTTGGCGACCACGTTGAAACCCAAACCGTTCTCCCCGGCAACGGTTTTTTCCGCCAGCATGTCAAAACGGTGACTCAGCACCCGTGCGTCATTAAATGCGCGGGTAGCCGTACTGCCAGAAATCTGACGCATCGCATTAGTGACTTCCGCTGCGCTTTTCAGGTTGAGAGACTGATAAAGCGCCGTATTGGAATAACCGGCTTCCAGTGCCCCGGCTACACTGCTGACGCTGTCGTCAGCCACGTCGCGGTAGTCATTTTTCGTCATGGTTACATCCACGTTGCCAGTGGCATCTTGTGTGCCCTGTGCATTCCATACCACCGAATCAGACTGGATGTTCTCAGCGCCCGCAATGTTGCTGCCCTGGAAGACATTGTCGAAGGTTTCAGTTTTCGCCGCTGTGCCAGTGGTAAAGCCGGTATTCACCGTCACCCCGGAAACATCGATATTGCTGCCGTTAAACTGCCCCGCTGAGCCGTTTGCACTGGTACCAACGGTGTAACCTTGCAAAGATTGCAACGTAGGCGTGCTGCCCGTGTGCGAACCGTCGTCAGGCGCCCCCATAAAGTTGATGGTGCCTTTATTGACAATACTGCTGCCTTGTCCGGAATCGACGTAAAATGCGCGGCCAATATCGGTGTTGATGTTGATGACACCGGTGGTGTCATTGATTGCTTTTCCGCCATACATCGCACCGAGGCCAATCAACTGGCTGGTCGATGAGTCACTAACAACACCAGCATCAGCGGTAAGATTGATATTCCCCTGATTGGTTACCGTGCCGCCCTTCAGCGCCAGCATACCGAAGCCTGAGTTATTGATACTGACCGTGCCGCTATTGAGCGCAGTAGCATTATCGCCATACCCCGCGCTCACACTGCCTGCAACTAATCCGGCCCCGCGGAAGTAAGCCGCCTTGTTATCTAATATATAGGGGGTCTCACTAGTAATGTTACCTTCACTGTCGGTAACAGGTAAGAAGCCGTCTAAAAGGATTTCGCCCTCATTAATCGCAGTACCATTTTTACTGGCAGCCACGCCAAAGAGCGCCCGTCCCTCCATTGATATCACACCACCGTCAACGTTAGTGACTGACGCCCCATCATTCGCCAGCAAGGCATAGTTGAGGCCATAATAGGCATTCAATGGATAAATCGGAGCGCTACCACCGGCAGTAGAAGGTGACGCTTTTGATAAAACTTCTATTGTCCCGCTATTTAAAGCCGAAGACCCTTCCCCTCTCGCCAGCAAAGTCGCTGCTTTGTCACTAGAGCCTGTCACTCCCAGCCCGGTAGCCAGAACAGTCCCACTGTTAATGACAGACGCACCGTTATCCGCCGCCATAATGACAGCAAAGCCTGCATGGGAAGCGTCAATGACACCCTGATTATTAATATTGGTTCCCGCATCATGTGCCTGAAGGACACCTGCCTCTGGCACAACACCGGCTCCGACTAATGCATAATTCACATTGACCAAAGAGTCAGAAGTCAGCACTAAGCGCCCACCGGCGCTGATGTCGGCCAGTTCGGTATAACCTGATCGGTTACTTTGATTGGAGACAGTTGAAGTACCGCTGATTTCGGCAGTATTCGCTCCCACGACGTTGATACCCACAGTGTGCGGCGAATTATTCACCCCTTTAGTATCAAGGCTGACATTCACACCGTCGGTAATAGAAATATTATTATCGCTTCCGCTAACCAACACACCTTGCCAGTCTAAGCCAGACTTAAATTTTCCGGCAGCATTGAGATCTACAGCCCCAGTAATTTGTACGTCGTTATTATTACCAGTGATGACCATGCCTTGCAGAGATCTGCTCGCGACTGCCGTCGTTGTGGTATCAATATCCTGATTGCTAAGCGCCACTGAACCATTCAATTTCACCTGCGCATTGTTGCTGCTAATATCAATTCCGGTAGCACCTTGCAATATATCGCTGCTATCCTTAACAGAAGTCACATTGATATTGCCATCAACAAACACTTTAGCTTGTTCACCCGCTATCTTCACCCCGGTACTATTGAGGCTTACATTAATATCCCCGGTATTAGTAAAACTGGAATTCATGCCGGCAATATTAATGCCTTGCGATCCCTCATCTTTCACGGTAATGAGTGAATTGGTCAAGACACTGCTGTCATTACCTAGAATATCAATGCCATGCGCCGCATTCTCAACCAGAACATCGCCACTCAGCGACAACGAAGCCCCCTCGCCTGTGACCTGAATCAGAGCAGAGTTCTCGTCCTGGACCACCGCATTGATGGTATCAATTGACAATGTCGAACTGTCTCCGTTAAGCACCACCCAGCGGCCTCCGCTGTTGATATCCAGAGTCGGAACATTGCCATCCTCATCGTGTAAATCAATACGTGTATCATTGCCATCAATTCGTATACCAATTCCGTCATGAGAAACGCTGGCATCACCGGAAGCAGTAACATCCGCATTACCCCCGTTTATAAAAATACCGGTTGAACCCTCGCCATCAATAAATGAGTCGCCGCTGTTCGTGACTGTCGCGTCATCGCCATTTATCTGAATGCCCGTCCCGCCGTCTTTGGCAGTGATGTTGGCATTGATAGTCGTTTCCGTTGGGGTACCTTCAATCAGCACGCCAATGGCACCCTGACCGATGCCATTAATGTCGTCAGTGATAGTGGTAATTATGGTTGTGGGTTCCGGATCCGGGATGGGGTCCGGAATGGGATCGGGAACGGGGTCTGGTGTTGGGTCTGGAGTCGGGTCTGGTGTTGGGTCTGGTGTTGGGTCTGGTGTCGGAGCAGGAACAGGGTCTGGTATTGGCGTAATGCTATCTGCAGCGTGATGCTCGCCACTTTCGTTATGATTATTGTATATCGCAACACCTGCGGCCAGCGCAACAGCTGAAATACCCGCAGCAATCCACTCTTCGTTTTGGTCGTCAGGATTACAACGATTTGCCTGGTTTACATTGGCTGAGTCTGCACAACGCGCAGTCATTTCTTCTTTATTTTGGTAAATATTTTCTTCAGCAGCAAAGCTACTATTAGAGATTGCCAGTGTGATGCAAAGCGCGAGTGCTTTTTTCTCCATGCCCATAATCTTCATCCATAGATTTTAATTAACGATCTTGTCAGGTTAATAAACCCAATACAAACAAGTTAGTGATACGACGAAAAATCATAACAGCAACATATAATCACATCTACTCCCGGAAGATTAGATTATATTAATAATATATTTAGCTTAGCTAAATAACCCTGCATATCAACTTAATGACTCAGGAGTATTAAAAAATTTACAGTCATTTAATTTATACTTTTAAATCACCCCCATAAAAACCAGAATGAGAATTTATTGCAAGCGATTTAATAACGAAAAAAAACCCGCCATTGTTCCGGCAGGGTTTTATTTTAGAAAATAATCAAAAGAACTCACAGCAGCACGTTATCCAGCCGGTCATCGTCGATGCCATCAGGCTCGAGATGTGCGGTAACGTCGGCGGATTTAAACAGTTTGCTGACCGCCATTTCAGCGGCATCGCCGATTTCATGGCCGATATCGACCGACAACGCACCGTCAACTTCAACGTGGAACTCGACAAATACGCGGTCGCCGCCGTTACGGGTGCGGATATCATGCACGCCGCGCACGCCTTCAACGCTCAGCACCGCCGCTTTCACCCGTTTGCGATCCACAATATCCAGTTCACGGTCGAGCAACTGCTTGAGGGCATCCGCCGCCATGCCGCGCGCATTCCAGATCATATAGAAGGAAATCAGCAGTGCGCCGATGGAGTCCGAACGGGTCCAGCCGAGATGACGCTCGAGGATCAGCGCCACCAGCACCGCGATGTTCACCGCGACATCCGTGACGTAGTGCGCCCGGTCAGCGGCAATGGCCGTCGAGCCGGTGCGTTTCACGACGTAAGTTTGCATCAACACCAGGCCGGTAGCGGCAATCGAGCTGCCGATAATGACCCAAATACCTAAACCGAGCTGCGCCAGCGGTTGCGGGTTAATGATGCGTCCGATGGATTCGCCGCCGAGCACCAGCCCCGCTGCGCCCAGCAGCAGTGCCTGTACAAACGCCGCCACGGCTTCAGCCTTGCCGTGACCATAACGGTGCCCCTTGTCCGCCGGGCGCAGCGCGTAGCGCACGCCAATCAGCGTCACCATCGACGCCAGCACGTCCACCAGCCCGTCGGCCGCCGACGTGAGCAGCGCGATCGAGCCGGTCGCTGCCCAGGCCCAGACCTTAACGCAGACCAGAATCAGCGCCACGCACAACGACACCAGTGACGCAATACGCGTCAGACCTTTATAAGAAGGTGCAGGACGGCTCATAGTTTGCCCCGCGGAAGTACAGCAGTTTGGGAAGTCATCACAGGAAGTTCCTGAAGCAGAAATCAACTTTATTTGAAAAATACACACACCAGGTCTGCATTATACATCCTTTTGCTGTTTTCGGAGCTTCCCTATGGTTTGGATCTTCGTGCTCTCGCAAAGGTTTGTTGACCTATATTTACTTGCATTTACATCAATACAATCTAGGTTAAAACAAGATTTCCTTGTTCCGGTCAGCCCCGCCGATAATCAGAAGAGCATTATGACAAACGATAACCAGCCAAAACCTTCCGCGTCGGATGACGCAAACACTGAATATGATTCAAGCCAGATTAAATCGGGAGAAGGACACAGCAAAGACGCCGACAATGAAAAAGACCCTAAAGACAGCGATGAGTCCGAAGCTAAAGGTAAAGGTCCCGGTAAAAAACCGCTGATTATTCTGGGGATTGTCGTGGTGGTCATGCTGATTGTCGCGCTGGTCTGGTGGCTGATGACCAAAGATCAGGTCAATACAGATGATGCCTTTATTGAAGGCGATGCCGTCACCATCGCGCCGAAAATTGCCGGGTACGTGACCAGCCTGTCGGTGAAAGATAACCAGTTCGTCAGAAAAGGCGATCTGCTGGTGGAAATTGATCCGCGTGACGCCACCGCGCAGCGCGATCAGGCGCAGGCGCAGCTCGGGCTGGCCGTCGCACAGCTGCATCAGGCGCAGGTACAGTTTGATCTGGCAAAAGTGCAATATCCTGCACAGCTCGCGCAGGCTAAAGCGCAGCAGACGCGCGCCGAAGCCAGCCTGATGAATGCCACCGCCGATTTCCGCCGTCAGCGCGGTGTCGATCCGCGTGCCACCACGCAACAGAATATCGATTCCTCTAACGCACAGGTGCGGTCTGCCGCTGCGGATTTAGAGAATGCCAAAGCGCAGGTGCAGGTTGCCGCGCAGGTTCAGCTGCAAATTCGTCAGGCTGAAACCAACGTCGAAGCCCGTCAGCAACAGGTTGAACAGGCGAAAGCCCAGCTGGAAAGCGCCACGCTGAATCTGTCTTATGCACAGGTACGCGCACCGTTCGACGGCTACGTCACCAAGCGTAACGTGCAGCTCGGCACACTGGTGCAGGCCGGTTCGTCGCTGTTCTCGGTGGTTTCTAAAGACATCTGGGTGGCGGCTAACTTCAAAGAATCTCAGCTTGAGCGCATGCGTCCGGGCAACAAAGTCGAAATCACCGTGGATGCGTATCCCGATATCAAATTGCAGGGCCACGTTGACAGCGTCCAGCAAGGTACCGGCTCACGCTTCTCGGCCTTCCCGGCAGAAAACGCCACCGGTAACTACGTGAAAATCGTTCAGCGCGTACCGGTTAAAATCGTTATCGACAGTGGTCTGGATCCGAAACAGCCTCTGCCACTTGGCCTGTCTGTTGATCCGACGGTGACCGTCGAATGACCGAAGACCGCAGTTACTGGAAACCCAAGGCCAATCCCTGGGCGGTTGCTGCCGTTGTCACCATCGCGGTGTTCATGGAAATTCTGGACACCACGATAGTCAACGTAGCGCTGCCGCACGTCGCCGGTTCGCTCTCTTCCAGCTACGATGAATCGACGTGGGTACTGACCTCCTACTTAGTCGCCAACGGCATCGTATTGCCCATTTCTGCATTCCTCAGCCGCGTGATGGGCCGTAAAACTTACTTCCTGATCTGTATCGGGATGTTCACCGTCTGTTCATTCCTGTGCGGGATCGCCACCGAACTGTGGCAGATGATTTTATTTCGCATTTTGCAGGGCTTCTTCGGCGGCGGTTTGCAGCCGATCCAGCAATCGGTTCTGCTTGATTACTTCAAACCAGCCGATCGCGGTAAGGCGTTTGGTCTCTCATCGATTGCCATCATCGTGGCACCGGTCGTAGGCCCGACGCTCGGCGGTTACATTACCGACCATTTCAGCTGGCGCTGGGTGTTTTTGATCAACATCCCGGTGGGGATTATTGCCCTGCTGGCGATTTATCAGCTGCTGGAAGATCCGCCATGGGAACGTAAGGCCAAAGGCAAACTGAGCATCGATTACATCGGTATCGGGCTGATTGCGCTGGGGCTGGGCTGTTTGCAGGTAATGATGGACCGCGGCGAGGACGACGACTGGTTTAAATCCGGCTTTATCGTCACTTTCGCGGTACTGGCGGCGACCGGGATTGTCGGGGCAATTTACTGGCTGCTGTACGCCAAAAAGCCGGTGGTCGATCTGCGCTGTCTGAAAGATAAAAACTTTGCGGTAGCCGGATTGCTGATGGCCGGTATGGCAATGATCCTCTACGGCAGTTCGGTGGTGATCCCGCAACTGGCGCAGCAACAGCTGGGTTATACTGCGACGCTCTCGGGGCTGGTGATGTCACCCGGCGCGATACTCATCGTGCTGTCGATCCCGCTGGTATTGAAACTGATGCCGATTGTGCAGACGCGTTACATTATTGCCTTCGGGTTCTTCCTGCTGGCTGCGTCGTTCGTCTATTCGGCACGGCTGACGCCAAACGTCGATTTCGAAACGCTGGTGCTGTTCCGTAGCGCGCAGTCAATCGGCCTCGGGTTCCTGTTTGTGCCGCTGACCACTATCGCGTTCATCACCATTCCGCAGCGGATGAACGCCGATGCCGCCGCGCTGTTCACCATGTTCCGTAATGTCGCCGGATCGATTGGCATTTCGCTGGCCACCGCCGGGGTGACCGAGCGAACGCAGGCGCACAGCGCGCATATGGTGCACAACATGTCGCCGCTCAACGAACAGTTTAATCAGGCCGTGAGCAAAAGCGCCGTCGCCATCCGCGATTTCGCCCATGTGCTGGGCGATCCGATGCAGCTGGCCACCGCGCGGATGTACCAGGAGATGGTGTCGCAGTCGCGCATTCTGGCTTACATCGACGTGTTCGGTTATTGCGCCATCGTCGCCGTTATTTTGATCCCATTTTGTTTCCTGCTTTCGCCTGTTAAGAGCGAAGGTAATGCCGGAGCACACTAAGTTGAATACGACCCGGAAGTTACAGAAGACCCGATTTTTTACGCTGTCCTTGATGGCGATCGCCCTCACCGCCTGTTCCGTTGGCCCGGACTATCAAAAACCGCAGACCGCGACGCCCGGCGCATTTAACGATATGAGCAAGCCGAAAGACGCCGATGGCGCGTCTGTGGCTCTGCCCTCTGAACCGAACCCGCTGTGGTGGAAAGCATTTAACGATCCGCAACTCGACAGTCTGGTGACCCGCGCTATTGCCGGGAATATCTCATTGCAGCAGGCGGTGTTACGCATCGCCGGTGCGCGCGAACAGGTGACGCAGGCCAAAGGCGCGTGGCTGCCATCGGTACAGGGCAATGCCAAAGTCACCCGGCAGCAGCTCGGCCTGAAAGGCATTCTGGATTCGAGCGGTGCTTCTTCGCAGCTTAACGATCTCAGCCCGGAAGCCTCGGGCGCTATCGACACCGCCACAAGGCCGGTGGATTTGTATCAGGGAAGCTTCGACGCCAGCTGGGAGCTGGATTTGTTCGGCGGCACCCGTCGTCAGGTAGAAGCCGCCAATGCGCAGACTCAGTCGTCAATCGAGCAGCGTAATGATGCGCTGGTGTCGCTTGAGGCCGAAGTTGCCCGCGCTTACCTGCAACTGCGCGGTGCGCAAAGTATTACCGCGTCGATTCAGACTCAGATCGACGTCGCGCAGCAGACGCTGGACCTGACGCAAAACCGTCAGCAAAACGGCCTTTCGCCACAGCTCGACGTGGAAAACGCCCGTGCCCAGTTAGGTTCCCTGCGCGCACAACTGCCTCAGTATCAGGCACAGGAGCGTCAGGCGATGAACGGGCTGGCAGTATTGCTTGGCCAGACACCGGGCTCGCTGGATGGCGAACTTGCCGCGCCGAAACCGATGCCCACCCTGCCCGCCGCCGTGCCGGTTGGCGTGCCCTCGCAGCTGGCGCGCCGTCGACCGGACGTACGCAAAGCCGAAGCCGATCTGCACGCCGCGACGGCCAATATCGGCGTGTCGGTTGCGCAGCTGTTCCCGAGCATCTCGCTCACCGGCCAGTTCGGGATGCGCAACACCGATGCCAGCTACCTCGATAACTGGAGCAGCCATTTTTACTCCGTCGGCCCTTCCGTCACCGTGCCGGTCTTCCAGGGCGGACGTCTGGTGTCCAGCGTGCATCTCTCACGTGCGCAGCAGGCCAACGCCGCGCTTAACTATCGCCAGACGGTGCTCACCGCCTTGCAGGACGTGGATAACGCGCTGGTCAGCTACCGTACCGATCAGGATCAGGTCAGCGGTCTGGATCAGACCACTGAAGCCTTGCAGACAGCATTTGATCTGGCGAGCGACAGCTATCGTCAGGGGCTCTCGACCTTTATCAACGTGCTCGACGCCCAGCGCCAACTGGCACAGGCGCATCAGCAATCCGCCGAGGCGAAAGTGAAAACCAGCACCGATCTGGTCTCGCTGTATAAAGCGCTGGGCGGCGGCTGGGAGCCGTATCAGAACGTAGATTTACCGACCTACACCGTGTTTGGCCCGGCAGCGACGCCGGACGTGAAAGTAAAGACGACGTCAGGCGTGACACCGTAACGGTTCAGTGTGATGAAATGAAATCTGAGGGCGTAACCGGGGCAGGAAGAGTAAAATTTTGCCTCATCCGCGCTATTTCATTCAGCGGCGTCAACCCGAAAAGACGTTTAAACTCGCGGCTGAACTGCGACACACTTTCATAACCTACCTGTGCGCTGGCCGCTGACGCGGTCAGCTCATGGCGCAACATCAGTAATCTGGCCTGATGCAGACGTGTGGATTTGAGATACTGCATCGGCGAGGTCTGCGTCACCGTTTTGAAATGAGCGTGAAACGTTGGCACACTCATTCCCGCCTCTTTTGCCAGCCCCCCGACATCCAGATGCGAATTAAATTGCGCATGCATTTTACGCAACGCTTTCGCCACTTTGCCAAATTGGCCTTGCATCGTCAGCGCACTGCGCAAGGTTTTCCCTTGAGGGCCGGTCAGAACGCGGTAATACACCTCACGCACCATCGCCGGTCCCAAAATTACGGCATCTGCGGGTGAAGACATCACCTGCAAAAATCTGAAAACGGAGCTGCGCATCGCGTCATCCATCGGGCTGGAAACCATACTGCGTGGTGATTCCGTTTCCGGCATACCCTGTGCCTCCAGCAGCAGTAACAGCTCGGCTGCAACGCGAAAATCCAGCCGCATGTAAATGGCCAGCATCGGCTCGACGTCACTGGCATCCGTTTCCATAGTGAACGGCACGGGCACTGAAACCATCAGATAATGCTGTGCATCATACAAATAGACATCATTAGCCAGAAATCCCCGTTTACTGCCCTGCACCACAATCACAATGCCCGGCTCGTAAAGCACAGGCGTGCGCAGCAGCGGGCGGTTAGAACGCAGAAAACGCACATCCGCCAACGGCGTGAGGTTGTAGCCCTCATGCGGTGTCAGCTGGTCGAGAAGCGTGGTCATTTGGCTGGCGAGGGTCATGTGCTGTTTGCCTGATGGATAAACCGGGATGTGGGTGAAGTGTGACACTGTATTTTATCCCCGTACAGATGATGCATAGGATTAGGCAAACATCTCAGAAGAACCGGTCTGGGGATTTGTCTTCGCACACTCTACTCTTGAACTCCCGTTAAAAAGGAGCAAATCATGAACCCGTCAAAATTATTTTTTATCACCGGTGTCAGCAGCGGTTTTGGCCGCGCGCTGGCAGAAGAAGCGCTGAAGGCAGGCCACCGCGTCGCGGGCACTGTGCGCAATCAGCAGGCGAAACAGGAATTTGATGCACTGGTGCCTGGCCGAAGTACCGGCTGGATCCTGGATGTCACAGATTTCGACGCGATCGCCCCGCTCGCAGACATCGTCGAACGCGAAACCGGCCCGGTCGATGTGCTGGTGAACAACGCCGGTTACGGCCACGAAGGCATCATGGAGGAGTCGCCGCTGAGTGAAGTACTGCATCAGTTCGACGTTAACGTGTTTGGGGCCGTGGCTGTCATAAAAGCCTTCCTGCCCGCGTTCCGCGCACGTCGCGCCGGTCATATTTTGAATGTGACGTCGATGGGAGGATTTATCACTATGCCCGGCATCAGTTATTACTGCGGCAGTAAATTCGCTTTGCAGGGTATTTCCGAAACCCTGACCAAAGAACTCAAGCCCTTTAATATCGCGGTAACGGCTATTCAGCCCGGCTCATTTCGCACTGACTGGGCGGGACGTTCTATGGTGCGCTCGCCGCGCAGCATCAGCGATTACGATCCGCTTTTCGGACCGATCCGCGAAACACGAGAAAAACGCAGCGGCCATCAGCCCGGCTCTCCGCAAAAGGCAGCCCGCGCGATCCTGCGGCTTATCGACAGTCCTGCTCCTCCCGCATCCCTGTTGCTCGGCAGCGACGCCGTCATGTATGTCCGCGAGAAATTACAACAGATGAGTGCCGATATCGACGCCTGGGAAGAAATCAGCCGCTCGACCGATGGGTGACATACTCTTTTAAGATTCCCGATCAGCGCATTTTCGCCAGACTACGCTATTCTGTTCAGACTCTGAAAATCCTGCTATCAGCGGGATTTTTTCCTGAATAACAATCGGGTGAAATAATGAACGACATTGCAACAGAAGAGAAAAAGCCCAGCTGTGATTCAGTGATCAATAGCGTTGCCTATCGCGACGGCAAGCGGTTGCAGGATGTGACCGTTGAGGACATCAGCGAAGTGCTGAAAGAGCCGGATACCTTTGTCTGGCTTGGGCTGTGGCAGCCGGAAGACAGCTACATGCGCAGCGTTCAGGAGGAATTCGGCCTGCATGACCTGGCGATTGAAGATGCGCTGACCGCCCATCAGCGGCCCAAAATCGAGCAGTACGGCGAGTCGCTGTTTATCGTCGCGCACACCGCACAGAAGGTGAAAGAAACCATCGAGTACGGCGAAACGCACATGTTTCTGGGTAAAAACTTCCTGATAACCATCCGTCACGGTGCGTCATCGAGCTATTTGCAGGTACGTAATCACGCCGAAGAACGCCCGGATATGCTGGCGAAAGGCCCGGCGTATGCGCTTTACTGCATCCTGGACTCTATCGTCGATAACTATCTGGAAATTCTGCATCAGTACACCGAGCAGTTCGATGCCATTGAACAGCTGATGTTCCAGAACACCTTTAACCAGCAGGCAGTGCAGCAGGTGTATCGCCTGCGTCGTGATTTGCTTTCCCTGCGCAACTCCGCCGTGCCGATGGAAGATATCTGTAACCAACTCAGCCATCATTACGAAGAACTGGTGCCAAAAGGCCTGCGTGCCTATATTCGCGATGTGCAGGACCACGCCAATCAGGTGATCAAAACCACTGACGACATGCGCGAAATGCTCTCCAACGCCATGCACGTAAATCTGGCGCTGGTGTCGGTGCATCAGAACGAAGTGGTGCAGCGGCTGGCGGGCTGGGGGGCAATTCTGGCAATCCCGACCGTGATCTTCAGCCTGTACGGCATGAACTTTAAAAACATGCCGGAGCTGGATGACTGGTGGGGGTATCCGGTGACGCTCGGCGTGACCTTTGTCGGCTGCGTGTGGTTGTACTGGAAGTTGAAAAAGTCCGGCTGGTTATAAATAATCACCGAATAACATTTACAAGCGAATAACATATTCTCCTGTTATTCGCTGTCTTTAATTTTCCTGACAATGTAATCCCGTCTTTATTTTATTTTTGCTTCCCAGCCCGCCTTAATTCCTTATATACTCATCCGCATCTTTCCCGACGGAAATTATTTCAGCTATGTCAGTCCGCTTCGCGATTTCACAGTTTATGCATTCGCTGCGCTTGCCCGGCAAGCGGGCCAGTGCGTTGCTGTTCGCATTATGCTGGCTGATGCTGAACGCCCAACTGGCGCTCGCCAGCCATCAGTGTGACATGCGTCCGCCGGTGGAAAATACGCAGATGCAGCATAATGAATTTATGCAAATGCCTGATTCAACAGAGCATATGCAGAGCCAGACGGTGCTGTGCGAGAAACATTGCGTACCGGAAAGAACCCAGTCCGACGGCAGTTCCTTACCGCTGCTGGCTTTACCCGTCGTACAGACACTCGCCCTGACCACCGTGGATGCGCGTACCGCCGTCACCACCGCCGACTGGATCGCCCCCCCTGTCACCGCCCCTCCTGCTGAAGTCCGGTTCTGCCGATTTAGAGAATAGCCCCCGCTGTCACGGGTGTTTTTCCGCATCCGACATTAAATGAAATTTATTTGCCAGAATAATGGCCATTCTTTTCCATTGAAAGTTTCCAATGACAGTTGGAGTATTTCCCATGCATGTTTTATTTAAATATTTGCTCATTAGTCTTTTCTTTATTTCCTCTTATTCCTTTGCCGATACTGCGCCAATAGATCACACCACAATGACAATGCCAGATGCCCAGACGTTTGGCTCGGAAGGCGTGATTACCCAATGGCAGTCCGGCAGCGTCGGCATTTCTCATCACGCCATTCCGGCACTGAAATGGCCGGCGATGACCATGAATTTCAGTCTGCCGCTGGAAATCAGCGCCAACTCCCTGCCCGCCGGTACGCCGGTGGCGTTCACCTTTGTCAAAACTGAGTCCGCTTATCAGTTACAGACGCTGACGCCGCTGACACGCTGACCGGGAGATCCACCATGTTCATTTTACCGCGTCACCCCTGGGTGACGTGGCACTGGCTGCTGGCTTTTATGCCGGTCGGCGCCTTTGCCACACCCGTTTCTCTGCCGCAGGCGCTGGTCGCCGCGCAGGATTATTCCGCCGAGCTTTCCGCCAGCCGCCATCAGATTAACGCTCTGGATAACCGCGCCGATTCGGCCATGCAGTTACCGGATCCGAAGCTGAAATTTGGTATCGAAAACCTGCCGGTCAGCGGCAATAACGACCGCCGGTTTACCCGCGAAGGTATGACCATGCAGCGCATCGGCATCATGCAGGATTACGTCAGCAGCAGTAAGCGTGAGCGTAAAGCTGACACCTTCCGTGCTGAATCGCGCCAGATCGCGGCGTCGACCCAAAGTATCCGTGCCCGCCTGCAAAGGGACGCAGCGCTTGCCTGGATGGAGCTGGCGATCGGCGAACAAAATATCTCCCAAATCCAGAAGCTGGTGGATGAAAGCCAGCGGCAGATTGGCGTGCAGCGCGGCGGGGTCAGCAGCGGCAGCGCCCTGCCTGCCTCGGTACTCGACGCCCGCCTGACCCTCATCGGCATGCAGGACAAACTCACCCAGGCGCAACGCGATGTCCAGCTGGCCCGTACCCGCCTGAGCCAACTGACGGGCATTGATCAGCCTGAAATCAACGGCGCTGTTCCACCGGTCAGCGCGCTGCCGCCTGAAGTTCAACAGGCAGACAGCGTCGGTCAGCATCCGGAAATTCTTCAGGCGCGACGCGAAGCGGAAGTCGCGCAGTCGAAGTCCTCCGAATCGGCGATTGCCGCACTGCCGGACGTCGGCGTTGAAGTCTATTACGCGCACCGTGCCGACGACTACGACGATATGGCGGGCGTGATGTTTACCGTCGATTTGCCACTGTTTACCGCCTCGCGGCAGGACAAAGATCATGCCGCCGATCAATCGATGGCGATGGAAAGCAATGACCGGCTGGCGCAGCTGGTGCGCGATCATCAGGCGCAGCTGACCACGCTTATCGCGCAGTATCAGGCCGCCAGCATCCTTTGGCAGCGGCAAAAAAATGACGTCTTACCCTTGCAACAACAGCGCATCAGCGTGATTCAGGCACAGTACCGCGCCGGGAAAAGCAGCCTGAATGATGTCCTTGATGCCCGCCGCAGCCTGCTCGACAGCCAGCTGGCGGAACGCAATGCCGAACTGGACGTCGCCCGCTATTGGGTTGCCCTGCGCTATCTCGCGCCACAGGAGAATCACTGATGACATCCGCTAAAACTTACAGTCTGCTGGCCGTGGCCGTGATAGCTGCCCTCGCCGGCGGTTATTGGCTCGGGCGTCACAGCCATCCTGCTGCGACACACACCGCCGCCGTTCCTGCCGAACGCAAAGTGCTGTACTGGTACGACCCGATGACGCCGGATCAACGTTTTGACAAACCCGGTAAATCACCCTTTATGAATATGGATCTGATGCCGCGTTACGCCGATGAAGTGACGGACGACGGTGGCGTGACGGTCAGCGCCCGCCAGCAGCAAAATCTGGGCATGCGCAGCGACGCCGTGCAGCGTCGCGTGATCTCCGCACCGCTGAACGTTTACGGAACGGTCACCGCCGACGAGCGCAGCCTGCGCACCGTTGCCGCCCGCGCCAGCGGCCTGGTGGAAAAACTGTACGTCGCCGCCAGCCAACAGCAAGTGAAAAAAGGTCAGAAACTGGCAACGCTGTGGATCCCCGACTGGACTGCCGCGCAGCAGGAATATCTGGCCGTGCGCCAGCTCGGCGATCACGCCCTGAGCGCCGCTGCCCGCCAGCGGCTGGCGTTACAGTTTATGCCGGAAGACGTATTGAAAAGCGTAGACCGCACCGGCCAGCCGCAAACGCGCATCGACATTACCGCGCCCGAAGACGGTTACCTTAGCCTGCTGAGCGTACGTGAAGGCGCACAGGTCACCGCAACCCAGCCGCTGTTTGAGCTGACCAGCCTGAAACAGGTGTGGATCGTGATGGATTATCCGCCGTCAGCCGCCAGTCAGGTTCATGCGGGAAGTAACGTCACCGCCGAAACAGAAAGCCAGCCAGATGAACGCTTTCGTGGCACGGTCAGTGAGCTTCTGCCGGATGTCGATGCGGTAAGCCGCACGCTGAAAGCCCGCGTGGTGATGGACAATCCGCAGGAAAAATTGCGCCCCGGCATGTATCTCAATCTCACGCTGGCCGCTGACCAACAGACGCCGGTGCTGGCTGTTCCACAGGAAGCGCTGATCCAGACCGGCAGCCGCAACAAAGTGTTACTCGACGACGGCAACGGGCATTTCACGCCGCAGGAAGTCAGCACCGGCGCGACGCGTGACGGATGGACCCAGGTACTTTCCGGCCTCAAAGAAGGCCAGCGGGTCGTCACTTCCGGGCAGTTCCTGATTGACTCCGAAGCCAGCCTGCGCAGTGCGTTGCCCGCGGCTTCCGCTTCTGAGCCCGCCGCCGCCGGGAACAATACGCCTGTACACGGAGGTCATTTATGATTGCTTTCGTGATCCGCTGGTCGCTGCGCAACCGGCTGCTGGTCTTACTGGCCGCGCTGATGATGGCGGTCTGGGGCATCTGGTCATTGCAGAAAGCGCCGCTTGACGCCCTGCCGGATTTGTCCGACGTGCAGGTCATTGTGCGCGTCAGCTATCCCGGTAAAGCACCGCAAATCATTGAAGATCAGGTGACTTATCCACTCACAACCACGCTACTCTCCGTGCCAGGCGCAAAAACCGTGCGCGGCTTTTCGATGTTTGGCGACGCCTATGTTTACGTACTGTTCGACGACGGCACCGATCCTTACTGGGCACGTTCGCGGGTGCTGGAATACCTCAGCCAGGTGCAGTCTGCGCTGCCGTCCGGTGCAAAAGCGTCGCTCGGGCCGGATGCCACCGGCGTCGGCTGGATTTACGAATACGCGTTAGTCGATAAAACCGGTAAACACAGTCTGGAACAGCTGCGCGCGTTGCAGGACTGGACGCTACGCTATGACCTGAAAACCGTGCCTGACGTGTCGGAAGTCGCCAGCATCGGCGGCATGGTACGCCAGTATCAGGTAGTCGCCGATCCGCAGCGGATGCGCGCCCGTGGCGTGACGCATCAGCAGCTGGTGGCGGCGTTGCAAAGCGCCAATCAGGAAAGCAGCGGCTCGCTGCTGGAGATGGGTGAAGCCGAATATATGGTGCGCACCTCCGGCTATCTGAAAAGTTTGGAGGATTTCAATAACGTGGTGGTGACGGCCAGCAACGGCATTCCGGTACTGCTTTCTGACGTTGCCACCGTGCGCACCGGCCCTGAGCTGCGACGCGGCGTGGCGGAGCTAAACGGTGAAGGTGAAGTGGCGGGTGGTGTGATCGTTATGCGCTCGGGCAAGAATGCGCTGAAAACGCTCAAAGCAGTGAAGTTGCGGCTAAACGCACTGGCGCGCACCCTTCCGGCCGGAGTAGAAATCGTGCCGGTCTACGACCGCCAGCCGCTGATCGAAAACGCCATTGTGACGTTGTCACATAAATTGCTCGAAGAGTTTGCGGTAGTCGCGGTGGTTTGCGCGCTGTTCCTGTTCCACTTCCGCTCGGCGCTGGTGGCGATCATCACTCTGCCGCTCGGCATTCTCGGCGCCTTCATCGTCATGCACTATCAGGGCGTCAGCGCCAATATTATGTCGCTGGGCGGTATCGCCATTGCCATCGGCGCGATGGTCGATGCGGCCATTGTGATGATCGAGAATATGCACAAAGTGCTCGAGCAATGGCGGCACGACCATCCGGGGCAAAAGCCGACGTCTGCCGATTACTGGCAGGTGTCGGAGCGCGCAGCCGTGGAAGTCGGTCCGGCGCTGTTTTGCAGTTTGCTTATCATCACGCTGTCGTTTATTCCGGTGTTTTCTCTCGAAGCGCAGGAAGGCCGGATGTTCTCACCTCTGGCGTTCACCAAAACCTACGCGATGGCGGTTTCCGCCGGGCTTGGGATCACGCTGGTGCCGGTACTGATGGGCTATTTCATTCGCGGGAAAATTCCCGATGAAAACGCCAGCCCAATCAACCGCTGGCTGATTGCGGCCTATCAGCCAGTGCTTTCAGCGGTGCTGAAACGCCCGAAAACCACACTGGTCTTCAGCGGCCTGTTCCTGCTGGTCTCGCTGTATCCGTTGGCAAAGCTTGGGAGCGAATTTATGCCTGCGCTCGACGAAGGGGATCTGCTGTATATGCCGTCCACGCTGCCGGGTATTTCCGCCCGCGAAGCCGCGCGCCTGCTACAGCAAACCGACCGCCTGATCAAAACCGTGCCCGAAGTTGCCAGCGTATTTGGCAAAGCCGGACGCGCTGACAGCGCCACCGATCCCGCTCCGCTGACCATGATTGAAACCACTATCCGCTTTAAACCGCGCGACCAGTGGCGGCCAGGCATGACGCCGGACAAAATTATCAGTGAGCTGGATAATGCCGTGAAGCTGCCGGGCATCGCCAACGTCTGGGTGCCGCCGATCCGTAACCGGCTGGATATGCTGGCGACCGGCATCAAAAGCCCGGTCGGCATCAAGGTGAACGGCAATAACATCGCACAAATCGAGGCCGTGGCGCAGCAGATTGAGCACATCGTCAAAACCGTGCCGGGCGTGACCTCCGCGCTGGCGGAACGACTTGAAGGCGGGCGCTATGTCGATATTGATATCAACCGGCGGCAGGCGGCACGTTACGGTGTCACGGTGGCTGAGCTGCAATCGTTAGTTTCCACTCTGGTTGGGGGTGAAAATATCGGAGAAACATTGCAAGGCCGCGAGCGGTATCCGATTAATCTTCGCTATCCGCGTGAGTTGCGCGACAACGTGCAGGCGCTGCGCGATTTACCGGTGCTGACCGCCTCCGGCGCACAGGTGCCGCTCTCGGCGCTGGCGACGATAAACATCACCGACGGTCCGCCGATGCTTAAAAGCGAAAACGCCCGTTTGTCGGACTGGATTTACGTCGATCTGCGAGGCCGTGATCTGAAATCCGCCGTCGAAGAGATGCAGCAGGCGGTCAATCGGCAGGTGAAACTGCCGGAGGGGGTGACGGTGAGCTGGTCGGGGCAATTTGAGTATCTGGAGCGCGCGACGGCTAAACTGAAAGTTGTTCTGCCGTTTACGCTGGCAATCATTTTCGTGCTGTTGTACGTCACTTTCAGCAGCGTGCGGGACGCGTTGCTGATCATGGCGACGCTTCCCTTCGCGCTTACCGGCGGCGTCTGGCTGCTGTATCTGCTTAGTTATAATCTGTCGGTCGCTGCCGCCGTAGGTTTTATCGCGCTGGCTGGCGTAGCGGCGGAATTCGGGGTGATTATGGTGCTGTATCTGAATCAGGCGGTGCAGCGCCAGCTGAAAGGCAAAACCGAACTGACGGAGGCTGAACTGTGCGACGCCATTCACCACGGAGCGGTGTTGCGCGTCAGGCCAAAAGCCATGACCGTTGCGACCATAATGGCCGGTTTATTACCGATTATGTGGGGCGGCGGCACCGGTTCGGAAGTGATGCAGCGCATCGCCGCGCCGATGATCGGCGGGATGCTCAGCGCACCACTGTTGTCGATGCTGGTGGTACCGGCGGTGTATCTCTTAATGCATCGGCATCGGGGAGCGACGGCAGGCGGCTTTTCAGGTCATAACCTGACCGTTCATGAAGACAAAAAAACAAAGACAAATTAAAATTGATTCGTTCTGCTCCCTTCCCTATAACGGTGAGGATTGGGGTGGGGTATTAATGCAAAATCAATAAGTTAACTGTGTTTTAACAAATTTATTGCCAGCTATACCCCCTCCCGGCCT
>NZ_JYDE01000046.1 GCF_003263515.1 Rahnella inusitata | reverse complement strand
AAAATTATTTACCGACCGTTCATAAATACACCAAATGCTTTATTTGCGTTCAAAAGGCGCATAAAAAACGGGCTCCAAACTGCTTTGGAGCCCGTTTTGCGCTTTATGCCTAACCGTTATTGTCTTGCGACAATGTGATCATCTTCCACATCAACCGTAATTGGCTTACCTGGAATCAGCTTACCCGACAAAATTTGCTGGGCCAGCGGGTTCTCAATTTGCTGCTGGATGGCACGTTTCAACGGCCGCGCACCGTAAACAGGATCGAATCCGGTATTGCCAAGCAGCTCCAGCGCCGCATCGGTCAGCGTTGCAGTATAGCCATGCTCTTCCAAGCGTTTGTATAAACGCTGCAACTGGATCTGCGCGATATGCTTGATATGCGCGTGAGCCAGCGGATGGAACACCACAACCTCATCTATACGGTTGATGAATTCCGGTCTGAAGCTGTGTGTCACGACTTCCATTACCGACTCTTTCATCTGCGCATAGGTCGCTTCACCAAAGTGTTGCTGAATAATGTCAGAACCCAGGTTAGAGGTCATGATCACCACCGTATTACGGAAGTCGACCGTTCTGCCCTGTCCGTCGGTTAAGCGTCCGTCGTCCAACACCTGCAATAAGATGTTGAAGACATCCGGATGCGCCTTTTCCACTTCGTCTAATAAGATGACGGAATAAGGACGGCGGCGCACCGCTTCTGTCAGATAACCGCCTTCTTCATAACCCACATAGCCCGGAGGCGCACCGACCAGACGAGAAACAGAATGTTTCTCCATAAACTCCGACATATCAATACGCACCATCGCGTCATCACTGTTGAACAGGAATGTCGCCAGCGCCTTACACAGCTCAGTTTTACCCACACCGGTCGGGCCGAGGAACAGGAACGAACCAATCGGGCGATTCGGATCCGACAGCCCTGCACGGCTGCGGCGGATCGCATTCGATACCGCTTCCACCGCTTCGTTCTGACCGATGACCCGGCTATGCAGTTCCTCTTCCATCCGCAGCAGTTTTTCACGCTCACTTTCCAGCATGCGGGCCACGGGTATACCCGTCCAGCGCGCCAGCACATCGGCAATTTCCACATCTGTTACGCGGTTGCGCAGCAGTTTCATGGTTTTGCCTTCAGCTTGGGTCGCCGCGGCCAGCTGTTTTTCCAGCTCAGGAATTTTCCCGTACTGCAATTCTGACATACGCCCCAGGTCGCCAACGCGACGCGCCTGCTCCAGCGTGATTTTCGCCTGCTCCAGTTCCGCTTTAATATTCTGCGTACCGGTCAGTGACGCTTTCTCGGCTTTCCACTCTTCTTCCAGCTCAGAATATTCACGCTCTTTCTGATTGAGCTCTGTTTCCAGCATTTCGAGACGTTTCACACTGGCATCATCAGACTCTTTCTTCAGCGCCTGTTGTTCGAGCTTGAGCTGAATGATACGACGCTCAAGGCGATCAAGAGATTCCGGTTTCGAGTCCATCTGCATACGAATACTGGACGCCGCTTCATCAATAAGGTCGATCGCTTTATCCGGTAACTGACGATCGGAAATATAGCGATGCGATAAGGTCGCCGCCGCCACGATTGCCGGGTCAGTAATCTGTACATGGTGATGCAGTTCGTAACGCTCTTTCAGCCCACGCAGAATGGCGATGGTGTCTTCAACAGAAGGCTCGGCGACAAACACTTTCTGGAAACGACGCTCTAACGCGGCGTCCTTCTCTATATACTGACGATATTCATTTAAGGTTGTCGCACCAACGCAGTGAAGTTCACCACGTGCCAGCGCTGGTTTCAGCATGTTCCCGGCATCCATCGCACCGTCGGCTTTACCCGCGCCCACCATGGTGTGCAATTCGTCGATGAACAGAATGACGTTACCTTCCTGTTTCGCCAGATCGTTTAACAGGCCTTTCAAACGTTCTTCGAATTCACCACGATATTTCGCCCCGGCCACCAGCGCGCCCATGTCTAATGACAGTACGCGTTTGTTTTTCAGCCCTTCAGGCACTTCACCATTGATGATGCGCTGCGCCAGACCTTCGGCGATCGCCGTTTTACCAACACCGGGTTCACCAATCAGCACCGGGTTATTTTTGGTACGGCGTTGCAGCACCTGAATTGTCCGGCGAATTTCTTCATCACGACCGATGACCGGATCCAGTTTGCCCTGCTCGGCACGTTCGGTCAGATCAATAGTGAATTTTTTCAATGCCTGACGTTGGTCTTCGGCATTCTGGTCATCCACTTTCTCACCTCCACGCATTTGATCGATAGCCGCAGTAATCTTCTCGGCCGTTGCGCCGCTGGCTTTTAACACATCTGTTAATGAGCCACGGTCTTTCATCACTGCCAAAACAAAGAGTTCTGACGAAATAAAGGTATCGGCACGTTGCTGTGCCAGTTTGTCACAAAGATTTAAAACACGAACCAGCTCATGGGATGGTTGAACATCTCCGCCGGTCCCTTCAACTTGCGGCAAACGCCCCAAAGCCTGATCAACGTCCGTGCGCAGTTTCTGGGTATCAACCCCGGCTGCTGTTAATAAAGGGCGCACGGTTCCGCCTTCCTGAGTGAGCAAAGCGCTCATAAGGTGGACAGGTTCGATAAATTGATTGTCACGCCCAAGCGCGAGAGACTGAGCATCCGCGAGGGCAAGCTGGAATTTACTTGTAAGACGATCCAGACGCATAACACCTCCAATACTGAACAAAATTGCTACTGGAGATTAAATGAGGTCAACCCTCACGTTTTCAAGGTTATCTTGTCAGTATATTAGGAAGGCAACAGCGATGCGCGATGGATCGTCTTGATTAGACAGGTTATCTCAGCCAAATTAAACTTGCCAGCCGTCCAGTGATCCCATCGCGTCGGTAAGAGTAAAATTTGCTGTTGTCAGACACGGTGCAATATTCACCACCGTAGATGGCGCTTACACCCGCAGATTGCAAGCGTAAGCGAGCAAGCTGAAAGATATCGGCCATGAATTTCGTTCCGGCAGGAACAAAAGCGCAAGAGGATTCAGGATGCACGGCCATAAAGGCTTCACGAACCTCGGCCCCCACTTCAAAATGCGACGGACCAATTGCCGGGCCGAGCCACGCAATTACATCCCCCGGATTTGCCCTAAAGCACGCCAGGGTATTTTCCAGTACACCTGCACACAAACCGCGCCAGCCCGCATGCGCGGCCGCCACTTCATCCCCTGCACGGCTACAAAAGAGCACGGGGAGGCAGTCTGCAGTCATTGCCGCACAAACTACGCCAGGCTCACAGGTATAGGCAGCATCAGCAATCAGGGTGGGTGTAACGGGAGTCAGTGAAGTGAGTCGGGCAACATCGGTGCCGTGAACCTGTTCGAGCCAGTGCGGCGCGGCAGGTAAACCACCAAGCGCAATCAGTCGCTGGCGGTTGGCAGCTACATGTTGCGGATTATCCCCGACATGACTGCCGAGATTGAGGGAACCGAAAGGAGACAAACTAATGCCTCCTTTGCGGGTTGTTGCATATGACCGAACCGACGCCGGTTGCGGCCATTGAGGCCTGATAAGCGCACTCATTACCAGTTCATCTGATCCTTGAACTCTTCGGTATCCGCTTTCAGCGCAGTTATCAGGTCAACCATATCCTGAGGAAGTGGGGCATGCCACTCCATCTGAATACCGGTGACGGGATGATAAAGACGAAGCATGGTCGCGTGCAGCGCCTGACGATCGAATCCGCGCAGCGTATTGATGAACGTTTCGGACGCCCCTTTCGGCAAACGTGGACGGCCGCCATAAAGCTGGTCGCCTAACAACGGATGGTTGACGTGAGCCATGTGCACACGGATCTGGTGAGTACGACCCGATTCGAGACGCAGACGCAGACGCGTATGGGCACGGAAATGCTCCATGATGCGGTAATGCGTGGTCGCTGGTTTACCCATCGGATGAACTGCCATATGCGTACGTTTGGTGGAATGACGCGCAATCGGCTCATTCACCGTGCCGCCTGCCGTCATTGTACCAATGGCCACAGCTTCGTATTCGCGGGTAATTTCGCGAGCCTGAAGAGCCATCACCAGATGCGTTTGCGCAGGAACTGATTTCGCGACAACCATCAGACCAGTGGTATCTTTATCGAGACGGTGAACGATGCCGCAGCGCGGGACGTCCATGATTTCAGGGTAATAATGCAGTAACGCATTCAGTACCGTACCGTCTGGATTTCCTGCGCCTGGGTGAACAACCAGATCGCGGGGTTTATTGATGACTAAAATATCGCTATCTTCATAGACGATATCTAATGGGATATCTTGTGGCAGCCAACGCGCTTCTTCTTCAATTTGCGCATCGATTGCGATAGCCTCGCCACCCAACACTTTTTCTTTAGGTTTGGTCACTTTTTTGCCGTTGACCGTGACCCGGTCGTCCAGGATCCAATCTTTTATGCGAGATCGTGAATAATCAGGGAACAATTCGGCCAAAGCCTGATCTAACCGTTGACCGAGTTGAGATTCGGCCACCGTTGCGGTGAGTTGTACTTGTTGTGCCATATGCAGCTTCTTGGTTAACGTTGGGTTTTCACGGCGATGCCGTTTAAAATAATGTGCTATTGTAGCTGGTCTTTGTCGGGAGCTTAACGGACAGTCTCCCAGAATAACACCTGAGGATAATCAAAACGTCATGACGCGTGTGAAATATCTGGTGGCAGCAGCCACGTTGAGCCTGGCGCTGGTCGGTTGCTCCAGTTCCAAAGAAACGGTTCCCGATAACCCGCCTAACGTCCTTTATGCCACTGCCCAGCAAAAGCTGCAGGACGGTAACTTTAAAGGCGCGATTGCGCAATTAGAAGCGTTGGATAACCGCTATCCATTTGGGCCTTATTCGCAGCAAGTTCAGTTAGATCTGATTTATGCCTATTACAAGTCTGCTGACTTGCCAATGGCTCAGGCCTCAATTGATCGCTTTATGCGTCTCAATCCTACCCATCCAAATATCGACTACGTCATGTATATGCGTGGTTTAACGGATATGGCGCTGGATGACAGTGCGTTGCAAGGATTCTTCGGTGTTGATCGTTCTGACCGCGATCCGCAGCATGCACGTGCAGCCTTCCGTGATTTCAGCCAGCTGATCCACGCATATCCAAACAGCCAGTACGCGACTGATGCGACTAAGCGTTTGGTATTCCTGAAAGAGCGTCTGGCGAAATACGAGCTGTCAGTGGTGCAATACTACACTAAACGTGGTGCTTACGTCGCTGTCGTTAACCGTGTAGAGCAAATGCTGAAAGATTATCCGGATGCGCATGCAACGCACGAAGCGCTGCCGTTGATGGAAAGTGCCTATCGCGAACTGCAGCTGAACAACCAGGCTGATAAAGTCGCGAAAATTATTGCCGCCAATAGCGCTGCATAATTTCAAATGTCCGAACACAAAAACGGTAGCTCAGGCTGCCGTTTTTTTTGTTCTTTTTTTGGCATTGATGAAATGAGCTAAGTAAGAGAAACCGAGGGGATTAAAAAACAAGCAAAAAGTGATTGATACAAAAGAGGAAGTGCGGCACTGATCTTATCAATCATGCTTCATCCCGATGTAAGTCTCAAGGCATTTACCCCCATAAATTACTCTGAGTCACAGAATCGTCTGAGTTGACAAAAAGTGACAAAAAACCGCGATACAGGGGACGCAATTCATAAAAAAGGCTGGTATGTTGGATTCATCGGAGACGGAAAGAAGAGAGGTAAATTATATGACAGTCAACATTACCAGCAAGCAAATGGACATCACCGCCGCTATTCGTGACCACATCGAAGGCCGTCTGAAAAAACTGGAAAAATGGCAAACTCAGTTAATTAACCCGCACATTGTTCTGTCGAAAGAACCACAGGGATTTGTCGCCGATGCGACCATCAGCACGCCAAACGGCCAGCTGATTGCCAGTGCCACCCATGATGATATGTATGCCGCTATTAACGAGATGACCGCGAAACTTGAACGTCAGCTCAATAAAGCGCAACACAAAGGTGAAGCCCGCCGTGCAGAGTCCGGCGTTAAGGAACTGAACCTGGAACCGGTGGAGGAAGAAGAGGAATAACCGGGTTGTCAAAATGACCGTTAATAACGCGCTCCAGTGAGCGCGTTTTTTGTGCCCAAAGGAAATCTTATTGACACAGGGAAAACCCTGCGGTTACTTTAAGACTCTGCTCACGTTTAAGGACATCACGACTTCATGAATACCCGTCTGTTTTTCTTCGCATTCTTTTTTACCTTCCCCTGATTGGGAGGCGTTTCGTCGCGAAAGAATGAATGCGAAGACGAACAATAAAGCCTCCTGAAAAGGGGGCTTTTTTTATGCCTGCGTTTCACACGATTTTACTGAAAGAAAGAACATCAAAAAGGGTACTAACATGACCGAGAACTCATTGCTGGCACTGCGCGAACGCATCAGTGCGTTGGATCTCAAACTGCTGGCGTTACTGGCAGAACGTCGGACACTGGCAACAGAAGTCGCGCAATCCAAAATGCACACTCACCGGCCCATCCGCGATAAAGAACGTGAAAAAGAACTGATTAACTCGCTGATAGTGGAAGGGAAAAAGCAGGGGCTGGACGGACATTACATCACCCGCGTTTATCAGCTGATCATCGAAGACTCCGTCTTAACGCAACAGGCATTGCTGCAGCAGCATCTCAACAAAACCAATTCTGACTCTGCCCGCATTGCTTTCCTCGGTCCTAAAGGCTCTTACTCACATCTTGCCGCGCGCCAGTTCGCCGCCCGCCATTTCGAACAATTCATCGAATGCGGTTGCCAGAAATTCCAGGACATTTTCTCTCAGGTGGAAACCGGACAAGCTGATTACGCCGTTCTGCCGATTGAAAATACCAGCTCCGGGTCGATCAATGACGTCTACGATTTGCTGCAACATACCAGCCTCTCTATCGTCGGCGAACTGACGAATCCGATCAATCACTGCGTGCTGGTGGGAACTGACACAGATCTCTCGCAGATCCAGACAGTGTACAGCCATCCGCAACCGTTCCAGCAATGCAGTCAGTTCATTAATCGTTTCCCGCACTGGAAAATTGAATACTGCGAAAGTACCGCTGCTGCGATGGAAAAAGTCGCAGCCGCCAATTCCCCGCATGTTGCCGCCCTCGGCAGCGAGGCGGGTGGTGCGCTCTATCACTTGCAGGTGCTGGAACATAATCTGGCCAATCAGCAGGAAAATATCACCCGCTTCATCGTACTGGCGCGTAAAGCGATTGAAGTCACCGATCAGGTGCCGGCCAAAACCACTTTAATTATGGCAACAGGGCAACAGGCCGGTGCGCTGGTGAATGCACTTTTGGTGCTGCGTGAACAGGGCATCATTATGACCAAGCTTGAATCCCGTCCAATCAACGGCAATCCGTGGGAAGAGATGTTTTATATCGATGTGCAGGCCAACTTGCGTTCGGAAGAGATGAAAAAGGCGTTGAAAGATCTGGCGCCGATCACCCGCTCTCTGAAGGTTCTTGGTTGTTATCCAAGCGAAAACGTCGTTTCCGTCGATTTGTAATTTTCCAAATAAAAAGGGCGCTGCACAATGCAACGCCCTTCTCTTCGATCCCTTCTGCACAACTCACTTACGGTTGTCGTTCGCCTGTCTGAGCAACGCACCGCTTTCCTTCAGGAAACGAGGCGCATAATCGCCAAACCAGTTTTCTACTTTCCTGAATTTATCGATAAATGCCTGTTTGTCACCCTTCTCCAACAGGGCCAGCGCATCACCAAAACGCTGATAATAACGTTTGATCAGCGCCAGATTACTTTCTGAAGACATAATGATGTCTGCATAAAGCTGCGGATCCTGAGCGAACAACCGCCCGACCATTGCAAGTTCAAGGCGATAAATCGGCGAGGACAGCGCCAGCAACTGCTCGATCTGCACATTCTCTTCGCACAGATGCAGGCCGTAAGCAAAAGTCGCAAAGTGACGCAGTGCCTGAATGAATGCCATGTTCTGATCGTGCTCGACGGCGCTGATTTTGTGCAAGCGCGCGCCCCAGACCTGTAACTGTTCGAGCAACCACTGGTATGCCTGCGGTTCACGGCCGTCACAATACACCACCACCTGTTTTGCCAGGCTGCTGACATCCGGACCAAACATCGGATGCAGGCCAAGAACCGGCCCTTCATGCACCGCGAGCATCGCCTGAAGTGGACGATTTTTCACTGACGCCAGATCAACCAGAATACAGTCATCCGGTAGTTTAGGCAGGCGCGCAATCACTTCTTCGGTCAGGTGGATCGGCACGCTGACAATCACCATACCGGCGTTGGCCAGTAAGGTTTCAGCCTGAGGCCAGTCTTCCTGCTCAAGGACGTTGACCTGATAGCCAGACAGCTCCAGCAAACGGGTAAACAAACGCCCCATCTGACCGCGGCCACCGATAATCACCACCTGGCGCAGCGCAGGATGAAGCGTTTTAAAACCTTTGTCGTTTTCGCTTGAGTAGGACTCACGCATCACGCGCCGCAATACGTCTTCGATCAAATCCGGCGGGACACCAAGGTTCTGCGCTTCCTGACGACGTGAAGCCAGCATCGCTGCTTCACGTTCAGGCACATAAATCGGCAAACCATAACGGCTTTTGACTTCCCCGACTTCTGCCACCAGCGCCAGACGCCGTGATAAGAGATCTAACAACGCTTTATCTACGTCGTCGATCTGATCGCGCAACGCGTTAAGTTCTGCCACCATAAAAACCTACTCTCCTGCGATTCGTGCCGCCAGCGCGTCGCCCAGTTCCTGATGCATGGTGCGCAGCAGGGTTTCTGTGGTTTCCCAGTTAATGCAGGCGTCGGTTACCGACACACCGTATTTCATTTCTGAACGCGGTTGCTCAGAAGACTGGCTGCCTTCGTTCAGATGACTTTCCAGCATCAGGCCAGTGATGGAGCGGTTCCCGGCTTTAATCTGGTCAATCACTGACTGAGCCACAATGGTCTGGCGACGGTAGTCTTTGTTTGAGTTGCCGTGACTGCAATCTATCATCAAGGAAGGATGGAGTCCCGCATCGCTCATCTGTTTTTCGCACAGCTGAACGTCTTGTGCGCTGTAGTTTGGCGTCTTACCACCGCGCAGAATCACGTGACCATCCGGGTTACCCTGGGTTTGCAACAGGCACACCTGGCCAGCCTGATTAATCCCCACAAAACGGTGCGCCATTTCGGCAGCACGCATGGCGTTGATCGCCGTACCCAGACTGCCGTCGGTACCATTTTTGAAACCTACCGGCATAGATAAGCCAGACGCCATCTCGCGGTGAGTCTGCGACTCGGTGGTACGCGCACCAATTGCTGACCAGCTGAACAGATCCCCTAAGTATTGCGGGCTGTTCGGATCCAGCGCTTCGGTGGCCAGTGGCAGTCCCATGCCCACCAGTTGCAACAGCAGGTTACGCGCAATGTGCAAACCGGCTTCTACATCAAAAGTACCGTCCATGTGTGGATCGTTAATCAGCCCTTTCCAGCCTACGGTTGTGCGCGGTTTTTCGAAGTAGACGCGCATGACAATGTACAGACGATCGCTTAACTCAGCAGCCAGCGTTTTCAAATGACGCGCGTATTCCAGCGCCGCATCCAGATCGTGAATGGAACAAGGACCACACACCACGAGCAGTCGCGGATCACGGCCATGCACGATATCGGCGATAGTTTTACGTGCTTCGGCAATGCTGGTTTCATCGCTCACGCTCAGCGGAAAACGGTTTTTCAATTCTTCCGGAGTGATAAGAATTTGTTCAGCACTGATATGTACATTATTGAGGGCGTCTTTTTGCATGATCGTGATTCGCTCTTTGGGAAAATGGGCAGCCACGTGGGCATCTGCGAACAACATTACCACAGCGCGTAAAGTTATCAAGCCCTAGTTGTAAACTTAACATTACCAATTGGCGATAACATGCCACCAAGTGGAAGGTTAAGTTTACATTTAGTGCGTCAGTGGCGAACGAGGTGTACCGCCAAAGTTACAGGGAATGTGTCTTGCAGGGGAGAATCGAAATAAAACAGGAGAGAAGAAAGGCAGTGAAAACGTATTAAGGAGACATCCCTCAGCGAAGTAACGCTGCTGAGGGAAATAATTACAGGTTGCGATCCAGCGTCATAAAGACCTGTCCAAGCGCAGAAACATCATCCACACTGCATTCGAAATGGCTGTCCTGCCGTGCCACTTTCAGGCGGTTACCGGGAATGCGCGCCACATCATACACATCGACATCACCGTCGATATCCAGCAACCAGCGGCCATTTCCCGGATGCGTGCTGCCTAAATCGATAATCCACGAATGATTACCTTTCACTACATAGGCCGGTTCAGCCAGGGATCCGTCCAGCAGAGAGGGGTCCACCGCCCATACGCCTTCTTCCTCCAGCGCCCCGCCGCGTAATCTCAATTTTTTAAGCTGACGGACACTCTCAGACACCGCAGCAACGGAAGAGACCGTATCCTGCATTGTGCCTTTGCCGGTTGCCAGCCAGCGCAATGAAACGCCGGTATCCAGCGCACAGGCCACGACCACATCACCGGGGAAGTAATTCCTTCTTACCCAGGTACTTATCGTCCCAGAAGATAAACCATACAGATCACCCAGCTCTTTCTGCAGGCTAAAGCCGTACGCCTGAAGCATGCGCGACAGAACGGCTTTCCCTCCTTCGAGTTCATCTAATTGCATCTGGCGAAAACCCCTGAGCTTGTAAATACCAACTTGACAACTCGCAAATGCAAGTTTAGATTGTTTATGTAATGTACCGAACCTTGTCATGATACCAAATTTACGGCGCAGGGGGAGGATCAGTAAGAAATCTCACGAAGAACCTGAGGTCAGGAAATGAGGAGATGCGATGTTTTTAGGCACAGAGCAGCAGCGTCAGGCGGGTTTACGTCATATCGCACATCTTAAAGAAATCTACTTCTCTGAAACGCGAAATAAGGTGGGAGATATTTATGATCATGCTTCGGATAAATGGAAAACCACATTATGTTTTCACGCCGGTTTGAAACGCCGTCATATTTATCTGACTTATTCTGAACTGACATCTGATGAACAGTTAAAAATTATTCAGGCGTTATTATCGTTACGCCATTTTTCATCATCATTACGAGGAGAATTTATCGATGGCAGACTGGATTGATGAATCACAAGAACAGCAGATTAAAATGCTGCAAGAGCAGATAGCTCAGGCGATCAGCGCTCCGCGCCGCGCTTCAGCCCACTTTTGTGAAGACTGCGAAATGGCGATACCCGAACCCAGGCGTAAAATTATTCCCGGCGTTCAGCGTTGTATTGAATGTCAGGAATTAAATGAAATAAAACGCAGAAATTATCGATCCATTTAATTCATCCACATTTTTATTTTATTAGCATGACCTCCTGAATTTATTTATTTCGGGAACGGTATTCTATTACCTAAATTGCGGGATCACACTTATGCCAGATAATATCAGAGGAAGGATCACCCCTTCTCCGCCGCCTGCTTTTCAACGCGCGACAGGCAAACCTTTTACAGGCGCCTGGTGGTGGAATGCTCCGCGAACTGCAATGGAAAATCCCCTCGAAAAACCACTGACCCGCGATTTCTGTCAGCGCCAGCAGTCTGCGCTTGCCTTAATCCACCGGCTTCCGCGCTGCCTGCGCGCGCCGCTCCAACAGCGTTATCATTTTTTACTGGCAACCAAAGGCGTGCGTGCCGCCTTTCATTTCCTGATGACGGTGTTCATGCAACGCCTGTGGCCGCGCATTCAGCGGGTAAATGCACGCCATCACTATTGCCGGCAGACCTCGCAAAAGCTACTTAGTACGGAGGAAGCATTTAACCGCCTGCCCGATCTGAATGACCAAAAGCTCAAACGTCTGGCGAACCAGCTGGCAACACATTTCCAGGATGCGTATGAACATCACTGTAATGAATGGCTGAGAAACTCGCCGGAAAACCCGGACATCCTACTCAGTGATCGCCTGCAAAGCGAAATTTATAGCCATCTGGCGGCAATGGCCCGCGCCTGTCGCGTAACCCCGCTGTACTGGCGCGCCTTTCAAAAAGGGCGGATGACCGCGCACACCGCCGTTGCCAGTATTTCCCGGCTGGTCAGGGGGGAATGGTGGGAGAAGCAACTACGTGCGCAGCAGCGTCTGTGGCGGGAGTCACTGATGATCGCCTGCGGTTATGTAAGCCGGGCGACGTCACCTTATGCCAGTAAAAATGCCATCCGGGACGTCGCCTCCCGCCGTTTATCCGCACTGAATTATCTCAGGCAATGCGATATAGAGAACGTCGGATCCGGGGAAAGGCTGAGCCTGCTGAGCACCGTTTTGGCCAGCGTGTCGAATCCTAAACTTCGCCGTATGGAGTTAATGACGCTCATTGCCGGAGTCGAAGATGTGGCTGACCTGCAACAGGATCGCGGACTGTTCATCACCCTGACCACGCCGTCAAAATATCATCCGCTGAGAACGACCGGCGCGCATTCAGCCCCGCTGTTTAATCAAAAATGGAATACTCACGCATTTACCCCGAAAGATGCCCAGCGCTATCTGGTCGCCGTCTGGGCGAAAATCCGCACCACGTTAAAAGATCGTCACCTCAAAGTGTACGGTGTCCGGGTCGTTGAGCCGCATCACGACGGTACGCCACACTGGCACATGATGCTGTTTACGCCGCCGGCGCAGCAACAAAAAGTCATCGAGATTATGCGCAAATACGCGCTGGAAGAAGATGCGGACGAACCCGGCGCCGCTGAGTCACGCTTCAATTGCAAGCCACTCAACCGCGGAGGTGCAGCCGGATACATCGCCAAATATGTGGCGAAAAATATCGACGGTTATGCGCTGGAAGGAGAAACCGATTTTGATTCCGGGCGTCTGCTGACTGATGTCGCCACCGCGGTTACGGCCTGGGCATCCACATGGCGGATCCCACAGTTTCACGCCATCGGCATTCCCTCGGTCGGCGCTTACCGCGAATGCCGTCGAATCCGCAATGTCAGCCTCGCCGGTCAGTTTGGTGAACGGGTCGAAGCCGTGCGCTTCGCGGCTGATAACGGCGATTACGCTGGCTACATTCAGGCGCAGGGCGGCATTCATATCAGGCGCAAAGCGCAAACGGTCCGGGTCGCACGTCAGCTGAGTGAAGAGCTCAATGCCTACGATGAACCCCGGCAAAAAGTTGTCGGGATATATGCTCCGCATCTCGGTGCATCGCGGATATTTCTGACGCATACCGAAAGCTGGCGCATCGTCCGTCACCGGCTGCCGCCTCAGGAAAAATCGCTGAAAAACGCTGCCTTTTACCCGCCTTGGAGTTCTGGCAATAACTGTGGAACCGCAATCCGTCGTCGGGACATGGGAATCATTCAAAAACCAGACTAATAAAAATTAATCCATCAATTCAATGAATTATAAATTTTAAAATGCCCGGAGTGTTGACGTATTAGATCAATTAAAGAATACTGTATATAAACACAGTATCTGGCGAGGGGAGAAAATGGAAAACCTGACTAAACAAGAGCTAACGTTGTCCAGGATACAGCTGATCGCGGACATTTCGCAGACGGCGCAATGTAATCCACAAGAATTTCTTGTCGTAATGTCTCTGATTTCAGAGCTGGCCAGCCAGGCGCTGACCGAGGAACATCACGATGCGCTCTATTACAATGGCAGCACTGACGACGCCCACTGATCGCCAGATATGACCGGCGGTGTTAGTCAACGTACCCGGCGCTTACCCTTCCCAGCTCAGGCCGGACTAAGCGCCCCGCCATTTCCCCTGTTTTCCCCTTTCCTGTTGTGCCAATAGTTTCACAACCCTCCCTGATTGCCGCTTTCCTCCCTCTTGCGCAGACTGAAATCACCTCCTGACGATTTCATTCATTTTGCGGAGAACCCCAATGAAATTTTATGCACAACAAGGCGATACCCTCGATTCACTGTGCTGGCGCTATTACGGCCGAACCGCAGTGGTGGTCGAAAAAGTCTTTGCGGCCAATAAAGGCGTTGCAGATTTAGGTCCGCTGCTTCCCCACGGGACAGCGATTGAAATGCCCGATATTGCCGAACAACCGGTTCAGGAAACCCTCAAATTATGGGACTGAATACAGAACGCATCAGCTCCGCCTGCGCATACTTCATCGCCACATCACTCACCTGGCTGGCGGGTATGACGTCGCAGGATATTGCCTTTCTGATCGGCTCGGCGGTCGGCATCGGCACTTTTTTAATTAACTGGTACTACCGGCGTAAAAGCTACCAGCTGCTGGCGCGTAAGGGCCTGAGCAAAGACATCTATGAAAACCTCAACTCTTAAGCGTTGCAGCGCCGCCGTGGTGTTAGGGCTGATGACCGCGCTGCCTGGGTATTTGTCATTGCAGGTTTCGGAGGACGGACTTCGCCTTATCACCGATTTCGAAGGCTGTCAGTTGCAACCCTATCAGTGCAGTGCGGGCGTGTGGACCAGCGGTATCGGCCATACGGCGGGAGTCAAACCGGCGGGCGCCATAACCGAACAACAGGCGGCGAAAAATCTGCTTGAGGATATTCAGAAAACTGAACGGGGGATCAAAAAATGTATGCCCGTGACCATGCCGCAGCCGGTCTATGACGCAGTGGTCTCTTTCAGCTTCAACGTCGGCGCCACCGCCGCCTGCAAATCCACGCTGGCGTACTTCATCAATAAACAGCAATGGCGGGAAGCCTGCGGGCAGTTACCGCGCTGGGTTTTCGTCAACGGTGAACGTAGCAACGGGCTTGAGCGCAGGCGTAACGCCGAACTGAATCTGTGTCTGAAGGGGGTGTAGATGCGCTGGATTCTGGCTCTTCTCGCGGTATTAACGCTGCTGACCGGCGTCCTGCTGCTTTCCAACCGCTCGCTGCAACACGATTTAACCCTCACTGGCCAGCAGCGGGATGCCCTGAAAGCGCAGCTGCAACAACGTGAAACGCTGATCGCCACACTTAACCAGCAGATGCGCCAGCGGGAACGAGCAGAGCTGGTTTTACGTGAAAATCTGAGCACCGCTCAACGGGCGATGCAAACCCGCGAACATCAACGGCAGGGAGAACTTCATGACGATCCGCAATTGCGTGTTTGGGCTGACACCGCTTTGCCTGCTGCTGTTAGCCGGCTGCACCAGCGCCCCGCATTCAACAGCACCGGCGATTATTTACGTTGGCTGTCCGGCAGTCAGCCCGTGCCCGGTACCGTCCGCGCAACCGGCAACTAACGGGGATCTGAGCGCCGATATTCTCCAACTCGAATCTGCGCTGCTCAACTGCGGCCTGCAGGTGGAAGCCATCAAAACGTGTCAGGAGGCACAGCATGCAAAAACCGAATCAACTGCAACAACGGCTGATTGAGCAGATCCCACTGTTTCAGTTTGCCCCTGAAAAACTGGTACTCATCACGGGTCAGGGCTATGTGGTGGCCACCGCGACGGCTTCTTTATCCTTTGAATATCGCTACCCGCTGACGCTGACCATCACGGACGACGACGCGCCGCTCAGTGAACAACTGGTCGATCAGGTGGTGGTGACGATCCTCGGCTGGCTGCGGGTCAACCAGCCCGAGATCCTCGGTAACGCCAGCCACCGGCTGAGCGATTTTACCTTCACTCAGCAGGAGCACAGCCTGACCTTGACGCTGCAACTGACTGAACGAGTGCAGGTCGCCGATCAGGATGACGTGCGTACGATTACGCATTTATCCGAGCCGCCGCTGCCGGAGAACGTCGCGCTGCCGCGCCAGGTTTACCTCAACGGAGAACTGATCAGCAGCTGGACCGTGTAACCCGCTGACATTCGTTGTGCCATCCGTTAACGGGCGGTCTTCGATTGTCGCCCAACCCTCTGAAACGGCATCCTTTATCCCATGAATACACATCTTCAACTCAACGAAATCATGCGGCTGATTGGCAATCTGGTACGCATCGGAACGGTATCCGAACTGGATCTGCCAAACGCGCGCTGCCGCGTCACTACCGGCAGTAACGTCACGGCCTGGCTGCCGTGGATGACGCACCGTGCAGGCCGCACGCGCAGCTGGTGGGCACCTTCGCCCGGCGAACAGGTTCTGCTGCTGTCGCTCGGCGGTGAGCTGAACACCGCGTTCGTCTTACCGGCGGTGTTTTCTGATGCCATGCCTGCGCCGTCAGTGTCGGCAGATGCTATTCATCTGGCCTTCCCGGACGGAGCGGTTATTGAATACGAGCCGTCCGGTAGTGCGCTGAAAGTCACTGGCATCAAAACCGCCGTGGTCAACGCCACACAAAAAGTGGACGTCACCGCACCGGAAATCCGTTGCACCGCCAGCACGCGTATCACCCTTGATACCCCGGAAGTAGTCTGCACCCGCAAACTGACGGCCGGAACGCTGGAAGTGAAACAGGGCGGCACGCTGACAGGCAATCTCACCCACAGCGGCGGCAGTCTGACATCTAACGGCATCGTTGTGCATACGCATCGCCACAGCGGCGTGCAAACCGGCAACGGCCAAACCGGAGTTCCGCAATGAGTAATCCGAAATACACAGGCATGGCCAGAGACAGCGGCAAGGCGATTGAAGACCTCGAGCATATCAGGCAGTCGGTCAGCGATATTTTGAACACGCCGGTGGGTTCCCGTGTGATGCGCCGCAACTACGGTTCGTTACTTTCAGAACTGACTGACCAGCCGCAAAACGGCGCACTGCGCCTGCAAATGATGGCGATTTGCTACACCGCGCTGCTGCAATGGGAACCGCGTATTTCTCTGAACGCTATCACTTTCGACACCGATTACACCGGCAAGATGGTGGTGGAACTGACCGGAAGCCGTAGCGATACGGCGACGGATTTTTCTCTCAATATTCCTGTGAGCTGACACTATGGCAACGATCGATTTGAGCCAGTTACCGGCCCCCGATGTGGTCGAGGAACTGGACTATGAAAACCTGTTTGAGGAACGTAAAAGTACGCTGATTTCACTCTATCCCGCTGACCAGCAGGAAGCCATCAGCCGTACGTTGACGCTGGAATCCGAACCGCTGGTCAAATTGCTGCAGGAGAATGCTTACCGCGAACTGATCCTGCGTCAGCGGATCAACGAATCTGCCCGCGCCGTCATGGTGGCCTATGCAACCGGAAACGATCTGGATCAGCTGGCCGCGAACTTCAACGTCAAGCGTCTGGTGCTCCGGGCCGCTGACAACGCCACCATTCCACCGACCGCCGCCGTGATGGAAGCCGACACCGATTTGCGTATGCGCATTCCACAGGCCTTCGAAGGACTGAGCGTCGCAGGTCCGACAGGCGCCTATGAGTATCATGCGCGTTCGGCGGACGGACGGGTGGCGGATGCCTCAGCAATCAGCCCCTCTCCCGCGGAAGTAACCGTCACGATTTTATCCCGTGATAACAATGGCTCGGCATCTTCTGACTTGTTGCTCACTGTCGAAAAAGCGCTGAATGACGAAGACGTTCGCCCGGTCGCCGATCGTGTCACCGTTCAGGCAGCGGAGATTGTTCCGTATCAGATAGAGGCGGTTCTTTACGTCTTACCCACCCCAGAAATCGAACCAGTACGTGCGGCTTCAGAAGCTCAGCTTAAAACTTATATCAACACGCAAGGCCGCTTAGGGCGCGATATCAGACTGTCCGCCATTTATGCAGCCTTACATGTTGAAGGGGTTCAACGCGTGGAGTTGTCTGCTCCGCAGGCCGACATCGTTTTGGATAAAACACAGGCGTCACTCTGTACTGCGTATTCGCTGACTGTCGGAGGATCCGATGAATGATCGGCTGCTGCCTTCGGGGTCAACGCAGCTGGAAGTTGCGGCTGCGCAGGCGTTAGCGCAAATAGGCCGTCTCAAAGTTCCTCTGCGCGAACTCTGGGATCCGCAGACTTGCCCTCTGACATTATTGCCCTATCTCGCCTGGGCATTCTCTGTCGACCGCTGGGATGAAAACTGGACTGAATCCGCGAAACGTTCTGCCGTGCGCGCCGCCTGGTTTGTGCATAAACATAAAGGCACAGTTGGCGCATTACGGCGGGTAGTGGAACCCCTCGGTTATTTAATCCGTATCACCGAATGGTGGCAGACCCACGATATTCCCGGCACTTTTCGGCTCGATGTGGGCGTGCTTGAAACGGGTATTACTGAAGAGATGTATCTTGAGCTTGAGCGTCTGATTGCTGATGCCAAACCCTGTAGCCGCCATTTGATCGGCCTCTCAATCAATCTGGACGTCACCGGTGATTTTTATATTGCCGCAGCCGCCTACGACGGCGAAGAGCTGACCGTTTATCCCTATATCCCTGAAACCATTACTGCGTCCGGTGCTGGATTTACCGGTTCAGCAATCCATTTAATCGACAACCTGAGAGTAAATTATGACAGCTAAATACTATGCCCTGCTGACCAATCTGGGCGCAGCAAAACTGGCCAACGCCACGGCACTCGGAACGCAACTCAGCCTGACTCAAATGGCGCTAGGCGATGGCGGTGGTGTATTACCCACCCCCGATCCCGCACAAACAAAATTAATTGGTGAGAAACGACGGGCAGCACTTAATTCGCTGAGTGTTGATCCGGAAAATACCAATCAGATTATTGCCGAGCAAATCATACCCGAGGATCAGGGAGGATTCTGGATCCGGGAAATTGGGTTATTTGATCAGGACAATACGCTGATTGCCATCGCCAATTGCCCGGAAACGTATAAACCACAACTCCAGGAGGGGAGCGGCAGAACACAAACCGTCCGTATGATTTTAGTGGTAAACAGCACCGAGGCTGTCACGCTAAAAATTGATCCTTCAGTGGTGCTGGCAACGCGAAAATATGTCGATGATAAAGTGATTGAAGTAAAAGCCTACGCAGACGATCTGATGGCGAAGCATGTGGCGGCAGCAAATCCACATCCACAATACGATCTGCCGGTGGGCATTCCCCTTCCCTGGCCTACAGCAACCGCGCCAGCAGGCTGGTTAAAATGTAATGGCGCCGCGTTTGATAAAGCAAAATATCCAAAACTCGCGCTAGCCTATCCATCTGGCTTATTACCTGATTTGCGTGGGGAGTTTATACGTGGCTGGGATGATGGACGCGGAATCGATTCGGGACGTAGTCTTTTATCGTTTCAAGAAGGTACGATCGTTTCTGGATTTGATGATAATGACTCAGGTGATATTAGCTCTCTCAGCTCCCCAGATTATGGTTTTGGAGATCCGTTGACGTCAGCACAATGGGCTCAAATAAAGGGTAAAACATGGATATCTGGCTCTACGACAGCCAAGCGATATGAATGGTGGGCTTATGTTTCCGCTCGCCCTCGTAACGTTGCGTTTAATTATATAGTCAGAGCTGCGTAAAATATTTTCAATAATAATTGAATTTGAATCATCACCTTACAAAGTATAGAAACCTAAAAATACTAAGCCCTCTTTGAGGGCTTTTTTATTATCTACCCCCCCGTCTGTTGTGCCACCGCCCCCACGCCCCTGATCGAATGCGCTTTTTGTTGTGAACCGGCATCCTTGCTTCACCCCCCACAACAGAGAGAGTCACCCTGATGGCTGATTATCACCACGGCGTTCGTGTCGTCGAAATCAATGATGGCACCCGCGTTATTTCCACTGTTTCAACTGCAATTATCGGCATGGTATGTACCGCAGAAGATGCGGATGCCACCACGTTTCCGCTCAACACACCGGTCCTGATTACCGACGTTTTGGCTGCCAGCGGTAAGGCGGGTAAAACCGGGACACTGCGTGCGGCACTGCTGGCTATCGCGGATCAATGCAAGCCCGTCACCGTGGTCGTGCGTGTTGCGACCGGCGCGGATGAAGACGCCACCACCAGCAATATTATTGGCGGTTCGGATGCCAACGGTCGTTATACCGGCATGAAAGCCCTGCTTTCTGCGCAGGCAGAATTAGGCGTGAAGCCTCGTATCCTGGGCGTTCCGGGCCTGGATAATCAGGCTGTCGCCACCGCACTGGCGGGTGTATGTCAGCAGCTGCGTGCCTTCGGCTATATCAGCGCTTACGGCGCAAAAACGCTTTCCGATGCAATCAAATACCGCGACAACTTCAGCCAGCGTGAACTGATGCTGATATGGCCGGATTTTGTGAACTGGAATACGGCTACCAGCCAGTCTGATATTGCTTACGCCACTGCACGCGCTTTGGGTCTGCGCGCCAAAATCGACCAGGAAACCGGCTGGCATAAAACCCTGTCAAACGTCGGCGTGAACGGCGTGACCGGTCTTTCCGCCAGCGTATTCTGGGATTTACAGGCGAGCGGCACCGATGCTGACCTGCTAAACGAAGCCGGTGTGACGACGCTGGTGCGCAAAGACGGCTTCCGCTTCTGGGGCAACCGTACCTGCAGCGACGATTCACTGTTCATCTTCGAAAACTACACCCGCACCGCTCAGGTGCTGGCCGATACCATGGCGGAAGCACACATGTGGGCGGTCGATAAACCCATGACCCCGTCGCTGGTGCGCGACATGATCGACGGCATCAAAGCCAAAATGCGCGAAATGAAATCAGCGGGTTACATCATTGATGGCGATTGCTGGTACGACGAAACCGCTAACACCGCGGAAACCCTGAAGGCTGGCAAGCTGTATATCGATTATGACTACACGCCGGTTCCGCCTCTGGAAGATCTGACCCTGCGCCAGCGTATCACCGACTCTTATCTGGTGAACTTTGCCGCGTCCATCAACAGCTAAGGAGAAAATGACTCATGGCACTTCCTAAAAAATTGAAATACCTGAACCTGTTTAACGACGGTAACAGCTACCTCGGCCTTGTCTCTTCCCTGACCCTGCCGAAACTCACCCGCAAGCTGGAAAACTATCGCGGCGGCGGCATGAGCGGTTCGGTCGCGGTGGATTTCGGTCTCGACGACGATGCGCTGACGCTGGAATGGTCGATCGGCGGTCTGGACGAACTGGTTCTGCAACAGTGGGGCAGCGTCTCCGATATTCCTCTGCGTTTTGCCGGTTCCCTGCAGCGTGACGATACCGGTGATGTGTCAGCGGTTGAAGTGATGATGCGTGGCCGTCACAAAGAGTTTGATTTTGGTGAGTACAAGCAAGGTGAAGACACTGAAACCAAAGTCACCACCCAGTGCACTTACTTCAAACTGACTATCGACGGCAAAGAGCTGATTGAGATCGATACCGTCAATATGGTGGAAATCGTCAACGGCGTTGACCGCCTGGCTGAACACCGCACCGCACTCGGCCTGTAATTCCCTTCCCTGAGCCGGCAAATGTTGCCGGCTTCACTTTCGTTTAAACAGGAAACCCTATGAGCCAGATTGAAAACAACGACAACACCGTGATTCTTGATGTTCCGCTCAAACGCGGCGATATGGAAATCACAGAAATTCAGGTGACCAAACCGACGGCGGGCAGCCTGCGCGGTATCGGGCTGGCGGCGCTGGCGAACGCCGACGTCGATGCGCTGATCACCATTTTGCCGCGCATCACTTCTCCCAATCTCACCAAAGAAGAATGCACACGCCTCGAGCTGCCTGACCTGATTGCGCTGGCGGGCAAGGTGATTGGTTTTTTATCACCGAAACCGGCGGCGTAAAGATCGCGCCCCGGCTCACCGTGGATGATCTGATGGCAGACATCGCGGTGATCTTCCACTGGCCGCCGTCCGAAATGGACGGCATGTCGCTCACCGATCTGTTGAGCTGGCGATATAAGGCATTGCAACGCAGCGGAGTCAAAACAGATGAGTAATGTCGAACAGTTACCCTCGACGCTGGGAAACATCAATAAGCAGCTAAAAGCGCTGAAAGCCGCGACGGAAAATGTCTGGCGAAATTTCACAATGCTGCCGGAAAAGACGTTATACAGCGTCATTTCAGATGATATCAGCGATGTCGCTTTGGACTTCCAGGCGCTGGAGAAACAATCACGAGTGATGGAGGACTTCTCCGACGCGCAATCTAAGCTGATAACCGAAGGGCCGGGCGCATTCCTCCGCCAGCATTCTGTTGATCAACAAAGCCATGATCTTCGCGGTCAGGGCGTGAATACTGAACGACCTGCCATCCTTATCGGGCCACAAACCAGAGACATTAGCGGGCAAACGACACCCCGGCAGGAAAACACTGAGGCAAACAAAAACGCGGGCATCGAAGCGATTAACTTTGCTCATCCCCAACTGGAACGGGCAAAAGAATTCCTCAAGCCTGGCGCCGGGCTACAGGCCGCACTCTCTGAAGTCCAGTCGATGCTCGGCCTGAAAAATAACGATCCGCGTATGGCGGCGTTGCGTCAGCAAAGTATGTCGATGGCAGCGTCTGGCCACGCGCCTTCTGAGGTTGTAGACACGCAGAAGAAACTCGCCGGAGAAGGGCTGGATGCCAGTCAGGTTCTGGCGCAGACACCGGCTCAGCTCAACGGCGATACGCCGGACGCACAAATGGCCGTGACGGTGAAAGGTGACAACCTCGACGGCGATATCATCAAACTGTTTGCGACATGGGAAACCCTGCGCATCAATCTGTTTGAAGGGCAAAGCTCGGCGCTACGCGAACTGACGCAAACCGCCACCGGCTGGCTGACCACGCTCAATACCTGGATAACCGATAATCCACAACTGGTGAATTCCCTGCTCGGCCTTGCTTTAGGGATTACCGGCATTGTCGGTGCACTGAGTTCAGTGAGTGCCGCCATCGCGCCGGTGCTGAGCGGCATCAATATGCTGATGGCCGGAACCGGAGTACTCGGCCCCCTCTTCACCAGCACCGGCGGCATGATTGCAGCCGCTTTTGCAGCCATCGGGTTGCCGCTGTTGCCGGTCATCGCCCTGATTGCCGGTATTGGCATCGCCATCGTAAAACTTTGGGAGCCGATCAGTGCTTTTGTCAGCGGTTTAGTCGCGGGTTTCAGTTCTGTCATAGGGCCGATCACCCTCACATTCGCACCTTTCAAAGCTGCGCTCGGGTGGATAACTGATTTGTTTACGCCGATTAAATTTACGCAGGATCAGCTGGCGGGATTTAGCAACGTTGGCAAACTGGTTGGGGAAGCCATCGGAGAAATTTTCGTGACGCTGACGAATGCCGTCTCTCAAATCGGGGAAGTCTTTAACTGGGCGCGTAAAGGCGTCGATTCCGTTCTGAATATTTTCAGCAGTGATTCCGATGAACCGGCTGAGAACCTGAGTGCGCCAGCGGCTTTTGCGCCGAATATTTCGCCGACAGGCGGAACGCTCAGCCTGTACCAGCCTGCTAAAAACAGCGTTGCCAATAATCTGACCGATAACCGGGCAACGACCATGAATTTCAGTTTTACCGCCACGCCTGAAACAGACTATCCGAAAATTCAGGGCTTTATTAACCAGGCAATGAATGAGCGTGACAGGAATGACGAGAATGCGCTGCACAGCCAGTTCAGTAACGGAGGCTTCTACTCATGATGATGTCGCTGGGTTTATTTGTATTCAAACTGAGCACTCTCCCCTATCAGACCACCAATCATCAGGTGAATTACACCTGGGCGGAAAACGCCCGTTTCGGCCAGCGGGCGGTTTCGCAATTTCTCGGACCGGGCAAGGAAACGTTGAAGCTGACGGGACAACTCCTGCCGGAACTGACCGGCGGCATGCGCTATCTGCAAACCCTGCAAAGCATGGCGGATTCAGGCCGGGCGTGGCCGCTGATTGAAGGCAACGGCACTATTCATGGCATGTTTGTCATTGAGAGCCTGACGAATGACAACGGCGAATTCAATTCAAACGGGCAGGCGCGAAGTATTTCTTTCAGCGTCATTCTTAAACGGGTGGATGAATCTCAGGCCGCCATGTTTGGTGACCTGATGGCGCAGGCTGAAGGTTTGTATAACAAGGCCAGTTCGGCAATTGGTAATTTTATTACCGGAGGATAACGATGCTTACCGATCTTCAGTTACCCGCTGGCGCACGGATCGCGCCGGCTTTTACCCTGAAAATTAAAAATAAGGTGCTGGAACAGAGTGTTACAGACCGCATCATCAGTCTCACCGTCAATGACAAGAGCGGATTCGCGGCAGATGATCTGACGCTCAAATTCGACGATGCCGACGGACAACTGCAAATGCCCGCCAGAGGCACTCTTCTGCATTTGCATATCGGGTGGTCGAAACAGGCTTTGTACGACTGCGGGTACTTCATTGTGGATACCGTGACCCATCAGGGATCACCAGATATTGTGATCATCACCGCCCGCAGTGCCGATTTTCGTGGGACATTCGAGACGAAACGCAGCCAGTCTTATGATGACTACACGCTGGGTGCGATCGTAAGGATCCTCTCAGCGCGCAATAATCTCTCTTTGCCGGTTATCGCGCCGGAGCTCGACAACATTAAGATCCCGCACATCGATCAGACCGATGAGAATGACGGATATTTCCTCACCCGGCTGGCACAAAACTTCGGCGCGCAGGCCACGGTGAAAAATGGCGCTATTATTTTTTTTAAACCTTATTCGGCAAGGAGTGCTTCCGGGCAAGCGCTGCCGTGGAAAACGCTGGTGCGCAGCGACGGCGATGAGCATGTTTTCAAGGTGATTGATCAGAAGGCCTTTAGCGGCGTGATTGCCCAGTCTTATGATGTGAAAGCGGCGGCTACCAGCAGTGTAGCCCTGAAAAGAATACCGCCAGCAAACTCCACCTCGCAAAAGCAACATCCGGCAGCAACCAAAGCGGCGGGTACTGCGTCTTCTGAGACAGCGCCCCCCCTAAAAAGTTATACAGCCGGGTCCGGGGCAAATGTCCTCAAACTCCAAAAAATATATCCCGATGAAGCGTCCGCGAGGCGCGCGGCGGATTCTGCTTTTAATCAGATCCAGGCGGATTCAGCATCATTTAGCATCAGACTGGCAATGGGCCGTGCCGATCTCAGCGCTCAGACACCGCTGAATGTGCAGGGTTTTAAACATGTGATCGACGACCAGCGCTGGATTATCGACTCGGTTGAACATAGCCTCAATGAAAAAGGGTTTACCACAAAGTTGAATTTGAAGATTTACGTGGCGGATATCACGTATCAGTCATCAATATCACAACCATAAACTTGCTTTTGCAAGTTTATGGTTCCATAATGACCTCATCGCTTACCTGTCATGCCGGAGGTTTTTATGATGCATTGCCCGCTTTGTGGAAAAGTCGCCCACACACGCTCAAGCCGATATCTGAGTGAGTCTACCAAAGAACGGTATCATCAGTGCCAGAACATCGAGTGTAGCTGCACCTTTGCCACACACGAATCCGTCGCTCGCGTCATTTCAAAACCTGGGAGCGAAAAATCAGCGGCGTAGTCAAATTAGGGTCATTCAGAGATAAAAAAAGGGGTTAGCCATTGGCTAACCCCTTGTTCTCTATTAACTAGTCGATGTCGCGTTAGCGATACCTTAGTTAAGACGCTCTTTGATACGAGCAGACTTACCAGTACGCTCACGCAGGTAGTACAGTTTAGCTTTACGAACGGCACCACGACGTTTAACAGCAATGCTGTCGATTACTGGGGAGTGAGTCTGGAATACACGCTCAACACCTTCGCCGTTAGAAATTTTGCGAACAGTGAATGCAGAGTGCAGACCGCGGTTACGAATAGCGATAACCACGCCCTCGAATGCCTGCAGACGCTTTTTAGAACCTTCAACGACCCATACCTTAACTTCCACGGAATCACCCGGACGGAATGCAGGTACGTCTTGCTTCATCTGCTCTTGTTCGATCTGTTTAATGATATTGCTCATAATATGTCTCTTACCCTAGGTAAACTGATATATCGGGAAGGCTTAGCAAAGTGCTCAAGCGGTCCCTCATAGTTTTGTTAACTGAGTCGATGTTCCTTTTGGAACTCTCTCAGTAACACCTCTTGCTCGTCAGTCAGAGCTAGGTTTTCCAGAAGTTCAGGTCTTCTAAGCCAGGTTCGACCCAGCGACTGTTTCAGGCGCCAGCGACGTATATCAGCGTGGTTTCCCGACAGTAAAACTGACGGTACCTCCATGCCTTCTAACACTTCAGGGCGGGTATAGTGGGGGCAATCGAGCAATCCGTCAGCGAAAGAATCTTCTTCTGCTGAAGCCTGACGACCCAGAACGCCCGGTATAAAGCGGGAAACTGAATCAATCAGAGTCATTGCCGGCAACTCACCACCGCTGAGAACATAATCACCAATTGACCATTCTTCATCAATTTCGGTTTTGATTACGCGCTCATCAATCCCTTCGTAACGGCCACACACCAGAATAATTTTCTGATGGGCCGCCAGTTCGCAAACACCGGTTTGATCCAGTTTGCGACCCTGAGGTGAAAGATAAATCACTTTCACACCTTCGCCTGCCGCTGCTTTTGCTGCATGAATCGCTTCCCGTAAAGGTTGCACCATCATCAGCATGCCGGGACCACCGCCGTAAGGGCGCTCGTCCACGGTACGATGTCGATCGTATGCGAAGTCACGAGGACTCCAGCAGTTTACGCTCAACAGGCCATTCTTAACTGCCCGGCCAGTTACCCCGTAATCGGTGATTGCGCGGAACATTTCAGGAAACAGGCTAATTATACCGATCCACATAGCCTACCCCTTACAAATGCTTTGCCGCTCAACCCGCCGTTGTTTACATCAGTAAACGTTACGGAGGTCAAAAACCAGGATCCCAATCTACTTCGACAGTGCGAGTAGCGAGATCGACTTTCTTGATAACCTGCCCATCGAGGAACGGAATCAACCGCTCCTTGAGTCCGAAGGCATCTTTCAGGTTGGCTTTGACTACCATTACATCGTTAGAACCGGTTTCCATCATATCGATGATTTTGCCCAGTTCGTAACCGGAAGTTGTCACTACCTGGCAACCAAAAAGGTCTTTCCAGTAATAGTCACCGTCTTCCAGTGTTGGTAGCTGCTTTGAATCGACGACAATTTCGCAATTGGTCAGCAGATTCGCTGCATCCCGATCATCAACGCCTTTGACTTTGATAATCAGGTCCTGAGTGTGGCGTTTCCAGCCTTCCAGCTCGATAACCTGCCACTTACCGGCACGCTGGATAAACCAGGGCTGGTATTCGAAGATGCTTTCAGCGTCTTCGGTGGATGAAAACACTCTGAGCCAACCGCGAATGCCGTATGTTGAACCCATTTTGCCGAGTACTAACGGCTCAGCGGGTACCACTGGATTGGATTGCTTGCTCATTGCCACCACCGCGACAGATTAAGCTGCTTTCTTAGCGTCTTTGATCAGCGAAGAAACGCGATCAGAAACGGTTGCACCCAGATCTACCCAATGGGTAATACGATCCAGGTCCAGACGCAGTGCTTCAGCCTGGCCAGAAGCCAATGGGTTGAAGAAACCTACGCGTTCGATGAAACGACCGTCACGAGCGTTGCGGCTGTCGGTCACTACTACTTGATAAAACGGACGCTTTTTTGCGCCGCCACGTGCTAAACGAATTGTTACCATAACATCCTCTTTAGTTAATAAAACAACCAGACCCCATCGGGGAACGGGGTCTGGTTGCAATATAAAAAGCCCCAAAATTTTACTCATTTTGGCGCAAAAAGCAATCGAAAGCGTAGATTGCCTCCGTCGCTATTTGCCTGAGTACGTTTGGGGCCGTTTATGTGGCTGATAAATAGCCAGTCTTGTCGATTAGCGGCCTGGGAAACCCGGAGGCATCATACCTTTCATGCCACGCATCATTTTCGCCATACCGCCATTCTTCATTTTCTTCATCATGCGCTGCATATCGTCAAACTGCTTGAGTAAGCGGTTAACGTCCTGCACCTGCATGCCGGAACCCATCGCAATACGACGCTTACGGGACCCTTTAATAATTTCTGGCTTAGCGCGCTCTTTCATCGTCATCGAATTGATGATCGCTTCCATACGCACCAGCACTTTATCGTCCATCTGAGATTTGACGTTGTCCGGCAACTGCCCGACGCCCGGCAATTTGCTCATCATGTTCGCCATACCACCCATGTTGCGCATTTGCTTGAGCTGATCGAGGAAGTCGGTCAGGTCGAAGCCGTCGCCTTTTTTGAGCTTGCTGGCCAATTTCTCAGCCTGCGCGCGGTCGACTTTACTCTCAATATCTTCGATAAGTGAGAGAACGTCACCCATGCCCAAAATACGCGAAGCGATACGATCCGGGTGGAACGGCTCCAGAGCATCGGTTTTTTCACCCATACCGAGGAATTTGATCGGTTTGCCCGTGATATGGCGAATCGACAGCGCAGCACCACCGCGGGCGTCACCGTCGACTTTCGTCAGGATCACACCCGTCAGCGGCAACGCTTCGTTAAAGGCTTTCGCGGTATTTGCGGCATCCTGACCGGTCATGGCATCGACAACAAACAGCGTTTCAACCGGATTAATCGCGGCGTGAACCTGTTTGATCTCGTCCATCATCGCTTCGTCGACGTGTAAACGGCCGGCGGTATCGACGATCAGAACGTCATAAAATTTCAGTTTGGCTTGCTGAAGGGCGCGGCGAACGATATCAACCGGCTTTTCCTGAGCATCCGACGGGAAAAAATCCACTTCAACTTGCTGTGCCAGCGTTTCCAGCTGTTTGATCGCCGCAGGGCGATAAACGTCGGCAGACACCACCAGCACTTTTTTCTTTTTCTTTTCTTTCAGGAATTTCGCCAGTTTACCGACGCTGGTGGTTTTACCCGCACCTTGTAAACCCGCCATCAGCACGACGGCCGGTGGCTGTGCCGCTAAATTGAGCTCGGTGTTCGCCTCGCCCATCGCGTTTTCCAGTTCTTTCTGGACAATTTTGACGAATTCCTGACCCGGTGTAAGGCTCTTATTGACCTCAACGCCAACGGCGCTCTCTTTCACCCGGTTAATGAAGTCGCGGACGACCGGCAGCGCAACGTCTGCTTCCAGCAACGCCATGCGGACTTCACGCAATGTCTCTTTGATATTTTCTTCGGTCAGCCGCCCGCGGCCGCTGATATTGCGCAGTGTGCGCGACAATCGATCGCTTAAATTCTCAAACATCGTCTCTTGCTCAACGTAATGACAGGCCGCTTTTGCGACGTAATTGCGGGATTATAACACGAAGCGTTGACGATCTCTGCTTTGGCGTCTCAGATAGGTTGGAGCGTGACGCGGGTAACGTTATACTGCGGTTCTCATTCACTTTTCGATGCTACTGAAACGCTATGTCAGTTTTTGCTCTCGTCGCCATGTTGGCCTATCTGTTCAGCCTTGCACTGATCATTCCGAGCATTATTCGGAAGAACAGCGCATATCGGCGTCTGGCACTGATTTCCGTGGTGGTGGCGCTGGTATGTCATGCCGTTGCGTTGCAGCAGCGCATCTTTGACGTCAGCACCGGCCAGAATCTGAGTCTGGTCAATATCGGCTCGGTGGTGAGTTTAATCATTGGTACGGTCATGACGATTGTCGCCTCGCGCAATCGTGGCTGGTTCGTTCTGCCGATCGTCTACAGTTTTTCTCTGATCAATCTGGCCTTTGTGACATTTCTGCCGGGCGAATTCATTACGCATCTTGAGGAAAGTAAAGGCTTGCTGGTTCACATCGGCCTGGCGTTGTTCTCATATGCAACACTGATGATTGCCGCACTTTACGCACTGCAGCTGGCGTGGCTCGATTATCAGCTGAAGAACAAACGTCTCACCTTTACTGCCGATATGCCGCCACTGATGAGCATCGAGCGTAAACTTTTTCACATCACCCAGATCGGTGTCATTTTACTCACGCTGACGCTGTGCACCGGTTTGCTGTATCTGAACAATTTGTTCAGCCCGGAGAATATCGACAAGGCCGTCTTATCGATACTGGCATGGTTCGTTTATATCGTCCTGCTGTGGGGTCATTATCACGAAGGGTGGCGTGGCCGCCGCGTGGTATGGTTCAGCATGGCTGGCGCCATTCTCCTGACTCTCGCCTATTTTGGCAGTCGCCTGATCCAGCAAATCATGGTTCATCAATAATAAGGAATTCCCGTTGGAGCACGTCTCGACAACAACCCTGATCATCATATTGATCATCATGGTGGTGGTTTCGGCTTATTTCTCAGCCTCCGAAACCGGTATGATGACACTCAACCGTTACCGGTTACGTCACCTGGCCAAGCAGGGTAACCGCGGCGCACGTCGCGTCGAAAAGCTGTTAAAACGCCCGGATCAACTGATTAGTCTGGTGCTCATCGGCAACAATTTGGTCAACATCCTTGCTTCCGCTCTGGCAACAATTGTGGGCATTCGTCTTTACGGCGATGCCGGTGTGGCAATTGCGACCGGCGTGCTGACTTTCGTGGTACTGCTGTTTGCCGAAGTCCTGCCGAAAACCTTCGCGGCACTGAACCCGGAACGCATCGCTTTCCCGAGCAGTATTTTGTTGCGCCCGCTGCAAACCATCATGATGCCCTTAGTGTGGATCCTAAACAGCCTCTCGCGTCTGCTGATGAGAATGTGCGGTATTAAAACCACCACCAGCCTCAGCGATGCGATGAGCAAAGAAGAGTTGCGGACTATCGTGAATGAATCGCGCTCGCAAATCTCCCGCCGTAATCAGGACATGCTGCTTTCAGTGCTCGACCTTGAGAAGGTGACGGTCGATGACATCATGGTGCCGCGCAATGACATCGTCGGTATCGATATCAACGATGACTGGAAGTCCATCATCCGCCAGCTAACGCATTCACCGCATGGTCGTATTGTGCTTTACCGTGACTCACTCGATGACGCAATAGGCATGCTGCGCCTGCGAGAAGCGTATCGTCTCATGACGGAGAAAAAAGAGTTCACTAAAGAGAACCTGCTGCGCGCCGCCGATGAGATTTACTACATCCCTGAAGGCACGCCGTTGAATATTCAGCTGGTCAAATTCCAGCGCAATAAGAAGAAAGCCGGAATTGTGGTCGATGAGTACGGCGATATACAGGGGTTGGTGACAGTCGAGGATATCCTCGAGGAAATCGTCGGTGATTTTACCACGTCGATGTCACCTACCCTGGCCGAAGAGGTGACGCCTCAAAGCGATGGTTCCGTTGTAATTGAAGGCAGTGCGAACGTTCGTGAACTGAACAAAGCCTTTAACTGGAATCTGCCTTCTGACGGGCCACGGACTATGAATGGCATGCTACTGGAAGTGCTGGAAGAGATCCCAGTCATCGGCACAAACTTGCGGATTAAGAATTATGAAGTCGAAATTCTGGATGTGCAGGAGAACATGATCAAACAGGTTCAGGTTCGCCCTCTCCAACCCTTACAAAGCACCGTAAATCAGCGCTAGCCGCAAGAGTTGCAGACATAAAAAAGACGCGAAATTCGCGTCTTTTTTTACGTCTGCCCAATGAACTAGATGTGCAATTCAGACAGTTTTTCTTTTGGCAGAGCCAAATCGTCGTTACGGTTCACGACAACATCGTGATCGACAATGTGCTGCGCGATTTCCTGCGCTTCTTTCAGGGAATGCATCTCGAAGGTACCGCACTGATATTCATTCAGCTCAGGGATCTGACTTTGTTCTTTCACTTTCAGAACATCTTCCATCGCCGCTTTCCAGGAATCCGCGACCAACTGCTCTTCCGGCACACCGATCAGGCTCATGTAGAAGCCGGTACGGCAACCCATCGGAGAAATATCGATGATCTCGACGCCGTTTCCGTTCAGGTGATTACGCATAAAGCCTGCGAACAGGTGCTCCAGCGTATGAATACCACGCTCTGGCATCACTTCAATATTCGGGCGGCAGAAGCGCAGATCGAACACAGTGATGGTGTCCCCGTGTGGGGTTTTCATGGTTTTTGCGACGCGAACAGCAGGTGCTGCCATACGGGTATGGTCTACGGTAAAGCTATCCAACAGTGGCATATCGTCACCTCTCCTAAATAAATTAAATTTTTTTACGAACTCAGGAAACCTTTTCCCAGCACGCGGGTCTTAATTAGTGAAAGACGCGCATTTGTTATCATCATCCCTGTAAACAGAGATGTTTATTTGGCCACATTAATTGTGGCCTTTTTCTTTTCTACTCTTCGGTACCGCCTGCGTGAGCAGCCAGATAGTCTTCTAAGCTTAGCGTGTCACCGGCTTCCATGTCGCGCTGACGCTGCCATGACCCATCCTGTTCTGCCAGCAATGCACTTTCATCCAATACTTCCAGCGGTTCGCTGACCAGCATCTGACGATATTTCTCGGCCAGTTCCAGCCCTAAATTACCCACGCCCTGCTGTTTCAGTGCTTTCAGGATACGCGCGGAGTAAGTCAGCTCCGGATCATCAAACGCCGCAACCAGTTCCTTACAAACGTCCTGATACAGATGATCGCCATTCTGACTGTCCATCACCTGTGCCACGCGGTTCAAATCAGCGAACAAATCTTTGCCAACCTGATCCAGCGGTTTGCGTTCGTCATAACAACCGATGCCAATCGTCTGACCCGGCTTACGCCCTTCGAGGATCACGCGGTTCCAGTTCTGGCGAGTACAACGCAGCTCATCGCTGTTCATCTCAGGTGCGTCAGCTAAGGCACACCATACCAAAAACAGATCGAGGAAACGCGCCTGCGTCGCATCAATCCCCACAGGGGAGAATGGATTGACGTCCAGCGATCGCACCTCAATGTATTCAATCCCACCACGCAGCAGCGCCTCAGAAGGCGTTTCACCTGATTTAGTCACGCGCTTAGGACGAATTGGCGCATAAAGCTCGTTCTCAATCTGTAACACATTGGTGTTCAGTTGCAGATATTTCCCGTCTTTCTTCACTCCCATCTCGGCATATTCTGCCGATGGCGTACGGATCGCCCTTTTAACGCCTTTGACGTAAGTTTCAAGATCGTTAAAGGTGATATCCAGGTTGCTCTGCGATTTATTGGTGTAACCCAAATCACTCAGACGCAGCGACGTCGCATACGGGAGATAACACATCCCGCCTTCGGTATATTCGAAAGGCAGATCCGTTTTACGTCCTTTCAGGAATGACGAACAGATCGCAGGCGACGCGCCAAACAGATACGGGATCACCCAGCCAAAACGGTAATAGTTGCGGATCAGCTTAAAGTAACCCGCTGAAATCGCTTCTTTGCCGCTTTCCGCATCCGTAACGCCCAGACGCTCTTGCCAGAATGTCAACGGCAGTGAGAAATTGTAATGGATGCCGGAAATGACCTGCATCAGCGCGCCATAACGGTTCTTCAGCCCTTCGCGATACAGCGTTTTCATGCGCCCGACGTTAGACGAACCGTACTGCGCCAGTTCGATGTCCTGTCCGGATTCGATAAAGCACGGCATGCTGAATGGCCACATGCGCTCTTCACCGAGGTCCCGGGCAACGTGACGATGAATGTCACGCAAAAACGCCATCAGATGCTCGATGTTGTCATCGACGGGTGTAATAAATTCTAATAAGGCTTCAGCAAAATCGGTGGTGATCCAGCGATGCGTCAACGCCGCACCTAAGGATTCCGGATGTCCGGTTGTCGCCAATGAACCATCGGGATTAACACGCAGCGTTTCACGCTCAATACCGCGACGAATACCTTTAAGTGCCTGAGGATGCGCTTCCAGCCAGGAAAGCGCCTGTGATACATCCGGGATCAAATTGACCTCCCGCTCTGTGAAATCATTGATTTGCAAGCATAGTGAGTCTGCATAGATGTGACCATAATTGATGACTGATGCCAATCTAACCGAACCATGAAAGCCCCTGTAGCGTTACCACAGTAATAAGAACGTAACGCACCGCTTTTCCAATAAACATGAAAAAGACCACCGGACCCCACGGCATTCGCAGCCAACCTGCTAAAACGCATAACACATCGCCAATCACCGGTAGCCAGCTCAGCAATAAAGCGGCCGGTCCGAAGCGCTTCAGCCAGCCTTGTGCAACATGTAACCCACGCTGAGGCTTTAGCTGCGGCAGAAAGCGGCCGATGATGACGTTGGTTATGCCACCTAAGGTATTGCCAACAGAAGCGGACAAAACCAGTGCCGCTGGCATTGCACTGCCAGCTGACAATAAAGCCACTAATAAAACTTCTGAATTGCCGGGTAACAACGTGGCACTTAAAAAGCTGCTGCCGAATAAGGAAGCCAGCGCCACAGCGCTACTCACAGCGTACGCACGTCCACAAAAGCCATATTGGCGCGTCTGGCCGCCTCAATACCAAAATCTGCATCTTCAAAGACGACGCATTTCTCGGGAGGCACGCCGATGAGCTCAGCGCAACGCAAAAAGGTATCTGGTGCGGGTTTATGGTTCTGCACATCATTAGCGCCGACAATCGCATCAAAGCAATCGCGCAGGCCTAAGTGACGCAGCAGAGCATCCGCCATCCAGTGTTCACTGCCCGTGCCTACCGCCATCGGACGGCGACCGTGATACGCCTTGACGACATCAATCAACGGCAACGGACGTACCGTGTCCAGCAACATTTCCTGCACCGCAGCGGTTTTCTCAGCGGCAAGAATATGCGGATCCATTTCGACATTATTACTGTCGATTACAAACTTGGCGATGCGCCAGGTCGGAGAACCATTCAGAGCAACCATGGATTCGACATCAAAATGCATGCTGTATTTGGTTAATACCTGATGCCATGCCTTACGGTGAGTCGGCTCGGTATCCAATATGGTGCCATCCATATCAAATATTAGCCCTTCGTATTGATCGTACATCGAATGCTCCATGCTCACGAAAAAAACTGGAAAACTACTTTATCGCAAAGTCTGGCGAAAGTCGCATTTTGTCCGTTCACAGAGCACATCCGAACACGTCTGAAAAATCAGGAAAATGAAGAGAGAAAGGCGCAGATGAAATGCAGAAAGCAAAAAACCCGCCGAAGCGGGTTTCTCTAATATGGTGCACCCAGGAAGATTACTCGGCTAATGCCTCGCCCTGCGGGTCGTTGCTAAAGCAACGTTATCTTCCTTCGTGCTATCTGCATGTTGAGTGCAATATAAAATTTTATCATCGCTTCAACATACACAAAAGATGGTGCACCCAG
>NZ_JYDE01000045.1 GCF_003263515.1 Rahnella inusitata | reverse complement strand
TGCGCGTAGTGACGGCTTGGAGTGTCATATTCAACGTGTGAAGTGTTGATGGTGATACCACGAGCTTTTTCTTCTGGTGCGTTATCGATCTGGTCGAATGCGCGTGCAGAACCGCCGTAGGTTTTAGCCAGAACGGTAGTGATTGCTGCAGTCAGGGTAGTTTTACCGTGGTCAACGTGGCCGATAGTACCAACGTTAACGTGCGGTTTTGTACGTTCAAACTTTTCTTTAGACATCGATTGTCCCTCTAAGACACGGTTAAATCGGTGGTATCACCACATCAACCAAGCAGTTTGCTTGACGAATTAGTTTACAGAAAGAAAATCAGGGAGGGAGGATTTGGAAGTGGTGCTGATAGGCAGATTCGAACTGCCGACCTCACCCTTACCAAGGGTGCGCTCTACCAACTGAGCTATATCAGCACATACTTGGAGCGGGCAGTGGGAATCGAACCCACATCATCAGCTTGGAAGGCTGAGGTAATAGCCATTATACGATGCCCGCGTCCTGGAACTCTGCTACCTAATTTTTCTGAAGAACTTCGAAGACGGGGAAAAGGACGTGAGACACTTAATTCCTCACCTTCACTTAAAGCGACTTTATCACTTTAAGCTGCCTCATTGCTAAGGCCTGTATGGTGGTGGGGGAAGGATTCGAACCTTCGAAGTCGATGACGGCAGATTTACAGTCTGCTCCCTTTGGCCGCTCGGGAACCCCACCTAATTGTTAAGTACTTGATTGGTGCCGGCACCAAGAGTCGAACTCGGGACCTACTGATTACAAGTCAGTTGCTCTACCAACTGAGCTATGCCGGCATCAAGTGCTGCGCATTCTAGGGAGACTTTGCGGGGTATGCAACTAAAAAATTGCATGAATTGCTTCTTAGCTCATGTTTTATTCAAAAAATAGGGTTTTTCCATCTTTCACCCCTATATCCGTGCAAATAACATCCAAATAACGCCCAATACTTTCGCAGATAAACACCAGCCTCACTGGTGTTATGTGGCTGCTTTACCAAAAAATGGGTCAAGTGAGTCGCTGCCACTCTTTATGCACCATAAATGCGCGCACGCCTCATAGATGGTCACAATGGAACTCTTTCCCCCTCAGACGCCTTGTTTTCAAGCTATTTTATTGTGGCGTATCTTTTGCATAACTCCTTATACGTATGACGTGCTGTCATTTGAGAGGTAAGGAATGAAAATTGTCATGCTTAATGCCGCCACATTGCCTGTCTATCGCGACGAGCTCGCCTGCTTACTTATAGAAGCCAGCCGTCAGGGAGTTTCTGCAGGGTTGCCCTGCACTTTTGAACATCAAGAAGCCGAGGATACGTTTCATGATTTGCGCCCCGCCCTTTCTCATAATGAACTGTTGCTGTGGATAGCCAGGGATGAGCAAGGTGTCGCTGGCACGCTGCTACTTGATTTGACCCGTTCATCTGACACGCCTTATCAGGCCGAGGTCAGCACTTTACTGGTATGTTCACGGGCCCGGAGACGGGGTATAGGACGTTTATTATTACGGGAGTCAGAAAATAAGGCGCAGGATTTACGCTACTCGTTGCTCTCCTCGGACATGCAGTCTGGTTCCGGGGCAGAAGCATTTTATCGCGCACAAGGTTATCGGTGTGCGCCCTGCCAGGACGGATCTCCGGGTTACAGTAGAAAAAATGAAGTGGTTTATTGCAAAAAACTCCAACCCATAGGTTGTTCTTCCCCTTCTCTCTTTTAACCTGACAGGTGCGTATCCCACCCGCACCTCAGCCTCATCGTTCTTCAGCGTTTACATTACTTTCTCAAAAAAATTTTAACTCAATCAAAGAAATCGTTAAGTTATAAGAAAAAGATCTCCCCTGAAAACGAAGCTGTCTATAATATGCTGCTGGTTTACTGTCTGGAGTTGGCGTGAGCGCCTATCCTGACCTGCGCTAACAGGCAGACTTTAACTTATGAAAAAAAGAGACCCATCTTTGGCAACGCCTTACTTGCAGTTTGATCGTGCACAGTGGGCTGCTTTACGTGATTCAGTGCCGTTAACGCTCAAAGAAGCGGAAGTGGTGAACCTCAAAGGCATCAACGAGGACTTATCCCTCGAAGAAGTGGCACAAATCTATTTGCCACTTTCACGTCTTCTCAATTTCTATATCAGTTCAAACCTGCGCCGGCAGGCTGTACTTGAGCAATTCCTGGGCACTGATGGCCAGAAGATCCCTTATGTCATTGGTATTGCGGGAAGTGTGGCAGTAGGGAAAAGCACCACTGCGCGCGTTCTGCAAGCGCTGTTAAGCCGCTGGCCTGAGCATCGTTCTGTCGAACTGATCACAACTGATGGGTTCCTCTATCCCAATAAGACGCTCCAGGAGCGTGGGATCATGAAGAAGAAAGGCTTCCCTCAGTCCTACGATATGCACCAGCTGGTCAACTTTGTTTCTGAAGTAAAATCTGGTGCGAAAACTGTTACCGCACCGGTATATTCGCATTTGATTTATGATGTGATCCCAGAAGGAAATAAGGTCATTGAACAGCCAGACATACTTATTCTTGAAGGATTGAACGTTTTACAAAGCGGCATGGATTACCCTCATGACCCGCATCGGGTATTCGTCTCAGATTTCGTCGATTTTTCAATATACGTTGATGCACCTGAAGATTTATTGCAGGGCTGGTATATCAATCGCTTCCTGAAATTCCGTCAGGGTGCATTTTCCGATCCGGATTCTTATTTCCATCACTATGCAAAGCTGCCAGAAGAAGAGGCAGTGAATATTGCAACGCAGCTATGGAATGAGATCAACGGATTGAATCTTAAAGAAAACATTCTTCCAACGAGAGAGCGAGCAAGCCTCATTTTGACCAAGAGTGCTAACCACGCGGTTGAAAATGTCAGATTGAGAAAATAGGTTGCCAGAATTGACAAGGAGAGTCGCGGCTCTCCTTTTTTATTTCATCGCCCGCGCAGGGATATTTCCCCTCCGATATAAGGCTTAATTATGCCATCCTGTTCTAGCAATAAAGCGCCTTGTTGATCAATCCCACGTTCAATACCGTGAATTTCCTGATCGCCAATCAGCAATTTTACTGGCCGGTCGAGGAAATTATCTAAGCCACGCCAACGGCTAATAAAGGGTGCCAGTCCTTCATTCTCAAAATGTAATAATGCAGCACGTAATTCTTTCAGTAGCATTGCTGTCAACTCATTGCGATCGATATTGACACCCGCTTCCTGCAAGTTTATCCAGCCCTGATTAATGGTGTCCGCTTCGGGTTCACGCATTCTAAGGTTAATGCCCGCACCGATAACCAACTGTGCTGCATCCCCGGTTTTTCCCGTCAGTTCAACCAGAATACCTGCCAGCTTTCTGTCTTTCAGATAAAGGTCATTAGGCCACTTAACCCTTACGTCTTCAGCCCCAAGGCGCTGAAGGACTTCAGCCATAACAATCCCAATAACCAGACTGAGCCCCATTGCAGCAGCCGGACCTTGATCGAGTTTCCAGTACATTGAAAGATAGAGGTTGCTGCCAAATGGCGAAAACCATTTTCTTCCTCGACGTCCTCGCCCTGCCTGCTGGTATTCAGCAACACACGCATCTCCCGAGCTCAGTTCACCGATCCTGTCGAGAAGGTATTGGTTAGTAGAATCAATGACGGGCAAAACATTTACCCGACCCGCTGGCAGCATGGAATGAATCTTAGCTTCATCCAATAACTGGATGGGATGTGGAAGGCTATATCCTTTTCCAGGTACAGTGAAAATATCCACACCCCAGTCGCGCACGGTTTGGATATGCTTGTTAATCGCGGCGCGGCTCATTCCCAGCGCACCACCCAGCTGTTCACCAGAATGGAACTCACCGTCGGCCAGAATAGAGATTAAGTGCAGGGGAACCGTAATATCTTTCATGACAGCGCCTCCACGGCATTCACTTCGCCACCGGCGGCGATAAAACGGACTTCCGGTTCGAGCCAGATACCAAACTTCGCAGCAACGGTATTTCGTACATGTTTTGCCAACGCACGAACATCTGCACTGCTTGCGTGATCTTTGTTGATCAACACCAGCGCCTGGTTCTGATGTACGGCTGCCCCGCCAATGCTGAACCCTTTAAGATGTGCCTGTTCAACCAGCCAGCCTGCGGCTAGTTTTACCTGCCCGTTAGGCTGAGGGTAAAATGGCATGGAAGGAAATTCACTGCGGATCTTTTCAGCGGTGGCTGCATCAACCGTCGGATTCTTGTAAAAACTACCAGCATTACCGGTAATAGCAGGATCAGGCAGTTTACTCAGACGCATTGCACACACTGAGTCGAAAATCTGACGCGCAGTGACCGTTTGAGGATCAAAGCGAGTGAGATCTCCATAGGTCAGCTTAGGTTGCCAGTGCTTAGTCAGCTTTAAACCTACAGCGACAATGGCATAACCGTCCTTATAAGCATGTTTGAAGATGCTTTCACGATATCCAAACTGACACTCATCTGACTGCAGTCGGGTTATCTTGCCCGTTCGCATGTCTAAAACGTCAACATAGTCGCAGACACTTTGCAGCTCAATGCCGTAGGCGCCAATATTCTGAATTGGCGCAGACCCGACACAGCCGGGGATCAATGCGAGATTTTCTAATCCAGGAATATTATGTTCGAGAGCGAAGCACACCAGCTGGTGCCAGTTCTCCCCGGCACCGACGTGTAATAGCCATTCATCTGCTCTCTCCGTCACTTCAATACCTTTGATTCTGTTCAGAACGACAGATCCTGTGAAGTCTTCAAGAAACAGAACGTTGCTACCCTCGCCCAGCAATAGAAATGGCTGCTGTTTTTCTTGCGCCTTTTTCCATGCATCGGTCAGCTGAGTTGTATTATTTATATGTGTAATGACAGCAGCATGTGCAGCTAAAGAAAAGGTATTCAGGGATTGAAGCGAGTTGTCGTCAGTCGACATAACATATTACTCATGAGTGACTTATTTGTGCATAGTTTAACTGATTCGATAACCTCTGGGGCAGCGTTTTATCAGCGCTCGGGAGAGCACAGATAGAAAGATAACGATTCAATGACTGCTAAATCCCCCGTAGTTCACCCAAATCCCAGACAGCAAAAAGCCCTGTACGTCAGTACAGGGCTTTCCAC
>NZ_JYDE01000044.1 GCF_003263515.1 Rahnella inusitata | reverse complement strand
CAGTCACTATACCAGCAGGAATTTCAGACAGTTACTGTGGAGATATCAGATAAAGCAAAGCCTGAGTCGCCGGGGAAATTGCTGGGATAACAGTCCAATGGAACGGTTCTTCAGAAGCCTGAAAACAGAGTGGGTACCGGATAATGGCTACGCGAATTTTAGCGAAGCCAGCACGGCAATAACGAATTACATCACAGGATATTACAGCCAGCTCAGACCTCATCAATATAATGGTGGTTTGACGCCGAATGAATCAGAACGATTGTTCTGGAAAAACTCTAAAGCTGTGGCCAGTTTTTGTTGACCACTACAAGCAGCCACTAATAAAAAATATCGCAGGGCTTTAAGTAGACTTTTAGGGGGCGCTATAACAATGTGGTCTTTATTTGGGACTTCTGATGAAGGAATATCAATTACTAAGCTTGATTTTTTTTTAAAAAAATCTTTACCCCCAGTATAAGCTGGACCTGGAGTCACTAATTCCGCAAAGTTGGGGTTAAGCAAATCTGTCTGGGCGATTAAAAGATTTGCTTGTGGTGTAGCTGTATATTGCAAATATGAATGATGTGGGAGCCTATCTCGGACATTACAAATCCGATCATAAATTGTGCTTTTGGATGTTTCATCCTCTTTCGCTGCGCGAATTTTAGCAGCTAAGGTATTTAAACTAGCCTGATCACTCTCATCATCAATAATTAGAACAGGAACTTGCTCTAAAGGAAGGTTTTCTAGAACACTTGATAGATTTTCAAGATGTACACTTTGTTTCAAGACAGTAATTAACACTGCTCTTTTCTTTATCGGCCTTTTTTTCCAAGAGTCAATTCTGTCTTTTATTTGACTGGCAACACCTTTCGGATTTGAGAAATGATACCAATTTTCACCTTCATCAATACCTAGATCCTTAATTAGTCTCTCCTCTGATTGCTCTCGAAGATTTGTTTTTGTTCCAGCAAAAACAATCACCATTCCATAACAGTTATCCCGAGCTAAAGAAATAACTGTTTCAAATGATAATGTTTTCCCACTTTGAACATAACCCACAACTAACCCAGTCTCTCTACCAGATACTTCCTCTGGTGGTAAACACCGACCTAATATTCGTTGAGCTTCTTGGAGGATGGAACTCTCGCCATCAGTCAAGTCACTATAGCTTGGCCCATTTTGATCTTTAGATTTACTTTGTAGGAACTCTTCTGTGACATCGCCACGTTTTGGCTCCCACCGAAGAGGAGGAAGTATTTTATTAATGATCTTAATCGATGTTGTCATTTTCAAAAACCGTACGCGTAAGCGCTCCTCGTAGTAGATAGTTAAAATGATGTAAGAAACTTTCAGGTGACTCGCCAGTAATATCCTCAGATAAAATAAGTGATATACAAACTACAGATGCTATGCGGAGGAATAGTTCAATATTCTCATTAGACGTTCCAAGAAACTTAGTAGAAAATGGATGAGCTAATGATAGATCAATAAACAAACGCCTTATTCTATTCGTATTATCACTTTTTTCCTCCTGCATTTTCGCCATTGAAACCCACTCATCTCTAGCTGGATCAACAGATGTACGTAAAGTAATCACCCATTGGAAAGAACCATCGTAAACCTTAACTATTTTTTCAGATGCTTGCAATGAACTCTGAGCCATTTCCTGCATAATTACTGAAGGCTCTTCTGGGTGCTCTTTTATCTCAGTTAATAATGGAGTAATATTATTCTCAATATATTCAGCAACAACTGCCGTTGCTAATTCGGCTTGCTTTTCAATAGATTTTCTAGTGGGGAGCGAACGATAATTTTCAGCTTGTGATATCAGGTCTAATGGAGGATTTTCTATTTCTTCACGTAATCGCTCGAGAAAAATATCTTCATACCCCTCCCAACGGAAACCATCTTTTGTATGGCTAACCTCGAAACCTTCTACATAGAGTTCACCAAATAGCCTTTGATATTGAAAACTATTTGTTCTTTTAAAAATATATTCTGGCCGATATGTTTCATCCGAACTTCCAATAATTAATCGACCTCGTCTAAATAGAGCAAATCCAGCATAATGCGTTGAACCAATTTCCCTGAGCGCTACAAAACCTTTTACAAAAAGTCCATTACCCAAGTCTAATTTTATATCTTTCCGCCATTCAATTGGTTCAGTACAACTTTTATCAACTATCCCCGGAGAGATATACTTTAGTGCTTTGAGAATAGATGGAGATTTATAACATAAAGGCTCTCCATTAAAATTTATTTCTAAATTCCCATCTCTTAGGAATACACGATAGATACTACACAAATGTTCTTTGATTTTTCCTATGGTTCTTCCTTGAGGTATATGATGTAGCCTTCTCAAAGAAACAACTGTATAGTGATAATTTGCATCTACTTCATTAGTTTGTGTATTCAAATTATCAATATTTTCATCGACAATTTTCTTAACATCAAAAGTTATACTTCTTTCAACTTTCTCACCAATTGCTTTAGTCCTAACATTCCAACAATCAGAAAACCAACAGGCGGCACTTTTCATCCCCATACCAAACTCAGAGAGTCCAGTACGATCATCGGGTAACTGCGCCGTTCTGAAAGCGCGAGGGAAATCAGATGTTGAAATTCCAGCGGCATTATCACATATTATTAATTGCCCTGGCAGGGTAGCATCTAAACGAATATCAATTTTGAGTTTGAAGGCATTACTATTAGCATCATTAAGCTTATCTTTATTCGCTATTGAGCTTTGAATAGCATTATCAATAAATTCAGCAATAGCGTACCACGGCTTATAGTTAAGATGCCTTAATACAGAAAGTATATTAACTTCAGGCCTAATTTCAATTGGGGCAAGTAACTCTTCATGGGAGTTCATTTTACGCAACCTCCTTTTCGCAAAGACTTTTTACTCGTTTTACAATATCATCAGTATCGTATGTTTCAATAGTTTGTTTACAAAGAAGTGCTTTAGCAACGTGCTCTACCACTTGAGAATTTACAGCATTTCCTAGCGCCTGAAAGGCTTGCGTTTGGCTAGCTGGTAACTCTTTTAAATCTTCTAAACTTTGAAGTCGAGCACATTCTCTTGGAGTCATATAACGTTTCTGCCAAGCAATTATAGGGACTTGAGTATCAGTCATTGCTATAAGACTTGGGGCAGTAGTCCTACGTTTTACCCGTACTCCAGAAGCTCTAAATTGTAAAACATAAGACCAGATATTATGTTCGCCACCCTGAACATTCCATTCAAGTTTTTGCAAACTGGAAGGGAACTTAAGAATTGAAGGCAGCCATGCATCTATCCATTCTTTATTGTCCTGATAAAATTTTCTATTTTGTCGAAGAAAATCTCTCTTCCACTTTGGAAAAGTCATATCTTCAGTTCTTGCGTGACTAGGAAGTGCAGCCCATCTTTCTTCAATATTTCTAAGATAGCCCAATTTTTGACCATGACTTCCTTTAAAGCCTTTGAGCCCATTTAAGCCTAGTCGTATTTTCCTTGAATATGGTGTTTCATTTTCAAAGGGATACGTTGCTCCCCATTCCATCGACCAAAGAGGAAACGATGGTAGTTGCACATTTTTAGGGCAAGCTTTAAGGAAAGCATCCCATACACCCAAACATTCTTCTACTTGTGAAGAAAGAGGTTTAGCCTCAGCAGGATAATCATCCAAAATACTATCTATTGAAGTTTCAACTTCTGTTAGTTTAGGCCATTTGAATTCCGATAGTGGTTCCAAAGAGCCAACAATATATATACGTTCTCGAATTTGAGGTATACCGAAATTATGAGGCGACAGTTTTGCCGCATCAATATGGTATCCCAGCCCTTCACTACCAAGAAGCTTTTGTATTTTTATCCAAGTTTTGCCATTATCATGCTTCAATAAATTCGGGACATTCTCTAATATAAAATAATGAGGTCTTTTACATTCTAAAATATTGACTACATTAAAGAATAAACTCCCTTGCTTCGTACACTCGAACCCTAATTGCTCCCCTGCTTTTGAAAATGGTTGGCATGGGAAACCAGCTGTTAATACATCATGGTTAGGTATATTATCGATAGTAACTTCAGTAATATCACCCGCAGGGCGTATATTAAAATTGATTTCGTATAAATCCTGCAGGTTTTTTTTCCATTCGGCAGCAAAAACACATGTGCCACCAAGCTTTCTAAGAGCCAGATGAAAACCACCTAAGCCCGCAAATAAGTCTATGAAATTAAAACCTTTTAAATTTTCCATCTAAAATTCTCTGATCATTAATGATTGGGTACGATCAATGTCATTAGTATTTACCTATTATTACTGTATATTAACACAGTTAACTCAGCAAATATTTCTTACTCCAAATTGTTTTCGTTCCACATTCGGTTAATTCTTGTTACTTTTTTGTCTTCCAAAATCAAACGGACTAACCCCTTCAACCCGATTCACATCCAGATAATCCGCCCACCACTGCAACATCAGCCTACGCTCCCCCAAATGCTCGGCCTTATGAATATAAGCCGCGCGCACCGAGTTACGTTCCTGGTGACTCATCTGCCTCTCTACAGCATCCTTCGACCACAAACCCGACTCAATCAACGAACTACAAGCCATTGTCCTGAAACCATGCCCGCAAACCTCAACCTTCGTATCGTATCCCATCACTCGCAGAGCCTTATTCACCGTATTCTCACTCATCGGCTTACGCGGATCGTGATCACCAACGAAAATCAGCTCTCGGTTTCCACTCATGCTTTTGATCTTTTCCAGAATGGTCACAGCCTGGCGGGATAAAGGAACAAGATGAGGAGTACGCATTTTCGATCCTCGATGTGAATGCTTCACACCTTCCAAAGGCTCACGCTCTCCCGGAATCGTACACATTGCAGTTTCAAAATCTACTTCTGACCAGCGAGCAAAACGTAACTCGCTAGATCGAATGAAGACTAACAACGTCAGCTCGACAGCTAAGCGTGTTAGTGGTCTGCCGGTATATGTGTCGATACGGTGAAGTAGTTCAGGAATGCGATTAAGTTCTAGCGCAGCACCATGCTGTCGTTTAGCTGTGGCAACGGCTCCAGCGATCTCTTGTGCGGGGTTATAGTCGATTAAACCGCTCTGCACGGCAAATCGCATAATTGCTGTTGTTCGTTGTTGTAGACGGGCCGCCACTTCAAGACGTCCAGACATCTCTACGGCTTTAATGGGCGTGAGTAAATCTCTTGTTTTTAGCTCAGCGATATTTCTCGAACCAATCGCAGCAAAGAGGTTATCCTCCAGGCTCTTCAGAACTCGTGCACTGTGCGCCTCAGACCACTTCTGATTACTTGCGTGCCAGTCTCTGGCTACCACTTCAAAAGTTATCACTTCCTGCTCTTGTTCTACCTTAACGGCTTTCTTATTCTCACTGGGATCGACACCATTAGCTAAATGCTTGCGGGCTTCTTCACGTCGTACCCTGGCATCAGCCAATGACACTTCAGGGTATTTCCCCAACGCCAGCATCTTCTCTTTACCGCCGAAGCGATAACGCAGTCGCCAATATTTAGAACCGTTCGGGTGAACCAGCAAAACCATGCCGTCGCCATCAGTAAGTTTATAAGCTTTTGCTTCAGGCTTGGCCGTACGAACCTTCACATCACTCAGAGCCATGTTGAGTATCCTTTCAAGGGTCTGTGTGGGTACAAACATTATCGAACCGGGATATACCCGCATTTGTACCCGCATCAGTAAGTTGATGTAGATTGAATCAGGTTGACTTATGTTGACTGAAAAAGCGAGAGGAGCCTTGCGGGGACTGGATTTTAGACATAAAAAAAGACCTCAGTTGAGGTCTATTTACATACTGTTGGTGCCGAAGGCCGGAATCGAACCGGCACGCCTTGCGGCGGTTGATTTTGAGTCAACTGCGTCTACCGATTTCGCCACTTCGGCACAGAAAGTAGTATGCGGAAAACGTGGGCATTATACCCAGCCCAGCAGGTCACGCAATACTTATCCCGCCTTGTTCGGTTTAAGTGTTGAAAAAACAGGCACTGGGCGCGTTGCGAGAGGGTTTTGCTGACAAATATCTTAGGATTGAGCGCTTTTTTCCCATGCCGTTTTTCAAACTTCGCATTAGTATACAAATCACAAATTCTTAATGGCCTGTTGATGGATATCCGCTTGTTGAAAAAAATCTCTCTTTCGCTCCTCGCGCTGGCCTTTGCCAGTACGCCTTTATGGAGCTATGCGCAGCAGAATGCGCGTCTGGCGTCGCAGGTCGTGGATGACCATGCAGAACACATTTTTTACGGCAGCGGCGCTATGGGAATGGCGCTGGTGGTGGTGGATAACAATCAACAAGTTTTCCGCAGTTTTGGCGAAACCCGCCCCGGTTCCGATGTGCGCCCGCGTGAAGACTCCGTGGTGCGCATCGCCTCGCTGACCAAGCTCATCACCAGTGAAGTGCTGGTCAAAATGGCGCAGCAGGGCAAAGTCAGTATTAATGACCCGCTGCGTAAATACGCGCCAGCCGGCGCCCGCGTGCCAGGTTACAGCGGCACCAATCCGATCACGTTGCTGAATCTGGCGACACACACCAGCGGTCTGCCGCGTGAGCAGCCGGGCGGCGTGGCACATCGTAATGTCTTTACCTGGCCGACCAAAAGCGATCGCTGGAACTGGCTGAGCGTTGCTAAACTGACCGTCCCACCGGGTGCCCGTGCGTCTTACTCAAATCTGGCGTTTGACCTGCTTTCCGATGCGTTATCGAAAGCGGCCAATAAACCCTATCCGCAGCTGCTACGCGAACAGATTACCCAGCCGCTAGGGATGACTGATACCACACTGACGCCTAACGCCAGCCAGTGTTCACGGCTGATGGTCGGGCTGCGTCCAAGCCCTTGCATCAACACTATTGCCGCAGCGGGCAGCGGCGGGCTGTATTCCACGCCAGCCGACATGGGCCGCTGGATGCGTCAGTTCCTCGGGCAGCGCACGACTACCGCCGAAATGGCGCAGAAGATGTACTACAAACGTTCTGATTTAGTGTCGCTGAAAGGCATGGACGTACCGGGCATGGCGGACTCACTGGGCATGGGATGGGTAACGATGGCGCCCACCCCGTTGCTGCCGCGCATCATCCAGAAAACCGGTGGCGGCGGTGGCTTTATTACCTACGTCGCGATGGTACCGCAGCGCGGTATTGGCGTGTTCGTTGTGGTCACCCGCAGCGAGCTGACCAAGTTCAAAAACATGAGCGATGGCGTTAACGATCTGGTCGCCGAGCTGGTGCGAAATAACGAACTCTGACAGTTCAGATGCCAACAGACAGACGTAAAAAAAGCAGGCTCAGCCTGCTTTTTTTGTCTCTGACGCGGCGGTTTACTTCTTCTTCAACAGCAAATACATGCTGATGACGAAGAATAATCCGCTTGGCAACAGCGCGCCTAATATCGGCGGAATGCTGTAAACCAGGCTCAGCGGACCGAAAATCTGGTCAAGTACATAGAACAGGAAACCGAAGCAAATCCCTGTTACCACGCGCACACCCATCGGTACACTGCGCAGCGGGCCGAAGATGAACGAAAGCGCCATCAGCATCATCACCGCAACAGACAGTGGAGAGAAGATTTTGCTCCACATGTTGAGCTGATAACGTTTGGACTCCTGCCCGCTCTGCTTCAGGTATTTCACGTAGTTGTAGAGGCCGCTTATCGACAGCGCATCCGGGTCGAGCGCCACGACGCCCAGCTTGTCCGGAGTCAGGTTAGTCTTCCACACGCCGGTCAGCGTCTGGGAACCGGTGATTTGCAGCTTGTCGGTCAGGTCGGATTCATCCACCTGCGACAATTTCCACTCGCCGTTATCGAAGGTCGCGGACGAGGCATAACGCACAGACTGAAGTTTATTCTCGTTATCAAAATGGTAGATGTTCACGCCAGTCAGCTCTTTCTCGCCCGCCACGCGTTCGATATAGATAAAGTCATGACCGTCTTTCGCCCACAATCCGTTCTGAGTAGAAAGCAGTGAGCCGCCGTACATCTGCTGCGCACGGTAATTACGCGCCATCTGTTCGCCCTGCGGTGCTACCCACTCACCAATTGCCATGGTCAGCAGCACCAGCGGGATCGCGGTTTTCATCACCGATGCAGCAATCTGCATACGGGTGAAACCAGAAGCCTGCATCACCACCAGCTCACTGCGCGTTGCCAGCGTACCCAGACCCAGCAATGCGCCCAGCAGTGCCGCCATCGGGAAGAAGATTTCGATATCTTTTGGCACGCTGAGTAAGGTGTAAAGCCCTGCGCCCGCCGCTGAATATCCGCCCTGCCCGACTTTACGCAACTGGTCGACAAACTTGATGATGCCAGAGAGTGACACCAGCATGAAAAGCGTCATCATGATGGTGTTGAAGATAGTGCGACCGATGTACCGGTCTAATACGCCAAACATCAGGCTGCTCCTCTCAAGCGTGCGCGGAACTTACGAACCGGCAACGTATCCCATGCATTCAGAATCAATGCCAGCCCGAAGTAGACCAGGTTCGTTCCCCACATCCAAATCATCGGATCCAGCTTGCCTTTGGCGCCGTTAGAGCGCAGCGAGGTTTGCAGCAGGAAGAAAATCAGATAAAGCAGAATCGCCGGTAACATACTCAGTACGCGACCCTGACGCGGGTTTACCACACTCAGCGGAACCACTAACAGCGCCATGATGAAGACTGACACGATCAGCGTTAAGCGCCAGTTCAGCTCTGCACGCGCTTCCGGTTCATCGGAGTGCCACAGTTGCGTCATGGTCATCTGATCGGACTCATTCGGGTCAAGCTGCACGGTCTGATGGCCGATCACGGCGAGATAGTCGGTGAAATCGGTAATACGGAAGTCTCGGAGCAGCGCGGTTCCTTCGTAGCGGGTTCCCTGATCCAGGGTGACAACCTGAGAACCGTCCGGGCGCTGCAGCATGTGGCCTTTATCAGCCACCACGACGGAAGGACGCTGGTTACCACTCGGACGAAGCTGCGCCAGGAAAACGTTATGGAATTCTTTGCCCTTCACGTTGCCGACGAACAGCACGGCATTGCCGTTCTGCGCCTGCTGGAACTGGCCTTCAACCATCGCCGCCATGCTCGGGTTGGCTTTAGCTTCCGCCAGAACCGCATCCTGATGCTTGGATGACCAGGGGCTGAGCCAGATAGCGTTGATGCCGGCGAAAACTGAGGTAAATAACGCCAAAACCAGTGCAGCGATGACCAGTGACCGTTTTCCGAGACCACAGGCGTGCATGACTGTGATTTCACTGTCGGTATACAGTTTCCCGAGCGTCATCAGTAAGCCGAGGAAAAGGCTGAGAGGAAGAATAAGCTGCGCCATTTCCGGAATACCTAAACCCAGAAGTGACAGAACTAAATTTGTTGGGATATCGCCATCGACTGCCGCTCCAAGCACTCTGACCAGCTTCTGACAAAAGAAGATGAGAAGCAGAATGAAGAGAATGGCAAATTGGCTCTTGAAGGTTTCCCTAACCAGATATCTAATGATGATCACGCTTAATACGCCTGTGAAAACTTGTCTTTTTGAAGGAAAATCGCTAGTTTCATCGCTAATCCGTCATTTATTCTCATCATATGGCAACCTTCACAGCTAAAATAGTATTACAACACCGAGAATTGGGGTGTCCTATAGGAACATGCTTATAGCCGCCAAAATAAAAACTAACGCCGTTTAAGGTTAACACAGGTCGTTAACACAATGACGGGAGAGTGTCTCCGGCGACCCATTCTAGCCGTACCTCCCGCCCTTGTCTTTAAGATTCAGGAGAGTGCATGGAGTTCAGCGTAAAAAGCGGTAGCCCGGAAAAACAACGCAGTGCCTGTATTGTAGTCGGCGTTTTCGAACCTCGCCGTCTGTCACCGATTGCCGAACAACTCGATAAAATCAGTGATGGCTACATCAGCGCCCTGCTTCGCCGTGGCGAACTTGAAGGCAAAGTGGGCCAGACCCTGTTGCTGCATCATGTACCGAATATTCTTTCAGAACGCATTTTGCTGATTGGCTGTGGCAAAGAACGCGAACTGGATGAGCGCCAGTACAAACAAGTTATCCAGAAAACGATCAACACCCTCAACGACACCGGTTCTATGGAGGCCGTTTGCTTCCTCACAGAGCTGCATGTAAAAGGGCGTAATACTTATTGGAAAGTGCGTCAGGCGGTCGAAACCTCCAAAGAATCGCTTTATACCTTCGACCAGCTGAAAAGCAACAAAGTCGAACCGCGCCGTCCGCTGCGTAAAATGGTCTTCAACGTGCCCACGCGCCGTGAACTGACCAGCGGTGAGCGCGCCATCCAGCACGGTCTGGCGGTGTCTGCCGGTATCAAAGCGGCGAAAGACCTCGGCAACATGCCACCTAACATCTGTAATGCCGCTTATCTGGCATCGCAGGCGCGTCAGCTTGCCGACGCGTTCAGCACCAACATCACCACGCGCGTCATCGGCGAACAGCAGATGAAAGAGCTGGGGATGAATGCCTATCTGGCCGTTGGTCAGGGTTCGAAAAACGAATCGCTGATGTCGGTGATGGAATATAAGGGCAATCCGAATCCGGACGCTAAGCCTATCGTGCTCGTCGGTAAAGGCCTGACCTTCGATTCCGGCGGTATTTCCATCAAGCCTGCGGCTGACATGGATGAAATGAAGTACGACATGTGCGGCGCAGCAGCGGTCTATGGCGCAATGCGCGTGGTTGCCGAACTGAATCTGCCACTCAACGTCGTGGGCGTGCTGGCAGGCTGTGAAAACATGCCTGGCGGTCAGGCGTTCCGTCCGGGCGATGTGCTGACGTCAATGTCCGGCCAGACCGTCGAGGTGCTCAATACTGATGCCGAAGGCCGTCTGGTACTGTGCGATGCGCTGACTTACGTTGAACGTTTCGATCCTGAGCTGGTGATTGACGTCGCCACGCTGACCGGTGCCTGTGTGATCGCCCTTGGCCATCACATCACCGGTTTGCTGTCGAACCACAATCCGCTGGCGCATGAGCTTATCGGCGCATCTGAACAGGCGGGTGACCGCGCATGGCGTCTGCCGCTGGCTGATGAGTATCAGGAACAGCTGGATTCCAACTTTGCGGATATGGCGAACATCGGTGGCCGTGCGGGTGGTGCTATCACCGCCGGTTGCTTCCTGTCGCGCTTCACCCGTAAATACAGCTGGGCGCATCTGGACATCGCCGGTACGGCGTGGCGTTCAGGTAAAAATAAAGGCGCAACCGGTCGTCCTGTCGCCCTGCTCGCACAGTTCCTGCTGAACCGTGCCGGTCTTGACGGTGATGAATGATCTGATTCACCCGTCAAATAAGGTATAATTTTGACAATCAGGGTTTGGTTCGCCAAACCCTTCACAGGCGGGCGCACCCAGTTGCGCCCCTGTTTTTTCTCAGCAGCACAGTGAACTCATCATGAAACAGGCAACCTTCTTTCTTCTCGATGCGCCGGATGCCAGTGGCGAGCTCAGCTCGCACGAAGCGCTGGCCTGTCAGGTCGCCGCTGAACGTTACCGGATGGGCAAACGTGTCCTGCTGGCTTGTGAAAGTCAGGCACAGGCCGAGCGTCTGGATGAAGCACTCTGGAAGCGCGATCCGACCCACTTCGTGCCGCACAATCTGGCGGGGGAAGGCCCGCGTTTTGGCGCACCGGTGGAGCTCTGCTGGCCGGGCAAGCGGGGCAATGCGCCGCGCGACCTGCTGATCAGCCTTTTACCTGAGTTTGCAGATTTTGCTACTGCTTTCCATGAAGTGGTAGACTTCGTTCCTTACGAAGATTCCCTTAAACAACTTGCGCGCGAACGCTACAAAGCCTATCGCAGCGTGGGTTTCTCTTTGACGACGGCCACGCCGCCCTCAGTCACCACATCGACCGACGAAAATACGAAGCGAAATGGATAAGACATATAACCCGCAAGACATCGAGCAGCCGCTTTACGAGCACTGGGAACAACAGGGCTATTTCAAGCCACATGGTGATACCAGTAAAGAAAGCTTTGCCATCATGATCCCGCCGCCGAACGTAACCGGCAGCTTGCACATGGGTCATGCTTTCCAGCAAACCATCATGGACGCCATGATCCGCTATCAGCGCATGCAGGGTAAAAACACCCTGTGGCAGGCGGGGACTGACCATGCGGGTATCGCAACGCAAATGGTGGTTGAGCGTAAGATCGCTGCTGAGGAAGGCAAAACCCGCCACGACTACGGCCGTGAAGCATTCATCGACAAAATCTGGGACTGGAAAGCAGAGTCTGGCGGCACCATCACCCGCCAGATGCGCCGTCTCGGCGACTCCGTGGACTGGGAGCGCGAGCGCTTCACCATGGACGAAGGCTTGTCCAACGCCGTACGCGAAGTATTTGTCCGTCTGTACAAAGAAGACCTGATTTACCGTGGCAAACGTCTGGTGAACTGGGATCCGAAACTGCGCACCGCGATTTCTGACCTCGAAGTCGAAAACCGCGAGTCCAAAGGATCCATGTGGCATCTGCGTTATCCGCTGGCTGACGGCGCGAAAACGGCTGAAGGTAAAGATTATCTGGTGGTCGCCACCACCCGTCCGGAAACCGTACTCGGTGATACCGGCGTGGCAGTGAACCCGGAAGATCCGCGTTACAAAGACCTGATCGGCAAAGAGATCATTCTGCCGCTGGTTGGTCGTCGCATTCCAATTCTGGGTGATGAACACGCCGACATGGAAAAAGGCACCGGCTGTGTGAAGATCACCCCGGCGCACGACTTTAACGACTATGAAGTCGGTAAACGTCACGGCCTGCCGATGATCAATATCCTGACGTTCGACGGCGATATCCGTCAGACCGCTGAGGTGTTCGACACCAACGGTGAAGAAAGCGACGCGTGCAGCAACGACATTCCAGAGCAGTTCCGTGGCCTTGAGCGCTTTGCAGCGCGTAAAGCCGTGGTGGCGGCGTTTGAAGAAGCCGGCCTGCTCGAAGAGATCAAACCTCACGATTTGACCGTGCCTTATGGCGACCGTGGCGGCGTGGTGATCGAGCCAATGCTGACCGACCAGTGGTACGTGCGTACGGCGCCGCTGGCGAAAGTTGCGGTGGAAGCCGTAGAAACGGGCGAAATTCAGTTCGTACCAAAACAGTACGAGAACATGTACTTCAGTTGGATGCGTGACATTCAGGACTGGTGTATTTCCCGTCAGCTGTGGTGGGGACACCGTATTCCGGCGTGGTATGACGCCGAAGGCAACGTGTTCGTTGGCCGTGATGAAGCGGAAGTACGCAGCGAAAACAATCTGGGTGCAGACGTGGTGCTGACACAAGATGAAGACGTGCTCGATACCTGGTTCTCTTCCGGTCTGTGGACGTTCTCCACGCTGGGCTGGCCAGAACAGACGCCTGATCTCAAAGCCTTCCACCCTTCAAGCGTAGTAGTCAGCGGCTTCGACATCATCTTCTTCTGGATCGCGCGCATGATCATGATGACCATGCACTTCGTGAAAGACGAAAACGGTAAACCGCAGGTGCCGTTTAACACCGTTTACATGACCGGGCTTATCCGCGATGACGAAGGGCAGAAAATGTCCAAGTCGAAAGGTAACGTCATCGATCCGCTGGATATGATCGACGGTATCTCGCTGGAAGACCTGCTGGAAAAACGTACCGGCAACATGATGCAGCCGCAGCTGGCTGAGAAAATCCGCAAGCGCACCGAGAAGCAGTTCCCGAACGGCATCGAACCGCACGGCACTGACGCCCTGCGCTTCACGCTGGCGGCGCTGGCTTCTACAGGCCGTGACATCAACTGGGACATGAAGCGCCTTGAGGGTTACCGCAACTTCTGTAACAAACTCTGGAACGCCAGCCGCTTTGTGCTGATGAACACAGAAGATCAGGATTGTGGTCTGAACGGCGGCGAACTCGAGCTGTCACTGGCTGACCGCTGGATCCTCGCGGAATATAACCGTACAGTGAAAGCCTACCGCGACGCGATGGATACTTACCGCTTCGATCTGGCCGCCAGCATTCTGTATGAATTCACATGGAACCAGTTCTGCGACTGGTATCTGGAACTCACCAAACCGGTCATGAACGGCGGCAGCGAAGCACAACTGCGCGGCACCCGTCATACGCTGGTGGAAGTGCTGGAAGGTCTGCTGCGTCTTGCGCACCCGATCATTCCGTTCATCACAGAAACCATCTGGCAGCGCGTGAAATCACTGAAAGGCATCACGGCTGAGACCATCATGCTGCAACCTTTCCCTGAGTTTGACGCGGCGAAAGCAGACGAACTGGCGCTGGCCGATCTCGAGTGGATCAAGCAGGCGATCATCGCTATCCGTAACGTGCGTGCCGAGATGAACCTGTCTCCGGCCAAGCCGCTGGAACTGCTGCTGCGCGGTGCAAGTGCTGATGCACAGCGTCGTGTGGAACAGAACCTGAGCTTCATTCAGTCTCTGGCGCGTCTGGAATCCATCACCATTCTGTCTGCTGGCGACAAAGGCCCAGTGTCCGTCACCAAACTGGTGGAAGGCGCTGAGCTGCTGATCCCAATGGCCGGTCTGATTGATAAAGACGCCGAACTGGCGCGGCTGGACAAAGAGATGGCGAAACTAGACGGTGAGATTGCCTCTATCGAAGGCAAACTGTCTAACGAAGGTTTTGTGGCGCGTGCGCCAGAAGCCGTTGTCGCGAAAGAACGTGACCGTCTGGCAGCCTGTGGCGAAGCCAAAATCAAAATTGCAGAACAGAAAGCGACTATCGCTGCGCTGTAATGTTGATGAATGCCTGAAATGACGAAGGCCGCGCAAGCGGCCTTTTTTATGCATCAGATTCAGTGATTTAAAACCTGCTATTGCCTTGCGGCATCCCGAATATGTTCCACCCGCGACTGCATCGCCGGGTGCGTACTCAGCCAGTCAGGCAGGCTGCTGTCACTGATTTCTTCTTTCTGCGATTTTGCTACGAGCAGCGAATACATTTGCGCCATCTGCTCAAGTGAACGCCCTTCCCGCTTCATTTCCGCAATCGCCCAGTCATCCGCATCGCGTTCCATACCGCGTGAGAACTGCAACTCATTGGCAAGAGACGCGGTTTGCAGCAAAGTATCGCCGATACCGCTGACATCACCGGTCATCCACAACAGCGTCAGCGAAACCAGCGAAGAACGCACCAGCATGCGCATCGGATGACGGTAAACGTGATGACCTATCTCATGCAGCATCACCGCCGCCAGCGCGTCATCGCCGGGGCTGAGGGCGACCAGATTGTCGCTGAGGACCAGCGTGCCGTCAGACAGCATAAACGCATTGGCCACATCGGGAATATTCATCAGTTTCAGGCTGACTGGTGTCCGGTCATTGCGCAACGACGGCGGCGTTACCTGGCTGAACAGAACCTGAAGCGCTTTCTGCCGATCTGGCGGTAACGCTGAATCCTGAAAATCACTGGCCCGGAGAAGCGTCATCGTATGACGACCGAGGTTTTGCTCAATCGTGGTCGGAATGCGCAGCGCAATCGCATTGCTGGCCCACGGCAGTAATCCATAGACGTAGAAAACGATCAGCAGACAGGTCGCCAGCAGCGTAAGGACAACGCCACGTTTATGGCTTTCCATACGATAGACCCAGCCCGGCTTGCGATGTTTGAGTAACCAGTGGCGAAACGCTGCATCATCAGCGGGAACAAAACGGCTTCCGTCGGGGAACGTAAGAAACAAGGGAATGGTGCCCAGCGCATCAGAAACGTCAATCTCACTGAGGGTAAAGCGGGTTTGTGATTCAGGCGTATCCAGCGTCACAAACTGCCCGTTTTCCAGAAAAAGGCGGGCAGCCTCACGCGCTGCCCGTCCCGGAGGCTGATAAAAGCCTTCAATATTCATGTGTTACAGACCGACACCAAGATCAAATGCCTGCGCCACTTCTTCCGCAACAGCCGTATTGGCAGAGTCGCCGTGCGCCTGAACGTCCAGCAACGACAGGTCGCCAGAAACAGCCGTTGATGCGGCCACGTAACGCGCAGAACGCACATGGGCCACCGGCGTTGCCAGACCCAGTGAGAACACCACGATCAGCGCGTTGGTGAACAGCAGCCCCAGATAGGACAGCGTTTTCATGGAGGAATGCAGTTTTACACCGTCGCCGATACGTGTCTGGTTAAACACGTAATTGCGAACCGCGACCACCTGGTAGCTGGCAACCACCAGCGAACCGACCAGAAGAATGACGATGGCAAAGAAGAAATCGAACATATTGCTCATCAGCATCGCGGCGGCCATTTCATCAGACATGCCGCCCATTAAGACCATCTGGTATATCGTCGTGAAGAACGAGCCCATCAGCCAGAAGGCAAAAATCAGGAACGGCAGGAATAATAAAATGCCCAGCAGGCTGTATTTAATAAAGGCCGCCTTCTTCAATTCGGCGCGAAACGCCGTCTTTCCGAAGAACATATTATTGACGTATAAATCATGTGTCATTGCGCTGATAATACCCTGCACCGCAGCAACACCCGGCACTAATGCCACAGCCACCAACACCATGCTCAGCAATATCGCGCTGATACTGGCACTTTGAACGGCGATCAATACCACAAACATAATGGGAATATACAGCGCCAGCATCAGCAGGATCGGGCACAGGTACATGGTCCAGTAAGCACGGCCCACTTTGCAGTGATAGTTAAAACGCACGCCACGGTAACTGGTCATAATCGCATTGTAACGCCAACTGCGGACAATCACCCACGGCAGCAAAGCAAAAAATGCCAGTACGAACAGCAACGCCAGCTTCGGCATTAACGCTGCTAAAATATAGAATACAATAATACCGGCGATCACCAATAAACGCCCTTTCAATATTTGAATTGGCCTGGCGTGATAATCAAAGCGATCACCATTTATTTCAGTATTACCCAGAAAATAACGACGACGGCGTACTGTCGCCCACGCAGAATAAATCCCCAAAGTGACGATGGTCAGTAAAGCATTCACCAGCCAGATTGCGAAATATTCCCCGCCCTTACCATGAAAACGAACCTGATGCAGGCTATCGTTGTGTTGATTATTATCAGACATTTTTATCTTTCGTCCTGAAAGGAATGAGAAACCGTCTCTCTTATAATGAAGAAAGAGGCGTAGTGCTTGGTGTAACGCTGAATATTTAATCACGCACGTATACAATCAAGCAATAAAATCTTTACAATTCAGATGAAAAAAATTCTCATTTGGGATAAGTATTAGAACGATGAGGGGACGGCAGCGTTGCATCTGCACGCCCTAAAATGGTATTAAAACGGTCTGTTTGATTGCCTATAGTGGAAATTGAGTGAGTAACATGACGACCTCCCTCCCTGTCAGCGTCCTGGTGCGCCCGATCCGCCCTGAAGATAATGCTGCGATCGCCAGTGTGATCCGTCACGTGTCCGCCGAATTTGGCCTCACGGCAGATAAAGGTTATACCGTGGCTGACCCAAACCTGGACCATTTGTACGAAAGCTACAGCCAGCCGCGCTGTGCTTACTGGGTGGTGGAGCTGGACGGCGTTGTCGCCGGTGGTGGCGGTATGGCCCCGCTGTCAGGCGCTGAGGACGATTTGTGCGAGTTGCAGAAGATGTACTTCATGCCTTCGCTGCGCGGTCAGGGACTGGCGAAACGTCTGGCGCTTCAGGCCATTGACCATGCACGCCAGCAGGGGTTTGCCCGCTGCTACCTGGAAACCACTGCCAGTCTGACCCAGGCTATCGCGCTGTACGAGCGTCTCGGTTTCCAGCACATTGATGGCGCAATGGGGAATACAGGTCATGTCGATTGCGAAGTGACGATGATAAAATACCTGTAACTGCGTTTTCGCTTTCCATTATCTGACAGGCAGCAACATGTTCACTCACAAAGCCATTTCCGCGTTAAACGAACTGGAACTGACGGTTTATAACTACATCGTCAAAAATGGCGACAAAGTGATGTACATGACTATCCGTGAACTGGCGGACGCCTCTGGAGTGTCCACCACCACGGTGCTACGGTTCTGTAAAAAAATGGATTGCGACGGCTACTCGGAATTTCGCATCCGTTTTAAACTGTTTTTAGAACATGAAGAAAAACCGCCTGTGTCATTCGGCATCAGCGAAATAATCAGTTATTTCAAAAGTATTAATAACAGTGAATTTGATGAATTATTAGATCAGGCCGCGATACAAATTGCTAATGCACAGCGCATTATATTTGTCGGCGTGGGAACATCCGGCTCACTGGGTAAATACAGCGCACGTTTTTTCTCGAATGTCGGTAAATTCAGCACCTTTATTGATGACCCTTATTTTCCGATCAACAGCGATATGTATAAAGACGCTATCGCTATTATTCTTTCAGTCTCCGGTGAAACAGAAGAAGTCCTGCGTTTTGCCACCCAGTTCAGCCAGCATAACTGCAAGATTATCAGCCTGACCAACAGCGAGAACTCAACGCTGGCGCGGATGGCCGATCTGAACATCTCTTATCATATGCCGCAAATCGTGCTTGAAGGTCAATATAATATTACCACGCAGATCCCGGTACTTTATATTATCGAGACCATCGGCAAGAAATTACCTTTAATAAAACGTGACGCAGCGCAATGAAAAAACAAGGTGTTTTAAACTTGTGACATATTCCTAACCCTGTTTTTTGTTATATCGTGACATCATCCTTTCTTTTGCTACACTCCTGCCAGCAATTAAAAAAATAAAACATCATCTCTGTACACCCCGGCAGGAGAATAATAAATAATGGCTATTGATTACGCTCAGACAGCTCAGGATATTGTTAAATATATCGGCGGAGAAAATAATGTGATTAGCATCACACATTGCGCCACACGCTTACGCTTTGTTCTGAAAGATAATAGCGCCGTCGAGAAAGAAGAATTAAAACGCGTAAAAGGCGTGATTACTGTTATCGAGGCCGGAGGCCAGATGCAGGTGGTGATCGGCAACCACGTCAGCGATGCCTACAAACAGGTGCTGAAGCTTATTCACATAGATGAAAACGCGCCGGTTTCTGCGCCGAACGTCGGCATTGTCAGCCGCGTCATGGACGTCATCTCCAGCATTTTCACGCCATTCCTTTATCAACTCGCCGCCTGCGGTATTTTACAGGGGATTATCTCTTTCCTCGCTGCGGTCGGCATCATGGACGCCAACAGCGGCACCTACCGTATTCTTAACTTTGTTTCATGGACGGCGTTTACCTTCCTGCCGGTCATGATCGCTTTCACCGCGGCGAAAAAATTCAACGTCAATCCGTTCACCGCAGTGATTACCGCCTGTGCGCTGATAAGCCCGGATTACATGAACATGCTGACGGCGTTTAAGATTACGTCCATCAACTCAGCCGATCCGGCCATGCAGCAATTAATGCGTGAAGCGGTGAATAACCCGGAAATCGCCCGCATCCTGACGGACGTGGTTGGTATTCCCATCGCCGCGCCAACGCTCGATTTTCTTGGCATACCGGTGAAATACCTCAGTTACACCGCCTCGGTGATCCCTGTCATTCTGATGGTCTGGGCGATGTCATACATTGAACGTTTCTTCAATAAAGTGCTGCCGATCGTTATCCGTAACCTGTTTACCCCGATGTTTTGTATCGCCATTATGGTACCGATGACGTTGCTGGTCTTCGGGCCGGTAGGCAATCTTATTGGCGGCGCGATTGGTGGCGTTTATAACTATCTTTACCACCTCAGCCCGACCGTGGCCGGATTCTTCGTCGGTGCATTCTGGCAACCGCTGGTTACACTGGGCGTCCACTGGGGCATTACGCCGGTCACTGTCGGCAACTACGCAACGCTGGGCTACGACACCTTTACCGGCCTGCAGGCTTCCGCCGTCTTCGCGATGACCGGCAGCATGTTTGGCGTTTACCTGAAAACCCGCAGCCGCGAGATGAAAGGCATTTCTCTTTCCGCTGGCGTCACCGGGTTGTTCGGCATCACCGAACCAGCCATTTACGGCGTCGCGCTGCGTCTGAAAAAACCCTTCTTGTGCAGTTGCGTCGCGGGCGGCATCGGCGGCGCGATAGCCGGCTCCTTCAATGCCGTGTCCTGGAGCTACTGCCTGCCCGGCATCGCCGTGCTGCCGGTCTTCTTCAAAGAAGGCCACATGCCACAGTTCCTTGGCTTCCTGCTGTCGATAAGCGTCGCCTTTGTCCTCGGTGCTCTGTTCACCTGGCTGGTTGGCTTCAAAGATGAGCCAGACGTCGTCGCCACCAAAAAGGTTCAGGCAGAAGCTAGACGTGCCACGCAGGCAGAAATGAATTAAATCTGAAATACCCGTGTAAAGGGCGGAGGTCTCCGCCCGCATCAAACATTAAGGGAGAACGAAATGAGCCATCAGTTACCAAAAGAGTTTTTATGGGGCGGCGCGGTTGCGGCGCATCAGGTTGAAGGCGGCTGGAATAAAGGCGGTAAAGGCGTCAGCATTTGTGACGTGCTTTCCGGCGGCGCGCACGGCGTTGACCGCGTAATGACCGACGGCGTGCTCGAAGGCTACAGCTATCCGAATCATGAAGCCGTGGATTTCTATTCCCATTACAAAGAAGACATCGCACTGTTCGCCGAAATGGGCTTCAAATGCTTCCGCACGTCGATTGCCTGGACGCGCATCTTCCCGAACGGTGACGAATTACAGCCGAACGAAGCCGGTCTGCAATTCTACGACGATATGTTTGATGAGCTGCTCAAACACAACATCCAGCCGGTCATCACCCTCTCCCACTTCGAAATGCCGTGGCATCTGGTGAAAGAGTATGGCGGCTGGAAAAACCGTCAGGTGGTGGATTTCTTTGTGCGCTTTAGTCAGGTGGTGATGGAGCGCTACAAAGGCAAAGTTAAATACTGGATGACCTTCAACGAGATCAACAACCAGCGTAACTGGCAGTATCCGTTGTTCGGTTATTGCTGTTCCGGCGTGGTCTTCACCGAGCAGGAAAACCCTGAAGAAACCATGTATCAGGTGCTGCATCACCAGTTCGTGGCCAGCGCCAAAGTGGTCAAACTCGGCCACGAGATCAACCCTGATTTCCAGATCGGCTGCATGATCGCCATGGTGCCGCTGTATCCGTTCTCCTGCCATCCGGACGACGTGATGTATTCCGTCGAAGCGATGCACGAGCGCTTCCTGTTCAGCGACGTCCACATGCGCGGCTACTACCCGGCGTATGCGCTGAAAGAGTGGGAACGTCGTGGCTTTAACATCAAAATGGAAGACGGCGATTTGCAGGCGCTGCGCGAGGGTTGCGCTGATTACATCGGCCTGAGCTATTACATGAGCAACGCGATTTCGGCGCACAACCCGAGTGATGATAACGGCTTGTCCGGCTTCGCGGGCAGCGTACCTAACCCGCACGTCAAAGCCTCCGACTGGGGTTGGCAGATTGACCCGGTTGGCCTGCGCTATACGCTGAATATTCTGTATGAGCGTTATCAGAAACCACTGTTCATCGTCGAAAATGGTTTTGGCGCGATCGACAAAGTGGCTGACGACGGTATGGTTCACGATGATTACCGCATCGCTTATCTGAAAGCTCACATTGAGCAAATGAAGAAGGCCGTGCTGGAAGACGGCGTCGAGCTGATGGGCTACACCCCCTGGGGTTGCATCGACTGCGTGTCCTTCACCACCGGCCAGTACAGCAAACGCTACGGCTTCATCCACGTCGACAAAAACGACGACGGCACCGGCACCATGGCGCGCTCCAAAAAAGAGAGCTTCGGCTGGTATCAGAAAGTGATTGGCAGCAACGGCGAAGTACTTTAAGAAAATGACAGCCAGCCCTGCACGGGCTGGCTTTGTTTGGAATTATTCCGCCTTCATCTCGAAATACGCAAATTCGCCGTATCCCGCTTCAGCGTTCACCGCCGACGAGACAGAATAAATACCGATTTTCGCGCCGACCCATTTTCCGGCTGACGCGGCAAATTGAGGTTCAACGGTTTTCCAGTCTTCTGCCTCATCCTGTTTGAAGGAGAAACAGCAGACGCCATGCGATAAGACGTTCACCCTGATAAACACCGCATGCCCGTGCCGCAAAGCTGCCAGCACAGTTCTTCGCTGGCTCAGTTCGCCTTTATCGCTCATCCATCCGAAATCAAACACCAACCTGTTTTCGCCCTGCTGCTGACACACGGATACCGCGCCATACCTTTCGCCATAGACGATCAACCCGCTCTGCTCACCGTCGTGGCTAAAGTGAGGGGTAATGCGTGTGGTGACGGTAAATTGTGGCGCAGAGAACTTTTGAAGCAACAGTTGCGGCGTGTCGTACAACGCTCGCGGCCCGGAGGGTAAACACGCCAGCCTCAGTCCAGCCGCAGACGGTTTCACCCAGTGACTTTGCGGGTTCGCCTGCCATTGCCATTGCAGCCCGAAGCGGCCTTCGGCAAAGTCGTCAGACGTTTGTGGAGCGCAGGGCCAACCAGATGAACAACCAGCAGGTTTTGCATAAACCGATACCGGCTGTCCGAGTCCTTGGGCATCCACTTGTTCGCCAATTTCCGGCCAGTCATCCTGATTCCAGCGCATCGGTTGCAGATGCACAATACGGCCAGCGTGTGCCGCATCCTGAAAATGCACAAACCAGCACTCGCCATTTTTCAATTCCACCCAACCGCCCTGGTGCGGGCCATTTACTTTGGATGTCCCCTGATGTAAAACGTCGCGGCTCTCGAACGGACCGGTTATCTCACGGGAGCGAAGTACCGTCTGCCAGCCGCTCTCAACACCTCCGGCGGGCGCAAAAATGTAATACCAACCGTGACGCTGATACACCTTTGGCCCTTCGATTGTCGGGTGAGAGACCGTACCATCAAAAATGATCTGGCCTTGATCGAGCAATGATGTCGCATCGGGGGACAATTCGCACAGCTGTAACTGATGCTTGATACCGGACCGACTGTGAGCAAACGCATGCACCAGCCACGCCCGCCCGTCGTCATCCCAGAACGGACAGGGGTCGATCCAGCCTTTTACCGCTTTAATGCAATGTGGCTCACTCCAGGCTTTCAGCGGATCTTCGGCGTAAGACATAAAAATGCCTTCATCCGGCATGCTATAAAACACCCAGAACAGCCCGTTGTGATAACGAATGCTGGGTGCCCAGATCCCTTTTCCGGGCTGTACGCTGTCGTAAGCCGGATAATTAATCCGTGGCACGACGTGATTGACGAGAGTCCAGTTAACCAGATCCGTTGAATGCAAAACCGGCAGGCCTGGAATATGGTTAAAGCTTGAGGCGACCATATAAATATCATCGCCCACGCAGACAATATCCGGATCAGAATAGTCAGCATGCAGGATCGGATTCTGGTAGCGTCCGTCGTCTGAATCTGCGATCCCATCATGTTGGATTGCTATCGCCATACCGAGGTTCTCCATTATTTAACGGCCATCACAGGGGCCATATGACCGGCTTCGTTTTCCTGTTCGCGGGCAATCTCCACGCTTCGTTTCGCCAGATCGTGTTGGATATTTTTCATCGTGGCATCATCGAGTTTGTAGAAACGGGCGAGGAAATAGAGGATCAGATAAGAAATTGAGGGGCCGACAGTCAGCAGACCAATAATACCGGTAGTGGCTAGCGCGGTTTGGGTTTCTGCGCCTGCATGGTAACCAAACCAACCGAGAGAAAATCCGACCAACGCACCGGCAAACGCCATGCCGAGTTTTAAGGCGAATAAGTTACCGGAGAAGGATAATCCGGTGATCCGCCGTCCGGTTTTCCATTCTCCGTAATCCGCTGCATTTGCCATCATGTTCCATTTAAACGGCTGATACATCTGGTGTAAAAAACCAATAATGAAATACAGCGGAAAAATAACCGGCAAGAATTTCGGCGGCACAAAGAACATCACGACACCCGCCAGAACCAGCAGCAGATTGATATTTTTAAACATCGTCAGCGTACTAAAGCGCCTGGCAAAATACCCCGCCGCCATCGCCCCGAATATCGTACCGACCACGCTGGTGGTAATAAACGTGCTTTTCATCGCCGTACCACTCACCAGACTTTGTCCTTTATCCAGCATCAGATAGGTCGCGTAATACAGCGTCGCCGAACTGCGCATGACGCCCGCCATGCTGGAGAAAAAGGTGATGATGGCAACAATCCGCCACTGGTCATTCGACAGCAGATTCTTTAAATCACTACGCACCGAGACATGTCGAGTATCCTCAGCGGTGATGCGTTCTTTGGTGAAGCAAAAACAAAACACCAACATACAAATGGCGATGACGCCCATCACCGCCATTGTTGCCTGATATCCAGCCTGCAAATCCTCTTTCCCAAAATAATCCACCAGCCACAATGTCCCGACGGAAACCAGCAAACCGGCCAGAGAGGAAATCGTAAAACGGTAGGATTGCGCGGAGAGCCGGTCTTTATCATCCGAGGTGATCACACCGCCCAGCGCGCAGTAAGGAATATTGATAAACGTGTAGCACAGCATCAGCAGTGAATACGTAATGTAGGCGTAAAGTAGTTTGCCCGAATGCCCGAAATCCGGCGTGGTGAAGGTCATGACCGCCAATACCGCGTAAGGGATCGCAAACCAAATCAGCCACGGACGAAAATGCCCCCAACGTGTTTTTACGCGGTCGGCGACAATCCCGGTGAGCGGATCGCTGACAGCATCGAGAATGCGTGTAACCAGAAACATCACCCCGACAGCTGCGGCGGAGAGACCGTAGATATCCGTATAAAAGTACGTCAGAAACATCGTGACGGAGGAATAAACGATCCCGCACGCGGCATCTCCCATACCAAAACCGAGTTTTTCTATAACAGACAATTTCTTTACGGCTGCCATAATCTGACTCCATACCATGAGGTAGAATAACTTTCAGAATTGGTATGTTAGCTTTTAGCCGTTGTATTGAATTTAACCATATTTCACTTAGGGTTTATGAAATTTGCTTAATGCGAAGGGAGTCACAAAGGGGACTGTCATGCACAAACAAAAAAGGCCACCGTCTCCGGCAGCCTTTTCTTTCTTCATGAATCGAAATTCAGAAGCCCGACTCAATCAATGACGTTTACCGTCATCATCTTCATCGATGAAATCTTCATCTTCGCCTTCTTCACCCTCTTCGTCGTCATCGCCTTCGAAGTAAGTACCCCAGCCGTCGTAGTTTACGCCGTTGGTTTCAGCCAGATTCATCAGTTGCTCAACCTGGGTGTCGATCAGTTCTGCATTCAGCGCAACTTCGCTGATCACGTCGCAGCACATCATGACAGTACCGTCTTCCGCTTCCAGCTCTTCCGGGTCGGAAACTTCATAACCCAGTTTGAACGCTTCAACGACCGCTTTCTCCAGCACTTCAAACTTCTCTGAAGATAAGTGGTGTTCGATGGTGTAAAGCGCGTCAGGATCACTGCCATCATCCAGCAGTTCTTCGATGATTAAGCGAGTTTCTTCACGTTGTTCTTCCAGCAATTCACGGTTTGCCATTTCTCTGTCCTCAATCAATGTGACGTTTGTAGTCTATTTTCACACACCGCAGGGCCAGCCTCCACTATAAACAACGACAAAGTTTTTACTTCAGGGTTGTAATTGCATATTCATCCAGATAAATTGAATTTTAATTCAATCCGAAATGCTTACGCGCTATGGAGCGACATCATGAGTTTGTTGAGTAAACGTCATTTTCTCAGGTTACTGGATTTTACCCCGTCAGAGATTTCGTCCCTGCTGAAACTCTCCGCTGAACTCAAAGCAGCAAAGAAAAACGGCACCGAAAAAGCCCGCCTGCAAGGCAAAAACATCGCGCTCATCTTCGAAAAAGACTCAACCCGCACACGATGCTCTTTCGAAGTTGCCGCATACGATCAGGGGGCGAAAGTCACTTATCTCGGCCCGAGCGGCAGCCAGATCGGCCATAAGGAGTCGATGAAAGATACCGCCCGCGTACTTGGCAGAATGTACGACGGTATTCAGTATCGCGGTTTTGGGCAGGATAACGTTGAAACGCTGGCGGAATTCGCCGGTGTACCGGTGTGGAATGGCTTAACCAACGAATTCCACCCGACGCAGCTTCTGGCTGACCTGCTGACCATGCAGGAACACTTGCCCGATCAGCCGCTGAAAGGGATGCGTCTCGCCTATCTGGGGGATACCCGCAACAATATGGGGAACTCGCTGCTGGAAGCCGCGGCGCTGTGCGGACTGGATTTACGCCTTGTCGCGCCATCAGTCTGCTGGCCGGACGCTGAACTGGTCGCGACCTGCCAGCATCTCGCCACCGAAAACGGCGGCAAGATTACCCTGACCGAGGATATCGCAACCGGCGTGAAAGATGCGGATTTCCTGTATACCGACGTCTGGGTGTCGATGGGCGAGCCGAAAGAAGCCTGGAAGGAACGCATCACCCTGCTGCGCCCTTATCAGGTCAACAGCGCGATGCTGGCGATGACCGGCAACCCAAACGTCAAGTTCCTGCACTGCCTGCCCGCTTTCCATGACGATCAGACGTCGCTCGGCAAACAGATGGCACAAGAGTATGGCCTGAACGGCGGTATGGAAGTGACCGATGAGGTGTTTGAATCGGCGCACAGCGTGGTGTTTGATCAGGCGGAGAACCGTCTGCACACCATCAAAGCCGTGATGGTGGCCACCCTCGGCACGGAATAATTCATCCCGGCATCATTCGCGTTTTTCCCGGATGATGCCGCATTTTTACGCCAGAATCCTCTGCTATCTCCCCTTTTTGCCTTCACAGCCCTTCATTTTCAACTAACCTTTTTACAGCGCGTTGGTTTTATCACTCCATCAGAAAAACAGTAACGCAGTAAGAAGGAACCGATATGAGCTCAGTTAATCTTGAGTATGTCCTGCGACTGGAAAGCCTGCTAAGCAGGATTTACCCCAGAGAACACATCGCCGATCTGCTGAAAAAAATCCTGCATCTCGCCGACAAATGGAACTACGGCAAACATCGCACCACGCACTGGGTCGATGGCACAAATATTTATCTCATCACCTACGGCGATAACCTGCGCCACGGCGAACAGCCGCCGCTGGCGACGCTCAATCATTTTGCCAATACGTATCTGCGTGAAATCATCAGCGATATTCATATTTTGCCGATGTACCCGTACAGCTCGGACGACGGCTTCAGCGTGATCGACTATCGGCGGATCGACGAAAATCTCGGCGGCTGGTCGGATATTCACCACCTTTCTGAAAACTTTAATCTGATGTTTGACTGCGTGATCAACCACATCTCGCGCTCAAGCGACTGGATGAAAGGTTATCTGCACGACGATCCGTACTACCAAAATTACTTTATTGCCTCCAATCCCGAGCTTGATTACAGCCGCGTCGTTCGCCCCCGCGCCTCGCCGCTGCTGACGCCGTTTATCAAAGCCGACGGCACCGAGCCCTATCTGTGGACGACGTTCAGCGAAGATCAGGTGGATATCAATTTTAAAAATCCGCAGGTACTGCTGGAAAGCATCGATGTGCTGCTGCAATACGCGGCCAGCGGCGGGCAGTCGATCCGACTCGATGCAATTGGTTATATCTGGAAGGAAGTGGGCACGTCATGCATTCACATGCCTCAGGCGCACAACATCATCAAAGTGTGGCGCACCATCCTGGATGAGGTGATCCCCGGCACGCGGCTCATCACAGAAACCAACGTGCCACATCACGAAAATATCAGCTATTTCGGAGAAGGCGATGAGGCGCACATGGTGTATCAGTTCCCATTGCCGCCGCTGACGCTGCACGCTTTTTTACGCGAAGACACCACCACGCTGACAAAGTGGGCGCAAAGCCTGAATGCCGAAGCGCGCTACCCCGAGACGACGTATTTTAACTTTCTTGCCAGCCACGACGGCATCGGCTTACGCCCGACCGAAACCTTTCTCAGTGATGATGAGCGTAAATATATGGCGCAGGAAACGCTGCGCAAAGAAGGTCGCGTCTCCTATAAAGACAACGGTGACGGCACCCATTCGCCTTACGAGCTGAATATTAATTACCTGAGCGCCCTGACAGAGCCGGAAGATGACATCGAGATGAAAGCGCGCAAGTTCCTGGCGGCGCAGGCGCTGTTGCTGTCATTCATCGGCGTGCCGGCAATTTATATCCACAGCCTGCTGGGCAGTGAAAACGATCTCGAGGGGATGCACCAGTCGGGCATCAACCGGCGTATTAATCGCAAAAAGCTGGATCTGGACAAGCTTGAAGCCGAGCTGGAGAAAAAAGACGGCCTGCGCGCCCGCATATTCAACGGATTGCAGGACCTGATTAAGCACCGCCGCGCCCATCCTGCGTTCTCTCCGCAGGCCGGTCAGCGGGTTTTTGATCTCGGAAAATCGCTGTTTGCGATGGAGCGTTATGATCCAAAAACCGAGGATCGCATTACCTGCGTGTTCAACATCAGCAGCCATTCACAGGTACTGAAACTGGCAGTGGAAGGTAAGGATCTGATCAGCGGAAACGCGTTCGCCGGCCAGACGCGACTCCAACCATGGCAGGTGGTGTGGATCAAACATAAACTGAAAGCGCCAGAACGTCTTGGCAGGCTGCGTCGCTGGCGGATGAAGTTATTTAAGCGAAGTAAGCGCTAACCCACAAAAACTTAAACGGGTAAAACGCTGACGTCCATTTTGACCACGGCTTTGCGCACGTTGGCCGGTTCGCCGACGGCGCACAGCGGTTTATGGACTTCGCCAGGATAGAACACCACGAAGTCACCGGCCTGCATGATCATGGTTTTTTCCTGTTCGCCGGCGGCGAGAAACGCGATGTCTTTATCAGCCAGCCAGTCAGTATCGACATAACCCGCCGGTAAGTTGCTAAACGTCATCCCTTCGGTGCCGTTCAGGACAATCTGGATATCCAGATAACGCGCATGGAATTCGGCGCGGCGCTCCGCCTGGGGCGCGGTGGAATCATTAGAAATCAGTACAAATACGTCGTCGCCGCAGATATCGTGTTTACCCAGCGAGGTGTCGGCGGTGATGTTCTGTTTAACGAACTCGATGGCTTCGCGCAATGCGGCGGGCAGATAAGGCACTAAGTGCAGTTGATGAATGTTGCCGGTGATCATGAGTTTCCCTTCGTTAAGTTAAAAATGAAATGATGTTTCAATGTCGTCTCATGATAAAGCACTGCGGTTGTCCGCCATTTGATCCAGTTAACAGTTTTCACCTGCGAAGAGGCGCGCAGCCAACCGATTGCCTGTGAGTGATTTTTCCGCTTGATGTCGTCGGTTACGCGCGTATAATGCGCCACAATTTGCCGGGAGAACCCATGAACAATTGCCACGTTTTGCGCTCAGACGATCGACCAAACGCCGTGCCATCAGGCAGCCCGCTGCCGTTGTTCTTCCGTTGTATTGCCGGTCAGCGTTCAGTTGATCAAAAAGAAAGGCCCCTCATTGCAGGGGCTTTTTTTTGTCTGAAATTTGAGTGCGCACCTGTCGGAAAGCGCATCTTTTAAGAACAAAGAAACAGGAGAATGACGATGGCGAACCCGCTGTATCAAAAAGACATCATTTCAATCAACGATCTCAGCCGCGAAGAGCTGGAGCTGGTGCTAGACACCGCCGCCAGCCTGAAAGCCACGCCGCAGCCCGAGCTCCTGAAACACAAAGTGATCGCCAGCTGTTTCTTCGAAGCCTCAACACGAACGCGTCTGTCCTTCGAGACTTCCATGCATCGCCTCGGCGCATCGGTGGTTGGATTTTCCGACAGCAGCAACACTTCGCTCGGCAAAAAAGGTGAAACGCTGGCCGACACCATTTCGGTCATCAGCACCTACGTCGATGCCATCGTGATGCGCCATCCGCAGGAAGGCGCGGCGCGCCTGGCGACAGAATTCTCCGGCGGCATTCCGGTTCTTAACGCCGGTGACGGCGCGAACCAGCATCCGACGCAGACGCTGCTGGATTTGTTTACCATTCAGGAAACCCAGGGGCGTCTGGATAACATCAAAATCGCGATGGTCGGCGATTTGAAATATGGTCGCACCGTCCACTCTCTGGCGCAGGCACTGGCGAAATTCAACGGTAACCGTTTCTACTTCATCGCGCCCGACGCGCTGGCGATGCCGGGATACATTCTGGCGCTGCTTGAAGAGAAAGGCATTGAATACAGTCTGCATAGCAGCATTGACGAAGTAGTGCCGGAAATTGACATTTTGTACATGACCCGTGTGCAGAAAGAGCGTCTGGATCCGTCCGAGTACGCCAACGTCAAAGCCCAGTTTGTGTTGCGCGCCGCCGATCTGGCGGACGCACAGCCGCACCTGAAAGTTCTGCACCCGCTGCCGCGCATCGACGAAATCACCCCGGACGTTGATAAGACGCCTTACGCCTGGTATTTCCAGCAGGCCGGTAACGGAATTTTCGCGCGTCAGGCATTGCTGGCGCTGGTTCTGAACGCAGATACTGCACAGTAAACTTGAGGAGAAAACGACTATGACTCACGACAATAAACTTCAGGTTGAAGCGATCAAATGCGGCACGGTCATCGACCATATTCCGGCGCAGGTTGGGTTTAAATTGCTGTCGCTGTTCAAATTTACCCAGACGGAACAGCGCGTGACCGTCGGCCTGAATCTGCCGTCCGGTGAACTTGGCCGCAAAGACATCATCAAAATCGAGAACACCTTCCTGACCGATGAACAGGTCAATCAGCTGGCGGTCTACGCTCCGCGCGCGACGGTGAACCGCATTGATGATTACGAAGTGGTGAAGAAGCTGATGCCGACGCTTCCGGACCGGATCGTCGGCGTGCTGCGTTGCCCGAATGGCAATTGCATCAGTCGTTTTGAGCCGGTGGATTCGAGCTTTGCGGTGAAACAGCGCGCTGACGGCGTGCATCTGAAATGTAAGTATTGCGAGAAAGAGTTTGAGCATCAGGTCGTGCTCAACAACGACTGACCGATTATACTGGCGCGAATCTCGTTCCAACTACTCAATAATCAGGAGACATTATGTCCCGCGAAATCAGTACTGAAAACGCTCCAGCCGCCATCGGTCCTTATGTTCAGGGCGTGGATCTGGGCAGCATGATCATCACCTCCGGTCAGATCCCTGTGGATCCTAAAACCGGTGCCGTCGCCGAAGACATCGCCGCTCAGGCGCGTCAGTCACTGGAAAATGTGCAGGCTATCGTCGAAGCCGCTGGCCTGAAAGTCTCAGATATCGTGAAAACTACCGTTTTCGTGAAAGATCTGAATGATTTCGCCACCGTTAATGCCACTTACGAAGCATTCTTTACCGAGCATAAAGCACCTTTCCCTGCGCGTTCATGCGTTGAAGTTGCCCGTCTGCCAAAAGACGTAAAAATCGAAATCGAAGCCATCGCTGTTCGCCGTTAATTCGCGAAAGCATCAGGTTTTGATGAGCCAGCCTTCGGGCTGGTTTTTTTTGCCGAAATCAACACCTGACAATGACTTTAATTAACATCATTGCGGATGTGAGCAACTTTTTTTTGCTAAATTCACATAAAAGCCATAGCTATAATCAGTTTTTCTTTTTGTTGGAGGATAACTTGACAATCTTCCCTTTTCAACCTCGCCAGGAATCAAAGTATAATCGAACCTATAATAAATCCCATTGATTTTAATAATACTTTCATACGTGTCAGTTAAAATACCATCTTCATTAAATATGCTGTAATTATAAATAAAACTGTTAACCCAATGCGGTGCGCTTATTATTTTTAATGCATCCCCATTTGTATCAAATTCTAACAAACTAATCTTATAAATGTTTTCTAAGTTATTTTCGATCCACTCCCTATCCATTATACTCATTCCAGCCCCATCCTTTTTATATAGTGTGTCTATTTCACAATTTATATAATAGCCCTTACTATATGAATCAACCGCTTTATAGCCTAATGGGCCAGAAGATATAATAAATCTTGGCCAAATATAATATAGGCCTAGCAATAAAAAAACCAACCCCAGTGCTATTTTAATATTTACTTTCATTTTGGAAGATAATCCTTATATTCCTTTGAAAGATTATAGGGCGTAGTACCTACTCCAACATCATTCAATGCCCCATCAATATTATAGGCAGCACCACAATATTTTATGTTCTCAGCTCTTTCTAAAGACAATTCCTCAAACCAGTCCATCTTATTTAATTTATGAGCAAAGCGTTGTAATTTTGAACCCCATGTGTCTGCATAATCACTCCTGACGACATATGCACTAACGGGGATATTAAAATATTCCGCCATTTTTTGAGCTAAACTGTCTTCCTCTTGAGGTGTCAATTCGAATTCGCTATGACCGTCAATTCTCCCCATAGCTGTACGACATGCATACGAATTAATCCTTCCTGATTGATTGAAAATATCAGATTGAATTTCTGTGAAATTATGTAAATTTACACTCAACCTTTCTGCATCAGGATACCCATAACCGAATGCAAACTCACTGGGCAACCCGTGACAAAAAACAGAGAGCTGTTTTACTGGTATAATGCTCCTGTCACTACCATTATTTAAGTGGGCAAAAAATTCGAAACTACCATCAACCTTTTTATACTCAAAGCCGAATTTCCTACATGATAGTTCAAGTAATTTAAAATGTTCAGATTTATACCCGATATCAAAAACCAATATTGTATACTTAGAATTACTTTCAATAGCCTTATACCTTCTCATATACCTTACCGCCTGACCGATAAAAGACAGTTTATTTGCTGGGTCAGCATGTATTTGCGTCCCAACCACAGCAATATACTCAACCTGTGAGGCCTTATTGATATGCGTAATAAAAGCAGCAGGATTGAAGTGCCAGATCCGATCTGATAATGCTGTCCGAGCGTCAGCAGTTAATTTGTCAAAAAAGCTGAGTGCATTGGCATGATTAATAAATTTATCCCAGGAAGGAGGATTAAAAGCAGGTTGCACGAATTTATTATCCTGCTTTAACCAATTGAACCGTGAGTCAAGAGTGGTTTCATCCCATTCAAACGGGAACCGGCAAATCGCGTAAAAATATTTTTCTTTTAAACTTTTTTCATCTTTTATTTGTTGCTGCCATTGCTGAATAACCGGTGAATCACACTGGCTGTCTGCATTACTGTCATCATCAACAAGTGACCACCCCATCCAGTGAGGAAAATCAGCATCAGAGTATTGATTAATACCCGGTGCAGTCATTTTCACCCACCCCGAACCGCCGGGATAATTAGCACAAATCCATTCAGCTTCATTCCAGGTCACTGTTTCGCCGTAATCCCTTGCCGGTGCGGCGGGCAAACGGACACCCGCCTCACTGAGCTTCGTGTAAATGCTGCTACCTGCCGGATTTTCCTGACGGGTAAAGACCTTCTTATCCGTAAAAGTGACGAAAAGCTCAGTGTCGCTGATATACAGCGGGGGTCTTGTCGCTTTCTTTTCGTCAGGAGCGGCCATAAAAGGCGTGCCTGAGGGTAAATAATAATGCTTATCACCATAGGTGATATCGCTGCGCCCAGGTTTGCTGATATCAAGATTGCCTGTGCTTCTCCCCGCAAGCTTTTGCAGGTTCTTATCATCACAGCAAATCTGAAAATGGAATCCGTTCTTGCCGTCTACGCGTCCGGATGTGCCTAATATCGTGCCTTTTTTAATGGGGGTTCCCACGCCCTCCAGAACATTCCTTCTCACCTGTTTCAGGTGCTGACACAACGAATAGAAAACGATGTTCACTTCGGGGTCACCCAGCGTCAAGGTGTGACGCAATAGCACCACCCCGTCGTCTGTCGCCCCCAGATAGCACAACGGATCCTCACTAATTCTGTCGGAAGGATAGCGACAAAAGACAATTTCTCCTTCCGCAATCGCCCTGACCGGATTGGCAGTCCCCCCCGCATCGGTATGAGGAATATGCACACCACCGTGCCAGGCCCCGAGATTATTTACGGGGAAGTCCCTGTTTTTATCGACGTGAATACATCGCCTGACCCAGTCATCGTTAGCTTCTGTTTTTCGCTGTGAAAATAAAATCGGGGGCGCTAATAACATATGTTCATCCTTGTTCAGCTTTCCGCTTGCTGTAATGTTGAATGCGATATTCGTAGGTTATATATACCCTGTGTTCAGGAAATCCCGGCGAGGGTTATATCGTTTGCAGGCTCATTCTCTGCTTCCTGTTCCGTTAATCCGCTGATCACCGGAGGAACCGACGGAAAGTCATGCGGCATCGTTTCCACAACCGTCAGCACCGTGTGCGGCGTTTTCCTGAAATACTCACCGGCCGTGCCGTACTCAATTTTGCCGTCCTGCAGGATGAGGTAGCTGCCGCCGCCAATCAGCGTGATGTGCTTTTTCGCGCTGAACAGGATGTCGCCGTCCACCGCCGTGATGCTGAGTTTTTTGCCCGCCGCAAGCGACAACTGGTTGTTCTGCGCCTGAACGTCGACCTTGCCTTCGCTGGCTTTCAGGCTCATTTCACCCTTCAGGGCAAAGATGCCCATTCTCTCACCGGTGTTGACGGTCAGGTTCTTAATCACCCCGATATCCGCATTTTTACCGGCGTTCAGTATCATGTTTTTGGTCGCCGCCAGTTGCAGGTGCTCGCCGCTGGTCAGCGCCATGCCTGCCGGGGCGCTGACCAGCACCACCTGATTGATCGGCTTCAGCCTTTCGCTGAACATGGCGATTTGCGCCGCGATGTCGGCCTCCAGCGCTTTGGCTTCGGCGGCGGCCTGGCTCAGTGCTTTCACCTGACGCTGCAGGTAGTCGATTTCAGCCATCGCCGCGCGGTTATCCAGCACCTGACCCTGTGCCTGCGGCTGTGCGTCCGCGCTGAGAAAGACGCCCTTGCCGCCGCGCAGGACGCCATGTTCATCGGTGCGCAGCTCGAAGCCTTGCCCACGGGGCTTGTTTTGCGCATCGACGATATGCCCGGTATTCAGCTGGGTTTTGCCGTATTCGGTGGCGAGCTTGATGTGCTCCTCACCGCGCCGGTCCTCCATCCGCAGCGTGTTATTTGACGGGGTGCGCAGGACGTTGCGGGTGTGGTTCCGTTCGGTCACGTGGTCGGGATGTTCGGAGTCATGCAGCGCGGCGGCGATATAAGGCCGATCGGGGTCGCCGCCGTCAAAGGCGATGGCCACTTCGGTGCCGTCGGTCAGCGGCATATGCCAGCCGTAGCCGTCGCCGCCATACGGTTTGGCGAGGCGCACCCACAGGTACGCATAACCAGCATCCGCCGAGACGCGGTCGCCGTTGATGCGCACGCGGTAACGCCCCTGATTATCGAGCCACGCGTAGGTGTCGCCTTTTGTCGGACTTTCCACCCGCGCCGGTATCGTGCCGCTGAGCACCGGCCGTGCCGGAGGTTCGGGGCGAAAACAAATCGTTTCGCGGTACGCAATGCCCCAGATATTGAGGCGGAAGTGGTCGGTGCGCGAGCCTTTGGCGACGATGCGGGTAATGAAGATGCCCTCCGGCAGGTCGCTGAACGGGTAGGTCTGCGGCTCCAGCACCTGACCCGGCGCCAGCCCGCTGCCGGTGGTGCGGGCAAAGATGCGGCACTGATGATTCAGTTTACGTTCATGCCGGATGCGGGCATAAAACGCGCCGGTTTCAGCGGCGGCGTCCACGTCCTCACCGGCCTCGCGGTAAGGTCTGGCGTACAGGTAGTTTTCTCCGGTCACCGGCGCAGCGCTTTGCACCTGCGCGCTGGCGTCCAGCGGCGTGGTCGCCTCGCGGTAGTTATAATCGCGTTTGAAGATTTTGCCGGTCACGGCGTTCCAGTGGATTTTCAGCCCCCAGACGCTTTCGGTTTGGCCGTCGCTCATCCCCGAAGGCTCGCAGTACGGGAGCGTGACAGCAAACTGGTACTGCTCCGGGCCGTCGCAGAACAGCACCTTTTCACACGTCAGGCGGTTGTCCGCCTCAAAGCGAAACCAGATACCGACCTCGGCCAGAATGCGTTTTATAAACTGCAGGTCGGTCTCGCCCCACTGGGTGATAAGCTCGCGGTCGGGGTAGGTCTGGCTGAGGCGAAACTCAAAATCCTGCCCCTCGAGCCCGTGCTTGCGCAGGATAAACTCCGCCACTTCAGGCACCGACTGGTTCTGAAAAATAAAGCTGTTGGTGCTGTTTTCCAGCAGCCGCAGGCGCGGCACCAGCTCAAGGCGGTACAGGGTTTCGTCGGCGGAGGTCGACAGGCGCTGAAAGTCACGGATAACGCCGTACACGGCGCGTTCGGGCTGTAAAGGCGTGCCCATGGTAAAGCTGGCGAACTGGCGCAACATCCAGGCGGCATCGATATCCGGTTCGGGGCTGGTGACGTCAACAGTGTAGGTAAAAGTTTCGCTGAGCTGTTCCTCGCCACGAAAGTTCAGCACGTCCAGACTGTACGGGCTGTTCCAGATATCAAGAGAATAGCGGGAAAGTGTATCCATTCCGGTCCCTGGTTGGCATGTGAAAAGCATCCTGCTTTTCGGAGTGTGAGGAGACTGTATTCACATGGTGAAATTGTGGGTGTGTGTATATCAGCATCCCGAAAATGTGAATGTGATGATGCGCGGAAATACTAAACATAATTAATGTATCCATATGCTTTTTGCCGTTTTCATATCATTAATGGTAATTGCCTCATCAAAGATCATACTTACAGTAACCTAATCATTTCTGCACTCTTTTGACTCAGCTTGAAAACCGGTTGCACCCGAAGAAGGCAGACCAACCACTTTTTCCCCGATTTCCAACCCATTTTGCACGATGGCACACTTTATGCGTGATCTTCATTGTTATTGAACGATTCAATTGCAGCCGGTCCAGTTTGTGAGGTGATGATGATTAAGATTGACCTTTCCGATTCACCCTTCTTTGATGAAATGTTAATGGCTGAAGGGAAACACCGCAGCCATTATCAGGCTTACTGGCAGTGGTTGCAGCAGGCCGATCAACAGGCCGTACAGCGCAAAAAAGAGGAAGCAGCGCTGCTGTTCCACCGGGTGGGGATTACCTTTAATGTTTACGGCGAAGATGATGGCGCAGAGCGGCTGATCCCGTTTGACAGCGTGCCGCGCATTATTCCCGCCGGGGAATGGAAAATGCTCGATCGCGGGATCCGCCAGCGGGTTCAGGCGCTGAACGCATTTCTGCATGATATTTATCACGACCAGAAAATACTCAAAGCCGGACTGGTGCCTGCCGAACAGGTGCTGGCCAACGATCAGTATCAGCCTTGTATGCAGGGCATCGATCTTCATCGTGATACCTACGCTCACATCGCCGGAACCGACATGGTGCGCGGCGGCGATGGTGAATACTACGTGCTGGAGGACAACCTGCGCACACCGTCCGGCGTTTCCTACATGATGGAAAACCGCAAAATGATGATGCGGTTGTACCCGGAGCTGTTTGCCGAGCAGCGCATCGCACCGGTTTCGCGCTACCCTTCTCATCTGCTGCAAACTTTGCGTGAAAGCACGCCAGTTAACGATCCTACTGTCGTCGTGCTGACACCGGGGCGTTTTAACAGTGCCTATTTCGAACACAGTTTTCTTGCGCAGCAAATGGGCGTTGAACTGGTTGAAAGCGCCGATTTGTTCGTTAAAGACGGTGCAGTGCTGATGCGTACCACCGCGGGTCCCTGCAAGATCGACGTTATCTACCGGCGCATCGACGATGCGTTTTTGGATCCGCTGGCGTTTCGCGCCGACTCCATGCTGGGCGTACCCGGCCTGCTGTCGGTCTACCGCGCCGGTGGCGTGGTGCTGGCGAATGCCATCGGCACCGGCGTTGCTGACGATAAATCCATCTACCCTTACGTGCCTGAGATGATCCGCTACTACCTGGGCGAAGATCCTATCCTCAATAACGTGCCAACGTGGCAATGCCGTAAGCAATCTGACCTGTCTTTTGTGCTGGCGAATCTGGACAAAATGGTGGTGAAAGAGGTTCACGGCGCGGGCGGTTACGGCATGCTCATTGGCCCGACGGCCAGCCTTGAGGAACTGGCACGTTTTCGCGATTTACTGAAAACCCGCCCCGAAAATTACATCGCACAGGAAACGCTCGCGCTCTCCACCTGCCCGACGTTTGTCGAAAATGGTCTGGCACCCCGCCATATCGATTTGCGGCCCTTCGCGCTCACCGGCGCAGAGATCCGTCTGGTTCCCGGCGGTTTAACCCGCGTGGCGCTGGCCGAAGGATCGCTGGTGGTCAACTCATCGCAGGGCGGCGGGACGAAAGATACCTGGGTGCTGGAAGAAGAAGATTCGACGGAGGATGACGCATGCTAAGCAGAACCGCCAGTGAGCTGTACTGGATGGCGCGTTATCTGGAACGCGCCGAGAATATCGCCCGTCTGCTGGACGTCACCAACAAGCTGTCGATGATGTCGATCCGTGACGTCATGGCGCGCGATGAAAATAACGATCTGCTGGTGCCGCTGACCATGACCGGTACCCGCACGCTGTTCAATGAACATTATCCGCAGCTGACCATGAGCAATCTGCTCAACTTTTTCGCGCTCGATAACATCAATCACGGCAGTATTTACAGCTGTCTGCAAATGGCGTGGAACAACGCCCACGCGGTGCGCGGCAGCCTGTCTTCTGAAGTCTGGGAAAGCATCAACGCCACATGGATTGAGATGAAACTGATCCGCCGTCAGGGCGTCGGTTCCGCCGGTGCGGATTCCTTCTTCGACTGGGTTAAGGAGCGCTCACATCTGTTCCGTGGCGCGATGTTCGGCACTTTGCTGCGCAGCGACGCCCAAAATTTCATCCGCCTCGGCACCATGCTGGAACGTGCAGACAGCACTGCGCGCCTGCTGGATGCCAAAAATCAGCTGCTTAACGCGGATGAAGATCCGGTGCGCGAATATTACCGGATGGACACGCTGCTGCGCGCCGTCAGTGCACGTGAGGCATTCCATACACTGTACAAACAGCAACTCAGCCAGAAGCGCATCGCCGAGTTGCTGATCCTGCGCCGTGAGTTGCCGCGATCCCTGCTGTCATGCGTGGAAATTATGGCCGAGCAGTTAGAAGAAATCGGCGGTACAGCGGGCAATCTGCCACGCCGGCGCGTTCACACCCTGCACGCGCAGCTACGCTTCACCGAAATGGAAGAAATTGTCGAAATGGGTCTCAGCCCCTGGTTGATGCAGTTCCTCGACCAGACCGGCGCTATCGCAGAGAGCATCCATCAGACCTATCTGGAGGCACAATAATGAAACTGAATGTCAGTCATCAGACGCATTACACTTATGCGCAACAGGTCAAACACAGCACGCAATATCTGCGCCTCACGCCGCAGAACTCCAGCCATCAGAAAATCCTGTCATGGGATTTAACGCTGCCGGAATACGCCACCCGCACGTTCGATGCTTACGGCAACGTGCTGCATGTGCTGACGCTGGATCAGCCGCATCAGGCGATCACCATTGAAGCTAACGGCGTGGTCGAAATTGAAGACAATACCGAGGACGACAACTGCGGGCATCTCTCGCCACTGGTGTTTTTGCGCACCAGCCCGCTGACGCTGGCCGATGGCGCGATCCGCGATTTTGCCAACCGTTATTACCGGCCACAGGCACAACACGAAAGTCTGTGCAGCCTGATGGGTGAGCTGTTGCTGAAAATGCCCTACAGCCCAGGCACCACCACGGTAAAAGACAGCGCCTCACAAGCGTTTTCTGCGCAGCAGGGCGTGTGTCAGGATCACACCCACGTTTTCCTCGCCTGCTGCCGTAGTCTGGGCATTCCGGCGCGCTACGTCAGCGGTTATCTCTATACCCAAGACTCCGCCCATGTGGCGATGCACGCGTGGGCCGAAGCCTGGCTGGATGACCGCTGGCAAAGCTTCGATGTCACGAATAATACCTGCCAGCCCAATCAGCATTTGAAACTGGCTATCGGCATAGATTATCTTGATGCATGTCCGGTTCGCGGTATCCGGTTAGGTGGGGGATGCGAAGACATGCGCACTGTCGCGGCGGTCGAAATGTTCGACATTCCGCAATAATCCTGACTGCTTGAAATAGGAAGATTTTTCTATGACTTACTGTGTGGCCATGCGCTTGTCCTCTGGCCTGGTGTTTGTATCAGACTCGCGCACCAATGCCGGGGTGGACCATATTTCCACTTTCCGAAAACTGCACGTTTTTCATCAAAGCGATGAACGCGTACTGGTGCTCCAAAGTGCCGGAAATCTGGCGACCACACAGAGCATTATCAGTCTGCTCCATCGCCGCTGTCTGGATGATCAACGGGAAAACCTGCTCAACGTGGCGTCGATGTATGACGCCGCCAGCCTGCTCGGTGAAACGGTGCGCGAAGTGATTGCCCGCGACAGCGGCGCGAATCAGGGCGGCACCACGGATTTCAGCTGCAACCTGCTGCTCGGCGGGCAAATAAAGGGCGAAGGCCTGCGGCTGTTCCACATCTATCCGCAAGGCAACTTCATCGAAGCCACGCACGACACGCCCTATTTTCAGGTGGGTGAAAGCAAATACGGCAAGCCGATTATCGATCGCGTGCTGAGCTTCGATACCCCGCTGGATCAGGCGATGCAGTGCGCGCTGATTTCAATGGATTCCACGCTGCGCAGCAATCTGTCCGTCGGTCTGCCGCTCGACGTCCTGACCTACCCAACCGACAGCTACAGTACCGCGCAACAATATCGGATCACCGAAACGCACCCGTATTTCGACATGATCCGCAAAGGCTGGGGCGAAGGCTTGCTGAGCATCTTCGCGCAGCTGCCGCCGCTTAAGCTGGAAGAGTAATTTTCCTGAGACGGAGTGAAATCTCACTCCGCCGCTTTGTTCTGATCCATCTTCTTCACAATCTTCTTTTCCACCAGGAAAGGATCGATGCCACGCAGTTGCAGGCGGCGGAAGCGAATGATGTTAAAACCGTTCATGACGAGGAAACTGCCTTCGATAAGCGAGCCGCCAATCGAGCCGAGCCAGACGTTATGCGCCACCCAGCAGCAGGTTGAGCACCACATGATGCAGCGCGTGGTCAGCCCGCTGGTGCGAAACAGCGCCCAGGTACTGACGACGGTGGCACCGACCGGCAATAACTCCATCCAGTGATGCGCGCGGCTCAGGCCTAAGAACAGCGTCAGGACGATGAAAATCACCATAATCCACTGGTTACGGGTGCGCAGGGAAATCAGGGTACGGATAGAGTTGAGCAAGGCGCTCATGCCTGCGGGTGCGGCGCCCATCAGCAGGAAATGCACGCCGATAATGGCGCTGTAGGCGGAAAGTTGCTGTTTGAAGCGTCGATCGCTGCGGTTGAAAAACATGGTGATGCCGACAACAAAAGCCACCACACCAATCGACTGGGCAAACCAGTAATACGTCATTTATCAGGCTCTCTGCGTAGAAGACTTCGTCGTTTTTTCACGTATCGCTGCTACGCAAAGCTGTAACGTAAAAACGGCGCTTCATAATTGAAACGCCGTTTCATCCTAACGATAAAGCCGCAGGGTTACAATGTGACACCGCTTTTAAAAATCGCTAATTCACGGAAATCATTCAGCTCGTTTTTGGCTTTGCGGCCATCAGCGATCGCCACGATCAGATCCACAAATTCGCCCAGCAGTTGATCCATGGTGACATCGTGGATCAGCTGACCGGCATCGAAATCGATCCAGTGTGGTTTTTTCGCCGCGAGCTCGCTGTTGGTTGCCAGTTTAACCGTCGGAACGAAACCGCCATAAGGCGTGCCGCGTCCGGTGCTGAACAGCACCATGTGGCAGCCGGCACCGGCTAATGCGCTGGTCGCCACCGCATCGTTACCCGGCGCGCTGAGCAGGTTAAGCCCAGGCGTGGTCAGGCGTTCGCCGTATTTCAGTACGTCCATGACCGGGCTTTGACCGGCTTTCTGCGTACAACCGAGCGACTTCTCTTCCAGCGTAGTGATACCCCCGGCTTTGTTGCCCGGAGATGGGTTTTCGTAAATCGGCTGATTATGCTCGATGAAGTACTGCTTGAAGTCGTTCACCATGTGGACGGTTTTTTCAAACGTTGATTCGTCACGGCAACGGCTCATCAGGATACGTTCTGCGCCAAACATTTCCGGCACTTCGGTCAGCACGGAGGTGCCGCCGTTAGCAATCACATAGTCAGAGAAGCGCCCCAGCAGCGGGTTGGCGGTGATACCGGACAGTCCGTCGGAGCCACCGCATTCCAGACCAAACTTCAGTTCGCTGAGTTTACCGCTCTCGCGTTTGTCATTACGCATGACGGCATACAGCTCGCGCAGACGCTCCAGACCGGCTTCCACTTCGTCATCGAATTTTTGCAGCGTCATGAAACGCACGCGGTCTTCGTCGACGTCACCCAGCGTCTCGCGGAATACGTCCACCTGATTGTTTTCACAACCCAGGCCGATTACCAGCACCGCACCGGCGTTCGGGTGGCGCACCATATTTTGCAGCATGGTGCGGGTATTAATGTGATCGTCACCCAGCTGCGAACAGCCAAACGGATGCGTGAACAGATAAACACCGTCGGTGCCTTCTGCGTCATTAGTCTCTTTGAGAAAACGCGTCTGGATCTGACGGGCGATACCGTTCACACAGCCGACGGTCGGGATTAACCATAGCTCGTTGCGGATCCCCACCTGACCGTCTTTTCGGCGATAGATCTGGACTTCGCGATCGGCCATCTGCTCAGGCACGGTCACAAACTCCGGCTGATACTGGTACTGATCCAGATCGCTTAAATTGGTTTTGCCGTTTTGCGAATGGATATGCACGCCCGGTTCAATCACGGACAGCGCATGGCCAATCGGCAGGCCGTATTTGACAATATTTTCCCCGGCCACAATCGGGCGCAGGGCAAATTTGTGACCACGGGCAACCGCTTCTGGCAACACGACCTGATAATCGCCCGCTTCGACGCGCTCACCGGCTTCAATGTCGCGCAGTGCCACGGCAACGTTATCAGCAGGATGAATTTGAATGATACTTTGCATAGTCGCCCTCTTAGCTGTAAGCCGCCAGCGCATCGCGCATGCCACGGTCTTCGATCGCCTGTAACTGTTCGGTCACTTTAGCGGTCAGGCCAGGCACGGTGTTGAGATCCCGTCCCCAGTGTTCTTCATCGGCCAGCACGGTTTCCACCAGCCCGGCCAGCGGTAATTCGCCGTTACGTACGCTGCTCCACAGTTCTGAGAAACGGCTCAGCCAGTGGGCATCATCCTGCAACGGATAGATTTCACCATTACGTTCGCCGCGGTAAAATGCCAGCAACGCGGCCAACGCGAAGGTCAGGCGTGGCGGCAGGATCTGATGTTTTTCCTGACTCGCCAGCAGTTGCGGCAGAATACGGGTGCGGTATTTAGTCATGCCGTTCAGGGCAATCGACAACAGCTGAAGCTGAATGAACGGGTTGCGGAAACGGCTCAGCACGGCCTGCGCGAAGGAGGTCAGTTCATCCTGCGGCAGATCCAGTACCGGCGAGATTTCTTCAGAAATAGCCAGCTCAACATAGCGGCTTAACTGCGCATCATTCATCGATTCGCCGACGGTGTTCAGACCACACAGAAATGCCACCGGCACCAGCGCGGTATGCGCACCGTTGAGGATCGCCACTTTGCGTTCTTTGTACGGTTTGATGTCATCAACCAAACGAATGTTCAGCGGCAGTTTGTCCAGACGCAGCTCCTGAGCCAGACTTTTCGGCCCCTGGATCACGAACAGATAGAAGTGTTCCGCGCTGTCGAAAAAGCTGTCCTGATAGCCCAGTTCCTGCTGCAGACTGTCCACTTCGCTGCGTGGATAACCGGTCACGATGCGGTCAACCAGCGTTGAGCAGAAGGTGTTGCTGGTTTCCAGCCATTGGGTAAAGGAAGCAGGTAATGCCCACTGTTGTGCGTAGCGCAGCACCAGTTCCTGCAAGGCTTCGCCGTTGTAGTCGATCAGTTCACATGGCAGTAAAACCCAGCCTTTATCGGCAGCGCCAGAGAAGTGAGTGAAACGCTCGAACAGCAAACGGGTCAGTTTGGCGGGGAAGCTGGCCGGTGGCGCGTCTTCCAGACGATCGCTCTCGACGTAGCTGATCCCTGCTTCGGTGGTGTTGGAAAACACAAAGCGGATATTGGGATCGCGCGCCAGCGCCAGATACTCGTCAAACTGATGATAAATATTGATTTCGCGGTTGACGGAACGAATGATGCGCGTATCACGCACCGTTTCGCCCTGCTCGTTCAGGCCGCTGATGATGGTGGTGTACAGGCCATCCTGCGTGCTGAGCGAAGGCGGAAAATCGGTGTCAATCGGGCGAACGATCACGATACCGGCGTTCAGATCGGTATGTTCATTTAACAGGTCGATTTGCCAGTCAACGAACGCCCGCAAAAAGTTACCTTCACCGAACTGAATAATTTTGTCGGGATGATGACGGCCTGGAAAGTCACGGCGATTTAACCTTTGCATCTCACATTTACCTTAATTTGCTCAGACGCCGGTCTTTGAGGACAAAGAATGTGTCCTGTGGCCGCCGTGCTAAATGGGATAATTAGTTGTTATTGCTCTGTTTATTATCGGAGCGCAGGAACCTGCGCCCCGTCGTGCGTTTTTAGTTCAGTTCAATCTGGAAATACTGTTTGGCGTTGTCGAAGCAGATATTTTTCACCATGCTGCCCAGCAGTTCGATATCTGCCGGCGCTTCGCCCTCTTCCACCCAGCGGCCAATCATCTGGCACAGAATGCGGCGGAAGTATTCGTGACGTGTATAAGACAGGAAGCTGCGGCTGTCGGTCAGCATGCCCACGAAACGGCTGAGTAAACCGAGGTTGGCGAGCTGAGTCATCTGGCGCTGCATGCCGTCTTTCTGATCATTGAACCACCAGCCAGAACCAAACTGCATCTTGCCCGGCATCCCTTCACCCTGGAAGTTACCGACCATGGTGCCGATCACTTCGTTATCACGAGGGTTCAGGCAGTACAGAATGGTTTTCGGCAGGCCACCAGCCATGCCCTGCGCACCCAATAATTTGGACAGCGGTTCTGCCAGCGGCTGGTCATTGATGGAATCGAAACCGACGTCTGCACCGATCAGCTGGAACATCCGGGTATTGTTATTACGCAGCGCGCCAATGTGGTACTGCTGTACCCATTCGCGACGCTGATATTCAGAAGCCAGATACAGCAGAACGCCGGTTTTGAACTGCGCGATTTCTGCCGGGGTTGGCGTTTCACCGCTCAGGCGGCGGGCCAGAATGCCATCCAGCGTCGCGTCGTCCGCTTCGCCGTACACCACAACGTCCAGCGCGTGGTCGGAAACTTTGCAGCCGTGCGCCGCGAAGTGGTCCATCCGTTTTTTCAGGGCATCACGCAGATCGCTGAAACGGCTAATAGACACATCAGAGGCCGCTTCCAGTTTCTTCATGTAATCCACGAAGGTCGCTGCTTCAATGTTGAAGGCTTTGTCCGGACGCCAGCTTGGCAGCACTTTGATGTCAAAACTGCTGTCCTGCGCCACGGCTTTATGGTGTTCCAGAGAATCGACAGGGTCATCGGTGGTGCCGACCATTTTCACGTTCATCTGTTTCATGATGCCACGGGCAGAAAAGTCATCCTGCGCCAGCAAAGCATTGCCGCGCTCCCAGATTTCGCCTGCGGTAGACGGAGAAAGCAATTTACCGGTGATGCCGAACGGACGACGCAGCTCGAGGTGGGTCCAGTGGTACAGCGGGTTTCCGATGGTGTGCGGAACCGTTGCCGCCCAGGCGTCAAACTTCTCGCGGTCAGTGGCATCACCGGTACACATACGCTCAGGCACACCATTGGTACGCATCGCGCGCCATTTGTAGTGATCGCCTTTAAGCCATACGTCGTACATGTTTTTAAAATGATAATCCTGGGCAATCAGCTCAGGTGGCAAATGGCAGTGGTAGTCGAAAATGGGCTCATCTTTCGCGTAGTCGTGATACAGGCGACGTGCGAATTCTGTGTCGAGAAGGAAGTCTTCCGTTAAAAACTGCGCCATCTTAGGTTCCTCATCATGAATTCTGTAGAGTTGTCTCTCAATGGTGCGAAGTTATCACACCAATTCAGTTTATCGTCCAGCTCTTTTTAGGGGCACTCTTGTGCGAAAGTGGGCGATTTCCGTTATAAAACACATACTAATTCTCTGTAAAACAAAAACTTTAGAGTCTTTAAGCACTGGCCGCTATTATCCTCACATTCCGAGTGTGATTTTGTGATGTCACTCAAACTTTAAATCGGTATGACAAGTTATTTCTCTGCCAGCAATCCCCACCACCCGCTGATGGCTTGCCTAAAGCCGTTTTAACTCTCTTTTCCCCGTTTGTGAACGAATCGTAAAGTTGTTACACCACTTTGGTTTGAATTTTCCGGTACTGGTTGTTACGTAATCAGCTAAAAGTGTGACGGCGGTCGATAAAAAATCCATTAAGTCTGTAAAATCAAGTAAATAACAGTGAAGTTAAAAAAGTTAAGTAAGCACACAGTTTAAATGTGGTTTTGTGATGTCATTCAAATTTTAAATCTGTATGACAAGTTATCTTTGCTGCGTCCGGACAAGAGCGTCAGAGATTACCTGCCACGTCCTTTCGCTGTTGCCGGACAACACTTCTCAGGTGCAGTCAGCCGAAAGGTGAAGCAGTTGTTCTGGTGTGCAGGAAGTTCATCGGACCCTTACGCACAGATAAGAATAAAGCAGTGCGTGAGTCATCGGGCAGCTCCCCCCAGCGAAATCCTCTGGCGGCGATGTTCCCGGAAAACACTTTAAGGAAAAGCCAGAAGCCCATGCTGAGTCAGATGGCGCGAAATGTGCGATGACAGCCTTAGCTGTCATTGCCGGATTATTTACTGGGAGTGAGTTAAATGGGTAAGATCAAAGGGTTACGCTGGTACATGATCGGGCTGGTCACCGTCGGGACTGTACTAGGTTATTTAACACGTAACGCCATAGCCGCTGCAGCACCGACACTGATGAGTCAGCTCAACATCAGTACACAGCAATATTCTTATATTATCGCCGCCTATTCCGCCTGCTATACCCTGATGCAGCCGGTAGCCGGTTATGTTCTCGACGTGATGGGCACCAAAGTCGGTTACGCCATGTTTGCCATCATGTGGGCCATCTTCTGTATGGCGACCGCGCTGGCCAGCAGCTGGGGTGGCCTCGCCATCGCGCGTGGTGCTGTCGGTATGGCAGAAGCCGCGATGATCCCTGCCGGCCTCAAAGCCAGCAGCGAATGGTTCCCGGCAAAAGAACGTTCAATTGCCGTCGGTTACTTTAACGTAGGTTCTTCTATCGGCGGGATGATTGCGCCACCGCTGGTTGTCTGGTGCATCATCATGCACAGTTGGCAGCTCGCGTTCGTCATCACCGGTGCGCTCAGCATGCTTTGGGCGATCAGTTGGTTAGTTCTCTACAAACACCCGAAAGATCAGAAAAAACTCAGTAACGAAGAACGCGATTACATTTTGGAAGGTCAGGAAGCACAGCACCAAACCACCAACGGCAAGAAAATGTCTGCCTGGGATATCCTGCGTAACCGTCAGTTCTGGGGTATCGCACTGCCACGTTTTCTGGCTGAACCGGCCTGGGGTACATTCAACGCTTGGATCCCGCTGTTTATGTTCAAGGTGTATGGCTTCAACCTGAAAGAAATCGCGATGTTCGCCTGGATGCCGATGCTGTTTGCTGACCTCGGCTGTATCCTTGGTGGTTATCTGCCGCCGTTCTTCCAGAAACATTTTAAAGTGAACCTGATCGTTTCCAGAAAAATGGTCGTGACCATGGGTGCAGTCCTGATGATAGGCCCTGGCATGATCGGCCTGTTCACCAGCCCGTACGCAGCTATCGCTTTATTGTGTGTGGGTGGCTTTGCTCACCAGTCACTGTCTGGCGCGCTGATTACACTCTCCTCTGACGTGTTTGGTCGTAACGAAGTGGCGACAGCTAACGGACTGACGGGGATGGCCGCCTGGACGGCAAGTACCCTGTTTGCGCTGGTCGTTGGTGCGTTGGCCGATACCATCGGTTTCAGCCCGCTGTTTGCGGCGCTCGCCGTCTTCGACTTGCTGGGTGCCATCATCATCTGGACAGTATTGCAAAACCGTTCCGCAGTAGAACCTGTTCCGGCTCCGCTAAAAACCGCGAAAGCCTGATCCGCTGATTGCCGCCCGGTAAGATCCTTTGCCGGGCTTTGCTTTTTCTGAGATATCCCCCCAGCCTTTCTGACCAATGCACGGTGCATCCCCTCTTCTTAAACCGTATACTGGTACTTGTATAACAGGTCCCGGGATCTGTCAGACTCATTCGTTGCAGGTTCACTACTTTAAAGAGCACTCACATGGAATCCACAGACACCAGACGCCTTTATCAACAACTGGCTGCCACGCTTAAGGAACGCGTTGAGACCGGAGTCTATCCGGTTGGCGAGAAACTTCCCGCCGAACGTCTGATTTCCGATGAAATGAACGTCAGCCGTACCGTGGTGCGCGAAGCGATAATCATGCTGGAAGTGGAAGGTTATGTGGAAGTCCGTAAAGGGTCGGGCATTCATGTGATGTCCAACCAGCAACGCCATCTGGTCGTGCCGGACTGCGGCAGTGAATTTGGCACCGCGGGTCCGTTTGAGTTATTGCAGGCGCGCCAGTTGATTGAAAGTAATATCGCGGAGTTTGCCGCCACGCAGGTCACCAAGCAGGACATCATGCGCCTGATGGAAATTCAGGAGCATGCGCGGCAGGAAGACCGGTTCCGTGATTCAGAATGGGATCTTAAATTTCACGTGCAGGTGGCGCAGGCGACGCAAAACAGCGCACTCGCCACCATCGTCGAAAAGATGTGGAGCCAGCGCTTACACAATCCGTACTGGCGCAAGTTGCATGAACATATCGACGAAAAGTCGATCGAAAGCTGGTGTGAAGATCATGACCTGATCCTCAAGGCGTTGATCCGCCGCGATCCGCACGCAGCAAAACTGGCCATGTGGCAGCATCTGGAAAACACCAAACAAATGCTTTTCCGCGCCACCAGTGATGATTTCGAGTTTAATGTAGACCGTTACCTGTATTCAGAAAATCCGGTGGTTCATCTCGATCAGCCATTAGTGAATAATAAATAAAGCCGCATTACGGCAGGTTCATTCTCCCAACCTGCCATTTTCCTGCCTCTGCATGAAACTTCCCTTCCCTGTCAGTCACTGTCGAGTAGTGTCAGTCAATGTAAAACCCTTTTCCATAACGTGCTTCAGGCTTAAATGATCGGCCCCGACGCGCTATATTTACCTGTCTGAGCTATTGTTATTTTGTTACAGTTAGACGACTTTTCTTACCCGTTTGCGCCAGGTGAAACACGGCAAAATGACGCGTAGGAACGCACAAGACACGCAACCAGACCGCACGCCAGGGAAGAGGCGACCAACATCAGTCTTACAGGCAGCGTCGAGACAGTTTCTCCGCTGATGTATTTCGCTGACTCACTGAACATGATGGAGTTTTAGGAAACAGATGGAAATTATCAGTTCTCTCATCGATGCACTCTGGCAACAAGATTATAAAACCCTGGCTGACCCTTCCCTGGTCTGGGCGCTGTACCTGATTTTATTCATGATCATCTTTCTTGAAAACGGCCTGCTACCTGCGGCGTTTTTGCCCGGCGACAGCCTGTTAATTTTGGTCGGCGTGCTGATCGCCAAAGACGCGATGAATTTCCCGCTCACCATTTTCCTGCTCACCACCGCCGCCAGCCTGGGTTGCTGGCTCAGTTATGTGCAGGGGAAATGGCTGGGCAATACGCGGATAGTCCAAAGCTGGCTCGGGCATTTGCCTGTCCATTATCACGAACGTGCCCACGCGCTGTTCCATAAACACGGTCTTTCGGCTCTGTTGGTGGGGCGCTTTCTGGCCTTCGTTCGCACCCTGTTGCCGACCATCGCCGGTTTATCCGGGCTGAGCAATAGCCGCTTTCAGTTCTTCAACTGGGTCAGCGGATTCCTGTGGATCATGATCCTGACCTCGCTGGGCTATTTTCTCGGTAAAACGCCGCTGTTCCTGAAATACGAAGATCAGGTGATGAACTGTCTGATGTTATTGCCGGTGCTGTTGCTGGTCGGCGGGCTGGTCGGTTCGATTGTCGTGCTGTGGCGTAAAAAACACGCCGACCGCCAGAACAAAGGCAAAAGCGCATAATGAGCCGCAGGTTTATGAAACGTTCTCTTCTCTTGCCGGTGATGATCATGCTGCTGGCCACCGCTGCCATGATCGGGCTGGCTATTTCACGGATCCCCGCCAACGGCAATGCGCTGCAAATTCGCCCGGCTAAAGCAGGGATTTCGCTGCCTGACGGCTTTTTTGTTTATCAGGGGCTTAGCCAGCGTGGGATCCACATCAAAAGCATTACGCCACTTAATGACGGTTTAGTGGTTCAGCTCGATTCCTCTGAACAGCGCCAGATGGCGCAAAGCGTTTTACAGGATATTCTGCCGCCCGGATTCCTCATCCAGAACTGTGAGCCGCCCCGTACGAGGGTCTGGCTGGATAAGCTCAACCGCGACCGGTTGAAGTTTGGATAAGCACTTTGGCTGTTTTGGTTAAATTGTCTGATATCACCGCCCATTTGGCGGTGATATTATTTATAAGATAGTTATTCATAAAATCTATTGTTCGACGTTCTATATTCAAGGAATTAAGTGCCACACTCACTTAACCATCAAAAGGAAGCTATACGATGAAACTGACCTTATCTGCACTGCTTTTAACCCCTGCGTTACTCTTCACCACGGCCAGCTTTGCTGCACCACAGCCTGAAAGCTGTGTGACCAAACAACACGAAATTCAGAAACAAATCGACGAAGCCCGCGCGCACAAAAATCAGAACCGCGTGAATGGTCTGGAGAAAGCGCTGCGTGAAAATAAGGCGCATTGTACCGACGCCGGCCTGAAAGCTGAGAATGAAAAACGTGTTGAAGAGAAACGTGAAAAAGTCAGCGAGCGCGAGCAGGAGCTGAAAGAAGCTCAGGCAAAAGGCGATCATGACAAAATCGTTAAAAAACAGCAGAAGTTGCAGGAAGCACAAGCGGAACTGAAACAGGCCCAGGGCCACTGATTTCATTCCGTCAGAGGTGATTTTTCCCCTTCCCACGGCGGATTTTTGGGTGATCTTGCTTTTTGAAACAGACAATTCGCATTTGCGATCACCCGAATATCCGCTATGTTAAAAGTTCGAATCAGTTAACGTATGGAGTGACTTACACATGGCGAGTAATACATCAGAACAACTGCGGGCTGAATTAAAGTCATTGGCGGATACCCTGGAAGAAGTGCTCCAGACCTCTACCGATAAGCCGAAAGCTGAACTCGATAAACTGCGTGGTAAAGCAGAATCCCTGCTCAAAGATACGCGCGCACGTCTGAGCGATACGGGTGACAAAATTGCCTATCAGACTAAAGAAATTGCCGGCAAAGCCGACGATTATGTACATGAAAAACCCTGGACGGGCGTCGGTATTGGTGCCGCGGTCGGCGTAGTCATCGGCGTTCTGTTAGCTCGCCGATAATTATGGCTGAACCGTTAAAACCTGCACCACAAGGACCGGGTAAAGGGCTTTTCGACATTATTCAACGTGTCGCCACCGTGGTGGTCGGCATTGTCGAAACGCGCGTCAGACTGGCCGTTATTGAGCTGGAAGAGGAAAAGGCCAATATTTTCCAATTGCTGCTCATGGCCGGTATTACCCTGATCTTTACTGCCTTCGGCCTGATGAGCCTGCTGGTTGTTCTCTTCTGGGCAATCGATCCGGCTTATCGCCTGATGGCTATGGGCACCACGACCGGCGTACTGCTGCTGCTGGCGGTGATTCTGGGCGCAATGACGCTGGCGAAAGCTAAGCGCTCCACGCTGCTCAGCCTCACGCGTAAGCAACTTGACGTCGATCGCGCCCTGCTTGAGAAGGATGACGAGCAATGAGCACCCCGGACCGCGCTATCGAGAAAGTCAGACTTTTGCGCAAGATACAGCGCCAGCGGAATGAGTTATCTCATGCCAGTGCTGACTGGCTGGATGCCACTGCAAAAATCGACCGCGGCTGGGTGAAACTCGTGGATATGCGTAAATATCTGGTGGTCGGCTCCAGTCTGGTCGCCGTCTACGGTATTCGCCATCCCAGCGTGATTGTCCGCTGGTCACGACGCGCTTTCGGGATCTGGGGAACGGTACGTCTGTTCCGTAAAACGTTCGCTCAGAAATAAGCGCTCTGCTCTTAGCATCAATGCTTTCACGTCTGAGGGCCGGATGAACATTCATCCGGCCCTTTTCTTTTTGAATAACAATCTTAAGCCCGTTCAATTTTTTTGAAGCTATCAGACAGATTTACTTGCTAACAAAGCGTCTTCATTCCCCCTATTATCTCGTCATCAACTGATGCGGTAACGGCAGGAAACATTTTCCGACCGGGCCGGTAACATTTAAAGCTCAATTTGAGCACATGACGTTCGGAGAGAAATAAGATGACTAAGTTACAAGACACTGCCCTGCTGGTTGCCCGTATTCTGATGCCAATTCTGTTTATCGTTGCAGGTTGGGGCAAAATCAATGGCTACTCCGCAACCGCCGGTTACATGGCTTCCATGGGCGTGCCAAGCTTCTTCCTGCCACTGACCATCCTGCTGGAATTTGGCGGCGGCCTGGCGATTTTGTTCGGTTTCTTCACCCGTACCACAGCGTTGATTACCGCCGTCTTCACCATCCTGACCGCGCTTATCTTCCACACTGATTTCGCTCAGGGCGTAAACCAAATGATGTTCATGAAAAACCTGTCCATCGCCGGTGGTTTCTTCGTCTTGTTTGCTTCAGGCCCTGGTGCGTTCAGCATCGACCGTCTGATCAAGAAAAACTGGTAATTGCCCGACACCAGGGAAAACGCCGGACATCGCTCCGGCAATACCCAGCTATACTTGAATAATTAGATAATATGTAAGACCTGCAGGGCGATGTGATTTATCACCTCGCCCTTTTTTATTTCTGAAAAAAACATCTGAAAACAAGGTAGAAGACCATGGGACAATTAGTAGATGGCATCTGGCAAGACATCTGGTATGACACCAAGTCTACCGGCGGACACTTCAAACGTTCCGTATCGCAATTCCGTAACTGGGTAACGCCCGACGGCACTCCCGGTGAACATGGCGTAGGCGGTTTTGCGGCAGAACGCGACCGCTATCATCTTTATGTTTCCCTCGCCTGCCCGTGGGCGCACCGGACTCTGCTGATGCGCACGCTAAAAGGCCTCGAGGATATTATTCCGGTTTCCGTCGTGCATCCGCTGATGCTGGAAAATGGCTGGACCTTCGGGACTGATTTCCCGGCCGCTACCGGCGACAATCTGTATCACCTGAATTTTGCCTATGAAGTCTATCTGCGCGCGCAGAAGGACTACACCGGACGCGTCACCGTACCGATCCTGTGGGACAAAAAACAGCAGACTATTGTCAGCAACGAATCCGCCGATATCCTCCGCATGTTCAACAGCGCGTTTGACGCCGTCGGTGCGCGGGCGGGCGATTATTATCCGCAGTCGTTACGTCCGGCGATCGATGAGATTAATGAATGGGTATATCCGCAGCTCAACAACGGCGTGTATAAAGCCGGTTTCGCAACGTCTCAGGATGCTTACGATGAAGCGGTGGATGGCGTGTTTGCTGCGCTGGAACGCGCGGAGGATTTACTGGGTAAACACCGCTATCTGACCGGCAATCAGCTGACCGAAGCCGATCTGCGTCTGTGGACCACGCTGGTGCGATTTGATCCGGTGTACGTTACGCATTTCAAATGCGACCGTCGCCGCATCAGCGATTACCCGAATCTTTACGGCTTCCTGCGCGATATCTATCAGATGCCGGGTATCCGTGACACCACCGACTTCGCGCACATCCGCAACCACTATTACCGCAGCCACGCGACGATTAATCCCCACGGCATTATCTCCACCGGCCCGGCGCAGGATTTAGAATCGGATCACGGTCGCGATACCCGCTTCTGACCGGCTCCTTCCCCTTTCACAAGGGGAAGGACGGCGTGGAATATGGGCTTGTTAATGAGTGAAAAGAATCACTTCACTTCTCGCGTGCCCAGCAGTTTGACGATTTCGCGCAGGAACCAGGCTTTTGCTTCCCCCATACTGTCGCGACGCCAGGCCATAATGATGTCGGTTTCGTGATTGTATTCCGCACTCACCACCCGCAAACGCCCTTCGGCGATGTCTTTTTCCACCATCGGATAAGGCATCGTCGCCACACCTAAGCCTGCCAGCAAAGCCTGACGCTTTTCTTCCAGCGTACTTACCGTCAGACGTTGTTGTTTGTCCAGCAGCTGCACGGTCAGCACCGGACGCTCACGGGCGGTATCGGCCACGGCAATCCCACGATATTTCACGCGGCTGACGTCAGAGAGCGGTTCCGCTTCCAGATGGATGGGATGATCCGGTGCGGCTACATAGACGCTGACCAGCTTATACAGCTTACGGCTGTTGATTTCCGTTGATGAGCGGAAGTGCATATCGGGGGCGATGACGATGTCAGCGCGGCCCTGCTCAAGACGTTCCCAGGCACCGGCCAGCACTTCGGTGATCAACGACACCTGCGTATTGGCTTTCAGCGCCAGTTTTTCGACCAGCGGAAAGAGTTTAGTCGCCGGTGACAGCGCTTCACAGACGATGGTGATCTGCGTTTCCCAGCCACGCGCCAGCGCTTCGGCATCGACGGTCAGTTTATCCGCTGCTTCCAGCAGTACGCGACCACGTTCGAGCAGCATACGGCCCACATTGGTGAATTTTGTCCGATGACCTGAACGGTCAAACAGCACTACGTCCAGCTCCTCTTCCAACTTCTGCATGGTGTAGCTCAGGGCTGACGGGACGCGGCCCAGCTCATCGGCAGCGGCGGCAAAACTGCCGCGCCGGTCTATGGCGTCCATGACCCTTAAGGCTTCCAGTGTGAGTGCGCGATCCTTAGCCATTCTTTTCTCTTTCAGGAAATTTGAATATAGCGACCAGATTAACTGGCTAACAATCACACGTCCAGACGCTTACCATTTATCCATTGAAATTTTTAACTGAGGCGACCGCCATGATTACCAGCAGAACGGCAAAAGAGTGCGGCACCGCTGATTTTGGCTGGCTGCAAGCCCGCTACACATTTTCCTTTGGTCACTACTTCGATCCTAAACTGATGGGCTACGCCTCACTGCGTGTGCTGAATCAGGAAGTGCTGGCGCCAGGCGCCAGTTTTCAGCCGCGAACCTATCCGCGCGTGGACGTGCTGAATCTGGTCTTGCAGGGTGAAGCAGAGTACCGCGACAGCGAAGGGCACAGTGTGCGGGTGAAAGCCGGTGAAGCCGCGTTGCTCTCGACGCAGGCCAATGTCAGCTATAGCGAACTGAACACCAGCGAGAAACAGCCGCTGACGCGCATGCAGTTGTGGCTTGATGCCTGCCCGGAGCATGAAAATCCGGTGACGCAAAAAATGGCGCTGCCAAATACGAAAAGTTTTCTGCTGGCTTCTCCGGATGGCGAAGCGGGCAGCCTGCAACTGCGGCAAAGCGTGTGGATCCATCATCTGGATTTAGCGGCGGGCGAACATATCTCGATTCCGATCCGCGGACCGCGTGCGTATTTGCAGTCAATTCACGGACAGGTGGATGCGCAGGGCTCAGCCAGCCGCGAATGCCAAAAACTGGCCTGCGGCGATGGAGCATTCATTCATCAGGAAAATAGCCTGACCGTCTCCGCCAGCACCGCGCTGCGGGCATTGCTGATCGATTTGCCGGTGTAGCGGTTTGGAAGCCCCTACATCATTCGGGTGCAGGAAGGCGATGAATGAGCGGATCCCGATGAGCTTACTTTGGTAAGTGATTAGGGTGAGTCAATGCAGCCAACGCATCTGCGGCTGGAATAATGATGACGGGAAAAAGGCGAAAGCCCGCGTAGCAAACGCTACGCGGGCTTTCTTTTGACGAGGGAGTTGACCGTTAAGCCGGGTTCTGTCGTGGACAGTCATTCGTCTAGGCCAGCAATCGCTCACTGGCTCAAGCAGCCTACCCGGGTTCAGTACGGGCCGTACCATGTGAACCCCTATTTGGCCTTGCTCCGGGTGGAGTTTACCATGCCACGAACTGTTGCCAGCCGCGCGGTGCGCTCTTACCGCACCCTTTCACCCTTACCTGATCCCACTTGCGTGGGCCATCGGCGGTTTGCTCTCTGTTGCACTTGTCGTAAGCTCGCGCTTCCCAGGCGTTACCTGGCACCCTGCCCTATGGAGCCCGGACTTTCCTCCCCTCCATCTGTCTCCCCCGAAAGGGACGGCAACGAAGCGGCGACTGTCTGGTCAACTCCGCGGCGGATGATAGGGTATTACGCCCTATTTGTCACCCTCTTGCTCATCAAGCGCGTATTTATACAACGCATTCTTTTTCACACCGTGGATTTCGGCGGCCAACGCGGCGGCTTTTTTCAACGGAAGTTCTTTTTGCAGCAGCGCCAGCGTGCGCAAAGCTTCTGCCGGTAACGCCTCGGTATCGGCTTTATGGCCTTCGACGATCAGTACCATTTCACCGCGCTTGCGGGTTTCATCTTCCAGCACCCAGGCCAGTAATGCACCGACGCCGTCGCCACGAATATTTTCCCAGGTTTTGGTCAGCTCACGGGCAAGAACCACGTAGCGATCCGGCCCCCAAACTTCCACCATATCCTGCAGACTGTCGAGCAGACGATGGGTGGATTCGTAGAAGATAAGCGTCCGTGGCTCTTCAATCAGCGCCTGAAGGGTATCTTTTCGCGATTTTGTTTTCGCAGGCAGAAAACCTTCATAACAGAAGCGATCGGAAGGCAAACCGGCGGCGGATAACGCGGCGATCGCCGCACAGGCACCCGGCAAGGGCACCACGCGCACACCGGCTTCACGACAGCGACGTACCAGATGGTAGCCGGGGTCATTAATCAGCGGCGTCCCGGCATCAGAAACCAGCGCAATGCTTTGACCTTCCTGAAGTTTCGATAATAAATGCTCGGCTTTTTGCTGTTCATTGTGGTCATGAAGCGGATACATTTTGGCGCTAATACCAAAATGGTGAAGCAATAATCCGGTATGGCGGGTATCCTCCGCCGCAATCAAATCCACGCTGCTCAGCACGGCCAATGCACGTTGGGTTATATCCCCTAAATTGCCGATTGGCGTGGGTACGATGTACAGCGTTGATGCAGAAATATCTGCTTGATCGTGTTGATTCATTGTTTCATCCGGATTGCCGATTTAATATTGAGCATCTTGAAAAAAACATCACTGGAAACTGAATGCCTTCCTCAATGACTTTTCGTACCCGTTCGGGACGTTTGCTCCCTGCCATTATCGTAGCGATGCTGCTCGCCAGCTGTAGCGGTCAGTCGCCACAGGCACCGACTGAAAGTGTCCAGGGTGCAGCGTCCGGCAGCTCTGACTATTATCTGCAACAGGCACAGCAAAGCGGTGATGATAACAAGGCTGACTGGCAATTGCTTGCAGTGCGTGCCCTTGTGCGCGAAGGCAAAGCTCCGCAAGCCTATAACCAGTTGAACGCGATGACCCAGCAACTGAGTGCCGAGCAACAGCTGGAACAAAAACTGACGACGGCCGAAGTCCAGCTCGCCCTCAAAGATTTCGCGCCAGCAGCCACCACGTTAAGCACCATCGACCCGACCTCGCTGACCAACGATCAGAAGGCGCGATACTATCAGGCGCAAATCGACGCCAGTCAGGGCCGCACCAGCCTCGGCGTGATCCGTGCCTATATCGCGCAGGAGCCGCTGTTGCAGGGCCAGCCGCATCAGGACAATATCGACCGTACCTGGATGTCGCTGACCCAGCTTTCTGCGCAGGATGCCTCCAGCATTGTTATCAATGCAGACGAAAATACGTTGCAGGGATGGCTGGATTTACTCAGCGTCTGGCAAAGCAATAAGCAGGATCCTGATCTGCTGAAAGCCGGTATCAAAGACTGGCAGCGCCGTTATCCGGTCAATCCGGCAGCCAAAAACCTGCCAGTGCAGCTTAATAATGTGCTGACATTCCAGCAGGCTTCCACCGGTAAAATTGCGCTATTCCTGCCGATGAGTGGCCCGGCGCAGGTGTACGGTAATGCCATCCAGCAGGGCTTTAATGCCGCGATGACCGGCCAGGTTTCACAACCTGCACCACAAAATGCGTCGGTAGACCAAAATGCGCAGGCTCAGCCCGCCACGGATCCTGATGCCGCAGTCAGCACCTCTGCGCCGGATGCGAGCGCAAGTACAGCGACGCCGACAGAACAGCCGCAAACGTCTGCTCCTGCCACCGCACCGGTTGCCAGCAGCAATGCACAGGTCAAAATCTACGACACCAATGGCCAGCCGCTCAGCGCGTTGCTGACGCAGGCTCAGCAAGATGGCGCAACGCTTGTCGTCGGTCCGTTGCTGAAAGATCAGGTGAACGAGCTGTCTTCTGATCAAACCCCGTTGAACGTTTTAGCGCTCAATCAGCCAGAAACTGAGAAAAACGCCCCGAATATCTGTTACTTTGCGCTCTCGCCGGAAGACGAGGCACAGGATGCCGCACGCCATATGTGGTCGCAGCAAAAACGTATGCCGTTACTGCTGGTTCCGCGTGGCAACTTTGGCGATCGAATCGCACAGGCATTTGCTAATGAATGGCAGAAGCTGGGTGGTCAGACCGTCCTGAAACAAGGTCTCGGTTCTGCGGGTGAATTACGCTCCTCAATCGGCAGCGGCATTCGCCTGACCGGTACGCCGGTCATGGCCAGTGATGCCGCCGCACCTGCGCAGGCGCAGGGTGTGACCATCGGCGGAATCACCATTCCGGCACCGCCGACTGACGCTCAGATTGTTCAGGGCAGCTCAGGCGGTGCAGTGGATTCTGTCTACGTTGTCGCCACGCAAAACGAACTGACGCTGATCAAACCGATGCTCGACATGAGCGGTAGTGGCCGTTCGCGTCCGTCCGTGTATGCCAGCTCCCGCAGCTATCAGGCCGGTGCAGGTCCGGATTACCGACTGGAAATGGAAGGCGTGCAGTTTAGCGATATTCCCTTGCTGGCAGGTTCTAACCCGGCGCTGATGCAGCAGGCCACCGCAAAATTCGGCAACGATTACTCGCTGGTGCGTCTCTACGCAATGGGGATTGATGCCTGGAGTCTGGCCAATCACTTCTCCCAAATGCGCACGTTGCCAGGCTTTGAAGTGTCTGGCAGCACAGGAGATCTGAGCGCCAACCCTAACTGCGTGATCCATCGTAAACTGCCGTGGCTGCAATACCGCCAAGGCTCGCTGGTGCCCGTTTCCTCTTAAGACTCGATTCTAAGAGATAACTGAAACAGCCCGAGCGCGAAGGGAATTCAGAATTTTACAGGTACAAGGACGTACTGATGTTTGGAAATGTGTCAAAGTTGCGCGCAAGATCGTGTGGGGATCAGTATGAAGCTTTCGCACGACGCTATCTTGAGCGCGAAGGGTTAACCTTTGTGGCGGCCAATGTGGCATGCCGCACGGGAGAGATTGACCTGATCATGCGCGACCAGCAGACCTGGGTGTTTGTTGAAGTTCGCTACCGGCGCAATGCGAACTTTGGCGGCGCGGCGGAAAGCGTAACGCGTCAAAAACAGCAGCGTTTACTCCGCGCTGCATCTTTCTGGCTTGCCGCACGTCACGCAAGCTTTGACACATCATCTTGCCGTTTTGATGTTTTTGCCATCACCGGCAGCCAGATAGAATGGCTGCGTGATGCCTTCAATGCGGAATAAATATTATGACGACTGACTGGACGAAAACCCGTGCTGGATAGAATCAAAGTCTGCTTTACCGAAAGTATCCAAACCCAGATTGCAGCGGCAGAAGCCTTGCCTGACGCGATTTCCCGCGCCGCGATGACGCTGGTGCAATCGCTGCTCAACGGCAATAAAATTCTGTGCTGCGGTAACGGCACTTCTGCGGCCAATGCTCAGCATTTTTCCGCCAGTCTGATTAATCGTTTTGAAACTGAACGTCCGAGCCTTCCTGCAATCTCACTCTGTGCAGATAACATTGTGCTGACCGCCATCGCGAATGACCGGCTGCATGACGAAATCTACGCCAAACAGGTGCGGGCGCTGGGACAAGCGGGCGACGTCCTGTTGGCGATATCTACGCGCGGCAACAGCCGTGATATTGTTAAAGCCGTTGAAGCAGCGGTAACCCGTGATATGACGATTGTGGCACTGACGGGTTATGACGGCGGCGAGCTGGCGGGTTTACTGGGGCCTCATGACGTTGAGATCCGCATCCCATCCCATCGCAGCGCCCGTATTCAGGAAATGCATATGCTCACAGTGAATTGCCTCTGTGACCTGATTGATAGCACGCTGTTCCCTCACCAGGACGATTAAGGAGATCCAATGAAGGCAAGTTCCCTCTTTGCAGTAGTGTTTAGCGCCCTTCTTTTACAAGGTTGCGTTGCCGCCGCCGTTGTTGGCGTAGCTGGCGTGGCCACCAAAACCACCACTGACCCGCGTAGCGTTGGTACTCAGGTAGACGACAGCACGCTGGAAGCCCGTGTTTCCAATGCCATCAGCAAAGATAAACAGCTGAAAGACGAAGCCCGTATCGTGGCGACCGCCTATCAGGGCAAAGTCCTGCTGACCGGTCAGGCGCCGACACCGGACATGGCCGCACGCGCCAAACAGATTGCTGTGGGTGTGGAGGGTGCAACCGAAGTGTACAACGAAATCCGTACCGGCAAGCCAGTCAGCATGGGCACCGCGTCGACAGATACCTGGATCACCACCAAAGTCCGCTCGCAGTTGCTGACCAGTGATTCAGTGAAATCTTCTAACGTGAAAGTAACCACCGAAAACGGCGAAGTCTTCCTGCTGGGTCTGGTGACACAAGATGAAGGTAAATCTGCGGCGGGTATTGCAGCAGGTGTTAGCGGCGTGAAACACGTCACCACGGCATTTACTTATGTGAAGTAATTCCGACGGTTGTCAGAACCTTAGTAACGAAAAAGGACAGCACTCATGCTGTCCTTTTTTATGCGTTCAACTTCGCTAAACCTAGTTGAGTTTATGTTCCCGCAGGAAAGACTCGCCGCCGAGCTGGCTCATCTGGCGCAGGATCCACTGCTGTCGGCGCATGACATACGCCGACGGCGCGTTGACCTTAAACAGATGCGGATTAGGCAGCACTGCTGCCAGTAATGCCGCCTGCGATGCGGTCAGCTTACTGGCGGGTTTATGGAAGAAGTGCTGAGCGGCCTGCTCGACACCGAAGACGCCATCGCCAAACTCCACGATGTTCAGGTAAACCGTCAGGATGCGTCGCTTGGTCCAGACTGTTTCAATACCAACGGTCAGCCCGGCTTCCAGCCCTTTACGGATCCAGTTGCGCCCGTCCCACAAGAAGAGGTTTTTTGCGGTTTGCTGCGACAGAGTCGATGCGCCACGCATCTTACCGCCCTCTTTATCACGATCGAGCACTGACTGGATGGCATCCACATCAAATCCCCAATGCTCCGGGAATTTTTGATCTTCTGCCGCCATGACGGCCAGCGCCATCGGCGAGGCAATTTCGTCCATAGACACCCAGTCGGAATGTGCGACGTAGCCAAAGTCGCCGGTCAGCCACGCCGAGACCTGCCTTTCCACCATAACAGCTGAAAATGGCACCGGTAAAAACGCAAAAATAACGATACCTGCTATCCATAAGCAGGGTATCAATATCAGCACACGTTTCAGCCATAACAGTGGCTTACGTAACAGACCTCTTTTAGAAGATTTATTCATTCAGCACTTTCCACAACACATCTGACCATCTAATCAATCTCCGTAAGAAGCTGCCGGTTCAGGCTAGCGAAACAACGACTCAAATTGCTAACAATCTGTTTATGTTGTTAAGATTTTTACCCATAAAATGAATAAATAAAAATATTTTTGATCCATATCATCAATGAGTTCCGCCTCATGGGAACCGGTTCCCATGCCTTTTTCCTCATTTGTTTTTCGTGTGATCTCTGTTTGTAACTCGTAACAAATCGAAAAAAAATTGGTTAGAAAATCTAATGAATTAGATTATGTAAACTGAACGAACTCTCATCAATTTATCTCTGAAATTTATTGCTACTAAGTCAAATCTGTAACGCAAATAAACCAAAATTCAGGGGCGAATTTGCGTTTATGCCCGGCATTTTCCTTTCCAACCTAAGTGAAATTTTTTCATTACACTTAGGATACGGAAAACTGCTGGTCATTTTGATCAATATATGATCAACGAATGCCTATAAATCATGAATTACAGTGGCTTGGCACGCTGTTGTTTATCATTGTAGTGATTAACGACACTGAAATTCTGTTGGAAAAACCAGCAAATCAGTGCCTTTATTTTCATGAACATAAGTAAAACTGCATGCCTTTGTGAAGACATCAGCAACCTTCATTTGTAATCTCTCAAAAATCCTGCGATAAAGACTTGATGTTTTGTATAGACAAAGACTAATCTACATCACAGTTTTTAATGAATGTTGTAACAGTTCAGCTTATATTTGTTATGTTGATTGCTACAGGATGTATTAGACTTAACGCTGAATTCCAAGACCTGCGAAATCCAAACCCTAACAACTATCGTGGGTTACCTCTTTCCCTGGTGTTGGCGCAGTATTCGCGCACCCCGGCCTCGGCTGGGGTTATTTTTTTTCAGCGTTTGCCGTCCATTCGCGCAATACCTGTATATCATTTCGCCACTCAGCCTTCAGCTCATCAATCCATTCCTGCACGTTATCCCACCATGCCGGTAACGTCGGCGTCTGTATCTGCTGCGCCAGTTGTTGCAAATGCTTGAGACCGACCGAACCCGCCGCGCCTTTAATTTTATGCCCTTCTTCCGCAATCCCTTTCTGGTCGCGCGCCGTCATATTGGAATCCAATACCGCGAGATAACCCGGCATCATTTTTTCGAACATGTCTGCGCTCTGATAGATCAACTGCGGGCCAACCAGATCGATGTACTGCTCCAGCATGGCGGTATCGAGTAAAGCTTCGCTGTCTTTCATCACTACGGGCTCCTTCTGCACAAGGGAAACATCAGGCTGATGATCCCAGAACTGCTGGATCATCGCGGTCAGCGCAGAAACGGACAGCGGCTTGCTCAGCACATCGTCCATTCCGGCGTCGAGATACTCTTTTTTGTCTTTCAGTACGTTGGCGGTCAGCGCGATCAACGGCGGCAAATGCTGACCGGCGTAATCGGTGCGCAGTTTGCGGGCGATATCCAGCCCGGTCATGTCCGGCAGCTGGATATCCAGAAGCACCAGATCGAATTCCTGTGGACCGAACATCTCCAGCGCGTCATGACCGTTCATTGCCACTTCCACGCTGTTACCGAGTTTCTCCAGCACCGAGCGGGCCACAACGACATTCAGCTCGATATCTTCCACCAGCAGCACGTGCAGCGCTGGCAGCGGCATATCCTCTTCGTCATCAGCCTGTGCGACCGGCGCATCCAGCGTCGGCGCGCGTACGGTTAAGGTGAAGCTTGATCCCTGCCCCGGCACGCTGCTGACGGTGATATCGCCCCCCATCGCCTGCGCCAGACGCTTCGACACGGCAAGACCGATACCGGTGCCGGTCGCCGGTTTGCCCCCGTTGCGATCTTTCACCTGATAATACATGGCGAAGATTTTGTCCTGCTCGTCCTGCGGAATCCCCATCCCCGAATCACGCACAACGAAACGCAGCATGTCATTAGCTTCGTAATGCACGCTCAGCACGATTTCGCCTTCGCGGGTGAATTTCACGGCGTTACCGATCAGGTTCCACAGGATCTGGCGTAAACGCGTGCCGTCGGTGGTGATGCTGCGCGGCAAGGGTAAATCGGGCTCCATGATGAACTTCAGCCCTTTCGGCTGCACCAGCAGACCGGAGAGGTTTTCCAGATCGGACAGGAACTCAGTGAAATCCACCGGTTGGTTATCGAGCTGCACTTTACGGCGCTCAATTTTGTCCATCTCGATAATGTCGTTGAAGATGTTGCCAAGGGTGATGGCGCTGACGTGAATGGTTTTCAGGTAGCTGTGCTGTTCTTTATCGAGTTCGGTATCGAGCAGAATGCGGCTAAGCCCGACAATGCCGTTCAGCGGCGTACGCAACTCGTGACTGATGGTGGAAATAAACGTGGTCTTTTCACGGCTGGCGTTCTCCAGCGCGTCCTGATAGCGCTTACGCTCGGTAATATCGCGTCCGAAGCCCATCAGGCCATGGCGCTTACCGATACGATCGTAAAATGGGACTTTACGCAGTTCGAAGCAGGCTTTACGGCCATCCGGATACACCAGCCATTGTTCGTAGGTCAGCGAAACGTTGTGACGGAATACTTTTTCATCGGTCTCCACCACTTTCTCGGCGATGTCCGGGGTATATACATCATCAGGCGTCAGGCCGATCAGCTGCTTCTCGCTTTTACCGGTCAGCAATTCCATCGCACGGTTACAGCCGGAGAATTCTTTATCTTCGTTGCGGTAATACACCAGATCCGGGGACGCATCGAGGAAGGAGCGTAATAATGCCGATTGCTGGCTCAGTTCTATCTGCGCCTGCTCGCGGTGATGCATTTCAAGTTTTAGCTTATCGACCACCGCCAGACGTGCTTCTTCCGCTTTCACACGGTCGGCGATTTCCTGATTCAGTTGGGTGATATTGTCTTTCAGTTGCTGATTCAGTTCGAGATCGCGATGGCGCATCTCTTCGAGCTTATCAACCAGACGCGTTAACCGCTGCCGTGACTCTTCAAGCTGCTCGACCACCACCGAAAGGAAATACACGGCCCAGGGCGTGATCAGCAAACCAAAGAAGATGGACCGAACCACGTCGATACTTTCCACCTGGCCACGCAGAAGCATGGTCACCGCCATCTGGACAATCATCGCCAGTACCACCAGCGCAGAGGCCAACAGCAGTGAGAATCTCACCAGCCCCAGTTTGACCATCAGATCGACATAATACTGCGCTAAAACCCGGATTTGCTTCATAACGGTTCCCTTAAAACGAAGTCGCGTGAATCATACCGCAAAACCTCACCGGGGTGAGTCTGAGGGCGGATATTGAGCATAAAGTTGTGAGCTGCACCTTGCAGGGGCTTGCTGTGGTGCAATGCGGGAAATAAGTGCAGAGTTATTGACTAATTTTCGCCACGATATTATTAATATCGGCCAGCCATTTTCTGCCCGTAGCCCGGCCAAATGCCCTCCGGCTAACGTTTTTCTTCTTTATCCCCGTAAACCTTTCCCTGAAGGTGCTGCCCGCGCAGGCATAACTATTCATTATTACTGCAAATAAAGTCATTGATGACTGTATGAATAATTCTTATTACCGCAGCCGTATTAGTACATTATTACGACCCGGTTAAAAACAGTGACAAACCGCATCAGCACAGTCTTTTGCAGTATAAAATACTGGTAATTACGCCCGTGCCAGCATGGTGCGGAGATCTGAAGCTTTCCCCATAGTGAGTCAGCTCACACTTTGCAGGCATGACCCCACCGAAAATACGCCAATCAAAACACCATAATTTCTATATATTTCATATAATTAAATCTCTTTATATCACTTTTAATATAACTTAATTCGCCATTTGACCTGTCAGTGCTTTCTCGCTAAGTTGGGAGTCCGCTGGAAGCAATCTCGACGGGTGAGCAACTCGTCATATTTATGCAGTAATTGAAGACTCCCTCATTAAAACAAGTCAACCACCACTTGTGAGCACCATCACGAGAGGCCTTTGACGGAGATGCCCGGGCATTCAACGCACCGCAAGAGTGCGCGAAAATGCGAGCAATCTCTGTCTATAGTGCCCTCGCGGTTGGTGTGAGAGTCTCGCAGAGCCTGGGGGGTTCACGATATGTTGTACGATAAATCCCAAGAGAGGGACAACTGTGGTTTCGGCCTGATCGCCCATATTGAAGGCGAACCTAGCCATAAGGTCGTGCGTACGGCAATCCACGCACTGGCCCGTATGCAACACCGTGGCGCGATCCTTGCTGACGGCAAGACCGGCGACGGCTGTGGCCTGCATTTACAGAAGCCGGACCGTTTCTTCCGCATGATCGCCGAAGAGCGCAGCTGGCGTCTGGCGAAGAACTATGCCGTCGGTATGCTATTCCTCAGCAAAGACGAAACAGAAGCGGCTGAAAGCCGCCGCATTGTTGAAGAAGAGCTGCAAAACGAGACGCTGTCCGTGGTGGGCTGGCGTGACGTTCCGACCAATCCGGATGTCCTCGGTGAAATCGCGCTTTCCTCCCTGCCCCGCATCGAACAAATTTTTGTCAACGCGCCTGCTGGCTGGCGTCCGCGTGATATGGAGCGACGCCTTTATATGGCGCGCCGCCGCATCGAGAAACGCGTTCAGGATAAAGACTTCTACGTGTGCAGTTTCTCCAACGTGGTCACTATCTATAAAGGCCTGTGTATGCCTGCGGATCTGCCACGCTTCTATTTAGACCTGGCCGACCTGCGTCTGGAATCGGCGATCTGCCTGTTCCACCAGCGTTTCTCGACCAACACCGTACCGCGCTGGCAGCTGGCTCAGCCTTTCCGTTATCTGGCCCACAACGGCGAAATCAACACCATCACCGGTAACCGCCAGTGGGCACGCGCCCGTGCGTACAAATTCAAAACGCCGTTGATCCCCGATCTTCAAGATGCTGCACCTTTCGTCAATGAAACCGGTTCGGACTCCAGCTCGCTCGATAACATGCTGGAACTGTTCCTGGCGGGCGGTATGGATCTGCTGCGCGCCATGCGTTTGCTGGTACCACCAGCCTGGCAGCAGAACCCGGATATGGACGACGATCTGCGCGCGTTCTTCGACTTTAACTCCATGCACATGGAACCGTGGGACGGCCCGGCCGGTATCGTGATGTCAGATGGCCGCTACGCCGCCTGTAACCTCGACCGTAACGGCCTGCGTCCTGCCCGCTACGTCATCACCAAAGACAAGCTGATCACCTGTGCGTCTGAAGTGGGGATCTGGGATTATCAGCCGGACGAAGTGGTCGAAAAAGGCCGCGTCGGACCGGGCGAACTGATGGTGATCGACACCCGCAGCGGGAAGATCCACCACTCGGCGGAAACCGACAACGATCTGAAAGGCCGTCATCCGTATAAACAGTGGATGGAGAAAAACGTTCAGCGTCTGGTGCCGTTCGAAGATCTGCCGGAAGATCAGGTCGGCAGCCGCGAGCTGGACGACACTACGCTTGAAACCTTCCAGAAACAGTTCGGCTACAGCAGCGAAGAATTAGATCAAATCATCCGTGTACTCGGTGAGAATGGTCAGGAAGCCGTCGGCTCGATGGGCGATGACACGCCGTTTGCCGTACTCTCCAGCCGACCGCGTATCATTTATGACTACTTCCGCCAGCAGTTTGCGCAGGTGACCAACCCGCCAATCGATCCGCTGCGTGAAGCGCACGTCATGTCTCTGGCGACCAGCATTGGCCGCGAGATGAACGTGTTCTGCGAAGCCGAAGGTCAGGCACACCGTCTGAGCTTCAAATCGCCAATCCTGCTGTGGTCTGACTTTAAACAGCTCACCACGCTGGACAGTAAACACTATCGCGCTGAGACGCTTGATCTGACCTACGATCCGACCGAGCAAAATATGGAGCAGTTCGTCCAGAAACTCTGTGACGAAGGCGAAGAGAAAGTGCGTAACGGCGCGGTGCTGCTGGTGCTCTCGGACCGCAACATTTCCGCTAACCGCCTGCCGCTGCCTGCACCGATGGCCGTCGGGGCGCTGCAGCTGCGCCTGGTTGAGAAAAGCCTGCGCTGCGACGCCAACATTATTGTTGAAACTGCCAGCGCCCGCGATCCGCATCATTTCGCCGTGCTGATCGGCTTCGGTGCAACTGCCGTTTATCCATACCTGGCCTACGAAACGCTGGCCAAGCTGGTGGATTCGCAGGTTATCGAGAAGAAATACCGTGAAGTGATGCTGAACTACCGTAACGGCATCAACAAAGGTCTGTACAAGATCATGTCCAAAATGGGCATCTCCACCGTCGCCTCTTACCGTTGTTCCAAACTGTTTGAAGCCGTCGGTCTGGCGAAAGATCTCTGCAACACCTGCTTTAACGGCGTGGTCAGCCGTATCGGCGGTGCCGGTTACACTGATTTTGAACAGGATCTGCTGAACCTGTCCAAACGCGCGTGGCTGAAACGTAAAACGCTGGATCAGGGCGGATTGCTGAAATTCGTCCACGGCGGTGAATATCATTCTTACAACCCGGATGTGGTCACCACACTGCAAACCGCAGTAAACAGCGGTGATTACGACGACTATAAAAAATACGCCAAACTGGTTAACGAGCGTCCGGTCGCCACACTGCGCGACTTGCTGAAAGTGACGCCGAAAGACCAGCCGATCCCGGTGGATCAGGTAGAGCCGGCGGAAGGCCTGTTCACCCGTTTCGATACCGCGGCGATGTCTATCGGTGCATTAAGCCCGGAAGCGCATGAGTCTCTGGCCGAAGCGATGAACAGCATCGGCGGACGTTCAAACTCCGGCGAAGGCGGCGAAGATCCGGCGCGCTACGGCACCAATAAAGTGTCCCGTATCAAGCAGGTGGCTTCCGGCCGCTTCGGCGTGACACCGGCGTATCTGGTGAATGCTGACGTTATTCAGATCAAAGTAGCGCAGGGTGCAAAACCGGGCGAAGGCGGCCAGCTGCCGGGTGACAAAGTGACGCCATACATTGCGAAACTGCGTTATTCCGTGCCGGGCGTGACCCTGATTTCTCCACCGCCGCACCATGACATCTATTCCATCGAAGATCTGGCACAGCTGATCTTCGATCTGAAACAGGTCAACCCGAAAGCGATGATTTCGGTGAAACTGGTTTCTGAACCGGGGGTCGGCACCATCGCGGTCGGTGTGGCAAAAGCCTATGCCGATTTGATCACCATCGCAGGCTACGACGGCGGCACCGGCGCAAGCCCGCTGTCTTCGGTGAAATACGCCGGCTGTCCGTGGGAACTGGGTCTGGTGGAAACACAGCAGGCACTGGTGGCCAACGGCCTGCGTCACAAAATTCGTCTGCAAGTAGACGGCGGTCTGAAAACCGGCTTAGACATCATCAAAGCGGCCATTCTGGGCGCAGAGAGTTTCGGTTTTGGTACCGGCCCGATGGTCGCGCTGGGATGTAAATACCTGCGCATCTGCCACCTGAATAACTGCGCCACCGGCGTGGCAACGCAGGATGACAAACTGCGCCGCAACCATTACCACGGCCTGCCAGAGCGGGTAGTGAACTACTTCAAGTTCATCACGCAGGAAACCCGTGAAATCATGGCTGAGCTGGGCGTCAGCCAGCTGGTAGATCTGATCGGTCGTACCGACTTACTTACCGAGCTGGACGGCTTCACCGCGAAGCAAAACAGTCTGGATCTCTCTGCGATGCTGGCGACCGCCACGCCGCATGAAGGCAAAGCGGTGTACTGCACCGAAGGTAACCCGGCCTTCGACAAAGGCCAGCTGAATAAAGACATTCTCGAGCAGGCGTCGCCGCATATCGATTCCAAGCAGAGTAAAGCGTTCTACTTCGATATTCGTAACACCGACCGTTCTGTCGGCGCGATGTTGTCCGGTGCGATTGCAGAGAAACATGGCGATCAAGGCATGGCGGCAGATCCGGTGCGTATTAACTTCAACGGCACCGCAGGCCAGAGCTTCGGCGTCTGGAACGCAGGCGGCGTGGACTTAATGCTGACCGGCGACGCGAATGACTACGTGGGTAAAGGCATGGCCGGTGGCCGTATCGCCATTCGCCCACCTATCGGTTCGGCGTTCCGCAGTCACGAAGCCAGCATCATCGGTAACACCTGTCTGTACGGTGCCACCGGCGGCAAGATGTTTGCGGCGGGTCGCGCAGGCGAACGTTTCGCGGTGCGTAACTCCGGAGCGATTACCGTGGTTGAAGGCATCGGCGACAACGGCTGTGAATATATGACCGGCGGTATCGTCTGTGTACTGGGTCGTACCGGCGTCAACTTTGGCGCAGGCATGACCGGCGGCTTCGCTTACGTGCTTGATGAAGATGGTGAATTCCGTAAACGCGTCAACCCTGAACTGGTGGAAGTGCTGGAAGTGGCCGATCTGGCCATCCATGAAGAGCATCTGCGCGGTTTGATTATTGAACACGTACAGTTGACCGCATCAGCCCGCGGTGAAGAGATTTTGGCAAACTGGCCTGAATGGGCACCGAAATTTGCCCTGGTTAAACCGAAGTCCAGTGATGTCAAAGCATTGTTGGGTCACCGTAGCCGTTCCGCAGCTGAGCTGCGGGTACAAGCGCAGTAAGAGGTTAAGATGAGTCAAAACGTTTATCAATTTGTCGACTTACAGCGTGTTGATCCGCCTAAGAAAGCGCTGAAGATCCGTAAAATTGAGTTTGTGGAAATTTACGAGCCGTTCTCAGCAACTCAGGCTGCATCGCAGGCAGACCGCTGTCTGTCCTGTGGTAACCCTTATTGCGAATGGAAATGTCCGGTACACAACTACATTCCAAACTGGCTGAAGCTGGCAAACGAAGGTCGCATCATGGAAGCCGCCGACCTCGCGCACCAGACCAACAGCCTGCCGGAAGTTTGCGGGCGCGTCTGCCCGCAGGATCGTCTGTGCGAAGGTTCCTGCACCCTGAACGATGAGTTTGGCGCGGTGACCATCGGTAACATCGAACGCTACATCAGCGACAAAGCCATCGAAATGGGCTGGCGTCCTGATATGTCTCACGTTCATCCGACGGGTAAACGTGTGGCTATCATCGGCGCAGGGCCGGCTGGCCTGGCCTGTGCCGACGTACTGACCCGTAACGGCGTCAAAGCAGTGGTCTATGACCGTCATCCGGAAATCGGCGGCCTGCTGACCTTCGGTATTCCGGCCTTCAAGCTGGAAAAATCGGTCATGACCAAGCGTCGTGAAATCTTCACGGAGATGGGTATCGAGTTCCAACTCAATACGGAAGTCGGTAAAGACATCACCATTGATGCACTGCTGGCGGAATACGATTCTGTCTTCCTCGGCGTGGGGACTTATCAGTCCATGCGCGGCGGTCTGGCGAACGAAGATGCACCCGGCGTGTATGATGCCCTGCCGTTCCTCATCGCCAATACCAAACAGCTGATGGGTTACGACGACAGTCAGGAAGAACCTTACGTCACTATGGACAAGAAACGCGTGGTGGTGCTGGGCGGTGGTGATACAGCGATGGACTGCGTACGTACGTCAATCCGTCAGGGTGCGACTCACGTGACCTGTGCGTACCGTCGTGATGAAGAGAACATGCCGGGCTCGCGCCGCGAAGTGAAGAACGCGCGTGAAGAAGGCGTGGAATTCAAGTTCAACCTGCAACCTCTGAGCATTGAACTGAATGACTCTGGCCGTGTCTGCGGCGTACGCATGGCGCGTACCGAACTGGGTGCACCGGATGCACATGGCCGTCGCCGTGCTGAGATTGTTGCCGGTTCCGAGCATGTGATGGAAGCAGACGCCGTGGTCATGGCCTTCGGTTTCCGTCCTCACAAAATGGAATGGCTGGCTGCACACGACGTCGAACTGGATACTCAGGGGCGCATCCTGGCACCGGAAGGCAGCGATAACGCTTTCCAGACCAGCAATCCGAAAATCTTCGCCGGTGGCGATGCGGTTCGCGGTTCTGATCTGGTGGTCACGGCGATTGCCGAAGGTCGTAAAGCGGCTGAAGGGATTATGAATTTCCTCGAGGTCTGATCTACCAGGTCATAAATAAAAAAGGGGCTGCCAGCGATGACAGCCCCTTTTTTTAAGCGTAATCAAGCTAAAACGTCATTTCCCGCGCCAGCAAAGCCGCTCCCCGCAAACCCGCGTCATGCTGATGTTTCGCTCCGGAGAGTGGCACGCGACACACCTCAGGCTCTTCATCAAGACAGGTTTTCACCTGCCTTAAATAACCTTCTGCCAGACCAATACTTCCGCCAACAATTACACACTGGCAATCCGTCACCACTTTGATATCGGCAATCAGACGTGCCAGCACTCGGGCCGAACGCAAGATCAGTGATTGTGCGTGCAAATTGCCCACAGCCGCGTGGGCAAAAATCTGTTTTGCGGTGCTACCGGCTAAATCGCCTCGTGCTGCGCTGGCAATTCCACGCCCAGAGGCCATCACCTCCACGCACCCCGTCCGGCCGCAACCACAGCGCGGCCCCTCGGGATCGGCCAGCGTATGGCCAAAATGTCCCGCCAACCCTTCGGTGCCTGTCAGCAACTTTCCATTACTGACAATTCCGCCGCCTACGCCGGTCGAGACAGTGAGAAAAACCATATCCCGGATATCCGTTGTAAGTGAATGATACTCGGCCCAGGTGGCGGCCTGAGCGTCATTTATCGCTATGCAGGGAAGTTGGGTCATACGGGAAATCGCCTCCACCAGCGGAAAATGGCTGAGGCCGCCGAGATTATCCGGATTCAGCGCCGTCAGAACACCCTGCTTAATGATGCCGGTAGAAGCGACTGCGACTCGTTGTGCCTGTGAAACCAGCGGTGCAATCAGTTCAGCCAGTGCAGCATACAAAGCATCCGCTGTCCGGCTGGCGGGTGTGGGGATTTCCCGACGCCGGGTGAGATGCAAGTCGCTGTCTGCTAACGCAGCCGCAAGTTTAGTGCCACCGATATCAATCACCAGCGTTGTCATGGGGGAACCCTCGCAAATTCAGTTTCTGATCAACCCGGTTTTTGTATTTGCCGGCTTCACTTTCACTGCACCGCTGAAAGGTTGGCCATCAATCGCATCGTGCGTGCGTAATGCTTCCGGATGGATCCAGCGCTGAATGCGTGAGGGCATATCCAGCCCGATAAGCAGGATCACCACAAAGGTCAGCCCGAAGGACAGTGATGCCAGCGCAGTACCGAGATCCAAACGCTGTGCAATTGTCACCCCAATCACCGGTGCCAGAGCGCCACCCAGCGCGCCGACGTTATAGGTAAAGCCCAGCCCTGCTGCGCGCTGTTCAGTATCGAAATACCCCCCGATGAGCTTAGGCAGAATGCCCGAGATGCCCTGCCCCAGCATTTGTTGCAGGAACAACAGGGATCCCAATACCCATATATTTCCGCCGCCAATGGCAAATACAGGAATGATCAATATCTGAGAGGCCAACAGGCTGTACACATAGGCTTTACGCGTTCCCAGCCAGTCGCCGAGAAAACCGCCCACGCAGCAACCTACCGCTGCACCAAAACCACTGAAGAACAGCACATGAGCCACCAGCGTTGGCGAATAGGCCAGTTCGGTTTTTAAGTATGTCGGTAATAGCGCCTGAATCGGCCATGAGTACAGAAAGGCAAAGAAGACGACAACCATCAGCGATACGCCCGTCGGCCAGCGTTTGCCGCTGCCCTGTACCATAAAGCTGACGAAAATTGTCGCACACATGAGGCCCAGTATCGTAATCACTACCGCACTGCCCACGTTGCCAGCGAAACAGAAATACAACGCGATGGCCGCGACGATCGTCATACCCACGTTGATGACTCTATGCTTGCCGCGATAGAGAATATCGACCATGGTTTTGGCCGGTTTCTTATGAGCGAACTTCACCTTCCAGTCTTCTGCTTCCGGTATATTTTTACGCAGCCAGAGAGCGAAAATAATCGGTAAGATGCCGATGAAGAACAACGCGCGCCACCCCCAGACGGGCACCACCACGCTGTATACCTGTGCGGCAATCACAGCGCCCACCGAGAACCCGGATATCAGAAACCCGCTCGCTTTGTTGCGCAAATGTCTCGGCCAGCTTTCAATGACGTATGTGGCACTCGAACCGTATTCGCCTGCCATGCCTATACCGATAATCAGACGGGCGAAAAACATCACCGTGAAACCAGGCGCGAATCCGCAGGCCAATGTCCCGATAGAGAACAGCACGATACTGGTGATCATCGCCAGCTTCCTGCCGTAACGATCGCCCATTGCGCCGAGCAATAATCCACCGAACCAGCGGGATATAAACGCTGCCGAAATCAGACTCGCCGCCTGTACGCCCGTCAGGTCGAACTCGCTTTTAATTTCTGTCAGCACTAATGCGATCAGGACAAAATCAAAACCATCCAAAAGGTAGCCAATCCATGCGGCCGAAAATGCTTTCCATTGCGGTTTAGTCAAAAGGCGAAACCATGAGATCTGTCGGGCATTGTTACGCATAAATCACCCCCGGGACGGATTAGTATTAACCCGCCCTTTGGTTAGGACTGATAGAGTATTGTTGATTCCGGAAAAACCGGCATCAGGGAGCAGGGATCAGAACGCGGTACGTTCTGCCTGAAGCTTCGCGGCCAGTGCCTTAAGCGCTGGCAGATATTGTTCATCCACCGGCGCAAAAGGTTTGCGACACAGCGGCTCGGCAACGACATCCATATAATGCAAAATCGTTTTCAGCCCGCGGAAGACACCCGCTTTAATCAGCAGATCGATGACCTTGTTGCACTCACTTTGCAGATGCATTGCGCGTCCCACATCCCCTTCCTGCACTGCTTGTTTGATAGCCATGTATCGCCAGCCCATCACGTTGTATGTGCTGCCAATTCCGCCATCCGCCCCCGCGAGCAGGCCGGAAGCAAAGATTTCGTCATAACCGTTATAGAGAACTAAATCCGGATGCGCACGGCGGATTTTTTCCATTTCATACAAATCACCGGAGGTTTGTTTGAGCGCACCAACGCCGGGCAGTGTGATTAGCGTATCAATCTGTTCCAATGACAGTTTCACGCCGCTCAGAGCGGGAATGTTGTAGACCACCATAGGCAAGCCTTCAGCAGAATCCGTCACGGCACGGTAGTGATCGCAATGTTCATTGAAGCTGAAAGGGTAGTAAAAAGGCGTGACTGCGGAGACGGCATCAAAGCCGTAACGGCAGGCGGCAGCTGCCAGCATCTGACTTTCACGGGTGCTGATTGCACCGACATGGGCGATTAGTGTCACCTTCCCTTTTGCTTCTTCCGCCACGATTTCCAGCACCTGTTCGCGTTCCTGCGGGCTTTGAAGAAAAGCTTCGCCCGTGGAGCCGCCGACATACAGGCCATCGATCCCCTGTTCGATATTGAAACGCACCAGACGGCGCAGGCTGTCGGTATCTACTTGCTGTTGCTGATTAAAAGGAGTGAGCAATGCCGGCATCACGCCCCGCAGATTCTGTTTCATAAACGCCTCTTGGTTATTGGTTTGCAGTCATATCGATATACCTTTATACCTGTTATACCAGACCAAAAAACAAACACAAAACAACTGAAGGCTCAGGATGTGATCTCTGCCATATGAAATAATTATGGTTGATCAGCGATGATCAAAAAGAATGCGGGGAAGATCTCAGTTCAGGCCGGTTTTTTTTTCAAACCCTGCTTACGCGGTGCCGCGTAATAGGCCGCAAATACGCTTTTAAGGTGGGCTTTAAGCGCAGCATCCGCGGCATCAGGATCACGCGAACAGATGGCGTTAAAGATTTCGATGTGCTGCTGATAGCTGACATTATTATGCGCATGCAATTCTTCCTTCGGTACGGCAGGACGCGCCGCTATCAACCAGTCCAGCAAGGCAACATGAACGACCATGAAGATCGGATTGGCCGGAATTTCAGCCAGTTCGCGATGAAACTCGATATCCGAGCGAATGAAAAGCTCGTTGTCATCAAGCGACTGGCTATTCATTTCCAGCGCTTGACCCAGACGCTGAATCTGCTCATCGGTGGCAAACTCGGCGGCATAACGCACCAGGCTGGATTCGAAAAACATCCTCAGTTGTTCGAAATGAGCGATACCTTCAGGACGCGCCAGAAAGTCTGTCGCCACGCCGGACAGTTCACTGATGATGGTTTCCGCCGAAGGACGGGAAACGCGGGCGCGTTCACCGTTGCTGATCTGCACCAGTCCTTTGCGTTTAAGCGCAGCCAGTGCTTCACGCACGGAGGGACGGCCAACATTGAAAAAGGTCATCAGCTCACGTTCTGACGGCAGTTGTTCACCTTCAGCAAACTCGCGCCTGCGGATCATCTGCTCCAGCTCTTCTTCCACCATCTCTGAAAGCTTCTTGCGCGCGAGCGGACGGCGGCGCATTGCAAGCCCGAAGGTGTCACTGGATTCTGCCGGTTGTTCGTCGAATGTGCTCATAGCGTCGGGATCAGACCATTATTAATGGGACGTTTGCGAATGACTTTTTGAATGATAACACAGCAAATCTGCACTGGCGAAAGGAGAGCCCGGTGGGGTATGAGCAATAAAAAAACCCCGCGTTTTCACGCGGGGTTTCAGTCTGGCCAGAGGGCAAACCAGAATCAATCTGACGAACGATTACTTCACGACGCGTAATGCCGGGCGACCACCGCGTGGCGGCGTTGGCGGCTCGTCATCCGGGCCTTCTTCAGACACATCAGGCAAATCACCGTCAATGACTGACATGGTCGGCTCTGAGGTCTCATCGTTGCTCAGGTTATCCGCGAAGGCACCTTCAGCTTCGTAAGCAGGCTCAGGCTCAAACATGGTACCGGCACCGTTTTCACGGGCGTAAATCGCCAGTACGGCAGCGATCGGCACGAATACGTTACGCGGCACACCGCCAAAACGGGCGTTGAAACGTACATCGTCATTACCCAGTTCAAGGTTACCGACAGCGCGAGGTGCCACGTTCAGAACAATTTGTCCGTCACGTGCAAACTCCATCGGAACCATGACGCCGGGCATCGTCACATCAACCACCAGGTGCGGGGTGAGCTGGTTATCGAGCAACCACTCATAAAAGGCCCGCAACAGGTAAGGCCGGCGCGGAGACATGTCGTTCATCTCCATACCTTAACCCCGTGTGTGCAAACGCATTTCGCGCTCGGGTTCGGTCAGGGAGGCCAGGAATGCATCACGTTCGAAGACGCGCGTCATATAGCCTTTCAGCTCTTTAGAACCGGTGCCGGACAACTCAATGCCCATCTCTGGCAAACGCCATAACAGCGGAGCCAGATAGCAATCGACCAGGCTGAACTCTTCGCTCTTGAAGTAAGGCATGTAAGAGAAGATCGGTGCGATGGCCAGCAGTTCTTCGCGCAGTTGCTTACGCGCTGCGTCGGCTTCGGCGGCGGTGCCGTTTTCAATCTGACGCATCAGAGAGTACCAGTCGTTTTCGATGCGGTGCATCATCAGACGGCTCTCGCCACGCGCTACCGGATAGACCGGCATCAGTGGTGGATGCGGGAAACGCTCATCAAGATATTCCATGATGATGCGGGATTCGAACAGCGTCAGCTCACGATCGACCAGCGTAGGTACGGTGCGATAAGGGTTGAGGTCAATAAGATCCTGCGGCAGGTGATCCATCTCAACCTGCTCAATCTCGACACTGACACCTTTTTCGGCCAGTACGATACGTACCTGATGGCTAAAAATGTCGGTCGGGCCGGAAAACAGCGTCATTACCGAACGTTTGTTGGCAGCGACAGCCATGAAAACCTCCAAGTTATCTAGAATTATACAGCGAATAGCCAACTGTCAGGCTGCTATCCTGAACAATCATTTTATCGCCAGCCTGCAGTTTTTGTTCCGTAGTTTCATAGACAACCGTTGGCAAGGCGAACCCAGCCAGGAAGCGCGGCAACGTCAACTGCTCGGCGAATAGGCACAAAAGTGTGTGATAGTTTACCAGATTTTACGCGTGCTGTGGGGACGGCGAGATGAATTCGTGGTGAATTGTGTATCTGAAAATCATTTCAGCCTGTTTTTTGCAAGCCCTGGCGGAATGACAGGCATAAAAAAACCCGGTGTGGCACCGGGTTTTTGACGTTGATTTTCGTGCCGTAGCACTGTGCTGCATAAGCAGCAGAAAATTAACGCTTGGAGAACTGAGGACGACGACGTGCTTTACGCAGACCGACTTTCTTACGTTCAACCTGACGAGCATCGCGAGTAACGAAGCCTGCTTTACGCAGTTCGCCACGCAGATTTTCGTCATATTCCATCAGTGCACGGGTGATACCGTGACGGATAGCGCCAGCCTGACCAGAGATACCACCACCTTTAACAGTGATGTACAGGTCAAATTTAGTAACCATGTCGACCAGTTCCAGAGGTTGACGAACTACCATGCGGGCAGTTTCACGACCAAAGTACTGTTCCAGGCTACGCTGGTTGATTACGATGTTACCACTACCCGGTTTGATGAAAACACGAGCGGCGGAGCTTTTGCGGCGACCAGTGCCGTAGTATTGATTTTCAGCCATTGCCTATAATCCCGAATTAAATGTCAAGAACTTGCGGTTGTTGCGCCGCATGAGTGTGCTCGTTACCCGCGTAAACTTTCATTTTACGGTACATTGCACGACCCAACGGGCCCTTTGGCAACATGCCTTTAACCGCGAGCTCGATCACGCGTTCAGGACGGCGAGCGATCATCTCTTCAAAGGTCGCTTGCTTGATACCACCGATGTGGCCGGTGTGATGGTAATAGATCTTGTCGTTACGCTTGTTGCCGGTTACAGCAACTTTTTCTGCGTTCAGAACGATGATGTAATCACCAGTATCAACGTGCGGAGTGTATTCCGCTTTATGTTTGCCACGCAGACGGCGGGCCAGTTCAGTGGCCAGGCGACCTAAGGTCTTGCCGGTAGCGTCAACTACGAACCAGTCACGTTGTACGGTTTCCGGTTTAGCTGTAAAAGTTTTCATTAAAAGCTTACCCAATTAAAGTTACACGTTGGCGAACACCCGAACGCTTACTTGTTTATAAAATAAGTATTTGAGGTTCACACGACCATCGTCCAGCAAACCTACCCCTTCGAATAGCCAATGCTGGCACTTATAAAGTTTCGGGAAAAAAACTTTGTAGTAACGTGGGGTCGCAAGATTATAGAGAAGTCTCCCGCAAAGAGCGAACCCTTTTTGACGAAAAATCATAAATCCCTGAAGTCAGTGTAACGGCCACCCTTGCACGATGCACTGTTTCTTTTTTATACGATTTATCGCCTGCCTTTTAGTCAACAAGATCAAGGCAGATGCGGCCGTTTCAGGTATTCCTCGCTCTGCATCTCCTGCAGGCGCGAAAGGCATCGCTGATATTCGAACTTCAGCCGCTCGCCCTGATAAATTTCAAACATCGGCACCGCAGCAGAGATAACCAGCTTCACATGACGTTCATAGAACTCATCCACCAGCGCCAGAAAACGTCGCGCTGCATTCTCGCTGTCCGCGCCCATCACCGGCACATTGTGCAGTAATACGCTGTGATAGATTTTTGAAAGAGCGATGTAGTCGAGCTGGCTGCGCGCTTCCTCGCACAAAGTATGAAACTCTACCGCCAGCACGCCGTCGACAGCGGCGATCGCCTGCATCGGGCGGTGATTCACTTCCAGCACCGGTTTTGTCTCGGCTGAGCCGCTGTGATTGCCGGTCAGCTTGCCCAGCATTGAATGCATCGCGTCAGTGGTCTCTTCCCCGGCCGGTGATAGCCAAAGATTCGCCTGCGTCAGCGTACGCAGACGGTAATCAATGCCTGCATCGACATTCAGCACATCGCAGTATTCTTTAATCAGATCGATTGCCGGCAGGAAGCGCGCGCGTTGCAGCCCGTTGCGGTACAGCAGATCCGGCGGAATGTTAGACGTGGCGATAAGGGTGATACCACGGGCAAACAACGCCTGTAACAGCGTAGCCAGCAGCATGGCATCGGTGATATCCGAGACAAAGAACTCGTCAAAACACAGCACGTCGGTTTCAGCCTTAAAGCGATCGGCGATCACTTCGAGCGGATCCTCCTGCCCCTGCAACTGCGTCAGTTCTTCATGAACGCGCAGCATGAAACGGTGGAAGTGCAGGCGCAATTTGCGCTCACCCGGCAGACTATGGAAAAACAAATCCATCAGCCAGGTCTTGCCTCGCCCTACTCCGCCCCACATATATAAACCCTGAACCGGACGTTGCGCAGTCTTTACCGGGGCTTTGCCGAACAGGCGCCCCAACAGGCCACCACGGCTGGCAGGCTGAGCGGCAGGTGCACCGAGGGCACTGAGTGCCTGATAAATGGCATCAAGCTGGGCCACAGCCTGCTTCTGAACGGCGTCCGGCTGGAACTCTCCGGCATCAACAGCGTTCTGATAAAGGATAAGTGGTGATTTGGGTTGCATGTTAGTTAACGTCCCTGAGAAAAAATTTTAATGTTTTTCACGTCGTTTAGCCGCTTTTTTGCCGTCGGTTCGCTGCTTTTCCCCTCAGTCTGTGCGCGAAAAAGGCACCGGACTGCGGTGATTGTGACGGCAGGATTCCACACAGACAAGGTTAACGGTTATAGTGGAGCTATTGCATGACGAATGCGTGTGACAATAACGTTAAAACCATTGTGTAAAAAAGTTAAGTCATAAAAGTTACGTGAAAAAGCCCTGCGGGACAACGAAGTCAAAATAGGAGTCATTATGACCTGGGAGTATGCACTCATTGGATTAGTGGTCGGTATCGCGATTGGTGCGGTGGCGATGCGCTTTGGCAATCGTCAATTACGCGATCAGCAAGTGATGAAAAATGAGCTGGAGAAAAGCAAAGCAGAACTCGACGAATATCGTCAGGAACTGACAGGCCACTTTGCGCGCAGCGCAGAACTGCTCGATAACATGGCGACGGATTACCGTCAGCTTTATCAGCACATGGCAAAAAGCTCTAACAACCTGCTGCCGGACATGCCTGCGCAGGATAATCCGTTCAACTACCGTCTGACAGGTTCTGAAGCCGATAACGATCAGGCACCAGTTCAGATGCCACGCGATTACTCTGATGGTGCATCGGGTCTGCTGCGCGGCGAGCGTCCTGTACGCAAATAACCAACGCAACATTGCCCGGCATCGCTGTTCATCGACGCCGGGACAACCACGGTGCATGCCCTGCGCATGCACCGTCTCCAGACCTGACCCTTCCCGTGCTGTGAATCATCGTTCGATTGTCGATAAAAGACGCCCATTACAGAAAGCGAGAGAGTTATCCTGATGAAGAAAAAGTCTTTTTTGCTCAGTGTGTTAGCTGTTAGCCTCGGATTAACCTTCGCTTCTGCGCCGATGGCAACTGCTGCTTTGCCGATGGCCGTTCAAGGGCAACCGCTGCCCAGTCTGGCGCCGATGCTTGAAAAAGTATTGCCCGCCGTGGTGGGCGTTCAGGTTTCTGGCACACAGCCGCCAAGCACGGACGTACCTCCTGAATTCAAATTTTTCTTTGGTCAGCAAGACCCGGAACCTAATCAGGGCGCTCAGCCGTTCGAAGGGCTGGGTTCCGGCGTCATCATTGATGCTGCCAAAGGCTATGTCCTCACCAACAACCATGTGGTGAACAATGCCGACAAAATTACCGTTCAGCTTAACGATGGGCGCGAATACAAAGCTAAACTGATTGGTAAAGATGACCAGTCGGACATTGCAGTGATCCAGCTGATTGACGCGAAAAACCTGACGCAAATCGCGATGGCCGATTCTGATGCCTTGCAAGTTGGCGATTTCGCCGTCGCGGTAGGGAATCCATTCGGACTGGGGCAGACCGTCACATCAGGGATTGTTTCTGCACTTGGACGCAGCGGGCTGAATCTCGAAGGGCTGGAAAACTTTATCCAGACCGATGCTTCCATTAACCGTGGCAACTCAGGTGGCGCACTGCTGAATCTGAAAGGCGAACTTATCGGGATCAACACCGCGATCATCTCGTCTCAGGGCGGCAGCATTGGGATTGGTTTTGCGATCCCGGTAAACATGGCGAAAAACCTTAGCCACCAGCTGATTGAGTTTGGCGAAGTCAAACGCGGCCTGCTCGGGATCCGCGGCAGCGAAATGACGCCGGAACTGGCACAGGCGTTTAAACTGGACAGTCAGCGCGGCGCGTTCGTCAATGAAGTGCTGCCAGACTCGGCGGCGGCCAAAGCGGGAATCAAATCCGGCGACGTATTAATTACGTTGCAGGGCAAAACCCTCAGCAGCTTTGCAGAGTTGCGCGCCAAAGTCGGCACCGCCGGGCCAGGCGTGGTGATGCAGATTGGTTTACTGCGCGAAGGCAAACCGATGACCGTTAATGTCACGCTGGCGCAAAGCCCGGCGGTGGAAGTGAGCATCGAGAAGATCAATCCGGCCTTGCAAGGCGTCACGCTCAGTGATGTTGATGCAAAAACGGCGAAAGGCGTGAAGGTCGATGACGTCAAAAAAGGCACACCGGCTGAACAGGTGGGTCTGGAGAAAGACGATGTGATCATCGGCGTAAACCGTGAGCCGATCGACAATCTGGCGGCGTTCCGCAAAATCCTCGAAACCAAACCGGACCTGATCGCCCTGAGCATTGTGCGCAAAGGGCAAAATATGTACCTGCTGATGCCGTAAAGGGTTGAAAATCGGACGCAGATGCTGCTGCGTCCGATTAACTCGTGCTATTCTTCAGTCACTTTTCATCTCGCACCCCATACACTCATGTTTGTTAAGCTATTGAGATCCGCTGTTATTGGTCTGATTGTTGCCGGCATTTTGCTGGCGGCGGTGCCTATGCTGCGTAAAAAGATCACGGAACCGTTGTTCGAACGCAATTTCACCCAAACCAGCGAAGAACCGGTTAGCTATAACTCGGGTGTACGCCGCGCCGCGCCGGCGGTAGTGAATGTATACAACCGCAACATGGGCAACAGCTCGCAAAACGAATTACAGATCCGCACGCTGGGTTCTGGCGTGATCATGAATGACAATGGCTATATTCTCACCAACAAACATGTGATCAACAATGCTGACCAGATTATTGTCGCGTTGCAGGATGGCCGGGTATTCGAAGCGCTGCTGGTCGGCTCCGACAGCCTGACAGATCTGGCCGTGCTGAAAATTAACGCCGGGAATTTGCCGGTCATCCCGATTAATCCCAACCGTAATCCGCACGTCGGCGACATCGTGATGGCGATCGGCAACCCGTACAATCTCGGGCAGACGGTGACACAGGGTATTATCAGCGCCACAGGCCGTATCGGCCTCAGCCCGTCCGGCCGTCAGAACTTCCTGCAAACCGATGCTTCGATAAACCAGGGTAACTCCGGCGGCGCACTGGTCAATTCGCTCGGCGAGCTGGTGGGTATCAATACACTATCCTTTGACCAGAGCAACGACGGCGCGACACCGGAAGGTATCGGCTTTGCCATCCCTACCGCGCTGGCGACCAAAGTGATGGGTAAACTGATCCGCGACGGCCGCGTTATTCGTGGTTATATCGGGATCAGCGGCCGCGAAGTTTCGCCACTTCACGGACCGAACAGCGGGCTGGATCGCATTCAGGGTATCGTGGTGAACGAAGTGACCGCTAACGGCCCGGCGGCTAATGCGGGTATGCGGGTCAGCGACGTCATTGTTAACGTGAATAACAAACCGGCAGTTTCCGCTATCGAAACGATGGATCAGGTCGCAGAAGTGCGCCCCGGCACCGTCATTCCGGTGGAAATCATGCGCAACGGCGACAAGCTGACATTGCAGGTCACCGTGCAGGAATATCCTGCCCACTGACCCTAAACTGCATAAACGAAAAAGCCGGAAAGGTTTCCCCTTCCGGCTTTTTTATTGCGTCAGGCTTAAGAATTACTCGCCTTTAAAACGCTCAATTTTCGCACCCAGCTGACGCAGTTTATCTTCGATACGCTCATAGCCACGATCGATATGATAAATACGATCAACGACGGTGACGCCTTCTGCGATACAACCCGCCAGAACCAGGCTGGCCGATGCGCGTAAATCGGTCGCCATCACCTGTGCGCCAGACAGTTTTTCAACGCCATGACAGATAAGCGTGCTGCCTTCGATTTCCGCATGAGCACCCATACGGATGAGCTCAGGGATATGCATGAAGCGGTTTTCGAAGATGGTTTCGGTGATAACACCGGTACCTTCTGCCACCAGATTCAGCAGGCTGAACTGCGCCTGCATATCGGTCGGGAAACCAGGGTGAGGCGCAGTGCGGAAGGTGACCGCTTTAGCACGTTTGCCGTGCATATCCAGGCTGACCCAGTCTTCTCCCACTTCAACGTCGCCGCCCGCTTCACGCAGTTTTGCCAGAACGGCATCCAGCGTATCAGGGCGCGCTTCGCGGCAGGTGACTTTGCCGCCAGAAATAGCCGCAGCCACCAGGAAAGTCCCGGTTTCGATACGGTCAGGAACCACACGATATACACCGCCACCCAGACGAGCTACGCCTTCGATGGTAATTTTATCGGTGCCTGCACCGGTGATTTTTGCACCCAGCGTGTTGAGGAAGTTGGCGGTATCGACAATTTCCGGCTCGCGCGCGGCGTTTTCAATGATGGTGGTGCCTTCGGCAAGCGTAGCAGCACTCATGATAGTGACCGTCGCGCCCACGCTGACTTTATCCATCACGATGTGCGCACCTTTCAGGCGACCATCCACAGAGGCTTTAACGTAACCCTCTTCCAGCACAATCGTCGCGCCCAGCTGTTCCAGACCGGAGATGTGCAGGTCAACAGGACGTGCGCCAATCGCACAACCGCCCGGCAGAGAAACCTGACCACGACCAAAACGAGCAACCAGTGGACCGAGCGCCCAGATTGAAGCACGCATGGTTTTCACCAGATCGTACGGCGCACAAAACTCATTCACACCGCTGGCATCCACGAACACAGAACCGTTGCGTTCAATTTTAGTGCCCAACTGACCAAGCAACTTGATGGTGGTATCAATGTCTTTCAGATGGGGAACGTTCTGAAGTTCAACCGGCTCCTCTGCGAGCAGTGCGGCAAACAAAATAGGAAGTGCTGCATTTTTTGCACCAGAGATAGTGACTTCGCCGTTTAAGCGCGTCCCACCCTGTACACGGAATTTATCCATTATGACTGCTCTCTTGTATGAGGTTTAAATAAGAGTCAAAGACGAGGAAGCTGCCGGAAGCCCGACAGTCTTATAACCCACTCAGTTTACGGTCACGCGCCCATTCTTCAGGGGTATACGCCTTGATAGACAGTGCGTGAATTCGATTGTCGGCGATGTATTCCATCAGCGGGGCGTAAACGGTCTGCTGTTTTTTCACGCGGCTCATGCCATCAAACATCGCACCAACGACAATGGCCTGAAAATGACTGCCATCGCCAGTAATGTGGGCTTCATCCAGTGCCAAGGCGTTCATCAGCACTTCTTTAATTTCATTCGTTTCCATAGGGATCTATTCTTCTGAAGGATCATAACAGCCCGGTATCTTATAGGGATCGGGGCAAATCTTAAACCACGAAAAAGCCCCTGAGGAAGAGTTTCGCACAGGGGCTTTGAGGTCTTTACGTTAGCAGTTCACGGCAGGTTCGCTAACTTACCGTAACCACTCACTATTCTTTATTCACTGACTGACCGCCGGAGCGGAGATGTCGGCTGGAATAATGTCCTGAAGGTTATACAGCGCGATCAGCGTTCTCAGCCGGTCGGTAGTCCCTTCAAGGGTCAGAGAGACGCCTTGCTGGCTGGCTTCCTGACGCAAATGCACCAGCAGCGCCAGACCGGAAGAGTCCACGCGTTCCAGCCCGGAGACATCCAGACGCGTGACGCCGGCCAGCAGCGATTTACGGGCATCCCAGACCGGCAACAGCGTTTCGCGATCCAGGCAGCCGTGCAACGTCAGCAGCGGCGGCTGGCATTCCCAGCGCAGGCCATCACTCATTTTTGATCCAGGGTAATCGGTTGTGCCGCAGCCTGTTTCAGACGTGCAGTCAGACCATCAATCCCTTTCTGACGCAGGATATCCGCCCATTCATTTTGCTTGGTGGAAATCATACTGACGCCTTCGGCAATCATGTCATACGCCTGCCACTCACCGGTGCGGCTGTTTTTACGCCACTGGAAATCCAGACGAACCGGAGGACGGCCATTTGGATCGGTGATGGTCACGCGGATGGCGATGATGTCTTTGTCGGCATAAGACTGTTCAGGCTGAACCTGATAGCTCTGACCGTTATACAGCGCCAGCGCCTGGCCATAAGCCTGCTGCAGGTAATCGCTGAACGCCGCGAAGTAGGCTTCACGCTGTGCCGGGGTAGCCTGCTGGTAATAGCGGCCTAACACCAGCGCACCGGCGTATTTGATTTGCACATACGGCAGAAGCTCGTCGCGCACGACCTGACGCAGATAGTTTGGATCCTGCTTAATTTTTGGCTGTTCGTTTTTAAGACGGGTGAAAGTCTTGTTCGCCGCTTCATTCATCACGCTGTAGGGATTGGTTTTATCCACAGCGGCATTGGCCATCGGGGCCATCACCACCAGCAGCGCAGCAATTACTAAACGTTTAAACATTCTAACTTCCTCTTTATTGGAGAATCCACGTTGCCAAATGCTTAATGCACAGCCGGTTGTGGGGCTGTATTAGCATCAGGTGCAGGTGTGGCATTTGCAGCAGGTGCCTCGCCCGCATCAGGGTCGGCCTTTCCATCACCGCTCTTGTACAGGAACTGACCTATCAGATCTTCAAGCACCAGCGCTGATTTGGTGTCCTGAATGACGCCTCCCTCTTTAAGGATAGTCGTCCCCATCTCAGGATCTTCAAAACCAATATTCAGTGCCAGGAATTGTTCGCCCAGTAAACCGGAAGTACGGATCGCCAGCGTACTGGTGCTTGGGATCTGGTTGTACTTCTGATCGATATTCATTTCGACACGCGGAGAATAATTTTTATCCAACGTGATGCTACTGACACGACCGATCACTACGCCGCCCACTTTCACCGGTGAGCCGCTTTTAAGGCCACCAATATTGTCAAAGTCCGCAGAAATACGGTAAGTGGGATCCGAACCGATGGAGCGGATATCAGCGACTTTCAGACACAGGAAGACCACCGCAATCAATGCGATAATCATAAATGCGCCAACCCAGATTTCACTCTTTTTCGTTTGCATGGTTTTAATTTCCAAACATCAGTGCTGTCAGCACAAAATCTAATCCCAGCACCGCCAGTGACGAATGCACCACAGTACGTGTCGTTGCCCGGCTGATCCCTTCGGACGTCGGGATCGCGTCATAGCCATTGAACAGCGCAATCCAGGTCACAGTGATCGCGAAAACAAGGCTTTTAATCAGGCAGTTAAGCAAGTCAGTCCGCCAGTCTACCGCGGTTTGCATCGCTGACCAGAAGAAACCGCTGTCGATACCTTTCCAGTCCACGCCGACCAGCGATCCGCCCCAAATCCCTACCGCGACAAATATTGCCGTCAGCAAAGGCATGGAAATCAGACCGGCCCAGAAACGCGGTGCCACAACGCGGCGCAGCGGATCGATCGCCATCATTTCAAGACTGGAGATTTGCTCCGTCGCTTTCATCAGGCCCAGCTCTGCGGTTAAGGCAGAACCGGCGCGACCGGCAAACAGTAAGGCAGTCACCACAGGGCCCAGCTCGCGCAGCAAAGAAAGCGCGACCATCATGCCCAGACTGGCTTCAGCACTGTAGGTGGTTAAAATCAGGTAGCCCTGTAACCCCAGCACCATGCCAATAAACAGGCCGGACACCAGGATGATTAACAGAGAAAGTACGCCGACGCTGTAGAGTTGCTTGATGAGCAACGGCCACTGCTTGGCGAATTGAGGCTTGCCGACCAGTGCCCGGAAGAGCATCAGACCCGCACGGCCAAAAGAGACGCAGGTTTGTATCCCGCGACGCCCGACTGAGGCTAGCGCCTTAGTTAACATAAATTGGACACTCCATCATCCGAGCAACTCGGCTTTGTAATCACCGGCCGGGAAACGGAAAGGCACCGGTCCATCGGCAATACCGTCAAGGAACTGACGAACGCGCGGATCAGGATTGTTTTGCAGCTCCTCAGGCGTTCCTTCAGCAATGACATGTTGTGCAGCAACGATATACGCGTAATCGGCAATGCTCAGCACTTCGGGCACGTCGTGAGAAACCACAATGCAGGTGACGCCAAGCGCATGGTTCAGTTCATCAATCAGTTTAACCAGCACGCCCATCGTGATGGGGTCCTGCCCGACGAACGGCTCATCGAACATGATAAGTTCCGGGTCAAGGGCAATAGCACGCGCCAGTGCGACGCGTCTTGCCATCCCGCCGGATAATTCAGCAGGCATCAGTTCACCGGCACCGCGCAAACCGACCGCTTCCAGCTTCATGGTCACCGTGCTGCGCAGCAAGACCTCCGGCAATTTACTGTGTTCGCGCAGCGGAAACGCCACATTCTCGAACACATTGAGGTCAGTAAACAATGCACCGGACTGAAACAACATGCTCATTTTCTTGCGGGACTCATACAGCTTGCGGCGCGAAAGAGTCGGAATATTGTCCCCGTCGAACCAGATTTCACCGCTGTCGGGCGTCAGCTGACCGCCGATAAGGCGCAGCAACGTCGTTTTACCGATCCCTGAAGGCCCCATTATGGCGGTGATTTTGCCTCGCGGCACCGTCATATTTATCTCTTCGAAAATGGGACGATCGCCGCGCACGAAGCTCATGCCCTTGATCTCTACCAGATTCGACTCGCTTTGACTCATTCGTTTATCCCTTCGGAATGCCTTTGCAAAAGACGACTTCCGCTTAAATTACTTTCGCTAAGAATACGTCTGGCCCGCAAGCCGTGTTGTATAACTTTGGTATTTTTACAAAAACTTACCCCAGTTTCGTTACCAAAGTTGCCATCGATTTACTTTTCCGCCACAGACGGTCAAAATCAACGAATAACCATTTTATGATAAAAGCCTTCATCGTCTAACATACAGGAACCTGCTGGCGCCCTTTTCAGACAAAATATCGCACCAGACCATGTTGACGAAGGAATCGCCTGCCCGCCTGGGCAACGAATCTCGCATTATACCCAAGAAAGGATGTTTCATGCTTCTCGCTATCGTACTGATGATTGTCGGCCTCTTACTTCTTGTGTATGCCGCCGATCGTCTGGTGTACGGAGCCGCGGTATTAGCACGTTCGATGGGCATGCCTCCGCTTATTATCGGGATGACCGTCGTCGGCGTCGGGATCTCCCTTCCTGAGCTGGTCGTTTCCACCACTGCCGCCATCAATGATCAAATGGATTTGGCGGTCGGAAACGCAATTGGTTCAAATATCATTAATATTCTTCTGATTTTGGGCGGTGCAGCCCTGATTCATCCACTTTCCGTGCGTTCTGATATATTACGCCGCGAACTCCCTCTATTGTTACTGGTCACAGGGCTCTGCGGTTTTCTGTTAAGTGACGGAGAACTCAGCCGTCTGGATGGCGTTTTGCTGCTGGCCAGCGCCGCGGTCTTTATGATGCTGGTGATAAAAATCGCCCGCGCGGCCGAAAAAGAAGGGCTCGATACGCTGACTTATGAGCAGATGTCCGAGCTGCCTTCCGACAGCAGTAACACCGTGGCGTTTTTGTGGCTGGCGCTGGGCTTTATCATTATGCCGCTGGCGTCAGGGATGATTGTCGATAACAGTACCGTGATTGCCCGTTATTTTGGCGTCAGCGAACTGGTGATCGGTCTGACGGTGATTGCCATCGGAACCAGCCTGCCAGAACTGGCGACGTTTATTGCCGGTGCTCTTAAAGGTGAAGACGACATCGCGCTGGGTAACATCATCGGCGCGAATATCTTTAATACCTGTCTGGTGCTGGGATTACCCGCGCTGGTGGCACCAGGCTCGTTCAACCCGGATGCGTTTCATCGCGATTACTGGGTCATGCTGGCGGTCAGTATAGTACTTACCGGGCTTTGTCTGATGCGAAAACACCGTATCGGTCATTTAGCCGGTGCACTGTTACTTTGTGGATTTATCGCCTATATGGCGGTGCTGTTCCTTCAACCGGACGGCATTGGCCTCTGAACTCTGTCAGGAATTGACTATGGCTAACGATATCCTCGCCTCCGACTTTGATTTCCAGGCTGTCGGACGTGAAGTGCTGAAAACAGAACGTGAAGGACTTGAGCAGTTAGATCAATACATCAACGGTGATTTCACCCGTGCGTGTGAGAAAATTTTCGCCTGCACCGGTAAAGTTGTAGTGATGGGTATGGGCAAGTCAGGACATATTGGCCGGAAAATGGCCGCCACCTTCGCCAGTACTGGCACCCCGGCGTTTTTTGTCCACCCGGGCGAAGCCAGCCATGGCGATCTCGGCATGGTGTCCAGACAGGACATTGTGATCCTGATTTCCAACTCCGGCGAAGCGAATGAGATTCTCTCGCTAATCCCGGTGTTAAAGCGTTTAGCCATTACGCTTATCTGCATGACCGCGAATCCCGAAAGTACCATGGGGAAAGCTGCCGACGTGCATCTTTGCGTGCGGGTGCCGAAAGAGGCGTGCCCGCTCGGGTTAGCGCCAACCAGCAGCACCACAGCGGTATTGGTGATGGGCGATGCCCTTGCCGTGGCGCTGCTTGAAGCTCGCGGTTTTACGCCGGAAGATTTCGCCCTGTCACATCCCGGCGGAGCACTGGGTCGCAAGCTCCTGCTGCGCGTTAGCGATATCATGCACTCAGGTGATGAAATCCCGCACGTCAGCCGCGATGCGTCTTTGCGCGATGCCCTGCTTGAAATCACCCGTAAGAATCTGGGGATGACCGTCATCTGCGACGACCTGATGAAAATTCAGGGTATCTTCACTGACGGCGATTTACGCCGGATTTTCGACATGGGCGTGAATATCAACACGGCGTCCATTGCAGATGTGATGACCACCGGCGGCGTTCGCGTGCGTCCTTCCCTGCTGGCAGTGGATGCGCTGAATTTAATGCAGGAAAAACACATTACCTGTGTGATGGTTGCTGATGGTGACCAGTTGTTGGGTGTGTTACATATGCACGACATGCTGCGCGCTGGCGTAGTTTAATTGAGGAATGCCCTGAATGAGTATTAGCACAGCCCTGGTGGATACCTGCTACGGTCCGGTCAGCACCGACGTGCTTGAACGGGCGAAAGCGGTTCGCCTGCTGATTTGCGATGTGGACGGCGTCATGTCTGATGGCCTGATCTACATGGGAAATCAGGGAGAAGAGCTGAAAAGTTTCAACGTTCGCGACGGTTATGGTATCCGTTGCCTGCTGACTTCTGACATTGAGGTCGCCATTATTACAGGCCGCAATGCAAAATTATTGGAAGATCGCGCCAAAACCCTCGGGATACGTCACTTGTATCAGGGTCAATCAGATAAGCTTTTGGCCTTCCGCGAACTGTTAGATACACTGTCGCTTCGGGCAGAGGACGTCGCTTACATCGGTGATGACCTGATTGACTGGCCGGTGATGGCCGAAGTGGGTCTGTCCGTCGCGGTTCAGGACGCACATCCTATCCTGTTGCCAAAGGCACATTACGTCACCCGCATTGCCGGTGGCCGTGGCGCAGTTCGCGAATTATGTGATTTGATTCTGCTGGCGCAGGGCAAGCTGGAGGACGCCAAAGGGCTGTCGATATGAATAAAACAAGACTTTGGATCATTCTGGTTCTGACAGCCATTGTTCTGGTGCTGATTGGCTGGTCGCTGTCGGATAACTCCGATGACGCACCGCAGGCGGTTAACGATCAGGATCCGACCTATCAAAGCTCCCACACGGTCACCATGGTGTATGACCCGCTGGGTAGCCTGACGTACAAACTGGTCTCCGATCAGGTCAAATACTACACCACCGATCAGGTAACCTGGTTTACCAACCCGGTGGCGACCATGTATGACAAGAATAAAGTTCCAACCTGGGTGCTGCGTTCTGATAAAGCCAAGATGACTCAGGATAAAATGCTCTATCTTTATGGGCATGTGCAGGCAGATAGCCTGACGCCGGAAACATCGCAGCTGCAAAGAATCAAAACGGACAATGCACGGGTTAACCTGACGACACAAGACGTTGCTTCAGACGATGAAGTGACGCTTTACGGTACAGGTTTTACATCTAACGGCATGAAAATGCGTGGTAATCTGCGTGATAAAACAGCAGAGCTGATCGAAAAGGTAACGACCTCTTATGAAATTCAAAGTAAAAAATAAAATCCGTAATCTTCTGATCACAGGCTCCTTGCTGGCCGTCAGCATTCCGGCGTTCGCGCTGAAAGATGACACAACGAAACCGATCACCATTGATTCAGCTAATCAGGCGCTGGATGTGAACACCAACACGGCGACCTTTACCGGCAACGTGGTGGTGAATCAGGGTTCGATTCAGGTCAAAGCCGATAAAGTGGTCGTGATCCGCCCGCAAGGCGTATCCGGCAAAGAAGTGGTTGAAGGCTACGGTAACCCTGTGACCTTCTACCAGTTACAAGACAACGGCAAACCTATCAAAGGCCACGCGCAGAAAGTCCGTTATGAAGTGGAAACCGATCTGGTGACCCTCACCGGCAACGCGTACCTTGAACAGCTCGACAGCAACGTGAAAGGCGATCGTATTACCTATCTGGTGCAGAAGCAGCAGATGGAAGCCTTCAGTGATAAAGGCAAGCGTGTCACGACCGTTCTGGTCCCGACGCAGTTGCAGGAAAAGACCCCGGCAGCAGCCGGCGGCCAGACCAAAAAGAGTAACTGATAATTTATGGCAAAATTAATCGCAGAAAATCTGGCGAAGGCATACAAAGGCCGTAAGGTCGTTGAAGATGTCAGCCTGAACGTTAATTCGGGCGAAATCGTCGGATTACTCGGCCCTAACGGTGCCGGTAAAACCACCACGTTTTACATGGTGGTCGGTATCGTCCAGCGTGATGCGGGCCGCATTATCGTCGACGACGAGGACATCAGCCTTTTGCCATTGCACACCCGCGCACGTCGCGGCATTGGTTACCTGCCTCAGGAAGCGTCCATTTTCCGTCGCCTCAGCGTGTTTGATAACCTGATGGCGGTATTGCAGATCCGTGACGACCTGAATAAAGACCAGCGAAACGATCGCGCCAACGAGCTGATGGAAGAGTTCCATATTTCCCATTTGCGCGATAACCTCGGTCAGTCACTGTCCGGTGGTGAACGCCGTCGTGTGGAAATTGCCCGTGCGCTGGCGGCGAACCCTAAATTTATCCTGCTGGATGAACCCTTCGCCGGTGTTGACCCGATTTCCGTTATCGACATCAAAAAAATCATTGAGCACTTGCGTGACAGCGGCCTCGGCGTGCTGATTACCGACCACAACGTTCGTGAAACGCTCGACGTGTGTGAACGCGCCTATATCGTCAGTCAGGGCAAACTGATCGCCCACGGCACGCCAACCGACATTCTTGCTGATGAACAAGTAAAACGTGTTTATCTGGGTGAAGAATTCCGTCTGTGATCTGCGCCGCCTGAACCGCGCCTGTTTCGCTTTACAATGAAACGGGCCGGTTCTGACCGACGTGTTGCCGTTTGAACTCATCTACGGATATAAAGCCAAGATATGAAGCAAGGTTTGCAACTCAGATTCAGCCAACAACTGGCCATGACTCCTCAATTACAACAGGCGATCCGTCTGTTGCAATTGTCCACGCTTGAGCTCCAACAGGAGATCCAACTCGCGCTGGAGAGCAACCCTCTGCTGGAACAAACTGACCTGCACGATGAAATCGATGCAGTCGAAACCCCTGACAGTGAAGGTCTGGATACCCGCGAAGCCCTCGAGCAGAAAGATATGCCCGAAGAACTGCCGCTCGATGCCACCTGGGATGAGATTTACACCGCGGGCACGCCGTCCGGGACAGGCAATGATTACAGCGACGACGAACTGCCGGTGTATCAGGGTGAAACGACCCAGACATTGCAGGATTACCTGATGTGGCAGGTCGAGCTGACGCCGTTTTCTGACACCGACGCCGCTATCGCGACCTCCATTGTCGACGCCGTGGATGACACCGGTTACCTGACAATTTCTCTGGACGACATCCTCGAAAGTATCGGCGATGAAAACGTCACCATGGATGAAGTCGAAGCCGTTCTAAAGCGCGTTCAGCGTTTTGACCCGGTGGGTGTGGCGGCGCGCGACCTGCGCGACTGCCTGCTGATTCAGCTTTCCCAGTACATCCCGGAAACGCCTTTCATCACAGAAGCCAGACTTATCATTAGCGAACATCTGGATCTGCTGGCGAACCATGATTTCCGTGCACTTATGCGATCAACCCGTCTAAAAGAAGATACACTGAAAGGAGCGATGCTCCTGATCCAGTCTCTTGATCCGCGTCCGGGACAGTCAATCAATACCGGCGAATCCGAATACGTGATCCCGGATGTACTGGTGCGCAAAGTGTCCGGCGTCTGGTCGGTCGAACTGAACTCAGACAGCATTCCACGGCTGAAGATCAACCAGCAGTACGCCGCGATGGGCAATTCCACCCGCAGCGACAGCGACGGACAGTTTATCCGCAGCAATCTGCAGGAAGCCAAGTGGCTGATCAAAAGTCTGGAAAGCCGTAACGATACCCTCCTGAAGGTCACGCGCTGCATTGTCGAACAGCAGCAGGCGTTCTTTGAGATGGGTGATGAATACATGAAACCGATGGTGCTGGCCGATATCGCCAGCGCCGTTGAAATGCATGAATCGACGATTTCGCGCGTGACGACGCAGAAGTTCCTGCACAGCCCGCGCGGCATTTTCGAACTGAAGTATTTCTTCTCCAGCCATGTCAGTACTGACAGCGGCGGCGAGGCATCGTCCACCGCAATCCGGGCGCTGGTGAAGAAATTAATTGCAGCGGAGAATCCTGTAAAACCGCTGAGCGACAGTAAGTTAGCAACCCTGCTTTCCGATCAGGGCATCATGGTTGCACGCCGTACCGTTGCAAAATACCGAGAGTCTTTGTCCATCCCGCCCTCAAACCAGCGTAAACAGTTAGTTTGACCTCAACAGAGAAGGAAGACATTATGCAGCTCAACATTACCGGACATCACATTGAGATCACCGATCCCCTGAGAGAATTTATCTCGTTGAAACTGGCGAAGTTAGAACAGTATTTCGACAGGATTAATCAGGTGTATGTGGTGTTAAGCGTTGAAAAAGTGCAAAAAGTCGCGGAAGCGACACTGCATGTGAACGGAGGCGAGTTGCATGCCACCTCGGAACATCAGGATATGTACGCAGCGATTGACGGCCTGGTTGATAAACTGGCCCGTCAGCTGAACAAACATAAAGACAAACTGAAACAGCACTGACATTCATGTAGCCAACCCTGTGCTACAAACCTTCAGGCATCGGCTTGTGACCTTCGGGGAACGAGCCGATATAGCTTTAAGGGTGAATCAGCGCAAAAGTGAAGATGACATGATCAACGATATAGCAATGCAATTAACGTCGGTGCTCAATGCCGAATGCACCAAAAGCGGCGTTCATTGCGCCAGCAAAAAACGTGCGCTGGAAATCATCAGCGAGCTGGCGGCCAAACAACTGAATTTGTCGCCACAGGTGATTTTCGACGCCATTTTGACCCGTGAGCGTATGGGCAGCACCGGGATCGGTGCCGGGATCGCCATCCCGCACGGCAAGCTGGAAGAAGATACGTTACGCGCCGTCGGCGTGTTCATTCAGCTCGAACAACCGATCGCGTTTGACGCTATCGACAATCAGCCGGTAGATCTGCTTTTTGCCTTGCTGGTTCCTGCAGATCAATGTAAAACCCACTTACACACCTTGTCTTTAGTGGCCAAGAAATTGGCAGATAAAACAGTGTGTCGCCGACTGCGCGGAGCGCAAAGCGACGAAGAACTGTTCAAGATAATGACAGAAAACGAATAATTTTAAGATTCCCGGCCGCACGCCGGGAAAGTGAATTCTGAACACTGAATGCCAGGGGAGTGACACCATGGTGCTGATGATAGTCAGCGGCCGTTCCGGTTCCGGGAAGTCGGTTGCCCTAAGGGCATTAGAAGACATGGGATTTTACTGTGTGGACAATCTGCCGGTGGTGTTACTGCCGCAGCTTGCCCAGACGCTTGTCGAGCGCAATACGTCCGCCGCCGTCAGCATTGACGTGCGCAACATGCCAGAAACACCGGAAGTTTATGAGTATGCGATGTCACAACTGCCCGAGAGTTTCTCGCCGCAGTTGCTGTTCCTCGACGCCGACCGCAATACCCTGATCCGCCGTTACAGCGACACCCGTCGTCTGCACCCGCTTTCCAGCAAAAATCTGTCCCTCGAAAGTGCCATCGATGAAGAAGCCGATCTGCTCGAACCGCTGCGTTCCGCCGCCGATCTGATCATCGACACCTCTGAAATGTCGGTTCACGAGCTGGCAGAAATGCTGCGTACCCGCCTTTTGGGCAAACGTGAACGCGAACTGACGATGGTCTTCGAATCCTTTGGTTTCAAACATGGCCTGCCGATTGATGCCGATTACGTCTTCGACGTGCGTTTCCTGCCGAACCCGCATTGGGATCCGAAACTGCGCCCGATGACCGGCCTGGATAAGCCCGTCGCAGCCTTCCTCGACCGTCATACCGAAGTGCACAACTTTATCTACCAGACCCGCAGCTATCTCGAACAATGGCTGCCCGCGCTGGAGACCAACAACCGCAGCTATCTGACCGTCGCCATTGGTTGTACTGGCGGTAAACACCGTTCGGTGTATATCGCGGAAGAACTGGCCGACTATTTCCGTTCCCGTGGGAAGAATGTTCAGTCCCGCCATCGCACGCTGGAAAAACGCAAATCATGACGGTGAAACAAACGGTAGAAATCAAAAACCGGTTAGGGATGCACGCCCGTCCGGCGATGAAGTTGTTTGAACTGGTGCAGAGTTTTGAATCAGAAGTGATGCTGCGCAACGGCACAGGCATTGAGGCGGAAGCCAGCAGCGTGATCGCCCTGCTGATGCTCGATTCGCCGAAAGGCCAGCAAATCGAAATCGAAGCCACCGGCCCCGATGAAGCTGAAGCGCTGAGCGCCGTAGTGAATCTGATTAATTCCGGATTCGATGAAGACTAAGAATTAACCCCCCTGTTTAAGCCGTATTAAATGCGGCTTAAACAGTCGATCGCAATGGCCTTAAAGCTCTCAAAATTCTCACTGCTCAGCAAACGGCTCATCGAACGCTCCCGAACAAACGTCACGAACAAATCGTAAATCGCCATCGCCTCTTCGTAATCTGCCTTGCTGATCGCCAGCAGGAAAATCACATGCGCCGTTTCCCCTTCGCCCCAGGCGATGCCCTGCTGCGACAGCAAGGTGATCACCACGGTTTTCTTCGCCAGCAAGCCTAGCGAATGCGGCAATGCAATGCCTTCACCCAGCATGGTAGAGACAATTTCCTCGCGCTCTACCACCGACGGGTAAAATGCCTGATCGACATACCCTTCTTCTTCCAGCTGCGAACACACATGGCGAAACAGCTCCGCCTGCGTCATCGGTTCGTTGATGATCATGAAGTGTTTTTCGTCGAAGAATTTTTCCAGCATATAAGGCCGGGTGCGATCCACCAGCACCAGCTTACCGAGCTGTTCCATCTGATATTCCGTCGGGAACGGCGACAGCACCACCACCGGCTTATTCTTCTCGCTGATGCGTGCATTCGAGATAATAAAATCTTCGTCAATGTGCTCCAGTTTCTCGTAATCGCGCAAGGATACGATTTGCTTCATCACCAGCTGCGGATACTTACGGCTGATCTGCGCCTGAATCATACGGATGGTGGAATTGCCGGTATCGCACACCATCATTACCTGCGGATGGCGCTGATAGCCTATGTCGTAGTGCCGCTCCAGCCCGACGCCGATGTGCAGCACCAGAAAACCGATTTCGTTTTCGCTCAGCGTATACGGCGTATATTTCCCCCAGCTGGAGACCGCCGCCAGCGTGACGTCATACGCCATCGGATAATGCTGTTTGATGTTACTCAGCAGCGGATTAGGGATGTTTATCTGATATTTCACCCGCGTAATCATGGTCTTGATATGCGTGAGCAGATCCGCACGTAGCTGCTTGTCGCCCTGCAAATCATAGTTATAGTGCGCGTTGATATACGAAAGAATGTAATCGACCAGCGATTCATCGTCATCGGCGTTAATGTCGGTCGGCAGAATGTTCTGCACGCGACGCGCGGCGATGTTCACCCGTAAATACGCCTCTTCGGACGCCGGAATTTCCTTACCGACCAGACTTTTCAGCTCTTCCGCCAGCCGCAGGGAGACCTGCTTCACCGCCGGATCGCCCTCTTCCGCGTCGAAATCCGTCAGCGGATAACCGCCGGTAATGCGCTTGATCGCCACCGCACAGTAGAGAATCAGATACTGCTCACCCGCATCGGTCAGCTGAATAGACGACTGCGTCAGCAGCTGATGCATGAACCGCGTCAGCGGCACCAGCGCCTCTGGCTCCAGGCTCTCGGCTTTCAGCAGCGGATTGGCCTGCTCTTCGGCATCGAGCTGAAACAGCAAATCGGTCAGACAGGCGCGGATCGCCAGTTCTGCGCCGAACAGCTTCATGCCGTAACGCGGTTTGGTTTCGATATTCAGGTGGTAGCGCGTCAGATGCTCCCTCACCTCAGCCATATCATTTTGCAGGGTTCCCCGGCTGACAAACCATTCATCGGCCAGATCTTCCAGCTTCAGTGAAAAAGCTGAGGTCAAAAAGCGGATCAGCAACGTCTTCACCCGTTCGGCAGCGGTGCGCGGCGTCGGGTTCGGTTTACGTTGTGTCGATTGCTGCAACGACGAGAACAGCGCCTGATCGTCAATGCGCAGCTGATAACCGCTGCCACGGCTGTGCACAAAGGTCGCGCCGTAACCGGCAATAATTTCATTGAGCGAGGTGATATCCGCACGCACGGTGCGCGTTGACACCTCCAGACGCCTGGCCAGCTCATCCTGAGGGAGGGTTTCGGTCTGTAACGCATCAAAAAGTTGCGCCAGCCGTTGATTGGGAAATCTCACCATTGTTGTTCCATATTATTGCAGCTATACCCCATCCGCCTGGACGAATGGGGTTTGGTTCTGACGTTGTATCTTATCAATCAGGGCGCGATCACCAGCTGCGACGGACTGGCGACCGCCACGTAGCGGTCGACGAAGGTCAGTTTACCGCTGTCCGGCGATACCTTGAATGTAGTGATGTTATCGCTTCGTTGATTCATTGCGTAAATATATTTGCCGTCCGGTGACAAGGTCAGCGTGCGCGGGTAATCACCCCGTGTCCAGGTTTCATCGCTCCATTTCATTGCGCCCTCGCCGGTCACGCTCACCTGCGCGATGCTGTTGTGCAGACGGTTCGCCACGTACAGATGCTTGCCGTCCTTGCTCAACACAATACCTGCTGCAAAGTTGGTGCCTTTGAAACCGGCAGGCAACGAAGACAGGCTGTGCAGTTCGGTCAGCGTGCCGTTAGTGGCGTCAAAGCGGTAGCTGGTCAGCGTCGAAGCTTCTTCGTTGATCAGGAAAACCACTTTCCCGTTGGGATGGAAGACAAAATGGCGCGGCCCGGCACCTGCTGAAGAGGCGCTGATAAACGGCGGATCGTTGGCTTCCAGCACGCCGGTTTTTGCGTTCAGCTTCCACTGATAAATCCTGTCCAGCCCGAGATCGGTAGAGAACACGAATTTGCCGGAAGGATCGGTGGCGATCATGTGGGCGTGCGGCCCGTTGTGATCGCTCACCGCGAAACTGCCTTCGGCAGCGGCCGCTGGTTTGCCTGCGCCCGCCGGGCCGGAATCTTGCTGGCTGTTGCTGGCGTCACTGAGTTTGCCGTCAGCCGCCACCGGGAATACCGCCACGATGCCGCTGATGTAATTGGCGACCAGCAGATGATCACCCTTTGGCGTCAGTGACAAATACACCGGCCCCGCGCCTGCGGAATCCACCTGATTAATCAGCGTCAGGCTGCCGTCTTCCGGTGCGATACGGTAAGCGGCGATTGCGCCATGTTTACCGCCGTTGTAATTATCGATTTCACTGCCGACGAACAGCGTTTTGCCGTCGTGGCTGAGCACCATCTGCGCCTGATTAGGCAGCTGGCTGGCAAGCGTCTTCTCGCTCAGCGCCCCGGTTTTAGGATCGAATTTAAAGCGGTAAACACCTTCCCCGTTCGGGTTGTAGGTGCCGACATAAGCAAAGTGTGGCGTCATAGTTTTTTCGGCTGCGTAGAGCGGCATGGCTGAAACGGCCAGCATCGCGGAGGTTAAACCTGAAATCAGAAACCAGTTTCTCATACATTTCCTCAAACGGGGTTGTCAGACAAACGAGAGACTCCGCGCCCGCCCGTGGCCGGGAGAACGCAGAGGGTTTAACCGCGCAGACGGCTTACCGCGCAGGAAAGGTCAGAACGTTCAGCCCACCAGCTTTTTGACGCTGGCCAGCAGGGTTTTCACATCTTCAGGACGGGTATTACCGGTCGCACTGTCGATGATTGAGCTGTAAATGTGCGGGATGATTTTCGTCACCCCCGCCGCCAGCGCGATTTCCATAATCGCCTCGAAGTTTTCCAGATCGATACCGCCGGTCGGCTCCAGCCAGAAATCCTGTTCCGCACAGGCACGCGCGACCGCCGCGAATTCGTCACGGGTGCTCAGTCCGCCCATCGGGAAATATTTCACCGAACTGCCGCCCATGTCTTTGAGCAGCGTAATGGCCGTTTCCACCGGCACAATCGCATCGCTGGCCTTTGAGCTCAGTGGCCCGGTGTTGATCTTCACAAAACCCGCTTTGCCGGTCGGTGAAATCAGACCGTTGACCACGCTGTCGTTCTGGCCCAGCAGCGCACGGCTGGTGCCGACGCCGGTAAACACCTGATTGACGTGCTGCGGCTGCACCTGGGCAGAAATCTGGCTGACCATTAAAGACTGACGCGGATCGCCCGCACCGAGGCCGACGGATAACGCGTTTTCAATCAGCGCGGCATATTCCTTCATGTCCGCCACGGCGCTCGCCACATCGGCATAATTTTTGGAGAGCACGCCGACCAGCACATGACCTTCCGCCGCCTCATAGATATCGCGGGCGTTGTCTTTCGAGCCTGCCAGCACGTTCAGGCAGACGCGGTCACGGTAGAAATTAGGGGTCAGCTTCATGCTTTCTCTCCACTGAAAAGATGTTTGAAACGGCTGGCGACGATGGCGAGCTGCGGCGGCGTCACGCTGCGCACATCCACTTCAATCTTGCCTTCGTTGGCGCGATAACCGCGGAAATAAATGGCGATATCGCCGTTTTTCATCGCCTCCACAATGGCTTTGGTTTTCCAGCCCAGCACCGCTTCATCGAAGGTAATTTCCGTGCGGGCAATGTCGCGCCCGGCGCTGTCCCAGACCACACGGCCGGTGACGCCGTTGATTTCATTCAGGCTGGCAATGAATGGCGTCATTTTATCGACCATTTCCTGGCCGGTGGTTTTCGGCAACGTGATGTAACTTTCAATCGCCTGCGTCAGGCCAAGAATGCCCTCTTTACCGACTTTCATCGCGCGGCCAATGCCGCCGGATTGCAGCTTCACCCATTCGACGTACTGTTTTTTACCCAGCACCAGACCACTGGTCGGCCCTTCGATGGCTTTCGCACCGCTGTAAATCACCAGATCCGCGCCCATTTCGTAGTAACAGGTCAGATCTTCTTCTGCAGCCGCATCGACGATCAGCGGCAGGTTATGTTCCTGCGCTACCGCCGCCGCCTCTTCCACGGAGAGAATGCTTTTCTGCACACAGTGATGCGATTTGATGTACATGATGGCCGCCGTGCGCGGCGTGATGCAGGCCGCCAGCTGTGCCGCCGAGCATTCATTTGCGTATCCGGCTTCGACAACCTTGCCGCCGCCCATCGTTACCATGGTGGCAACCGGCGCACCGAAATTCACGTTGTGGCCTTTTGGCAGCACGATGTCGTGCGGAACCTCCAGCGGCGCAGCGTGCAGATTTTCCAGCAGCCACGCGTTGTCTTTGACGATCACCGCCGCGACCGACTGCGCGATCCCGGCAGACGCACAGGACACCACGACTGCGCTTTCGACATTCAGCAGTCTGGCGATGTATGCGCCGGTTTTATTCACCAGATCTTTCATTTCGAAGAAATGATTCAGGCCGGTATTCACCACGGCCGCCACTTCTTCACGCGGCGTCGACACGCCGAGAATGGTCATGCGGCCGGAAGCATTAATGACCTGTTTTAACTGATACTTTTCATATAACGAGTGTTCAGAAGACATGAGCAGATTTCCCTTCTTCGGTTAACAGGGTGACGCCCGCGACCACAGCGGCCAGAGGCACCAGCAAACTTTCGCCCTTCACGGACTGACCTTCGGAATCGATAAAGACCTGCGGTGCATGGCGCAGCTCAAACAGGGTCAGATCGGCGTCGGCACCGACGTCGAGACGCCCTTTGGCTGGCAGGCGTAGCGCATCGGCGGCGTGCGAGGTGACGCAATCAATCACCTGTGGCAACGTCATGCCGACGCTAAAGAATTTGGACATCACCGTCGCCAGGCTGTGAACCGGCCCGCTGATGCGGTTGCGGCAGTAAATATCGGAGCTGATGGTGTGCGGCAAAATGCCCTGCCTGATGGCCAGTTCTGCCACCTCAAAGCTGAAACTCGCGGAGCCGTGACCGACATCCAGCCGCACGCCACGGCCCAGTGCGCGTTTCACCGAGTCGCGCAACACGCCTTCCGGCGACAGAATGCGGTTCGGCTTGCCGTTGTAGCAGTGGGTGATTATGTCGCCGGAGGTGAGTAAATCTGCGATTTCGTCGAGATTCGGCGGGTTATTGCCGATGTGAACCATCAGCGGTAAATCATCATTTTCCTGCTGAATTTCTTTAGCGCGCAGCAGCGGCTGAATACCGTTCTGGCCGACCACACTGCTGCTCATGCGGGCTTTGATACCGATGATAAAACCGGGATTTTTTTCGATTGCCGTGCGCACCGCCGCTTTGTCGATCTGCGCCATATCGGCCAGTTCGTTTTGCGTGACAATGCCGGTGCGGGCGATATTCAGAAACGCGTAGACGTTTGTTTTCGCCGCACGGGTGATTTGATAGAAATCATCGACATCATTCGCGCCGGTACTTCCGGCATCGGCCACGGTAGTGACGCCGCTCGCGACACCGATCAGATCGGCTTCATCATGATAAATCGGTGATTTGGGGTAACAGTGAACGTGGGAGTCGATCCAGCCCGCGCTGGCGTAAACCTTGCCGTGCAGATCGAGAACGTGGCGGGCAGATGCGTCCGCCGGGACGCCAAGGGCGGCGATTTTGCCGTCGCGGATGGCGATGTCCATCAGGCTGCCGTCTGTGCTTTTTGCCTGTCGGATGATCAGATCATACATTCTCTCTTCTCCGTCTTTCTTCTGCGTAAGTCCGGGCCTCAGAAGCGCGTTCCGACGCCCGGTTACTGCTTTTTACTGCCGTTCCTATAGGGAAACCGGGAAAATCGCGCCCAGCACCATCGCACCAAGAATGGCACCGCCGGTGATCGGCTTTTGCCACAGATAAAAACCTAACGCGCCCAGCAACGAGCCCAGACCGATAGGAATCGACGCGGCCATCGCGGACAGGATAATCAACGGCCCGAGGAAGCGGCCAGAGGCATTACCCGCGCCCATCATCACGTCCGCCCCGTAGGTCGAGTTGCTCTGATTGATGGTGAATTTACGCGCCAGAATGATGATGTAACCCACGGCTAAACCAAGGATCAGGCCGGTCACCAACGAGGCTGCAAAGTTCGCAACCGGGAAGATGATCCCCGCGCCCAGTAACATCGCCGGAACGCCAAGGCCGATACCGGTCTGGATAGCACCGCCGATATCTAAAATCCCGACCAGGGATCCTTCGATGATGCGGGCGAACAGGAAGCTGGCACCGAAGGCCGCCACTGCGCCATACACGCCGGTATCCATGCCTGAGCGCAACATTGAGACGAATGCCACTTCGTTAAACGCCCCGATGCCATACAGGTAATACATGTGCGTCCCGGCGAATACGCCGGAGGACAGCAATCCAACAAAGATCGGGAACGACCATTCGGCGTACCAGAAACCACGTTTGGCTTGTTCTTCCATTGTCATTTCCCCTTACTTGCCGCTGATGGAGTTGTGGATGCCGTTCAGCCATGTCGGAACGTCCAGCATGAATGACTGCAACAGTTTGACGTCGAAACCACGGAAGAAGCCGCTGAGAACGAACAGCGCGATAATCGCCGCCATCATCACTTTGGTGACGTGGTTCCAGCCGCTTTCTTCGACGCCTTTCCCGATCAGGATACCCAGCACCAGCCCCGGTACGGCGTTGCCCATGATCATCTGCGCCAGACCGCCAAAAATGGTGGCCCAGAAACCTGAACGACGTCCTGCATCAATCGCAGCCAGCCAGAAAATCACCGGCATGACGGTGTTCACCAGCAAGTTTGCCGCAGGGACCAGCACTTTGATCGCCGTGACCTGTAATGCAGCAGGTACCGCCGAGGCCGTGGTGTTGAGGAAGGCCACGACAATCATGCCGATGATGCCGCCCGCAATCGCCATCTTGCGCGGATCATGCATGGTTTCAGCGACGTTGCGGTTTTTGAACATCAGTGCCGCGGTCGCCCAGTGAGGGATGATGCGGTGGTCGACGTCCTGAGTGAAAGACCCCGCCGCAACAGAAGATGCCCAGGCGTTAAAGAAGAAGCCCAGACCGAATGAAAAATGCGAAGCCGGATCGCCTTCACAGGAATTTAATTCCCCAAGAGTACGAAAAGCCCCCATTCCTTGCACGGTAGGCGCGTGGAACATACGTGCGGCACCCGCACCTACGCCCACCCCGACCAGTCCGCCGATAATAAGCGACTTAAATAAAATAATTAAAAACATCAGTATATCCTTGTCATTTATAGCTAACGTTTTTATTTCGTGACAAAAACTACCTGTTCCGTATCAATAACAGTCAGGTTGACGGTAATGTCTAGCGCCACGTAATAACTCTTTTTTTCCCTGGCCAGAAAAAAGAACAGAAACTTTTCTCTTTTAACGGACTCTTCGGCTTTAATTACCTTGACGTCCTGCGGTTCAATGCGCAGCAAGACATTATTCACCGAAGCTTTGAGAACGGTTCGCTGAACCTGACTCAGTGCGGAAGAAAAGGCGGCAGCCTTATTTTCGCCTTTTCCCTCAACCCGAACTGTCGTGGTTGATTGTTGTTTCATTACGCCTGACCATACTTTTTGTTATAAGCTTCCACCAGGCGCTGACCCAGTTCTTCTTTATCCATAAATCCAAACCCTAATACCAAACAGCCTTCGTTAATTGCGGTGACACCTTCATCCACTGAGCGCATCCCGTATTTGGCTTTATATCCATATTTGTTTTGTGCGGTAATCGCACCCGCGCCGCCACTGCCGCAGAAAGAAATACCAAAGGTCGCGCCTTCTGCTTTCATCACGTCGCCGAGTTTCATATCTGCTGCCATACCAGGGACAACAATGGCTTTTCCGCCTGCCGCTTCTACGCCTGCTGCGACTTTCTGCCCTTTACCTAAACGGTCGCCGATCACGACTAATACTTGTCCCATGATTTATCTCTCCAATTAATTCGCTGTACGGTATGTGAAATTTATTTTGGCTCGTTGTCGCGTGCGACTTCGAAATGCACCGAGAGCAAATAGGCTTCTTCGATCGGTAAATTTCCGAACCAGCCGATCACCTCTTCTGCCATTTTCATGGAGTCATCAGAGATCTCATCAAATAATTCTTTTTCGACTTCAGGTAACGGCTCACCGGTAATAGATCGCAATACCATGGCTTTAACGTGAGACGTTAACATTTGCAACTGAACATCTGTGGTATAGATATTTTTTGCACTTTGCATGGCCTGAATATCTTTTAAAACTTGCTCTGTGGTCACCGCGGCGTCTTTCAATTCAATTTGCCCGGCCCCCTTCACAGATGCGCTTGCGTTATTCACTCGCGGTTACCTCTCTCCTTGCCTGACTCACTAATTTCAGCCGTTTATTTCGTCTGTCTTTACCCTAACCCCAAGGGGATTTGCTGTGTAGACCGTCTTTTTCCAGTTCGAAGTGGAAATACAATGAGCTGAGCAGATCCAATTCGCAAAACGATAAGTTAAGTCGTCATATCACTGAGTATTACCGTCTGTAGCAGCGTATTTCACTGGTTATCGGAATTTTCGCACTGCGGAATAATTCCATCACATCCCTTTCATTTCCGCTTAAGAGTGCCTAGTATCAAAGAACATCCGCAAATTACTGACACCCCTGCGCTTACCCGCGGGGGTGTTATTTTTTGCCTACTGGCAACCCATCCGCATGAAGCGGGTGATGCAAAAGGAATCCTGGAGAATGTTATGAGCAAACCGACACTGACCATCAGCGAACTTGACGCAGAACGCCTGGACACCCTGCTGGCGCAGCCTGCCTATGCCAACAGCCCGGTCGCAGATGCCCTGAATGAAGAGTTGGATCGCGCAGAGATTTTGCCGCCAGAAGACATGCCCGCCGACGTGGTCACGATGAACAGCAAGGTTCGCTTTACAGAAGGTAAAGAGGGCGAAGAACATATCCGCACGCTGGTGTATCCGGCGGCGCTCAAAGACAGTAACGAGCAGTTATCAGTGATGGCACCGCTTGGGGCAGCGTTGCTGGGCTTGCGCGTGGGTGGAAGTATCACATGGAAGATGCCGAACGGAGAAGACAGCCGGATCGAGGTGCTGGAGTTATTGTTTCAGCCGGAAGCAGCCGGCGAACTGCGGCGTTAAAGTCCGTTAATCTCCTCCCCTGCGAAGGGGAGGATCGGGGTGTGGTATAACAAACAAATCAATAAGTTGTAGTATGTACAGCCAATGATTTTGTCATTAAA
>NZ_JYDE01000043.1 GCF_003263515.1 Rahnella inusitata | reverse complement strand
GAGCCGGTGAAGTTGTGACCTAATAACTTCTGGCCGCTTTCAAAAATCACGCCGGAGGAAGAGGTGGAAAACCGCGCGGCGTTTTGGCGCGGGTTGTAACCCGACCGGAGGGCACCGCACAGCGGCGGGATTTTGCGGCAAATGCGGTGGCTGCTGAAACATAGCCCGTTTGCATGGCACGTGTTTTAAAGAGCCCGGGATTCTCAAGGGGGGTGGCGACAGACCCCCTTGAGGCCGGTTTGGGTGGCAACCCAAGGTCTTGACCTTGAATTTAAAGTGGGCAACACCCCAAGGTCTTGACCTTATCCTTTAGCCGGAGCCGGAGCCGAAGCCGAAGCCGGATGTTCCCTCTCCCAGTGGTCGGCGATTTCCTGCCGCTTACACACCCAAACACGCTCATGTGATTCAACGTAATCGAGAAACCGCTGTAATGCGCGAAACCGTCCCGGACGGCCAAGTATCCGGCAGTGCATCCCAATCGACATCATCTTCGCAGAGGTTTCCCCCTCTTCATACAACACATCGAACGTGTCTTTCAGATAGGTATAAAACTGCTCGCCGGTGTTGAACCCCTGCGGGGAGGCAAACCGCATATCGTTGGTTTCCAGGGTGTACGGGATCACCAGATGCTGTTTGATTTCGCCGGAATCCAGTTTGACCGGTGTCCAGAAAGGCAGGTCATCGCCGTAGTAATCGCTGTCGTACTGGAAACCGCCCGACTGCGCGACCAGCTGCCGGGTATTCGGGCTGTCGCGGCCGGTATACCAGCCGAGCGGCGCTTTGCCGAATAAGTCACGCAGCACGGTGATGGCTTTTTCCATGTGCTCAGCCTCTTCGGCTTTGCTCATGTCCTGATAGTGGATCCAGCGCCAGCCATGGCTGACAACGTCGTAATCTGCCGCTTTGATCGCGTTGACGATTTCAGGGTTACGCGCCAGTGCCATCGCGACGCCGAAGACCGTCAGCGGCAGGCCGCGTTTCTGGAATTCATTGTGGATGCGCCAGAACCCGGCGCGGGAGCCATATTCGTACAGCGAATCCATCGACATATGCCGGTCAGGGAAACTGGCCGCGCCAATGATGTCTGAAAGAAATTGTTCGGAACCGGCGTCGCCGTGCAGGACGTTATTCTCCGCGCCCTCTTCGTAATTAAGGACAAACTGCACCGCGATGCGGGCGTTGCCGGGCCAGTTGGCATGCGGCGGGCGTCCGGCGTAGCCGATCAGGTCACGCGGGTATGCTTGGGTAAAACCATAATCAGACTCAGACATAATGATCTCTCAGATTCAGTCCGGCAAAACGGCCAGACAAGGGTTTCTCCAGCGGGTAATCCAGATCGCCGTGTTTACTGGTCGTCAGGCGCAACGCCGCCAGCGACTCCACCATTTTGACGGCGGCGCTGACGCCGTCGATCACCGGAATATTCAGCTCCAGCGTCAGCTCCTGCGCCAGATCGGCCATACCACCGCAACCGAGCACGATAGCCCCGCTGCCGTCGGTTTTTTTCGCCGCGATACATTGCTCACGCACTTTCTGCTGCGCCAGCCCGCTGCCGTCTTCCAGCGATAACACCGGCAGATCGATGGCGTGCAGCGCCGCGCAGTGACGCTCGAAACCGTACTGATGTAACAAATGACGGGCGATGGTCAGTGTGCGCGGCAACGTGGTGACGATGGAAAAACGCGTCGCGAGCATCGTTGCCAGATGCATCGCCGCTTCCGCGATGCCAATCACCGGACCGCGCGCCAGCTCGCGCGCGGCCAGCAAACCGGGGTCACCGAAACAGGCGATAATATGGCCGTCCACGCCCGCGTCACGCCCGGCTTTCACCTGCTGTAAAACGCCCAGCGTCGCGATAGCCTCATCAAAATGCCCTTCTATCGACGGCGCACCTTCTTGCGGGCACACCGCCATAATTTGTGTATCCCGCGCCGCGACCGAGCGCGCGGTTTGTGCCATCACTTCAGTCATCGCACAGCTGGTGTTCGGGTTGATAAGTTGTATACAAAGCGCACGCGACATCAGCATTTCTCCTGCGCGTTAACCGCCCGTTGGGAGGCAAAGATCTGTGCGAAATCCGGCATCTGTCCGTTGTTCTGCTCGAAACGCAGGCTGGCGACGATGCTGTCGAAATGATGCGCCATGCTTTCGGTCAGCGCGGCGATATCGCGCTTTTTCAGCAGTTCGAGAAGATCGTCATGATCATGACAACGACAGCCCTGCTGCCACGGCGCGCCCCAGGCGGCGATCGCCAGAGAGGATCGTAACGTCAGCTGAGAGACCGATTCGGTCAGGACTCTATTGCCGGAAATGGCCTGAAGCTGAACGTGGAAAGCAGCAGAAAGACGGATCGCGGCCGCACCGTCGCGCGCTTCGTGGGCGCGCTTTTCTTCCTGCACCAGTTTTTTCATTGCCACCAGATGCGTGGACTGACAGCGGGCGATCACCAGCGGCAGATTGGCACATTCAAGAATTTTTCGGGTGGCGAACACGTCGCGGGATTCTTCCGCATCCGGCGTCGTCACGTGCGCACCACGCTTGGGCAAGATCGTCACCAGTTGCACTGCGGCAAGGCGTTGCAACACACGTCGGATGCCGGTGCGGCTCACGGAAAATACCTCCGCCAACGCTTCTTCCGGCAATTTGCTGCCAGGTAACAGCTGGTGCTCAACAATCGATTTCACCAGCGCGTTATAAATGTGGTCGTCCTTATCCTCGGTAAAATAGGCCGTATTCAGCCCGTTCCAACTGGTCATTGCCGTTACTCCGTATACCGTTCGTGTATTAATCGTATACATGAAATAGATTTTTTGTATACAAAAAGTGAAATTTGGCCTGATTCGTGCAGTGCTCCTGTGACTGCTTTCATCTTTTGGCAGCCGGGATCCGGCTTCCGACTTTCACATGTTGTTTATGACAGGAGCACGATTTATGCCAAATCAGGAGATCACCTCCGCCACGGCGTCCTCTGAACAGAGCGCCGGGATCATCAAGCCTTATTACAGCCCGCGCCTGTGTAATGATGATTTAGCGCCAACGCGTCATCAAAACTGGAGCTGGTACAATATCTTTTCTTTCTGGATGTCTGATGTGCACAGCATGGGCGGATATGTCGTCGCGGCGAGTTTCTTCACGCTCGGCCTGACCAGCTGGCAGGTGTTGCTGTGTCTGTTATGCGGGATTTGTATCGTGCAGATTTGTGCAAACCTGGTCGCGAAGCCGAGCCAGCAGGCCGGTGTGCCCTACGCCGTGATTTGCCGTCAGGCATTCGGCGTGTTTGGCGCGAACATTCCGGCGGTTATTCGCGGACTGATTGCGTTCGCCTGGTACGGCATTCAGACCTATCTGGCGGCCAGCGCACTGATGCTGGTGTTGCTCAAATTCTTTCCGTCGATCACGCCTTTGACCGTGCCGCACTGGCTGGGTCTGTCGGCGCTGGGCTGGATCTGTTTCGGCATTATGTGGGTATTGCAGGCGATGGTGTTCTGGCACGGGATGAGCGCCATCAAACGCTTCATCGATGTGGCAGGCCCGGCGGTGTATGTCGTGATGCTGATGCTCGCGGGTTGGATCCTGTATAAAACTGGCCTGAGCAATATCTCGTTCACGCTTTCCACCAAAACGCTGACCGTTGGCCAGCAGGGCTGGGAAATGCTGACCGCCACCGCGCTGGTCGTCTCCTACTTCTCCGGCCCGCTGCTGAACTTCGGCGACTTCTCACGCTACGGCAAAAGCATGAGTGAAATCCGTCGCGGTAACCGCTGGGGTCTGCCGTTTAACTTCCTGCTGTTCTCCATTGTGACCGTGGTGATCGTCTCTGGTACACAATCTCTGTTCGGCCAGATGATCACCGATCCCATCGAAACCGTCAGCCGCGTGGGTAACAGCGTTGCCGTGGCTCTGGGCTTGCTGACGATGATTATCGCCACCATCGGCATTAACATCGTGGCAAACTTTGTGTCGCCGGCCTTCGACTTTTCTAACTGCTCACCGCAGAAAATCAGCTTCCGCACCGGCGGGATGATCGCTGCTGTCGGTTCCGTATTGCTGACACCGTGGAACCTGTTCCAGTCACCAGAACTCATCCACTACACGCTGGACGTACTGGGCGCATTCATCGGGCCGCTGTTCGGGATTTTGCTGGTGGATTATTACCTGATCAAACGCGGCCAGATGGATGTCGATGCGCTGTTCAACGCCACGCCGTCGGGCCGTTACTGGTACCGCAACGGATTTAACCCGAAAGCCATCGCCGCGCTGGTGCCCGCCGTGGTGATTGGTCTGCTCATCAGCTTTACGCCGAGCCTGCATCAGGTGGCGAACTTCAGCTGGTTTATTGGCGCGTTGCTTTCCGGCGGCTGTTATCGCTTTATCGCCCGCAACGATCGCGTGACCAGCGGCGAGATGGGCTACCTGAAAACCGAAGCGGAATAATAAGACCGGTAAGGAAGGAACATTGCCAGGACGGCAGAAACGACGAAGCCCTGAGTGATTTCTCACTCAGGGCTTCTGAATAGTGGCGGAACGGACGGGGCTCGAACCCGCGACCCCCTGCGTGACAGGCAGGTATTCTAACCAACTGAACTACCGCTCCGCGTTTTGTTCTGGTTAAGAACGGAGCGGATATTAAGGAATCAGCGCCATCGCGTCAATGCTTTTCCTCTCGTTTTCAACCGACTGCACAGTTTTTCTGCATCCTGCGTATTTTAAGTGCAACGACCATAAAATGAGGGCTCAGGAACGCCAGAGGCAACTGCCGCCCTTTTTCACCACCAAATCCAGACGCTCTTCATGCCACGTCAGCTCCTGCTCGCTGGCGTTAATGACTTTCAGCCCCGACGCCGGGCGTTTAATCCGCTGGATCCCCTGCCCGTCAGCACCCGTATTTTGCTCACCCTCGTGGGTGAACTTGATGCTGGTCTGGCCGCCGGTCATCATCAGATAAACTTCAGCCAGAATTTCGGAGTCAAGCAGTGCGCCGTGCAGCGTTCGTTTGCTGTTATCAATCAGGTAGCGATCGCTTAGCGCATCGAGGTTATTACGCTTGCCGGGAAACAGCTTACGCGCCATCGCCAGACTGTCGGTAATCTTACAGAATGTCTCCGTTTTCGGCAGATTACGTCCGAGCATGTCGAATTCGTAATCCATAAAGCCGATATCGAACGTCGCGTTATGAATGACGAGTTCGCCGCCGCGAATGTACTCAATAAAATCGTCGGCGATGTCGGCAAACGTCGGCTTATCCGCCAGGAATTCGTCACTGATGCCGTGAACGCCGAAGGCTTCGGGATCGATCAGGCGATCGGGTTTGAGATAAACGTGGAAATTGCGGCCGGTCAGGCGGCGGTTTACCACCTCAACGGCACCGATTTCAATAATCCGGTGTCCTTCGTAATGGACGCCGAGTTTGTTCATACCGGTGGTTTCGGTATCGAGAACAATCTGTCTGGTAGGAGAAGAAATCATATTGCAGTGCTCGCAGCGCTCGTTTATGTCAGACTTGGCTTTTACATTTGATGGAAGAGTCTACCAGAGATGACCAAACAGGTAGAAATTTTCACCGACGGCTCCTGCCTGGGCAATCCCGGCCCCGGCGGTTTCGGTGCGATTTTACGCTACAAGCAACACGAAAAAGAGTTCAGCGCCGGTTTCCGGCTGACCACCAATAACCGCATGGAAATGATGGCGGCCATTGTGGCGCTCGAAGCGCTTTCCACGCCTTGTGAAGTGACGCTCAGCACCGACAGCCAGTATGTGCGCCAGGGGATTACCACTTGGATCCACAACTGGAAAAAGCGCGGCTGGAAAACAGCAGATAAGAAGCCGGTGAAAAACGTCGATTTGTGGAAGCGTCTCGACGCTGCCATTCAGACGCATCAGCTGAACTGGATGTGGGTAAAAGGCCATGCCGGTCACCCGGAAAACGAACGCTGTGACGTACTGGCAAAAGAAGCGGCGGGCAATCCGACGCTGGAAGATGTCGGGTATCAGGCAGAGAAGTAAGCGGCTGCGCGCCGCTCATTCTGCGTTTCGCCTCATCTGATCTCCGCCCGCCCGTTAACGCCTGCCTTACTTAGTCCCGATGATCTTTTCGATAATTCCGGGTCGCACCGACGGCCTGCGGGATTTTCTGCTTGTGCGCAGGCACCTTTTTGGCGGTTGGCGTCAGCGGGAAGGTGCGCTTGCGGGCGATGATCAGCGTCATACAGCCCAGCGCGGGCAAATGCGTGCTCAGCAGTTTCCCACCGTTCTTTTTCCACGGCAGCACATGAAAGCGCCGGTGAACCATCACTTCGTAATTTAATAATGAAAGCCAGTCGAGCAGACGCATCTGAGTAAACAGGCGGCTGGTGTAGGGCTGACGTTTGCGAAAAAATGGCATCAGCTTGCCAAGCCCCAACAGACTCAGCGGATTAAAGTTGCTCAGCACTATCCAGCCGTCATCGATAAGTACCCGATCCACTTCACGCAGAATGCGGTGAGGGTCTTCGGCATAGGCCAACGTATGGCTGAGCAGGCAGGCATCCACGGATTTCGCGGCAAACGGTAAATAATAGGGATCGCCCCTGACATGCAGCCCTTCACCCTGCGAGGCAAAATTCACCTGATGCGAGATAGGACAGGCTTCGGCGTTGAGTTCGGCACTTAATGCGCCGATTTTCAGCAGGTGAAAACCGTACAGTTTCCCCCACCAGGGTTGCAGTTGTTGCTCAAGCGCGGCACGGTAGTAGTCGCCGCACGGGATTTCATCCCATGAAGCCGGAGCAACAATGTTCTTACGGGCGCGGGCTGGTCGCATATTTTATTATCTTCTTTCAAGCAGTTGCCAAAGAGAGGTTGCCATGAATCTTATCAGTATTCCTGCGTTACAGGACAATTACATTTGGTTGCTCGATGACCAGCAAGGGCATTGTCTGATCGTTGATCCGGGCGAAGCTGCACCGGTATTAGCCGCGCTGAAATTGAAGAATTTAACCCCCACGGCCATCTTGCTGACCCATCATCATCATGACCATGTAGATGGCGTAAACGAGATTTGCAGCCACTTTCCTGCTGTAAAAGTGTACGGACCTCACGAAACTGAGGATAAATTTTGTCAGATTAGTCTTAAAAATGGCGAAAAAATGGAAATCGGCGGTCTGGAATGGCAGATCTTTGCTACGCCAGGACATACCTTAGGTCACATTTCATACTATAGCGCCCCTTATCTGTTCTGCGGAGACACGATGTTTTCCGCCGGCTGTGGCCGTTTGTTCGAAGGAACACCCGAGCAAATGTACCAGTCGTTTCAACGGTTAGCTGCACTGCCTGATGAAACATTAGTCTGCGCTGCACATGAATATACTCTCTCAAACCTTAAGTTTGCGCGGTCGGTTTTACCCGACGATGATGATATTCATTCTCATGAGCACAAAGTGCAACAAATGCGTGAAAAGGGGCAATCTTCCCTGCCTTCAACCCTCGGTCTTGAGCGTAAAATTAACGTGTTTTTACGTTGTGATGATGTTGATTTACAAAACAAATTAAACCTTAACGATCCGTTAAAACCTGCCTGGGGTGTTTTTGCCCATTTAAGGGCTCTCAAAGACAGCTTTTAAACCCAAAGGTTGTGTTTTTCGCGCAAGCAAAGTATTATCGCTCGTCTTTTAAGCAACTATGACACACACATGAAGGCATATGCGATCCTAATAATCGCCTCCATGTTGCTTACGGGTTGCCAGGCGTCCAGGCAGGGCGCGCAAGAACCCGAGCAATATGCGCAGAGTTTGTCTTCAGCAAGTCAAAGTGAAGAAGCAAGACAGTTCACAGGTGATGGCCGAGCGGCCTCTGGGGGATGGTTGAATGGAAACGACGCCGCCTCTCAGCAAAATTTGTGGAACTTCATTGGCGACGAGCTGAAGATGAAGGTTCCGGATAACCCCCGGATCCGCGAGCAAAGAGTTAAATATTTAAAGCAGAAGAGCTATCTCCACGATGTAACATTACGGGCAGAGCCGTACATGTACTGGATCACCGAGCAGATTAAGAAACGTAATATGCCGATGGAACTGGTACTGCTACCCATAGTGGAGAGCGCTTTTGACCCCAGAGCAACTTCGTCAGCTAATGCTGCCGGGTTGTGGCAAATTGTGCCAGAGACGGGTCGGAACTATGGTTTGAAACAAAACCAGTGGTATGACGGACGCCGCGATGTTGTGGCTTCGACAACTGCTGCGCTTGATATGTTACAACGCCTGAACAAGATGTTTGGTGGTGACTGGTTACTGACAGTGGCTGCGTATAACAGTGGTGAAGGTCGCGTGATGCAAGCGGTTAAAGCGAATAAAGCAAAGGGACTCCCGACTGATTTTTGGTCACTGTCGCTTCCTCGTGAAACGACGATTTACATCCCTAAGATGCTGGCGCTTAGCGATTTGTTAAAAAATAACAAGAAGTATGGAATTCGTTTGCCGAAACCGAGTGAAGACCGCGCACTGGCGCGTGTTGAAATCGGACAGCAGATGCAATTGACACAAGCGGCGGAAATGGCTGGTATGTCCCTGACCAAGCTTAAGTCGTTTAACACTGGCTACAAGCAGAATGTAACCGCGCCGAATGGCCCGCATTACATTGTTCTGCCGATGGCGCATGCCAACCAGTTAAAAGATTCTCTGGCTGATGGCGATATCGCCGCAGTGCAGAAAACTCAACTGGCCAGCAACACTCCGTCAGGTGCAAAACAGTACAAGGTTCGCTCCGGCGACAGCTTGTCCAGTATTGCAGCCCGGCTGAATGTGAAGTCTCGTGATCTACAGCGTTGGAACAATTTGCGCTCAGCAGGCGCGTTAAAAGTTGGGCAAACACTGCAGGTGGCGGATAACAGCGTCAGTAATACCAGTGTGAACGGTGGCAGCATCACGTATCAGGTACGTAAAGGCGATTCGTTGTCGAGCATTGCCAAGCGTCACGGCGTCAACATTAAAGATGTGATGCGCTGGAACGCGACAGCGGACAACCTGCAGCCGGGTAAAAAGCTAACGCTGTTTGTTAGCAACAAAATGAGCCCGGAGACCTGACAGGTTCCGACCATAAAAAAGCACCCTGAACATTCCGGGTGCTTTTTTTTATGCTTTTTTTTTGCAGGATGCGGTTACTGAATTAACGGTGTACCGGCCAGAAACTCCACCCGCAGCGGGTTATGGTCTGAGGCGCGGGTTTCCATCACCGAGGCGTTAGTGACGCTTAGGTCGCGATAGAAGATGAAATCCAGTGGCCTGCCAAAGGCGCGTTTACGGTAATCGGCAGGGAAACGCACTTCCTCCAGATGAATATTCCCCGCAAAGCCGAACAGCGCGTTAATACGCTGCTTGCTCCAGGCGTTGAAATCCCCCGCCATGATCACCGGCCCTTTATGGTTAGCGATCTGTTCGCCAATCGGCTCGAGTTGCTTGCTGTAAACGTCGATACCCAGACTGAAATTCACCGCGTGAATGTTCACAACCATCAGTAAACGACCGTCTAGCAGCGGATACACGGTGACGAGTGCCGATTTAGCGAGCCTCAGGAGTGGCTCACGCTCACGCAACGGGCAGCAGTAGACCGGATGTGCCGCAGACAGCGTCATCACGCCAGAGGGATGCTGAGGCAGCATGAACGCAGGCACCTGATCGGCGGCCAGATAATTGGACGTGGCGTAGCGGATCAGTTCCGGCGTAGTTTGCGCCTCCTGAAGTAACACCAGTTGGGCATCTTTGCCGAAATCCCGCAATACTGACAGCCAGTCAGCACGCTGTTGTTTGAAGATATTCCACACCATGACGTGCAAAATATTCGAGTTGGGCAGCGCCGCGCCCGGCGGCAAATCCGGCCCCAAATGTGCGAGGGCTCCCGGAAAGATTTGCTCAGCGGGCTGACCTGCGACATACCTCATTGCATATGTTTTTTTTCGCACGCTAATCGCCTGTTCACCCATTTTATTGATGCTATGTGAGAGACGTTCTCTCAGCGAAAGTTCAGTATACGCCCGCAAAAGCTCAGGCCAAATCTGTTTACACTGGTATACAACTTGTCCATATCTACAGGCTAGCATAAAAAAACGGCCCGCCAGAGGCGAGCCGTGATAACACTTAACATAGAGAGATCAGGCGAGTGCCGGTTTCCCCTTTTTATCTAAATGTCCGCTCAGGCGGATGAGCAGCAATGCGCCGAGCACAATGACCGCGCCAATCCACGGCGTTTGCACCAGCCCAAGCGTTGACACCACTTGCCCGCCGATCACCGAACCTAATGCGATACCAATGTTAAACGCGGCGATATTCAGCCCCGAGGCCACGTCCACGGCGTTTGGTGTGACCTCTTCGGCTTTCTGCACCACGTAAACCTGTAATCCCGGCACGTTAGCGAAGGCGAAGATGCCCATCAACATCACCGTGATCAACGCCGGAATGCCGAAACCGGAGGTGAACTGGAAAACCAGTAATATCAGGGCCAGCGCAGTAAAGATGATCGTCAGGGCTTTTACTGCACCGTGGCGGTCCGCCAGTTTACCTCCCCAGATATTGCCGATGGCGACAGAAATCCCATACGCCAGCAGGATCCAGCTCACCATGCCTGCCGAGAACCCGGCCTGCTCCTGCATCATCGGCGCTAAATATGTGAAGGTGGTGAACACGCCGCCGTAGCCGAGTGCAGTGACCGCATATATCAGCAGCAGGCGTGGATTCATCAGCACTTTTAGCTGATCGGCAATACGCGCTGCCGGTTTGTTCTTGATGTTATTGGGCACCAGCATCGCGCTGGCAATAATCGCAATCACGCCAATCATCGATACTGCGAGAAAAGTTTCGCGCCAGCCAAAATGCTGGCCGATAAATGTCCCGAGCGGCACGCCGGTGACCAGTGCGACGGTCAGGCCGCCAAACATCAGCGCAATCGCCGACGCGGCTTTTTCTTTCGGCACCAGACTGGTGGCGATAGTCGCGCCAATTGAGAAGAACACGCCGTGCGCCAGTCCGGTCAGCAACCGTGCCATCACCAGCGTGTGGTAATTCGGAGACTGCCACGCCATCAGATTGCCGAGCGTGAACAGCACCATCAGGCCGATCAGCAGAGCTTTGCGCGGTACGCGGCCAGTGAGCGCAGTCAGCACCGGTGCGCCAATCGCCACGCCGATGGCGTAAATTGAAACCAGCAAACCGGCGGATGGCACGGAGACGCCCAGTTGCTGCGCGATAGTCGGGATCAGCCCGACGATAACAAACTCAGTCGTTCCTATAGCAAACGCGCTGATGGTCAGTGCTAATAGTGCAAGCGGCATAACCTTTACTCCACAATGAATTTCGATTCGATGGCGGCGATTATGGGCTTGTGCTTAAATGACAGAAATAGCCAAAGTATCAAATTATTTATGCTGGAGTAACAACAATGCGAGCCAGTTCTGAAGAGTTGTTGACCTTCGTCACCGTGGTGGAAAGCGGCAGTTTCAGCCGCGCAGCAGAACAACTGGGGCAGGATAATTCCGTGGTCAGCCGGACGCTGAAACGTCTTGAACAAAAGCTCGGCATCACCCTGCTCAACCGCACCACGCGCCAGATCAGCCTGACACACGAAGGCGAGCGGTATTTCGTCCGCGTGCAAAAAATCCTGCATGACATGGCCGCCGCCGAAGATGATTTGCTGGAGAACCGCGATGATCCGCAGGGATTGTTGCGCGTCGATGCCGCGACGCCGGTCATCCTGCACGTCATCACGCCGCTGGTGGCTGAATTTATTGAACGTTTCCCGAAAATGTCGCTGGCGCTGTTTTCTTCAGAGAGCAATATCAATCTGATCGACCACAAAGTGGATGTCGCGATCCGCGTCGGCGAACTCGAGGATTCGAGCCTGAGGGCCCGCAAACTGATGCTGAGCTACCGCAGCGTACTCGCCTCGCCCGCCTACCTGAAAAAGTGGGGAACGCCACAGAGCGTGGATGAGTTGCTAAAGCATCGTTGTCTGGGCTTTAACGAAGTGCTGGCGTTGAACAAATGGCCGCTGCTGTGCACCGACGGTCAGCAGCTGACCATCGCGCCGTTTATCAGCTCCGGCAGCGGCGAGACACTGCGCAGGCTGTGCCTGGAGGGCAACGGCATCGCCTGTCTGTCGGATTTTATGACCGAAGAGGATGTACAGCGCGGGGATTTAGTGAAATTACTGGTGCCGGAGGTTATGCGGATTGCGATGCCGCTGCATGCGGTGTATTACAGCGACCAGACGGTGAGTACCAGGATCCGGTGTTTTATTGATTTTCTGAGCGAAAAGCTCGCTAAAGCTGATAAGTAATCGTACTTGATTGCGAGTTCCGGGCAATGGTGGGCTTTCAGGCAGTTCTGCTATTGCCACAAGTTCACCCGCTCAGATCATTAGTAAAAACAAACACTAAACCCTTTGCAAAAAATGGTGAGATGGCGCGATCAAAAAAACCTGCCGAACGGAGCGGCCTGAAGACCTGTGGCTTCAGGACCGAGAGAGGGAACCGCGCAGCGGCAGGGTTTTGCGCCACACGCGGAAGTCACAGAACACGTCCATCGTTCCAGCGACAGCGCGTGTTTGAAAAAGCGGGGAGAGATCCAAGAGAGGGAAAGCACTTCCCTCTCTTGGTCGGTTTCGGCACGAAAAGCAAAGTGATCACTGCAAGTGAGAAACCGAAACATTCCCGCTCCCCTGAGCGCTCAACGCGCAATATCAAATTGCGCCCAGACGCGCTGAGTCTGAGAAATAAGCAATCCCGATCCCACATCAAACCCATATTCCTCCGGTGCCATCACTCCTTCCGGAACGGCGACGGCGGTCATCACCGCGCCTCTGACCCCACACCATAACCGGCTGTCGGTGTCCGGTTGAGTAGTAAATTTCCCGGCGGCGGGGTCGAGGCGGATCCGGTCCATCTGCCAGACGCTGCCGCCCTGCTGTTTCAGCCACGCCTCACGCAGGCACCATAGCTGCCAGAATGCCGTCTGCGGGCTAGCCTGCCCGAGCAGCCATTGAAATTCGGTGTCACTGAAAGCAGCCTGTGCGATATCCAGATAGCGCGGACGCGGGCGCATTTGCTCGACATCACACCCGGTTTCCCCGGCGGCGCAGAGCACCAGTTGCAGGCAATTTTTACTGTGGCTGAGAGAAAAATAAGGAAAAGAAGGATCGACAAATGACGGTTTGCCCTGCGGCGAAATTTGCATCGCAGGCAGCATTTCGCACCCTGTGAAAGTGAATATCGCTTCGGCCAGCAACGCCCTGCCCGCCAGCCATTGCTGGCGGCGGGCGGAGTTCATGCCTTCACTTTGAACGATAAGATCATCAGGCAAGCGTGACAGCGAAAAGCGGTCATCCAGCGAGGCGGTAACCAGACGCGCAGTATTCATGCGTTACGGCCAGCGGCGGAAAACCAGCGACGTGTTAATGCCGCCGAAGGCAAAGTTATTCGACTGAATAAATTCAGTCTGAATATGCCGCGACTCGCTCATGATGTAATCGAGTTCGCCGCACAGCGGATCCGGCTGCGTCAGGTTAATAGTCGGTACAAACCGGTCTTCACGCATCATTTCCAGCGACATCCAGGCTTCCAGCGCACCACAGGCGCCAAGCGTATGGCCAAAGTAACTTTTCAGCGATGAAATTGGCGTCCTGTCGCCAAATACCGCCGCCGTTGCCTGACTTTCGGCGATATCCCCGCGATCGGTTGCCGTGCCGTGTGCACTGATGTAACCGATCTCAGCCGCCGGAATACCGGCGTTTTTCAGCGATTTTTCGATACAAATTTGCATGGTCGATTGCTGTGGCTGCGTAATATGTGCTGCGTCGCAGTTAGTGGCAAACCCGACAATTTCGGCATAAATCGTCGCACCGCGCGCCTGTGCATGTTCGAGAGATTCGAGGATCAGTGCGCCTGCGCCTTCACCAATCACCAGACCATCGCGCTGTGCGTCAAACGGACGCGGTGAGCGTTCAGGATGATCGTTCTGCTGGCTGGTGGCGAATAAGGTATCGAAGACAGCCGCTTCCGACGGACACAGCTCTTCTGCGCCGCCTGCCACCATTACGGTCTGGTAACCGTGTTTGATGGCTTCATAGGCGTAGCCGATGGCCTGACTGCCCGAAGTGCAGGCGCTGGACGTCGGGATCACCCGCCCTTTCAGGCCGAAGAACAAACCGGCGTTCACCGCCGTGGTGTGCGGCATCATCTGCACATACGTCGTGCCGGTGATGTTGTTGGTATGCTTTTCCGTCAGCATGGTCGCGAATTCGCTGACCGGCCCGGTGCTGCCGGTGGACGAGCCAAACGCAATGCCGGTTTCGCCGTCGGTCAGGATCGGGTCATCGAGCAAACCGGCCTGTTCCAGCGCCAGTTCGACCGCGCGGGTGGAAAGCAGCGAAACGCGTCCCATCGAGCGGATGCGTTTTCGCGTGTAATGCGCAGGCACCACGAAATCATCGACCGGTGCGCCGAGATGCGTATTCAGCCCCTGATAAATCAGCCATTCGTCCATGTGGCGAACAGCATTGCGGCCCTGTAGCAGGCGAGCACTGACGTCGGCCCAGTGGTTGCCAAACGCCGTAATCCCTTTCATCCCGGTGACCACCACACGATGCGTCATACCATGCCTCCGTTGATGGAAATCACCTGACGGGTAACGTAACCGGCGATGTCCGACATCAGATAGCTGGCCAGCCCCGCAACTTCCGCGGCGTTGCCCATACGCTTAAGCGGGATCATGCTCATGGCGGCGTCGAGCCCCGGTTTTTCCATGTCGAGCATGCCGGTATCAATCAGCCCCGGAGCGATGCAGTTGACGGTTATTTTGCGTTTCGCCAGCTCCAGCGACAGCGCTTTGCAGGCACCGATAATGCCCGCTTTGGCCGCGCTGTAATTGACCTGTCCGCGGTTGCCGGTGATACCTGAAACCGAGGAAAGCGCGATAATACGACCGCCCTGACGCAGGCCTATCATCGGCATTACACAGGGATGTAAAACGTTGTAGAAGCTGTCGAGATTGGTGTGGATCACCCCGTCCCAGTCTTCGTCAGTCAGCGCCGGAAACGCCGCATCACGGGTGATGCCCGCATTATTTACCACGCCGTAATACGCGCCGTGAGCCTCGATATCCGCCTCAATAACCTCGCGGCACTGCGCGCGGTGACTGATGTCAAACTGCACAATGCGCCCCTCACCGCCGGATTCGACGATCTGTTGCAAGGTACTTTCGGCGCCTGTTTTATCGCTGTGGTAGTGAATCGCTACCAAAAAACCGTCTTTCGCCAGCTGAATGGCAATGGCTTTGCCGATCCCTTTGCTGGCGCCGGTGACTAATACTGAACGCGTCATTCCTGCATCCCCTGAGTTAATTTTATTATTTCATCCTTGTCTGGCTGATACGTATTCAGCCGTCCTTTGGCAACCTGTAGGTTGTCTTGTTTGCCCTTAATACTGATAACACCTTCAAAGCTCGCGATTTTTTCATCGCGTAATACCATGGATACGTCGATCACTAATTCACTGCCCGCCGCAAATTCGGGCACAGTGCATTTCAGCCCGCGCCCGCCGAGCAGCATGCCTAACTGCGGCGATTCGCCGGAGTGCGCGCCATGCCAGCCACTCCACACGCCTATCGTCTGTGCAATAAGTTCGAGAGCGTACCAGGCAGGCAGCGCGCCCTGCGCATTGAGAAACGGCGCCAGCACGCTGTCTTTCGAAACGTTCACGCTGCACCGTGCAGTTTCAGCGGTGACTTCAATCACGGTTTCCAGCAGCACCATCGGCGCGGCATGAGGCAAGAATTGCGCAGCGTGTTGAGTGCTCATGACGGCCTCCCGATCAGAATGCTGGCATTGTTCCCGCCAAAGGCGAAGGAGTTGGACAGGATAACTGGTTTGATGAGCGGCTCTCCGGCTTCTGCCAGCCAGATGTCCGGCAGGCTTGCATCCCGCGGCGTCAGCGCAAAATCCTGATGCGGCAGACTAAGATTATGCGTAATGATAAGCCAGCTCAGCGCCGCCTCAGTCGCGCCCGCCGCTCCCAGGGTGTGGCCGGTGAGATGTTTGGTCGAACTGCACGGCGTGCGGTCACTGAACAAACGATGGATGACGGCGGCTTCCACCTGATCATTAAGCGGCGTCGCGGTGCCGTGGGCGTTGATATAACCCACGTCATCCGCATTCAGTCCGGCCATATTCAGCGCCATGTTGATCGCACGCTCAGCCCCCAGCCCTTCCGGGTGCGGCGCAGACATGTGCCACGCATCGGAAGATTCGCCCACTCCCAGCAGCGCCACATCCGCCGGTTCCCTGGTCAGCAGGATAAGCGCAGCGGCTTCCCCAATATTAATGCCGTCGCGGTTTTGCCCGAACGGCGTACACCGCCCGTGCGACAAGGATTCGAGACTGTTAAAGCCGTTGATCGGCATCCGGCACAGGCTGTCTGCGCCCCCGACGATTGCCGCATCCACCAGCCCGGATTCGATCAGCCGCTTTCCGCTGATGATGGCCCGCGCGCTGGACGAGCACGCCGTGGAAAGCGTGTAAGCCGGTCCGCTCAGATCCAAAAATTCAGCCATAAACTGCGAAGGATCGCCGAGCTCCTGTTGGGGATAATCATAACCCTGTGGGAATTCACCGTGCTGATGAAAATAGCGCACGGCCTCTTCACCCTCGGAAATCCCGGACGTACTGGTACCCATGATCACCGCAACGCGATCTTTGCCGTACTGCGCGATCGCCGCCTGGATTTGTGTTTCGATCTGCGCCAGAGCGGCCAGTAAAAGCTGATTGTTACGGCTGCGGTGCGACAGGAGATCGGCCGGGATCGCGGGCAGATCGGCGGTGACCGCGCCGAGCCAGATCGGACGGTCTTCCGTCAGCCAGCCTTCCTGCAAAGTCATACCCGGCGAACTGCCCGTCGTAAGGCTTTGTGCAATCTGCGCAACGTCATTGCCCAGCGCATTCACCATGCCCACGGCCGAAAAGTAAATCATGTTAGTCACCGACATTCTGGATGGTTATCTGGTAGTGAAAAGCCTGTTGGGCGATCGACACGGGCTGACGCGTGCTGCCCTTCGGCAGGTAATCGATGCGTGTGATCGTATTGCCGTGGTTATCCAATAACGTACGGCGCAGCGGTTCATCTTTCAGTTGCCAGCCTGACGGCAACAGCGGTTGCCAGCTTTCTGCCGGCCAGTAGCTGAACATAATATCGGCCAGAACCTGATTTGCTGGAGGTAAACCGTCAATCTTTATCGCCTGTTCGGTGTGGATCCCCTGTTGATCGTAGACCACTTTGAACAGGCGGATCCCAAGCGGGGAGAGACCCGCCAGCTGCAATGATTTTCCATCGGCGTTTAGCAGAACCAGTAACGACTGCTGTTTGCCCTTCACGGTGGCGGTCAGCAGTTGCTGTTGATTCACCGGTGTTGCCAGCTGCGGCGACGGTAATTTCACCTGCACGCCGGGTTTCAGCCAGGCCTGCGGCAGCGTCTGTGCGGGAGGAGGAGTCGCACAGCCGCTGAGAGCCAGCATCAGAAAAGCCAGTGCAGGGAAAGTGAATCGGGTCATTTTTTACGTCCTCTTTTTTTAACCGGCAGGGTCAGCGGCGAAAGCAGGAAGGCAGTCAGAATGCCAAAACTCAGCACGATACCGAAACTGCTGATCGCCTGCGTGGCGCTGAAGACCAGCATCCCAAAGGTCAGCAATGTGGTCACGACGGCCATAAAAATCGCAAACATCGATGTGGTCGGCGTCCCGCGCGGATTGGTGAAGAACAGCGTGTAATTGATGCCAATCCCCAGCACCAGAATCAGCGCCAGCAACGAAAACAAATTAAGACTGTGGCCGCTGTAGCCCAGCGCCGCGACGCCCATGGCCAGCGAAAGAACGGTTGGCACCAGACAAATCAGCCCGTGTGGCAGGCGAAAGCGCCAGAGATACATCGCGGCGATCACCGCCACCGCCAGACCGAGTAGCCAGGTCAGATAGACTCGGTACTGGGAAAAGAGACTGCTAAATTCGGTTTTGCGGTCGATCCAACCAGTACCCTGCACCGACGCCGCCAGTGCACCCATCGCGGCGCTGTCTTGTACGCCGTTCACCGGGATTAATGTGGCGCTGCGGCCATCGGGCAGGGAAAGCCATAACAGGCGCCACCCCTGACTGACGACGCTGTTAAACCACATCCGGGGATCCAGAGTTTGCGGGCTGAGATCGGGCGTCGATACACTGACACCCGCCTGTTGTAACTGTGTCACAACCTGTGGCGCGCGCTGTCTGAGCAGTGTTAAATCACGATTCTGTTGCGCCTGCGACGGCAGCCCGATCATCCGGTAGCCGTCGATCACGCCATCGGCTTTGGCCTTCGCCAGTTTCGGCCTTAACGCTTCGAGGCGTTGCAGCGTTTGCTCCGCGTTATCGCCGTACACTACCAGCCATTTCTGATCGTTGGTCTGACCGGTCAGCGCGGCAATTTGCTGTTCCTGCTGCTGTAACGCGGCGGGCAGGGATTGCAAATCGGCAATATCATCATTCACTTTTAGTTGTGCCATTCCGCCTGCCGCCAGCAGGAAAATGGACACCGGCAGACCGATGCGCACCGCGTTGCGGCTACGCCACGCCAGAAGCCAGCGGAAGATCAGCGCCAGCCCCGGCGTCGGGCCAACTGGCAGACGTTTCGACAAATAGGGATACCAGCACATCACGGTAATACAGGCGGCGCTCAGCCCGGCAGCGGCAAACACCGCCAGCTGCTGCAGGCCGGGGAAGGGTGCAATCAACAGCATCAGATAAGCGGCCACCGTGGTCAGCAGCGCCATCGATAACGCCGGAAACAGCTTTTTCAGGCTTTCCAGCGGCGTAGTGTTTTCACCGTGGACTCGCCGCTCAGTGAGGAAGTACAGCGTATAGTCGGCAGAAATTCCGACGATGCTGGTACTGAGCACCAGCGTCATCACGTGGATTTCGCCAAACACACCCAGCGTAAAGACCGTGCCTGCGAGCGCGCCAATCGCGATGGAAAGCAGGCTGAGCAGCATCGGCAGGATCGAGCGGAACATCAGTAAGATCAGCAGGAAGACACCGACAACCGACGCAGCACCGATGGTGGAAAGATCGTGTTCAGCCTGCTGGCTGGCGTAGTTGCTGTAAAAGATCGTGCCGCGCGCCAGCACTTTCGCACCCGGCCAGCGGGCTTCAAAAGCCTGCTTTACCGCATTCAGGCTGGCAACGGTTTTCTTGCCGGTGGTGATGTCGTACGACGAGGCTTTCAGTTCGCCATGCAGCAAATACCAGCTGCGCCCCTGTTTGTCGCGGGCCATCAGCCAGCCTTGATCGAGCGTCATGCCGCCACTGTTTTGCTGCTGCGCCATCTGCGAGGCACGGACCAGCAACAGCGGATCGTTGGCCAGCTCTTTCCCGCTGACACCAGCAAACGCGGAATACACCTGACCCAGGATCCACTGGCTTTGCGCTTGCGCGCCCGTCGTTAAGCGCTGGCGGGTGGCTTCGTCGAGCAAAGCATTGCGGTGCTGATAGAAGAATTTGCCCCATTCCTGCTGGCGCTGCGTGTCCATCGGCCCTTCGACCTGACTCAGTTCAGGCAGGTCCCGCAGCTGTTTCAGCCAGTCGTTGAGCGGTGCAACGCCCGCCTCCGGCGGCGGGCTGACCAGCCACATCAGCTGGCGATCGAGGCGCTGCGTAAAGCCATCAGAAATGGCATGTGGAATATTTTCTCCCTGCTGCTGCGGTAAAAGCGCCAGCACGCTGCTGTTGATCTGGCAGCGTGGCAATAGCCAGAACAACGCCGCCACCAGCAGCGCAATAATCAGCAGCCAGCCTTGTGCCGCGCGGCGATGAAGATCAGGACGCAAAATGGCGTTTCTCTTCATCGGTCAGCGTGGCTGGCGACGTTGTCTGATTGAAGAAGCGGATGTGCGTCGCGTCGCCCTGCATATCATTGATATCAATATTGTTCAGGAACGTTTCCCCATGTAGCTGGATGCTGCGGAACAGGCGGTTCAGCGGCGAGACTTTCGGGGTCAGAATTAGCGTCCATGCGCCCTTTCCAAGGTCAGTAAAGCCGAGCGTGAAGTTTTGCTCCAACACGCGACGGTCGGCATGAAAAAGCGCACTGAGCAGCGAGTTGAACTGGAACATCTGCGGGTTGGTGTCCGCCGTAACGACCTGCGGATCCTGTCCGGCCATGATTTGCACCATGCGGCTCTCGGTCAGTAATAAGGTCAGGCTGAAAGGTTTATCCTGCTGCCACCACAACCCCTGCTGCTGGGCGATAATCAGATTCCCGCTGGAGTTCAGCGGCTGCGCCATCCCGCTGATCGTCCGCTGCTGGGCAAATTCGGTGCGCAAAACCGGCACCTGGCTGAAACGCTGTTGCAAATCTTCCAGCGTGACCGCCTGAGCGGTGATGCTAAAAAGGGTTAGCAGAATAAGCAAAAGCGATCTCACAGGCTGACTCCCGTTTTATCGAACAAAACCTGCGGGGAGACGAAACACATCTCTTTAGTTTGCGCATCCACCGCCACCTGCAAGGTGTAACCGGTTGTCGTGCGTTTACCCGTTTCGATATCAAAGATCTGATAGCCGATCCGCAAACGATTTTCGATCTCTTCCAGCTGCGCGCGGACTTCAATGCGTTGTTCAAATAACACCGGCGCGATGTATTTCAGGCGCGTGTCGACAATCGGCCAGACGTAGCCAGAGGCCTGCATCTGGCGGTAACCGTAGTCGAACTGTTTCAGCAACTGCTCGCGGGCAATTTCCAGATAACGGAAATAATTACCGTGCCAGACGACGCCCATTGCATCAGCGTCATGAAAAGGCACGGTGATTTCAACACGGGTGGAAAAACGCGGCTCGTTAAAACGGGGATCAAGTTTGGACGTCATATCAGTCAGGTTTCCTGTCAGAGGCATCATCCGCGGGATGCTGCCAGAAATCATAAAAATTGAACCAGTCATGAGGCGCAAGCAGGCTGTAATGCTCCAGACGTGCAGCGAAGCAGTCAACCGCCTCCTGCAATGCCGGCAGACGATGAGCTCGCGGAAGGATAAGCGGGTCGGCAAAAGACTCACAATAAATATGCAGACGCTGTTGCTGCATGATGCCAAATATCAGCATGACCGGCGCACGCAATGCGGCGGCCAGAATAAAAGGCCCTTGCGCAAAGGCGGCTGGCTTACCCAGAAAATCACTCCAGATGACGCGGGAATGATCGCCCCGCTGGTGCGAACTGGCAGACGTACGGTCGCCGACAATCGCCACCCATTCTCCGGCATCGAGCTTTTCCTGCAAAAGGATGGCGGTATCCGGCCCCATCTTGCTCACCTGAATCAGATTCACCAGCGCCTGCGGGTTGATCTCTTTCATCACCTGATTAAAGCGTTCGGCATTATCGGTGAAAACCAGTGCATTAACGGTTATCTGATAATTAAGTGCGCCTATCGCGCGGCAGGATTCGATATCGCCCAGATGAGAGGCCAGGATCAGCGTGCCGCGACCGGAGGCAATATGCGCTTCGCAAATTTCAGGATGCACCAGCACCGCATCGGTCAGGGTATTATCGCCCTGCCAGCTCGCCAGTTTACTCAGCATTGATTCACCAAATCGCATGAAATGCCGGAAGGTGCTGAGCGGATAAGGCAGCGTGATATTACGCTGTGCAGCTGTTTCGCGAATGCGGTCGAGATAGCGGGCGGAGGCCGTGCGCTGAGTGCGGCCGGTCAGCCAGAAGTAGCCGATCACCGGGTAAAGCAGTACGCGAAAAGCGCGATAGCCAAGCAAGCGATAAACGTTGAGCATCAGACGGATGCCCCACAATCCCTGACGTTCCGGCGTCGCTGACCAATGTTCATTGTTCTGCGAACTTTGCCGCTGACGCAGTAAAAACGGTATGCGCGGCAGCATGCCAAAAAACAGCCGGGTGTGCATCCAGGAGATCTTAATGTTGTCTTTCACCGCATCAAAATGCGAAACGCCATCGGCGGGATAAGTCACCCGCGTCGGCAGGAAGCGGCTGCGTGTTCCCTGCCAGTAAAGGCGTACCATAATTTCCGTATCGAAATCCATCCGCAGCCCCAGACGGTGTTTCGCCATCAGCGCCAGACATGGCTTCAGAGGATAAACACGAAACCCGCACATGCTGTCTCTGATCGAGAAAGACAGAGTTTCCACCCACACCCAGAAATGGGTGACGTAACGACCATACAGCCGCGATTTGGGCACGCTGTCGTCATATACCGGCTGGCCGGAGATCAGACTATCCGGATGTTGACGGGCTTCTTCCAACATCGCGGGCACGTCTGACAGCTGATGCTGACCGTCCGCATCGACCTGGATGGCATGCGTAAAACCTTTCTCAGCGGCCAGCTGTAACGCGGCCATCACCGCCCCGCCCTTGCCCTGATTCGAAGGCAAACGCGTCAGGCTCATCCAGGGTGTTATCGCGGACAGACGTTCCAGTTCATCGGCGGTCGCCGCATCACTGCCGTCATCCACCACCAGACAGGGCAAATCGAAAGGCCGGAGACGTTCCAGCACATCTGCCATCATGGCGCCGTGGTTGTAACAGGGAATAATCAGGCAGGGAGAAAATTCATCTTGTTGGTTCATGGACATAGGATAATTTTCCCGCTGCTGGCGACCGCGTCGCCGAGACTGTAACGGAAAACCAGCCGATGTTTTTCTTTCAGCCAGTCGATTTGCACATTGACGATTTCACCGGGCAGTAATGGACGTTGAAATTTCACTACGTCCATACCGTAAAAAACCTTATCCAGCCCGAGAAACGCGCTGGCATAATCCATCACCCAGTTTACTTGGGTGACGCCGGGCAAAATCGGCGAAGACGGAAAATGGCCACGGAACCAGAATAAATCTGCTGAGAGCTGCAGTTGAAGGCTCAGGCTGGTGTCGCTGATTTTTTGCTGGCTCAGCACTTCAGGCATCATCATAAAAACATTTCCTGTAATTCAGCCGCAGCGCGTTTGCCTTGTTGGTTAAGAGGGATAGCCGGAACAATGCGCCAGTAACGCGGGATGGAAACCGGTGAAAGCCAGGTGCGCAGCGTCTGGCGCAGCGTGCCGATAAATGGGTTGTGTCCCAGCTCGCGCCGCTGCTCTTCACCGGCTGCGGTCAGAACAAGCACGGCAGCAACGCAGACCCGTCCCTGCTTTTCGAGCGTCAATGTGCAGGCTTCGGATACCAAAGCCAGTCCACACAACCGCTGTTCAATCTCATTTAACGAAACCCGCTGCTCAGCGATCTTCACTACCCGATCTTTACGGCCAAGCAGGTGGAATTGTCGCTGATCTGGCAGGATTTCGACCTCATCACTGAGGATGATACCCTCTGTTTGCGGGATCAGCGGAGACAGCAGGCTCAGAGTGCCGTCAGAGCGGTGGCTAAAATGTATATCGTCGAACAGCGTCCAGGGAACATCCGGCAGGCGATGCGCAATCACCCCGGTCTCGGTGGTGCCATAGATTTCTACGGGAACCGAACCGCAGGTGGCTTTAGCCAATACAGCGGCGTCGCGCGTCAGGGGTCCGCCTGCCGAAAAGATTTGCCGCAACTTTGCAGTTTCCAGTGAGGGATCAAGCCGTGTGAGAAATGCCGGGCTGCTGGTAAGCACTAAAGGATGGGCGCAGGCAAGCGTCTGCAACTGTTCGTGATATTCGATGCTTTTCGTATAAAAAGGCAGGCCGAGAGACAGCGGCAGCATAAAAGCGAATGTCAGGCCATACATGTGATGTGGGGCAACGGTGGCGGCGAAATACGCCCCTTCAAGATCTTCGCCCCAAAGTGTGGCGAGCCACTGACTTTCGCGTTCCAGGCAAGCTACCGGTTTAGTGATTTTTTGCGGTTTTCCAGTCGAGCCTGAGGTAAATAAAATCAGCGAGGCGTGCTGCGGCCATTCCGGCAAAGAAGAAGAAAAAGAGTCAGCGGTTTCGCAGGAAAATGACAGCGTCGGGCAATCTAGCTTAAGTGGAAGATCGGTGATCAGCGCGTCGAATTCATCCCGCTGTTCAGCCAGCACGGCTTGACGAAAATGGCCGGGCAACACCGGCGTTTTACTACTGTAGAGAAGCGCCAGCAGCGTAACGGCAAATGCATAGTTATCTTCCAGACACACCGCCCAGCGCAACGACGGTAAGGCCTGTAGTTTCGTGATAAGCGACAAGACATCACGACGGAATTCGCGCTGTCGCCATTGACGACCTTCGCTCCAGGCGACCAGATGATCATCAGCTCTTTGCGCACTTAGCCATTGATTCATTGGAAGCGTCATGACCGCTGCAGACGCTTTCTGACTGTCCATTCAATACCCATTAATAAGCCAATTAGCAGATAACTGATCCCGCCGTTATAAAGCGCCCACAGACCCACATCGCCGTTCAGGCAGGTATATAAAGCCAGAGAACCATTAAACACAAAGAAGATGCACCAGACTTGCGTGACGCGTCGGGTATAACTTACCCCTGCGGGCGGTAAATCAGGTTCACTGAGCCGGGCAAGGCGTTCCACAATGGATTGCCGGGCACCTAATGAACTGAAAAATAAAACGAACAGCAATAAATTCACCGCGACCGGGTAATACAACAACAGGGAGGTCTCACGTAACAAAACGCTGATGGCCACCAGCGCAATGCCCGCTAACGCAATCGCTTTACCAAAAAAAGTCAGCTGGCTGAGCTTTCCGCGAAAGGTCAGCAAACGCAGAATAAAAACGCTCCCAAGCAGCGGAGCAAGAATACCCATCCCCCAGGTTTTCAATCCGCACCAAACCGCTATCGGATAGGCAACTATCGCCAGGATAGTTACCCATCGGATAATTGAGGCGACAGAGTCCCGGGCCTTAGACACGTCAGTTACTCAGCGGGTGTGTTAAGTAACTCATCAATGGCATCCACGACGTCCTGAACGGTGCGCACTGACTTAAACATTTCTGGCTTAATCTTTCTGCCGGTGGTTTTCTGCAAATGAACAACCAAATCGACAGCATCAATGCTGTCCAATTCCAGATCTTCATATAATTTTGCATCTGGTTTGATATCACTTTCATCCACTTCAAACAGCTTGATTAATAACTCGCTAATCTGCTGGTAAATTTCTTGCTTCTGCATAGGACTCTCTTTAACCACGCTGCACTGATATAAACCGGGCGAGGCTTTCTACAGAATAAAAATGCTGGCGCATTTCCTGGCTTTCTGCCGAAAGGGTCACGCCGTATTGCTTTTTAAAAGCCAAACCTAATTCAAGGGCATCAATAGAATCGAGTCCCAAACCATCACCGAAAAGCGGCGCCTCTGTCTCTATCTCATCCGGCGTCATTCCCTCCAGATTGAGGGTCGTAATGATCAGTTCTTTTATCTCGTGACTTAATGAATCCATGACTTATTTCTCGTTATCTTGAATATTACTGCGCATCAACTCTGTGCGTAAATGCTGTGTCAGACGTCTGGCTGCTAAGGCCAGCGAAAGGTCATGGTCATCCATAAAATCCATTACTTTCACTTTATCGGCAATCGTAATGACAAATTCAGGTTTTACGGGCGGTATTTCATACCATTTCCCATGCTTAGTCAGCATGGGCGGATGGCAGGAGATATGCACAATCCGTACATCGCTCCCCGCTCGTAGCGCAATGTTCGCGGCCCCACGTTGCAGAGTCATCGGCTGACCGGGCAAAGAGCGCGTCCCCTCGGGGAATATTAATAACGTTCCCCCCGCCTGCAAACGTGCCTCGCACGCCAGTAACAAAGCATCCGAACCTGCATTCACCAAATATCCTGCTGCTTTAATAACGCCGCGCAAAAAAGGGTTCTGCAATAAAGCCTGCTTCACAATGCAGTCACAGCGTGGCATACGCGACGCGAGGATCACATAGTCGAGAAGGCTTGGGTGGTTTGCAACGACCAGACAACCGGCATCCTGCTCAAACTTATCATCGCCGATAAACCGATAATCCATCACACCAAACATCCGTAATCCGCCAAGGAAAAAACGGAAACTGTTACGAATACTGTTCAATGTCATACGGTGCAACCTCTCCGGCTGACGGACAATCAGCCGCAACAGGTTAAACCATATGATTGATAGCAACAGCCCGCCAATTCCGAAAAGCGCGAAAAAGAAGCCTGTCGCAGCCCATCGCCACATCCTGTTCGCAAGGGAAGAAATTTCGTAGGGTAATACAGAGATGTTTCTCACAAAGTTCGCACCCACTGCCAGCGGCGACGTTTATCCGCATCGACGTTAAAGTTAGGAGACGATGTAAGGTAACCCCGCAGGAATTGTAAGCTCTGAGGAAGGGTAACCGCATCAATATCATCCGGTGACGGTACGTTGCTACATTGCAATGTATCACCCGCGGTTAATATTATTCCTACAGCATAAGGTAAAAACTCAGAATTCACCGATTTGTCATACATCGGCGGTATTTCACCTTCGAAGTCAATCAACATTACCCGGCTAGCGCCGCCAGCGAGTATCGCTTGAGCTTCGAGTAACCCTTGTTGAAAACTGTCGTTACCTGCCGCCAATGAGGTGATCGGCAGCGGAACTTTGCTAATAATCGTCAGCCAGCCAGCGGCGGTATTATGTACCGACATCGAGAACTCTGTGGGAGAAGTCGATTGCTCATCGGCCAGAGCATGCAGGATTCGTCCTGTGCGCTCGAGCTCACCGTGACGGCTGGTAAAAATGGCAGCATCAATATTATTCGAGGCGAGTAATGAGAGCCCTGTATTCACAGCCAGTCGGCTACCGATACTCATACGCCGTGCAGACATCATTGGGATGTGGGGCGTTTTCGGTAATTCCCCGGAAAACATATTGATATCAGGCTGATTAGCCCACTGGATCCAGTTTTCACAACTGTCGATTCCCGCAGCGAGAGCCCGCCAGTCAAGTATATCCAGTGAGAATTTCATGATGAGTTATCTTTATGAATTTGCCGAGCTAAGACTCTATGATATTTGATTGCTCGTTGCATCTGCAATCTATCGTGCAGTCATAGCGGATCGAAAATTTCTTTAACGTGTTTCAATGCTGTATATATTATGACTGAATATTAGATTTTAAAAAACTGGATTATGACGATATATAGCGCGGATTACCTTTAATAATTAACCAAACCAATCATAAACAAGAGCGAATAATAATTATTATGAAATAGAAAAATAATCATTTTAATATTTAATTTGGCTTAATTTTTCGTAATCAGATAAGTAGTAGTCAGTAATTAGGGCAATATTGGTCAGATAATACTCAAAATAATGCGTGAGAATTGAAATAGAGAGGGAATGCATACCTTAAATCACGAAAAAAAAATGCAAAAAACCCTGAATCTTTCGATTCAGGGTCTGTGCAATTAGTGGCGGAACGGACGGGGCTCGAACCCGCGACCCCCTGCGTGACAGGCAGGTATTCTAACCAACTGAACTACCGCTCC
>NZ_JYDE01000042.1 GCF_003263515.1 Rahnella inusitata | reverse complement strand
GTTTTTGTTGACCACTACAGCGCTATTTGTTTGGTATTTTTCGGAATCGTAGTAGGCGCTTTTGATGTATATAGCATCATCGCTAATAATGATTGTATAATCCTTAGAGTTAGAGCTATTACTCGCATGGAATTTAATATCACTAAAATTCTTTCCCCCATCGCTACTGGCTGACAAAATGCTGTAAGCACAGCCTCTGAGCGGGTCACCACAAGCATCGTTATCACCACTCACTAAAGGAATCGCCAGTATGTCGTCGTTTTTCGCTGCCCAGATAAACTTGCCTTTGTAGTTCATTGTTCCCATGGAAAGGAACCAGAGCTTCGTTTTTATCTTCTTGTTATCATTATGATAATAAATCGACCCATCATCACAGTTCGAATAATCCTCCAGCGTGAGATACTGATTTTTATCGATACGATAAATCACCTGTGGAGGGTTATGGATGGGTTGTACTGCCAGCTTTTCTGGCTGCGTCGATGTTTGCACCGGAGGCGGTGTCACGGCACAACTATTCAGGCTGGTTAGCGAAAATATTAATGCACCTGCGAGTAAAGTTAGCTTTTTCATGGTCATCCTTGATTTTTTAGTTGAGTCGGTATCAGTGCATCATTGCAAGTAAATTCACTACTTATTGATTTACCGATCTTTTCATCAGGTAATTTCTCTAAAGTCGGTGAGTTATTGAGTTGGTTTAACAACGTATGAGCCTTTACATCAACTTCATGAATTTGAATATCAGAGTAATCGTGTAATGCTTTTAGCCAAGAAGGTATATAACCTACTCGGTTATTTGCTAAAACATCTTTTGGCACCCCGAACTTCAACAAGCCTTTATAAAGTTCATCCTGGACCCAGACTTGCCTTACATTATAAAATTTACCATCTGTATCGACAGAAAATTTATCAGTAGGATATTTGTCTCTTTTGGTGTAGATAGCATCATCTGTAAGAACAACCGTGTACTCTTTAGAGTTTGAGCTATTACTTGCACCGAATATAATTTCACTAAATTTCTCCCCCCCATCGTTACTGGCTGACAGAATGCTATAAGCACAGTTTTTGATAGTGTCACTACAATGATCGTTGCCGCCTCTCACTAAAGGAAAAGCCAGCATGTTGTCGCTCTTCGCTGCCCAGATGAATTTTCCTTTGTAATTCATTACGCTTCGCGATGAGACCGCTAGTGGTAATTTTATATTTTTTTCATCATTATGAAAAAATATCTGACCATTGTCGCAATGGGTATACTTTTCAAGCGTGATATAGCGTTTTTGATCAATACGATATATCACCTGTGGCGGCCCGTAATTTTTTTCAGCCAATAGCTCTTTCTGTAAAGCTTCTTTCTTTAATTCTTCTTGCCTTTCATTATATTCTCGAGCCTGACGAGCTTCCGCTATTCCGGAAAAAGGGTTACCTATAATGAGGCCTCCCCAGGGGCCAACAGCACAACCTGTCACACTTATCACAACAGAAAGACTGAGCGCGCTGATGATTAATTTAGTTATTTTTTTCATATTCTTTCCTTGAAATCCTTATTCGCCATCCAGTAACGAAATGACCATATCCTGCGCGGCTTGTGATTTAGTGAGAGAGGTCATGCCTTTTTCATCGGTCAGCCCTTCAATGACCTGCCCGTCATCCAGCGTGATTTTGTATTTTTGGGACGCCAGTGGTTTGCCATTGAGCGGGTGAGTAACCACAAACCCCTCATTAAACTGCTCCGGATCAAACGATTTCATCGCACTCTGCATGCTTGCTGAGCCTTGCTTGACGATGCCGCCATTTTTGATCAGCAGTTTCCCCGGCCCGCCAATCTCAACGTTCCCGCCTTTGAGTTTGATATAGGCACCGCCACAAATCAGGACCAGCTCGTCCTGCGCCGTTACCGCCATTTTTTTGCCGCTGGCAACATGCGTGTCGTCCGTTGACCAGGTGGTGAACTTACCGCCCTGGGCCTGAACGTCGATGTCGCCTTTGGCGGCAAACATTTTGGTGCCCTGGCGGCTGTAGAGGCTGATTTGATCACCGGCCGCGACGGTGAATTTCTTCGTCGCGCCGATATCCACCTGCTTACCCGCGGTCAGTGTCAGGCTATCTTCGGCGAACAGCTGCATGCTGTCACCGCTGACAATACCGACGCCTTTTGGTGCACTGAGGAGTAAAACAGCCTGCTGAAGCTTATCGAGTTTCTGTTGAAGCAAGGTCTGTTGACGGTCGATATCCGCGGCTAATGCCTGCGCCTGTTGCGCACTGGCGGAAAGACTCTGCATTTCCACCATCGCGCTGGAGAGCAGGGCTTTGGCCTGTTGCATATCCAGTTGCTGACCTCCGGCGGAAGCCTGCACGTCGGCAGAAATAAACACGCCTTTACCGCCGCGAACGGACACCCAGTCGTCGGTACGCAGCTCAGCCCCGTGGCCGCGGTCTTTGCGTTTATCATCGACCAGCGCCCCCAGGTTCAGCTGGCTTTTGCCGCTGGCCGGTGTGGAAAGCTTGATGTGTTCTTTCCCGCGCGTATCGTCCAGTCGCAGTTTGTTATTGGCGGGAGTGCGAATGACGTTCCGCTTGTAGTTCGGCAACGCCACATGGTCCGGGTGAGTTGAATCGTGCAGCGCACAGGCGATATAAGGCCGATCAACGTCGCCGTTCTCAAAGGCAATCGCTACGCCGGTGGAATCCAGCAGCGGCATATGGAAGCCGCAGGTATCGCCGGAATAGGGTTTGGCCAGACGCAGCCAGCAGCTCTCAAAACCTTTCTGCCACTCTGTACGATCGAAGCCAAATTGAGCGCGGTACAGGCCGTCGGCGTTGATGTGAGCGTAAGGTTCGTCCGGATGCGCGCTGGAGATACGGGCAGGCAGCGTGCCGGTGACGGTCGGCCACGGCAACAACGCAGGGCGGTACGGATGCTGAGTATTACGCGGAACCGCGGTGAAGGTGACGAAGTACGCCGTATCGCGGGCGACGTTTTTAGAGTTCGTGGAGACAATCAGGAGACCGTCCGGCGCTTCAGGCCAGTCTTTGCCGGGCGTGGTGATGACCATCCCCGGACGCAGCGTCATGCAGTTGGATTTACCCTCAAAGGTGATTTGCTCCGTGAGGTAGCGCTCCTGACGGCGTTTGGCATACCACATCCCTTGGCCTGGCTGGTTACTGAACTCTTTGCCCGCTTCGGGATAGTTCTCACCCCAGCGGTAATCTTCGGCAACCAGTGCCGGATAATCCGGGGTGGTCTCCGTTGTGCCGGTCATATCGCTTTGTGCGGCAGGGTAGTAATCGTCGTTAACCGTGACTGACTTCGGAATGGACTTGCGGCTGACCGACATCTCCCAGACCGATTCCAGTCCGCCGTCGAACAGTCCCGCCGGGTTGCGGAACGGGATAGCAACAGGCTCTGGCCAGGCGTAGGAATGGTCGGCCAGCACCATGACGTCGCAGTTGTTCTCTTCGTCATATTCGAAGAAGTAGGAGATACCGCTATCAGCCAGGCGTCGCGCAATATGGGCGTATTCGCTTTCACCGAACTGCATCATGAATTTTTTCAGCGGATACTGATCATTGAGCGCAAACCGAAAATCCAGCCGGTCCATGTTGTAACGCAGGAAAGTGTTTTCGGTCATGCTGATGATGCTGTCGTTTTGGTAAATCGCGTTATTGGTGCCCTGATTTAACCGGGTCAGGCGGTGTTCCAGCGTGGCGACGTAGCGGGTTTCATCGGCAGAAGTGCTGCACTGGCGGAACTGGGTGATGACACCGGGGATAATGCGTGGTTTAACAGATTCCCAGGGCTTGCCGTCGGGGTACATCAGGAACAGCGCGGAATAATTGATGATGTGCTGGGCGGGGATATCTTTCACCGCACTGGTAAACTCAATCTCATAGCGCAAAATATCGCTGATGGCCTCGCTGCCGCTGAACTTGAGCACCGATATATCGACGTCAGACTGTTGGGATTCCAAACGGGTTAAGCGTAGCTGATAGTGGTTGTGGATCGGTAATTTACTGCCGGCAAGAATGTATTCCTGAATACCCATCGTTTAATTCCCTTTGAACGTTAATCCTGATTTACATCGCAATTATCATTGCGTCTCAACATCGGCTCTAAGCCGGATGTTTGTATCAGCTTCCCTTCAGGCAGCCATTCAGACGATTATTTAAAGAGGTCAGCGATATATGCCAACAGTAATGGTGAATGCAATGCCTGTAATTAATTGGTGTGGTGAATGTATAATGGATGAGTTCGCCGAATAGTCCTTGCATTCAGAGCGCACAAAGCTTGATCCTAAGCCTTTGTCTCAACGCACCAAAAAACTACCATAAATCCAAGGGGTATTAAAATAGGGTATGTCACGTAAATGTGTAACTTAATTATTAGTGAGCTTAGTGGATGCTTTATTAAGATAATTCTTGTGAATGTATCCCTAAGATATTTATGTGGGGAAATTCCTGGTGATTGAGTGTGGGGTGGTGATTATATCGCTTGTTTTTAACCAACAACCCATGCCTTAAGTTGTTTTTAGTACTTCGTAATCAATCCCCCTTTGTAGTCATTATCCTTTGGGGGAATTTTAGAGCCAGGTGATCCCGATTTACTGAGCAAACCTGAGCGACAAGGTTTCTGGACTCCTGTGTATCACTTGAGAATGCACAATAGCCCTTTTAAAACATTTAGTTATTGATGCGCCGACGTTCTTCTTAGCCGCAGGCTCCTGGTTCGGGCCCTGTAGGGAAACATCTCATAAATTTTTAAGTCTCTTTTCCCTGCTGCGTTTAATGACTGCCCTTAGTACAAACTGATTACTTATCGCTTAGTCGTCATTAAAGAACGATTGCAGGTTTTATGATATGATTACATCAAAAGATGAGAGGGATCTGATTTATGAGAATAATTATAATTGCTGCTTTGTGTTTGCTATTGTCCGCTTGTACATGGGAGTCGTTTCTGCGTCCAGTCTCTACAGATGTCTGCCCTCAAGGAACTAACAGTATTACCCAACAGTGCAGGTGAGAAAACGGGTGTTTAGACATTTATCTTTAGATCTTTTAGTAAATTGTTACAGCACTTCTGCTTCATATATTGATCCATGATCGTTTTATGGGATTTCATCATATTAATCCCAATCGCTGTTTGTTCATTGTCCGAAAATGAAATTATAGCAGGACATGCTGACGGTTATTATTGCTACAGTTTATATTCACTGAATATTCCCGCTGCGAGGACTTACAGCGCCGTTATCCGGCTTTCAATGAATGAGTACATCTCAGAATTGTTGGGCTGCGTCTTCTGGTTTTAGGTCAATGAAATGATATATTGTGAACTGTAAAACAGCATAATGCACAAACTGGCGGCCTTTTTATATCTGCCAATAATTCAAAGAAACAGATTGGATGCATTTACAGAGAGTTGCACTCAGATTAGGAAGTTGTTTCGCAAAGGGATGGCGATATTCAATTATTAATTGAAATGTTAGCAAGCTAAATCATTCATTAAACTTATACCATAGTGTGTTAACGGATGTTATTCAGGCGGCCTGTTTGTATTTTCGTGATATTGCTTTGATTGTGATTTTTGCTTCTTGTCTGTGGGGGATACGCGCTATTATCATTAGTGTATATTTTAACTTTGGATGGACTTAACGTGAGCGAAGAAAATTCAGAAGGGTTCTTTTCAGTCATTAAAAAAGTGATTGAAAGTCAGAAGTTCATCATTCCTTATCTTATCATTATTTCCGGGGCGGTGGTCTGGAGGTATTTAAACGGTATTGGCAGGACGGACTTGCTTCTCGATGCGTTCTCTATCAATATTGGATTAATATCTTTATTATTTTCTGCGTTAATATTTGGAGCGGGTGTCATAGTGCTTCTGGTTTTACCCAGCGCTTTACTTATCGGTTATCACTTCATGAGAAAAGACAGGCCGGGTGGTTATGATATATCTTCTGCGCCATGCTATTGTATTGGGGTGTCAGTCATAATGATATTAATCACTTTTCTCCCTGTTATTCCATGGGGGAGTGATTTGATCAAAGTGGGTAAAATATCCAGCGTAAAAATAGTGTATATTGCGTGCATGCTGACCATCGCATTCAGTATTGTTAATACGTTGAAGTATTATATTATTAAGCCCGGAACGGGCTCGCTATATTTTATGCGAGTTGTTGTTCAGTATGTTTTTGAGGTGTTTGTTTTATCATTGTATATGTTCTTTTCTTCATCATCAATTTTTTATCCTCTGATGATTGTGTTAAAGGCCAGTAATATTGATGATATGTGGGTGTTTTTATATTGGCTGGTCTTCATGATAGCCTTTATATTTTTATCGTACATGCCCTGTTTGTTTTACTTTTTCCTGGAAAAAATTAAAAATAAAGCCAAAAAAAACACATTGGTGATAATACAGGGTGTGTCTGTTGCTGCACTTGTCTCCACTGGCGTTCTGGTTTTTTTATTTCCAATGTTCCTTAATGCATTTATTTACTCTTCACTACATTCAGTGGGGATGGTGAGTAGTACGCCTCATTATTACTCAATTGATGCAGATAAGTATGATGTAAACATGTTCCCGAAATCTATTTGGGCAACGCAATCTTTGGAGGGGAATCAACCAAAGGTTTTCATTCATGCTTTTAGTCTTTTTTCTATCGGAACGATAAACTTGCTCTGTCCGAATTATATTCTAAATCTTAAAGAGGATGCTTATAAAGTGAACTTCAATCATTTTCCTCCCTCTTATGATAATGAAAAAATATCTTATTTTAAAAAGATGGCTCAGGGTTGCCTGGTTTTTGAAGATACGGAGTTTCAGCAGTGGGATACGCTTTTTGATTCAAAAGGAAAAATCAAAACATAAGAACTGCCGCAAAATAAACCGAGTATCGAAAGTGATCACAGGCAGAAAAGTAAAGCGTCCGGGCCATCAGGCATGTTTCACGGCGTCTTTACGATCTGCCTTTTTCATCGCTGATGACATCCTACCTGCACACTTTACCGTCCGTCATGACCAGTGTCATCTGCCCCTGCCAGAACTCGGCGAGGAAAATGTCGCTGACTTCTTTAACACCCAACGCCGTAATTTTCTCATGCAGCCATTCTTCGTCTTTCTGAATTGCGTCCAGTTCGGAATGTCGCACCCGACCGTCTTTCACCAGGATCACGGAGGGCATCTCGGCGCCTTCGCAGACGGCGGTGATCTGGCCTCCGGGTTCGATCTGTGCGTATTTCAGATTCTGAAAAGAGTGAATACCCTGAGCGTGTAACTGCGATGCGACGTTGAGGATGTCAATTTTGTTTCGGCGCCTGAGAATATTCTCCATAATAAATTTTCCGTCCTTCACAATAGGTATCGGATTACCAATGGCGAAGGAGCGAAATAAAAAGAAGCGTTTACTGATGGAGTTTAACAGGGAGATTAGCATGACGCCGATCACCAGTACGATAATATATTGGTAAAGCGGGATGACATCGTTATAGATGACGCCACCAATAATTCCACCTAAAACAAAGTTACCGATGAAATCTACCGGCGTCATCTGTGAAAGCTGCGTCTTGCCCGAAAAGTTCAGATGGGAAATAACAATCAGAAAACCAATAACGAATTTTGCCAAGACTAAAAGATAATATTCCATCAGATTCCTGCTCCTGTTTTTAAGTCATTAACATAACACATTCACATAAGATGTTAAGTGGTTCACGGTTTTGATTATTTTTTCCGGGGCACGTGGCGGTTTTCAGAGCAAAGCGCTTGTGGCCTCTCATCTGCAAGGATTTAGGCTTACGCTGCGGGCGTATTATTGTGTAGGATCAGGGGGGTAAAATTCGCTGAACGGGAGAGTTATGGCTTCGCTGAAAGAAGTAGCACAGTTGGCATCGGTCTCGTTGATGACCGTGTCCCGCGCCATTAATGAGCCACAAAGGCTTAAGCCGGAAACCCTGGCGCGCGTGCAGCAGGCCATTGATGCATTAAATTATGTGCCTGATTTCTCCGCACGGAAAATGCGCGGTAAAAGCAGTAAAGTTTCCACGCTTGGTGTACTGGCGCTTGATACCGCGACAACGCCGTTCTCCGTTGAAATCCTTCTGTCGATAGAACTCACCGCCCGCGAATTTGGCTGGAGCAGTTTTCTGGTCAGCATTACGTCCCAGGAAGACAGCGAGCGCGCCGTCAGCCAGCTGCTTTCCCAACGACCCGATGGCATCATTTTTACCACCATGGGGTTGCGCGAAGTTGAGATCCCGGCGCGGCTGATGGATAAAAATCTGGTGCTGGCGAACTGTCTCAGCCGTGAACTCGCGCTGCCGGGCTATATTCCCGATGATTTTGACGGCCAGTATCAGGCGATGAATATGCTGATCCGTAAAGGTTACCGGCATCCGCTGTGCGTTTATTTGCCACAATCCATTCCCGCGGGCGTCCGCCGTCGCGCAGGTGCCGAGCAGGCGTGGCGCGAAGCCGGACTGGCGGAAGAACACCTTCGGCAGTTTCATATGGAACTGGGGGATGAACATTACCGCGACGTTGTCGGGATGCTCGAAAAGTTCATCATCGACGGTAAGCCGGATTTTGATGTGCTGGTCTGCGGCAATGACCGCATCGCATTTTTGGCGTATCAGGTGCTGCTGGCGAAAGGGATTGCGATACCGCAGCAGGTCGCCGTGCTCGGGTATGACAATATGGTCGGCATTGGCGATCTGTTCCTGCCGCCGCTGACCACAGTGCAATTGCCGCACCGCGAAATTGGCCGTGAAGCGGTGCTGCATCTTATCGAGCAGCGCCCCAATCACGGCCTGATAAAAATCGCCTCACCGGTGCTTGAGCGGGCGTCTTTATAGCATCCTGAGCAAATTAACCTGCGCTTAACGTCCAGTATTCACTCTGCACTAACACTGCTTCCCCCTTTTCTGCAAAGAACGAAAGGGCGCGCTGATCGGGCTGCGGGTAGATCCGGCTGCTGAGCGTTGCGTCTCCCTGATTGACGAAAACTTCCACCGAAGAGCGGTCGATAAAGATGCGCATTTCCAGCGGCTTGTCAGCCGTCAGCGCGACGCTGCGGTGATCGTTGATCCCATACTCCGGGAAATCACGGCGAAGACAGAGCCTTTGCGCCTGAGCGTCTGCGAAGACGCAGACGCCGTCGCCGAGTTTTATGCCGAAGCTCTGCGCATCAGACGCGCTGAGATCCCACTGCGCGATGATTTCGATCGCCTGCGCGTTATCCGTTATCTGCTCAACGCTGTTTCTGATGACATGCGGCAGGAGAGGGTGATGATCACGGCGCAGTGTCCGCACTTCGTCCACCGGCACCATGCAAACGTTGCCGTCGCGCAGCGTTAGTTCACGCGGTAGCGTCATGCAGCCCGCCCAGCCTTGCGCCTTTGATGGCATCACCGATTCCCACATGTCCATCCACGCGATGACCACGCGACGCCCGTCGGCAGCGGTAAACGACTGCGGCGCGTAGAAATCATGTCCGTGGTCGAGTTCGGTGAAACCTTCCAGCACCTCAAAATCCTGACCCGGCTGCCATGTGCCGCGCAGGCAGCCGCTCTGGAACAGGTTGCGATAATCATAGCCTTGCGCTTTGATGCCCTGCGGTGAACACATCAGAATGCGCTCCTCGCCCAGCGGGAAGAAATCCGGGCATTCCCACATGTAACCCGTGTTGTCATCGGCTTTGGCGAGGACGCGGTCGAGCGTCCACTCGCGCAGGCTGTCCCCTTTGTAAAGCAACACCTGCCCGCAATCGTGCTCATCCCGCGCGCCGATCACCATCCACCAGTAACCCAATTCGCGCCACACTTTCGGGTCACGAAAATGCATGATGTTGTCCGGCGGCGTGAGCACCACGCCCTGTTTGTTGAAGTGAATGCCGTCCTCGCTGGTCGCGAGACATTGCACTTCCCGGATAGCGCTGTCATTGCCTTCGCCGCTCAGCCAGACGTGGCCGGTATAAATCAGGCTGAGTACACCGTTGTCGTCCACGGCGCTGCCTGAAAAACAGCCGTCGCGGTCATACTCATCGCCCGGTGCCAGCGCCACCGGCTGATGCTGCCAGTTGACCATGTCCTGACTGGTGGCGTGCCCCCAGTGCATCGGCCCCCAGTTCTCGCTGAACGGATGGTGCTGATAAAACGCGTGATACCGCCCCTGATGATAAATCAGCCCGTTCGGATCGTTCATCCAGCCCGCCGGTGGTGCGAGATGAAAGTGTGGGTAGAAAGTATCGCCGCGCGTGGCTTTCCCGTCGCGCAACGCCTGTTCTGCGCGTTCCAGTCGCTGTTTCATAAAATCTCACTCTTTTTGAATAACACAGATGGAGGCGTCCGGCTCTTTTCACCGATGAGCAGGAAGCCGGAGATGAGGGTCAGGACAAGCACCAACATCCCCATGATCATGTAAGTGTCGGCAAAGCCGATCAGATCGTAGCCGTGCCCGGCCAGCGGGGATAACACACTGGCGCAGACTTGCGTGATGAATTGAAAACCGACCAGATACAGCGTGGCCGAAAGACGCGGATCGAAGCGGGTGGTGATGTACTTAAACATGGCAATCAGCAGGATCGGCAGCTCGACGGCGTGCAGCAGCTTCATGCAGGAAATCGTGACGGCATCCGCCGCCAGCCCCGAGCCAAAGACGCGCAGCGCCATGATCAGGCCGCTAAGTAATAATCCGTTTTTGGCCCCGATTTTGTTAACGATAAACGGGGCGAGGAACATCCCGCCGGCTTCTAAAAACACTTGAAAGGAGTTGAGGAAACCGTACATCTCGTTGCCGTTTTTAACGTCCGAGAACAGCGAAGAGAAGTACACCGGAAATTGCTGGTCGTAAACGTTGTAGACGCTGACGCCGGTCACAAACACGATCAGCGCCCAGAAACGCGGCAGGCGAAACAGTGCAACTGCATCGGCCAGCTGGAGGTTGCCGGGCTTGCCGTACTCGAGTTGGTTCAGCGCATCGGTTTTCACCTCGCGCAGCCGCCACAGCAGCAGCAGGAATATCACCGCCGAAGATGACGCCATCCAGAAGTTCAGGTTCGGGTTGATGTTAAACAGCATCCCGGCGAAGAAAGTGGCCGCCGCCCAGCCGAGCGATCCCCACATTCTGGCCTTGCCGAACTCAAACCCTAAAATGCGGCTCACCCGCTCGGTGTAAGATTCCAGTGCGCCGATCCCGGCAAAAAACGTCGCGCCGACGTACAAGCCCCCGGCTGCGGCACCCAGCAGAATATTGACCTGCAACAGCGGGGCAAAGATGAAGATGAAGAACGGGCCGCTGGCCAGTAACAGACAGCCGATGGCCCACAGCAGGTTTTTGCGCAGTCCCAGTTTGTCCTGAATAAAACCATAAAGCGGCTGTGCGCACAGCGCCGTCAGGGCGATGGCGGAAAAGAACATTCCTGTTTCCGTACCTTTCAGCCCGACCTTTTGACTGAGCCATAGGGAAATAAGCGAAAAGGCGGAGGACCAGGTGTAGAAGAAGCAAAAAAGCAATCCGCTCAACAATGTGTAGTGACTTCGGTGGCTGTTTTTCATGGGCATATCCGTGCGTGTTTCGAAGAGACAGACCACATTGTTAACGTTAACTTACTGCTTTTCCCAGACGGTACGATGCGGAATTATGATGTTAATCACAAGTGTTAACGTTAACATAATTGAAGTGTGATCTGAACCGCAAAATTTTGTGGTTCAGTGCGCCGGCAGCGGGGGGGCACCGGGCAAACCACGCAATCCATGCTCAACCATCGCCATGTAAACCGCAAAGTAGTTCAGCACCATCTGCATGAAGGTCAGGTGCAGAATAATGGTGTTATTCGGTGTATCGAGCGTCAGTAATCCGTCAACCTCAGCGGCTTTCAGACAACGTTTAATGTGCGAGCGTGACACACCACATTTGAGCGAGGCTTTTAGGTAGTTGTACTCGATCACCGCCGTCTGCTGTTTGATGCTCTCGATATAGAGATCCATCAGCAGCATGTGTCCGGCATCTCTGAAAACGAACGCCTTACAATCCGGCACCATATCGAAGAGATACACCTGATTGAGGATGATTTCGGCATATTTTTGGAAATAATCAGCGGTGAAATTTTCCATTTTCAAACATCCGGAGACATCGAAATCCGGATAAAGCATCCCATAGGGGATCATCATGGTATTAATTAACGCACGGGTTTCATCAAGCGCCTTTGACGTCACCTGATAGTTTAACTTTCGTTTATCCTGCGGATCCTTTTTAACGTCCATACGACCGCCTACCCGGATGAAGAGCAGAAAGGAATCGATCGTATTGTCACTGATTAACCCTGTTTTCTTACAAAAATCTTTGACGTGGCGAAGTGTCGGTTTTTCTGTCGTGAAAAAATACGCCATGATGGCCGAACCGATAATAAAACGGTTTGCTTTAAAAATAACCTTAAAATAGAGAGGTTTAGTCAGGTAAAGTCTGAACAGAAGTTTATAGTGCTTCTGCATGACTGCCTCAATATCTTTGTGGGACTTAATTTTTTCTGCACGGTGAAAAATTAATTCTGTGAGTTGTTGTTTGCTCTTCATATTGCTGCTTACTTTGCCTGGTTCCATAATACAAATAAAAAAATATCGCCATTGTTCTTTAGTGTTAATTTAAAGTCCGTTGAGAAACGGTTCATTATGCTATATGGCGATAGTGGGTGTTTAGCGATTGTTGTTAAAAGCAGTAAGGGTCTTTATTGCCCTTCTCAGGATAATCCTAGCACTAAAATGGCTATTTAGCATAAACAGTGATTTTATTTTGACCGGTTAAAATAGTTTCAAAAGTCAATGACTTATTTTTTGTATGGTTATTTTAATTAGCTATTTCATTGAGTTAGGCGGTTTTTATTACAGTATGGCGTTTTTTGCCCTTTCTCTTAAAAAAATTAACCACAAAAATGGACAGTGACATAACAAAGCCTGTGTGAGAATTTTCTTATCGCCAGGTTATACCCGTGAGTTCAGATGTCCGGGTTAACAGGGGTTCTCTCAGGAGGGGGAATTACCGGCACGTTGTTTAATGGATTTTATAAGGATTTATCATGGAAGAGTCACGTCATCAGACCCTGCGTTACGGCAATTCTTTTGCGTTGTTTTGTAAAAAGAAGTTCGCCAGGTTACTGTGTTTCTCACTGATATTAATGACTTTTTTATCCATGCCTGCTGCATTGGCAAATATGAGCGTTTATCCCATGGAGGTGACGCTTAATAGCCAGGGCGCAGCGCAGGTACAGACTTTGTCGCAAAGCGGTGAGGCGCAGTTTATTAAAGTCAGCATTAAGCGAATAGACCGCCCTGCCACGCAATTTGAAAAAGAAATATTGATAGAAGATGCGGTTTCGCATTCGCTGATTGCTACCCCGGATAAATTCGCGCTGGCATCGGGTTCGCAACGCATTATTCGTCTTATTTCGTTACAACCCCAGGAGAAAGAGACCGCCTGGCGTGTTTACTTCGAGGCCGTCGGTGCGCCGGAGGAATTGAAAGATAACACCGGTCAGGAGAATAAAATCAGCAACCAGGTGGGCATCAATTTAGTCTGGGGCGTGCTGGTTCATATTCCGCCGAAACACGCTGTGTTATCCCTCATTCCATTATCGTCAGGCGACGTTAAAAACAATGGCACCGTGCGCATGGTGATCCGCGAAGTCGCTCTCTGCTTGCAAAAAAATAGCAGCGGCAGTTGCCAGTGGAAACAGGAACACGCCACGGTATATCCGGATGAGACATTACGGTTCAAAGCCTGGACGCCAGCTGAAATAAATGCTGCACAGGAAATAAGAATTAAATATGTTGATCAAAAAACGAGAAATATGAACGAATACGTTCTCGGAAAATAATCAACTTATTCTAAGAGAATAACAACTTGTTTGTTATGAAGCAGTTCATTATCAATAAAACGGTCATGGATGCGCGTCATTCTTCAAGCCGCAGGTGCGTTGGCTGTATTCAGCCACTTTCCTGCAGCTCGAATTATGTAGCGTTGTGACCATTACATAGATTTTCATGGAGCTACAAATGCAAAAATTAATCAAACCACTTTTCATCGCTGCTGCGTTAACGGCTGCATTTAATGCACAGGCTGTGCAGAAAGATATTACTGTCAATGCCAACGTTGATTCGACGGTTGATATGACTCAGGCAGACGGTACTGCACTGCCGGGCACCATTAATATGCAATATATTCCTGGTCGTGGTTTATCGACTTATTCACTGGATACTAAAATCTGGTCGAATTCTTCTACCGCCAATATCAACGTGGCGCTGGTGAGCACTGCCCAGTTAAACGAAACCGTAACCGGTACCGCCGTTCCGTTGAAAGTCACGCTGGGTGCAGATCTGAAACCGATCACCACCACGGCGACCTCCCTGACTTACGCATCCCTGTTTCCGGCGGGCACTGAGAACGGTTCTTCCGTTCTGCCATTGAAAATCTCCCCGGCAACCGTAGCGCCTCTGACGACCGGCACCTATTCCGGCGTGGTCAGCCTGTTAATCACACAGGCAACGACGTCGAGCTGATTTGCCGGAGTTGACTGATCGATTATTTCGGGGGGCAGTTCGCCCCCTTGTTATTCTTTTTCAGCAGGACGCTGTAATGAAGGTCAATTTCCGCATCGTTATAATCGCCTCTTTCATTACCCTAACCCCCTTTCTTTCAGCCCGTGCTGCCACCCAGGTTCCGCCTGGTTTTGAATCGCTGGTCACCGGCCAGACGCTGTGGGTCAATCTTTCTGTCTACGGGCAATCGCTCGGACTTTTTGAAGCCTCCGTTAACCTCGATACCGTCACTTTCCTCAAACCGGAAGACGTGGCGCAGGCGGTGATGACGCATTATCAAAAGAGTTCTCAGCAGCAAGCGGTGCTGGACCGTCTGATCGGCAAGCCTATGGCACGTAACGGAAATCTGGCGTGCAGCAGTAACGGCGGCGTGGCAGGGTGTGACTATCTGGAAACGGATTCGGTTGCACTTATCTATGATGAAAATAATGCCAAAGTCGCATTGTTCCTCGGCCCTGAGTTTGTGCCGCTTGCCGCAGACCAGAACTCGCCGTACTACGAACAGACGGCAGAAACGGAAGCGGCGTTTATCCATCAGCAGAATATTAACTTCGTTACTAATAACGATGACCAGACGTTATCCGTACAGGGCGCGGGCGCGCTCGGGCTGACGGAAAATAGTTATGCAGGTATTGACTGGGACTATCTGGCGCAGAAATATCGCCAGCAAAATCATCAGGATGTGCGTTTTAACAACGTCTTCCTGCGCCGCGACGTCGGCAAACGCTATTACGTTCAGGCGGGGCGCATGGACTCGCGGGATATTTTCAGCAACGCAGGCGGAAATATTACCCTCAGCCAGTTGCCGCTCAGCACCATCGAAGGTGCGCGCGTCGGTTCCACGCTTGCCTGGATGAACAATTCACAGGCCGCGCAGGGCACACCGGTGACGGTATTTATCACCCGCCCGTCGCGCATTGATGCCTATCGCGATCAGCAGTTGCTCGGCACCTTTTATCTGAATGCGGGGACACAGAACCTCGATACCACCGCGTTCCCTAACGGCAGCTACACCGTGACGTTGCGCGTTTACGAAGATAATCAGCTGTCGCGCACCGAGCAGGTGCCTTTTAGCCGCACGGGCAATGCCACCAGCCAGAACATCGAATGGTTTGTGCAGGGCGGTGCCATTCCTGAACGCGAGGTTCAGGGCAACGGCGCAGAATCAAAAAATGGTGCCGATCGCCGCGTGATGCAGGCGGGGATCAAAGTGCCGCTCACCCGTGAAGCCGCGCTCACCGGCGGTGTGGCCGCGACCAACCGCAACCATTTTATCGAAAGCGCACTCGACTGGAGTCACGGATTTGATAACCCGCTGCTCGACGGCATTCTCACCACCCGCTTCAGTTACCTGAAGGGCAGCGAAGGCTCGCGCGGCAACATTCAGCAGGTCACCTATAACGACGGTTTTTCTCTCAGTTTTTACCGCAGCGCACTGTATGCGCAGGATTGTTACAGCAACAACGGCGGCCAATACGGTTTCAGCGGCTGCTATCAGAGCAGCAGCCTGATGTTCAGCGTGCCGGTGAAAAGCTGGTACGTAAACGCCGGTTACAGCGCCAGCAAAAATGAAGGCCGCAACGTGATCCCGGCGCAGCTCGATGATAACGACGTGGTGCCGGTATGGACACGCCGCAGCAGTTATAACAAAACGCAGACGACCACCTGGCAGGCCGGGCTGGGACGCGGTTTCAGCGTCGGCGGCATCAACATCAACACCAGCGCCAATCTTTTTACGCGTACCAGCAGCACCGGCATGAAGCGCGATAACGGCGGATTTCTCTCCGTTTCGCTCTCGCGCGTCAGCACGCCGACGATTAATGCGCGCTCAAACTACAGCTCGGTGGGCATGACTTATCAGACTGACCGCAGCAGTAAAGATCAGATTGGCTATAACGTCGCGCAAAACTGGTATTTCGATGCGCAGAATCAGCAGGAAATCGGCGTGAATCTCAACGGCAATCAGGACAATACGCTGAATGCTTCGGTCTACGGTAAAACCAGCGGCGAGTACGGCAGCGGCAGTCTGGCGTTCAGTTCAGCCTCTTCGGGGGCGTCGGGCCAGCGTTTAAGCAGCAGCGGCAGCTATAACTCCTCAATGGCGGTGGCGAAATCCGGTCTGTACTGGGGGAAATGGGGCAACGGCCTGCCCGGTGCTGCCGTCGGGCTGAACGTCGCGAGCACCGATGACAGCCGGGATACCCGCGTGGATGTCTCCGTTGACGGCGCAGGCAGCGCCAGTCTGCACGGCACAGGCCGTACGTTGTTCAGCGTGCCGGCGTATACGCAAAGTAATATCAGCATCAATGATTCCATTGAATCTACCGCCGGTATGCGCAGTGAAATCACGCAGGGTGCCGGACGCCGGACGCTGTTTATCGCGCCGGGACGGATGCTGGTCAGCAAGGTGAATATCGTCTCGCGCTACACCTACCTTGGCAGACTGATGATTAATCAGCAAACGCCGCTGGAAGGCGCGACGCCGTTAAATGTCGCCAGCTGGTCGGGATTAGGGCAGGGCGGATTCACGGCGGAAACCGATCACCGCATGAAGAATTTATATATGGCGCGTGGGATGCAGATGTACCGCTGCGAACTGAAGGTGAAAAGCACGCATGACGTCGTGCGTTATGTCGGCGACAGCGATTGTAAAACGGTCGAACTTGCGTCGGTGCCGCAGGACGTTCAGCAGCAGGCAAAAATGCTGATTGCTACCCGCCGTACGGATGAAGGTCCTCTTGCACGGGCAGCGTTTTCCTCGCAGGAACAACAATAGGGATTTTGTATGAAAAGTAGATTTCTCGCCTGTCTGGCGCTGATATGCCTGATGGCGGGCGCGCAGGCGGCTTCGCTCACGCCGTCAGGACGCAATACCACCGTCGCCGTGTCCTTCGACCGTATGTCCGTACCGGCGCAGTTGCCTATCTGGACCAACGAAAACGGCGGTTATGACACCAACGACGCACCAAAATGGGGGCGGAACACGCTGGTTTGTCAGTCACGAACCAGCAATCAGTACGGTGCCTGCCTGACGTTTCCGGTCTGGCTGGAAGCGTCCCCGGCGCCGTATCCCGTGCCGGTCTTGTTTACCGAAAGCACCACTAAACAGACGCTGGTGCTCAATGTCTATATGACCAAACGCAGATCGCTAAATAATGTGGTGGTGGCAACCAATCTGGTTCCGCTGAATGCCTTTGGTGGCGCGGTTACGCCGAGGGGCGACGGTACGGATTATTCGGCGTATGTACCTTCGTCGGAGCTGAGTAAATTTCCCGCCGCCGGAACCTGGAGCGGAACGCTCAAAATGTCGCTGATGCAATGGCCCGTAACCTGTACCGGGAATTCGCAGAACGTGAACGTGGGCTGTACCAACGTGATCAAGCTGGCTGACTGGATCGCCAGCATGACGTTTAAGGTGACGGATTACGGTAATCAGCAGATCTATCTGCCCGAGTTTGGCAATGCGGCGGCGAATCTGGATCTCGGGTTGAAAATTTTCCCCGGCGCCCGCGCCACCACCACCGTAAGCGGTAGCCGTTCCCTGGATATGTGTCTTTATGATGGCAATAATTCGGACAGCAACCGCGTAAGCCTGATCTTTCAGGACGAAGGTTCTGCCGCGCCCTCCAGAGCCACCGGGTTGTTTTCGTTATATCTCATTGGCGGGAATAAAAATCTGGCACAAGATCGTCTGGATTATTCGATAGAGGTGATTAATCCGCTCACCAAGGCGCGGCAGGCAGTACAAAACGGCACCGAGGTCATCTGGAGCGGTACCAATAAAGGCGTATTACGACGCGTGGTTTTACCGGGTCAGCGAAATTCCGTGCTGTGCGTTCCCGCACCGATGGAGTTAATTACGCCGTCTTTCACGTTATCGTCGAAAACGGCGGGGCGTTATCGCGGCACGCTCAGGATTATTTATACCCCGACGACGCAGTAAGTCTCCGACAATATTCTCAGCGCCTGACATTGATTGATGAATTTTACTCATAGGTGCTTTCGCATTTTGCCACCTAGTCCGCCTACGCGAAGCACGGTAACGTAGTTCAATCAATCATAAGTCTGTAATGGCTTGAGCATAACGTGGCAGGAGAAAGTGCAATGAACGCCTTCAAAGCAACTACGCTTTCACTATCAATGATGATGTCCTGCATGGCCCCGGCAGCATTTGCCGAAGCGGAGAATAAAATGAACGACACAATCAGAATCACCAAAAGCGGTTCCACCCCTTCTCAGAGCGGCCCGGAAAGTTACTTCACCGGTAAAGTGCGCATTGATGCGCCGTTCAGCGGCACAGAATCTGCACGCATTGGCGGCGCGACCGTGACCTTCGAACCCGGCGCGCGCACCGCGTGGCACACCCATCCTCTGGGCCAGACGCTGATCGTCACACACGGTCGCGGTTGGTTACAGGAAGAGGGCCGCGACGTTCGCGAAATGAACGTGGGCGATATCGTGTGGATCCCGGAAGGGGTGAAACACTGGCACGGCGCGACGCCGGAAAACGCTATGACGCATATCGCGATTGCTGAATCCCTCAACGGCAGCCCGGTAGAGTGGATGGAAAAAGTGACCGACGCGCAGTATCAGAAATAAAGAACAGGTTTTCCGTTTTGGCAACATCCTGTCCGGTTTATCCGGACGGGATTTCTTACTTTCTACCTGTACAGGAAAAATATCATGACCCTGAAAGTGCTCGGATACGCTGCCCAGTCAGCGAAAGTGCCATTAGCGCCCTTTGAATTTGAACAACGCGAAGCCCGCGCCGACGACGTAGTGATCGACGTAATGTACTGCGGCGTTTGTCACTCAGATTTACATCAGGCCCGCAACGACTGGGGATTCAGCACCTATCCGCTGGTGCCCGGCCACGAAGTGGTGGGCCGCGTGGCGAAAGTCGGTAAGAACGTCACCAAATTCAAAGTCGGTGATTATGCCGGGATCGGCTGTATGGTCGATTCCTGTCGTACGTGCAGCCCGTGTGAGAAAGGGCTTGAGCAGTATTGTTTAGAAGGCAACACCCAGACCTATAACAGCGTGGATCGCCATGACCATATGCCGACCTACGGCGGTTACTCCAAATCCATCGTGGCGAGTGAAAGCTTCGTACTGAGAATGCCGGAAGGCATCGACCTCAAAGCCGCCGCACCGCTGCTTTGCGCCGGTATCACCACCTGGTCGCCGCTGCGCCACTGGAACATCACCAAGGGCAGCAAAGTCGGTGTGGTCGGGCTCGGTGGCCTGGGGCACATGGCGTTGAAACTGGCTAACGCGCTGGGTGCGGAAGTCACGCTGTTCACCCGTTCCGCTGGTAAAGCGGAAGATGCACGTCGTCTGGGGGCGCATCACATCGTGGTCTCCACGGATGAGGCGCAGATGGCCGCAACCCACGGCGAGTTCGATCTGATCATTGATACCGTGCCTTACGTTCACGACATCAACCCGTACATGCCAACCCTGAACATCGACGGCACGCTGGTGTTCGTTGGTTTCCTCGGTGATATCAGCCCGATGCTCAATACGCTGTCGCTGATTCTCGGCCGCCGCTCCGTCGCCGGTTCGTGCATCGGTGGTATTGCAGAAACGCAGGAAATGCTCGATTTCTGCGCCAAACATAACATCGGTTCTGACATCGAAATGATCAACATGCCGGACATCAACGACGCCTACGAACGTATGCTGAAAAGCGACGTGAAATATCGCTTCGTGATTGATATGGCGACGCTGACGGCGTAATACATCCGCTTTACGCACCGCCTGCCGGCCTCATCGGGAACACTGCCTGATGGGGCCGTTTTTTTATTCCCCGTGCCCTCTATCTCAAATTTCCCCGCTAAACCCTTAGCTCTCTCTAAATAAGTCAAAAACACGCCTTATTCCCTCTATTGAAACTGATGCTTTAACTAGATGCGCCATCACTAACTCGACTACTATAAAAAGAATTATATTCAGCGAGCTTTGTCAGGTATGCCATATTTCTTCCCGGATGAAAGCCACGTGCGTGAACGTTCGGATCGTTTTTTACGACGAATGTATCTGATGCGCATGTTGGGCACTTTCCTCTGCTTTCTGCCCATTGCTTCTGTGCTTGAAGAGCGGGGTGCATCCTGGCTGCCAATCAGTCTGCTGGTGTTCAATGGTTTTGTCTGGCCACACGTCGCGATGATGATTTCGCGGCGTTCCAAAAAGCCCAATCAGGCCGAATTCAGGAATCTGGCGTTTGATGCCATTGCCGGTGGCGCCTGGGTCGCGCTGATGGGCGTTTGTCCTCTGCCGTCAGCGGTGATTACGTCTATCCTTATCGCGGATCGCTTTTCCGCCGGTGGCTGGCGTCTGTTACGCCGCGCGATGGCTTTTTATTGCATCGGATTTATTGTCTGCTGGCCGTTTTCGGGCATGACGTTTTATACCGAGGTGACCGTACGTACCCTGTGGCTGACGCTGCCCCTGTCAACTCTCTATATCATCGCCCTCAGCGCCGCCAATTATTCCATCTCCAGAAAGTTGCGTGATAAACAGCATGAACTGGAGAAAACCGCGCTGATGGATCCCTTCCTCGGCCTGCCAAACCGGCGGTTGCTCGACAGGCGACTGATGCTGGAGTTTGAACGCTCCAGACAAGATCTCTCTTGCCTGATGGTGCTCGACGTCGATGATTTAAAAATGGTGAATGATCTGTTTGGTCGTGAGGCCGGAGATTATGTGCTGCGTTCGGTGGCGACGATTTTGCGTCAGGAAACCGGCGAGCATGATTTTCCGGCATTGCTGGGTGACGATGAGTTTGTGGTGATCCTGCCGGGAATTTCCGAAGAGGAAGCCTACGCGGTGGGATACCGGTTACTGCTCAAAGCGTCTGAAATCCGGCTGTCGCAGGACGCCGGTTTCCAGTGCTCACTGAGCGCAGGTATCGCCACTTCGCGGGGGCGGGAAGATTACCACCAGTGGCTGGCCGCAGCCGAGCGCGCCGTGGCGACCATAAAGCAAAATGGCAAAAACAGTATTGGCAGCGCAGGCAGAGCTTAAGCTTTTCCTGGTCTACACTGATTTGGAATACATTTTTCCGGGATGAATAATGATGAAAAATATGAAAATAGTGATGATTGCAGCGGTTATGGCCGCCGGTTTTCTGGCAGGATGCTCAAGTATCGACGAACCTGTAGGGGAGCAAACCTACCGTCCGGCAAAATTTGATGAATCTTTTGCTCAGGGGCAGGCGAGTTATACGTCTTCCGTGTTTTCAATTCTGGAACGTCAACGTCGGGTGGATACCTACAAAAAGATTTACGATTTTTGTAGCGGCAGATACCAGACGCTTGGCGAAAGTAATGATGGCGAAAAGGTACACATCAGTTTTGCCTGCTTGCCGAAGACGCTGGCGCAAAGCAATTATTCTGCGCAGCCAGGATTGCCAACGCATTATTAATCTTACGTTTTGGGCTTAAGCCCACACTGCTGAGGCGTTATGAGCAAGGAAAAACCTGATTTTATCCGTCACTGGACTGAGCTCGAAGGCCCGGACGACGGCAGTTATCCCGGCGATGACGAGCTAATGTCAATCGGCGCACCGCTTGGAAAATCACTCGGACTGACGCGTATTGGTATCCATCATGAACGCCTGCCGCCGGGGCGTCGCACCAGTTATCCGCATGCAGAAAGTGCTGAAGATGAGTTTGTGTATGTGCTCGAGGGGCATCCGGATGCGTGGATCAACGGCGATTTGCATCCGCTGAAACCGGGCGATTCGGTGGCTTTTCCGCAGGGAACCGGCATCTGCCATACCTTCATCAACAACACCGATGAAGAAGTGCATTTGCTGACGATAGGTGAGGCGAACAAAGCGGAGAACCGTATTTACTATCCGAAGAATCAGGAATATGAAGCCACCCGTAAAGACCGCTGGCAGGATGTGCCGCCGCAGGAATTTGGGGAACATGACGGGCTGTCGGATCAAAAAAGAGGCAATAAAAAGCCGGTGTAATAACCGGCTTTTTTACGGGGTTTGTACCGCGTTTTTTTCAAAGATCATCATTTCTACAAAGTCTTCATTGAATTGAAAGCGACTGCCAGCGCTGCTGACAATAGGGCATCATGCGGTGAATCTTCAGCGTCTGCGCTTCATGGCGGTTAAGTGAGTAACCTTCCGGCGTGATTTCCAGCGTATCGCCGGTCTTCAGCGAGAAGTTGTCATCAACCGATAAAATCAGCTTCAGGTTTTTAAACGCCTGAATGCAGATGTATTTGAGTCCTGTGTGCGGGGTATTCAGGATATCTATAATTTTCCATTCCATACCTTCACTCCTTTATGAAACTGCCTGTTTTTCGTGCCTCATTTTTACCTCACAACCACGTCATTTTTTGTCATCACAAGGTAATGATTTCTTTATAGGCGTTCCAATAGGTTCAATGCATGAGCTGACTCACAAAAAGGAATAGCCAAATCATCGCGGGATCTCAGAATGAATTATTTAGGACAAAGTGAAGTGATTTTCGCTTTTTTAGAACAGTGTATTCGCACTTTTACAGAAAGCTGTCGCGTAAACAGGAAGCAAAAAAGCTTGAACTCAACGGGATAAAACGGGTATTTCTGAATGCTTTATGATTTTTGTTATATTTTTCAGGGCAGGATGAGATGAATTGCACACGTAAAAATCTTCTGGGTATCGCCTTAGCATTAAGCACGTTTTCGGCATGGGCTAATCATTGTATTGAAACTCGTGCGGGCATCGATATGGGATCCGGCACCACGAAAATTCAGGTTGCGCAGGTGGATATTTGCCGCCACCAGCTGGGTAAAGTGCTGTATGAAGACCAGCGCGCGCTGGGCTTTAACGATGATTTAGGCAAATCTGGCAATAATCAGTTAAGCGCCGCGATGCAGCAGCAGGGCGTTACCGCGCTCAAACAGATGGTCGATAAGGCGCGCACGTTCCATCCTCAGCGTATTACCGGCGTGGCGACAGCGGTGTTCCGCTCGGCAGCCAATGGCCAGCAGGTGATCGACCAGTTTAACCAGCAGGCACAGATTCAGCTGCGCATCATTACGCAGGAGCAGGAAGCTGAACTGGGGTTTATTTCGGCGAAAGCCGCGCTGCATGACAACCATATTAAAAATGAAGATTTGCTGGTATGGGACATCGGCGGCGGTTCGATGCAGATGACCGCCTTTCGCCAGCAAAAGGGTAAAACGGTAACCGATATTTATCAGGGGCGTCTGGCCTCGGTGACGCTAAAAGAATTCATCATCAGCGTGCTGAAAAATCAGGAGCTCGACAAAGCGGCCTCGCCGAACCCGATTGGTTCGCTGCGTAATACCGTACTGCGTTATGTGAATTTCTACGCGCGGACGCACGTCAGCCCGCAGATCAAAGAGGATGCCAGAACCCGTCGGGTGATCGGTATTGGCGGCGTTCACGGCTATTCGGTCAAAGACCAGCTGCGTTCCGCCAATAAAACTGATGGCTCAAACAATACCTACACCTTAGAAGATGTGCAGCGCGTGTCGAAAAATCAGGTGTGGAAAGGCGACAGCGAACTGGCCGGGGAATATCGGGCGACCGACGTCAGCAATTTGTTGCTGGTCGAAGGGTTTATGCAGGCGCTGAACATTCCACAGGTGACCGTGGTGAAAGCCAGCCTGATTCAGGGCATTCTGGTGCAATAACGCCCGTTTAACGCATGACTGAAGGAGCAGAACCGCATGACAACTGACTCAACGAATCCGCAGCACGATGAATTCATCTGGCTGGAAGGGATACGCAACGAACAGGCGCTGGCCTGGGCGCACGAGCAAAATCCAATCACGCTGGCCGCCTTTACCCAGGGCAAAGAGTTTGATCCACTTCGCGAGAAAGTGCTCAAAGGGCTGAACTCGCCGGATCAGATCCCCGGCATCGGGCGGTTTGGCGAAAAGTGGTACAATTTCTGGCAGGATGCGGAAAATCCGCGCGGCCTGCTGCGCCGCACCACGCTGGATGAATACCGTAAATCTGAACCGCAGTGGGAAACGGTGCTGGACATTGATGCGCTGGGCAAAGCCGAAGGGAAAGACTGGGTGTATCACGGCATCTTTCCGCTGAAACCTGAATACAAGCGGGCGCTGGTTTTCCTTTCCCCGGACGGTGGCGACGCCTCAGAAGTGCGCGAGTTTGATTTGCAGACGCTGGAATTTATCACCGATGGCTTCTTCCTGCCGGTCGCGAAAAGCCGCACCGGCTGGATTGACCGAGACCATCTGTTTGTCGCCACTGATTTTGGCGAAGACTCGCTGACCGACTCCGGTTACCCGCGCATCGTGAAAATCTGGTCGCGCGGTACGCCGCTAAGCGAAGCCACGACGGTCTACAGCGCGGCTAAAAAAGACATGATGGCCGTTGGCTATCACGACAGTTTCATCGGCTTCGAGCACGATTATGTCGTGCGGGTGATCGATTTCTATCACCGCGAAGTGTTCCTGCTGAACGCAGAAAAAGAACTGATCAAAATCGATTTGCCTGACGATGCCAAATTCAGTTCGTGGCGCGAATGGATCCTGATCCAGCCTTCCAGCGAATGGCAGGTCAACGGGCAAAGCTGGCCGTCCGGCTCGCTGCTGACCATGAATTTTGACGCTTTTATGGCTGGCGAACGTGCGCTGGTGCCGCTTTTTGTGCCGGGCGATCACAGCGCGCTGAGCGGCGTTACCGCCACGCGTGATCAGCTTAACGGCTATTCCTGCACCCGCGATCACATTATTTTGAGTATCACGCGTGACGTGGTGAACCGCCTCGAAGTGCTGACCCCAAAAGACGGCGAATGGCAGCGCGAGCCGTTCGGGCATGTGCCGGAACTCAGTAAAATCAACGCATGGGGCGTCTCGGACGATTCGAACGACTATTTCATGACCGTCAGCGGTTTCCTGCAACCGGCGAGTTTGTCGCTTGGCAGTCTGGATAACGGCGCGGAACAAGAGGCAGAATTGCTTAAACAGGATCCGTCGTATTTCGATGCATCCCGTTATCAGGTCAGCCAACATTTTGCGCAGTCCGACGACGGCACCCGCGTACCGTATTTCCTGGTCTGCCGCAAAGACGTGGTGTACGACGGCAAAAATCCGACGCTGCTGTACGGCTACGGCGGTTTTGAAGTGTCGCTCGATCCCTATTATCTCGGCGTGAGCGGGGTGGCATGGCTGGATCGCGGCGGCGTCTTTGTGGTGGCCAATATCCGCGGCGGTGGTGAGTACGGGCCGGAATGGCATAAGGCCGCGCTGAAGGGAAAACGTCTGCGCGCGTATGAAGATTTCGCCTCGGTCGCCAAAGCGCTGATTGCCAGCAATATCACCTCACCGGCACATCTGGCGGCGCAGGGCGGCAGCAATGGCGGGCTGCTGGTCGGCAATATGCTGACGCGATACCCGGAGCTGTTCGGCGCGATCGTCTGCGAAGTGGCGTTGCTGGACATGCAGCGCTACACGCAAATCTCCGCCGGTGCTTCGTGGATTGCTGAATACGGCGATCCGCAGATCCCGCAAGAGTGGGAATTTATCCGCGAATTCTCGCCGTATCACAACATCGATCCGACGAAAAAATACCCGCCGGTCCTGTTTTCGACGGCGACCAGCGATGACCGCGTCGGGCCAGACCATGCGCGTAAAATGGCGGCCAAAATGCAGGCGCTGGGTATTGCTGATGTGTATTTCTACGAGAATACCGAAGGCGGCCACAGTGCAGCGGCAGACAAAGCGCAGTCCGCCTTTAAACGCGTAATGGTCAGTGAGTTCCTGCTGAAATTCATCGGACGCCAATCGTAGCCTCAGCCGTTTTATGGATTCTCTGACTTAACTCAAACGGGATGCCAGTCTGGTATCCCGTTCATATTTCGACATGTTTTATCCGCATTATTCCCCGTAAAAGCGTTGCCTCATCAATCGTTCCTTGTTTATTATTTCCGCTTGTTTGATAACAATTATCAAAATCATTTTTCATTCATTCTCATTTTCGGGGCTTTGCATGTACAAGAACACCGCTCGCGTGCTGTCTGTAGCCGGTCTGATGGCCGCATCCTTCTCTGTTTTTGCCACCACTTATCCGCTGACGGTAACCGACATTTCCGGACAAAAAGTCACTATCGAGAAAGCGCCGCAGCGCGTAATTTTACAGGATGGCCGCGATTTACTGGCGCTGGCGGTGCTGGACAAAGCCAATCCTTTTGAGCACGTGGTGGCATGGAATAACCTGCTGAAGAAAACCGACAGCGGCACCTGGGATATGCTGAAAAGTAAATGGCCGGAATCTGCCAACATTCTCGATATGGGGTTCAGCGATAAAGGGCAGGTTGATCTCGAAACCGTGATTGCCAGGAAGCCGGATCTGATGGTTGCGCAGCTGCGTGCTAAAGATTCTCTCGCACAGGCGGGCGTGCTGGATAAACTGGCCGCACTGCACATTCCGGTGGTGTTCTTAGATTACGAACTCGATCCGGCCAAAAACACCGCGCCAAGCATCGAGCTGCTTGGCAAAGTGATGAATCAGGAAGACAACGCCCGCGCCTACACCACGTTCTATAATGCGCATTTCCAGAACATACAGAAAGCCGTTTCCGCCATCAAAACCAAGCCAAACGTCTTCATCGAACCGATTGCCGGTCGCGATGATTCCTGCTGCTTCACCCACGGTAATGCAGGCTGGGGGCGTTTGATTCAGGCGGTAGACGCCAATAACATCGGCTCCCAACTGTTGCCGGGCGCATCGGGCACCGTTTCGCTGGAGCAGGTGATCAGCATGAAGCCGGACGTTTACATCATGACCGGTTCCGCACGTCCGAAAGGCGGTTCAGTCACCCACATTCTGCCGTTCGGTTACGGTGCGGATCAGGCGAGTCTGGATAAAGCGGCCAAGGTGCTGACCAGCCGTACCGGCGTGGCGCAGATCCCGGCTGTCATAAACGGTAATGTCTACGCCGTTTATCACCAGTTCTACAACCATCCGTACAACATTGTCGGGATGGAATATCTGGCGAAATTCATCTACCCGCAAGAGTTTAAAACGCTGGATCCGGCGAAGACCTACCACGACATCGTGCGTAACTACACCAATCTGCCAGATCAGGATTTCATCCTCGGCTGGTCAGCGAAGAAATAAATTCAGCGTTATCCCGTCTGCTTTCCGGCAGGCGGGTTTCATCCTCCGCAGTGCCGGTTATGACCGCCATTTACATTCGTCACATTCGTTGACACTCCGTTAATTCATACCTCAATTCAATTGTATTAGTGTGATTCATAGAATCCCGCTATCGGTCGCCATGGCGATCGCCAGCGAAGCGTACGACATCAACAAGGTGAATTTATGCAATCTGAAGAACAGCGTTTAATTGACGGACTTTTTAGTCGCTTGCAACAGGCTGAGTCCAATACGGCGCCGCGTGATGCGGACGCTGAGCGTGTGATTCAGGCCCATATCCGTCAGCAGCCGTCGGCGCCGTATTATATGGCGCAGGCGATGATTATTCAGGAAGCCGCGCTGACCAAACTGAACGGTCAGGTGCAGGCCTTACAGCAGCAAATCGATCAGTTGCAACAGCAAACTGCCAAACCGCAGAGCAGCGGTTTTCTGGCCGGGCTATTTGGTGGCGGAGCTTCTGCGCCTGAACCACAGCGTCCTGTATCGCAGGGCAGTCAGCCGATCCCCGGCACGCAAGGGTGGGGCGCTCAGCCGCAGCCTTCACAATACGCCGGGCAGCCACAGCAGGCACCGGCACAAGCCGCACCGCAGGCTCCGGGCTTTTTGGGCAGCGCGCTGCGCACGGCGGCGGGTGTCGCCGGTGGCGTGGTTCTGGCGGATATGCTGACCGGTATGTTCCATCACAGCCAGCCGCAGGAAATCGTCAATATCATTGAAGAGCCGCCGGTGCAGAATCTTAATCCCGCCGACAGCAGTTTTCTGGATGACAACAACCAGGGCTTCGACAGTAATCAGCCTTCCTGGGAGGATGCGTCGATGCGCGATAACAATTCAGATCTGGGCTTCGGGTCAGATAATTTCGACTCTGATGACTTCAATAATGACGATGATTCATTTTTCTGAGGATGCGCGATATCAGGGCGTGAAGGGCTGATTTTGCAGAAGAAAGCGGCAACGAAAAGTCAGGAATGAGAGCTTTATCGCTTATTGCTATCAGAATTCTGGACAAAATGAAGATCTGTTGCTGTACTGTAAATGACACACATTTTGTGTCCAACATTCACGTAAAGGTAAGTTTGATGTCTAAGATTAAAGGTAGCGTTAAGTGGTTCAATGAATCTAAAGGTTTTGGTTTCATTACCCCTGAAGATGGCAGCAAAGATGTTTTCGTTCATTTCTCTGCTATTTCCAGCCAGGGCTTCAAGACCCTCGCTGAAGGCCAGCGCGTAGAGTTCGAAATCACCAATGGTGCCAAAGGCCCGTCGGCTGCTAACGTTATCGCTATCTGACTTTAGCCGAATTCTTAAAAAACCCGCCGAAGCGGGTTTTTTTTTGCCTGTCTGTCATCAAGTAACGTTAAGCCGGTTTGCGCACCAGCGTCACGAACAGCAGGATGGCTATCGCGTAGCAGCCGAGCATGGTCAGCGCCATCGAGAGCGCAGGCATACTGCCGAAACCGGTCACCGGCACGGCAAGCGCGCCCAGCGCAAACATACACACACCCAACAGCGCCGACGCGCTGCCCGCATTTTTCCCCTGACTTTGCATCGCCAGCGATCCGGCATTCGGGCTGACAATCCCGATCACCATCACCGAGAAGAACAACGGCACCAGCAGCATAATCAGCGGCGCACCAAGACTGGCGGCGATCACCAGCGCGACAGACGCCACGGCGGCAATGCACAGACCGGTTTTCACCAGCGCCATTTCGCCATAGCGACGGCTAAAGCGGGTGGATACCTGCGCGGAAATGACCAGACCGATGCCGTTGACCGCAAAGCACAGGCTGAACATCTGCGGGCTAAGGTGATAAATCTGCTGCAAGACGAACGGCGATGCGCCGATATAGGCGAACATTCCCGCCATCACGAAGCCCTGCGTCAGGCACAATCCCATAAACGGACGGTGTTTCAGTAATGAAAAGACCGAGCCGAGCATGCTGAAAATTCCGCCCTGCGAACGGCGCTCCGGCGGCAGCGTCTCGTGCAACTTCAGCGCCGAGGAGGCAAACAGCATGATGGAGATGACCGCCAGCACGCCGAAAATCCCCCGCCAGTTCATCCAGCTCAGCATCGCGCCACCCAGCACCGGTGCAATGATCGGCGCCAGCCCGTTGACCAGCATCAACAAGGCAAAGAAGCGTGTCAGCTCGTGACCGTTGTACAAATCTCTGGCGACAGCGCGGGAAAGTACTGCGCCACCTGCACCGGCGATGCCCTGAAGTAAACGGGCAATAATCAGCTGATGAATATCCGGTGCTACGGCGCACCACACCGAGGCGGCCAGCAGCAAGGCCAGCGACCATAACAAGGGACGAATGCGGCCATAGCGATCGCTTAGCGGACCAAAAATCAGCTGGCCGAAGCCGAGACCGAGCAACCCTGCGGTGAGGCTCAGTTGCGCGCTGGCGGTGGAAGTATTCAGTTCACCGGCCAGTTCTGGCAGCGCCGGTAAATACAAATCGGTACATAACGGACCGAGAGCGGCGAGTGAGCCGAGAACCAGGGCATAGCCGAGGCGTTTTTCTTGCAGGTGAGCGCTCATGGTGGGGAGTTATTCCGGTTTACTGGGGGTGAAATCCGTGTTGAAGAGATCCTGAAAGTAGCGATGGTATAACGCTTCCAGAACCTCCGCATCGGCATGAACGGTGGTCAGACGGCGGAAGGCGGTGCCTTCACAGATGACGGCGAGGCTTTCGACTTTTGCTGTCATTTCCTCATCTGAAAACTGTGGGAAACTTTTACTTAGGAATGATTTGGCTTCGTTAAACAACTGCTTTTCTGAATCCCGCCAGATCTTTTCCACCGCCGGATTGCGGGTGGCTTCGGCGGCCACCTCCAGCATCAGCGCGTGGTCAATTTCGGCCTGCTCTTTTTGTTCCGAACAGACATCTTCCTTAAACGGTGAACTGAGATTACCAATTCGCCGGTGCGCCAGATTGTGGGCGATCTGCTGTAAATTATGGGCGTTACCGGTGATCAGCTGGATTTTTTTCATCACCATACGACGCACGATTTCTTCGATAATGGCGTCTTTGTTGGCGAAATAACGATAAATCTGCCCCACGCTGAGCTGCGACGTTTTGGCTATCTCTGCCATGCCGGCACCGTGAAAACCGTGCTTACGAAAACACAATCGGGCGGCGGCGATGATCTGGTCGCGGCGGGCGCTGATGCGCGCGTCTTTACTGCATTGTTGGGGGGCAAGCATGGAAGTCCTGGCGTGTCGCTGTCATTGATTGTGAACGATCATTCTCAATTATAGGCAATAAGGGCCATCAGGACAATATTTGTATCAGGAATGTAGCAAAAACGGCGCATTCCAGAAGAATGCACCGTTTTTATGAAGAGAGGGAATTAAGGCATGGCATGAACAGGCAGGATTATGCGAAATACGCCTGTAAGAAAGCCGCCAGGGTCAGGACACAAAGGGCCACAACCAGATATTCAGATGACGTTTTTGGAGCAGAAAACATGGCAAACCTCAATGTGTGCAAATAACGAACCAGACTTGATGTGGTCTATTATCTGCGACAAACATGAAGGAAACATTAAGACAAAGAGGAGAGTTGTGAATCTGCATCACGGTTTGAAAACAACAGCGGGGCGTTTACGCAGAAAAGCCCCGCTGCCGGAGAGGATCAGTGCGCGGTGTACCAGCTGACCAGCGCGAACGCCAGTAAAGTCATGGCAAGGGAACCAGCCAGATTAAGCGCCATGTTGAGTGCTGCCGCACCGAAACGGCCATCCTGCAACATGTAAACAACTTCCAGCGAGAACGTAGAAAAGGTGGTCAGGCCGCCGCAGAAACCGGTGGTGATCAGCATTTTCCAGACCGGATCCAGGTGCGTCATCTTGCTAAAAATGGCAATACACAGCCCGATGATAAACGCGCCGACCAGGTTGACCGTCAGCGTGCCGACCGGCAGCACCGGGCTCATTCCATTCATTTTCAGGCTGACATACCACCGGACAACGCTGCCAATGCCGCCGCCAATAAAGACTGCAAGTAAGGTGCTAAACATATAATCCCTTCTAAGTAAGTTGAATTCAGAAAGGTCCGGGCACGACGCTACGAACCTCTCGCGAGATTGCGTAGACATCATCAGCCGGTAAAGGCGGTTTGGGAGGAATGTCATCTCCATACAGCAGGCGCTGATTTTAGCGTGAAACGTCAGCCCATCGCCAGCACTATGGCATCGGCAATCAGATCGACTTTATCCGCCATGATCTGACTGGTGCTGATGCGGATAAACTGCCCCGGTCCGATGCGGCAACGTTCGCCCGGCAGCACGGCGATCCCGCGTGCGGCCAGCGTCACCAGTGCAAACTGCTCGGAGGGCACCGGGATCCATATCGCCAGCCCGTCACGTTCCGGGATATTCACGCCGCGAATGCGCAGGGCATCGGACATCGCTTTGCGCCGTTCTGCGTACACTGCTTTGGCGTGCGTAATACCGGCCTGCGTTTTTGCGTCGTTAATCAGCCACGCCAGCGCCTGTTGCAGGATACGGCTCGACCACCCCGCGCCGAAATTACGGAATGATTTGATTTGCTTCACCAAATCCTCGGAACCGGACAGTACCGCCAGCCGTAAATCAGGGCCGTAGGCTTTGGAATAAGAGCGGACATGCACGGTGCGATCCGGCAAGACGCTGCCCATACTGACCGGCGGATAGGCCGACAGTTGCCCGATGCCGTCGTCTTCGATAATCAGCGTATTGCTCTCGCCGAGGATTTCCGCCAGTGCCGCAAAACGCGCGTCATTCAGCGCATGACCGCAGTGGGAATGGGTACGCGGCTGATAGATAAATGCCGAAGGGTTTTTGTTCAGTGCCAGGCTTAGCGATTCCGGGATCGGGCCAAATTCATCACATTTCACCGGCACAACCTGTGCGCCGAGATTGTCCAGCATATCGAGCAAACGCGTCGCGGTCGGGTCTTCAATCGCCACCACGGAGCCCTGCATCAGCAATGTTTGCAGCGTGAGATTCATGGCGTCGAAACCACCGTCGGCGGCCATAAACGACGGTGCGTTGTAAGGCCAGTCAGGTTTCACGGCATCGAGTAAGGCGGGCGCGATGGCTTCACGCTGATAGCTATTGAGATTGTCGGCACTGACGCCGTGCTGCATGGCTTCATGTAATTCCGGTAATAAGGCCGGATCGGGCGAGGAGAGCGCCAGATCGGCGATGATATGCTCGCCGAAATTACCGATCTTCTCAAAACGGGCAGGGCGCGGTGACAGCATATCGCCGCAGACCCAGACGCCATTTCTGCCGCGTCCCGCAATGACTTTCTGGCGGCGCAGCTGCCCCCAGGCGGCGGATACCGTCGCCGGACTCACCCCTAACGCCTGCGCCAGTTCGCGAACGGCGGGCAGGTGCGTACCTATCTCGATCACACCCGAACGGATCAGCGCTGCGGTTTCAATTGCAATACCGCGCATCGAACGATCCTGCAATTGTGTTGCTAACCATTGCGCATCCAGCGTTTTTTCAGGGGAATTTTCAGCCATCTTTTTGCCTTTTGTTCAGTAACAAAGATTCTATTGTACATATTAATTTATGCCATTAGTATCAAACTTAGCCAACGGAGGCGATAAAATAATCACGTTGCAGTGAACATGATCTCCTTCGTAAAAGAATTTGGTGCGTTTGTGGATCGGTTTGTGACCAACTGATGAACGCACAGTTATCTTTCTGCATTTCAGATGCTGACACTTAAGGGGATAGATGTGACGATTACCATCAGGCTGGCAGTACGTGACTGGGATTATTTTACGCCGCTGGCGTTGGGCGATCTTAAACCTGAAGGATTTAATCTCGAGATTGATCGTGTGGGGACGCTGGTTGATAACCTGGCGACCAGCGAGAAGTACGATGCAGGCGAAGTTTCGTTCAGCCGTTATGCACAGGGGCGCGCCCGTGGCGAATCCGATCTGCTGGCTATCCCGCATTTCCTGATGCGCGGTTTTCGTCAGCGTTGCATCATCACCCGGGATGACAGCCCGCTGACCGAGTTGTCGCAGCTGGCGGGGAAACGTATCGGCCTGACCGGCTGGCAGGATTCAGGCAACACCTGGACCCGCACGCTGCTGGCGCTGGAAGGCGTGGGGATTGAAGATGCAAACTGGTATGTGGGACGCCTGACCGAAGCGCACCCGATTGTCGATCGTCTGGCCGGTTTTGGCCGCGAAGGACGCATCGAAACGGTGCCGGGTGAACGTCCGATGATGGAACTGTTGCAGGAAGGCTGGCTGGACGCGATTTTCACGCCATTTATGCCCGACGGTTTTTTCAAACCGGATTCCGGTTTCCGCCAGTTCCAGCCCGATTTCCGTGCCGCCGAGCTGGCGTATTTCAATCGCGTCGGTTACATCCCCGGCATTCATTTGCTGGCTATCAAACCGGCACTGGCCGAAGCGCATCCGTGGCTGCCGCAGGCATTAAGCGACATCATCGACCGTTCGTATGAAATCTGGATGGATAAGCGCGCGAAATACGCCGATACCACGCCGTGGCTGCTGGATGATTTACGTCGCACGGTAGTGGATTTACCGGCGAACTGGAATACAAACGGTTTCGCGGCGAACGAGAAAATGATCGACGATTTTGCTCATGAATTACACGCACAGGGGCTGACTGCTCAGCGCCTGACGCCGGCAGATTTGTTCCCGCAGTTTGCCACCCGTTAATGGCCGGAGAAGTAATGATGAAAGTTGCATTAGGTCAGTTTGCTGTTGCCCGCGAATGGGAAGCCAACGTCGAAACCTGCCTGTCGCTGATGGCGAAATCACTGGAAGCCGGAACCGATTTACTGGTGCTGCCGGAAGGTATTTTAGCGCGTGATATCACCGACCCGGATTTGGTGCTAAAAGCCGCACAGCCGCTGGACGGTCCGTTCGTCAGCCAGCTGCTGGCCGCCAGCCGTGGTAATCAGATGACCACCATGATGAGCGTGCATACGCCTGCACCGGATGGCCGCGCGTATAACGTGCTGATTTCTATTCGTAATGGCGAAATCATTTCCGAATACCGCAAGCTGCATTTGTATGATGCGTTCTCCTCGCAGGAATCAAAAAACGTCACCGCCGGCGACGACGTGCCGCCGCTGGTCAACGTTGCCGGTTTTAACGTCGGCCTGATGACCTGTTATGACGTGCGTTTCCCTGAACTCGCGCGCCGTCTGGTGCTCGATGGCGCAGACGCGCTGGTACTGCCTGCCGCCTGGGTGAAAGGGCCGCTGAAAGAAATGCATTGGGAAGTTCTGGTCACCGCCCGCGCACTGGAAAATACCACCTATATGGTGGCGGTGGGCGAATGTGGCGAGCGCAATATCGGTAACAGTATGGTGGTCGATCCGCTCGGCGTGGCCATTGCCCGCGCCGCCGAAGCGCCTGCGTTAGTGTTTGCCGAGCTGGACAAAGATCGTCTGGCACATGCCCGTAAAGTGTTGCCGGTGCTGGCCAACCGCCGTTTTGGGTTGCCGCAGCTGAACAACGACGAGGCCTGAATCCGACTGGTCCTCACCGGTTGATATTCAGCGCCTAAAAGCAGTAACGCGAGCGCCTCACCAGGGAACTCGTTGTAAATAAAGACCTATAAACAGAAAGCATTATCCAAAGAAGTCCGCCACGGAAGGCATTAACTATAAATACACAACATTCATAAACTCACAGACTGATTTTTTACACAGAGGATTAAGAGATGATGGCAAAACAATTACGTCAGGCCGCGGTTCTGACTGCTGCATTACTTTCCGTGTCTTCCCTGAATACCTTTGCTGCTGAAAGTGTTGCGATTCCGACTCAGACAATGGATCCGGCGATCCACGCCAAATTACCTGCGGACATTCAGAAGTCGGGTGTGATGACCTCTGTGAACAATGGCTCTTTTCCTCCCTATGAAATCGTGACTGGCAGCAACGGTCTTGACGGTGCCAGTGCCGATCTGTCCCACGCGCTGGGAGAAGTGCTGGGCGTAAAAATTGAACACGCGTCGGTCACCGGTTTGTCCGGCATTTTGAGCGGCATGGCCGCAGGACGTTACCAGATGGGTATCGGCCCGATCGGTGATTATCCCGATCGCCAGGCGAAGAATGATTTTGTCGATTTCGTGAAAGAGTTTGTGGTGTTCGGCGTGCGTAAAGGCAATCCCGAAAAAATTAACGCGCTCGACGATACCTGCGGCAAGCGTATTGCCGTAATGGCGGGCGGTTCGGCTGAACAGGTGATCCGCAAGCAGTCTGAAGTGTGTGTGAAAGACGGCAAACCTGCCGTGACCGTGCAGTCATTCAGCGACCAGCCGACGTCCATTCTGGCGGTGCGTTCTAACCGCTCTGACGCCTTCTTCTCCTCTCAGGCGCCGCTGACGTACTTCGTTGAGAAAGCCAACGGCCAGCTGGAACTGACCGGCACTGGAAAATCTAACGGCTTCGGCGACATTTACCAGGGCACCGTGGTGCCGAAAGATTCCGCCGTACGCGATGCAATTCTGGCCGGTTATCAGAAGCTGTTTGATAACGGCACCTACGCCATCATCATGAAAAAATGGGGTCTGGAAGGCAATATGATTCAGGCACCGGGCATCAACCTGGCAAAGGCGCAACCTAAATGACCGACAAAACGTATAGTTCAAAGCCGGCAGTCAAGGACGACTATACGCAGGATCCACGCCGTAACGTTGAGTTCTCCCATGCACCCCGCAGCTTTGGCCGCTGGGTTGCCTGGATTGTGGTACTGCTGATCGCCGCAGATGTACTCTGGGGCGTATCGCAGAACAAGAACTTTGAATGGCACGTTGTCGCGCAATGGTTCTTGGAAGGTTCGGTGATCAAAGGTCTGGGCGTGACGCTTGGCCTGACCGTCGTTTCCATGTTGCTCGGTGTGTTCATTGGTCTGATGCTGGCCATTGCCCGTTTGTCTGACAGCCTGTTGCTGCGGCAGCTGGCGGGCTTGTACATCTGGTTCTTTCGCGGAACGCCGCTGCTGGTGCAGCTGCTGTTCTGGTACAACATGTCGACGTTATTCCCGCGCGTCGTACTGGGCGTTCCGTTTGGCCCGGAATACATGAGCTGGAACACCAATGATCTGATCACCCCGCTGACCGCCGCGATTGCCGGTCTGGCGCTGAACGAAGCCGCGTACATGGCGGAAATCATTCGCGCCGGTTTGCTCTCGGTGGATAACGGTCAGGCCGAAACCGCACAGGCGTTCGGTATGAGCCGCGGGCGCGCGCTGCGCCGGATTATTATTCCGCAGGCGATGCGTTCCATCATTCCACCAACAGGTAACCAGTTGATCAGTATGATCAAAGCGACATCGCTGGTCAGCGTCATCGCGATGGGCGATCTGCTGTATTCCGTGCAAACCATTTACAACCGTACCTTTGAAGTGGTGCCGATGCTGATGGTCGCCGTTATCTGGTATCTGTTTATCACCTCGCTGCTGAACCTCGGGCAGTCTGCCGTCGAGCGTTACTACTCCCGTGGTACGCGCCGTACGTTACCCAGTGTGAAGCGCCGTCAGAACGCGGCGGAAGAAAAAGCCGCGCCGATCATGAATTCACCGGGCATGGCCCGCAAGGAGGACTTATGAGTCATATGCCATCCGACGTACAGTCATCCGACACGGCGTCACTGGTGGTTGCCCGTAATGTGCATAAAAGTTACGGCGACAACGAAGTGCTCAAGGGTATTGATCTGGATGTAAAACCGAGCGAAGTGGTGGTGATCCTCGGGCCTTCGGGCTCGGGTAAATCGACGTTTCTGCGTTGCATTAATCATCTGGAAGATATCGATCGCGGTTCAATCATGGTGGGCGGTGAGCAGATTGGTTATGAACTGCGCGGCGACCGGCTGCACAAATTGTCCGAGCGGGCGATTGCGCGCCAGCGCCGGGATATCGGCATGGTGTTCCAGCAATTCAATCTGTATCCGCACATGACTGTGCTGCAAAACATTATTGAAGCGCCGGTGGGTGTGCATAAAGAATCCCGTCAGGAAGCGGAAAAATATGCCCGCGAGCTGCTGGAAAAGGTCGGGCTGAGCGATAAAGCCGACGCCTATCCGCGCCATCTTTCCGGCGGACAGCAACAGCGCGTAGCGATTGCCCGTGCGCTGGCGGTGAAACCTAAACTGATGCTGTTCGATGAGCCAACGTCGGCGCTCGATCCGGAACTGGTCGGCGAAGTGCTGGCAACAATGCGGGATCTGGCGCAGCAGGGGCTGACAATGATTGTTGTCACCCATGAGATCGGATTTGCAAAAGAAGCGGCCGACCGGGTGGTGTTTATGGATCGCGGGTATGTGGTCGAGCAGGGCGCGGCGGATGAAGTCTTAGTCAATCCGCAACATCCTCGTACGCAGGCTTTCCTGAGCCGGTTTATCTGACTGACAGCGGTGCAGCGAAACGCGGGTTGAAATCAAACTTGCGGCGTATTTTGGGCAGCGAAGGGCGGAATTGCTTTATGGGGGGGCGATTCTTGCTCATAATAGCCGTCGCTGGTCATAATGCGCACAGGTTTGGATCCGTTCTGTTACATTTTCGGGTTGTATTAGCGTCGCGAATGGCCGTTAATAATGACAGGTTGTTACCGCTGTTTTCTGGCACTCAGTGTAAAGAAGGTATGTATGGAAGGTCTAAGTATTACTAAATTGTTGGTGGTCGGCGTGCTGATCGTTCTGTTGTTCGGTACCAGCAAGCTGCGCTCTTTGGGCGGGGACCTTGGTGCCGCGCTGCGTGGCTTCAAGAAAGCCATGAACGATGATCCGGCTCCGGCAGCACCTGCTGAAAAAACGGCTGCAGAAGAAAAACGCGTAGAGCATAAAGACTGATATAAGCTCGCTGGCGTTACTGCAGAAAATAAAAAAGGTTGTTCTCGCGAACAACCTTTTTTGCATTCTGCAATTAAGAAGTAACAAAATATTTAAGCGCTGAACTGATTTCAGCGCCGCAAATTATTTTACTTCCATCCCTTTGGCTTGCAGATCCGCGTGATAAGAAGAACGCACGAACGGACCGCAGGCTGCGTGGGTGAAGCCCATTTCCATCGCTGCTTCTTTCATCTGGTCAAACTCTTCCGGGCTGACGTAACGCTGCACCGGCAGGTGGTGACGGCTTGGTTGTAAATACTGGCCGAGCGTCAGCATGGTCACACCGTGGCGGCGCAGATCGCGCATCACTTCGATGATCTCTTCGTTAGTCTCACCCAAACCAACCATCAGGCCAGATTTGGTAGGCACTTCCGGATGCGCTTCTTTGAAACGTTGCAGCAGAGTCAGTGACCACTCGTAGTTTGCCCCAGGGCGAACCTGACGGTAAACGCGCGGTACGTTTTCCAGGTTGTGGTTGAACACGTCCGGCGGCGTCTCGTTGAGAATATCCAGCGCACGATCCATACGGCCACGGAAATCAGGCACCAGTGTTTCGATTTTAATCGTCGGGTTCTTGGCACGGATGGCGGCGATACAGTCGGCAAAGTGCTGAGCACCACCGTCGCGCAAGTCATCGCGGTCAACCGAGGTGATCACCACATAACGCAGGCCCATATCCGCAATGGTCTGTGCCAGTTTTTCTGGCTCATTCACATCAGGCGCGGTAGGACGGCCATGTGCCACGTCGCAGAACGGGCAACGGCGGGTACAAATCGCGCCGAGGATCATGAAGGTCGCGGTGCCGTGGTTAAAGCATTCAGAAAGATTCGGGCAGGCGGCTTCCTCACACACGGAGTGCAAACCGTTCTTGCGCAGCGCCGCTTTGATGCCCTGAATTTTAGTTGAGTCGGCAGGCAATTTGATTTTCATCCATGCCGGCTTACGTAACATTTCCTGCCGGTCGCTGACCACGGTTTTCACCGGGATTAACGCCATCTTATCTGCATCGCGGTATTTAACGCCGCGTTCCATCTGAATCGGTTTACTCATAGTCTTGCAGCTTCCAGGTTTGTCTCTCGTAACTCGAGATTTTTCAGGACATTCAATGAACTGGCTGATTCATCAAAAAAAGTAGAAATAATGCGGAAATTATATCATTGAAGCATCGTTACGTTCAGCCCTTCGTCATGGCCTGAAGTGCTAAATGCTGCATTTTTTTAACCTGGGTCACATCATTTGTGCGCGGGTGAGGGCGTTTTTTGAGCGCAATCTACTGAATTTTCTCTGAATTTACTCAGAGGGCGGGGGACGGTTGATTGGTGTTAATAGGGTGTGAATTTTTTTGCCCCCGTGCGGATTTTTCTTGCTGAACGAAAGCATCACCGATGGCGTCAATAATCATGCTCAGCGTTTTGTCGCTATTGGCGGCTTTCTTGTAATACATCATCACGGTGTACGACAGTGTCGGTATTTCGCAGGCGAGTTTCTGCACTTCGAACGTATTGGCAAACATATCCACCAGTTTTTCCGGCAGGATGCCCAGTAAGTCAGTGCTGGCGACCATCGACAGAATATTGATGGCGTTGTAACTGGTAAACACAATCGGCCGGTCGGGCAGGGATTCGCTGAGTTCAAATTGCATCCGCTTCAGGTCACTGGCGTTGGTGATGAGAGTGGTTTGCGGCAGCGTCACGGCTTGTTCGGCGCTCAGGGTTTCGTTAACGGTAGAATGGTTTTTCCTGCAAACAAACACGGTGCTGTCTGACATCAGCGTGATGGCTTTCAATGACTTATTAAATAACGGGCTGGTGTCTATCACTAAATCGGCACGGTGCTGGATCAGCGTATCTTCCGGATCAAGCAAAGGCAGATGCTTGAGCGTGTAGTTGCAGTTAATTTTCTCAAGTTCTTTAAGGATCAGCGGAAAGGTGATGAGCGCAATATAAGGAAAGCAACTGACGGTCAGCACGCGGGATTTATCATTATCGTGCGTGAAGTCCAGCCCGGTCAGAATGGAGCTGAGACCCAGGCTGATATGTTTATGCAGGTTGGTCGCGTATGCCGTCGGGCTGATGCCCTGACCGGTACGGATAAACAACGGATCGGGAAACGTATTACGTAATTTCTGAATAGACTGGCTGACCGACGAGGGCGTCAGGTTCAGTGCTTTGGCGGCATGAACAATGCCTTTATGCAGATACACCGCTTCAAAAACGGTCAGCAGGTTGAGATCCAGATTACGGAGCTTGCTCAGGCTGGCACTAATATCTTTATCATCCATATAACATTCCTGACAGTGTAGAAGACTGTCCCGGCGTGCTGCTGGCCGGGGAGTGCGCTTATCCTTAAGCGATAAAATGCTGATAGAGACTTAGCGTGATGATAGTAAACCAAATTACGGCATCAACCTGTGATTTCTCATGACATTTCCCGAGACAACTCACAAATCAGAGCGCGGCGACGCCATACTGCTCAATCTGCCAGGGCATATAATCAACTTGCTGATAATTAAGATGATGATTGAAAGCTTTTACCAACACTGGCATGACCTGATCGACAGTCAGCCCCGGCTTTTCGCGGCTGGCCTGAGTCATTTCCAGACCGGCATATCCACAGGGATTGATGCGGTGGAACGGTTCCAAATCCATATCAATATTCAGCGCCAGGCCGTGTAAGGAGCAGCCTTTACGGATGCGCAACCCGAGCGAGCAGATTTTTTTGCCATCAACGTACACCCCCGGCGCATCGGCGCGAGGATAAGCATCAATAGAAAAATGGGCCAGCGTATCGACCACGGTTTGCTCGATTGCAGTGACTAACTGACGCACGCCGAGTTTTTTGCGTTTCAAATCTACCATCACATACATCACCTGCTGACCGGGACCGTGATACGTCACCTGACCGCCGCGGTCACTCTGGATAACGGGAATATCGCCCGGCATCAGCACATGCTCTGCTTTCCCGGCCTGACCCTGTGTAAACACGCGATGATGCTCAACCAGCCAGATTTCATCCAGCGTATCAGCTGTGCGGTGTTCAGTGAAATGATGCATGGCCAGCGAAACGGGCTCATAAGGCTGAAGACCAAGCTGACGCAGTACGATACGTTCTTGAGGATTTTGTGATTGCACGGCGGTTACCGTCAGTAGAAGGGAAGACGCCGCGCGACAGACTGACTCCCGCGCGGATTAATCAGAAAGGGCTTACAGCACCATGCGGACAATTTCGATATTGCCCAGCTCATCGTACAGGGTTTCGACCTGATCGATATGCGTGGCAGTGATCGTAATAGAAACGGAGTGGAAATTCCCTTTACTGCTCGGTTTTACCTGAGGATTGTAGTCGCCAGGCGCATGGCGTTGCACGACTTCCACAACCTGGTCCACCAGCTCGGGTTGTGCCAGGCCCATTACTTTGTAGGTAAAGGAACAAGGGAATTCGAGCAGTTCGTTCAGTTTGGTTTTCATGTGCACTCCAGCGTGTTGTACCGCGTATTAAGTATTGTCTCTGAAAGTATAACTCCCGCCGGAGCGGGAGCTAATATCTATACCCATTATATGGGGACTGTTGCAAACTATTTCAAGCGGGCAACTTAACCAAACCAATGATGGAACATCAGTTTGATGTAATCCACGATGCGACCGAAGAAACCGCCTTCTTTCACTTCGTTCATCACTACCAGCGGGCGCTCATCAATCGTTTTGCCATCCAGCTGGAAGTTGATCGAACCGACAACCTGATTTTTCTGCAACGGTGCGTGCAGTTCTGGCGTATTCAGCACGTAGCTGGCTTTCAAATCTTTCATGCGGCCGCGCGGGATGGTCAGATACGCATCTTTTTCCACGCCCAGTGCGACGCGATCGGTATCACCAAACCATACTGGCTCAGACGCAAACTCTTTGCCTGCTTTCAGCGGAGACACGGTTTCGAAGAAGCGGAAGCCCCAGGTCAGCAGCTTTTTGCTTTCAACTTCACGGCCTTTGTAAGTATGACCGCCCATCACGGCGGAGATCAGACGCATCTGGCCTTCAGTCGCAGAGGCCACCAGATTGTAACCTGCCGATTCCGTATGGCCGGTTTTGATACCATCCACGCTCAGGCTTTGATCCCACAGCAAACCGTTGCGGTTCATCTGACGGATATTGTTGAAGGTGAACTCTTTCTCTTTGTAGGTCGCGTACTCTTCCGGCACATCGCGGATCAGCGCCTGGCCGATCAACGCCATATCACGCGCTGAGCTGTACTGACCTTCTGCATCCAGACCATGAACCGTACCGAAATGGGTATTTTTCAGGCCAAGAGCGTTTACGTAGTTATTCATCATGGCAACGAAAGCGTCCTGACTTCCGGCGACATGGTCAGCCATCGCGACGCAGGCATCGTTACCTGATTGCAGAATAATGCCACGGTTGAGTTCGGACACCGGCACGCGATCGCCTGGTTTGAGGAACATCAGGGAAGAACCTTTGAACACCGGATTGCCGGTTGCCCAGGCATCCTGACCGACGGTAACGATGTCCGTCGGGCTGATTTTGCCTGCCTTGATGGACTGACCAATCACGTAGCTGGTCATCATTTTTGTCAGGCTGGCCGGGTCACGGCGGGCATCGGCATTCATTTCTGCCAGAACTTTGCCGGAGTTGTAGTCGATCAGGACATAGGCTTCAGCATCAATTTGCGGAACGCCAGGGATCATTGTTTTTAAATTAACATCGTCGGCATAAGCGGACGCTGCACTGAAGGAGATAACGGTGCCAAATGCGAGGCTTTTGACTAAACGTGAAGTGTTTACAAGTTTCATGATCGGGACAACAACATCCGTAGGAGTAGGTGATAAACGTGCGTCACTATAGCAGAAGAGTCCTGTATCAGACATCTACGATTACCGGCGCTTACTGATTTTTACTTATGAAACAGGGCTCACGCCCTGTCTCTGATAATTAATTGCTGGCCGTCACGAATGACTGCTGCTGCGCTTCGCTGGCCAGTCGCTGCTGTAACTGGACGGCCTGCTGGCGGGTGCTGAAGGGGCCAAGTTGCACGCGGTAAGTGCTGCCGTTCGCCTGCACTTTTCCCGGCACCGAGAAACGCTGGCTGAGGCTTTTCTGCCACAACTGTGCATTCTGCGGATTACTCAGGGCGCCGACCTGAACCATATAGCCTGAGCCTGAGATAGCCGTGGTGTGAGCAGGTGCCGCCACGGCTGCGGTAGCGGCAACCGGCGCTGCGGTGGCCATTACCGGCGCGGAGACCGGTTCACTGCTTTCCAGAACACCATTACGTAACGGTGTGGGTGCGCTGAGGAAACCGCCATTGCCGCTGTTGCCTGACATTGTCGTCACAGGAGCATTGCCGCCTGCTGCTTCATCATTGGTCAGCGGCGCAGCGTTCGGGTTACTCAGCGTGCTGTTATCAATGGGACGCACATCGGACGTGCTCACCGGCTCAGCCTGCATCGTAGGCGTTCCCATGTCGCTCGCGCCTAAGCTTGGGCGAGCGGGCAGGGCATAAGACTGTTTGGCGACGGTAGTGCCGATGGTGCCGGGGCCGGTCATGGTGCCGTCCTGAGCAACATTAATGAAATCGATGCGCACTTTGGTGCTGTTGGTCAGGTTCAGACGATCTGCAGCGGCCTGCGACAGGTCGATGATTTTGCCCGGCACGTAAGGACCACGGTCGTTGACGCGAACCACCAGCATACGGCCAGTGGCCATATTGGTAACGCGTACATAGCTTGGGATCGGCAGCGTAGGGTGGGCGGCGGTCATGGCAGTCGGATCAAATTCTTCGCCAATCGCAGTGGTGTTGCCGCCGTTTTCTTGCCCGTACCAGGCGGCCTGTCCTACCTGCGAGAAGTTGGACGGATCTTTGACGATTTTATAGGTTTTACCGTTAACGGTATAATCCTGCATCGTACCCTGATTATAAGGCTCGTAACGCGGATCAGCGCCGCCGATTTCCACCACCGGGCCGTTATACGCCTGTTGTGGCACCGGTTGTTGTTGCTGAGTTTCGTCAGTGGCGCAGCCACTTAACAGCAAACCGATAATGACAGCTCCAAGCCACTCCTTACGCATTGCTCACCTCTATAAATTTTTCGACAACATTTTTCGATGAGTATGTATCGACATGACGATACCAAACCCTGCCATTAGCACGATGAGTGCTGACCCGCCATAGCTGACCAGAGGCAAAGGTACCCCAACCACCGGGACAATACCACTGACCATGCCGATGTTAACAAAGACATAAACAAACAGAATCAGCATCAGTCCACCGGACATGACGCGTCCGAAGGTTGTCTGAGCATGGGCGGCAATCATCAGACCGCGCATTATGAGGCATAAATACAGGCCGAGCAGCACCAGCACGCCTATCAGACCCAGCTCTTCAGCAAGTACTGCAAAGATAAAGTCTGTATGGCGTTCTGGCAGAAATTCCAGCTGTGACTGAGTGCCGTGCAGCCAGCCTTTGCCGGAGAAACCGCCTGAGCCGATGGCGATTTTCGACTGAATAATATGATAGCCCGCGCCGAGCGGATCGCTCTCCGGATCCAGCAACATCATCACGCGGTCGCGCTGGTAATCGTGCATCAGGAAGAACCACAGGATCGGGATAAAGGCGGCGACCAAAATGGCGGCGACGGCGATCAGTTTCCAGCTCATACCGGACAGGAACAGCACGAACAGGCCGGATGCGGCGATCAGAATCGACGTCCCCAGATCGGGCTGTGCAGCCACCAGCAGGGTAGGGATGAAAATCAGCGCCAGCGCGATGGCGGTATTTTTCAGTGAAGGCGGACACACGTCGCGGTTAATAAAGCGCGCCACCATGAGCGGGACGGCGATTTTCGCCAGTTCCGAGGGCTGGAATTTGATGATGCCTAAATCCAGCCAGCGCTGCGCACCTTTACTGATGCTGCCAAACGCATCCACCAGCACCAGCAGAAAGACGCAGAAGATATACAGATAGGGCGCCCAGCTTTCGTAAACACGCGGTGGAATTTGCGCCATGACCAGCATGATTACCAGACCCATCAGAATCTGGCCGACTTTACGTTCCATCATGCCAAGATCCTGACCACTCGCGCTCCACATCACAAACGCACTGTAAGTCAGCAGCGCAAGTATGATCAGCAACATGGTCAGGTCGATGTGCATTTTCGACCACAATGATCTTTTTTGTTGGTTCTCAGTCATTGCCGGTTAATCACCTTCGGTTCCCGGCGGCGCAGGCGCGTCAGCCGGTAATTGTGTCGTGTTATCGCCCAATAAAATATGGTCGAGTATCTGCCGCGAAATCGTCCCGACTGCCGGACCTGCACCGCCGTTTTCCAGCACCACGGCCACGGCCACGGTAGGCTTGTCATACGGCGCAAAAGAGGTCATCAGTTTATGGTCACGCAGATGCTCTGCAATCTTATGCGCATTATAGATTTCATTGGCTTTCAAACCGTAAACTTGTGCTGTACCGGATTTGGCTGCGGCTTTATAGGGAGCATCAGCAAAAAACTTCCTCGCAGTGCCGTTCGGGCGATTGGCGACGCCATACATCCCGTCTTTGGCGATTTCCCAATAGCCGGAATGGATGTCACCAATCTGCGTGGTGTCTTCCTGACGGTATGGCACCTGCTTGCCATCAATTTTGGTACTCAGCAACAGATGCGGCGTTTTGACGTCACCGTCATTAATCAGCGTGGTCATTGCTTTCATGATCTGTATCGGCGTGGCAGTCCAGTAACCCTGACCGATGCCCACCGGAATGGTGTCGCCCTGATACCAGGGTTTCTTAAAGCGCTTAAACTTCCAGTCACGGTTTGGCATGTTACCGCTGCGCTCTTCCGAAAGGTCGATGCCGGTGTAATGACCGTAACCGAATTTGCCCATCCACTCTGAAAGGCGATCGATACCCATATCGTACGCGACCTGATAGAAGAAGGTATCGGCGGATTCCTCAAGGGCTTTGGTGACGTTCAGGCGGCCATGGCCCCAGTGTTTCCAGTCACGATAGCGCTTGTCCGAGCCAGGTAACTGCCACCAGCCGGGGTCAAATAATGAGGTATTTTTAGTTATCACGCCGGATGTCAGCGCAGAGACGGAAATATAAGGTTTTACCGTTGAGGCAGGCGGATACACGCCCTGCGTGGTGCGGTTAATCAGCGGTTTATCGGCATCATTTAACAGCCGGCTGTAATCCTTACTGGAGATCCCTTCGACGAACAGATTCGGGTCATAGCTTGGGTTCGAGACCAGCGCGCGAATTGCACCATCACGCGGATCGCTCACCACCACAGCGCGCGGCTGGTAGTCAGGAGTTCTTCGATATATTGCTGCAACGGCAAGTCGATAGTCAGGTAAATATCTTTACCCGCCTGAGGCGGCTCTTCGTGCAACTGGCGGATCACCCGGCCACGGTTATTAACTTCCACTTCTTCATAGCCCGTTTTGCCGTGAAGCGTGTCTTCGTAATACCGTTCGATACCGAGTTTACCGATGTCGTGCGTGGCGGCGTAGTTGGCCAGAATGCCGTCTTTATCCAGACGCTCCACATCACGATCGTTAATTTTCGACACATAGCCGATGACGTGCGTCAGCGCGGAACCATACGGGTAATAGCGGCGCTGATAGCCTTTCACTTCCACGCCGGGGAAATGGAACTGGTTCACGGAGAAACGGGCGACCTGTACTTCGGTCAATGCGGTTTTCACTGCAATAGACGTGAAGCGTCTGGATCGCTGGCGTTCTTTCTTGAAGTTTTCGATATCGTCAGGTGTTAAATCGACGATGGGCTTGAGGGCCTCCAGCGTGGCCTGCAAATCATCCACTTTTTCCGGGACCAGCTCGAGCTGATAAATGGTGCGGTTAAGCGCCAGTGGCGTACCGTTGCGGTCATAGATAATGCCGCGGCTGGGCGCGATGGGCACCAGCTTAATGCGGTTATCATTGGAACGGGTCTGGTAATCCTGGAAACGAACAATTTGCAGGTTATACAGATTGAAGGCCAGGACACCGCTAAGTAGCAGAATGCCGATAAACGCCACCAGTGCACGGCGCACGAAGAGGGCTGATTCAGCCGTATAGTCGCGAAAAGGGTTACGATCTATTTTCATCCCACTACTTAATTCATGTTGCTGACATTCAATTCACCACCCGTTATTCGCGGTGGTATGGATGATTGGTGGTAATACTCCAGGCGCGGTAAAGACTCTCCGCCACCAGGACCCGCACCAGCGGGTGAGGGAGCGTTAACGGAGAGAGCGACCAGCTCTGTTCCGCTGCGGCTTTACAGGCCGGTGCCAGCCCTTCCGGACCGCCAATTAACAGGCTGACGTTGCGTCCGTCCTGTTTCCAGCGTTCCAGTTGTTGCGCCAGTTGCGGGGTTTCCCACGGTGTCCCTGGAATATCCAGTGTGACAATGCGGTTCCCCTTTCCGACAGCAGCCAGCATCTGTTCGCCTTCCTTTTCAAGAATGCGTTTGATGTCTGCATTTTTCCCGCGCTTCCCTGCCGGAACTTCAGTCAGTTCAAACGGCATATCTTTGGGAAAACGGTGCAGATAATCGTTAAAACCGGTTTGTACCCAGTCTGGCATTTTGGTGCCGACGGCGACAAGTTGCAGTTTCACGGCTTAGCCCCAGAGTTTCTCGAGCTCGTACAGCTGACGGCTTTCTTCTTGCATGACGTGAACAATCACTTCACCCAGATCAACCACAACCCAGTCGGCTTCGTTAATACCTTTAACGCCCATCGCATCAATGCCGACGGCTTTAACTTCTTCCACCAGGTGACCGGCGATAGAAACAACGTGACGGCTGGACGTGCCGGTACAAATAATCATGCAGTCAGTAATACTGGATTTACCCACAACATCAATGGCAATGATGTCTTGTGCTTTCAGGTCATCGACTTTATCGATAACAAAATCTTGGAGCGCTTTACCTTGCAAAGGTTCCCCCTGGGGATGTTTGAAACACGTTGACTCCATAAGACATCCGCCGGTGTGACACCTGAGCAATGAACGGTCTCATGAAGGAGTGGCATAGCGGCAATCAGAAAACGCCTCAAAGCGTTTAATAATCAATAAATTATATTGATGATGTCCGCGACGTAATCGAGAGCCGAAATTTAGCGGCGCAGTATACCACGCGTTGGCTACGCGCGGTACAAGCCCTGTGATTCTATATAGCGCTCAACGGCGTCGGGCAGAAGATCTGAACAATCGAGACCCGCCTTACGGCGCTGACGGATTTCCGTCGCTGAGATATTCAGCAATGGCGTATTGGCCTGATAAATGAATCCGGCAGGCTGATGCCTGAGGTTCTCTGCATCGGTGACACGATGCGCATCATACCAACGCTGTAACTCAGGCGTATCAAGCTGCTCGTGATAACCCGGTCGTGCCATAACAATCAGATGGCAAAAATCCAGGAGAGATCCCCAGCGATGCCATTTGTGCAACGTCAGCAGCGAGTCCTGACCGATAATAAACGCCAGCGGGCAACTCTCGCCATGTTCTTTACGTAACGTTGCAAGAGTCTCAATGGTGTACGACGGCGTATCAACGGCAAGTTCACGCGGATCCACAGAAAACAGCGGATTGCCTTCGACCGCCAGTTCCACCATATGCAGGCGCTGCTGCGGGCTGGCGCCGGGCTGCGGGCGGTGCGGCGGAACATTGTTGGGAAGTAATATCACATGGTCCAGACCGGTGTTCTGCGCCAGTTGCGTGACCGGTTTGAGATGGCCGAAATGGATAGGGTCAAACGTCCCGCCAAAAAAAGCCAGCAACGAAGCAGTTTCACCTGTGGAACGAGAGGGAATTGTCGGCATGGAAATATCCTGCGTCAGTACGAACCTTGTCCGACGAAGCTGACAGGTAAAGGTTTGCCACACAAAAGCATGGAGAGGCTTTCCAGCTCCGGCCACACGGACTGGCCGTAATCTTGCTTAAGGGTGATTTCCATTTGCGTCAGCAAACGTACTGCCTGATTAAGATCCGCGAGGGATAAACGCTGTAAGGCTTGGGTTACCAGCGTACGTCTGTTCTGCCAGACTTTTTGTTGGTCGAACAAAGTGCGCAGCGGTGTGCTGTCCATTTTACGTTTCAGATTCAGCAGCATCAGGAGTTCGCGCTGGACGGTGCGCAGCAAAATCACCGGCTCGCTGTCTTCCTGTTGCAGCTGGCGCAAAATATGCCAGGCGCGTTTGCTTTTTCCCGCCAGCAGGGCGTCCAGCCAGTGATAAGGCGTGAAATGCGCCGCATCATTCACCGCATCTTCTACGCGGGGCAGCGTCAGTTTGCCATCAGGATATAGCAGGGACAGGCGTTCAAGAGATTGCGCTAAGGCCAGCAAATTACCTTCATAGCAATAGCACAGCAGCTGATTAGCCGGTTCATCAAGTTCAAGTGAGAGTTCTTTCGCGCGACGAGTTACCCAGCGCGGAAGTTGTGCCTGCTCAGGTGTCTGACAGCTGACAAAGACGCTTTTATCACTCAACGCTTTAAACCATGCACTGTTTTCCTGGCCTTTGGTCAGTTTGGTGCCGCGAATTACCAGCAAAATGTCATCGTGCAACAGCGTGGTCAGCTTGAGCAGAGGTACTGCCATCGGCGCAGTTGGGCCATTTTCTGGCAGGCTCAACATCAGTGTCTGACGGCTGGCGAACAAGCTCAGTGCCTGACAGGTGCTGAAAATCGAATCCCATTCGGTATGGGCATCGAGAATAAAGGTGTAATGCTCCTGAAAATCAGCCAGCTGTGCCGCTTTGCGGATGCTGTCCTGACTTTCCTGCAAAAGCAGAGGGTCGTTACCACATAATATATAACAAGCGCGCAGCCCCTCACGGAGCTGCGCGGCAAGTTGTTCCGGATAAACTCGGATCATTGTACAGAAGTGCTGGCCGGTGCCGTTGATACCGGTTTGGTAACAGACGACGACGGCGTCATTGCATCAGAAGATTTGCTGGCGGAAGAGCCGGTAGTAATCACTTCTACCTTGCCATCCACCTGATCGGCTTTACGCAACTCAGACGCATGAACCGACAACAGTTTACGGATCAATTGTTGTGCAATCTGCTGGCGCATCTCTTCGCGAATGATCTCCTGTTCGTTATCCTTCGCCAGCGCCGTTAACGGGTTGTCAAAGAATGAACGGAACACGGTGGCATTGATCGGATAAATATCTTTACCCGGCATCAGAACCGTCGCGCTGACACTCATTTGCATCTGATATTCAGCCGTTTTACCGTCCTGGAATACCGACGCCGTGCTTTGACCGCTTGTTTCAGGCCCGATTCGCAGCGAAGGAATATCCTTATGCTTACCGGTAGGGTCATCAACAATGGTCACGTTACTCAGACGTAACTGAGTACGAATATCACGCGTTAACGGACCGTAAGGATCCCCGCTGTCCAGAACGATAGTTTGCAGTTCGTCAGGCACATTGGTTTTTCCACGTAAGTGGAATCCACAGCCTGCGGTAACCATGACTGATGCTGTTAGCAGCAGTGTCACTATACGATGTCGCACAGCTCCTCCTTGACTCAACCTACTACCAGGTTAAGCAGTTTGCCCGGGACGTAGATTACTTTGCGAACCGTAACCCCATCCAGATATTTAGCGACCAAATGTTCTTCTGCCGCACGCTCGCGCACTTGTTGCTCTGTAGCATCAGCGGCTACGGTGATTTTAGCACGCACTTTACCGTTCACCTGCACAACGACCAGTTTTGAATCTTCGACCATTGCCTGTTCGTCAGCCTGCGGCCACGGTGCAGTATCCACATCGCCTTCACCTTTCAGTGCCTGCCAGAGGCTGAAGCACACGTGCGGGGTGAATGGATAAAGCATGCGAACTACCGCCAGCAGGGCTTCCTGCAGCAGAGCGCGATCTTGTTCGCTTTCCTGCGGCGCACGGCCCAGCTTGTTCATCAGCTCCATCACAGCCGCGATGGCGGTGTTGAAGGTCTGACGACGACCGATATCATCGGTCACTTTGGCGATGGTTTTATGCACGTCGCGACGCAGATCTTTTTGTGCTTCGTTGAGTGCTGCCACGTCGAGGGCAACGGTCGCGCCTTTTTCGGAATGCTCAAAGGCCAGTTTCCAGACACGTTTAAGGAAACGGTTTGCACCTTCCACGCCTGATTCCTGCCATTCCAGAGTCATTTCTGCCGGAGAAGCAAACATCATAAACAGACGTACGGTATCCGCGCCGTATTTCTCCACCATGACCTGAGGGTCGATGCCGTTGTTTTTAGACTTGGACATCTTGCTCATGCCGGCGTACACCAACTCGCGACCCTCTGGATCGGTGGCTTTGGTGATACGGCCTTTTTCGTCACGCTCAACGGTCGCATCGACCGGAGAAACCCAGACGCGCTCGCCGCTGTTGCCGGTGTAATAGAAGGCATCAGCCAGAACCATACCCTGACACAGCAGGCGTTTTGCAGGTTCGTCAGAATCGACCAGGCCAGCATCACGCATCAGTTTGTGGAAGAAGCGGAAATACATCAGGTGCATGATGGCGTGTTCAATACCACCGACATACTGATCAACCGGCAGCCAGTAGTTGGCCGCAGCCGGATCCAGCATGCCTTCATCATATTGCGGGCAGGTGTAACGCGCGTAGTACCAGGAAGACTCCATGAAGGTGTCGAAGGTGTCGGTTTCACGCAGGCCCGGCATGCCGTTAACGGTCGTTTTTGCCCACTCAGGATCGGCTTTGATTGGGCTGGTGATGCCGTCCATGACTACATCTTCCGGCAAGATCACCGGCAGTTGATCTTCTGGCGTTGGAATAACGGTACCGTCTTCCAAGGTGATCATCGGGATTGGCGCGCCCCAGTAACGCTGACGGGAAACCCCCCAGTCACGCAGACGATAGTTTACTTTGCGCTGACCCACGCCTTGCGCGACCAGTTTGTCGGCAATAGCATTGAAGCCATCTTCATGGCTCAGGCCGTCAAACTCGCCTGAATTGAACAGCGTACCTTTGTCGGTCATGGCTTCTGCCGTGACGTCCGGCTGGCTGCCATCGAGGGTCAGGATGACCGGTTTGATTTGCAGATTGTATTTGGTGGCGAATTCCCAGTCGCGCTGGTCATGACCCGGAACGGCCATTACAGCACCTGTGCCGTACTCCATCAGAACAAAGTTAGCGACCCAGACTGGCAGCTTTTCACCGGACAACGGGTGAATGGCATACAAGCCAGTGGCCATGCCTTTTTTCTCCATCGTCGCCATTTCTGCTTCGGCAACTTTGGTATTGCGGCATTCGTCGATGAATTCAGCCAGTGCAGGGTTGTTCTCCGCGCCTTGTTGCGCCAAAGGGTGCCCGGCGGCAACGGCAACGTAAGTCGCGCCCATGAAGGTGTCGGGACGTGTGGTGTAAACCGTGACTTTCTCGTCGCTGTCAGCCACGTCAAAAGTGATTTCGACACCTTCGGAGCGGCCAATCCAGTTACGTTGCATGGTTTTGACCTGCTCTGGCCAGCTTTCCAGCGTGTCCAGATCGTTCAGCAGCTGATCGGCGTAAGCAGTGATTTTGATAAACCACTGCGGGATTTCTTTGCGCTCTACCTTGGTATCACAACGCCAGCAGCAGCCGTCAATCACCTGTTCGTTCGCAAGAACGGTCAGGTCATGCGGGCACCAGTTCACTGCGGAAGTCTTCTTATAAACCAGGCCTTTTTCGTACAGCTTGGTGAAGAACCACTGTTCCCAGCGATAGTAATCTGGTTTGCAGGTCGCGATTTCGCGATCCCAGTCATAGCCGAAGCCCAGCAGTTTTAGCTGGTTCTTCATGTATTCGATGTTTTCGTAAGTCCACGGCGCAGGGGCGGTATTGTTTTTCACCGCAGCACCTTCTGCCGGCAGGCCGAAAGCATCCCAGCCGATTGGCTGCAAAACGTTTTTACCGAGCATGCGCTGATAACGGGAAATCACGTCACCGATGGTGTAGTTGCGCACGTGCCCCATATGGAGGCGACCTGACGGGTAAGGCAACATGGAGAGACAGTAATATTTCTCCTTGCCAGGCTGTTCGGTAACTTTGAAGGTTTGCTTCTCTTGCCAGTGAAGCTGAACGTGTGACTCGATGTCTTCTGGACGGTATTGCTCTTGCATGGCGGCCGGTGGTCCTGTGAGTGAAAACAGCTACGCCTGTAGCTCAAAAAGTTTTAATCAAAAGATCCGCATAGCATAGCTGATAAGCAGAGGCAGCAACAACACCCAGCGACGGGCTAAGGGGGATTTCTGCCTCCTTATGCCCCATTATTCGCAAACTGCGAAGCAGCCCGGGATAATCTTCACAACGGATCAGGGATTTACGACTAAAATAAAGACAAGTAAACATCTGCCGGGCGAACGGTCATGTCAGTTCAAGGAGAGGAAATAATGAGCAATATTACTCAAAATTACCGTCAGTTAGTGACGTCGCTGACAGAGCGATTGAAAAATGGGGAACGTGATATCAGTGCGCTGGTGCAAGATGCGCGCGTCCGCCTGCAAGACGAAGGGCAACTGTCTGAAATTCAGATTGAACAGCTCACCTCTGCGGTGCGGCGTGATTTGCATGAGTTTGCGCGCAATTACACGGAGAATCAGCAAGCGGAGAAGGATGACGGCACGGACAGCGTCTTTATGCGGGTTATCAAAGAGAGCCTGTGGAAAGAGCTGGCGGATATGACGGACAAAACCCAACTGGAATGGAAAGAGGTTTTTAAGGACGTCAATCATCACGGGGTTTACCACAGCGGGGAGGTTGTAGGACTCGGCAATCTGGTGTGTGAAAACTGCCAGTTCAGTCTTGCGGTGTATACGCCGGAAATCCTCAGTAAATGCCCGAAATGCGGTCATACTGAATTTTCCCGTCACGCGTTCGAGCCTTAAGCTGCAAACTGCCTGCCCCCTGCAACCGCCGGGGGCAGGCGTAGACTTCTTTTATCAGTGCAGGATTTTTGCCAGGAAATCACGGGCACGATCCGATTGCGGGTTATTGAAGAAGTCGTCTTTGTTACGGTCTTCCACAATCTTCCCTTCATCCATGAAAATCACGCGGTTTGCCACTTTCCGGGCGAAGCCCATTTCGTGGGTGACCACCATCATCGTCATGCCTTCGTTCGCAAGTTCCACCATCACGTCCAGTACTTCGTTGATCATCTCAGGATCGAGCGCCGACGTGGGTTCATCAAACAGCATGGCAATCGGATCCATACATAACGCACGGGCGATAGCCACACGCTGCTGCTGACCGCCGGAGAGCTGGCCGGGGAACTTATTGGCGTGCGCGGATAATCCCACGCGATCCAGCAGTTTCAGTCCTTTATCTTTGGCTTCCGCTTTATCGCGTTTCAGTACTTTCACTTGTGCCAACGTCAGATTGTCGATGATCGACAGATGCGGGAACAGTTCGAAATGCTGGAAAACCATGCCCACTTTCGCGCGCAGTTGCGCCAGATTGGTTTTCTTATCGTTAACCGGCGTACCGTTAACCAGAATTTCACCTTTCTGCACCGGCTCAAGGCCGTTGACGGTTTTGATTAGCGTCGATTTACCTGAGCCGGAAGGGCCGCAGACCACCACAACTTCACCTTTTTTAACTTCGGTGCTGCAATCGGTGAGCACCTGAAAGTGCCCGTACCATTTAGAAACATTCTTCAGTGAAATCATGAAACGGTCCTTTTCTTCAAATAACGCACCAGCAAGGAAGCACAAAGGCTGATAACAAAATAAATAAGTCCTGCAAACAGCACCATCTCCACCAGAGTACCGTCACGGTCGCCGATGTTAGAGGCGCTGCGGAAGAAGTCTGCGAGGCCCAGTACGTAAACCAGTGAAGTATCCTGGAACAGGACGATTGCCTGGGTGAGCAGCAGCGGCACCATTGCGCGGAAAGCCTGCGGTAGGATAACCAGCTTCATCGACTGCCACTGAGTCATGCCCAGCGCCAGCGCGGCGGAAGATTGTCCACGCGCGATACTGATAATCCCGGCACGAATAATTTCTGAGTAATACGCAGCTTCAAACAGGGCAAACGCCACCATTGCGGAAATCAGACGGATATCGGTTTTCGGCGACAGGCCGAGCACTTTTTGCAGGAAGCCCGGCACGATCAGGTAGAACCACAACAGCACCATAACCAACGGCACGGCGCGGAACAGGTTCACGTAGGCCGTTGCAAACCATCTGACCGGGGCAAACGTCGACAGACGCATCACGGCGAGCAGTGTGCCCCAGAGAATACCGACAACAATCGCCAGTGAGGTTATCTTCAGGGTGATGACCATGCCTTGCCACAGGTAGGGCAGGCCGGGACCTATAGAACTCCAGTCAAATTCATGCATATTTATTTACCTCCCATGTTGCCCGGCAGGCGGACTTTACGTTCTACAAAGTGCATCAGCAGCATAATCACCGCGTTGATAAGCACGTAGGCAACGGTAATGGCAGTAAATGATTCGTATGCATGCGCAGAGTAATCCAGCAATTTACCCGCCTGCGCAGCCATATCGACCAGACCGATGGTCGAGGCGATCGCGGAGTTTTTCACCAGGTTGACCATTTCTGAGGTCATCGGCGGCACAATTACGCGATAGGCATTAGGCAGCAGCACATAACGGTAGGTCTGAGGCAGCGTCAGCCCCATCGCCAGACCGGCGTTACGTTGGCCGCTTGGGAGTGACTGGATGGCGGCACGAACTTGCTCGCACACGCGGGCAGCGGTAAACAGGCCGAGACAAATTACGGAAGAGGTGAAGAACTGCACGTTTGGCGCGAGTTCTGATTTGAACCACATACCGATATTTTCGGGCAGCAGCTCAGGCACCACCAGATACCAGATGAAGAATTGCACAATCAGCGGCACATTACGGAAAAGTTCAACGTAACAGGTGCCGATGCCAGAGAGAAAACGGTTGGGAACGGTACGCAGGATACCGAACAGAGAGCCGACGAAGAAGGCGATGATCCAGGCGCAAATCGACAGCGCGACCGTGACCTGAAATCCATTCCAAATCCAGCCCAGATAGGTGGTATTACCGAAGGGGGCTTGTTGCAGAAAGATGCCCCAGTTCCAATCTATTGACATAAAAACTCCATGACGCGGGTAATAAACTACCCCTTTGAGTGATGACGTTACCAAAAACGTGGGTGAGTGACGGAAAAAATGCGGGGTGGGGAACGACCACCCCGCATCCGGTCTTCCTGTCCTTTCGGACCATCATCACAAGCTGGTTGGCCAGCCTTTATTTTTTAATACCCGGTACTACTACCCGTCTGCTACTTATTACAGTGCTTTATCGTTTGGTGCTTTGAACAGTGCTTTCATGTCATCGGACAGTTCAAAGTTCATGTTCAGGTTTTTCGGAGGAATAGGTTTTTTGAACCAGGTTTCAAACCACTTGGTGGCTTCACCGGAGGTCTGTGCCTTCACAATGGTGTCATCAACCAGTTTTTTGAATTCCGCATCGTCTTTACGCATCATGCAGCCGTAGGCTTCTTTTGACTGCGGTGTGCCGACGATATCCCAGTTATCCGGTTTTTTGGCTTTCGCACGTTCGCCAGCCAGCAGGGCATCATCCATCATGAACGCAACAGCACGGCCGGTTTCCAGCGTACGGAAAGAGTCGCCGTGGTCTTTGGCGCTGATGATGCGCAGATCCAGTTTCTTCTCTTCGTTCAGTTTGTTCAGCAACACTTCAGAGGTTGTCCCGGAAGTCACCACCACGGTTTTGCCTTTCAGGTCAGCAAAATCTTTAATGTCTGACCCTTTTTTGACTAACAGACGGGTGCCGATCACGAAGATGGTGTCTGAGAAGGCCGCTTGTTGCTGGCGTTCCAGGTTGTTGGTCGTAGAACCACACTCAAAATCAAACGTGCCGTTTTGCAGCAGCGGGATACGGTTCTGTGAGGTGATTGGCATCATTTTTACTTGCAGGTTCGGCAGGTCCAGCTTCTTCTTGACGGCGTCAACGATAGCGTTGGAATAGTCCTGTGAATAACCTACGACTTTCTGTTCGTTGTTGTAGTAAGAGAATGGCACTGAGGATTCGCGGTGACCCACGACGATAACACCATTGTCTTTAATCTTCTTCAGAGTGCCGGTCAGTTCTTCCGCGTGGGCAAAGCTGCTTGCGGCAACGCTTGCCAACAGTACTGATAACGCTAATTTGCGCAATTGCATGTCCAACTCCTTGCTGTCATTAGGGATCCAAACTCAGGGATCAGAAAGTGCTAATGCCTCGTCATATGAAGCTAGAAAATAGCTGAATGTGAAATTTATGAAACTAAATTGTTTCTTTTTTGAGACGGGACACGCACCAAATCAAAGCAATTAACCGGCTATGCACTGCGAGGGTGCATGAGGAATAGCCTTTTTGTATCAAAATGATGCACAGCGTCAAAAAAAATCACTAATCAGATATCTTTCAATTAGATGTAGCAAGACTCATGCCAGATGACCTGATTTAACCTCGAAGGCAAACAAAAAGTCAGCGCTTAATACCGCCGTTCGGACAATCGGCAGCAGGTTAACGGGAGAGATTTCGGAAACAGGGAAGGGGATGCAACAAAAAAGAACAGGCGACCGTAGACGCCTGAAACTGAAGACTCATTTTACGTACCGGTGAATACAGGCAGAGCATTAAGACGCCGTAAATTTATCCCTGATGGGGCCGACGCTTTACTCTTCTGCCTGTTTTCACCTCCTGAGCCGCCTTCCTGAAAGAAGGGACTCACTGCGCTGTTAAAAACTCAGCCTTTACGACGCCCAAGCCAGAACGCAGCCGCTGCCATCACGAGGGTCGCAAACCAGACTGGCCACCAGCCCACGCGGGCATAAGGCGTCATACCGGTTGTCGGCGTGACTTTCACGTTCAGCACTTCACGGGTGAACTGCGGGATTTCAGCGGTCACATCGCCCTGAGCATTCACCACGGCAGTGACGCCGTTGTTGGTGCTGCGCAGCAGTGGCCGCCCCAGTTCCAGAGAACGCATACGCGCCATTTGGAAATGCTGCCACGGACCAATCGAATGGCCGAACCAGGCGTCGTTGGAAATCGTCAGCAGGAAGTTGGTATCAGGCTGCAGGTTATCGCGCACCTGTTCGCCAAACACCACTTCGTAACAAATTGCCGTTGTGAGATTGAGGCCGCTGACAATCAGCGGTTTCTGCACATAATCACCACTGGTGAGGCCTGACATCGGTAAATCGAAGAACGGCGCAAGCGGGCGCAGAATCGTTTCCAGCGGAACAAATTCACCGAACGGCACCAGATGATGTTTATTAAAACGGTTGTCATCGGGATAACGATAAGTCTGTTTACCGCCCAGCACTATCGCGCTGTTGTAGACTTTCATGCCTTGTTCGTTACGGCGGGCATCAATAATACCGGTCACCAGCTGCGTGCCGTGAGAACGGTAAATGTTGTCCACCATGCTCAGGAAAGCTTGCTGATCGGATTCGATATCGGATATCGCTGATTCCGGCCAGATGATCATACTGGATTTGCCAAGGTAAGGGCGGCTGAGATCCAGATAGGTCTGCAAGGCGCTTTCCAGCGCTTTCGGATCCCATTTCATCGACTGAGGAATGTTGCCCTGAACCAGCGCGACATCCACGGCTTTGTCCGGCTGTTCCTGATACCAGTGAACATAACGCAACGGCCACGGCAGAAGCAGCATTGCCAGTGCAATCACGCCCGCTGTCATGCGACGCTGATGGATGGCATAGACCAGCAGGCCACTCAGGGAGGTCATCAGCAACGTGATACCGTTCACCCCGGCGATAGGAGCCAGACCTTTCAGCGGGCCGTCGATCTGGCTGTAGCCAAATTGCAGCCACGGAAAACCGGTCAGTACCCAGCCACGCAGGAAGTCGGTGATTTGCCATAACGCAGGCGCGGCGAGAGCCAGTTTCCACCACGTCGTTTTTGGCCATAATTTGCTGAACACGCCCGCGAATAACATGATGTAAAGCGATAGGTACGCCGCCAGCAGAACCACCAGAAACAGGTTGATGGCTTCTGGCATGCCGCCAAACGTCGCGATACTGACGTAGACCCAGTTTACGCCGGAGCCAAATAAACCCATCCCCCAGAAGAAACCTATCCATGCGGACTGCGCAGGACGGCGGTCTAACGTTAATGCCAGCAGGCCGCAAAGCGAAACAATCGCCGCAGGCCAGAAGTCATAAGGGGAAAAGGAGAACGTGCCACAGGCACCGAATAAAAGCGCCAGCAGGACGCGAGCCCGCTGGCGTTGGTATAAAGAGGCAATTGCCATGGAGTAATTATTCTTCCAGTATCGGTTGCGGCGCGTCGTCCGGTATTTTTACATGAACCTGAATAATACGGCGGCTGTCGGCCATCGCAACCTTGAACAGGTAACCGTCAATTTCAATGCTTTCACCACGGGCCGGTAAATGGCCGAATGACTGCATCACCAGACCACCAATAGTATCGACTTCGTCATCGCTGTAATTGGTCTGAAACACTTCATTGAAGTCTTCGATCGGTGCCAGCGCGCGGACGGTGTAGGTATGGCGGCTGAGCTGGCGGATATCCAGATCTTCAGCTTCGTCATACTCGTCATCGATTTCACCAACAATCAGTTCAAGAATATCTTCGATGGTCACCAGACCGGAAACGCCGCCGAACTCATCGACAACAATCGCCATATGGTAACGCTGGGAACGAAACTCTTTCAGCATGCGGTCGACACGTTTGCTTTCAGGAACCACCACGGCGGTTCTCAGCACTTTATCGATGCTGAATGGCTCAGACGTTGTGCGCATAAACGGCAGCAAGTCTTTGGCCATCAGGATGCCTTCAATGTGATCCTTATCTTCGCTGATCACCGGGAAGCGTGAGTGGGCAGATTCGATGATGACATCGAGGCACTCTTCCAGCGGTTGATTGCGTTTAAGCGTGATCATCTGTGAACGCGGGATCATGATGTCCCGGACGCGCTGCTCGGCGATATCCATCACGCCTTCCAGCATGTCACGGGTATCGGGGTCGATCAGATCGTTCTGTTCTGAGTCACGGATAAGCTCAACCAGATCACCACGGTTTTTAGGTTCACCGTGGAAAAGCTGGCTAAGGATAAGGGAAAAGAAGCCCTTCTTGGGACTGGGGCTGTCACTATTTTGTGAATGGTCATCGCTCATGGCGTTTGGTTTGTTTTACTCGTAGTAGTGAAAAAATATTTAGCCAGCTTAGTAAACGCGGCGCAAGGGTGAAGTTCCCTTGCGCCGTGTTGCTATTGACTGCGCTAATCTCAGTTATCTTCTTTCTCTGAAATATACGGGTCCGGATAACCCAGTCCCTGCATGATTTCAGTTTCAATCGATTCCATCTCTTCGGCTTCTTCGTCAACGATATGGTCGTACCCCAGCAAATGCAAACTGCCGTGGATCACCATATGTGCCCAGTGAGCCGATAACGCTTTTTCCTGCTCTTTGGCCTCTTTCTCGACGACCTGACGACAAATAATCAAATCACCCAGCAGCGGCATCTCCATACCCGGAGGCGCTTCGAACGGGAAGGATAACACGTTGGTCGGTTTATCCATGCCACGATACGTCATATTAAGTTCATGGCTTTCAGGGATATCCACCACACGGATGGTTACCTCTGATTCTTCCTGAAACTGCGGAAGCACCGCCTCCAGCCAGGTCTGAAAGTCGTTTTCTGACGGTAAACCTGCTGCATCTTCGCAGGCAATTTGTAAATCGAGGATTACCGTATTCATTGACCGACCTGTTGGGAGGAATTGTGTTCGTGTTTTCGCTCAGCGGCAATCGCATCACGGCGTTTCTGATCTTCTTCTTCCCAGGCTTCATAGGCGACAACAATGCGCGCCACGACAGGGTGGCGAACCACGTCTTCGCTATGGAAAAAGTTAAAGCTCAACTCTTCAACCGACGACAATACTTCAATCGCATGGCGCAGGCCGGATTTCTGATGGCGCGGCAAATCGATCTGGGTAACGTCACCGGTAATCACCGCTTTGGAGTTAAAACCAATACGGGTCAGGAACATCTTCATCTGTTCGATAGAGGTGTTCTGGCTTTCATCAAGAATGATAAAAGCGTCATTGAGCGTTCGCCCGCGCATGTAGGCCAGCGGTGCGACTTCAATTACGTTGCGCTCAATCAGCTTTTCTACCTTCTCGAAGCCAAGCATTTCGAACAGGGCGTCATAGAGCGGGCGGAGATACGGGTCTACTTTCTGGCTGAGATCGCCCGGCAGGAAGCCGAGTTTTTCACCGGCTTCCACCGCAGGGCGGGTCAGCAGAATACGACGTACTTCCTGACGTTCCAGTGCATCTACGGCAGCGGCTACCGCCAGATAGGTTTTACCCGTACCCGCAGGCCCAATGCCGAAAGTGATGTCATGATCGAAAATATTGGCGATGTACTGCGCCTGATTTGGCGTGCGCGGCTTAACCATGCCACGTTTGGTCTTGATGATGACCGATTTACCGTAATCCGGTACGCTTTCAGCAGTTTGTTCCAGCACCCGGCTTTCTTTAATCGCCAGATGGATTTTTTCGGGATTGATGTCCTGCGTCTCACCGCGCACCGGCGCAGTGTCTACGTATAAGTCACGCAGGATGTCGGCGGCAGCGGCGACGGCCAGACTTTTGCCGACCAGTTTAAATGCGTTATCACGACGGTTGATTTCAACGCCCAACCGGCGTTCCAGTTGTTTGATGTTGTCATCAAACGGCCCGCACAGGCTCAGCAGGCGCTGATTGTCTTCGGGCTCCAGTAAAATCTCTTGTGTTACAACGTTCAAACTATTCCTCTGGGCCACTCTGGACCTGTTGCGATGTTACCCGGCTGCACACTGCTTTCAGCCGTTCACCATACCTGAGTTAATAATACATGCCCTTGGCAAAATATGCTGCGCTGCGGTGACAGTTGCAGGCACCTTCATCCGGATATGCGGCCTTTCTCGGAAAATTAAACCCTGAAGGACTTAGCACTGCACAAATTCTCAATAGAAACAGGACGCCGAAGCGCCCTGTGAATGTGCTGCCATACATCGTCGTGATGGCTCAGGGTTGATACATTCCAACGCCTAATTCATTCTCTTTACGGGTGCGGGCGATGACTGACTGCGGAGACTCATGCAGGCGCAGCGCCATTTGCTCTTCGGTACGCACCACCACGCCACGCAATGAGTTGGTATAGACATCGACGATTTCCACATCGACAAATTTGCCAATCATGTCCGGCGTGCCTTCGAAATTGACCACGCGGTTACACTCGGTGCGGCCGGTCAGTTCCATAATATCTTTTCGCGAGGTGCCTTCGACAAGAATGCGCTGAACGGTGCCCAGCGTGGCGCGGCTAAAACGCATCACTTGTTGCGTGATCCGCTCCTGTAACAGCGCCAGACGCTGTTTCTTCTCATCCATTCCGACGTCATCCACCATATCCGCCGCCGGTGTGCCCGGACGTGGGGAATAGATGAAACTGAAACTGACGTCGTAATTCACCTGTGCAATCAAGTCCATCGTGCGTTCGAAATCGTCGTTGGTTTCGCCGGGGAAACCGATGATGAAGTCAGAGCTGAAATGGATATCAGGACGCGCGGCGCGTAATTTGCGAATAGTCGATTTGTATTCCAGCACCGTATGCGGACGCTTCATCATCGTTAAAATACGATCCGAACCGCTTTGAATAGGCAGGTGCAGGAAGCTGACCACTTCAGGTGTGTCTTTATAGACTTCGATAATATCGTCAGTAAATTCAACCGGGTGGCTGGTGGTGAAGCGGATGCGGTCAATGCCGTCAATCGTGGCCACCAGACGCAGCAACTCAGCAAATGTGCAAATGCCCCCTTCAAAGGCTTCGCCGCGATAGGCGTTCACATTCTGGCCGAGCAGGTTTACCTCACGCACGCCCTGTGCCGCCAGCTGAGCGACTTCAAACAGAACGTCATCACACGGGCGGCTGACTTCTTCGCCACGGGTGTAGGGCACTACGCAGAAGCTGCAATACTTATTGCAGCCTTCCATGATCGAGACGAACGCTGTCGGACCATCGGCGCGAGGTTCCGGCAGACGGTCGAATTTTTCAATTTCCGGAAAGCTGATGTCTACCACCGGGCTATGCGTGCCGCGCACGTGGTTCACCATTTCCGGCAGGCGGTGCAAGGTTTGCGGACCAAAGACGATATCTACGCACGGCGCACGTTTGCGCAGTAATTCGCCTTCCTGCGATGCCACGCAGCCGCCTACGCCAATAATCACGTCCGGGTTTTTCTTTTTGAGTAACTTCCAGTGTCCCAGCAGGCTGAAAACTTTCTCCTGTGCTTTTTCCCTGATTGAACAGGTATTCAGCAGAAGGATATCAGCCTCTTCGGCATTATCTGTGAGCTGGTAACCGTGGGTGCTTTCGAGAAGGTCAGCCATTTTAGATGAATCATATTCATTCATCTGGCAGCCCCAGGTTTTTATGTGCAGTTTTTTAGTCATCAGCGTGTCAGTACTCAAAACAAAGGAAAATACGGGTGTTTGGCAATGCCGCAGCGCAGAGCGCAATTCAGAAGCACTATTGTAAACCCTCACTCCGGTGGTGACCAGCGCAGGAAAGCAGCTTAGGTCCTGATGCTGACTCAAAAATCCGGTACACTTTGTTTAATGAACTGAATAAAAAGCCGGAATAAAATGAATAATTCTGAGAAGTTATTTGATGCAGTGATCGTCGGCGGTGGCATGGTGGGCGCCGCTGCGGCTCTGGGCCTTGCGCAGCAGGGGCTTCAGGTGGCATTAATCGAAAATGAAGAGCCTGCCGTCTTTGACCCGTCAGCGCCCGCTGATTTAAGAATTTCTGCTATTGGCTGCGCGTCGGTGCGTTTCCTTAAGAAACTGGGTGCATGGCCTTCAGTCGAGCAAATGCGCTCTGTGCCATATCGCCGGCTTGAAACCTGGGAGGTCGATGGCTCCGAAGTAAAGTTTGATGCGCAATCACTCGGGCTGCCTGAATTGGGATTCATGGTCGAGAACCGTGTTCTTCAGCGTGCGCTGTGGCAACAATTTGATGGCTTCTCAAATCTGACCCGCTTTTGTCCGGCCAAACTGCGCCATCTTTTACAGCATGACGACAAAACCTGGTCGCTTCAGCTAACGACGGGTGAACTGCTGCACACGCAGCTGGTGGTTGCCGCCGATGGTGCGAATTCGCTGGTGCGCCAGCTGGCAGGGATCGGCGTGGATGGCTGGCAATACCGCCAGAACTGTATGCTGATTAACGTTGAAACCGAAACTCCGGATCAGGATGTCACCTGGCAGCAATTTTTCCCTTCAGGCCCGCGTGCATTTCTGCCGCTGTTTGGCCATCAGGCATCGCTGGTCTGGTACGACAGTCCGCAGCGTATCCGATATCTGCAAACGCTGAACATGAAACAGTTGACCACCGAAGTCATGCAGGCATTCCCGGCACGACTTGGGAAGGTCACGGCATTGTCCTCGGGCGCTTTCCCACTGGTTCGCCGTCATGCGCAGCGTTATGTTTTACCGGGACTGGCGCTGGTGGGGGATGCAGCACACACCATTAATCCGCTGGCCGGACAGGGCGTAAATCTCGGTTATCGCGATGTCGAAGCGTTGCTGTCGGTGCTGGAAAAAGCGCGTGAAAGCGGTGAAGCGTGGAGCAGCGAGCGCGTGTTGCTGCGCTATCAGCGCCAGCGCCGTCTGGATAATTTGATGATGCAAAGCGGGATGGACTTGTTTTATACCGCTTTCAGCAATGATTTAGCACCGGTAAAAGTGTTGCGTAATCTGGCACTGATGACTGCTGAGCGCGCTGGAGGTTTGAAAACCAGAGCACTGAAATACGCACTTGGGATTTAATGAAAAAAGGCTGACGTTGAAAAACGATCAGCCTTTTTGAATCTGTCTTTAAATCGCAGAAAAGCAAAAGGCCCGAATAAATTCGGGCCTTTCTAATGTGGCTGGGGTGCCAGGATTCGAACCTGGGTATGCTGGTATCAGAAACCAGAGCCTTACCGCTTGGCGACACCCCAATGGTGTTTCTTACTTCTTTCTACAACCTGCTTAAAACGCGTAGTTGTAAAATGGTGGCTACGACGGGATTTGAACCTGTGACCCCATCATTATGAGTGATGTGCTCTAACCAGCTGAGCTACGTAGCCAAATTTTACTGATTTACTTCAAAACTTCAAGCACTAATTTAACTAACTTAATAATAAATTTCAAGTGCTTACCAATTAAAAGAGAGAAGTATGGCTGGGGTACCTGGATTCGAACCAGGGAATGCTGGTATCAAAAACCAGTGCCTTACCGCTTGGCGATACCCCAACTGTGCTGCCGATGTCTGGAAATGGTGCGGGAGGCGAGACTTGAACTCGCACACCTTGCGGCGCTAGAACCTAAATCTAGTGCGTCTACCAATTTCGCCACTCCCGCAAAAAGATGGTGGCTACGACGGGATTCGAACCTGTGACCCCATCATTATGAGTGATGTGCTCTAACCAACTGAGCTACGTAGCCATCTTTTTTCGCGCTACCTTCATCGGCGTTGCGGGGCGCATTATGCGTATATGACCGTTTTGCGTCAACACCTTTTTTGGAGAAAAAGCCCTGATAGCGTCCATTTGTCTGGGTTATGACCACTCTGGTGATTAATTGGGCAAAAGACATTATTTTTACTGCCTTTACCCATAAAAAAATGGGCCGCAAGAGGCCCATTTATAAGGAGGAGATTAACCCGACAATCGGTTATTTATAGGCGGACTGATGAACGCCGACTGCACGGCCAGAAGGGTCGTCCATGTTTTTGAACGCTTCATCCCACTCAATCGCTTTCGCCGAAGAACAGGCCACTGAAGGACCGCCAGGGACGCATTCTGCGGCGCTGGGTACCGGGAACAGTTCTTCGAAGATCGTACGGTATAAGTAGCCTTCTTTGGACGTTGGCGTGTTGTACGGGAAACGGAAATGCGCCGTTTCAAGCTGTTGATCGGTGATCTGCTGAGAGGCCACTTCTTTTAACGTATCAATCCAGCTGTAGCCCACGCCGTCGGAGAATTGTTCTTTCTGACGCCATGCGACGCTGTGCGGTAAATAAGACTCGAAACATTCACGCAGGATATGTTTTTCCATCTTGCCGTTGCCACACATTTTGTCTTTCGGGTTCAGGCGCATAGCCACGTCGAGGAATTTTTTATCCAGGAACGGTACGCGTGCTTCCACACCCCATGCAGACATCGCTTTGTTAGCGCGCGCGCAGTCATACATATGCAGAGCCAGCAGTTTACGCACGGTTTCTTCATGGAATTCTTTGGCGTTTGGCGCTTTATGGAAGTACAGGTAACCGCCCAGCACTTCATCGGCACCTTCGCCGGACAACACCATTTTGATGCCCATTGCTTTAATTTTACGTGACATCAGATACATCGGCGTTGAGGCACGAATAGTGGTCACGTCATACGTTTCGATGTGATAGATAACATCGCGGATAGCATCCAGACCTTCCTGCACGGTGAAATGAATTTCATGGTGCACGGTGCCCAAATGCGTGGCGACTTCCTGTGCAGCGCGCAAATCCGGAGAACCTTCCAGACCGACGGCAAAGGAGTGCAGCTGCGGCCACCAGGCTTCGCTTTGATCTTTATCTTCAATGCGGCGACCGGCAAATTTCTTGGTGATCGCAGAAATCACCGAGGAATCCAGACCACCGGAGAGCAGTACACCGTAAGGCACGTCGGACATCAGGTGGCTTTTTACGGACTCTTCCAGCGCGTCTTTCAGCGCTTTGGCATCCGTGACATTGTCTTTGACGTTGTCATAATCGAACCAGTCGCGATGGTAATATTCGCGGATTTCGCCGTCCTGACTCCACAGATAGCTGCCTGCCGGGAATTCTTTGATGGTGCGGCAAACCGGCACCAGCGCTTTCATTTCAGAAGCCACATACATGTTGCCGTGTTCGTCGTAACCCATGTAAAGCGGGATGATGCCCAGGTGGTCACGGCCAATCAGGTATGCATCTTTTTCCGTGTCATACAGAATGAAGGCGAACATGCCTTGCAGTTCATCGAGGAAGTCGTGACCTTTTTCCTGATACAGCGCCAGGATGACTTCGCAGTCAGACGCGGTCTGGAATTCGTACTTGTCGCCCAATTCAGCGCGCAGTGCCTGGTGGTTGTAGATTTCGCCGTTAACGGCCAGAACGTGGGTGTGTGCTGCGTTGTACAGCGGCTGTGCGCCGTTGTTGACGTCGACAATCGACAGACGTTCGTGCGACAAAATCGCTTTATCGCTGGCAAATACGCCGGACCAGTCTGGTCCGCGGTGGCGCATCAGGCGCGAAAGTTCCAGCGCTTTTTTGCGCAGCTCGACGGAGTCAGTTTTAATATCGAGCACACCGAAAATTGAACACATAAGTCTTTCTCCCTAACTTTCTCTGGCTGTCATTTTTATGAGGGTCAACGTTGCCGTTCTTTCTGTTTTAGTCTGGCGATGTTGCGTTGCTGACTATGAAAATGCGTCAAAACCCCCATGCTGTGCAAGCGGTTTAACACTCTTCTGAGAAATAGTATGTTGAGGGGTGCAGATCTTTAGCGAATTCTCAGTTTAATGGTCATATTATTAATGAATCGTCATTTATATCGCGAAAAATTGAGAGGGCGGCAAAAAATCAGGAAAGTGGATATAAAACAATCAACAAGACGAAAAAAAACGAGCCAGAACAGACGTCCTGGCTCGTTTTCAAAGACTTAACAGACGACGTTAAATGATGTCGATATCGGCAACCGACGGATAAATCCACGTCGGGCGGAAAGGCATCCCCTCGATATCGTTCAGCGTGGAAACGCCGGACAGCACCAGGATTGTTTCTAAACCCGCCTGAAAACCGGCCAAAATATCAGTACGCAAATTGTCGCCGACAATTACCGTGCCATCGGAATGCGCCTGCATTTTATTGAGGGCTGAGCGGATGATCCACGGGCTCGGTTTACCGACATAAAACGGTTTGCGGCCAGTGATTTTTTCGATAGGGGCACACAGCGCACCACAGGCCGGGGTAAATCCGTGGCCGTGGTTATCGGGATTCGTCGCGATAAAGCGTGCACCGTTGGCAACGAAGAACGCCGCTTTATGGATCATGTCCCAGTTATAAGATCGGGTCTCGCCAACAATCACAAAGTCAGGATTGATGTCGGTAATGGTGAAACCGGCTTTATATAATTCGTGGATCAGCGCACCTTCGCCAACGACGTAGGCTTTCTTGCCTTCCTGACGTTTGAGAAAATCAGCGGTGGCCATTGCCGATGTAAAGAAGGCGCTTTCCGGCACATCCAAACCCGCCGCGCTGAAGCGGTTTGCCAAATCTTGCGCGGTCTGGGAAGGGTAGTTGGTGAGAATGACCAAAGGCATTCCCTGTTCCTGAATACGGGCGAGAAACTTGTCTGCGCCGGGTACCGCGGTGTTGTCGTGCAACAGCACGCCATCAATGTCACAGATTACATTCTTAATCGTCATGATTTATAAACCCACTTTTCCAGCTCCATTTCTGGCAGCCAAAGACTATAGCACGTCTTAATTTTCCAGCAGACGCTGTAAAAGAACGCCATTGAGCATCGCGCGTTTAACCAGCGCAAAGGCGCCAATCGCCGACTGATGGTTCAGTTCCGAGGTCACCACCGGCAAATTACGGCGAAAATCTTTTAGCACCTGAGCATTAATACAGTTCTGGATGGCAGGCAGCAGCACTTTATCGGCCTCGGTAATTTCACCGGCGATCACCACTTTCTGCGGATTAAACAGGTTGATGGCTATAGATACCGCTTTGCCTAACTGACGCCCGACATGGTCGATGACTTCCGTGGCCAGCGCATCATGGCGGTTCGCCGCTTTGCAAATGGCGGTAATCGAACAGTCATTGAGGCTGAGCTTGCTGGCATAGCCCTGGGTCAGCAGATGACGCACGCGGTTTTCAATGGCGGCATTAGCGGCAACGGTTTCCAGACAACCGAAATTCCCGCAATGGCAGCGCTCGCCCAACGGGTCTATCTGAATGTGTCCGATCTCACCGACGTTGCCGTTACTGCCGAGGAATATCTGTCCGTTAACGATAATCCCGGCACCGGTTCCGCGATGTAAACGAACCAAAATAGAGTCCTGACAGTCGCGGGTTGCACCGAAGTAGTGCTCGGCGAGAGCCAGACTGCGGATATCGTGGCCGACAAAACTGGTCACTTTGAACCGGGCTTCCAGTGCATCCACTAATTTCCACGCACCCACGCTGATGTGCGGCATGTAGCGAACGATGCCTTTATTCGGATCAACTAAGCCAGGAAGGATGACGGAAATGGCAATCAGCTCGCGAATTTTGCGTTGGTTCAGCTCGATAAATTGCGCGATCGACTCAAACAGCGCGTTCTCCAGCGTTTCCTGAGTGCGTTCCGGCAGGGCGTAATGTTGTTCGGCCAGTGATTTGGCGCTCAGATCATAGAGCGTGATGGTCGCATCATGGCGACCCAGGCGCACAGCAATGGTATGAAAGGGGCGGGCTTCGGTGATGATTGAAATTGCGCGACGGCCCCCGGTGGACGCCTGTTGCTCCACCTCTTTAATCAGGCCGCGCTCAAGTAACTGTCGGGTAATTTTGGTAACACTGGCGGGCGCGAGCTGGCTCACGTCGGCAATCTGAATGCGCGAAATGGGCCCCTGTTGATCAATCAGGCGGTAAACCGCCGCGCCGTTTAACTGCTTAACCAGATCAACGTTGCCGATTTGTGCCTGCTGTCCGCCAGTTGTCATCAATACTTTTATCCGCTCAATTAAACTTCGTCACCGTTAACGATAGTTTTTGTGATTTTAAAATCATGAGTGAACGCGGTGAGGTTGGCGACTTTACCTGCTTCGATGCTGCCTAAGCGGTCATCGAAACCAATCGCGCGTGCCGGATAAAGCGATGCCATACGCAGCGTTTCATCCAGAGCGATTCCGACATGTTCGACACTGTTTTGTACCGCTTCGATCATGGTCAGCGCTGAGCCGCTCAGTGTTCCGTTTTCGTCCACACAGAGTCCATCACGGTAGTATATTGTTTTACCGGCAAAAATGAACTCATCAATATTTGCCCCGGCAGGCGCTGTGGCGTCAGTGACCAGCACCAGCTTGTCGCCTTTCAGTTTTTTCGCGTTGCGGATATTTGCCCAATCCACGTGCAGCCCGTCGGCGATAACGCCGGTATAGACTTCTGGTGTATCGAAAATTGCACCAATCAGGCCAGGCTGGCGGCCGGTAATGGCAGGCATTGCATTATAAAGGTGCGTAGCAAACGAGATCCCGGCGGCAAAACCTGCGCGCGCCTGCTCATAGGTTGAGTTGGAATGACCCGCTGACACCACAATGCCTGCATCACGCAGCTGGCGAATGTATTTTGCATCGACCTGCTCGGGCGCGAGGGTGAGTTGGGTAATCACCTCAGCGTTGGCACACAGGAAATCAATCATCGCGCTGTCCGGCAGGCGGATAAAGGCCGGATTGTGGGTGCCTTTTTTCACCGGGCTCAGGTACGGCCCTTCGAGGTGCAGACCCAGCGCCTGATTAGGATATTTTTCCAGATAGGTGCGCATGACGCTGATACCGTGTTTCATGTAGTCATCGCTACAGGTGATCAGCGTCGGCAGGAAACTGGTACAGCCGGATTTTTCATTGGCTTTCTGCATGATTTCTAACGTTTCTACGGAAATAGCTTCCAGAGAATCGTTAAACTGCACGCCACCGCAACCGTTCAGTTGCAGATCGATAAATCCGGGGGCAAGAATGGCACCGTCCAGACTGCGGGTTTCCACATTTGCCGGCAGTTCGCTGACCGGACAAACACGTTCGATTTTGCCATCGGCAATCACCACCGCGTGGTTATCCAGAACGTCGTGACCGGTATAAATCCGACCATTAATTAATGCGTACATCATGCCCCCTAGTACGTTCGCCCTTCTCCAGTCACGCTGCTGCTGCGTTGGCTGCCTCACTCCGGTCACTGACTTGCGTAAGCTCCCGGAGATTTGCTTCGTGCCGCCTTGACGTAGCGTGACTGGCTTTGGGCATAATTTTAAATTAAAGATTCTTCATGTTTTCCGCTTCTAACTCGCGGAAATATTTCACAGTTTTGACTTTCAGTTCCATGGTGGACGGTTCGTCACACACCATCACGGCTTTAGCGTGCAGTTGCAGACAGCTGATGGTCCACATGTGGTTAATGTTGCCTTCAACTGCCGCTTCCAGAGCCTGCGCTTTCGCGTGACCGGTAACCAGAATCATCACTTCTTCTGCATCCAGCAGCGTACCCACGCCAACGGTCAGGGCGTATTTTGGCACCTGAGACACATCGTTGTCGAAGAAACGGGAGTTCGCGATACGGGTTTCGTGCGTCAGCGTTTTGATACGCGTACGGGAAGCCAGCGAAGAAGCGGGTTCATTGAAAGCAATGTGACCGTCGTTACCCACGCCACCCATAAACAGGTTAATTTTGCCGTAGGATTTAATTTTTGCTTCGTACTGGCGACATTCTTCGTCGATATCTGGCGCATTACCATTCAGCAGGTTGATATTTTCGCTTGGGATATCAACGTGATCAAAGAAGTTTTTGTACATGAAGGTATGATAGCTCTCAGGGTGTTCCTGTGGCAGGCCAACATATTCATCCATGTTAAAGGTCACGACGTTTTTGAAGCTAACCTGGCCTGCTTTATGCATGGCGATAAGGTGTTTGTAAGCTTCAAGCGGGGTGCCACCGGTAGGAAGGCCCAGAATGAAAGGACGTTCGGCAGTCGGTTTGAAGGCATTGATGCGTTCAACGATATGTCGTGCAGCCCATTTGCCAACTTCAGTGGTGGTGTTTAAAGGAATCAGTCTCATCACGTACCTCTAGTTTCAGAATATTGAATATACTGTTTATACCCTTAGTCGCAACGGATGACTTCGGATATACGTAGACAAAGCTCAAGCAAAGTTCTTCGGTTCAAAGGCGGTCTTGTTAAGCGTAAACCACCGTGAAAGTTTATGGCTGGCACAATACCGTCTAGATTTTTTTAATAATAAAATAAGTTTTGTGTGTTGACCAGTCTGATGGCATGTTATCACCTCTTTTTGGTGACAATTATCACAAAAAGAGAGGTTTTAATTTGCGATACGAAATAATCTTTTTACACTCGCAGTGCAGTCGGTTAAATCGGAACAGTAAAGAGTAAAGGTAGTAACCATACTAATTAAACTACTTAGGTGATTCGCCTGACGGCGGATAGGGGGAAATGTGAATATTCTTGGATTCTTTCAGCGTTTAGGCAGAGCGCTACAGCTGCCTATAGCCGTACTACCGGTCGCTGCGTTATTGCTGCGCTTCGGACAGCCTGATCTTCTTAACATGCCTTTCATCGCGCAAGCCGGTGGCGGGATTTTCGATAACCTCGCATTAATCTTCGCTATCGGTGTGGCGTCGAGCTGGTCTAAAGACAACGCAGGTGCGGCTGCTTTAGCCGGCGGTATCGGTTACTTCATCCTGACCAAAGCGATGATCACCATCAACCCGGCCGTTAATATGGGTGTTCTGGCGGGTATCATCACCGGTCTGGTCGGCGGTATGGTCTACAACCGCTGGTCTGATATTAAACTGCCTGACTTCCTGAGCTTCTTCGGTGGGAAACGTTTCGTTCCTATCGCAACCGGCTTCTTCTGTCTGGTTCTTGCCGCTATCTTTGGTTACATCTGGCCTCCGGTGCAGGATGCAATCCGCGCCGGTGGTGAGTGGATCGTGGGCGCTGGCGCATTCGGTGCGGGCATCTTCGGTTTCGTAAACCGTCTGTTGATCCCAACCGGTCTGCATCAGGTTCTGAACACCATCGCATGGTTCCAGATTGGTGATTTCACCAATGCTGCCGGTACTGTGTTCCACGGTGACATCAACCGCTTCTACGCGGGTGACGGCACGGCGGGGATGTTCATGTCCGGCTTCTTCCCAATCATGATGTTCGGTCTGCCTGGTGCGGCATTTGCCATGTATTTCGCAGCGCCTAAAGAACGTCGTCCATTGGTCGGGGGTATGTTGGTTTCCGTAGCAGTGACCGCGTTCCTGACTGGTGTGACCGAGCCATTAGAATTCCTGTTCATGTTCCTCGCTCCGCTGCTCTATTTAGTGCACGCCATCCTGACCGGGATCAGCCTGTACGTCGCAACGGCTCTGGGTATTCACGCAGGCTTCTCCTTCTCTGCGGGTGCCATCGACTACGCGTTGATGTACAACCTGCCAGCGGCAAGTAAAAACGTCTGGATGTTACTGGTGATGGGCGTTGTGTTCTTCATCATCTACTTCGTTCTGTTCAGCGTGATTATCCGCATGTTCAACCTGAAAACGCCGGGTCGTGAAGACGACATTGAAAACATGGGCGCGCCGGAAGCGAACAGCAATACAGAAGAAGGCCTGAACCAGCTGGCGCTGAGCTACATTGGTGCACTGGGTGGGTCTGACAACTTCAAAGGCATTGATGCCTGTATTACCCGTCTGCGTCTGAACGTGAAAGATGCCGGCACCGTGGATGACGCAGCGTGTAAACGTCTTGGCGCATCCGGTATCGTTCGTCTGAATAAACAAAGCATTCAGGTTATCGTTGGTGCAAAAGCCGAATCTCTGGCAGATGCTATGAAGAAAGTGATTGCACGTGGCCCGGTTGCCGCAGGTGTGGCAACGGCTGCGCCGGTAGTGACCACTAAAGCTGCTCCACAGGCTGTGCCAAACACGTTGAAAACCGTGGTGGAAACGCTGGTGTCTCCGGTAACGGGTGATGTTGTGGCGCTGGATCAAGTACCTGATGAAGCCTTCGCCAGCAAAGCTGTCGGTGACGGCGTTGCGATCCGCCCGACCGGTAAAACCGTAGTCTCGCCTGCTGCGGGTACTATCGTTAAAATCTTCAATACCAATCATGCTTTCTGCCTGGAAACCGTTTCTGGTGCTGAAGTGGTGGTTCACATGGGGATTGATACCGTCACGCTTAATGGTAAGGGCTTTACCCGCCTGGTCGAAGAGGGTGCGACAGTGACTGCCGGTCAGCCTGTTCTGGAACTGGATCTGGATTATCTGAACGCCAACGCGCGCTCAATGATAAGCCCGGTTGTGGTCAGCAATATCGATGATTACACCGGTGTTGTTTCTCTGGCGAGCGGTTCCGTGGTGGCCGGACAGACTAAACTGTTCGATATCCAGGGCAAATAATCTTTTTGTCTGAGTGATAAGGTTTAAGTAAACACTGTTTAGTAAAGACAGTCAGAACGGGAAGAGAGCGATCTCTTCCCGTTTTTTATTGTTTTCGGACAGCCCGTAAAGGGATAACCACGATTTTATGCAACTAACGGTTGTTTCCCGACGTGGCTTGTTGGAACATAAGCGGTTATCCGTAGAGTCAATGTTGCGTAGAGGAATTGCACAATGAGTGAGGCTGAAGCCCGCCCAACAAATTTTATCCGTCAGATTATTGATGAAGATCTGGCGACCGGGAAACACAATACCGTTCACACCCGTTTCCCGCCTGAGCCTAATGGCTATTTGCATATCGGCCATGCGAAGTCTATCTGCCTGAATTTCGGCATTGCGCAAGACTACCAGGGTCAGTGCAATCTGCGTTTTGACGATACTAACCCGGCAAAAGAAGACATCGAATTCGTTGAGTCGATCAAACACGACGTCCAGTGGCTGGGCTTCGACTGGAGCGGTGATATTCACTACTCCTCAGACTATTTCGATCAACTGCACGCATACGCGCTGGAGCTAATCAACAAAGGTCTGGCGTACGTTGACGAACTGTCTCCCGATCAAATTCGCGAATACCGTGGTTCGCTGACCGCACCGGGCAAAAACAGCCCGTATCGCGATCGCAGTGTGGAAGAAAATATCGCGCTGTTCGAAAAAATGCGTAACGGTGAATTCGCCGAAGGTGCCGCTTGCCTGCGTGCCAAAATCGATATGGCGTCGCCATTCTTCGTGATGCGCGATCCGGTCATCTACCGTATTAAGTTTGCCGAACATCATCAGACTGGCACAAAATGGTGCATCTACCCGATGTACGATTTCACTCACTGCATTTCCGATGCGCTGGAAGGAATCACACATTCACTGTGTACGCTGGAATTCCAGGACAACCGCCGTCTGTACGACTGGGTACTGGATAACATCACTATTCCATGCCATCCGCGTCAGTATGAGTTCTCCCGTCTGAATCTTGAATACTCCATCATGTCCAAGCGTAAGCTGAACCTGCTGGTGACGGATAAGATTGTAGAAGGTTGGGACGATCCGCGTATGCCGACTGTTTCCGGTCTGCGTCGCCGTGGTTATACCGCTGCGTCTATCCGCGAATTCTGCCGTCGTATCGGCGTGACCAAGCAGGACAACAACGTTGAAATGATGGCGCTGGAATCCTGTATTCGTGACGATCTGAACGAAAACGCACCGCGCGCCATGGCCGTTATTAACCCGGTTAAAGTGGTCATTGAGAACTTCACCGGTGATGACGTGCAAATGGTGAAAATGCCGAATCATCCGAGCAAGCCGGAAATGGGTACCCGCGAAGTGCCGTTCACCCGTGAGATTTACATCGATCAGGCTGATTTCCGCGAAGAAGCGAACAAACAGTACAAACGTCTGGTGCTGGGCAAAGAAGTTCGCCTGCGCAATGCGTATGTGATCAAAGCGGAACACATCGAGAAAGACGCGGAAGGGAATATCACCACCATCTTCTGTTCTTACGATATCGATACGCTGAGCAAAGATCCCGCAGATGGCCGTAAGGTGAAAGGCGTGATTCACTGGGTTTCTGCTTCTGAAGGTAAACCGGCAGAATTTCGCCTGTATGACCGTCTGTTCAGCGTTGCGAACCCTGGCCAGGCTGAAGATTTCCTGACCACCATCAACCCGGAATCTCTGGTGATTGCTCAGGGCTTCGTTGAGCCGTCTCTGGCCGCTGCTCAGGCAGAAGTCAGTGTGCAGTTCGAACGTGAAGGTTACTTCTGTGCCGACAGCCGCTATTCAAGTGCTGAGCATCTGGTGTTCAACCGCACCGTCGGCCTTCGCGACACCTGGGAAAGCAAACCCGTCGCCTGACTGAAATATCACGTCTGACTCAACGCAGCTTCGGCTGCGTTTTTTTATGTCTGGAAAATGGTGTGTTTGATTTTCATCGCGAATTAATGTGTTTTTGATGGTCACTTTTTAGCTCCCTGATTTAACCACTTTATGAATGCTGAAACGTGTAAAGTATGTGGTTATTTATTTTAACTCTCTGAAATTCTGGTTATTTAGTGTTTTTTGGCTGTTTAATCCCTCCTGAGTCGTTTCTGTTACACTTTTTCATCTTTATGTGCACTTTGTCATACTTCAGAGAACAATGATTAATTACTCATTGATAATTCGCGTCGCGAAAAATACTCTTAACCTGCTTTTTACGGTTACGCCTCTGGCGGCCGCTTTTAATACCCGTTTGGGTTTTGCACCATCTTTTTTAGTCAAAATGAGGAATTTCTATGCACAAGCACCTTAACCGGGGCAGGGGATCGGCTTATCTGAAACCTGTGATGTACACTCTGGCTGGCACCTTACTGGGTGGCGGAATGACTTTTTCTCAGGAAGTCAGAGCGGAAGGCTTTATTGATGATTCCACGCTGACTGGCGGAGTTTATTACTGGCAGCGCGAGCGTGATCGCAAAGATCTGAATAAGACTAAAGAAGAAACCCGACCTGATGGCTCGAAAGTTACGGTCAACAACCCTGATTACGATAAATATGCCACTAACCTTTCTCACTCCACCGCCAACCTGAATCTGGATTTCTCCTCCGGTTATGCGTGGGATATGTTCGGTATCGACGTCGCAGCTTTTACTGCGATTGAGCTGGCTGAAGCCAGCGACAGCGGGCACCCGAACGAAATCGCGTTCTCTTCCAAAAACCACGCCTACGACGAAGATTACTCCGGCGATAAGGGCGGGGTCAGCCTGTACAAAGCCGCGGGTAAATTTAAATATGGCGGTTTCTGGGGACATGCGGGTTACATCCAGCCTACCGGGCAGACGCTGATCGCTCCGCACTGGAGCTTCATGCCGGGCACCTATCGCGGCGCGGAAGCCGGTTATAAACATGATTTCGGCGAACCGGGCGAGCTGAGTTTCTCTTACATGTGGGCGGACGAATACAAATCGCCGTGGCATCTGGAAATGGATGATTTCCGCCAGAATGACAAGAAAACCGGTGTCTCCTACATTCATTCCCTCGGCGCGAAATATGATTTTAAAAATGATTTCGTCCTCGAAGCGGCCTATGGCGAAGCGGAAAGCTACGTCGATCAGTACTTTGCCAAAGCGTCCTATAAGGTCGATCTGCTGGGCAATCCGCTGACCACCAGCTACCAGTTCTACGGTGCGGAAGACCGCATCAGCGACAAGAACGATCCGAACAGTTTGTATGACGGTCTCGCCTGGTTGCAGGCACTGACATTCGGCTACACCACAGGCCAGTTCAACTGGCGTCTTGAAGGGACGATGGTCAAGGCAGAAGGGAATCAGGGGTATTTCCTGCAGCGTATGACACCGACTTATTCCTCATCTAACGGTCGTCTTGACGTGTGGTGGGATAACCGTTCTGACTTCAACGCCAACGGTGAAAAAGCGGTCTATGCCGGGGTGTTATACGATCTGGCGAAATGGGATCTGCCGGGCTTCGCGGTGGGCGGTTCTTACGTTTACGCATGGGACGCCAAGCCAAGCACCAATGCGGCTTATGACCAGAGCCAGCGCCTGAAAGAGAGCGCCTGGAGTCTGGACGCGCTGTACACCATTCAGGAAGGCCGCGCCAAAGGCACGCTGTTCAAACTGCATTACACCCAGTACGACAACCATTCGGATATCCCGAGCTGGGGCGGTGGTTACGGCAACATCTTCCAGGATGAAAAAGACGTCAAATTCATCGTTATCGCTCCATTCACTATTTTCTGAGGTCGCCATGTCGATGAATAAATTACTAATGATCGTTGTTACTTCCGTTTTCCTTGCAGGCTGTGCTCCGACAACGGCGCAAAAAGAAGACACCAAATTGCGTGATGCCTACAGCGTCTGTATCAACAAGGCGGAAGGATCGCCGGACAAAATAGCCTCGTGCCAGACGGTTCTTGACGTCCTGAAACAGGAAAAAGCGCACAAGCAATTTGCCGAACAGGAAACAGTGCGCGTGGTGGATTACCAGCGCTGCCTTACCGCGCGTAAAACCGGGGACGGCCAGGCTTACGCCGACGACTGCGGCAAAATCTGGCAGGAAATCAGAGCGAATAATTCACCTAAACCCACGAATTAAGGATGAGGTTGGAGATGGAAAAAATTCAGACTCAACGCACTGGCATCATTATGATGATACGCCAAAACCGCAAATTACCGGTGATGTCTGGATACGCCCAGCCTCTGCCGAGGGTGCAGGCTTTCGCCGCGCAGAGCCGGTGACCGATAAGCTTTAAGCGAAACCGCCTGAGGCTAAAAAAACGAAACCCCGGTTCTCCGGGGTTTTTTATATCTGATGTTCAGCGCTCAGGCCAAAAAAAACCGCTTTTCAGCGGTTAGTTAAGGCTTTACGTTAACGGCAACTTCGCCGAACCGGGCAGATTACTGCGCGGGTTTATCATTGTGCAAAGAATCATCTTCGCGGCAATCGCCTGCTTCACAGTGGCCGTACAAGTACAGGCTGTGGTTGGTCAGTTTGATACCATGTTTCTTAGCGATTTCACGCTGACGACCTTCGATATATTCGTCGCGGAATTCAATCACGCGGCCACAATCTAAACAGATCAGGTGGTCATGGTGATGTTGCTGGGTCAGTTCGAATACGGATTTGCCGCCTTCGAAGTTATGACGCGTTACGATACCGGCGTCATCAAACTGGTTCAGAACACGGTAAACCGTCGCCAGACCAATCTCTTCACCCATATCAATCAGTTGTTTGTACAGATCTTCCGCACTCACGTGATGACCTTCCGGCGCTTGCAGCACTTCCAGGATTTTAAGGCGCGGAAGCGTGACTTTTAAGCCGGCTTTCTTCAGTGCGGTGTTGTTGTCAGTCATGCGGATTCAGTCCTGTTACTATGTGCTAATCAAGTTGAGGCATGGAGCCTGTGGCATCAGCGGCACAAAATTGTTCGTTTAGGATCCTTCGTTTAACGGAAGTGTGCCGATCCCCTAAACGATTGCCTGTTAATAAAGATCACTAAATGCCGGTCACATCAGAGAATGCAACGACTTGATCGATAGAAAAAACAGATGAACTCAGTGTACCTTGATACTACTGAAAGTAACAATTTTGTTGTGGCTAAATTGTTAATTTCAGTAATAGTTTGGCCCTTCAATTGTAGAATAAATCCTCAGGGCCAACAGGGTTTTTAGCCAATAATTTCTGAAAGGCTTAATTCTTCTGTAATTTGCTTAACCCACGCATCAACGCGCTCATTGGTTAATTCAGGCTGACGGTCTTCGTCAATCGCCAGTCCGATGAAGTGTTTATCATCGGCCAGACCTTTAGAGGCTTCGAAATGATAGCCTTCTGTTGGCCAGTGACCCACAATCACCGCGCCGCGTGGCTCAATGATGTCGCGCACGGTGCCCAGTGCGTCACAGAAATATTCTGCATAGTCTTCCTGATCGCCACAGCCAAACAGCGCAACCAGCTTACCTTCGAAGTCGATCTCTTCCAGGCTTGGGAAGAAGTCATCCCAGTCACACTGGGCTTCACCGTAATACCAGGTTGGAATACCGATCAGCAAGATATCGAATTTTTCCAGATCCTCTTTGCTGCTCTTCGCAATGTCATGCACCTCAGCAACATCTTTACCCAGTTGTTTCTGGATCATTTTTGCGATGTTTTCGGTGTTACCTGTATCGGATCCAAAGAAGATTCCTACTACGGCCATAAGATGTCTAACCTCTTGTTCTCAATGATAAGCCCTGCATTGCAGGCAATAATAACGCTGATAATAGCAAACTCGCGGGGCGGAGAATATGCTTCCGCTCGCCTTCTTAACTGACGAATAAGTTTATCGGCCAAACTTTTTAAGTGTTATCGCCTTCGTGTCTTTTGAAAGTCTGTCTTTAACCTCAAAGTTATTGAGGTTAAAAGCAAAGTGAAGAAATAATCCGACACACTCCTTAAGTTTAAGCACGTCCAGCCGATAGATGATGCGAGAGCAATCTCAACATAATAAAGAAATCGATGCCCGGAGAGGTGTTCAAACATGTCCAGAGGCACCCGTCCGCTGGTTACGTGTCTTGATTCTCCGCATCCCCCTCAATCCTCAGACCAGAAACAGTCATGTTTCGAGAGAGGCATATCGTGCAGTTTTTGAAAAACATTACCATCAGGACCGCTTTATTAATCATTCTTGGCGTTTTTTGCGTCATGTGGGCCGGTGTATCGCTTTACACCGTCAACTCGCTTAACACACTGACCCAAAACACCAGGAACAGTTCCGAACTCGTCAACAATATGGCGCTGATCAGCAAAGGAAATGATCAGTATTTTCGCACCGTCACCCGCTTGAGCCGAGCCGTCTCGCAGCTTCAGGCCGATCCGACCAAAGGGCCGGAAATTTTTGATACCGCAAAACAGTCTCTCGATGGCCTGACTCAGGCTCTGGCGGGATTTAAAGCCGCGGCACATCCGGGCCTGGAAGAATCTGCAGTTCAGGAGTTGCTTGCCAGCTGGGAGAGTCTCGTTGCCCAGGGTGTCACCCCGTTGTTTGAGGCTGCCAGCAGCAAAAATATCGATGTGTACAATCAGTTAGCGAACGCCACCGTTCCGCCACTGAGCCGTGATTTTGGCGCGGCAATGCAAAAAGTCAGCAACCAGATTGCGGTGGATTTCAGCACGGCACAAACGGAATCTAACCACCTGACCTACGTCAGCAAAGTGATTCAGATCACCGCATTTATTATCGGCCTGATAATTTTACTGCTGACCGATCGTTATCTGGTGATGGCGCTGGTGAAACCGCTGGATAAGATCCGCGATCAGTTTGCACTGATTGCCAGCGGTGACCTGACAAATCACATGGAAGAGTTTGGTAAAAACTGTGCCGGTAAGCTGATCCCGTTACTCAACATCATGCAGGCCAGTCTGGTAAACACGGTGCAAACCATCCGCAACTGTACCAACAACATCTATCAGGGGGCTTCTGAGATTTCTGCCGGTAATAACGATCTCTCTTCGCGTACGGAAGAGCAGGCCTCGGCGCTGGAAGAAACGGCGGCCAGCATGGAAGAACTGACCGCAACGGTGAAACACAACGCCGACAACGCCCATCACGCCAGCCAGCTGGTGATTGAAGCGTCCGGCACCGCCCGCAAAGGCGGTAACATTGTGGCCGACGTTGTCAGCACCATGAAAGATATTTCCGGCAGTTCGAAAAAGATTGCTGAGATAACGTCCGTCATCAACAGCATCGCTTTCCAGACTAACATTCTGGCGCTGAATGCCGCGGTAGAAGCCGCACGCGCAGGCGAACAGGGGCGCGGATTTGCCGTCGTCGCCAGCGAAGTGCGCAATCTGGCACAGCGCAGTGCGCAGGCAGCGAAAGAGATTGAGCAGCTTATCAGTGAATCGGTTTCCCGCGTTGATAGCGGATCCAAACTGGTGGAAAACGCGGGGCAGACCATGGACGAAGTGGTGCGTTCGATTACGCATGTCACCGATATCATGGCGGAAATCGCGTCTGCGTCCGATGAGCAAAGCAAAGGTATCAGTCAGGTAGCCGTAGCCGTCACGCAGATGGACAGCGTTACACAGCAAAACGCCTCGCTGGTGGAACAGGCATCTCAGGCCGCCGTTTCTCTGGAAGAGCAGGCCGCGTTGCTCAATAACGCCGTTGCGACGTTCAAACTGCGAGACAACGTTACGCGCGTCGGGTCAAAACCTGCGGGGATGATTTCTGCGCCGTTATTACGGCCTGATACGGGAATGATTTCTGCGAAAAGTTCGGAAAACTGGGAAACGTTCTGAGTGATGCAGTGAAGTAAAATATTGAGCAGTATAAAGAGAAAAAACAAACGGGTAGCCTGAGAAGGTTACCCGTTTTCAATCAGCCTTCATGACCGTTAAGATGCGCCAGCAGCATCTCTTCAATCAATTCGCTACGACTGATATTGCGTTCTTCTGCCAGCTTATTGAGTGTATCAACAGCATCGGCGTTCATTTTCAGCTCGACGCGACGCAGACCGCTCGCTTTATCGCGGCGTAACTGGTTGCGCTTGTTGATCCTGAGCTGTTCATCACGGGATAGCGGATTAGTTTTTGGACGCCCCGGACGGCGGTCATCTGCGAACAGATCAATCGTCGTGCGATCCAGTTGTTCTTTTGCCATAGGTAGCGGTACAACCAGGGAAGTTTTTACATCGGAAAACGGCAAGCCGATTCCTGACGAGCGTTTCACACATTACGGGCTAAGAAACCCTGACCCAATTCACCCCCCGCCACTCAACCTGAGCGAAACGGGGCGGCAAAATTATAGCGCGCAATCATACCCTAGCGCGCCAGGAGTTCACAACGCCTGATTGCCCTGATTTCATGATAACTTCTGAAGTTGTGCAGACTTTTTGCACAATTTATCCCCAGGATGTTAAACCTCAGGCGAATCGATGAATCGATGCACAGCGCGCAGTACGGCGTCAGGTTTTTCCGCGTGAACCCAGTGACCGGTTCCGGCGACCACATAGGCTTTTGCCTGTGGGAACTGGCGGGCGATATCTTCACGGTAGGCGTCCTGCACATACGGCGACAGGCCGCCGCGAATGAATAACGCCGGGTGATCCCACGCGGGCACGTTCTCCCAGCCGATAATCGTTTCGTATTCACTCATCAAAACCGGCACGTTGAAACGCCATTCTCCCTGCTGGAATGATTTCAGCAGAAACTGGATCACGCCGTCTTCCTTTATATGCTCTTGCATGGAGGCGGTGGCGGACGTGCGATCGCGCGCACCGGCGGCGGTCACGGCATTGATCGCAGCAAAAATTTCGTCGTGGCGGCGGGTGTGATAATCCACAGGGGCGATATCAATGGCGATCAGCTTTTCGATGCGATCCGGGATAAGCGCCGTCAGCGCCATCGCGGCTTTTCCGCCCATGGAGTGGCCGATAACGATGATTTTTTGGAAACCGACTTCTTCTAACGTTTCCACCAAATCCTGCGCCATCGCGGCGTAGGACATCTCTTGCGAGCGCCCGGACTGGCCGTGATTACGCAAATCTACCTGCAACACTCTATGCTCTTGTTTCAGGTCGCGGGCCAGAACCCCCAGATTATCGAGGGTTCCGAACAAACCGTGGATTAACAAAACCGGCAGGGCTGTGCTGCCAGAGACTTCAGGTTCTTGCAGGCGATAATGTAATTTCATGGCGAAGTTCATACAGATAAACAATCTCATTAGGTTATCATGAGTGGCGGATAATTTTTAAAACAGAAAGTTTTCTGCCAGATGCCTGAGCGGGATTTTACTACGTGGAGAAGAACAGGCCGGGGCCAGCATGCAGCGAAAGGTAATAATTCTGCTTTTTGCTTCGCGGCACGATTCCCTGTTTGTAAACGCGTAGAAATTTGTATAATCCTTTTGAACAAATTAAGTAGAAAAACAGTACTGGATAAAGATGAAAACTATTGAGGTTGACGAAGAACTCTACCGCTACATTGCCAGCCACACACAAGCTATCGGTGAAAGTGCGTCTGATATTTTGCGCCGTATGTTGAAGTTTACTGCCGGTCAGACCGCTCCTGCCGCGCCAGCGGCTAACATTCCGGGCACAGTCGTTCAGGAAAAACCGGCTGCCGTTGCGGCACCGACGTCGCGTGATAAAGTCCGCGCCGTTCGCGAACTGCTGCTTTCCGATGAATACGCCGAGCAGACCAAGGCGGTGAATCGCTTTATGCTGATTCTGTCGACCTTGTACAGCCTGAACGCGAAAGAATTTGCTGCTGCGACCGACTCTTTGACCGGCCGCACGCGCACTTATTTTGCCGGTGACCAGCAAACACTGCTGCAAAACGGCATCCATACCAAGCCTAAACACGTTCCAGGAACGCCGTATTGGGTTATCACGAATACCAACACAGGTCGCAAACGCAGCATGATCGAACACATCATGCAGCTCATGCAGTTCCCGGCGGAACTGACTGACAAAGTGTGCGGCACCCTCTAATTTCAGCGTCAGGGAGAAGCGCCAGTGGCTAATCACCCCCGTGCAGGGCAACCTGCTCAGCAAAGCGATTTGATCAATGTGGCGCAGTTAACGTCACAATATTACGTTCTGCAACCGGACCCACAAAATACCGCGCATGCGGTGAAATTCGGGACCTCCGGCCATCGCGGTAGTTCGTTGCGTCACAGCTTTAATGAAGCGCACATTCTGGCGATTGCTCAGGCGATTGCCGAAGTGCGCAAAGAGCAGGGCACTACCGGTCCGTGCTACGTGGGGAAAGATACCCATGCATTGTCCGAACCGGCATTTATCTCTGTGCTGGAAGTGCTGACGGCCAACGGCGTTGACGTCATCGTGCAGGAAAACAACGGTTTCACCCCAACTCCGGCGGTGTCTCACGCTATCCTGACTCACAACCGCAAGGGTGGCGCACTGGCTGATGGCATCGTCATTACCCCGTCGCACAACCCACCGGAAGATGGCGGCATCAAATATAACCCGACCAACGGCGGCCCGGCAGATACCAATCTGACGTCGGTTATCGAGAAACGTGCCAACGCTCTGCTGGCCGCGAAGCTTTCCGGCGTGAAGCGTCAGTCTCTGGATCAGGCGTGGAAAAGCGGTCATCTGGTCGAACAGGATTTGGTTCAGCCGTTTATCGAAGGCCTGACCGAAATCGTCGACATGGCCGCGATTCAGAAAGCCGGTCTGAAGCTGGGTGTGGATCCGCTCGGTGGCTCCGGTATCGAATACTGGAAGCGTATCGCTGAGCATTACAAACTGGATCTGACGCTGGTAAACGATCACGTCGATCAGACTTTCCGTTTCATGCATCTCGACCACGACGGCGTGATCCGCATGGACTGCTCGTCTGAATCCGCAATGGCCGGTTTGCTGGCGCTGCGTGATAAATTCGATCTGGCCTTTGCCAATGACCCTGACTACGACCGCCACGGTATCGTGACGCCTGCTGGTCTGATGAACCCTAACCATTATCTGGCCGTGGCGATTCAGTATCTGTTCCAGCATCGTCCGCAGTGGGGCAAAGACGTCGCCGTCGGTAAAACGCTGGTTTCAAGCGCAATGATTGACCGCGTTGTCGAAGATTTGGGGCGTAAACTGGTTGAAGTACCGGTCGGTTTCAAATGGTTCGTTGATGGTCTGTTTGACGGCAGCTTCGGTTTTGGTGGCGAAGAAAGTGCAGGGGCTTCTTTCCTGCGTTTCGACGGTACACCGTGGTCGACCGACAAAGACGGCATCATCATGTGCCTGCTGGCCGCGGAAATTACCGCAGTGACCGGCAAGAATCCGCAGGAACATTACAACGAACTGGCCGCCCGCTTTGGTGCGCCAAGCTACAACCGCATCCAGGCGCCTGCGACTCACGCTCAGAAAGCCGCGCTGTCTAAACTTTCCCCTGAGCAGGTGAAAGCCGACACGCTGGCCGGTGACCCGATCACCGCCCGTCTGACCAATGCACCGGGTAACGGCGCATCGATCGGCGGTCTGAAAGTGATGACCAAAAACGGCTGGTTCGCGGCACGTCCGTCCGGTACAGAAGAAGCCTACAAAATCTATTGTGAAAGCTTCCTTGGTGCAGAACATCGTGAGCAAATCGAGAAAGAAGCCGTAGAAATCGTCAGCAAAGTGCTCGCCGACGCAAAATAAGCCGGTTTCTTCATCTCATCAAAAGCGCTGATTACTCAGCGCTTTTTTTTGTCTGCGATTTAGGAAACAAAAAAGATATATCTAAATGCGTCTTCCCGCTTGCCATATCTTAAAATTCGATCTAGTTTAGATATATCGAAATAATTCGATATATCTAAATAGGACATAAAATATGTTTAGCAAAATGTTTGAAGGCCGTCATCGCGGTCACACAAGCAGGGAAGAAGGGCACCGCGGCCATTGCCGTCATGAATCAGACATGAGCGGTCACAGCGAACGTCATGCATTGCGCCGTGACGGACGTCATCGCGGTGAAGAGCATGGAGAAGAAGGGCGTGCGCGTCGCGGTGGTCGTGGCGAAGGTCGCCGGGGCGGTCCTCGCGGCGAACGCGGTGTGCATCGTCTGTTCGAGCATGGTGATTTACGCCGCGTTCTGCTGGCGCTGGTGGCCAAGAAACCGAGTCACGGGTATGAGCTGATCAAAGCCATCGAAGAAGCTTCTTCTGGCCTGTATGTGCCAAGTCCGGGGGTGATTTATCCGACGCTGACCCTGCTGGAAGAACAAGATTTTCTGGAAGCCGTGGCCACCGGAAATGGTCGCAAAAGCTATCAGTTAACCGAAGCCGGTAAAACCGAACTGGCGCAGCATCAGGATGCGGTGGACGTGATCTTTGCCCGTCTGGCCGGAGCTACCCGACCGAAGGAAAACAATCTGGCGGAAGGCATTCATGAGACCATGCATCGCCTGAAACATGCACTGCGCGGCAACATGATGCGTGATGATTTAACACCGGAGCAGGTACTGCGCGTGAGCGCGATTTTGCAGCAGGCGGCAGAAAGTATTGAAGCGGAATTTGCGCCCGTTAAAACCGACAATGACGCACCCGAAGCCCCTACGGCATAAAGCGATAGCCCACGCCGGTTTCCGTCAGTAGATGACGCGGACGGGTGGCGTCGGCCTCCAGTTTCTGGCGTAAATGCCCCATGTAGATGCGCAGATAATGGCTGTGTTCGACGTAATTCGGGCCCCAAACGTGGCTCAATAACTGACGCTGAGTAATGACTTTGCCGCTGTTTGCCAGCAACTCGGCCAGCAGGCGAAACTCGATCGGCGTCAGATGACAATCTTCACCGTTACGCTGAACGCGGCGGTTGATCAGATCGACAGTCACATCGGAAAACGTCACCAGCGGGCTTTCCTGCGAGCTGTTTGCCTGACGGCGCAGCGCCACGCGAACACGCGCCAGCAGTTCACCGACGCCAAACGGCTTGGTGAGAAAATCATCGGCACCGGCATCCAGCGCGGCAATCTTGTCTTCTTCGCGGGTGCGTGCGGACAACACAATGATCGGGATGGCGCTCCAGTGGCGCAAATCGCGAATATAGGTCAGGCCGTCACCGTCCGGTAAACCGAGATCGAGAATAATCAGATCCGGTTTTCGCGTGCCGGCCTCAATCAGCCCGCGCTGCAATGTTTCACTTTCAAACACCCGTAAGCCTTCCGCTTCCAGCGCTGTGCGCACAAAGCGGCGGATTTCTTTTTCGTCTTCAACAATCAAAATATTGATGTGGGATGCGGTCACGGGGCCTCGCCGATGTCTTTTTCCATGTCATTCTCCATATCAGGCAAAGCTTCCAGCGGCAGCCTGAAACGGAAACGCGCACCGCCGTTCGGGCCGTTTTCTGCCCAGATCCGTCCGTCGTGCACCTCAATAATGGCACGACAAATGGCTAATCCCAACCCCACGCCCGGAATGGCCGATTCTTTATTCCCGCGTGCGAATTTCTCAAAGATTTTTTGCTCGGTTCCCGCCCCAATGCCGGGGCCGTTATCCCAGACTTCGATCTCCAGCCATTCCTCCAGCGGCGTGGCTTTGATACCGATGGTTGCGCCGATCCCAGCGTATTTATGAGCGTTCTCCAGCAGATTGATCAGCACCCGCTCGATCAGGCTGGCATCGCAGTTCACCAGCACCATTTCTGGCGGTAAATCGATTTTGATATTGTCGTTCGCCAGCACCGGTTCCAGCATCCGTAACGCGCTGCCGGTGATCTCTTCAACCGACTGCCACTCTTTGCGCAGATTAAACCCGCCCGACTGAATACGCGCCATATCCAGTAAATTGTTCACCAGCCGTGTAGTGCTCAGCACCTGCTGGCGGATCTGGCTGGCCTGCGGTGCGTGCTTCGAGCCTTCCGATGCCAGATCCAGCGTCAGGATTTCCGCCTGTCCGAACAGAACGGTGAGCGGCGTGCGTAAATCGTGAGAGAGGGCCGAAAGCAGTGAGTTGCGCAGCTGCTCGCGCTCGGTTTCCAGCCGTGCAGATTCCGCACGTGCAGCCAGATGCAGGCGGTCGAGGGCATTGGCGATAAGCACGGTAAAGGTCTGCAACAAACGCTGCTGTTCCGGCACCAAGAGCTGGCGAATATTGGTGGGCTCCACCGCCAGCAGCCCGCAGGATCCCCCGGACGCCACCAGCGGCAGTAACTGATACGGCACGCCGGGCAGGGTATCAGTGCCCGCACCGGCGGGCAGTTTCTTATCAAAACTCCAGCGCGCGATGGCGTCGTCTACGACAATCGACGTGACTTCTCCGGCAGGCTGCGCCAGTTCGCCATTTTCCTGCGGCAGCAGAATGGCGGTTTTGGCGTGCAGGCTGGAGGAGATAAAGTGGCGGCTGGTTTGCGCGATGGCTTCCGGCGTCAGCGCCTGACTGAGGCTTTTCGACATCTCATACAGATGTTGTGCGCGTTTTTCGCGGTGGCGGGCGATACGCGCCTGATAACGTACACCGGCGGTGAGATTCCCGATCAGAATACCGACCAGCAGCATCACGCCGAAAGTCACCAGATACTGCGCGTCGGTGACGGCGAGCGAGCCGCGCGGCTGCACGAAGAATAAGTCAAAACTGACGACGTTAATCACCGCCGCCAGTACGGACGGCCAGCGGCCATAAAAAAGTGCGACGATCACCACGCCGAGCAGATACACCATCACCAGGTTGGCCTGATCGAAGGCCGGGATGAGCCACTGTGACAGCACGGTGATCAGTGCACACAGCGCGACGGCCAGCGAACAGCCCCACAGCTGGCGGCTGAACCGGTCGGCAAACGTACGTGAATCCTGCTCTTTACGTACCGGCGTGGCAGGGGAATCTTCCAGCCCGACGATAATCAGGTCGAGATCCGGGCCGATATCCGCCAGCTTGTCGGCAAAGCTGCCGCCGGGTTTCCAGCGTTTTTCACGCCGGCGGCCCATCATGATTTTGCCCAGGCGATGTTCGCGGGCATAGCGCAAAATCGCCTGTTCTTCGTGCGGCTCGGAAAGCGTGGCAGTTTCAGCGCCCAATTCCTGCGCCAGTTTCAGTGAATGTAAAATCGCGCGGCGCTGGCCTTCCGGTAACCGGTGCAGACGCGGTGTTTCGACATAAACAGCGTGCCAGACACAGCCGAGGCGCGCCGCCAGACGCGATGCGACGCGCACCAGTTTTTCGTTGCCGCCGCCATGCCCGATGCATAACAACAGCGCATCACGGGTGTGCCAGACGCGGTTGACGCCCTGATCGTCGCGGTATTCCCGCATCTGATCGTCAACGCGATCGGCGGTGCGGCGCAGGGAAAGTTCGCGCAGGGCAATCAGATTGCCTTTGCGGAAAAAGTGCTCGATGGCGCGTTCGGCCTGACCGGGAATATAGACTTTGCCTTCTTTCAGGCGCTGACGCAGGGAGTCGGGGGGTAAATCCACCAGCACCACTTCGCTGGCATCATCAAACAGACGATCGGGAACGGTTTCACGAATGATAATGCCGGTCACGCCGCTGACCACGTCGTTCAGGCTTTCCAGATGCTGAACGTTTACGGTGGTAAAAACGTCGATACCTGCATTGAGTAATTCTTCAATATCCTGCCAGCGCTTAGGATGGCGCGAACCGGCGGCGTTGCTGTGCGCCAGTTCGTCCATCAGGATCAGGGCAGGGCGGCGGGCCAGCGCGGCGTCGAGGTCAAACTCCTGCACCTGACGTCCGCGATGGTGAATGCGTTTGGGTGGCAACAGCGTCAGCCCCGGCAACAGAGCCTGCGTTTCCTGCCGCCCGTGGGTTTCCACCACACCGACCAGCACATCGAGACCGGTGGCGCGCAACCTCTGCGCTTCCTGCAACATGGCGTATGTTTTCCCGACGCCTGCGCAGGCGCCGAAAAAGACCTTCAGTTGCCCGCGCGGCTTCTCATTGGCGAGCGCCAGTAAGCTGTCAGGGTCGGGGCGGTTATCTTCTGTCATATTATCCTTCATACTTCGGGCCGCTTTCCTGCGACCCGAATTATTTTGGCTACATTAGTTGGCTTTCAGTTTATCCAGCGCCTGATTGAGTTTCAGCACGTTGACCACCGTCGGGCCGAGGTAACCTATCAGCGGTGATGATGTATTATCATCAATCAATTTATTCACTTGCGCCAGTGGCAACCCGCGGGCGGTGGCAATGCGCTGCCCCTGCCATTGCGCCGCTTCCACGGATATCTGCGGATCCAGCCCGCTGCCGCTGGCAGTGACCAAATCGACAGGTACCGTGGCGGAGCTTTGCGGGTTGGCTTTACGCAGCGCCGCGATACGGTCTTTCACCGCCTGATCCAGCGCCGGATTACTGGCCGCCAGATTGCTGCCCGCTGACGCCATCGGGTTATACGGCGAATCGGACGTGACTGACGGACGGCCCCAGAAGTACTCGTTGCGGGTAAAATTCTGCCCGATAAGCTCCGATCCGATCACTTTGTCGCTGCTGCCATTGATGAGTGAACCCCGTGCCTGCGAGCTGAACACCAGTTCGGAAACGCCGGTGGTCAGCAGGGGATAGGCCACGCCGGTGGCCAGCGTCAGCAGAACGGTCATCACCAGAGCCGGGCGAACATACGCAATACGTGTAACAGACATAATGGTCTTCCTTTTAATCAATCAGCTCAGGTGTAAAACGGTCAGGATCATGTCGATAAGCTTGATACCAACAAACGGCACCAGCAGACCGCCCACGCCATAAATCCACAGGTTACGGCGCAACAGCGATGCGGCGCTCATGGCTTTATAGCTCACGCCTTTCAGCGCCAGCGGGATCAGGAACACAATCACCAGGGCGTTGAAAATAACTGCCGACATGATGGCCGAAGACGGTGAGGTCAGGTGCATCACGTTCAGGGCATTCAGCTGCGGATAAGTTGCCGCGAACGCCGCCGGAATGATGGCAAAATACTTGGCGACGTCGTTGGCGATACTGAACGTGGTCAGCGAGCCGCGGGTCATCAGCATCTGTTTACCGATGTGCACCACTTCAATCAGCTTGGTCGGGTTGGAATCCAGATCCACCATGTTCCCGGCTTCTTTCGCAGCCTGAGTACCGGAGTTCATCGCCACCGCCACGTCAGCCTGTGCCAGCGCCGGGGCGTCGTTGGTGCCGTCGCCAGTCATGGCCACCAGACGGCCTTCCGACTGGTACTGGCGGATCAGCGCCAGTTTGGCTTCCGGCGTCGCTTCGGCCAGAAAGTCATCGACGCCCGCTTCGGCGGCAATGGCTGCTGCGGTCAGACGGTTATCGCCGGTGATCATTACCGTTTTGATGCCCATCTTGCGCAGCTCGGCGAAACGTTCCTTGATGCCGCCTTTAACAATGTCTTTCAGTTCGACCACACCCAGCACTTTCGCGCCTTCGGCCACCACCAGCGGCGTACCGCCTTTACGCGCGACGGTTTCCACCAGCCCGTCGACGGCTTTCGGGAACGTGCCGCCGTTGGATTCCACATGACGACGGATAGCGTCTACCGCGCCTTTACGGATATTGCGGTCGCCGACGTTCACGCCGCTCATACGGGTTTGTGCCGAGAAAGGGACGAAGGTGGCATTGAGCGAATGAATGTCGCGTTCGCGCAGATTAAAGCGCTGTTTTGCCAGCACCACGATACTGCGGCCTTCCGGCGTTTCATCGGCCAGCGAAGATAACTGCGCGGCATCGGCCAGTTCCTGTTCCGTCACCTGAGGGGCGGGCAGGAACTGCGATGCCTGGCGGTTACCCAGCGTGATGGTGCCGGTTTTATCCAGCAACAACACATCCACGTCACCGGCGGCTTCCACCGCACGGCCGCTGGTGGCAATCACGTTGGCTTCCAGCATGCGGCTCATTCCCGCCACGCCGATAGCCGACAGTAAACCGCCAATGGTGGTCGGGATCAGGCATACCAGCAGCGCGACCAGCACGGTCACGGTGACAGGAATACCGGCATGACTGGCGTCCACACTAAACAGCGAGAACGGATAAAGCGTGGCGGTTGCCAGCACGAAGACCAGCGTCAGGGCGACCAGCAAAATAGTCAGCGCCACTTCATTGGGTGTTTTGCGACGTTTTGCGCCTTCAACCATGGCAATCATGCGGTCGAGGAAAGTGTCGCCGGGGTTGGCGGAACATTGCACCACCAGCCAGTCGGAGAGCACGCGCGTCCCGCCGGTCACCGAGGAGAAGTCGCCGCCGGATTCGCGGATAACCGGCGCAGATTCGCCGGTGATCGCACTTTCATCCACCGACGCGCCGCCGACCAGCACTTCACCGTCGCACGGCACGGTATCCCCGGCTTCGATCAGCACCATATCGCCTTTACGCAGCTCGTCCGCCGCGACTTTAATCACCGGCGAATCCGGGCGCGGTTCATAAATTTTCTTCGCCCAGCTGGTTTTCTGCACGCCTTTCAGGCTCTGCGCCTGCGCCTTACTGCGGCCTTCCGCCAGGGCTTCGGCAAAGTTGGCAAACAGCACGGTGAACCACAGCCACAGCGACACGCTGCCGGTAAAGGCGGCGCTGCCGTCGGTGCGATGCATCAGGATCGCCAGCCAGATAACCGTGGTCAGAATACTGCCCAGATACACCACGAACATTACCGGATTGCGCCACTGAACGCGTGGATCCAGCTTTTTTGCCGCATCCCACAGGGCAGTGCGGATCAGGCGTGGTTCAAACAGCGCACGTTGTTTACGAGTCATTTTATTAATCTCTATATTCATTAATTCAACGAATTACGCAGCATTATTGTGCTGACCAGACCTGCAGATGTTCCGCGACCGGCCCCAGCGCCAGCGCCGGAATAAAGGTCAGCGCACCGACTAACAGTACGGTCCCGACCAGCAGGCCGATAAACAGCGGACCGGAGGTCGGCAGCGTGCCGTTGCCTGCCTGCTGACGTTTTTTCGCCACCAGCGAACCGGCAATCGCCAGCACCGGCAGGATCACGCCAAAGCGGCCAAAGAACATGCAGAACGCCAGCAACAGGTTGTAGAACGGCGTGTTGACGCTGAGCCCGGCGAACGCGCTGCCGTTGTTGTTGGCGGCAGAAGAGACCGCATACAACACTTCGCTAAAACCGTGCGCGCCGGGGTTAAGAATACCCGCGCGACCTGCATCGGTGACCAGCGCCAGCGCGGTGCCGAGCAGTACCAGCGTAGGAGTGACCAGGATCGCTAGCGCAGTCATCTTCATGTCATAAACGTCGATTTTCTTGCCGAGATATTCCGGCGTGCGGCCAATCATCAGCCCGGCGATAAACACCGTCAGCAGAACGAACAGCAACATGCCGTACAGGCCTGAACCCACGCCGCCGAATACCACTTCACCAATCTGCATCAGCCACATCGGCACCATTCCACCGAGCGCGGTGAAGGAGTCGTGCATCGCGTTGACCGCGCCACAGGAGGCTGCCGTCGTCACCACCGCATACAGGCTTGAGGCGAGAATGCCGAAGCGACTCTCCTTGCCTTCCATATTGATGTTGCTGCTGGCCCCGAGCGCCGTGAAGTGCGGGTTACCCTGCAATTCGGCGTACATCACCACCACCACCGACACCACAAAAATCACCGACATCGCCCACACCAGTGCGTTGCCCTGACGGTTGTCACCAACCACGCGACCGAACGCAAAGCACAGGGCGCAAGGGATGATGAAGATCGCCAGCATCTGCACCATGTTGGTCAGCGCTGTCGGGTTTTCAAACGGATGCGCCGAGTTAGCGCCGAAGAAGCCACCGCCGTTGGTGCCCAGCATTTTGATCGCTTCCTGCGACGCCACCGGCCCCATAGGCAACGTTTGTTGCATACCTTCCAGCGTGGTGATGTGCTGATAAGCTTCGAAATTCTGAATCACGCCCTGACTTACGAAGAACAGTGCCAGCAGGAAGGCCACCGGCAGCAGCAAATACACCGTGATGCGCCATAAATCCGTCCAGGCGTTACCGATGGTTTGCGCAGAAGGGCGCGCAAAGGCGCGGATCAGGGCAAACGCCACGGCGATACCGGTCGCAGCCGACAGGAAGTTTTGAACGGTCAAACCGACCATCTGGCTCAGATAGCTCAGCGTGCTTTCGCCGCTGTAGGCCTGCCAGTTGGTATTGGTGACGAAACTGACGGCGGTGTTAAACGCCAGATCCCACGACAATCCGCCAAAATGCTGCGGGTTCATCGGCAACGCGCCCTGAGCCATCAGCATGGCCATCAGCACGATAATCCCCAGAATGTTGAACACCATGATCGCCAGCGCGTACTGCCACCAGTTCATTTCAGCATCGCTGCTGCCAGATGTGCGTAATACCCCGTTTTCTACGCGCTGCAAAAATGCGCCAGGCTGTCCTTCAATAAGTTGAGCAATAAAGTTACCCAGTGGTTTTGCCAGCAGCAAAAGCACCAGCATAAAACTGGCAATCAGTAAGAATCCGGTTGCGGCCATTTAAAAATCCTCCGCATTCAGCAAGGCATAAACCAGATAGCCGAGCAGCAGAAGAACCAGCAATGCGCCGCAGATTACGCCAACAGTCACAATCCACCTCCACAGGTGTGTTTTTATGTTGGGAGGAGAATAAGAAAACGCGGGCAAAGATCCTGAAAAGAAAGGGGGCTTCGGTGTAAAGAAAGTATAAAAATGCGCAAATAAAAAACTAAAAAGAAACCTTATCGCCGTATTTAGTTAACCATTTTGTAACTCAATTACACCGTCAGGTGGAAAATGGCGAAAATTTACACTTTAAAGTGGTCAGATGAGTGGTAAAATTTCAGCAATTGCCGTAAAATTTTTCACAACTTCCAGTTTCCATAAACTTTCCAAATTTCACAGGAGCAACGCGATGAAAGCTACGTCTGATTACACGCCTTACACCATGACCCGTATTTTGGCCCGCCGCGCTTTTGTGCTGGCCGCCGGTCTTCTCGCCTTACCGGTCATGCTGTTCCGCGCCGATCGCGCCCGTTTTTACAGCTATTTACACCGCGTCTGGATGAAGACCAGCGATAAACCGGTCTGGTTGGCACATGCTGAAATGGCAACACAAGATTTCTACTGATTTGTGAACTGAATCGATTTAACACACAGCCTTTTTAAACCCCGTCCTCCAGACGGGGTTTTTTATTGCCCTTTCGGAAAACCTGTACAACATTATTTTTATGTATAACTTATACTGAGTAATACATGAGAGTGATGAATCACTGACACTCCCTTTTTTCACTTCAACGTCGGGAGCTGACAATGACAAAAACAATCCCTATCGGCATCAGCGCATGCCTGCTGGGCGACAAAGTCCGCTTCGATGGCGGCCACAAGCGGTACGCCTTTGCCGTAGAGCAGCTGGCGCCTTATGTTCGCTTCGAACCGATCTGTCCGGAAATGGCTATCGGACTGCCAACACCGCGCCCGGCATTGCGGCTGGTCAGAATGGACGAAGGCGTCGCGATGCGCTTCAGCAATGATGAAACCATCGATATCACTGAAAAAATGCAGAGCTACGCTGAAAAGCGCGTCGCGCCGTTAACGCAGCTTTGTGGTTATATCGTCTGCGCCAAATCTCCGAGCTGCGGCATGGAACGCGTGCGGGTTTACAGCGCCAACGGCAAAGATGCCAAGAAGAGTGGCGTGGGTATCTATACCGCCGAGCTGATGAAACAGCATCCATGGCTGCCCGTGGAAGAAGACGGGCGGCTGAACGATCCGGTCATTCGCGAGAATTTTGTCGAGCGCGTATTTACCCTTTTCGAGCTGAATCAGCTGCGTGAAAGCGGCCTGACACGCGGCAAACTGATGGCGTTCCACAGCCGTTACAAACTCTCTTTACTGGCGCATTCGCAGCCGGCATACCGGGAACTGGGGCGTTTTGTCGCCGCGATGGCCGAATGGACATCGCTGGAAGATTATTTCGTCGAATATCGCCAGCGGCTGATGACTCTGCTTAATCACAAAGCCACCCGACGTAATCACACCAATGTGCTGATGCATGTGCAGGGCTATTTCCGTAAACAGCTCACTTCTGCACAGCGTCAGGAACTGGCGGGGCTTATCGACCGCTATCGTCAGGGAATGCAGCCGCTTCTGGCCCCAATCACGTTGCTCAAACATTACATGTCCGAATACCCGGATGCGTATCTGGCCGATCAGCGATATTTCGAGCCCTACCCGGAAGCTCTGCGCTTGCGTTACGGACACTAAAGGGAATGTTATGACCACGCATTTAGTCTGGTTTCGCAATGACTTACGTATTACCGACAACCGCGCGCTGCACGCCGCCTGTGAGGATCCGCAGGCGCGGGTGATCGCTCTCTTTATCGCCACGCCTGAACAGTGGAAACAGCATGAAATGGCACCGCGTCAGGCGGCGTTTATTTATCAGCATCTTCAGTCGCTACAACATTCTCTGGCGGAACGCGGGATCCCGCTGCATTACCATCAGTGTGATGACTTCGCGGCAAGTGTGAACTGGATGAAAGGTTTCTGCGAAACGGAAACGGTGGATGCGATTTTTTACAATAAACAGTATGAAATCAATGAGCGTCTGCGCGATGACGCGCTGGAAAAAGCCGTCGGCGCGGACGTTTTATGCCACGCATTTGACGACAGCCTGCTGCTGCCACCGGGATCGGTTACCACCGGCAATAACGAGATGTACAAAGTCTACACGCCGTTTCGTCGTGCCTTTTTATCCCGCCTGACGGAATCCGACAGCCGCTCCCTGCCCGCACCAAAAGCGCGAGAGCATGGGCAGAAAACGGTGATGCATAAGCTGATGCCGTTCGATTATCCGCTGGAAAACATCGACGAGAATTTTGCTGTCGGCGAAGACGCGGCGCGCAATCAGTTGCGCAGTTTTTGCCGTGAGCAGGTGCAGGATTATCTTCAGCAGCGCGATTTACCCGCCGTTGATGGCACCAGTTCGCTCTCGCCCTATCTGGCGATTGGCGTGCTTTCGCCACGTCAGTGTTTCAACCGGCTGCGCACCGAATGCCCTGACGTGCTCGACAGAACTGACGGCGGCGCGTTTGGCTGGTTGAACGAGCTAATCTGGCGCGAGTTTTACCGGCACCTGATCGTCGCATGGCCGAAACTCTGCAAACATCAGCCGTTTGTCGGCTGGACCGACGGCGTGCACTGGCGGCACGCGCCGGAAGAGTTACAGGCGTGGAAAGAGGGGAAAACAGGCTATCCGATAGTCGATGCGGCGATGCGCCAGCTCAACGCCACCGGCTGGATGCACAACCGTCTGCGCATGATCGTCGCCAGTTTTCTGGTGAAGGATTTGCTGATCAACTGGCGCGAAGGCGAACGCTATTTTATGTCGCAGTTGCTCGACGGCGATCTGGCCGCCAACAACGGCGGCTGGCAGTGGGGCGCGTCGACAGGGACCGACGCCGCACCGTATTTCCGCATTTTCAATCCGACAACGCAGGGCGAACGCTTTGACAAAGCGGGACGATTTATCAAGGCCTGGATCCCTGAACTGTCGGACGTGCCGGAAAAAGACATACACACACCGCATCGCTGGGCGGAAAAACAGCATCGCGTGCTAGACTACCCGTTGCCGATCATTGATCACGCAAGGGCACGCAAAGACACGCTTGCGGCGTTTGAGGCGGCAAAAAACCGGTCAGACTGACCTTTTTGCTAATCACCACGACAAGGAGCGATGTGATGAAAAAACACCTGCTGGCGCTGATGCTGGCGTGCTGGGCGAGCCAGGCCGTGGCGGCCTTTGATGTGGTCGCACTGGGTGTCAACGGTGGCGTTGAGGAAGGAAATCTGACGTCATATCTGGTGCGCAGTGACGATCAAAAACTGTATCTCGGGCTGGACGCCGGTTCCGTATTGCCGGGCATCCGTAAAGGGCTGGAGAAAGGCAGTTTCCCCGAAGTGACGACTGAAAATGCCGCCCCCAACACTGGGCAGGGCGCGGTATTTCGCAACCTGATCGGCGGCTACTTTATCAGCCACGGTCATCTCGACCATCTGGCCGGGCTGATCATCAGCTCGCCCGAAGACACCAAAAAACCGATTTATGGCACCGCCGACACCATCGGCACGCTGCGTCAGCATTACTTCAATGGCCGCGTCTGGCCGAACTTTACCGATTCAGGCAGCGGCCTGCGTATCGGCACTTATCGCCTGAACTTACAGCGTCCGGATCAGCGATTCTCCCTTGGCCTTACCGGTCTCGATGGCCGCATTTACCCGCTCAGCCACGGCGGTACGCCTTCGAGCATGATTCTGGTCAGCCGCAATAATCAGTCCTTCGCCTTCTTTGGCGATACCGGCCCGGATGAGGTCGAGAAATCAAAAAATCTCGACGCCGTCTGGCGCGTGCTCGGCGATGAAATCAAAGCAAAACGCCTGAAGGGGCTTATCATCGAAACCTCTTATCCCGATGACGTACCCGACAGCAAACTGTTCGGCCATCTCACGCCGCACTGGCTGCTGAAAGAGCTTGGCAATTTGCAACAATACGCCGGTGGTGAAGGGGCGCTGAAAGACCTGACGGTGATCATCAGCCACGTGAAACCCAGCCTGAAAGCCGGTGCGGACCCCGAAAAAGAGATCATGCAGCAGCTGGAGAAAGGCAATAATTTGGGCGTGAAGTTTGTGCGGATGCAGCAGGGTGATAAATTAACGTTTTGATAAGCCATTCTACCGGGAATAACCATGAATAATCTCCAGCTTGAAGCCCTGATAAACCAGAAACTGGATGTCACTAATTTCCATGATTACGCGCCTAACGGCCTGCAGGTCGAGGGGCGTCGTAATGTGCAGCGCGTGGTCACCGGGGTGACCGCCTCTCAGGATCTGCTGGATGCCGCGATTGCCGTCGAAGCTGACGCAATTTTGGTGCATCACGGTTACTTCTGGAAGAACGAACCGGCGGTTGTTCGTGGCATGAAGCGCAACCGGCTAAAAGCCCTGCTGGTGAATGATATCAATTTGTATGGCTACCATTTACCGCTCGATGCGCACCCTGTTCTCGGTAACAACGCGCAGCTTGCCGAGTTATTTGGCATTGCTGTACAGGGGGAAGTCATGCCGCTGGTGCCTTACGGCGAGCTCGAAAAGCCGTTATCCGGCGAAGAATTACGTCAGCGAATTGAAGTGATTTTAGATCGCAAAGTGCTGCACAGCGCGCAAGGCGGGCCGGAAGAAATTCGTCGCATCGCCTGGTGCTCCGGCGGCGGTCAGGGCTTCATTCAGCAGGCGGCAGAGTTTGGCGTGGATGCATTCATCAGCGGCGAAGTCTCAGAGCAAACTATCCACATCGCCCGCGAAATGGGGCTGCATTTCTATGCCGCTGGCCATCACGCCACCGAACGTTATGGCGTGAAAGCTTTAGGCGAATGGCTTGAGTCAGAGCATGGGTTAGATGTGATGTTCATCGACATCGATAACCCGGCTTAGGGCCATCTTATTTACCCTGTTGAATCCGGGCAGTGCTCCTGACAGTCGCGTACAGTAAGTATGCTCCTGTCCCTGCGCACTGTCCGAATCCACAAGGGCTGCAACGATGACGCCCCTCACTTTTGTAACGTCTTATCTGAGCTTTCTTCCGGCACGCTGTCTTCAAGCAATGTAAATGCCCGCTGCAAGCCGGTATCCACTTCGGGGTCTGCACCCTGCGGCGGATACGGGCTTTCTTCCTCTTCTTCTGTCACTTCGCTTTCTTCTACCGCCGGTTCTGTGACGTTTTCTGGCGCAGGCATCGTTTCCTGAATCATTTGCTCGTCAAAGGCCGGGTTCAGTGCAGGCGACAGCGGTGAACTGCTCAGACTGTCCGGCATAGCGATGTGCGGCAGAGGCGCATCGACTGCCATCACCGTTTCTTCTTCTTTCGCCGAGGTCCGGCTGAGCGCAACGATTGCCGCTCCGCACAGGGCGAAAAAGGCATACAGAATATTGCCACCGAGCGGTTCCATCAGCGCACCCACCGCCAGCGGACCGATACAGGCACCGACGCCAAACGCCATCAGCAGACAGGCGGAAAGCGAGACGCGGCGCTCCGGTTCAATCATGTCATTGGCGAGTGCGACCACCAGCGGATACAGCGTGAACTGCATCAGGCTGACGACAAAACCGATGCCGAGCAGCACGGGGAAAGAAATATGCGTGAGCAACGCCAGCGGCAGGGCGGCGACCGCCAGCAGGATCGCGTTGATGCGCATCAGCATGTTTCGGTTATAGCGATCTGACAGCCAGCTCAGCGGAAACTGCGCCAGCAGCCCGGCGAAGATCGCCATCGCCATAAACAGACCGGTTTGCTGAGTGGTCAGCGATTGCTGGCTGGTGTAAATCGGCGCCATCCCGTAAAAAGAACCGACCACCATGCCGATGACCAGCGTTATCGCCAGCACCTTAGGGATTGCACCGATAAAGAATTTAAGCTCCATCGGCGCCGGGGACATATGGCCAACGTTGGTACGCGTCGTCAGCGCGATGGGGACCAGGCAGAGCGCGAAACACAGCGCGATCATGATGAGCGTACTGACGCCAAGGCCGCTGTCGAGCATCAAAACGACCTGACCGAGCGACATCCCGAGGTATGACGCCACCATGTAAAATCCGAAAACCACGCCGCGCTGATTGGCCTCGGCCTGATCGTTCAGCCAGCTTTCCAGCACCATGTATTGCACCATCATGCACAGACCGATGATCAGCCGGAGCACCACCCAGACGGGAATAATATCAGTCAGGCCGTGCCCCAGAACGGCGGCGGTAATGATGCCGGAGCAGGAGACGTAGGCGCGAATGTGGCCGACGCGGGCGATCAGGATATGGCCGACTTTACCGCCGATCACCAGCCCGATGTAGTTGGCGGCGATAATCGCCCCGATCATCGCGCCGCTGACGTGTATCGCCGACAGTCGCAGGGAAATGTAAGTGGTGAGCAGGCCGGAACCGAGCAGCATCAGTAATGTGGTGGTATAAAGCGGAAAAAAGAGTGCTAAAGGTTTTCTCACGGGCTGTCCCTTTCATTTTGTAAATACTGCGTTATCCAAACGCTAAAAAACTGCAACACCTCTGAGAGTAGCAGGTGCGGGCGATGGGCGAAACCTTCGCCGCCCTTTGGTCGTCTTTGACAAGTTGACATCCTCTGTCGCTTTCCCGCATAACTACCCTTAATCTACATACCCTTATCGGGACATTGAGTTCATGAATAACTCAATGATCCACAACCCTTCTTTGAGGAGTGTCTGAGTGCAACGAGCACGATGTTACCTGCTGGGTGAACGCGCGGTAGTGCTGGAACTGGAACCGCCTGTGACGCTGGCCAGCCAGCAGCGGATCTGGGGTCTGACCCAACGTTTACAGGATCGCGCGGCCTATCCCGGCGTTCGCGAAGTCATTCCCGGTATGAATAATCTGACGGTCTTACTCACCGATGCGCAAAGCTCCGCGCTGGACGCAATTGAGCGCCTGCAAACCTGGTGGGAAGAGAGCGAAGCCATTGAACCGGTTTCCCGACTGATTGAAATCCCGGTTATCTACGGCGGTGAGCAGGGGCCGGATCTGGAGAGCGTCGCCCGCCATACGGGGATGACGCCACGTGAGGTGGTCGGATGCCATTCGGGTATCGATTACACCGTCTATTTCCTCGGTTTCCAGCCCGGCTTCCCGTACCTCGGCGGAATGCCGGAGCAACTGGCTATGCCACGCCATGGTGAACCGCGGCTTTCCGTACCCGCGGGTTCCGTTGGCATCGGCGGTAGCCAGACCGGTATCTATCCGCTGGCCACACCCGGCGGCTGGCAGCTGATCGGGCAGACGCCGCTGGCGATGTTTGATCCCACGCGTTCATCCCCGACCTTATTATTACCCGGTGACCACGTGCGCTTTGTGCCACAGAAGGAGGGCGTATGCTGAAGGTTTTACGCGCAGGGATGTTTACGACGGTGCAGGATTTAGGCCGCAACGGTTACCGCCAGCAGGGGGTCAGCCATTCCGGCGCGCTGGATGCGCCAGCTTTGCGCATCGCCAATCTGCTGGCCGGCAATGATGAGAACGCCGCCGGGCTGGAGATTACTCTCGGGCAGTTCAGCGCCGAGTTTCATCGCGAAGGCTGGATGGCGCTGACCGGCGCAGGATGCCACGCGCAACTCGACGGCAAAGATGTCTGGACCGGATGGCGCTACGCCGTGAAGCCGGGTCAGGTGCTCACCATGAAAACACCGACGCGAGGAATGCGCAGTTATCTGGCGATTTCTGGCGGGATCGACGTGCCCGAAGTGATGGGCTCGCGCAGCACCGATCTGAAAGCAAAATTCGGCGGTTACAACGGGCGTCCGCTTCAGGACGGCGATGTGTTGCCCACCGGTGACAGTTTCCATATGCCAAAAAGCGCAGGCGGCATCAAACAACTGCTGTTTGGTAATCGTATCCGCGCCATACCGGGGCCGGAGTATCAGGAGTTCAGCGCCGAAGCGCGTGATGCCTTCTGGCGTGCGTCGTGGCAACTGAGCCCGCAAAGTAACCGCATGGGTTATCGCCTGCACGGCCACGCGCTGAAACGGGAAACCGACCGCGAGATGCTTTCTCATGGCCTGTTACCGGGCGTGGTGCAGGTGCCGCACGGCGGTCAGCCGATTGTATTGATGGCCGATGCCCAGACCACCGGCGGTTATCCGCGTATTGCCTGCGTGATCGAAGCCGATCTCTACAATCTGGCGCAAATCCGCCTGGGGGAACCGGTGCATTTCGTGAAATGTACGCTGGAGGAGGCGCAGAAAGCTTTGCGGGAGCAATCACTGTTTATTGAACAGATCAAGCGGGGGCTGTATGAGCGTTGATCTCAACGCCGATCTCGGTGAAGGCTGTGCCAATGACGAGGCGCTGTTGCAACTGGTCAGTTCCGCCAATATCGCCTGCGGCTTTCACGCCGGAGACGCGCAGACGATGCAGCAATCAGTGCGCTGGGCGCTGAAGTATGACGTGGCGATTGGCGCGCACCCGAGTTTTCCCGATCGCGAAAACTTCGGTCGTACCGCCATGCAGTTGCCGCCGGAAACCGTTTATGCGCAGGTGGTCTATCAGCTCGGCGCACTGGCGGCCATCACCCGTGCCGAAGGCGCAAAGATGGTGCACGTCAAGCCGCACGGGATGTTGTATAACCAGGCGGCGACCGATACGCAATTGGCTGACGCTATTGCCCGCGCAGTCTGCGACGTCGACCCGACGCTGCGTCTGGTGGGTCTGGCGGGCAGCGAGCTTATCCGCGCCGGTGAGCGGTACGGGCTGGCAACGCGGCAGGAAGTGTTTGCTGACCGCCGCTATTTGAGCAACGGTTCGCTGGTACCGCGCAGTCAGCCCGATGCAATGATCGACACCGATGAACAGGCGCTGGAACAGACACTGGCGATGGTGCAACAACAAAAAGTGCTCAGTCGCGAAGGCGTCTGGGTTCCGGTTCAGGCCGATACCGTCTGCCTGCATGGTGACGGTGAGCACGCCCTGACATTTGCCAAAAAACTGCGCGAGGCATTTGGTGAGCAGGGGATTGAAATCCGATCATAATTACCTCATAGCTAACAGATGAGATATCAGTCTTGCCCTACAACAAGGATCTATCATGCGTAAAGTCTTAGTGACCGGTTTCGACCCGTTTGGCGGCGAGCGTGTCAATCCGTCGTGGGAAGTGGTGAAATTACTGGGTGATCTGGAACTGTCGGGCGCGCAGATTGTAGTGCGGCAGCTGCCTTGCGTGTTTGGTAAAGCGATTGACGCGCTGAATGCGGCGATTGATGAAGTGCATCCGGAAATGGTGCTGTGCGTCGGTCAGGCTGGCGGGCGCAGTGATTTCAGCGTTGAGCGTGTGGCAATCAATATTGATGATGCGCGGATCCCAGATAACGAGGGCAATGAGCCGGTGGATGCACCTATTGTTGCCGACGGCCCGGCGGCCTATTTTTCTTCGCTGCCGATCAAAACCATCGTGAACGGCTTGCGCGAATCGGGTATTCCGGCGTCAGTGTCGCAAACGGCGGGCACTTATGTGTGCAATCACGTGATGTACGGGCTGATGCACCGGCTGGCACATCCTTCGTGCAGCGTGGTGAAAGGCGGCTTTATCCATATTCCTTATCTGCCTGAACAAGCCGCGAAACATCCCGGCGAGCCAAGTATGTCAGTACACACTGTGCTCAATGCTCTTGAACTGACTATCGCCATTGCCCTGCATACTGAGCAGGATCTGCGAATTGCCGAGGGTGCGACTCACTGATGCCTGAAGGTCCTGAAATTCGCCGCGCGGCCGATTTACTGGTGCGCGCGGTCGTCAATAAACCGCTCACGGATGTCTGGTTTGCTTTCCCCTCATTGAAACCTTACCAGTCGGCTCTGCGTGGTACGAAAATCACGGCGATTGAAACGCGCGGTAAAGCACTGCTGACCCACTTCTCCAACGGCCTGACGCTTTACAGCCACAATCAACTTTATGGCGTCTGGCGGGTAGTGAAGGGCGGTGAAACACCGAAAGAAACCAAACGTTCGCTGCGGGTGCAGTTGCAGACTACCGATGCGGCGATCCTGTTGTACAGCGCGTCTGAAATCGGGATTTATGATACGGCGGAAATAGAAAATCATCCGTTCCTGCAACGTATCGGCCCGGATGTGCTGGACGAAACGCTGACGGTCGCGCAGGTACGTGAGCGGTTACTCTCGCCTAAATTCCGTAACCGGCAACTGGGTGGTATGTTGCTCAATCAGGCGTTTCTTGCTGGTCTTGGAAACTATCTGCGGGCAGAGATTCTCTGGCTGGCGAAACTGCTGCCGGAACACAAGCCGAAAGAGTTGAACGAAACAGAGCTGGATGCGCTGGCCGATGCCTGTTTGTCTGTGGCGCGATTATCCTACGCCACGCGCGGCACTATGGATGAAAATGTGCATCACGGCGCGTTGTTCCGGTTTAAGGTTTTTGGCCGCACGGGCAAACCCTGCGAGCGTTGCGGCGACCCCATCGTCAAAAGCAGCGTGTCATCGCGGCCATTTTTCTGGTGCCCGGTGTGTCAGGTGTAAGTGAGTTATTTTTATGATTAATAAAAATTATAAGAAATGATATTTGTGTGCATATTTCAGGCGTATTAACGCCAGTGCTTATTATATGCTTTTTAAATTGCAGGTAAGTTTGCAATAGGTGTAATAATTGATTTTACTGGCGAGGTTTCCCATGAATAAATACAAAGCAGGCTTATTTGTCTCTCTTTGTTGTACAGGTATCGTACCCTTTATGGCGCAGGCTGATGATTATCAGACCAGCGTTCAGTGCGCTTATCACCACACTTTAGGTGATGACGCTATTTTAATGTTTGGTATGCCTAATCACGCGATGTGGCATGATTTTTTTGGTAATACGTCTACGGACGCATCCACAACATATGAAACACTACAAAATAAACCTGCCACAACCTGTACCGATTTAGCCGATTCCTCAGCTTATTGGGCACCCTCATTAAGATTACCTGATGGCACAGAAGTGCGACCACTCTATCAGAAGACGTATTATCAAACTGCGGGCAGTAAAGCAAATCCGTTAATACCGTTCCCGGCGGGTTTACAGCTTTTAGCCGGTGACCATAAAGGTACTACACAAAACCCGCGTATTAGTTTTTTATGTAATGACGGTACGGGTTACAGCCAAAGTGACCAGCGTACATGTAAACAGCCTGCAGACGGCAGCACTCTGCAATTTAATATCGGCATTCAATTTCCCAACTGCTGGGATGGTAAGAATATCGCGGCAAAACCGTCAGGCTCCCCCCGCAAACCGAATGCCGTGTATTCAGATGATAACGGCGTCTGCCCGGCTGACTACCCCAAACATATTCCTACCGTTAACATGAATATTGCCTATCAGTTTCCAGGCGCTACCTCTCTGGATTTGAGAACGGTTCAGTTATCTCTGGATCCGATCATGGAAGGGGAAAAGCGTATTGATCAATGGGGGACACTCTATACCGCGCATGGTGATTTTATTAATGGCTGGGCACCTGATGCTGCAAAATTCATGACAGAACGCTGCATGAATAATAACTATGATTGTACAAGCTATATGCCATATACCTATCTTGATACCAGCGCTGATACTTATGTCAGTAATAAAGAGGAGAGTGATAAAAACTTTGGCGACAGTCAGCAGTTGTTAGTTCAGGGTGATACCTCAAATTCTGCGGAAGCGGGTAATGATGAAAAAATCACATTGTTGAAATTTAAAATCCCCGCACTACCTACTAACTATCCGGACTCACAGTTAGCCTTATTTAAATATAACGTGCATCTTTTTGGCGGAAGAAGTACATCAACCGGCGCGCAGATGATTTATATTTATCCGACGACAACTGACTGGGACGAAAAGAGTGTGACATGGAATACCAGGCCGGTGTGTAACTATAAATCCTATGCAGGGTTATATCTTGATGAAGCACAGAGGTATCGTGATATTGATGTGACCAGTATAGTGAAACAGGCGCAGCAGCAAGGGCAAACGGAAATCGCATTTTGCCTCAGTGGTGACTCGAAGAAAAAAGGGGATATATATACGTTCAGTGCTAGGGAAAATGAACATTACCCTTCACAATTGACGATCTACGGTGCACAGGAACAACAATACCAATAATTGCTGAAACAGTCGTAAATAAAAGCGCCAGCATAAATGCTGGCGCTTTGGATTATAGTGAAAAAAGAAGAGATTATTTTTTCAGCTGAGAATGGAAATCACGTTTGTCGTAGCCGGTGTAGAGCTGACGAGGGCGGGCGATTTTAATGCCGTCCTGGTGCATTTCGCTCCAGTGTGCAATCCAGCCCACGGTACGCGCCATCGCAAAGATAACGGTAAACATGGAAGACGGAATGCCCATCGCTTTCAGGATGATGCCGGAGTAGAAATCGACGTTCGGATACAGTTTCTTCTCGATGAAGTACGGATCATTCAGCGCGATGTTCTCGAGCTCCATCGCCACTTCCAGCAGGTTATCTTTCAGATCCAGCTCTTTAAGCACTTCATGACAGGTTTCACGCATTACGGTGGCGCGCGGGTCATAGTTTTTATAAACACGGTGACCAAAGCCCATCAGGCGGAACGAATCATTTTTATCTTTTGCGCGTTTAACGAACTCAGGGATGTGATCCACGCTGCTGATTTCTTCCAGCATTTTCAACGCGGCTTCGTTGGCACCGCCGTGAGCCGGTCCCCACAGTGAGGCGATACCTGCAGCGATACAGGCGAACGGGTTAGCGCCACTTGAGCCAGCGGTACGCACTGTTGACGTTGAGGCGTTTTGTTCGTGGTCGGCGTGCAGGATCAAAATTCGGTCCATTGCACGTTCCAGAATCGGGTTCACTTTGTATTCTTCACACGGGGTGGAGAACATCATGTGCAGGAAGTTGCCAGCATAGGATAGGTCGTTGCGCGGATACACGAACGGCTGGCCGATAGAATATTTGTAGCACATCGCGGCAACGGTCGGCATTTTGGACAGCAGACGGTAAGCGGCGATTTCGCGGTGACGTTCGTTTTCGACGTCAATGGAGTCGTGATAGAACGCGGCCAGCGCGCCGGTCACGCCGCACAGGACGGCCATCGGGTGAGAGTCACGACGGAAACCGTGGAACAGACGGGTGATCTGCTCGTGCACCATAGTGTGACGGGTCACATTGGTTTTGAATTCTTCGAATTGCTTCGGTGTCGGGGTTTCGCCGTTCAGCAGCAGGTAGCTCACTTCCAGGAAGTTAGACTCTTGCGCCAGCTGATCAATCGGGAAACCGCGGTGCAGCAGAATGCCTTCTTCACCATCAATGTAGGTGATTTTGGATTCGCAGGATGCAGTAGACGTGAAACCGGGATCATAGGTAAAAAGGCCTTTTGAACCGAGGGTGCGGATATCAATTTCATCCTGGCCCAGCGTGCCGGACAGCACATCCAGTTCAATCGGGTCGTGACCTTGTAGGGTAAGTGTCGCTTTCTTATCAGCCATTTACAGTCTCCTTAGCGCCTTATTTTTAAAAATCGATAACAACAGAAATGCCTGGAAGCGACGCCTTGTAAGGTCATTATTATTATCAGCCTTAACTCTGCGATCGTATCGGAAGGGAACGTAGAGCTGAGTCGAATTGCAGTCTCAGACTGCTCTGTGACAAACAAGCGGCGTTTCATCGTTGTTAAAGATTCGGTAAATCATTACTGTTCTGTCGCTCAGTACCAATGAAGAGGTTGAGGATTTACACAATCACCACTTTTGCATAACTTGGCCCGACAGGGAAGACCCCGTCTTACGATTGTGTGATCCACTGATTCTCTTAATACTTTCCCCTTTTTGGTGCGTGAGGGTAAAGCCGGTATGTGCTCAGTATCACAGTCCTATAGGGATGATTCATATGTAATGGAAATGTTGATCAAATGTCAAACTCGATAATTTATTTTGTGCGATTTATTGAATTTGGGAGCTAACTCACTGTTTCGCAGAAATGTGAATAAAGCATTTGTAGGGCAATTGTAATAAGAATGTGATCAACCTATACTTCGACGAGGTCTCCGGGCAAACCCTGAAGTAGGAGCACCCAGCGTTATTTTCTGAGCATTTCGCGTTTCCCAAACGTAAAAACTGAGAAAATGCATCACGCGCCGTTTAAGCACATTGGATGTCGTTGTTTGAGCGCGAGGGATGAAGGCTTACAGTCTTAATGCTGTCTGACACTGCTCCAGACCGGAGGAAGTAAAATAATAAGAGCTGTGTGGGCAAAACCGTGAAAAAACAAAGACCTGTCAATCTGGATCTGCAAACGATCCGGTTTCCCGTTACTGCGATAGCGTCCATCTTACACCGAGTCTCTGGCGTAATAACCTTCGTCGCCGTCGGTATCCTCCTCTGGCTGCTAGGCCTGTCACTCTCTTCTCCTGAAGGGTTTGCGCAAGCGGCTGCCATCATGAATAGCTTCTTCGTCAAATTCATCTTCTGGGGAATACTCACTGCGCTGGCCTATCACGTCTGCGGTGGCATCCGCCACTTGCTGATGGATTTTGGCTATATCGAAGAGAGTTTGGCTGCCGGTACCCGTTCTGCCCAGGTGGCAATCGGTCTGACCGTCGTGCTGTCAATTCTGGCTGGAGTCCTCGTATGGTAAGCAATGTTTCTGCATTAGGGCGCAATGGTGTGCACGACTGGCTGTTACTTCGTGCTTCCGCAATTATTCTCACCCTGTACATCCTTTATATTCTGGGCTTCGTGGTTCTGGCCCAGGAACTGACGTTTGATGTCTGGCATGGCTTCTTCGCTTCCTCCATCACCAAAGTATTCACACTGCTGGCGCTGCTGTCGATTTTGATTCATGCGTGGATCGGCATGTGGCAGGTGTTAACGGACTATGTCAAACCGGTAGCTGTTCGACTGGTGCTGCAACTGGCCATCGTCGTCACGTTAGTGGTTTACCTACTTTACGGAACAATTGTTGTTTGGGGAGCGTAGTAAATGAATCTGCCAGTCAGAGAGTTTGATGCTGTAGTGATCGGTGCAGGTGGCGCCGGTATGCGTGCAGCATTACAGATTTCACAAACGGGCCAGACCTGTGCCCTGATTTCCAAAGTCTTCCCGACCCGCTCCCATACGGTGTCAGCGCAGGGCGGTATTACCGTCGCGCTGGGCAACACCCATGAGGATGACTGGGAATGGCATATGTACGACACCGTAAAAGGTTCCGACTACATCGGTGATCAGGACGCCATTGAATATATGTGTAAAACCGGGCCGGAAGCGATTCTGGAACTCGAACACATGGGTCTGCCTTTCTCCCGTCTTGAAGATGGCCGTATTTATCAGCGTCCGTTTGGTGGCCAGTCGAAGAACTTCGGCGGCGAGCAGGCGGCCCGCACAGCAGCAGCCGCTGACCGTACCGGCCACGCATTGCTGCACACGCTGTATCAGCAAAACCTGAAAAACGGCACCACGATTTTCTCCGAATGGTATTCACTGGATTTAGTGAAGAATCAGGACGGCGCGATCGTCGGCTGTACGGCTATCTGCATCGAAACTGGTGAAGTGGTCTACTTCAAAGCCAAAGCGACCGTGCTGGCAACCGGCGGTGCAGGCCGTATTTACCAGTCCACCACTAACGCACACATCAATACCGGCGACGGTGTGGGTATGGCGCTGCGCGCTGGCGTGCCAGTGCAGGATATGGAAATGTGGCAATTCCACCCGACCGGTATCGCCGGTGCGGGCGTTCTGGTCACAGAAGGCTGCCGTGGTGAAGGCGGTTATTTGCTCAATAAAGACGGCGAACGTTTCATGGAACGTTATGCGCCGAATGCCAAAGACCTTGCGGGTCGTGACGTGGTGGCTCGTTCCATCATGATCGAAATCCGTGAAGGCCGTGGCTGCGAAGGTCCGTGGGGCCCGCACGTAAAACTGAAACTCGATCATCTGGGTCGTGAAGTGCTGGAATCCCGCCTGCCGGGCATTCTCGAACTCTCCCGCACCTTTGCCCACGTGGATCCCATCAAAGAGCCGATCCCTGTTCTGCCAACCTGCCATTACATGATGGGCGGTATTCCGACCAAAGTGACCGGTCAGGCACTGCGTGTGAACGAGAAGGGCGAAGACGTGGTGATCCCAGGGCTGTTCGCGGTCGGCGAAATTGCCTGTGTTTCCGTTCACGGTGCCAACCGCCTCGGTGGCAACTCGCTGCTGGATCTGGTGGTGTTTGGTCGCGCTGCCGGTATGCACTTGCAGGAATCTATCAATGAGCAGGGCGACAGCCGTGAAGCCTCTCAGGACGACATTGATGTGTCTCTTGAGCGTCTCAATCGCTGGAACAATACCCGTTCCGGTGAAGATCCGGTGGCTATCCGCAAAGACTTGCAAGCCTGTATGCAGAACAACTTCTCGGTATTCCGCGAAGGCGATGCGATGGCTGAAGGTCTGGAACAGCTGAAAGTGATCCGCGAACGTCTGAAAACGGCCCGTCTGGACGATACCTCGACGGAGTTCAACACTCAGCGCGTGGAATGTCTGGAGCTGGATAACCTGATGGAAACCGCGTTCTCGACGGCTGTCTCCGCAAACTACCGCACCGAAAGCCGTGGCGCTCACAGCCGCTTTGACTTCCCGGATCGTGATGATGCGAACTGGTTGTGCCACACGCTGTATCAGCCGGAAACCGAAAGCATGACCCGCCGTGAGGTGAACATGCAGCCTAAGCTTCGCGCGGCGTTCCCGCCGAAAGCGCGTACTTACTAGGGCGTAGCGGAGACAGAATATGAAACTCGAATTTTCGATTTATCGCTATAACCCGGACGTCGATGACGTCCCGTACATGAAAGACTATGTGCTGGAAGCCCAGGAAGGGCGCGACATGATGTTGCTTGATGCGCTGATTTTGCTGAAAGAGCAGGATCCGACGCTGGCCTTCCGCCGCTCTTGCCGTGAAGGCGTTTGTGGTTCAGACGGTCTGAACATGAACGGGAAAAACGGTCTGGCCTGTATCACGCCGGTCTCGACGTTACGTCATGGCAGCAAGAAGATTGTTATCCGTCCGTTACCTGGGTTACCGGTTGTGCGCGACCTTGTAGTGGACATGGGGCAATTCTATAAGCAGTATGAGAAGATTAAGCCTTACTTGTTGAATGATGGGAAAAATCCTCCGGCGCGTGAGCATTTGCAAATGCCGGAAGAACGCGAAAAACTCGACGGATTGTACGAATGTATTCTCTGCGCCTGTTGCTCGACGTCGTGCCCGTCCTTCTGGTGGAACCCGGACAAGTTTGTCGGTCCGGCAGGTCTTCTGGCCGCTTACCGTTTCCTGATCGACAGCCGCGATACCGAAACACAACCGCGTCTCGACGATCTGAATGATGCTTTCAGCGTATTCCGCTGCCACAGCATCATGAACTGTGTGAGTGTGTGTCCGAAAGGGCTAAATCCGACCAAAGCTATCGGGCATATCAAATCGATGCTGCTACAACGCGGTGCCTGACAAGATAAGCCATGCCACAGCGGGAACTCAGGTTCCCGCTGTTATTTACTCATAAGCGCTACTTACAATAGTTACAAATGTGCTAACTGAGGCGCTGATAGCAAATAAGTAAATTTTTAATAACAAAGTAGCAACAAGTGCAACAAAGTTGCGCCTGACTGGAGTAAGATAGTTGGGTAAAAATCAGGGACATCAGTTTCAGCTGTTTTTACAGATAAGTGGCATACAAGGTGTCGCCAGGGGGAGAAAGATAAGCAGGGCAACTTCAAAAGTCAGTCACGCGCATGGCGGATTTTTGAAGGTTCCTTGAAGAGCCAAACGCTCAACCAACGAACTGTTTTAGTAAGGAAAACCGTTTTACCGCGGTGTATCACGGTCATTATTATTAACCACGGCGAAAACTAAAGCTTCAAAGCTTAAGGGATCACGATGCAGAACGGCGCAATGAAGGCCTGGCTGGATTCCTCCTATCTGGCGGGTGCGAACCAGTCTTACATAGAACAACTCTATGAAGACTACTTAACCGATCCTGGTTCCGTTGACGATAGCTGGCGTTCGATTTTTAAACAGCTACCAACAGTGGGTGTGAAACCAGAGCAACTCCATTCTCAAACACGGGACTACTTCCGCCGTCTGGCGAAAGATGCGTCACGTTATAACTCCTCCATCAGCGATCCTGAAACGGATGCCAAGCAAGTTAAGGTGTTGCAGTTAATCAACGCCTTCCGCTTCCGTGGCCATCAGAACGCGAACCTTGATCCCCTCGGCCTGTGGAAACTGGACGATGTGCCCGATCTTGACCCTGCGTTCCACCATCTGACCGAAGCTGATTTCCAGGAAACCTTCAACGTCGGTTCTTTTGCCATCGGCAAAGAAACCATGCAGCTCGGCGAGCTGTATAAAGCCCTGAAGCAGACCTATTGCGGCTCCATCGGTGTGGAATACATGCACATCACCAACACCGAAGAGAAACGCTGGATCCAGCAGCGTGTCGAATCCGTGGTCGGTCGTGCAAACTTCACCAATGAAGAAAAGAAAACGTTCCTGAAAGAGCTGACCGCAGCAGAAGGTCTGGAACGTTATCTGGGCGCGAAATTCCCGGGAGCTAAACGCTTCTCCCTGGAAGGTGGCGATGCGCTGGTTCCGATGCTGAAAGACATGATCCGTCACGCGGGCAAAAATGGAACGCGTGAAGTGGTGCTGGGTATGGCGCACCGTGGTCGTCTGAACGTGTTGATCAACGTGCTGGGTAAAAAACCTCAGGATCTGTTTGACGAATTCTCCGGCAAACATAAAGAACACCTGGGCACCGGTGACGTGAAATACCACATGGGCTATTCGTCTGATGTGGAAACCGAAGGCGGTATGGTTCACCTGGCGCTGGCGTTTAACCCGTCGCATTTGGAAATCGTCAGCCCGGTCGTCATCGGTTCTGTCCGTGCTCGTCGCGACCGTCTGGACGAAGCGCGCAGCAACATGGTTCTGCCAATCACCATTCACGGTGACGCGGCGATTACCGGTCAGGGCGTGGTTCAGGAAACACTGAACATGTCGCTGGCGCGCGGTTATGAAGTGGGCGGTACTGTGCGTATCGTCATTAATAACCAGGTGGGCTTCACCACCTCGAACCCGAAAGATGCGCGTTCTACCGATTATTGTACCGATATCGCGAAAATGGTGCAGGCGCCGATTTTCCACGTCAATGCGGATGACCCGGAAGCTGTCGCTTTCGTGACCCGTCTGGCGCTGGATTTCCGCAATACTTTTAAACGCGATGTCATGATTGATCTGGTTTGCTACCGTCGCCACGGCCATAACGAAGCCGATGAGCCAAGCGCAACGCAGCCACTGATGTACAACAAGATCAAGAAACACCCGACACCGCGCAAAATCTATGCAGACATTCTGACTGAGCAGAACGTTGCCAGCCTGGAAGATGCGACCGAAATGGTCAATCTGTACCGCGATGCGCTGGATGCCGGTGAGTGTGTGGTGGAAGAGTGGCGTCAAAATGACATGCACACGTTCACCTGGTCACCGTATCTGAACCACGAGTGGGACGAAGCTTACCCGAATAAGGTGGAGTTCAAACGTCTGCAGGAGCTGGCGCGTCGCGTCAGCCATGTACCGGACGCTATCGAAATGCAGTCCCGCGTGGCCAAGATTTATGGCGACCGTAACGAGATGGCTGAAGGGAACAAGAAGTTTGACTGGGGCGGTGCCGAAAATCTGGCTTACGCCACGCTGGTCGACGAAGGTATTCCTATCCGTCTGTCCGGTGAAGATACCGGTCGCGGAACCTTCTTCCACCGTCACGCGGTGATCCACAACCAGAAAAACGGTTCTGTGTATGTGCCGCTGTCGAATATTCACAACAGCCAGGGCGAATTCAACGTCTGGGACTCCGTGCTTTCCGAAGAAGCGGTGCTGGCGTTTGAATACGGTTATGCCACGGCTGAACCGCGTACGCTGACTATCTGGGAAGCGCAGTTCGGCGATTTCGCCAACGGTGCTCAGGTGGTCATCGACCAGTTCATCAGCTCCGGCGAGCAAAAATGGGGCCGCATGTGTGGTCTGGTGATGCTGCTGCCGCACGGCTACGAAGGGCAGGGGCCGGAGCACTCCTCCGCGCGTCTGGAACGCTATCTGCAACTTTGCGCTGAGCAAAACATGCAGGTATGTATCCCGTCTACCCCGGCGCAGGTTTATCACATGATCCGTCGTCAGGCGCTGCGCGGTATGCGTCGTCCGCTGATCGTGATGTCACCGAAGTCTCTGTTGCGTCATCCGCTGGCGGTTTCCACGCTGGACGAACTGGCCAACGGCAGCTTCCTGCCGGCCATTGGTGAAGTGGACGAACTGGATCCGAAACAGGTTAAGCGCGTCGTGATGTGTTCAGGTAAGGTCTACTATGATCTGCTGGAACAGCGTCGTAAGAACGAAAAAACCGACGTCGCGATCGTCCGTATCGAACAGCTGTATCCGTTCCCGCACAAGGCCATTCAGGAAGTGCTGGAACAATACGCGCACGTTCATGATTTCGTCTGGTGTCAGGAAGAGCCGCTGAATCAGGGCGCATGGTACTGCAGCCAACACAATTTCCGTGAAGTGATTCCTTTCGGGGCTTCTTTACGTTACGCAGGACGCCCGGCCTCTGCCTCTCCGGCAGTCGGCTACATGTCCGTTCACCAGAAGCAACAGCAAGATCTGGTTAACGATGCGCTGAACGTTAAATAACCGCGTTGGTGTCAGTTAACCATATGGAACATAAGAAGGATTGATAATGAGTAGCGTAGATATTCTGGTCCCTGACCTTCCTGAATCCGTTGCGGATGCGACGGTTGCCACCTGGCACAAAAAGCCGGGCGACAGTGTTGAGCGTGACGATGTACTGGTAGAAATCGAAACCGATAAAGTGGTTCTGGAAGTGCCGGCGAGCGAAGCCGGTATTCTGGACAGCATCATCGAAGACGAAGGCGCAACGGTGATTTCCCGTCAGATTCTGGCGCGCATTCGTCCGGGTAACAGCTCTGGTAAGCCAAGCACTGAGAAAAGCTCCGATAAAGAAGCGACTCCTGCGGCACGCCACACAGCTGCGCTGGAAGAAGAGAGCAGCGACGCCCTCAGCCCGGCGATCCGCCGCCTGATTGCAGAACATTCTCTTGATGCCAACGCCATTAAAGGCAGCGGTGTGGGCGGTCGTCTGACCCGTGAAGACGTAGAGCAACACCTGGCGAAAGCCAAAGATGCGAAACCTGCAACCGCACCTGCTTCAGCGCCTGCTGCCAGCGAAACACCGGCACCGGCTCTGGGTTCACGCAGCGAAAAACGCGTACCGATGACCCGTCTGCGTAAACGCGTTGCCGAGCGTCTGCTGGAAGCCAAGAACAGCACTGCGATGCTGACCACCTTTAACGAAATCAATATGAAGCCAATCATGGATCTGCGTAAGCAGTACGGTGATGGTTTCGAAAAACGTCACGGTGTGCGTCTGGGCTTCATGTCTTTCTATCTGAAAGCCGTGGTTGAAGCGCTGAAACGCTATCCGGAAGTGAACGCCTCCATTGATGGCGAAGATGTGGTTTACCATAACTACTTCGACGTCAGCATTGCCGTTTCAACGCCACGTGGCCTGGTGACCCCGGTTCTGCGTGATGTGGATACGCTGGGCATGGCGGATATCGAGAAGAAAATCAAAGAGCTGGCGATCAAAGGCCGTGACGGCAAATTGAAAGTTGAAGAACTGACCGGCGGTAACTTTACTGTGACCAACGGCGGCGTCTTTGGCTCCCTGATGTCTACTCCGATTATCAACCCACCGCAGAGCGCGATCCTCGGCATGCACGCCATTAAAGATCGTCCGATGGCAGTGAATGGTCAGGTCGTGATCTTGCCAATGATGTATCTGGCACTGTCCTACGACCACCGTCTGGTTGATGGCCGCGAATCGGTCGGCTTCCTGGTGACCATTAAAGAGATGCTGGAAGATCCGGCTCGTCTGCTGTTGGACGTTTAGTCCCCGGTTGCCGTAAGTAAAAGAGATCTCGACCCTCAGTGGCACGGTTCGCTGTGCCACTGATAAAGCCCTCCTACTGAATAAGAATGGATAGAACATCATGAATTTACATGAGTATCAGGCGAAACAGCTTTTCCTGCGCTACGGCCTGCCAGCACCATCAGGCTTCGCCTGTTCCACCCCGCGTGAAGCGGAAGAGGCTGCATCGAAAATCGGTGCCGGTCCGTGGGTGGTGAAATGTCAGGTTCATGCCGGTGGTCGCGGTAAAGCGGGCGGCGTGAAAGTGGTGAAAAGCAAAGAAGAAATTCGTGCTTTCGCTGAACATTGGCTGGGCAAACGTCTGGTGACTTACCAGACAGACGCACAGGGCCAGCCGGTTAACCAGATCCTGGTTGAAGCGGCGACTGACATTGATAAAGAATTGTACCTCGGCGCGGTAGTCGATCGCAGCTCCCGTCGCGTGGTGTTCATGGCGTCTACTGAAGGCGGCGTGGAAATTGAAAAAGTGGCGGAAGAAACCCCGCACCTGATCCACAAAGTGGCACTGGATCCGCTGGCTGGTCCGCAGCCGTATCAGGGCCGCGAACTGGCCTTCAAACTGGGTCTGACCGGTAAGCAGGTTCAGCAGTTCACTAAGATCTTCATGGGTCTGGCGAACATCTTCCTTGAGCGCGATCTGGCGCTGATCGAAATCAACCCGCTGGTGGTGACCACCGCCGGTGACCTGATTTGCCTTGATGGCAAACTGGGCGCGGACGGTAACGCCTTGTTCCGTCAGCCAGAACTGCGCGAAATGCGTGACCACAGTCAGGAAGATGCCCGCGAAGCTCAGGCTGCACAGTGGGAATTGAACTACGTGGCGCTCGACGGCAACATCGGTTGCATGGTGAACGGTGCCGGTCTGGCAATGGGCACTATGGACATCGTGAAACTGCACGGTGGCGAACCGGCTAACTTCCTCGACGTGGGCGGCGGTGCGACTAAAGAACGCGTGACCGAAGCTTTCAAAATCATTCTTTCGGATGAAAAAGTGAAAGCCGTCTTCGTTAACATCTTCGGCGGTATCGTTCGTTGCGACCTGATCGCCGACGGTATCATCGGTGCGGTGGAAGAAGTGGGCGTCAGCGTGCCGGTTGTGGTGCGTCTTGAAGGTAACAATGCCGAGCTGGGTGCCAAAAAACTGGCGGACAGCGGTTTGAACATCATTGCAGCGACCAGCCTGACGAATGCGGCTCAACAAGTTGTCGCGGCAGTGGAGGGGAAATAATGTCGATTTTAATCAACAAGAACACCAAAGTTATCTGCCAGGGTTTCACCGGTAGCCAGGGGACTTTCCACTCCGAACAAGCCATCGCTTATGGCACAAAAATGGTCGGCGGCGTGACGCCGGGTAAAGGCGGCACCGAACATCTGGGTCTGCCAGTATTTAACACCGTGCGTGAAGCGGTAGAAACCACCGGCGCCACCGCGTCTGTGATTTATGTTCCGGCACCGTTCTGCAAAGATTCCATTCTGGAAGCGCTGGATGCGGGTATCAAGCTTATCATCTGTATTACCGAAGGCATCCCGACGCTGGATATGCTGGTTGTGAAGATGAAGCTCGACCAAAGCGATGCGGTCATGATCGGGCCAAACTGCCCGGGCGTGATCACACCGGGCGAATGCAAAATCGGCATCATGCCGGGCCACATTCACCTGCCGGGCAAAGTGGGCATCGTTTCCCGCTCCGGTACATTGACTTATGAAGCCGTTAAGCAGACGACTGATTACGGTTACGGCCAGTCCACCTGCGTCGGTATCGGCGGTGACCCGATCCCGGGTTCTAACTTCATCGATATTCTGAAGCTGTTCCAGGAAGATCCGCAGACTGAAGTGATCGTGATGATCGGTGAGATCGGTGGTAATGCGGAAGAAGAAGCAGCAGCTTATATCAAAGCACACGTGACCAAACCGGTTGTAGGTTATATCGCTGGTGTGACTGCGCCGAAAGGCAAACGTATGGGCCACGCTGGCGCCATCATTGCCGGTGGTAAAGGCACTGCAGATGATAAATTTGCTGCGCTGGAAGCGGCCGGTGTAAAAACCGTTCGCAGCCTGGCTGATATCGGTGAAGCAGTAAAATCACTGCTGCCACAGTAAGTACGACATCGCCTGCCAGAAAAATTCTGGCGGGTTGAAAGCGACAAAGATTCGACATGTTGGTCACCTTCGGGTGACCTTTTTTATTGCTGCTATAATGTTTAACAATAACCGATTTAAGTCATATTTATTAACAACGCACGATAGGTTCACTGGGAATGGAAAGTTAATAAATAGGGATTTTAAAGTAGCTGGATGAGTATTATTGCCAACCATATAAACACAATTAATTAACAATAAAGTCATCATTAAAGTGTATTGAAACCCATCAGTAACATCCGGAAATATTTTTTTGGAATTTGCGGTATCTTATATAGAAATAAACAATGAGATGGGCTTAAATTGCGTCAGATCAATTTCACCCGATGAGGCAGATCTGAGCGCTAATTGACCTGTATGCGTAAATCCGCTTTGGGTCACTAAAAAACCTATTTATTGTGTGGAATTAGTGGCGTAACATATCAGCCCTGTAACATCAGTATTTTGTATGTTTACTTTTCCCGAAATTTTTCCTGTCCGCAAAGCCCTGTTCGAGGCTGAAAGGTCGGTTTTTTGTCGGGTATCAGAGTGCCTGCGAGCCGGTCTTACTCCGTCATATCGCAGACATTTCTGTTCTGCACACATTTGATTTGAATTCTGGTAGTCATGAGGCGTTCCGGGTGACCGATTCGTCAGAGATCGCAAGTTGGGGTCTTCCTCCGAGGAGCAAGGGGTCAAGATGTTTGATATCGTTGAACTGTCGCGTTTACAGTTTGCTTTAACAGCCATGTACCATTTCCTATTTGTCCCATTAACGCTGGGTATGGCGTTTTTACTGGCAATTATGGAAACGGTTTATGTGCTTTCGGGCAAACAAATCTATAAAGATATGACCAAATTCTGGGGCAAACTTTTTGCAATTAACTTTGCACTTGGTGTCGCCACCGGTTTAACCATGGAATTCCAGTTCGGGACCAACTGGTCATATTTCTCACATTACGTCGGTGATATCTTCGGTGCGCCTCTGGCGATTGAAGGTTTAATGGCGTTCTTCCTTGAATCCACATTAGTCGGCCTGTTCTTCTTTGGTTGGGATCGTCTGTCTAAAGTTCAGCATATGACGGTGACCTGGTTCGTTGCCCTCGGGTCGAACTTATCAGCATTGTGGATCCTGGTGGCGAACGGCTGGATGCAGAACCCGATTGCATCAACCTTCAACTACGAAACCATGCGCATGGAAATGGTCAGCTTCTCTGAGCTGGTTCTGAACCCGGTTGCGCAGGTTAAATTCGTTCACACCGTGGCATCCGGTTATGTGACTGGCGCGATGTTCATTCTGGCCATCAGCTCTTATTACCTGCTTAAAGGCCGTGACATCGGTTTCGCGAAGCGTTCATTCGCTATCGCCGCAAGTTTCGGTCTGGCGGCTGTACTTTCCGTTATCGTGCTGGGTGATGAGTCCGGTTACGAAATGGGTGACGTACAGAAAACGAAACTGGCTGCCATTGAAGCCGAGTGGGATACCCAACCTGCACCAGCCAGCTTCACGCTGTTCGGCATGCCGAATCAGGACAAAATGGAAAACGAATATTCTATTCAGATTCCATACCTGCTGGGGCTCATCGCAACGCGCTCGGTTGATACGCCGGTCACCGGTCTGAAAGACCTGATGGCGCAACACGAAGTGCGTATCCGCAACGGGATGAAAGCGTACACCCTGCTGGAAGAACTGCGTTCAGGTAACACTGACCCGAAAGTACGCAGCGATTTCGAAAGCGCCAAGCAGGATCTGGGCTACGGTATGTTGCTCAAACGCTATACCGATAACCCGGCTGATGCGAGTGATGCACAAATCCAGAAAGCCACCAAAGATTCTATTCCTCGCGTTCTGCCGTTGTATTTCGCATTCCGTATCATGGTTGCTTGCGGCATCCTGATGTTAGTGCTGATCGGTCTGTCCTTCTTCGCGGTGATCCGTGGCAAGATTGGTCAGAAACGCTGGCTGCACCGCGCGGTGTTCCTCGGCCTGCCATTACCGTGGATTGCTGTGGAAGCGGGCTGGTTTGTGGCGGAATACGGTCGTCAGCCTTGGGCGATTGGTGAAGTGCTACCGACTGCGGTTGCGCACTCTTCACTGACGGTAGGTGATGTACTGACGTCGATGATTCTGATCTGCGGCCTGTACACCCTGTTCCTGATCGCTGAGATGTTCCTGATGTTCAAATATGCACGCCTGGGCCCAAGCAGCCTGAAAACAGGTCGCTATCACTTTGAACAAACTCCAGCGCCACTTGAGCAAACTCGGTAAAAGGGAGTCCAAATATGTTTGATTATGAATCGCTAAGGTTCATCTGGTGGGTGCTGATTGGCGTGCTGTTTATCGGCTTCGCAGTCACCGATGGATTCGATATGGGCGTAGGCATTCTGGTGCGTATTATCGGCAAAACCGATACCGACCGCCGGGTAATGATCAACGCCATCGCCCCGCACTGGGACGGTAACCAGGTCTGGCTCATCACCGCCGGCGGCGCGCTGTTCGCTGCCTGGCCGATGGTCTACGCCGCGGCATTCTCCGGTTTCTACGCCGCGATGGTGCTGGTGCTGTGCGCCTTATTCTTCCGTCCGCTCGGTTTTGACTATCGTTCAAAAGTCGATAGCGCACGCTGGCGTGGCATGTGGGACTGGGGCATCTTCATCGGGAGCTTCGTGCCGGCATTAGTGTTCGGCGTGGCATTCGGTAACCTGTTGTTGGGCGTTCCGTTCCACATTGATAACGATCTGCGTCTCTTCTACACCGGCAACCTGTTGCAGCTGCTGAACCCGTACGGCATTCTCGCCGGTCTGGTCAGCCTGACCATGCTTATCACGCAGGGCGCAACCTATCTGCAAATGCGTACCGTGGGTGAACTGCATCTGCGTACCCGTGCGGCATCCCAGATTTCCGCGCTGGTGATGATGGTGTGCTTCCTGCTTGCCGGTATCTGGTTAGTCAAAGGGATTGATGGCTTCACCGTGACTTCAGTGATGGATCACGCGGGCCCGTCGAATCCTCTGCGCAAAACGGTATCTCACGAAGCGGGCGCCTGGCTGGCTAACTTCAATAAAACACCGGGCCTGTGGGCTATCCCTGCGCTCGGCGTTATTCTGCCGCTGCTGACCATTCTGTTCTCACGCATCAACAAGGGCGCACTGGCGTTTATCAGTAACTCACTGACTATCGCCTGTGTGATCCTGACTGCCGGTATCACCATGTTCCCGTTCGTGATGCCGTCCATTACTGAGCCGAATGCCAGCCTGACCATGTGGGATGCGACCTCCACACTGCTGACGCTGAGAGTGATGACCGTTGTAGCCTGTATCTTTGTGCCACTCATCCTGATTTACACCTCATGGGCGTATTACAAGATGTTCGGTCGCCTCGATAAAAACTACATCGAGAACAACAAGCATTCGTTGTATTAAGGAGAACACCATGTGGTATTTTGCCTGGATCCTCGGCACCTTACTGGCTTGCTCGTTTGGTATCATTACCGCGCTGGCGTTTGAGCACAGCGAAGCCAATAAAGCTGCCAAAGAAGAGAAGTAATGAGTGTGATCGCGGATAAGATTTACGCCCTCACCGATAAGGGCCCCTTGCGGGCCCTTTCACTGGTGATGTCGCTGGTTCTTGCCGGCTGTGTGTTCTGGAAACCGGGTATGTTTGCCTCGTCGACCAGTCAGCTGGAAGTGTGGCATGGGATCATTCTGATTTGGGCGGTGTGTGCTGGCGTGATCCACGGTCTGGGATTCCGCCCGCATAAGTCGATTTGGAAAGCATTCTTTTGCCCGTTGCTCGCTATGATTGCCTTAGCTGCTGGTCTTCTATACTTTTTTAGCTGAATAAATACACAGATTTACATTCAAAATCTTATGGGCCGTTCTGGCCCATAATTATTTTCAATACATCAATGCAACCCATTCCCAACCCCAGCCCTCTTGAGTATAGTAGTGCCGTCAAATTGCATTACGGGATGTACAGTGAGTAATTCGTTGTTCCGATGGCCGGTTCGTGTCTACTATGAAGACACAGACGCGGGAGGCGTGGTCTACCACGCTCGATACGTCGCCTTTTATGAAAGGGCTCGCACAGAGATGTTGCGCCAACGCAATTTTCACCAGCAACAGTTGCTGGGCGAACACGTCGCTTTTGCTGTCCGCCGCATGACGGTCGAATACTTTGCACCAGCTCGTCTAGATGACATGCTGGATGTCCAGAGTGAGATTACGTCCATTCGCGGAGCTTCTCTTACTTTTGCACAACGAATTCTTGATTCGCAAGGAAACCTTCTGAGTTCTGCGGAAGTGTTAATTGCGTGCATTGATCCACACCAAATGAAGCCACGAGCGCTTCCTAAGTCTATTGTCGCGGAGTTTAAGCAGTGACTGACATGAACATGCTTGATTTATTTTTAAAGGCCAGCATCCTGGTTAAGCTGATTATGCTTATCCTGGTGTGCTTCTCTGTCGCGTCTTGGGCAATCATCATTCAACGTACGAAAGTGCTGAATGCCGCCACCCGTGAGGCAGAAGCGTTTGAAGATAAATTCTGGTCCGGTATTGAGCTTTCCCGTTTGTATCAGGAAAGCCAGGGCCGTCGCGAAACCCTGAGCGGGGCAGAGCAAATCTTCCATTCCGGTTTTAAAGAGTTTGCACGTCTTCATCGTGCCAACAGCCATGCACCTGAATCTGTGATTGAAGGTTCTTCGCGTGCGATGCGTATTTCTTTTAACCGTGAACTCGAATCCCTTGAAATGCACATTCCATTCCTCGGCACTGTCGGTTCCATCAGCCCGTACATCGGTCTGTTTGGTACGGTCTGGGGCATCATGCACGCCTTTATCGGCTTAGGTTCTGTGAAACAGGCTACCCTGCAAATGGTTGCACCGGGTATTGCAGAAGCACTGATTGCTACTGCGATCGGTTTGTTTGCTGCTATCCCTGCGGTTATGGCGTATAACCGCCTCAACCAGCGCGTGAACAAGCTTGAGCAAAACTACGATAACTTCATGGAAGAATTTACGGCCATCCTGCACCGTCAGGCTTTCTCTCGCGAAACCAGCAGTAACTAAAGGGGGAGAGTATGGCTCGTTCACGAGGTCGTCGTAACCGTCGCGAAGGTAAGTCGGAGATCAACATTGTTCCGCTGCTGGACGTACTGCTGGTTCTGTTACTGATTTTTATGGCAACAGCACCGATTATTACTCAGAGCGTGGAAGTAGATCTGCCTGACGCGACGGATTCCAAAGCGGTATCCAGCGATGATAACCCGCCAGTGATTGTTGAAGTCTCAGGCGTCGGTCAGTACACCATTGTGGTGGATCATCAGCGTATGGAACAGTTGCCTGAACAGCAGGTTATCGCAGAAGCGACCAGCCGTATTCAGGCCAATCCGAAGACGGTCTTTCTGATCGGCGGTGCAAAAGATGTGCCTTATGATGAAATCATCAAGGCGCTGAATATGTTGCATCAGGCCGGTGTGAAATCTGTCGGATTGATGACACAACCTATCTAAGGATAGGTAATTTGTAACACTTATTTGAAACCCGGCTTTCCCTGCCTTGTTAAAAGAGAACGACAGGCACTGAAGGGATCCGGGTTTTGGTAATCCTGTCTTGGGAAATCTATTTTGGTAAAGGCAACTGCAACTGAACAAAACGATAAGCTCAAACGCGCCGTTATTGTTTCGGTCGTTCTGCATATCATCATTATAGGCCTGCTGATTTTGGGATCGCTGGACGAAGATACCAGCATGAGTGGCGGCGGTGGCGGTAGTGATATCTCCGCGGTAATGGTCGATCCCAGTGCAGTGGTCGATCAGTACAACCGTCAACAGCAGCAACAGGCTGATTCCCAACGTGCTGCAGCAGCACGTCAGAAAAAATCAGAGCAACAGGCTGAAGAATTACAGCAGAAGCAGGCGGCAGAACAACAGCGCCTGAAAGAGTTAGAGAAAGAGCGTCTGCAAGCGCAGCAGGATGCGAAGCAGCAGGCTCAGGAACAGGCCCAGCAGCAGAAACAGGCTGAACAAGCCGCTGAGCAGGCCAAAGAACAACAGAAACAAGCAGAAGCGGCTGCGGCGCAAGCCAAAGCGGAAGCAGCGAAAGAAGCTGCCGTTCAGGCTAAAGCCGATGCGGCGAAAGAAGCCGCCAAAGCCCAGGCTGATGCACAGAAAAAAGCCGCTGCTGCCG
>NZ_JYDE01000041.1 GCF_003263515.1 Rahnella inusitata | reverse complement strand
TTTTTTATGTCTGATGTCAGCCCTTAACGTGCGGCGATGATTTTGATTTCAATCTTATATTTCGGGTTCATCAGATTGGCCTGCACTGTGCAGCGCACCGGTGCATTGCCTGGAGAAACCCACGCGTCCCACGCTTCATTCATGGCCGGAAAATCTTCTTTGTGTACCAGAAACAGCGTGGCATCGAGGATTTTGCTTTTATCTGAACCGGCTTCGGTCAGTACCGAATCGATGATCGCCAGCGTTTCCGCTGTCTGATCTTTCGCATTCGCATCCAGGTTTTCCGGTACGGCGGTGTAATAAATCGTGTCGTTGTGGATGACCACATCGGACATGCGTGGCTCAGGTCGGATCCTTTCGATAGTCATAATTTGTGTGCTCCGGTTAGTCACTTTTTATTGATGGTTGTAAGGGTATCACAAAGGCTGAATGCGTTGGATTGGCAGATGGCGGTGGTAGTGAAGGCAAGGGATTGGCATAATCACTGCTGATCCGTACAGGTAGAGAGACAGCGTGACAGACGATTTTGCAACAGACGGCGCCTTAGCGCAGAAAATTGAAGGTTTTAAACCCCGTGAACCTCAGCGTCTGATGGCGCAGGCCGTCAGCAAAGCCATCAGCGAAAAGCAGGGGCTGGTGGTGGAAGCCGGTACGGGCACCGGCAAAACCTACGCTTATCTCGCCCCGGCATTGCGCTCGGGCAAAAAAGTCATCATCTCCACCGGCTCTAAAAACTTACAGGATCAGCTCTATTCCCGCGACCTGCCTAAAGTCGCCGCCGCGCTGAAATTCAAAGGGCGTCTGGCGCTGCTGAAAGGGCGCTCAAACTATCTGTGTCTGGAACGTCTTGAACAGCAGTCGCTGTCTGGCGGCGATCTCGCCAGTCAGGCACTGAGCGAGCTGGCACATCTTCGTCACTGGTCGAGCAACACGGAAGAGGGCGATATCAGCACCTGCAACGTGGTGCCGGAAGACAGCTTTGTCTGGCCGCTGGTCACCAGCACCAACGACAATTGCCTCGGCAGCGACTGCCCGCTGTACAAAGAGTGCTTCGTGGTCAAAGCCCGCCGTAAGGCGATGGATGCTGACGTCGTTGTGGTCAACCATCATCTGTTTATGGCCGATATGGTGGTCAAAGAGAGCGGCTTTGGTGAACTGATCCCGCAGGCCGACGTGATGATTTTCGATGAAGCCCATCAGATCCCCGATATCGCCAGCCAGTATTTTGGCCAGCAGCTCACCAGCCGCCAGCTGCTGGACATGGCGAAAGATATCAACATCGCTTACCGCACCGAAGTGCGTGACTCCGTGCAGTTGCAGAAAAGTGCCGACCGCCTGAGCCAGAGCACGATGGATTTCCGTCTGGCGCTCGGCGAGCCCGGTTTTCGTGGCAATCTGCGTGACGTGCTCAGCCAGACAGCGATCCAGCGCGCGCTGTTACTGCTCGATGACGCGCTGGAGCTTTGCTACGACGTGGTCAAACTGTCGCTTGGCCGTTCAGCTTTGCTGGATGCCGCCTTCGAGCGCGCCACGCTGTACCGCAACCGTCTTAAGCGCCTGAAAGATGTCTCGATTCCCGGCTACAGCTACTGGTATGAATGCAACTCGCGTAACTTCGTGCTGGCTCTGACGCCGCTGTCAGTCACCGATAAATTCAGTGACATGATGAAAGAAAAACCGGGCGCATGGATTTTTACCTCCGCGACGCTTTCGGTGAACGATCAGCTGCATCATTTTACCGACCGTCTGGGACTGGATGACGCCGAAACCCTGCTGCTCCCCAGCCCGTTTGATTACGCCACGCAGGCCATGTTGTGCGTGCCGCGCTTTCTGCCTGAGACTAACGTTCGCGGTATTTCGAAACAGCTGGCCCGGATGTTGCGTCCGCTGATCGAAGCCAATAAAGGCCGCTGTTTCTTCCTGTGTACGTCGAACCAGATGATGCGTGAGCTGGCTGAAGAGTTCCGCGCGACGCTGACCTTGCCGGTGCTGTTGCAGGGTGAAACCAGTAAAGGCCAGCTGCTGGCGCAGTTTGTTGAAGCCGGCAATGCGTTGCTGGTTGCCACCAGCAGCTTCTGGGAAGGTGTCGATGTACGCGGTGATGCGCTATCGTGTGTCATCATTGATAAATTGCCGTTCACCTCGCCGGACGACCCGTTGTTGAAAGCCCGTATTGAGGATTGTCGCCTGCGCGGCGGCGATCCGTTCAATGAAGTACAATTACCCGATGCGGTGATCACGCTCAAGCAGGGCGTTGGGCGGTTGATCCGTGATACCGACGATCGCGGCGTGATGGTGATTTGCGACAACCGGCTGGTGATGCGCCCGTATGGCGAAGTTTTCCTCAACAGCCTGCCACCCGCACCGCGCACACGTGATTTGGCGCAAGCGATCCGTTTTTTACAAAACGTTGAAGAGCAGAAATAGCCCGTTGTTTATGCTAGGATCCGCCGCGCAAAAAAGGGTTTAACTCATTCAATCCCCCGCCTGAGGTTTGGCATGTCCACACGAATTTTAGCAATTGATACGGCGACAGAAGCCTGTTCGGTTGCGATTTACAATCAGGGCGAAACGCTCGCTCATTTTGAACTTTGCGCCCGCGAGCATACGCAGCGTATTTTGCCGCTGGTGCAGCAGATCCTCGCCGAAGCCGGGCTGACGCTCAGTCAGCTGGACGCACTGGCCTTTGGCCGTGGGCCGGGCAGCTTTACCGGCGTGCGTATCGGCATTGGCGTGGCTCAGGGGCTGGCGTTTGGAGCAGAATTGCCGTTGCTCCCCGTCTCGACCTTGCAAACCATGGCGCAGGGCGCGTATCGCCAGACTGGCGCAGAACACGTGCTGGCCGCCATTGATGCCCGTATGGGTGAGGTGTACTGGGGCGAATTCAGCCGCGATACGCAGGGAACCTGGCACGGCGAAGGCACGGAAAAAGTGATCAAGCCGGAACAGCTTCTGGTGCATGCAGCAGAGTTGTCGGGGCGGTTTGCCACCGTTGGTACCGGCTGGGAAACCTATCCACATTTGTTGGGTGAATCTTCTGTTGCAGAATTATTTGATGGCAAAATGTTACTGCCGCAGGCGGAAGACATGCTGCCGCTGGCGCTTCAGCTCTGGGAAAACGGCGTTCGCGTGGATCCGCAAGACGCTGAACCCACCTATCTGCGTAATGAAGTGACGTGGAAAAAGCTGCCCGGTCGGGAATGACGGCAACTTGTCCCTAAAACAGCGGTCAGAGTTGAGAGTATGCACAGGAGTCATTGCAATGCGTAAGTGGTCCACAGTTCAGCAGTTCTCAGCTATACAAGGTAAAAAACTGGCGTCGAGTGCAGTCGCACTGAGCGTGCTGATTGTATCCGGGTGTGTCACCGTTCCCGATGAAATTCGTGGCACGACGGCCACGCCGCAGATGAATTTACAAGCGGTGCAGGGCGCGCCGAATCTGTACGTCGGGCAGGAGTCGCGTTTTGGCGGCAAAGTGGTTTCCATCACTAATTTGCAAAACAAAACCCGCCTCGAAATTGCCACCGTTCCTCTTGATGACAGTGCGCGACCGATTTTAGGCGCAGCATCACGCGGGCGCATTCTGGCCTACATCAACGGGTTTGTGGATCCGGTGGATTACCGCAACCAGTTGGTCACCGTGGTTGGGCCGATTACCGGCGTTGAGAAAGGTAAGATTGGCGAGACGTCGTATGATTTCGTGACGGTGAACGTCAACAGCTATAAACGCTGGCGGATCCAGCAGCAGGTCGTCATGCCGCCGCAGCCGATGGGGCCGTGGGGCTGGGGCTATGGAGGCCCTTATGATTCCTGGGGGCGAGGATTTGGGCCGGGGTTCGGGCCCGGCTGGTATGACATGGGGCCCGCACGGGTGGAGAGCGTTGTCACCGAATAGACCGCCTCACGGTGGGAAACCCCAGCGTGGCGGATCTCCGCCGCATGGGACGCCACCTCCTGCCCACGGTGTGCAAGCTGTTGTGCCGCCACCGAAGAAATAACAGACAGATGAGATCGTTGTTAAGGCGGCTTAATTGCCGCCTTTTTCTTTTTTTGCCACGGATGGCAGGTAAATAGTGACCCGCCTCTCAACCTCGACATTGTTTAAAACGCAACTGGTAAGCTGAGTTAAAATATTGTTAAAGACGTGATAAAACTCGTCGCATATCGAATTGAGACGGTAACAAATTCAGGAGTGATACCTTGGAAAAGGTTTGGCTAAAACGTTATCCGGCAGATGTTCCTGAGAACATCGACCCCGACCGCTACAGCTCGCTGGTCGAAATGTTTGAGAACGCCACGTTGCGTTATGCCGACAGCCCGGCTTTCATCAACATGGGCGAGGTAATGACTTTTCGGAAACTCGAAGAGCGCAGCCGTGCCTTTGCCGCCTATCTGCAAAACGAACTGGGTTTGCAGAAAGGTGACCGTGTAGCACTGATGATGCCTAACTTGCTGCAATACCCGATTGCGCTGTTTGGTGTTCTGCGCGCCGGTATGGTAGTGGTTAACGTCAATCCGTTGTATACGCCGCGGGAGCTTGAACATCAACTTAATGACAGCGGCGCAAGCGCCATAGTGATTGTCTCCAACTTTGCCCATACGCTGGAAAAAGTGGTGTACAAAACGCAGATAAAGCACGTGATCCTGACCCGCATGGGCGATCAGCTCTCGGCGGCCAAAGGCACGCTGGTGAATTTTGTCGTCAAATATGTCAAACGGCTGGTGCCAAAATACCATCTGCCCAACGCAATTTCTTTTCGCACTGCCCTGCAGCGTGGACGTCGTCTGCAATACATCAAACCTGATGTTATTAATGACGATCTGGCTTTCCTGCAATACACCGGCGGCACAACCGGCGTGGCGAAAGGCGCGATGCTGACTCATCGCAATATGCAGGCGAATCTGGAGCAGGCGAAAGCCGCCTACGCGCCGCTGCTGCGACCGGGGCATGAACTGGTGGTGACGGCGCTCCCGCTGTATCACATCTTCGCGCTGACCGTGAACTGTCTGTTGTTCCTCGAGATGGGGGGACGCAGTTTGCTTATCACCAATCCGCGCGATGTGCCGGGCATGGTGAAAGAGCTGTCGAAGTATCCCTTCACCGCTATCAGTGGCGTGAATACATTGTTCAATGCGCTGCTCAATAACGAAGATTTCCGCGAGCTGGATTTCTCAACGTTGCGTCTCTCGGTGGGCGGTGGGATGTCGGTGCAGAAATCGGTGGCGGATAAATGGGAAAAACTCACCGGTAAACATTTGCTGGAAGGTTACGGTCTGACCGAGTGTTCACCGCTGGTGGCCGGCAATCCGTACGATCTGAAGCATTACAGCGGTAGCATTGGATTACCGGTGCCGTCGACGGAAATACGGCTGGTGGATGATAACGGTCAGGATGTCGCCACAGGCGAGCCGGGCGAGCTGCTGGTACGTGGCCCGCAGGTGATGCTGGGCTACTGGCAAAGGCCATCGGCCACCGATGAGGTGCTAAAAGATGGCTGGTTATCGACGGGCGATATCGTTACAGTGGACGAGCAGGGTTTCATACGGATTGTTGACCGTAAAAAAGACATGATTCTGGTTTCCGGTTTCAACGTCTACCCTAACGAAATTGAAGAGGTGGTTTCACAACATGACAAGGTTCTTGAGGTCGCTGCTATTGGCGTACCGAATGACGCGTCGGGTGAAATCGTCAAAATTTGCGTGGTGAAGAAAGACCCGTCACTGACCAGCGAAGAACTCCTGGCACATTGCCGCCGGTTATTAACCGGCTACAAAGTCCCGAAGATAGTCGAGTTCCGCGACGAGTTACCGAAGTCTAACGTTGGAAAAATCCTCCGGCGCGAACTTCGCGATGAACAGGCAAAACCGAAAGCCGATCCCAAACAGGACGCTGCATAACGGTTAGCGCGCTGTTCAGTCGTGGTCAGACTCCCAACGCCGGCATTGTCCGGCGTTGTCACGTTATAACGCAGTTATGATTAAGAGAATTAAGATTTGAATTATCAGTTGATTACTACCAATGACGCACTGGAGCAGGTTTGCCTTCAGGCCAAAGCGCACAGTAAAATTGCGCTGGATACCGAGTTTGTCCGCACTCGCACCTATTACCCGCAACTGGGCCTGATCCAGTTATTTGACGGCGAAAAGCTGACGCTGATTGACCCTTTGCCGATCACCGCCTGGCAACCCTTTATCGATCTGCTGACCAATCCTGATGTGGTGAAATTCCTGCATGCGGGCAGCGAAGATCTGGAAGTTTTCCTCAACGCGTTTGGCGTGATGCCCACGCCGCTGATTGATACGCAGATTCTGGCCGCGTTCAGCGGTCGTCCGCTGTCTTGTGGTTTTGCGCGTCTGGTGGCGGAAACGACCGGCGTGGAGCTGGATAAAAGTGAATCGCGTACCGACTGGATTGCCCGTCCCCTGAGCGAAAAGCAGTGCGTGTACGCTGCCGCAGACGTCTGGTACTTGTTGCCGCTTGCCGATCAGCTGATGAAAGAAACCGAAGAAGCAGGGTGGATGGACGCCGCGCTGGATGAGTGTCTGGCTCTGTGCCGCCGTCGCAAAGAAGTGCTGCAACCGGAACTGGCTTATCTCGAAATCACCAATGCTTTCCAGCTGCGTCCGCGTCAGCTGGGCTGCCTGAAGCTTCTGGCCGCGTGGCGCCTTAATCAGGCGCGTCAGCGTGACCTGGCAGTGAATTTTGTTGTGCGTGAAGAAAACCTTTGGCAGGTCGCGCGATACCAACCAGGTTCGCTGGGTGAGCTCGAATCCCTTGGCCTGAGCGGCCCGGAAATTCGTTATCATGGCCGCACGCTGCTGGCGCTGGTAGAAGAATCCAATGCGCTCGATGAGTCTGAACTTCCTGCACCTATCCTCAATCTGATCGACCAGGCGGGCTATCGCAAAGTCTTCAAAGACATTAAAGCGCTGATTCAGACGGTGAGCGAAGAGAGCGGACTGAGCGTCGAATTGCTGGCTTCACGCCGCCAGATTAACCAATTGCTCAGTAGCCACTGGAAGTTAAAGAACAAGGAATCTCAGCCAGAATTAATCAGTGGCTGGCGCGGTAAACTGTTAGCGGAAAGGCTGGCAGAAATACTGAAAGATTACTGATTCGACGTCCCTTAAGGGATATTAAATTCAGTGAAGAGATATTAAGAGCGGAATTATTTCCGCTCTTTTTTTATGTCTAGATTTTATTCCAGCCGTCGTTTTAATAATCCGTAATGACATGACGAGTGAAAAGGCATGAGGCCACACTAAAGCGAATGAAGACAAGGCTAAATGGGAGGAGTCTTAATCAGAATTTTGCAGGAAAAAAGAAAAGAGAGAGATAAAAATTAAAAACTGGCTATTTAAACAGTGGGCTTTTATACAGTGTAAAAATTAAACGAGTTACTTTTAAGTAGCCCCCCTGAAAAACAAGGGGGCACTATTTTGGCAGAAAAACCATCAAAACAGGCAATTCAACTGCTGTCATTTAGGCGTTTCTTCCGATTCCGGCAGGGTGACGTTCAGCTCCAGTACGGAGATATCGTCACCTTTTTGCTCGAATTGAACCTGCAACATTTCAGGGTCAATCTTAATATACTTACAGATCACCGCTAAAATGTCGCGCTTCAGGTCTGGCAAGTAGGAGGGCTCGCTGTCCCCCCGGCGTCGCTCTGCTACGATGATCTGTAGCCGTTCCTTGGCTATATTGGCTGTCGGCTTTTTACGGGACAGAAAGAAATCTAACAAGGCCATGGTTTATCCCCCAAAAAGGCGTTTCAGGAAACTCTTCTTCTCTTCCTCAATAAAACGGAACGCACGTTCTTCACCAAGCAAACGGCTGACGGTGTCATCGTACGCTTTACCCGCATCGGATTCCTGATCCAGGATCACCGGCTCGCCCTGGTTGGACGCACGCAGTACTGACTGGTCTTCAGGGATCACGCCCAGCAGTGGAATACGCAGGATTTCCAGCACGTCTTCCATGCTCAGCATATCGCCACGGCTTACACGGCCCGGATTATAGCGAGTGAGAAGCAGATGTTCTTTGATAGGCTCTAAGCCTTTCTCCGCACGACGAGATTTTGAAGACAAAATGCCCAAGATGCGGTCGGAGTCACGAACGGAAGAGACTTCCGGGTTGGTGGTGATGATCGCTTCATCGGCAAAATACAGAGCCATCAGCGCGCCGGTTTCGATACCCGCAGGGGAATCACACACCACGAAGTCGAACTGCATTTCGTTTAAATCATTAAGAATTTTTTCAACGCCTTCGTGGGTCAGCGCGTCTTTGTCACGCGTTTGCGAAGCCGGAAGAATAAACAGGTTATCGGTGCGCTTATCTTTGATAAGAGCCTGATTCAGCGTGGCATCACCCTGGATCACGTTAACGAAATCGTAGACCACACGGCGTTCACAGCCCATGATCAGGTCGAGGTTACGTAAACCAATATCGAAATCGATAACAACAGTTTTCTTGCCTTTTTGAGCTAAACCGGTAGCGATGGCCGCGCTTGAAGTGGTCTTGCCAACGCCCCCTTTACCCGATGTAACAACTATGATGCGTGCCATGAATGGATTCCTTGTCAAAAGGGCTTAGTTTAAAGGTTGTATGGTTAACACGTTATTTATCAGGCTGAGGCGCGCGGCCTGACCGAGATAATCGGCCGGGATTTGGTCACTCAACCAGTATTGCCCTGCGATAGAGACTAACTCTGCGCCGAGGTGTGTGCAAAAAATCTGACAATTTGCATCACCGGCGGCACCGGCCAGCGCTCTTCCTCGCATCATGCCGTAGATGTGGATGTTGCCATCGGCAATCAGTTCCGCACCTGCGCTGACGCTGCTCGTCACAATGAGGTCGCTGTTACGGGCATAAATTTGTTGTCCGGATCTGACCGGAGTACTGACAATGCGGGTTTTGGCCGGGGCATTGTCGGGCACGACTGGAACAGGCGGCTCTGCGGCGATACGCTGTGCACGGCCTTCACTCAGCAACGGGAGACCGGTGCGGGAAAGTGCGCGTTTTTGCTTTTCGTCTTTGCAACCACTGATGCCAACAACGCGAAAGCCTGCAGAAGCGACAGCCTGTTGAATGTCTTTCCAGTTTGCTTCACCACTCAGTGAGGCAACGTTGATAACAACAGGGGCATTTTTCAAAAAGGCGGGCGCTTGCTCCACTTTTTCCTGTAATGCCTGATAAATAACCTCAGGTTGTGAACTGTGTAAATGAACAACCGATAAGGTAAAACTGCTGCCTTTTAGTTCTATTGGCGATTGTGACATCTATCCTGACTCAGTCTTTGCAACTCTAAATCCCCGGAATACCACTCGGGGGGCGATATTCCGATGTACCTTAAGCATGGTATAGTTACAGTTATATCTAGGCAAGCCACCGTTTCAATTTAATAGAGTTAAAAAAATGTATTGTGCGATCTATCGAAGTACTAAACGTGACCAGACATATCTTTATGTAGAAAAAAAAGACGATTTCTCTCGCGTGCCTGAAGAATTACTCAAAGGTTTTGGCGTGCCACAGTTTTCAATGATGCTAAATCTGGCCACCCGCGAAAAATTAGCCACGGCCGATATTGCCAAAGTACGACAGGCACTCGAAGATCAGGGTTATTATCTGCAAGTGCCACCGCCGGTTGAAAGTTTATTGAACACTCACCTGAGTGACAGCAATAAATAACGCGTTCCTGACATTTGTTTCGCCATTTCCCGAACTTTCAGACGTCTTAACTTGCATTCATCGTTGTAGTATCTAAGGTTACAGCGATGAATCATTTTTTGAATGTCAAAAGGAAGAGTTTGATGAAATTGTCGGCACTGGCAGTCTTAACGCCCCTGATTATCCTCAGCGGTTGCGCAGCACAGAAAGCAACCTCCGGGCAACCCGCAACACCGCCAGCCGCTGCTGCCCAGGCACCTGCTACAGCACCTACTGCTGCGCCCGCGAAAACCTCTCTGGCCGAACAGGGCAGGGATCCGGCAGAGTTTCCGGCATACGTAGAACAGCTTAAGGCTCAGGCGCGTGCGCAGGGCATCAGCCAGCAGACCATTGACAGCACCTTCGCTAATATCCATTTCGTCGATCGCGTCATCAGTTCCGACCGCAATCAGCTCGAAAAGAAAATCACCCTTGACGATTATCTGACCCGCGTTCTGCCTGAGTGGAAAATTAAAGCCGGCCAGGAACAGTACCGCAACAACCTGCCTGCCCTGCAAAAGGCGAGCGATCGTTATGGTGTGCAGCCGCAGTACATCGTCGCCCTGTGGGGTATGGAAAGCAGCTTCGGTAAGATTCAGGGGAAAGAGGATGTGTTCTCGGCGCTGGCGACGCTGGCCTTCGAAGGCCGCCGCGAAGCTTTTTTCACCAAAGAGTTTATGTCCGCGCTTAAAATCGTCGATTCCGGCCATGCTTCCAGCGATATGATGAAAGGCTCGTGGGCGGGCGCGATGGGACAATCGCAGTTCATGCCGAGTTCCTATCTTAACTACGGCGCTGATGGCAACGGCGACGGCAAAATCGATATCTGGAAAAACACCGACGACGTGTTTGCCTCAACGGCAAATTACTTATCTAAAGAAGGCTGGAAAGGCAATCAGGGCTGGGGTCAGGAAGTTAAACTTCCGGCTAACTTTGATGCCGCTCAGGCAGGCCTGAAAAATAACCAGATGCACCCCGCCAGCTACTGGCAGCAACAGGGGGTGACTCAGGCAGATGGCAGCCCGCTGGCCTCGACGGCGACCCGTGCGTGGATTATCACGCCAGATGACGTGCAGGGGCGAGCGTTCCTCGTTTACGACAATTTCCGCACAATCATGCACTGGAATCGCTCAACCTATTTCGCACTGAGCATCGGTATGATGGCTGACGGCATTATGGCCGCACAGGGACAGGCTCCGGCAATGTCTGGCGAATTAACGCCAGCAGCACCAGCACCTGCAACGCCGTCCGCACCGCTGGCACCTGCGCCGCATAATCCGTTCAGCGGTTAAGGACTTTCTACTAAGGAGTCGCGTTATGTACCAACACAGAGACTGGCAGGGCGCTTTACTGGATTTTCCGGTAAACAAGGTGGTGTGCGTCGGCAATAACTACGCCGATCACATTAAAGAGATGGGGAGTCAGGTTTCTGCCGAGCCGGTTATTTTTATCAAACCGGAAACGGCGCTGTGCGATATCCGTCAGCCCATCGCATTGCCCACGGGTCTCGGTGCGGTACATTACGAAGTGGAACTGGCGGTGCTTATCGGCACGCCATTGAAACAGGCGACAGAAGATCGCGTCGCCAATGCGATTGCCGGATACGGACTGGCGCTGGATCTGACGCTGCGCGATTTACAGACGCAGTTCAAAGCTGCCGGTCAGCCGTGGGAAAAGGCCAAAGGTTTCGATGGGTCCTGTCCGGTCAGTGGTTTTATTCCCGTGAGTGAATTTGGTGATGCGCAGCAGACCGGGCTGCGCTTACTGATCAATGGCGAAATCCGCCAGGAAGGTAATACCCGCGACATGCTGACGCCAATTGTGCCGCTGATTGCTTACATGAGCCGCTTTTTCACCCTGCGCGCCGGCGACATCATTCTTACTGGCACACCGCACGGCGTTGGCCCGTTAAACGCGGGAGATGAAATCTTAGCTACACTTAATGATAAGCAAGTCACTACGCGGGTGATCTGAGCCGCGTTCCTGAGTGATTTAGAACAAAGTCCCTCTTCGCCGGAACTGCTTTCCGGCGGCTTTGCTTGCATCTGACGGCCAAAGCGTCTATATAAGCACCCTCATTTTACTTCTACCGGATGCACACTATGACTGAACCCGCTTTTTGGCAGGAAAAGACGCTGCCTGAAATGACCAACGAAGAATGGGAAGCATTGTGCGACGGTTGCGGACAATGTTGCCTGCACAAGCTGATTGATGAAGATACCGAAGAAATCTATTTCACCAACGTTGCCTGCAACCAGCTGAATATCAAATCCTGTCAGTGCCGCAACTACGAGCGTCGTTTTACGCTCGAAGAAGACTGCATCAAACTGACCCGCGAAAACCTGACCACTTTCGACTGGCTGCCACCGACCTGTGCCTATCGTCTGATTGGCGAAGGCAAACCGCTGTTCCCGTGGCATCCGCTGCTGAACAAAGCCTCTAAATCTGCGATGCACACTGCGCAGATTTCCGTGCGTTACATCGCCGTTCGTGAAGATGACGTGGAAGACTGGCAGGATCACATTTTAAATAAACCAAGCTGGGCGAAGTAATTCCCTCTGCGTCAGTCAAAAAATTCCAAAAAAAATCCGGAACCATGAGTTCCGGATTTTTGTTTCTAAGGACCGGTCACCCGATCCTTAAAAGATTTGTTACTTACGGCCAAGCAACAAGCCCAGCACAACACCAATGGCACCTGCGGCGATAAGGCCAGACAGTGGGTTTTCTTTTACCTTGTCAGCCACGCCCGAGAGGGCTTCGCTTGCCTGTCCGGAGAACTTACGGGCAGCGCCTTCAATCTGATGCTTAGGTGAGTCAACAAAGTTGCCAAACTGTTTCTGCGCTTCACCGGCAAATTCATTGGCTTTGTTTTCAACTTTATCGGCCAGACGGTTTGCGTCTTTGTTCAGGTCTTTATCGTAATCTTGTGATGACATCGTATTCTCCTTTGTTTGCAGACTTAAAGCGTAGTCGGGAATTTCCGTCATTGCACTTTTCAGACAGCATTACAGGACTTTTCCGAAGGCAGAGCCCAAACTCGTCCGGCGTTTGTTAACTTGTTGTTATGATTCTGCCACAGCGTCCGGGCCTTTGCCGTTTATTGCGTTCAGGGTATCGGCATTCAGTTCCGGATCAGCCTGATCGATTAACCGTGTGGTCGAAATAATCGACTGAAATTGCTCGAATAAAAGTGTCGCATCCGATTTCATGGAATCATCGTCTGAATCGAGCACTGAGTTAATGGCTTTATTCACACTCTCGATAATTTCCTGCGGACCGCCGTTTTTACCCACGGTTAAAAACAGTGCACTAAGAAGAAGGGACTGGGCCTCCACCTGCGCGGTGAGTTGCTTGGCGTCTGCTTCCATCCGGGAGATCTTCGCGATCATGCTTAAAATAATGTTTTTCATTTGTGTAGCTCCTACAGATAGAGAAGTGTTACCCGCTCGTTAATTCTTCGCCCGGTTCAACGACTGTCTGTGATATTCAGATAATCTGATAGTTAATCAATTGGTTAAATAAAATCTGGAAGAGTCTGCGTGCCAGCCTGCGGAATGTATTCGCCCGTCACGGCAGATTTCTCCCAGCAGGCTAGCACAGACTAAAACAGATAATCCATGAGATGCATGAGGACAACGCCTCGCAACGCGCGAAATGTGAGTTTTTTAGCATTTTCTTTGTTATTTTATCGTTATTGGTTAACCTTGCCAGACGCCTGTTTCAGGCGCAGAGTTTTACCTTTCTTAACAGTTTCCCCGCTGAATTAAATAAAATTAAGGGCTTTTATACCTGTAATAGCGCTTCGATACTGAACGGGTCGAATACGACGTAAAAAAGGTATAAGAATATTATTAGAAAATTTTCTGATTTTAAGAGTGTAACCATGCTGACCAATCTAAGTAACAATGAAGCAAAAAGGCATGCGGCGATCGATGCTCTTAAAGCAGATGACAGAGGCCGTGACGATACGCTGCGAAAGTACACCTTTCTCGCCTGTCGCTTACTCAACGTGCCGATGTGTTTTGTCTCCGTCCTTGATGACGAAAAACAGTTTGTTAAATCAGCCCAAAACGTGCCGTTTACCGAAACCAGCCTGACCGATGCCTTTTGTGCGCATACCGTGCGCAGCGAACAAACCCTGATCTGCAACGATACCTTGCAGGATGATATGTTCAGGCACTACCGGCTGGTGCATGAAGCGCCGTTTATCCGTTTCTACGGCGGTTGCCCGCTCAGAACCCGTGAAGGGGTGATCGTCGGAACGCTGTGTCTTCTGGACAATCAGGCGCGCGAATTCTCAGCGGAAGATATCGAAACCTTCGAGAAAATCGCCGATCTGGTTTCGGTGTTTTTGGAAACCTGGCACGCCGTCGGGTATGTCGATATTGTGACGCTGTTGCCCAACCGTCAGCGACTTCTGCGCGATATGTCCTACCTGAGCGGTCCGGACAACACGCTGGTGATTATCGACTGCATCGATATCGCTTTTGCCTATGAGGTTGCGCGGTCTCTGGGGATGGGCGCGGTGGAAAGCCTGTTGCAGGATATGGCGCTCAAGCTGAAAGCCAAACTTAATCTGGATGGATTGTTATACGCGGTGGCGGTCGGACGCTTCGCCTTCCTGCTCAAAGACAGCGAGTCCACCACACTTGAGGCCATCGCCGACACCCTGAAAGGCACGCAGGCCAGCCTCAACAGCCAGATCCCGCTTAATCTGGATATTCACATTGGCGATTCTGGTGCGTATTCCCACGAACTGACCCCTGCCGAAATTCTGCGCCGCGCAGTGAGTGCCTTGCATGAGGCGATCAGTCAGAAAAAGCGCTTTATGACGTACGACGCCGAGATCGACAACAAAAAGAGAAATGATTTTCAGCTGCTGTCCGAACTGCGCAAGGCGCTTCACGAGGGCAGCGGCCTGTATCTGGTCTATCAGCCGAAAATCTCCCTGACCACCGGCAGCGTGACCGGTGCAGAGGCGCTGATCCGCTGGAAGCATCCGTTACTGGGCGAAATCATGCCCGGCCAGTTTATCCCGCTGGTGCAAAGAACCAGCCTGATGAGCGAACTGACCGACTGGGTTATCGAACATGCCATCAGGCAGATAAGCCTGTGGTGCGATAAAAACTTTCAGGTTCCGGTCTCAATAAATCTGGCGGCCAGTGATTTTTCCCGACCCGGTTTTGCCGACGCGCTGGAAGAGAAAATGCTCAGCCATACGCTGTCGCCTTCTTTACTCAGCGTGGAGTGTCTGGAAACCGAGAAAATGCTCGAAAGCCCCGATGCGCTGGAAGGGCTTGAAATGCTCAAGCTGCGCGGATTCCGTATTTCTCTGGATGATTTCGGCTCGGGTTACAGCAACATTAACGTCCTGCGTAAAATCCCGATGGATACCATTAAACTCGACCGTTCGATTGTCGGCACCATTTCTACCGATCACGGCAGTCTGGTGATCGTCAGAAACGTCATCCGTTTACTTAAACAGCTGGATTATGAAGTGCTGGCGGAAGGGGTCGAAAACGAAGAAACGGTGGATATTTTGCGCGGGCTGGGATGCGATGAAGTGCAGGGGTATTTCTACTCCCGACCGCTGAACCCGGAACTCTTCGAACAGTGGTGTGAGGAGCGTGCGGCAGTGTAGGCTGGCCACAGGCAAAAAAAATGAGCGGGGATTAAGCCGCTCATTATGAAATCACCACCGGGAGCTATCAGGCGCCCGGATGATTTTTCCCTTCTTCGATAAAGTCTTCGTCAATCTCATCAATATTATCGCGGTGATCGCGCCCGGACAGAATATTCCAGCAGGCGATAAACAGCGCCGCGATCAGCGGACCGATGACAAATCCGTTAATGCCGTAGACTTCCATCCCACCAAGCGTACTGATAAGAATCAGATAATCCGGCATTTTGGTATCTTTGCCGACCAGCAGCGGACGCAGAATGTTATCTACCAGGCCGATAATCACCACGAAGAACACCACGATGAAGACGCCTTTCCACAGCATGCCGGAGGCAAAGAAATAAATCGCCGCTGGCACCCAGATAATGGCTGAGCCCACTGCCGGGATGATCGACAGAAACGCCATCAGCGCGCCCCAAAGTAAGCTTCCTTCGAGACCGGCGATGTAAAACGCAATACCGCCGAGCGCACCCTGAACGATCGCTACTACCACCGTGCCTTTGACCGTCGCACGCGCCACGGCAGCAAACTTCATAAACAGGTGATGCTTCACGTAGCTCGACAGTGGCAGCGCGGCCAGAATCAGGTTCACCAGATATGCGCCGTCTTTGATAAGGAAGAACAAAATGTACAGCATGATGACGAAACCCAGAGCAAACCCGAAGGTGCTCTTACCGATCACGAACACGCTGCCCGCCAGATACTGGCTACCCTGAAGTGCCACGTCTGACAGTTTCTTCTGGATTTCAGTGGTGCTGTCCAGATCATGGTCGGAAAGGAAGTGACGCGCCCAGCGCGGAAGATGATGAATCACATCCGCCAGAATCATCGGCAGCTGCGTTTCATTCCCCTGCAACTTGGTGTAGACCGCGTTGAACTCAATCGCCAGCGAGGAAACAATGATCGCCAGTGGCGTGAAGACGATCAGACAGATGATGAGCACCGTCAGCAACGAGACCAGACCGTTACGATCGCCAACATACTGTTTCAGCCGGTTTTTCATTGGATTGAAAATCACGGCCAGAATAATCGCCCACAAAACTGATGAATAGTAAGGTTGTAAAACATCAAAAAAAGCCAACGTTACGATCAGTAAAATCGTAAGAAAAAACCCCTTGGAAAGACCTTTAACCACCATATTAATTCCTTTGAATGTACCTGTTGCTCACGAAGCATAGAGTGCATCTTCGTTTTTGCAAAAATTACTTCCTGCATGACCGCATTCTTGCGCCTCACCGCTGGTCACGGGCATGAGAAACGCCCGCCAAAATGCTATTCTCCCTGCCAGCACCTTTTCCACTAAGAGAACCTGATGGGCCTGAAAGCATTCGATTCCCTGCAAAAGGGTGACTGGGTAAACCTGCTGATCGCCATTCCCACCGGGATTGTCGCCGCACTGGTGACGATCGCCTTTCGCGGTGCGATTTCCGGTATCAACGGCCTGATGTTCGCCGATGGCAGCGATATCACCAAAGCCTTTAATGAATATCCGAGACTGGTCTGGCGCTCATCACCACGGCGGGCGGCATTATTGCCGGTTTCATTTTGCTGTGGGCGCTGCGCCATGAAGAAAAGCACGGCAAAATGCCCGATTATCTTGATGTGATCGACCAGCGGCTGCCGGGCATTCCGGTGGTCAGCACGGTGCTGCGCGGTCTGTCGTCGCTCGCCAGCATCGCCAGCGGCGGGTCGATCGGGCGTGAAGGCGCGATGGTGCAGCTGTCGGCGCTAAGCGGCAGCCTGCTCGGTCGCTTTTCGCGTTTTAAAGGCGTCCATCAGTCCGATATTATCGCGATGGCCGCGGCGGGCGGGCTGGCAGCGGTGTATCACGCGCCGTTTGCCGGTGCGCTGTTTGTGGCAGAAATCGCCTTTGGCGTGACCGCTGTCCAGCGATTGATACCGTTATTTATTTCGGCATCCGTTGCCGTGCTTACCGTTCGCTCGCTGACCGGCTATGCGCCGTTGTATCTCTATTCTTCGGCAACCTTTAGTCCGTCATTTGGCGCGATCATCACCGTACTGATTATCGGCGCAGCGACCGGGATCCTCGGGCCGCTGTTTATCTCCTCGATCGATAAATTCCGTCAGTGGATGAAACCCATCTCGCATCCGGCGCTGCGGCTAGGTCTGGGCGGGCTGGGGGTCGGGCTGGTGGCGATGATTTCGCCGCTGGTGCTGGGTAACGGTTTTGAAGTCATCGATCTGATTTTAAATAACGGAGATTTGCAGACGTCGCTGCTGGTCTTGCTGATTTTAAAAATTGTTGCCACGGCGATAACGATAGGCTCCGGCGCCGTTGGCGGGCTGTTTACGCCGTCGCTGCTGATTGGCGCAGCGGGCGGGGCGCTGGTGTGTACCTGCCTGCAATGGCTGGGGTTCGATCCCGGACCGGTCGGATTGTACGCAGCCATCGGCATGAGCGCACTGCTCGCGGCGACCAGCCACGCACCGCTGATGTCGATCATGATGGCGTTCGAAATGACGCTCAACAGCTCTCTGCTGTTCCCGCTGATGCTGGCAACCGCGATTTCTTACGTTGTTGCTTCGCGCCTGAAAGAGGGCGGCACTTACCCGGTGCTGACGCGCCACAACGCCCGCTTCCTCGCCAAGAATGAATTCGAATACAGCACCGTTGCTTCGCTGGTGACCCCTTGCTCGAAAATGTACGTCGACGCCTCATTATCTGAAGTGGTCAGCGAAGGGCTGAAGCAGCGCACGCGCTACGTCTATGTGGTGGACCGGGAAGAGCGGTTCCTCGGCGTGGTACCGACCAACGTGCTGGCGAGCGGTATTATCGACGGCAGCCTGAAATCTGATGATCCGATTGATGCGTTTATCGAACAGGAGTTCACCACGCTGTTCCAGCAGGCCAGCTACGAGCAGGCGTGGGCAATGTTCAGCAACTCGCCGCTGGAACGTTTGCCGGTGCTGGAAAACGCACAATCCCGGCGTCTGCTGGGTGTTATCACCAAAGCCGCATTGCTCAGTAAAGCCAAAGACTTCATTTGATGACCCATAATGCCTGCCGGTTTCTGTGACGCAGACCGGCTGGCGTTTGTAATACCCCTCATTTTCCACTCTCTGCCTCTCCGGCGATAAAAATCCTAGATAAAGATATTTTAATTAAATAAATCAACCGGTTACGCGTGTCTTTTCAAATACCTCTTTGGGGGTAATTACCGTTATGTGAGTTTTTATACGACGGCGCTCACTTGATCGCAATCAAAGGGGCTCATCACGCGCGTGAATACTCTGAGGCCAACGTGAGCAATGTAATTGAATTCCCCGCCATTCACATAACGACAAAGCGCCACAGGCCTTTGCACAGGAGATTCCCGGATGAGCAAGTTTCTTGACCGGTTTCGCTATTTCAAACAGCTAGCTGAACCCTTCGCTGATGGCCACGGCCAGACGCTGAATACCAACCGTGACTGGGAAGACGGCTACCGTAGCCGCTGGCAGCACGATAAAGTGGTCCGTTCCACGCACGGTGTGAACTGCACCGGTTCATGCAGCTGGAAGATTTACGTCAAAAACGGTCTGGTCACCTGGGAAACCCAGCAGACTGACTACCCGCGCACCCGTCCGGATCTGCCAAACCATGAGCCACGCGGCTGCCCGCGCGGTGCCAGCTACTCCTGGTATCTCTACAGCGCCAACCGTCTGAAATATCCGCTGATGCGCAAAAAGCTCATCCAGCTGTGGCGCGAAGCCAAACTGACCTACAGTGATCCGGTGGATGCCTGGGGTTCAATCGTCAGCCAGCCTGAAAAAGCCAAAGAATATAAAGCCGCTCGCGGACGCGGCGGTTTCGTGCGTTCCAGCTGGCAGGAAGTGAATGAACTGATCGCGGCATCTAACGTGTATACCGCCAAAACCTTCGGCCCGGACCGTATTATCGGCTTCTCGCCAATCCCGGCGATGTCGATGGTGTCTTATGCATCCGGCGCGCGCTATCTGTCGCTTATCGGCGGCGTATGTCTGAGCTTCTACGACTGGTATTGCGATTTGCCACCGGCCTCTCCGCAAACCTGGGGCGAGCAGACGGACGTGCCTGAATCCGCTGACTGGTACAACTCCTCTTATATTATCGCCTGGGGTTCCAACGTTCCGCAGACCCGTACGCCAGACGCCCACTTCTTCACCGAAGTCCGTTACAAAGGCACCAAAACGGTAGCGATCACCCCCGATTACGCAGAAATCGCCAAGATTTGCGATCAGTGGCTGGCCCCGAAACAGGGCACCGACAGCGCGCTGGCGCTGGCCATGGGTCATGTGATCCTTAAAAATTTCCATATCGACAATCCAAGCCAGTACTTCACTGACTACGTGCGCCGCTACACCGACATGCCGATGCTGGTCATGCTCGAACCGCGCGAAGATGGCTCCTTCGCCGCAGGCCGCATGCTGCGCGCGTCCGATCTGGTGGATAACCTCGGTCAGGAAAATAATCCGCAGTGGAAAACCATCGCCTTTGACGAAAATACCGGTGAGCTGGTGTCACCGCTGGGCTCGATCGGTTACCGCTGGGGTGAGAAAGGTCAGTGGAATCTCGAATCCCGCGAGGGTAAAGAACACAAAGAGGTCAGCCTGCAGCTGAGCCTGCTGGGTAACCACGATGATGTCGTGAACGTCGGTTATCCGTACTTTGGCGGCGCGGTCAGTGAGCATTTCAACAGCGTAGCGCTGGAAGAAATTCTGATGCACAAACTGCCGGTGAAACGCCTGCAGCTGGCCGACGGCAGCACCGGTCTGGTGGCGAGCGTCTATGATCTGACGCTGGCGAACTACGGGATTGAACGTGGTCTGAACGATGAAAACTGCGCGCAAGGCTTTGACGAAATCAAAGCCTATACGCCAGCCTGGGCCGAAAAAATCACCGGCGTATCACAGCAAAACATCGAGCGCATTGCTCACGAATTTGCCGATAACGCTAACAAAACTCACGGTCGTTCAATGATCATCGTGGGTGCCGGGATGAACCACTGGTATCACCTCGACATGAACTACCGTGGCCTTATCAACATGCTGGTCTTCTGCGGCTGCGTCGGTCAGAGCGGCGGCGGCTGGGCCCACTACGTCGGTCAGGAAAAACTGCGTCCGCAAACCGGCTGGCAACCTCTGGCCTTCGGTCTCGACTGGCAGCGTCCGCCGCGTCAGATGAACAGCACCTCGTTCTTCTACAACCACTCCAGCCAGTGGCGTTACGAAACCGTTGCGCCGCAGGAACTGCTGTCGCCGTTAGCGGATAAATCCAAATTTACCGGCAGTATGATCGATTACAACGTCCGCGCCGAGCGCATGGGCTGGCTGCCGTCTGCGCCACAGCTAAACGTCAACCCGCTGCATATCGCAGAGCAGGCGAAAGCCGCCGGGCAGTCTCCGGCTGATTTCACCGTCGCGGCACTGAAAGACGGCAGCGTGCGTTTCGCCGCCGAGCAACCGGACAATCCGCAGAACTTCCCGCGCAACCTGTTCGTATGGCGTTCTAACCTGCTGGGCTCGTCCGGTAAAGGCCACGAGTACATGCTCAAATATCTGCTGGGTACCGAACACGGTATTCAGGGAGAAGATTTAGGCGTGCAGGGCGGCGTGATGCCGGAGGAAGTCGAATGGCAGGCGCAGGGCGGCGAAGGCAAACTGGATCTGGTGGTAACGCTTGATTTCCGTATGTCCAGCACCTGTCTCTATTCCGACATCGTTCTGCCGACCGCAACCTGGTATGAAAAAGACGACATGAATACGTCGGATATGCATCCGTTTATTCATCCGCTGTCCGCCGCCGTTGATCCGGCGTGGGATTCCAAAAGCGACTGGGAAATCTACAAAGGCATCGCCAAAGAGTTCTCCCGCGTCTGCGTCGGCCATCTCGGCGTGGAAACTGACCTCGTCACGCTGCCAATCCAGCACGATTCCGCCGCAGAACTGGCGCAGCCGTTCGGTGTGGAAGACTGGAAAAAAGGCGAGTGTGACCTGATTCCGGGCCGCACTGCTCCGCACCTGATGGTTGTCGAGCGTGATTATCCGAACACCTATGAGCGCTTCACTTCCGTAGGACCGTTGCTCGAAAAACTGGGTAATGGCGGTAAAGGGATCAACTGGAACACCGACAGCGAAGTCGATCTGCTCAAAAAGCTGAACTACACCAAGCTGGACGGCGCGGCCATCGGGCGTCCTTGCATTGAAACGGCGATTGACGCTGCCGAAGTCATTCTGACGCTGGCACCGGAAACCAACGGTCAGGTGGCCGTCAAAGCCTGGGCGGCGCTGAGCGCCAACACGGGCCGAGACCACACGCATCTGGCACTGAATAAAGAAGACGAGAAAATTCGCTTCCGCGATATTCAGGCTCAGCCGCGCAAAATCATCTCCAGCCCGACATGGTCAGGTCTGGAAGATGAGCACGTGTCCTACAACGCCTGTTACACCAACGTTCATGAGCTGATCCCGTGGCGCACACTGTCTGGCCGTCAGCAGCTGTATCAGGATCATGCGTGGATGCGTGCCTTCGGTGAAAGCCTGCTGGTTTACCGTCCGCCAATCGACACCCGTGCCGCGCAGCCGCTGCTGAACGCCAAACCAAACGGTAACCCGGAGATGGCGCTGAACTTCCTGACGCCGCACCAGAAATGGGGCATTCACTCCACTTACAGCGACAATCTGCTGATGCTGACCTTAGGTCGCGGCGGTCCGATTGTCTGGCTGAGTGAAGACGATGCGACAAAACTGGGCATCGAAGACAACGACTGGATCGAAGCCTTCAACGCCAACGGTTCGCTGAGTGCCCGTGCGGTCGTCAGCCAGCGCGTACCGGCGGGGATGACCATGATGTACCACGCGCAGGAACGCATTGTGAACATTCCGGGTTCTGAAATCACCCAACAGCGCGGCGGGATCCACAACTCCGTCACCCGCGTATGCCCGAAACCGACCCATATGATCGGCGGCTACGCGCAGCTGTCTTACGGTTTCAACTACTACGGCACCGTCGGCTCAAACCGCGACGAGTTCGTGATTGTGCGCAAAATGAATCGCATCGACTGGTTAGATGATGAAGGCAACGACTTCGTGCAGGCCGCAGTCCTCCCTAAAAAAGCACAGGAGAAAGCCAAATGAAAATTCGCTCACAAGTCGGCATGGTGCTGAATCTCGACAAATGCATTGGCTGCCACACCTGTTCAGTGACCTGTAAAAACGTCTGGACCAGCCGCGAAGGGATGGAGTACGCGTGGTTCAACAACGTCGAAACAAAACCGGGTCTGGGTTATCCGCACGACTGGGAAAATCAGGAAAAATGGAAAGGCGGCTGGATCCGTAAAATCAACGGCAAGTTGCAGCCGCGTATGGGTAACAAAGCTAATCTGCTGCACAAAATCTTCGCCAACCCGCATATGCCGGAAATCGATGATTACTACGAGCCGTTTGATTTTGACTATCAGCATCTGCATACCGCCAAAGACGGTAAACATCAGCCTGTCGCACGTCCGCGCTCGTTGCTGACCGGCAAACGCATGAAGAAAATTGTCGGCGGTCCGAACTGGGAAGACGATTTGGGTACTGAGTTCAGTAAGCGCTCTGCCGATCAGAACTTCGCCAACATGCAAAAAGAGATGTACGGCGAGTTCGAAAACACCTTCATGGCGTACCTGCCGCGTTTGTGCGAACACTGCCTGAATCCGGCATGCGTGGCGACCTGTCCGAGCGGCGCTATCTACAAACGCGGCGAAGACGGCATCGTGCTGATCGATCAGGATAAATGCCGCGGATGGCGCATGTGCCTGACCGGTTGTCCGTACAAAAAAATCTACTTCAACTGGAAGAGCGGCAAATCAGAAAAATGTATTTTCTGCTATCCGCGCATCGAAGCTGGCCAGCCAACGGTCTGTTCCGAAACCTGCGTCGGTCGCATCCGCTACCTCGGCGTGGTGCTGTATGACGCCGACCGTATCGCCGAAGCAGCTTCTGTCGAAAACGACAAAGATCTGTATGAAAGCCAGATGAGTATCTTCCTTGATCCGAACGATCCGGACGTTATCGCACAGGCCGAAATTGACGGCATTCCGCTGTCAGTGATGGACGCCGCCCGTCAGTCGCCGGTCTATAAAATGGCGATCGAATGGAAACTGGCGCTGCCGCTGCACCCGGAATACCGCACGCTGCCGATGGTCTGGTACGTACCGCCGCTGTCTCCGATTCAGTCTGCCGCCGACGCAGGCGCATTGCCGCACAGCGGCGTGCTGCCGGACGTCGAAAGCCTGCGTATTCCGGTGGAATACCTGGCGAACCTGCTGACCGCAGGCGACACCGCACCGGTGCTGCGCGCGCTGAAACGTATGCTGGCCATGCGTCACTTCAAACGTGCCGAAACGGTGGATGGCGTGCTGGATACCAGCGCGCTCGAGCAGGTCGGCTTATCTCAGGCACAGGCGCAGGAAATGTATCGTTATCTGGCGATTGCTAACTACGAAGACCGTTTCGTGGTGCCTTCCAGCCACCGTGAACAGGCACGCGAAGCCTTCCCGGAAGCCAAAGGCTGTGGTTTCAGCTTCGGCGACGGTTGCCATGGCAGCGACACTAAATTCAACCTGTTTAACAGCAAGCGCATTGATGCCATCGACATCGGCGCGAAAACCGAAAGGAAAAGCTAATGAACAGCTTACGACTCATCGGATTACTGCTGGATTACCCGTCTGAAGACCTTTGGGAACATCAGATCGAGTTGCTCGAAGCGGTGACCGAATCTTCGGAACTGAATGCCGCACAGCGCCTGAGTCTGGCGCTGTACATCACGACTTTCTGCCAGAAAGATTTGCTGGATGCCCAGTCGGCGTACACCGCGATGTTCGATCGCGGCCGCGCCACCTCGCTGCTGCTGTTCGAACATGTTCACGGCGAATCCCGCGACCGCGGGCAGGCGATGGTGGATTTGATGGAGCAGTACCGTGAAGCCGGTCTGGAAATCGACAGCCGCGAGCTGCCGGATTACCTGCCGCTTTATCTGGAGTATCTGACCACCCGTGACGAACAGCTGGCGCGCGACGGCCTGCGCGATATTGCGCCGATCCTTGCGTTGCTCAGCGCCCGTTTACAGGAACGCGACAGCCATTACGCCGAACTGTTTGATTTGCTGCTGGCGCTGTCTGGAAGTGACATTGTCACTGAGTCAGTGCGTGAAGGAATCAAACAGGAAGCGCGCGATGACACTCCCGCCGCGCTGGATGCGGTGTGGGAAGAGGAGCAAATCAAGTTCCTCGGCGAACAAAGTTGTGCGAGTGGTGAAGAAGCTGCGCGCCAGAAACACTTCGCCGGTGCGGTTGCGCCACAGTATCTGAACCTTGACGACACACCTGCGGGGGAACCACGCAAATGACTGACTTCCTCAACAACTTTTTCTTCAACATTTATCCGTACCTGTGTGGCACGGTCTTTCTGGTCGGCAGCTGGTTGCGATATGACTACGGCCAGTACAGCTGGCGCGCCGGTTCCAGCCAGATTCTGGAGAAAAAGATCCTGCGCATCGCATCACCGCTGTTCCACGTCGGTATTCTCGGCATTATTGCCGGTCACGCCTTCGGGATGCTGACCCCGCACTGGATGTACGAATCCTTCCTGCCGGTACCGGTGAAACAGCAAATGGCAATGTGGGCGGGCGGCGCGTGCGGCGTGATGACGCTGATTGGTGGCGCAATGCTGCTGTGGCGTCGTCTGAGCAACGAACGTGTGCGTTCCACCTCAAGCTTCGGTGACATCATGATTATCGCGCTGCTGGTCATCCAGTGTGCGCTGGGGCTCGGCACCATTCCGTTCTCCGCGCAGCACATGGACGGCAGCGAAATGATGAAACTGGTTGGCTGGGCGCAGTCCGTTGTTACCTTCCACGGCGGTGCAGCCGAACATCTGGACGGTGTGGCGTTTATTTTCCGCGTCCATCTGGTGCTCGGCATGACATTATTCCTGCTGTTCCCGTTCTGCCGCTTAGTGCATATCTGGAGCGCACCGGTGGAATATCTCACCCGCCGCTATCAGCTGGTGCGTAATCGTCGCTGATTGACATCGCGGATTGTGATCTGTCTGTTTTGACATAAAAAAGAAGGGCGCTATGATGCGCCCTTATCTTTATTTTATTGCTCAAGGACGCACTGATGGCCACTCCAAGACAACCAATGACCGTAGCCCGTCGTTTATTACGCAACAGCATGATTTTGCTGGTAATCGGCGTCGTTGCCACACTCCACGGCCTGATCGTCGGCAGCCCTGATACGCCGGCGGGCGAAATGGCGCCGCAGCTGTTGCTGGGCATCTGGTTTATATTTATGGGTGCGGTAATGGGGCTGATCAGCTGGCTGGTCATCCGCAACAAAAAGAAGAAAGGCCTGCTCTGAGCCTGACAACGCACAATGAAAACGCTCTCCGGAGCGTTTTTTTATGCCCGCCGTGCGGGAAACCTGCGTTGGGTCAACGTCCGTTGTTCAGTATTCACGCAATTTATCCTCTGTTATAAAGATATCTGCTAATAAAATCCTATTCCACTTTTGCCAGGAAAATGACATGACCAGAACGGTATACCTCAACGGGGAGTTTATTGCCGAGCAGGATGCGAAGGTGTCGGTATTTGATCGCGGTTTCTTATTTGCGGATGCGGTGTATGAAGTCAGCGCCGTACTCAATGGCCGTCTGCTGGATAACGCCGCGCATCTGGCGCGTTTATCACGTTCCTGTCAGGCGCTGAACCTGCGACTGCCTTGCCAGCCAGAAGACATCGAAGCGCTGCAAAACCGGCTCATCGCCGAGAACAGCCTTCAGGAAGGCGCGATTTACCTGCAAATCAGCCGGGGAAACAGCGGCGATCGCGATTTTGATTTTCCGGGTGAGAGTGTTGAACCGACGTTTCTGATGTTTACGCAGGCAAGGCCGCTGATTGATCACCCGAAATCGAAAACCGGTATCCGCATGGTTTCCGTGGAAGATATCCGCTGGCAGCGCCGCGATATCAAAACCGTTGGCCTGCTGGCACCTTGTCTGGCCAAAGAGTACGCACACCGTCACGACGCCGATGATGCCTTGCTGGTCGAAAACGGACTTATTACCGAAGCCAGTTCGAGCAATGCCTGGATTGTTGATGCGGAAGGCACGCTGGTAACCCGTCCGCTGAGCACGCACATCCTGCACGGGATCACTCGTCAGGCGCTACTGGCGCTGGCGAAGCAGCACGACATCCGGCTTGAGGAACGTCCGTTCACGCTGGAGGAGGCGATGAATGCGCGGGAAGTGTTTATCAGCTCGGCGACGACGTTTATATGGCCGGTCATTTCCCTGAATGGAAAAGTCATTGGAGGCGGGGTGCCGGGGCCAGTGACGGGGAAATTACGGGAGATCTATGTGGCGGAGGCGATGCGGGCGACGGCGGGGTAGTTTCAGCTACAACTTCAAGATCAAAACCTTGGGTTGCCACCCAAACTGGCCTTAAAGGGGGCTTATCGCCGCCCCCCTTAAGAATCCCAGGCTCTTAAAATACGTGCCATGCAGACGGGCTATGTTAAACACGACTCGGACCGCTCCCTCCCCTGCGAAGGGGTGAGGTATTAAGGTCAAATAAAAAGTTGAAGTGTGCTTTAGCAAATATGATGGCTTCTCAGCCTCTCTTAAATGATCCATTGGCAATTGAAAAAAACCACTCCGGTTTAATTTAGATGAGATTATTCCTAGTTACTACGCTATTAAAACATTGTTTAAGTTTTGTTTTGTCAGGATCCTGGTGGTTTTTTATTCTGAAATAATACAAATACCTGACATTACTTGAAGTATTCATCCCTTCCGCTGGTTTTTTCATAATGTTTGACCTAATCTTAAAATATATTCCTAAATCAAAAATCCCAAATTAAGTTGATAAAATAAACCGAGGATTTCATCAAAGTAAGGAATAAAGAATGGCGTGGAAGAGAAGAGAGAAAGTGGCAATTATGGAACCCCTTTCGATGGTCAACGAAACAATGACCCAGATCCTGAGAGAGGAGGGCGATATTATTATTGAGGGTGCGCTTTATAATTTTGTTTCCCTTAAATCATTGCTTGAATTAAGAAAGCTCGATGTGGTTTTCAGTGAAGTCTATGACGCCAGTACTTCTATTATTGAAGGTCTGGATTTATTAAGAAAACTCAAAGCGCAATTTCCTGCTATCGATATTATTCTTCACACTGAAATCGAAATTCCTGCCTTACTCATTCAAAGCAATGCCGATGCTATCTATATGAAACAATTGGGTGTCGAGGGCTGCCGTGCTTCTGCTGCCCAGATACTGAATGCGGAAAGTATGGTCAGCGTACTCTTTTATGAGGACAGAAAACGTCATTACGATTTTGAAATGCTGAGCGATTACGAGTGGGAAGTGCTGATCATGTTTAGCCAGCAGATGAGCATCACTAATATTGCGGATAAAAAGAAAACCGATTATCGCCGCATCAGCCGGATGAAACACGCTATTATGAATAAGCTGAAAATCAATAATAATGTGGCGTTCAGTCAGTTAATGGCGCTGGCAGGGTGCAAATTTGGCGAATATCCGCCGGTCTCTTTATAAAAATACGGCATCAACATATTTCTTTCAGGTGCACCATGAAGCCCGCAAACCCTTTTGGCCGACCTTTATTATTTCTGCTCAGTACCTTGCTGATGATGGCGGTGACGCTCGGCGTTACGCATCTGGTGGTGGCTGCTTATGATCGCGACGATCTGGCTTCTTATGCCCGGCACATTATGGCGCGCGGTCTGGAAGTCGCTAACGAATCCCATAACATTGTCAGTAATGTCAATGCTATACGGTTTGAAGCCTGCAGTGACAGGTTTCTCGATGAGATCCGTTACCTTTCGTTTACCTCGGTGTTTATTTCCGATATCGGCTACACCAAAGACCGTCAGCTAAAATGCACCGCCATGCGCGGACGTTTACCGGAACCGGTGACCATGTCAATTCCCGATGCGGTGACCCGTTACGGGCAGCGGATCTGGACATCGTTCAGCGGTATTGTTGATCCGCGCATCACCGCTGACATGATGGAATCTAAAAACGTTTTACTCTTTCCTACCCCTGCGGCGTTTCGTGACATCTATGTGCCGTATGACGGGTTCGGCGCGGTGATGATAAACCACCAGCGGGACCACATATTCAGGTTGTTCGGGGAAACATCCGGGCTGGTGAAAGATGTGAGCGAGCCGGGACGACTTTCCTGGTGGCATCAGGCGCAGTTTTCAGAGTGCAGCAAAAAGTATGATATCTGCGTGATGGCCAGGAATACGCAGATCGGACTTTTCTCGCTGACTGCCACTGCCGTCGTATTCATCACGCTGGCCGGGTTACTGGCCGGCGCTATTTTCACCTTTGCCGTTCTGCAATATCTCAGAAATAACCGTTCCTTACAGAATAAACTTAAAACGGCCATCAGCTGTGATGATATTTGTGTTAACTATCAGCCGTTTGTGGAAATAAAAACGGGTAAGGTAATCGGTTACGAAGCCTTAGCCCGCTGGAAAGATATTAATGGCGATAATATTCCACCAGACGTGTTCATCAGACTTGCCGAATCCACTAATCAGATCAAAGCATTGACCCGTTCCGTCGTCGCTCGTACCTTGCGAGAAATGTCACCGCTGCTGCGCGAAAATAAAGCGCTGTTCGTGAGCATTAATATCACCACGGCGGATGTAACGGATCCAGAATTCAAAGTCTTTCTGGAAGAGGAGATCGACAAAGGCGGATTTGACCGCAGGCAGATTGTATTAGAGATAACCGAGCGTTCAACGGCGGATCATCGGCTTCTTAAAGATGCGCTGGTGCGACTCAGAGAATACGGTTACCGCATTGCGCTGGATGATTTTGGTACCGGTTATTCCAATCTGGATTACCTGAGCAAAATCTCTTTCGACATTATCAAGATCGACAAGATATTCACCGATGCGATTGGTATCGAATCGGTGAGTTTCCGTATGCTCAAAATGATGCTGGAGATGCTCGCGCAGACTGGTTCAAAGATCATCGTTGAGGGCATAGAAGAACAGCATCAGGCAGATTTCTTACTGGCGCATTACCCTAAGATTATCGCGCAAGGCTGGCTATACGGTAAGCCGGTAGATATCGGTAAAATCCGCTCCTGAGATAAACAAACAGGGGCGAATTCGCCCCTTTTATGCTTACTCGCCCAGCGCCAGCTGATTTTTCTTCATTCCTTCAATCTTCATCAGCATGTGATACAGCGGCGCGATGCGATGAAAATCTTTGCTTAAAATCCCCACCAGCGCCTTCGAGAACAGTGGTTCCATATCCATATGAGAACTGATCAGCGCAAAAGACTTCTTGTTGTACCAGGCCGCCAGCGCCGGATCCTGCTCTTTCACCAGCGGGCGTTTATAGCTGTCACCTTCAATGGTGAAATTCGGTTCGATACATTTCGCCATCTGCAAAAATTCCTCCGGCTTATGCAGCAGCTGCTGGCGGAACAGGTCCATCGTGGTCTTTGACGCGCTGTAATAACCCAGCCCGTAACGCCACCAGTCCTGCCCGAACTCAAAGAAGTAGGTCGGTGCGTCGGTCCAGTTCTTACGCGAACGCTTGAACGTCAGCCAGAGGTTACAGCGGTAAATCAACTTGTCGTTAGAAAAGCGCGTATCCCGGTGCATTCTGGATATCGTCTTACCTATCGCCGGGCGCACTTCAAACAGGTCATCAATCACCACCATATCCTGGCTGAGATCCTCCACCAGCTTGCGCATCGGCTCCAGCAGATGCTGCTGATAGATATCTCTATGCTCTTCAAACCACTCTTTGTCGTTGTTCTGCCGCAGCTCCTGCAAAAAGGTGAGACCTGCCTGCGTAAAACCTGTAAATGCTCCCATGATGTTCCCTTTTATCTGTCACAAAGCCAATGAGCTGTGTATTTAAACAGTATCGCTGAAGGCGGAAAGGAGATCAAAGGGGGATTTAGCTTTTGGGGCTGGAAAGTAAAAGTATGCAAAAACGGTAGATTACGATGAGAGCAGATTATTGTTCTATATCAATATTTACAGAGTCATGACGCTAATATTAGCCTTGAAACGTTTTATCGTTTAACTATTAAAATGCTTTGAATAAATAATCCGCAGAATGTTTATTGGCTAACCGGTTATAGATATAAAAGTCAGAATTTGTCTTTGCATGTTTAATTAACCTGAGAATATTCCTAGTTAAGAAAGTGTAAGTTTGAAATATGTTTTCAGGATGTTAATGAGAATTGCAGATTATTTCCCTGTGATAAAAGCGGTTTTACATCAATTCCTTTATGAAATAGATGTCTATTACATCTTTTTTGGAATAAAACACTAATATATGCGTTTTAGGTAGATTTGTTTGCTGAATCTTGTCGTGACTTTATGATTATCACCTCTGGCAAGCAGTTCAAGGTGGGTTGCGTCAGAAGGAAATTAATCTAATGGAGAAACAACGCATGAATAAGAAAAGTTTGGTGGCTTTAGGTTTGCTGGTAGCGGGTTATTCAATGACGGCATCAGCTGTATCTGATAACACCATTTCTTTCCAAGGTGAAGTCTCTGATCAAACCTGTGAAGTGACCGTAAACAGCGATTCTGCTCCGGTTGTCTTAATGCCGACGGCAGCTGCAAGCGCGTTAACAACAGCAGGCAGTGTTGCAGGAAAGACCTCTTTTGACATCGCATTATCGGGCTGTACTGCTGCGACTACTGCGACCACTATTAATACTGTGTTCTCGGGTAATCTGGTGGATACCGCCAATCAAGGAACCCTTACAAATACAGGCACTGCGACCAATGTTAACTTGCAATTGCTTGACACTGATGGTTCTGCCATTGATTTAAGTTCAACCTGGACCAGCACCAAAGGCGAACTTTCCCTTGCAGAGACTGATACAGCGTCCAGCGCAACCTTCTTTGTTCAGTATTATGCTACCGATGCAGCAACGGCGGGCACCGTCGCAGGTTCCGTTGAGTATGCGGTGAGTTACCTATAAGCCATCCCTCTGATATAAAAGATGGCAGGTTGTCTGCCATCTTTTTATTTGAATAATAATGTCTGCCTAAATGACATTGCAGAATAAGTGATAAGAGAACAAACAATGCATTCTGGAAAAAACACCATTATTTATTTACTGGGTATCGCACTGACGATATTACTGGGATTGCCCGCCGTCGCTTTCTCAAGCGTGACCATGATGGGGAATCGGATTATATATCCTGCTGACAGCTCATCAGTCAATGTTGAATTTACGAATAAAGATATATTCCCTTACGCTGTCCAAACCTGGATTGCAGAGGCGGATGCAAACTCCACACCGGTCACCGCGAAAGCACCGTTTATCGCGTCGCCGGCGCTGTTTAAAATTGCGCCAGACAGTGGGCAGGTTTTAAGAATTACTTTCACAGGGGGTAAGAATTTACCTCAGGACAGAGAATCCATTTTTTATTTTAACTTTCTGCAAATTCCACCCATTAACGCGGGCGGAGCAGAGAGTCAAAATAAAAACAAAATGCTCGTAATGCTGAAAAACCGGGTGAAGTTATTTTACCGGCCTGTTTCCATCGCAAACAGAATTAATCATCTGGGGGAGGATATAAAGATCACCTCTTCCATGTATTCTGGGGGGACAAAATTATTGATGAAAAATGGCTCGCCTTTTTACGTGTCCATTGCCAGCGTCAAGATTAAGCAGGAAGACCACGTTTATTCACAGCCTGCGGATATGCTTGTACCTTTTTCTCAAGGTCATGTGGATTTTAAGAACCTTAAGTTAAAACAAAATGCCATCGCAGTAATTGAATATATTAATGACCAAGGAGCGAGAGTTAATCATGAGTATCAAATCAACCCATAAGAATACGCATATTGCCTCACTCTCACTTCTGACGTCATGCATTTTATCTAGCTTTAATACGGTATCTGCCGCAGAGGAGTTCTATTTCGACCCCAGCCTTCTTGAAGGTTCGGGTGTGGCAATTAACTTTGAAAAATTGAACGAAAAAGTCGTCAGCGTCGAAGCCGGGAATTACCAGGTCGATCTCTATGTCAATAATAAGTTAATTAAAGAAAATACGAAGATTTCGTTCACCCGAATAACGGAAGATGATTCAGCACAGCCTTGCCTGAATGCTGATGATATTAAACGTATTCAGTTAAAAGCTGATGCTGTTTCCCTGCTGCCAGTGGGTGATCGGTGTGTGAGTTTTTCAGCGCTTTCAAAAGAGTCTTCTTGGGAATTTGAACAATCCACGCTGAAATTAAAATTGTTAATTCCTCAAGCTTCGCTTTACCGTCAACCGCGCGGCTATATTCCCGTTTCGCAATGGGACAGTGGTGGGTTGGGCTTATTTTTTAAGCACAACACTAACTATTATGAAACCAGGAACACGGGAGGCTATACCACTAAAAACTTGTGGAGCGGCTTGAACAGCGGCACCAATATTGGCCTCTGGCAATTAAGAAATCAGTCCAACTTCACTTACAACGATACTGACGGGCGGACTAAACAAAAATGGACAAGCGTGCGCACTAACGCGCAGCGTCCGCTGCCTTTTATTAATTCATTGGTCACCGTGGGTGACAGTTACACCAATAGCAGCCTGTTTGGCAGCCTCTCTTTTAATGGTGTGAAACTTGCCAGCGACACGAGAATGATGCCGCAGGGGAAACGGGGTTATGCGCCAGAGGTTCGCGGTGTCGCCACGACTACTGCGCGTGTGGTCGTCAGCCAGCTCGGTAAAACCATTTATGAAACCGTCGTGTCTCCGGGCCCTTTCGTTATTGACGATTTGAACAATACTCGCGGACAGGGTGATTTACAGGTGTCTGTTATTGAGGCCAATGGACAAACATCGACGTTTACCGTTCCTTACTCAGCCGTGCCGGACTCCATTCGTCCGGGTATGTGGAATTACGAATTGGCGTTGGGCCGGGTGCGTAACTATTACAACGTCGATAATGAATTTTTAGAGGGGGTGGTTCAGCGCGGTCTCAGCAACCGGTTTACCGGTAACGCAGGCGTACGTCTGGCAAAAGACTACGAGGCCTATCTGCTTGGTGGCGTAATGGCGACGCAGTTCGGCGCTGTCGGGCTCAACACCACCTATTCTCACGCCGTTGCAGAAAAAAACAAAACGCAGTCCGGCTGGCGGGCGGAAGCGAGCTACAGTAAAACCTTTACCACGGGTACCAACCTGACACTGGCCGCGTATCGGTATTCGACCAAAGGCTTTCGTGATCTGCAGGATGTACTGGGTGTAAGGCGTGCGGCTGATAATACGACAACCTATTATTCGGACACGCTAAACCAGAAAAATCAGTTCAGTGCGACAATCGCGCAAAGCTTCGATACTTTCGGTTCATTATCGCTTAACGCAAGTACGTCGGACTACTACAGCAATAATTCCCGAATTACTCAGATGCAGTTGGGTTACAGCAATAGCTTCAAAAAGATCAGCTACAACATCAACGTGGGCAGACAACGGACCAGCTATAGCACCCGCAGCAATTACTACAGCGACGTGGATGATAGCGATAACCGTCAGAAATATACCGAGAACACGGTCTCCATCGGGTTCTCCATGCCGCTGGACTGGACGGATTCACGGTCTAACGTTGCATTTAATCTGGCGAAAAATAAAACGTCAGAGTCTGCAACCACCAGCCTTTCTGGCTCCGTTGGTGAAAAAAGCAACGTATCGTATTCCTTATACAGCGGCGTAGAGAATTACCAGGACAGCGGGAATGAAATGACCTGGGGGGGGTCACTGCAACAGACCACGTCAAAAGGCGCATTCCGGGGTTCCTATTCGCAAGGCACGGATTATAAACAATTCGGACTCGGTACATCCGGCACCTTGCTGATCCATCCCGGCGGCGTGACCTATGGCCCGTATGTCAGCGACACCTTTGCATTAATTAAGGCCAAGGGCGCAAAAGGTGCGGAAATTAAAAATGGCATGGGGGCGAAAATCGACAGCTTTGGTTACGCAATTTTGCCGTCATTATCTCCGTACCGTTATAACACCGTGAGTTTAGATCCTAAGGGATTGAACTCTAGAGTGGATATTCAGGGAGGCAGCAAGCAGGTGGTGCCGTATTCCGGTGCAATTGTGCAAGTTGAATTCGACACAATAAAAGGCCAGCAGGTATTGATCAATACCACACTCAAAGTTGATCAAATGATCCCTATGGGTGCTGATGTCACCGATAAAGACGGCAAGAATATTGGTATGGTTGGCCAGGCGGGGCAAATTTACGCACGTATCAACGCGCGTTCAGGCGTGCTGTTTGTTTCATGGGGTAAAACGAATGCAGAGCAGTGCCGAATTAATTATCAGTTACCTGCGAGTGATGATAGTTATTTTTTACAGCTGACGCTACCTTGTAAATAAATTCCCAGAAATAACGCATAGCAAAAAATCAAAAATATTTTTGTGAGGCTATTAGGTAATCTATATTACGTGAATGATGATAGAGGGGATTTTGAGTGATGAAAAAATTATTTTATTTAATAAGTTTTCTCGGGTTGGTACTTCCTGGCATTTCACAGGCGACGTGTTCGATAGTGACAGGAACCAGCTATTTGACTACTGCATTAATTGAAGCTGGTTATACTGCAAAAAGTTGGAGTGGGGCTTGTGATACTTGCAATGGTAATATAGGGCTTCCTTCAGTTGTCTCTATAAGTACCAATTCAAGTTTGATGCCATCAGGAACATTACTTGCCAGTTCAACAGCTGACTTTTTCCAGGCTTCATCTTCTACGACTTACGGTCAGAATCAGATACTTTTCAGATGTGCGCTAGCCGATGCTGATTCTATCTATGAGATGTATGGTACGAATGGTGATAATGCATATACTGGTATGTATACAACTGATGAAGTTGATAATGCCTATTACAGCCCTGTAAGAAATGTTGCTTACAGATTAACCAACACCAGTACTGGAGAATATTATTCACGATATTGGAAAGCACGAAAGTTAGTTGCAGATAACTGGATTCAGGATGAAAACTATATTTATATACCTGCTAGTATATTCAGCGGCGTCACTATAGAACTTTTTAAAATAGATTCCGCGACTTATTATACTAATAGTAGCACAACTTGGCTTATGAATTATTCTCAGCCTTATGGTTATATAGTTTTTAAAGGGCCGGGTTTATCAACGAATGTTACTGATGGTGCAGACTCATACTCTAATCATGATGGTTGGCATAGCGCCTGGCCAGCGGCCTATGGTTTGTACAACAATGTTACTTTTGTCCGAGGCGCAATGTGCCTGGTAAAAGATTACCCTTCGGTTGTTCTATTACCCACAATAAGTACTTCATCGTTAAACAACGGCGAAGTGAGTCAAAGTAATTTTGACATCAGCCTAAGCTGCGAAGACTCTGCTGTATCCAGCGTAAGTAAATCAACCAGTTCATCAGCAAATGTTGCGATGGGTTTCTTAGTTAATCAGTCAACAGCGGTCACCGCCGCGACAACTCTGGGTCTGACCTCAACCAGTGGTTTAACGCATTTACTGGACACCAATTATGGCAGTTCAGGTGTCGCTTCAGGCGTGGGAATTCGAATTTATGATGAAAGTGGGAATGCTTTGAACCTTCTTTCCAGTAAAACTGCGACAACAGGCAATACCGGCGGTTGGTACGCCTATAAAGATCTGACCACCAGTCAGGGCGATTCAACGGACGGTATCACAACCTACACTGGAAATTTTACAGCCTCTCTGGAGGCAATCAGCGGCGAAACAGTTACGGCGGGGAGCGTCAATGCACAGTTACAAGTGGTGGTCAGTTTTCAATAAAATCACCGTTGCGGCGGGCATTATGCTCTGTTGCACATCGTTTCACGCCAGCGCGGTGGTTAATGCGGAAAAGACCCGCGTGGTGTTCAACTCGGGCAGCATCGCGGAATCACTGTCATTAGTGAATTCCGAGAAAGAACCGGTAGTGGTACAGGTCTGGACTGACAACGGTGACCCGACGGTGAGCCCGGATAAGGTCCACACGCCGATTGTGATCAACCCGCCGGTGTTCAAAATGAAACCGGCGGAGATCCGCAACATTCGCCTGTTATTGGTTTCAGCCGGAAACCTGCCGAAGGATCGCGAAAGCGTATTTTGGCTGAATATCTACCAAATTCCGCCAAATACCGAAACGCGGAATAAAGGCGAGAAAAAGGTCGTGCTGCCGTTAAAAATCCGCATGAAAGTGTTTGTCAGGCCGGAAAACATCGGTGAACTGAAGGAAAGTGATGCACAGAAATTGCGGTTCAGTATCGGGAAGGAGGCAACCGGCAATAAGCTGTTGATCCAAAACCCGACGCCGTGGCATATGACGATTTCATCGTTGAAGTCAGGGGCGACGGAGTTAGCGGGGGTCATGGTGGAACCGCTTTCCAGTTTGCGGGTGGACATCCCGGCGGATAAAAATCTGTCAGGAGTGATGGAATATGAGGTTATTAATGATAACGGTACACGCTGGCAGAATAGCCAGCAGATAAATTAAATATCATTTCAACTTTTACTCTCAATAATAAAAATGACCACGCCTGTGAGAAAAAAATGATTAACCGGCCGGTTGCGCCGGTCATCTCTTGTGGCTAGTTTTTGATGGCACGGGCATTAGAATAATTCCCGCCACCGGAATTGGTCACAGGAGAGGCATTTTGAAATCACTGTTTAAGCTTAACCTCACGATATTTATCGTCGTGGTCATATTAAGCGGATGCTCAACGCATAAGTATGATCAGACGCTCGATAATCAAATCACAGCCTTTCAGATAAAAGCCGATCAGCAGTTTGTGACATGGTATGCGAAGGCTATGGCGGAAGACGTCAAAACTGTCTCGCCGGTCGCAGCCTGCAACGCTGCGCCTGTGATGGCGGGGCAGTCGCTTTCGCTCATTTCCCCATCTTCAGAAACGGACAGTCAGTTTTTTAATTCTGTAGAAACGGATTTATCGCTGATTGAATCCCGCACCAAATTGCTAAATAACAATCCGGCGATAGACCAGCAGATGTTTGGCCTGCGAAATATCTTCTATCAGATTAAATACAAACGGCAGCATTGTTCCGTGCAGGACTCACCGGCGTATATCAGTATTCAGCGAAAACAGGTCTCAGTTATTTTACAGGCAATGCTGACTTATCAGCTGGTATTAAAAAACGGTTCAGGCATTACGCAAACTAATCAGGGGTAAATGTGATGAGTGATATTTTTGATTTACGTGACAGCGCCATTAATGCAGCGAAAAATTCACTGGGCGCGAACTGGAATACGGTCGCCAACGGCGCAGTGCCGCAAATTGAGGCGTTGCTGCAACTGACATGGGAGATTGAAAAGGGTAAAGGCAGCTTTCGCTCGGGGGAATACGAGTCTTTGCTGGCATCGCAAAAATCGACCTTCGTGGCTGTGCTGACCACCTACGAGGCGATCACTGAAGAGATCGCATGGCAGGCGCTAAATGCGGCATTTGGTGTCATTTTTAACGGAGTACGCAAGCTTCTGTGAAAACCGCAATAGAAATGGTATCCGGCGGGCAGGTCTAAAATTATCTTTATCGATAACTATTTTCATTTAGACTGACGGACTTGCCCGCCTCCGGGCCGTTTCTATGAGGATGCCTGATGCTCCGCCGTTTCTTCTCTTATTACGCTCCCTATAAAAAGCTGTTCTTCCTCGATTTCGGCTGCGCCATTCTTGCCGGTCTGCTGGAACTGGGCTTTCCGATGGCGATCAAAACCTTCATTGATAAGCTGCTTCCTGCCCACGACTGGGTGCTGATCATCGGTGCAACCGTCGGCTTGCTGCTGATTTACGTGATCAACACCTTGCTGATGGCGATCGTGAACTACTGGGGTCACGCGCTGGGCGTCGGGATTGAAACTGACATGCGGCGTCAGGCGTTCAGCCATTTACAGAAACTGTCTTTCCGCTATTACGACAACACCAAAACCGGCCATATCATCACTCACGTCACCAAAGATCTGGAGGAAGTGGGAGAGATAGCGCATCACGGCCCGGAAGATGTGTTTATCGCGGTGATGACCTTCATCGGTGCCTTTATTCTGATGGCAACCGTGCATGTGCAGCTGGCGCTGATGACCATCATTATTGTTCCGGCAATGACCTGGATGGTTAGCCGTTATGGCGCGCAAATGACTGACACCTGGCGGCGTTTGTTCGGGATGGTCGGTAATTTCAACGCACGTATAGAAGAAAGCATCGGCGGTATTCGCGTGGTCAAGGCGTTTGCCAACGAGGAACATGAACAAAAGCTGTTTGCGTCGGATAACGACAACTACCGCATCACGAAGCTGAAGGCCTATAAAATCATGACCGCCAGCCTGACGCTGAGTTATCTCAGTACCCGACTGGTGCAGATTATCGTGATGATCGCCGGGACCTGGTATGTGATAAACGACCAGCTGACCTACGGCGGATTTGTCGGATTCCTGCTGCTGGTAGAAGTGTTCTTCCGCCCGGTGGCGAAAATCAGCTCGGTGCTGGAAAGCTATCCGAAAGGGATTGCCGGTTTTAAACGCTTTACACAACTTATCGACACCGCGCCGGATATCGTGGATCGTCCCGGCGCACAGATCGTCAGCCATCTGCATGGCGACATTCACTACGACAACGTGGTGTTTGGCTACACGCCTGCCGGCAAAATCCTCAACGGGATCACACTTTCTATTAATGCAGGCGAAACGCTGGCGTTTGTCGGCCCATCGGGTGCGGGGAAAACCACGCTGTGCTCGCTGCTGCCGCGCTTTTACGAGTTAGACAGCGGCAGTATCACCATTGACGGGATTGATATCCGGGATATGACGCAAACCTCGCTGCGCCATAACATCGGGATCGTGCAGCAGGACGTGTTCCTGTTTGGTGGCACCATTCGTGAAAACATTGCTTATGGCAAACTGGGTGCCAGCGAAGAGGAAATCCGCCTCGCCGCCAGCCGCGCACGATTAGATGATGTGATCGACGGTTTACCGCTGGGCATGGACACGGTGATTGGCGAACGCGGCGTGAAACTTTCAGGTGGTCAGAAGCAACGGCTGTCTATCGCGCGCATCTTCCTGAAGAATCCGCCGATCCTTATCCTCGATGAAGCGACGTCCGCGCTCGATACCGCCACCGAGCAGGCTATCCAGCAATCGCTGGCGGAGCTCTCGGAAGGAAGAACCACGCTGGTGATCGCCCACCGCCTGGCCACCATCCAGAATGCCGACCGCATTGTTGTGGTCGATAAAGAAGGAATTGTCGAGCAGGGTACGCATGACACTTTGCTCTCCCTTCAGGGCCGATACGCTCAGCTTCACGCCGCGCAGTTCCGCTAATGCTTTCACTCCCCCCCTTCAAAGGGGAGGAGTGAATTTGAGTATCAGCAGTCATTCAGAAGTTAAAAACACGCCCTAAATCTGTCAGTCTCCCTGCAAAAGTTATCTCTCTTTTAATTCTTCCTGTTTAACCAAAGCCCGTTTTGAATAAAAAAAGCGCAACTCGGGCGAAAGGAAAAGTCCAATTTCGTTCAATTTAATCACCTGCGTAATTATATTTATCTTTAATCTGCCTTTATTTTAATCAGTAGCTTTATTAAAAATCCTAAGAGCAATGAAATTGCGTAGTACAAAAATCTTATGACCGCTTTTTCTATTTATTAGATAAGGAAGTTAACATGAAAATAATTACCCTGCTATGCACTATTAAAAGGCAACAGAGGGGCATTTTTCAGATAATTCCTTAACGATTGTTAACGGAAATAATCGTTGGAGAATGGTGATCTGGCTTGCAACTACTTTACAAATCGCAACGCATTTTGCACCAAATTAAAGCGTTGCATCATATTGGTGCAAAACGTTATGCGAAAACCGCATATAATCAGTGGTTTAGCGGCTTATGGTTGAAACATTATGTTACATCTCTTTACGCAAAAAAGACTCAGAACGCCGAACTTTTCCATTTTAACTTTTTGTGCGCAGTGTTAAGGTTCAAGTCGTTTTACAGACAGACGCATTTAAAAACATGTACAAATACTCATAGTCCTATATTCCCGTCATATAAAAGAAAGCGGACATGAGAAATCCTTTATAAAAAAATCAAGGAAATTTAAATAATGATGAAGCGCAGTGTGCTGGCCTTAGCGGTCTCTTTAATTGCAGTGGGTTCTACCGCAAATGCAGCCGAGATTTATAATAAAGACGGTAATAAACTGGACCTCTACGGTCGCGTGACTGCCAAGCATTATTTCTCCGATGACACCGGTTCTGACGGCGATTACACCTATGCACGTCTGGGCTTCAAAGGCGAAACTCAAATTAACGACACACTGACCGGTTATGGCCAGTGGGAATACAACATTCAGGCTAACCACGCTGAATCTCAGGGCGACCTGGGCAATAAAACCCGTCTGGGCTTTGCGGGTCTGAAAGTGAAAGATTTCGGTTCTATCGATTACGGCCGCAACTACGGTGTTGTGTATGACGCACTGGGCTTCACCGATATGCTGCCAGAGTTTGGTGGTGATACCGCTAACTCCGATAACTTCATGGTTGGCCGTTCTAACGGTCTGGCCACTTACCGTAACCAGGACTTCTTCGGTCTGGTCACTGGTCTGAACGTTGCCTTGCAGTATCAGGGTAAAAACGAAAACGATGGCCGCGCTTCAAACAAAGCGAACGGCGACGGTTACGGCGCATCCATCGATTATGAAGATATCGCAGGTTCCGGCATCGGTGCGGTTATCGCAGGTTCTTCTTCTGACCGTACTAACGCACAAGCCAACTCCGCTATCGGCGGCGGCGACAAAGCGTCAGCATGGGCAACAGCTCTGAAATATGATGCAAACCAGATTTATCTCTCTGCAATGTATAACGAAACCCGCAACCTGGCGTCAATCCCGGGCGGCTTCGCTAACAAAACTCAGGGTTATGAGTTAGTTGCACAGTACCAGTTCGAAAATGGTCTGCGTCCGTCAATCGGTTACGTGCAGTCCAAAGCGAAAGATGTTGAAGGCGTGGGCGATGCTGACCTGGTTAAATACTTCGAAATCGGCGCGACTTACTACTTCAACAAAAACATGTACACCTATGTTGACTACATGATCAACCAGATCGACGACAACAACAAACTGGGCGTAAGCTCTGACGACATTGTTGCTGTAGCGCTGACTTACCGCTTCTAAGTTAGTGTACGAAATTATTACCCCATTCTGTGTCTGAAAAAGGTAATCGCAAAGGCAGAGTTCATTGGCTCTGCCTTTTTTTATGCCTGTTATTCAGCCCTCTGCCGTCCGTGCCTACTGTCTACACTCCTCAAATAACCACAATAAATTCAATAAACTAAACCTATAGCCTCAGGTTATACCCCCTCATTAAACAAGTATTCGTCAGCCGGAACTTCGCATGGAATAGTCTGCGTACGCATTACAACAACGCATTCTAAAAAACCTTTACGGAGAAACTGACATGCAGCAAATACCGATGCCGTACCTGTTATTCCTCGGCGATGTAATGGATCCGCTGGCAGCCAAAACGGCGCGCGGGATTTACGTCTGGCGCCCTGAATCTTGCGTCGGGCAGATTCGTCTGGCGACGGACTCTGTCTCACTCGGCTTACCAGATCTGGATATTCCAACGGCGAAAGCGCAGGGCGCAAAAACCATGGTGCTGGGCACCGCCAATTCAGGCGGCAAACTGCCAAAGCACTGGATCGATTCCATCAAAACCGCCATCCGCGCCGGGCTGAATGTGGCCAACGGGTTGCATCAGGGGCTGAATGATATCCCTGAGCTGGTTGAACTGGCCGCCGAACACAACGTGCAACTGTTCGACGTGCGTCATATGCGCCCGGAGCTCGATACCGGCACCGGCATTAAGCGCAGTGGCAAACGCATTCTGACCGTCGGCACCGACTGCTCGGTCGGCAAAATGTATACCTCGCTGGCGCTGGAAGCGGCCATGACGGATCTGGATCTCAAAGCTGATTTTCGCGCTACCGGCCAGACCGGCGTGCTGGTCGCCGGTGCGGGTATTGCGATTGATGCGGTGATTGCCGACTTTATCTCCGGCGCGGTGGAGCTGCTCGCGCCTGCCAACGACGACGACCACTGGGACATCATCGAAGGTCAGGGCTCGCTTTACCATCCGTCTTTCGCCGGTGTCAGCATGGGCCTGATCCACGGCGCGCAGGCGCATTTACTGGTGATGTGTCATGAGCTTGGCCGCCCGCATATGCGCCATCTGCCGCATCAGTTTATGCCGACGCTGCGCCAGTGCCTCGATACCAATCTGGCTGCGGCCAGCCTGACCAGTCCCGACGTTAAAATCGCCGGTTTCTCCCTCAATACCTCTGGCGTGAGTGAAGAAGAAGCCAAAGCGGCGCTGGCACAAATCAGCGAAGAGTTCGGCGTGCCCGCCACCGACCCGGTGCGTTTTGGCATTAAAAACATCGCGCAATGGATCAAGGACAACGGCTGATGATGCAGATGAGTTTCGGCGCCGTCGAACTGCCGCTGGCGAGGCCTTTTGCGATTTCACGTGGCACGCGCACCGCCGTGACGGTGGTGCGTGTGACCCTGACCGACGGCGGGTTTACGGCGACCGGCGAATGTACGCCGACCGCGCATTATCAGGAATCGCCGGAAAGTGTGTGCGAGCAGCTCGAACTGATCCGCCCGCAGGTGGAAGCCGGTATGCACCGCGACGCGCTGCAACAGGCCTTACCGATCGGATCTGCGCGCAATGCCCTTGATTGTGCAATGTGGCATCTCGATGCGGCAAAACAGGGCAAGACGGTGTGGCAACTGCTTGATATGTCAGCGCCGGTCTCCGTCATTACCGCAGAAACGCTCAGTCTTGATTCGCTGGAAAACATGGCGAAGGCAGCAGAAGTGGCGGTAGCGGGCGGGGCAAAACTGCTGAAAATCAAACTTAACCGTGACCAGATTATTGAGAAGGTGGCGGCTATCCGCGCCGCTGCGCCGCATACCACGCTGGTGGTCGACGCCAACGAATCCTGGCTCGGACTGGATCTCGAAAGCCTGTTTCATGCGCTGCACGAATTCAACGTGGCGATGATCGAACAACCGCTTCCCGCCGGGAATGACAAAGACCTGGTGCGTTGTTTGCATCCTGTTCCTGTCTGCGCTGATGAAAGCTGTCATGAACGCGCCGATATCGCCGGGCTGACTGACCGCTACGAGATGATCAACATCAAGCTCGATAAGTGCGGCGGACTGACCGAAGCGCTGGCGATGACCGCCGAAGCGAGACGGCTCGGTCTGCGCATTATGGTCGGCTGCATGCTCGGTTCGTCGATTGCGATGGAAGCGGCATTGCCGGTGGCAGTGCAGGCGGAACGTGTCGACCTCGATGGCCCGATCTGGCTGGCGCAGGACGCTGAACCCGCGTTGCGCTATGAGCACGGCGAAGTCTGGGTGTAATCGCCCAAATCACACATTACTGACCTCAATAAAGGAGACGCTTTTTGATGAATGAGCCCGTACCCATCTTACAGATTAACGATTTATCGGTGACGTTCTCCGGGCGGCAGGGCAAAACTCAGGCGCTGAAAGGCGTTTCCTTCTCTATTAATAAAGGTGAAGTGGTGGCGGTGGTCGGGGAAAGCGGCTCCGGCAAGTCCGTTACGTCACTGAGCGTGATGGGATTGCTGCCCGATTCCGCACACATCGATGCGGGCAGTATTGATTTCTTCGGTCGCAACGGCGCACGGCATACGCTGAATTCGCTGTCGGCAGAGGCGCGTCGAAAACTGCGCGGCCAGGAAATGTCGATGATTTTTCAGGAGCCGATGACCTCCCTCAATCCGGTGCTGCGCGTAGGCGATCAGCTCACCGAAGGGCTGCTCGATCACGGCATGGCGACCAAAGCCAATGCGTTGATCAAAGCCCGCGAACTGCTGATACAGGTGCGCATTCCGGACGTCGAACGCATTCTTAAATGTTATCCGCACGAGCTTTCCGGCGGGATGCGTCAGCGTGTGATGATAGCGCAGGCGCTGGCCTGCGACCCGGCGCTGTTAATCGCCGACGAGCCGACCACTGCGCTGGACGTCACGGTGCAGGCGCGCATTCTGCAAATCCTGCGTGATCTGCAAAAGGGCACCGACATGTCAGTGCTGTTTATCACGCACGATATGGGTGTAGTAGCGGAAATCGCCGACCGCGTGGTGGTGATGTATCAGGGCAAGGTGGTGGAACAGGGCAGCGTGACCGATATTTTTGCCCACGCGCAGCATCCTTATACCCGCGCATTGCTGGCGGCAGTACCGAAACTGGGCGATATGCAGGGGCTGAAGTGGCCGCGCCGTTTCCCGCTGCTGAGCACTCAGGCCGGTGCCGCCATGACGCCAAAAAATGGCGCGGAAAAGCAATCGGTTGCAGGTGATAAAGCTCACATTTTGTTGCCTGATGACGATCAAAAGACCGCGAATTACGATGCACCTCCGCTGCTCGACGTACGCGGGCTGCGGGTTTGTTACCCGATCCGCTCCGGCGTGCTTTCCCGCATCACCAAAGAAGTTCATGCCGTCGAGCAGATCGATTTTTCCATCTGGCCGGGAGAAACGCTGGCGCTGGTAGGCGAAAGCGGTTGTGGAAAATCCACCACTGGCCGGGCGATTTTGCGGCTGGTCGGCAGCGAATCCGAAAGCATTCACCTTAAAGGCAAAGAAATTACGCTGATGCGCGATACGCCTTTTCAGGGAGTGCGCCGTCAGATCCAGATGGTGTTTCAGGATCCCTATGCTTCGCTGAATCCGCGACTGACCGTCGGTTTTTCCATTGCCGAACCGTTATTACTTCACGGCCTGAAAAAGTCGCTGGCCGACGCCACACCGACCGTTAACCAGCTGCTGAAAAGTGTCGGATTGGATCCGTCCTTTGCCCGCCGTTATCCCCACGAATTCTCCGGCGGTCAACGCCAGCGCATTGCGATTGCGCGTGCGATGGCATTGCAGCCGCAGGTCATTATCGCCGACGAAGCAGTTTCCGCGCTGGATGTATCGGTTCAGGCGCAGGTGGTGAATCTGATGATGGATTTACAGCGCGATACCGGCGTCGCGTGGCTGTTTATCTCGCACGACATGGCGGTGGTGGAACGTATCGCCAACCGCGTGGCGGTGATGTACAGCGGGCAGATCGTGGAAATTGGCCCGCGAGATTCGGTGTTCAGCAACCCGCAGCATCCTTATACCCGACGCCTGCTCAGCTCCGTGCCGGTCGCGGATCCTGCCCGCCGTGTGTTACGTAATTTCGACGATGCGGAAGTGAAATCGCCGGTGCATCCGGTCGGGGTACAGATAGAAAAAATCAAATACAGTCAGGTCGCTCCGCACCACTGGGTGTCTGTCTAGGTCATTTATCACTACGTTAATTATTTGAATACACAGGGGAATACTATGCACTCGACGTTACTACGTAAAAGCCTTATCGCGGCCGGTCTGGCGCTCTGTTTCGCCGCTTCGGCACAGGCCAAAGACCTGCGCATTTCCATGTATGCCGATGTGACCGGTTTCGACCCGCACGACACCACCGATACCCTGAGTTATTCCATTCAGAGCGGCATCTTTGAACGCTTATTCCAGTTCGACAGCAAAATGGCGGTGATACCGGTGCTGGCGACCGATTACACCAGCAATGCCGACGCGACTGAATTCACCATCAATCTGCGCCACGATGTGACTTTCCAGGACGGCACGCCGTTCAACGCCGCGGCGGTAAAAATCAACCTCGACCGTCTGGCCAATCCGGCCAATAAACTCAAGCGCAATTCGCTGTTCAGCATGATCAAATCCGTGGACGTGCTGACGCCGTATCAGGTCAAAATCACTCTGAACAAACCGTTCGGCGCGATGATCAACACGCTGGCGCACCCTTCTGCGGTCATGCACAGCCCGGCCTCGTTAAAACAGTATCCGAACGAGCAGGATCTGAGCGTACATCCGGTCGGTACCGGTCCGTTCAAGTTTGTCGAATGGCAGCAGGGCAAAGACGTCAGGCTGGTGAAGTTCGACAACTACTGGCAGAAAGGCTGGCCGAAAGTCGATTCTGTGACGCTGTACCCGACGCCGGAAGATTCCACACAGGTCGCGAAACTGAAATCCGGCGGCGTAGAGGCGGTTTATCCGCTGCCGTCTGATCTGGTTGATACCGTGAAGAGCGATCCTAAGCTGGATATTTCGCAAAATCCGGGCATCTATCTGTATTACATCGCCTTTAACACCCAGAAAAAAGAGTTCTCAGACGTGCGTGTCCGACAGGCGATCAACTACGCCGTGGATCGCAATCTGTGGCTGAAAGTCGGTTTCGCCGGGATGGGTTCACCTTCCACGTCGCCACTGCCGAAAAACGTTCAGTTCTACCAGAAGCAATCCACGCCGGATTACAGCTACAACATTGCCAAAGCGAAAGAGCTGATGAAAGAAGCCGGATACGAGAAGGGCTTCGACGTGGAAATGTGGAGCTCGAACAAAACCGACCGCATCCGCAGCGCGCAATTCCTGAAACAGCAGCTGTCGTTGATCGGCGTGCGCGTCAAACTGGTGCCGATGGATTCCGGTACGCTCAACCAGCGTCTGTGGAGCACGCCGAAACCGGCTGATGCCAAAGTCGAAATGTACTATGGCGCATGGTCAGCCTCCACCGGCGACGCCGACTGGGCGCTGCGTCCGCTGTTTGCGACCGAATCCTGGATCCCGTCGGCTTACAACGTTTCCTACTACAGCAACAAACAGGTCGATGCGGCCATTACCGCCGGTCTGCAAACGGCTGATATCGAAAAACGTAAAGCCGCTTATGCCGATGCACAGAAACTGCTGTGGGCCGATGCCCCGGTCGCCTTCCTGGGTGTGCCGGATAACCTGGTCGGTAAGAGCAAAGACCTGACCGGTGTCTACATGCTGGCGGACGGATCGCTGATTTTTAATCAGGCACAGTTTAAATAATTTTTTGCTCCCGGAGGTTAAGCAGATTTTGGTCGGCTCCCCCCCTGCGAAGGGGGAGGAGCAAAGGGCAAAACCAACGCGTGTTCCGGTCTGCTTCCTCCTTCAGCTTAGGGGGAGGAGCACACCGTCATTAATATTCAGGTTCAGGGAAACACATCTATGCTGACCTATTTTATCCGCCGGATACTGGAGATGATCCCGGTTTTACTGGTGGTCTCTTTGCTGGTCTTTGGCTTTATCAAGCTGCTGCCGGGTGACCCTGCGCGTATTTACGCCGGACAGGATGCGCCGATTGAGGCGGTTGAGTCAGCGCGGGAACTGCTTGGCCTTAACGATCCGCTGCCCGCGCAGTACTGGCACTGGCTCAATGGCATGGTGCATGGCGATCTGGGGACGACTTATCGCACGCGTCAGCCGGTATCAGGCGTGATCGAAAGTGGATTTATGCCGACGCTTTTGCTGGCGCTGGCCGGTTTCGCCTGGTCGGTGGTGCTGGGGCTGGTGATTGGCGTCGTGTCGGCGCTCAAACGCGGAAAATGGCAGGACTGGACGCTGATGAGCATGGCGGTCGGCGGAATTTCCATGCCGCCGTTCTGGCTCGGACTGCTGTTGATTCAGTTTGTCGCCATGCCGTTCGGGCTGTTTGCGGTCAGTGGATTCAATCAGCCGACCGACATCATTTTGCCAGCGATCACCCTCGGTTCCTCGGTAGCGGCCGTAATGGCGCGCTTTACCCGCTCGGCGTTTCTCGACGTCGCGCAGGAAGACTATGTGCGCACCGCCAAAGCCAAAGGATTACGCGCCCGGCTGGTGACCTGGAAACACATCATGCGCAACGCGCTGATCCCCATCATCACCATGCTGGGCCTGCAGTTTGGCTTCCTGCTTGGCGGTTCGATTATTGTCGAAAGCGTGTTCAGCTGGCCGGGGCTGGGCTGGTTGTTGATCGAGTCGATCAAGACGCAGGATCAGCCGGTGATTCAGGCACTTGTGATGCTGTTCGTGTTCGAATTTATTCTGATTAATCTGCTGGTTGACATGCTTTACGCCGTCGTCAATCCGGCTATCCGCCTGCGCTAGGAGCTGCACATGACCGACCCCGTCTCTCCACTGGGAGAAACCCAACCGTCTGCGGTTGCCGCGCACAACGACGATATCCGTTCGCCGTGGTATGACTTTTTCCACACGTTTTTGCGCCACCCGATGGCGCTGGTTTCCGGCGGTTTTATTCTGCTGCTGGTTCTGGTGGCGGTGTTCGCACCCTGGCTGGCGCCTTATGACCCAATGACGCCTGACTGGATGGCGCTCGGCGTCGGCCCGACGGCAGAACACTGGTTTGGCACCGATGACTTAGGCCGTGACGTGCTCAGCCGCATCATCTTTGGCGCACGGATTTCTTTGTACGTCGGTATTTTTTCGGTCACGCTCGGTATGATTGCCGGTGTGCTGCTTGGTCTGCTGGCGGGCTATTACGGCAAATGGCTGGATATGTTGATCATGCGCGGTTCCGACGTATTGTTCGCATTTCCCGGCATGTTGCTGGCGATTGCGGTGGTGGCGATCCTCGGCCCCGGTCTGAACAACGTGATTATCGCCGTCGCCGTATTTAGCGTGCCAGTCTTCGCCCGCATCGTGCGCGCCGCAACGCTTTCCATCAAACAAAGTGCCTACGTGGAGGCCGTGCGTTGTGTCGGCGCGCCGGATCGCGTGGTGATATTGCGCCACATCCTGCCGGGCACGTTATCGAACGTGATCGTCTATTTCACCATGCGCATCGGCACCAGTATTCTGACCGCCGCCAGCCTGAGTTTTATCGGTCTCGGCCCGGAACCGGACGTCCCTGAGTGGGGCAACATTCTGGCAATGAGCCGTAATATGATGATGGCGGGCAAATGGAACGTCAGTGTTTTTCCGGGGCTGGCGATATTCCTCACGGTTTTGGCATTTAATTTACTTGGCGACGCGCTGCGCGACACGTTGGATCCTAAACTGAAGAAATAGCCTGATGACTTAACTCGCTGAAATGGAAGAGAGATGCATCCGCAATACCCTGAACCCGATGAATTTACGCAGCAGGCACTGGCCGCGCTGCTGCAACGCTGGCGCACAACGCGTCAGATCTTTCGCCCGCGCTTTCCGTGCGGGGCGACTAACGCAATAACGGACGTCACCGGTGTCACCGTCGGCCACAGCACGCTGGCGGCGGGGGACGTCCAGACCGGCGTTACTGCCGTCGTGCCACCCGGCGATAATCTCTATCAGCAGCCTTTACCGTGCGGCGTAGCGGTGCTCAACGGCTTTGCCAAACCGATGGGACTGATTCAGGTGATGGAGTTGGGCGAGCTGCAAACCCCGATTCTGCTCAGTAACACCTTCGCCACCGGTGTGTTGTTCAACGCGATGATAAAACGCAGCTGTCAGCAGTTCCCGCAGATGGGTCGCCCCGATGCCACTATCAACCCGTTGATCCTCGAATGTAACGACTTCTGGCTCAACGATATTCAGGCCATGGCGGTGAGCGAAGATGATGCGCTCACCGCACTCGACGGCGCGACAAACACTTTCACCCGTGGCAGCGTGGGAGCAGGGCGCGGCATGAGCAGCTTCGGTCTGAAAGGCGGTATCGGCACGGCGTCGCGCTGGTGCGAAGAACTCAATGCCACGCTCGGCATACTGGTGCTGGCGAACTTCGGTAAACTCTCTGAACTTACGCTCGACGGCGTGCGCGCCGGTGATGCTATCTCCCAGGTGTTGCCAAAGATCCCGCCGCAGGTCGATGCCGGTTCAGTCATCATCATTTTGGCCTGCGATCGTTATCTCGACAGTCGCCAGCTAGGCCGCATCGCCAAACGCGCCGGTGCCGGGCTCGGGCGTCTGGGCAGCTACTGGGGGCATGGTTCAGGCGATATCGCGCTGGCATTCTCCACGCAGCGTGACGGTGTCACGTTGACCGATGACAAGCTCGAGCCTTTACTGGCGCTGGCCGCGGACGCCACCGAGCACGCGGTCATTGACGCCATGCTCAGCGCCGAAACCGTCTGCGGCTTCGACGGACATTTCCGGCTGGGGCTGAGTGAAGTCCTTGACAGCCTTGCCAATTTAAAAGGGAACGAATCATGAAAATTTTTATCTCTGCTGACATCGAAGGTATTGCGGGCGTGATGCGTCCTGAACAATGCAGCCCCGGCAATGCCGATTACGATGCCGCGCGGGCACTGATGGAACAGGAAGTGAACGCGGCGATTGACGGCGCGTTCGCCGGTGGCGCGACGGAAGTCACCGTAGCCGACAGCCATGCGATGATGCAAAACCTGCGCGCCGACAAAATCGATCCGCGCGCCCGTCTGGTGCAGGGCAAACCGCGCGGCCTCTCGATGGTTGAAGGTTTGCAGCAACAGCAGTACGACGGCCTGATGTTCGTCGGTTTCCACACTGCCGCGGGTGAAAATGGCGTGCTGGCGCATACCATAAATGGCCGCGCTTTCTACCGCGTCAAACTCAACGGTAACGTAGTGGGCGAAAGCGATTTGTACGCGGCCGCCGGTGCCGAGCTGAACGTCCCGCTATGGCTGGTGACCGGCGATGATCACCTCGAAACCTGGATCCGTCGCCATTATCCTGAATCTCAGTACGTCTGCGTCAAACGCGCGATTTCCGCCAACGCTGCCGAATCCGACAGCCCGGCAATCGCCCGCGCGAAAATCCGCAAACACGCCACGCTGGCGGTCAGCAAACCCGCGCCGCTCACCGCCGGAAGATTCAGCCCGCCGTATCATCTCGAACTGATGACCGCCAGGCCGGTGCTGGCCGATTTGTTCTGCCTGATCCCTGGCGTCGAGCGACTGGATGCTGTCACCGTCGGCTATCACAGCCCGAACGTGGCCAATATCATCAGCCTGCTGAGTGCATTTTCCTATCTGGCAACGACTCAGAAATAAGGCAACACATGCGCTTACGTCACATTGAAGTGTTTCAGGCGGTTTTGCAGGCGGGCAGCGTCAGCGGCGCGGCGCGCTTGCTGAATGTGTCGCAACCGAACGTCAGCCGCGTTTTGAATCACGCCGAGCAGCAGCTGGGTTTTACGCTGTTTGACCGTACGCCGCAGGGGTTGATCGTGACGCCGGAAGGGCGCAGGTTGATGCCGGAAGTCGAGGCGTTGTTCAGCCATATTCAGGCGATCGGTGCGCTGGCGGAGCAGCTGCGTCAGGGCGAAGGTCAGCATGTGCGCATCGGTTCTGCTCACGCCCTGGGTCACAGCGTGATGGCGCCGGTGCTGGTAGATTTCCGCCGTCAGACCCCCGGCGGCAGCGTCGAACTGGTGACCGGGCACTTCAACACGCTGAGTCAGGATTTGCTGCAATACAAAATGGATTTCGCACTGGCCTTCGGCGAGCCTGCCACGCAGGAGCTGGTTTCGGAGTCCATCTATCAGGGCAACATGGTCGCGCTGTTGCCGAAGGATTCCGAGGTTGAAGGGCCGGTATCGCTGGCGTGGCTATGTGAAAATGATCTGATGATGCTACAGCAGCAGGATCCGCTGGGTCTGGTACTTAACCGCGTCTTGCGCGAAAACGGCCTGACACCGCAATCTTCATTACACATCAAAACCTACTCTGTCATCGCCGACATGGTGCTGGCCGGCGGCGGCGTCGGGGTGGTCGATACGTTTACCGCCCAGCGGTATGTCGATCAGCTGAAAATTTGTGAGGTCATAGAGCCGTTACCCTTTGAGGTTATTTTGCTGAACAGGCGCGACCAGCCGGTATCTCAGGCGGCGCTGAAGCTTAAGCAGCTGATAAGGCGCAAATTATGGGCATTGGGGGAGGGGGGCGGTTAAAAAATCAAAATCAAATTCAAGGTCGAGTGTTGCTACCCACGGGCTACGTAAAACAGTACACAGACAGATCCCTCCCCTGCGAAGGAGAGGGTTGGGGTGGGGTATGATGCCAAATCAATAAGTTGACGTTTTCTCCGACAAATTCATGGCGTGTTATACCCCCTCCCGGCCTCCCGCTTCACAGGGGGAGGAGCAAAGCAAACCCGTAAATATTCTCGGTCAGAGACAAACAGCCGCCTTACAGCTGCCCCCTGCACTAAAAACTATTCGATCCCCATTGCCCCTTTCATCGTAAAGAAAAGATCAGTCTGATCTGTCAGACCCACCACATTCGCCGCGTGTGGCCCAAACGCCGCGATCCGCAACTGGGTTCCGGTGTGGCCCTGGGAGTCATCCTCTGAGTTACCATAACTGATGGTCATTGGTGCGCCATCTTTGGTGGTCAGCGTCTGCGTCAGGCCGGGAGCTTTGGCGTCGGCTTCGATGATTTGGCTGGAATGTGCATGGTCGGCGGTGACAATCACCAGCGTGTTGCCGTCTTTGCGGGCGAACTCCAGCGCTTTCTGAACCGCTTCATCCAGGTCGACCGTTTCACCGAACTGTCCGCATGGATTAGCAGCGTGATCCTGCTTATCAATTGACGCGCCTTCCACCTGCAGGAAGAAGCCTTTTTCATTGGTCTTCAGCAGGTCGATGGCTTTTTCTGTCATTACGGCCAGCGTCGGGATATCCGCGGTGCGCTGTGGGTTGGCTTCACAGGTGACGGCGGGTTTATCAATGTTGCCGTGATAAGAGGCTTTCGGACCCTGCCAGCGCACCGGCATGTTGCCTTCGGAGAACAGACCCAGCAGCGGTTTTTGCTGACCGGCCTGGGTAATAGCAGCGAGCTGGTCGGCGTTTTCGATCCACTCATAACCCTGCGCCAGCGCCTGATCTTTCAGAGATTTGCCCGTGAACTCGCCGCTTTTCGCCAGCTGGCTGAATGATTTTCTGCCGCCGCCGAGCGTGACATCGGCGCGGGCGTGCAGCAACTGTTCGGTGATTGAGCCGCGTCCGCCATTTTCCAGCGCATTGGTGGCACATTTCTCTGAGGTTTCTTCCGGGCCGTAGCATTTACGCGACGTCACGTGCGCGATTTGTGCAGCGGGCGTTGCATCCTGTAACTCTGCGGTAGAAACGTTGCCGGTGGCTTTCCCCGCCGCTTTGGCGATTTCGAGGATTGTCTGGTGATCTTTACCGTTCACATCCACGCCGATTGCGCCGTTATAGCTTTTCACGCCGGTGGTCCAGGCGGTAGCGGACGCAGCGGAATCGGTAACGTAGTTAGGTTTTTGCGTTTTTTTATCAAGAGAATAATGCGTGTATTGGCCGGTCAGCGGCAGGGCGTCGATGCCTTTGAAATAGCCGCCCGCGCCTTCTGCATAATTTCGCGCGGAGGTAATTTCGGAATCACCCATACCATCGCCGATCAGCAGGATCACGTTCTTAACCGTTTTGTCAGAGAGCGATGCTTTCAGCGCGGCTGTCTGGTCACCGCTCAGACGGCGAGCGCCACCTTGTTCAGTTATCACACCTTTAGCGGCGCGATCGGACAAGGCGTTATCTTCAGCAGCAAATGCTCCGGCAGAGGCGGAAAGCAGTAAAGAGGCGGCGATGGCGCGAGCGATCAGAGATACAGGTTGTTGCATTGTCAAAACTCCTTTTGATGAAGCGTCAGAAATAAAAACACACAGTTTGAGTTATTTTGTTACTGGGAGGGTAGATCAGGAGGATGACGGATTTATGACAAAGAATGGAGTGCACGGGGCGTAGTGACGTTTTTCAACATTTTTGAACGCGATCAATGCTATGTAAAGCAATACTCGGTTTGCTCCTCCCCTACAAAGGGGAGGGGCAAAGCTGCCATTGCGGCAGCCTCCGGACGTAAGAAACTCAGCCGATGGTCATCAAACTCGCATTTCCCCCTGCCGCCGCGGTATTCACGCTCAAAGAGCGCTCGTGAAGCAGGCGTTCGAGCAGGATATTGTCTTCGCCGCGGGCGAACCCTTGTACGGAGACAATTGGGCCAGGGCGGTTGGCGATAAGCTGGCAGAGTTCACGCAACTGATCGGCGTCACCGTGATAAATCACCGCATCGAAAACCGGCGCATCGTTGTGCCAGTCTTTGGCGAAGTCCACGCGATCCTGCACGGCTTTCGGCAGCTGATTGAACAACTCGCGCTGCAACGGTGTTTCCGGCCACAGAATGCGGCAACCGGTCGCGGTGACGGCGGCGAGCTGAGTCAGCGCATCGTCCTGATTGTCGGCCAATGCCAGGACGCGTTCGCGCGGCAGCAGGGCGTATGTGTTGCGCTCGCCGGTCGGCCCCGGCAAAGTGCGCAAGGTGCCACCCTGGCTGCTTTCTGCGAATCGTTTGCAGACCTCAATGAAGGCTGCACTTTGCTTCTGCCCGGTGGCCCATTGTTGCAGGGCGCGGTGCGGTGCCAGCAGTGCTTCGCGCACCGAGGCATCCAGCGGCAGTTCGCGATCCTGACGCAACAGGGTCTGCTGAACGGCGAATTGCGGACGGCTGCTCAGCAGGCGGTATAAGTACAGCGGACCGCCTGCTTTCGGGCCCGTGCCGGACAGGCCTTCGCCGCCGAACGGTTGGACGCCGACCACCGCGCCGACCATATTGCGGTTCACGTACATGTTGCCAACGTGCGCCTGCTGCGTGACGCGGTGAATGGTTTCGTCGATACGGGTGTGGATCCCCAGCGTCAGGCCGTAGCCGGCGGCATTAATCTGACCGATCAGCTTATCCAGATCCTGACGGGCGTAACGCACCACGTGCAGCACCGGGCCGAAAATCTCTTTCTTCATTTCGTCGAAGCTGTCGAGTTCAATCAGCGTAGGTTTAACGAACGTCCCGCGTGCCCATTCGCTCTGGTCGGCTGCGAAAGTTTGTGTTGCCTGATATACCGTGCGGCCTTTGGCGCGCATGGCGTCGATGTGTTTCTCAATACCTTCTTTGGCCTCACTGTCAATAACCGGCCCGATGTCCGTAGAGAGACGTTCCGGGTTGCCCATCCGGCATTCGGCCATGGCACCGCGCAACATCTGCAAGGTGTGGTCGGCGACGTCATCCTGAATACACAGCACGCGCAGGGCGGAACAACGCTGACCGGCGCTGTCGAACGCCGAAGCCACCACGTCCATCACCACCTGTTCGGTCAGCGCAGAAGAATCCACGATCATCGCGTTCAGACCGCCGGTTTCAGCGATGAGCGGCGTAGGACGCCCCTGCGGATCCAGCCTTCCTGCAATGTTACGTTGCAAAATACCCGCTACGTCAGTGGAACCGGTGAACAGTACGCCGCGAACGCGTTCGTCATTCACCAGCTGCGAACCGACGGTTTCGCCTTTGCCCGGCAGAAGTTGCAGAACGCCCGCCGGAACACCCGCTTCATGCAAAATACCGACGGCCAGCGCGGCGATAAGCGGCGTCTGTTCGGCAGGTTTGGCCAGCACGCTGTTACCGGCAGCCAGTGCAGCAGCAATCTGACCGGTGAAGATCGCCAACGGGAAGTTCCACGGGCTGATGCACACCACCGGCCCGAGTGGACGGTGGGTGTCATTGGTAAAATCTTCGCGGATCTGCCCGGCATAATAATGCAGGAAATCGACCGCTTCGCGCACTTCGGCGATGGCGTTATTAAAGGTTTTTCCGGCTTCGCGCACCAGCACGCCAAGCAGACTTTGCAACTGCGCTTCCATCAATTCTGCTGCGCGTTGCAAGATTGCGGCGCGCTCTTCGGGAGGCGTCGCAAACCAGATGGCGCCGGCAGCGGCGGACGCGTCCAGCGCGCGGCTGATTTCCGCTTCTGTCGCTTCACGCACGTGGCCGACGATGTCGGTATTTTCAGACGGATTGATGACCGGCAGGAATTCGCCGTCGTCCGTGGGCGCATCAATCATCGGTTGCGCGGTGATTGGATGGCTGGCGCTTTGCAACAGGGCGCTGGAAAGGGAAGCCAGGCGATGTTCGCTGGACATGTCCAGACCGGCGGAGTTCACGCGTTTGCTGCCGTACAGATTACGTGGCAAGGCGATGCGCGGGTGCGGCAATCCAACCTGTCCTTCGCTGGCGGCCAGCGCTTCAACTGCCAGCACCGGATCGGCGACCAGCTCTGCAATTGGCAGTGTAGCGTCGGCGATGCGGTTCACGAAGGAGGTGTTCGCGCCGTTTTCAAGCAGACGTCGCACCAGATACGCCAGCAGCGTTTCGTGCGTTCCGACCGGGGCATAGATGCGGCAAGGGCGGTTCAGTTTGCCTTCGGCAATTTTCCCGACAACCTGCTCGTACAGCGGTTCACCCATGCCGTGCAGGCACTGGAATTCATACTGACCCGGATAATAGTTGTTGCCCGCCAGCTGATAAATCGCTGCCACGGTGTGGGCGTTGTGGGTAGCGAATTGCGGATAGATCAGGTTCGGCACCGCCAGTAGTTTGCGGGCACAGGCCAGATAGGAAACGTCGGTGTAAACCTTGCGGGTGTAGACCGGATAATCTTCCAGCCCTTCGACCTGCGCGCGTTTGATTTCGCTGTCCCAGTACGCGCCTTTCACCAGACGGATCATCAAACGACGACGGCTGCGCTGTGCCAGATTGGTCAGGTAATCGATCACCATCGGGCAGCGTTTCTGATACGCCTGAATGACGAAGCCGATACCGTTCCAGCCTGCCAGTTCCGGCTCAAAGCAAAGTTTTTCCAGCAGATCGAGGGAAATTTCCAGACGATCGGCCTCTTCAGCATCAATATTAATGCCGATGTCATAGCTGCGCGCCAGCAAAGTGAGTGACAGCAGGCGCGGATAAAGTTCTTCCATTACGCGCTCATACTGCGCCCGGCTGTAACGCGGATGTAGGGCGGAAAGTTTGATGGAAATCCCCGGTCCTTCATAGATGCCGCGACCGTTCGAGGCTTTACCGATGGCGTTGATAGCCTGCTGATAAGACTGCAAATACGCCTGCGCGTCTTTCTCGGTCAGTGCCGCTTCACCCAGCATGTCGTAGGAGTAGCGGAACCCTTTTTCTTCGTGCTTGCGGGCGTTAGCCAGCGCTTCGGCAATGGTTTCGCCGGTAACAAACTGCTCGCCCATCAGGCGCATCGCCATGTCCACGCCTTTGCGGATCAGCGGTTCGCCGCCTTTACCGATAATGCGGCTCAGCGATTTCGACAGGCTGGCTTCGTTGTGCGTCGCCACCAGTTTGCCGGTAAACAGCAAACCCCAGGTCGCGGCGTTGACGAACAGCGACGGGCTGCGACCCAGGTGCGAATGCCAGTTGCCGTTGCTGATTTTGTCGCGGATTAACGCATCGCGCGTGGGTTTGTCGGGAATACGCAGCAGCGCTTCGGCCAGACACATCAGCGCCACGCCTTCCTGCGAGGAAAGTGAGAACTCCTGCAACAGGCTTTGCACCATCCCGGCGCGGCCATTTGCACTCTTCTGGTTACGCAGCTTAGTCGCAATGTCGGCGGCGAGCTTTTGCGCGGCGTCATTCAACGGCGCGGGTAAACGAGCCTGTTCGAGCAGCATGGAAACCGCTTCCGGTTCCGGACGGCGATAGGCGGCAGTGATGGCAGAACGGCTGACGGACTGCGGCTGAATTTGCTCGGCGAAATCCAGGAAGGGCTGATGTGATTCCTGTAGCAGCGGTGCGGTGTTTTCGTCAGCGCTTTCAGGCACAGTGCCGTTCAGCGCCGGGATTTCCGGCAGCACATCACCACTTTCCAGACGTTCCAGATAGGAAAATATCGCCTGCTTAATCAGCCAGTGCGGTGTTCGGTCAATCTGCTGTGCCGCCACTTTTAGCCGGTCGCGTGTGCCTTCGTCCAGCTTCACGCCCATCGTCGTCATACCCATGCGCAAACACTCCATATAAAAAGGTTCAGGTGATTTCATTATGTTTATGGCAAGCAATATCTTCTATGTTGCAACCTTGTGCAACCCTGTTAATGCAGGAAGTGTGCCCGATGTGATTTGGCTGGCATTTTTAACATTTGAAGAACCGTATTTCGCCGTGGTAGCCGAGGTGAACGGCAGATTCGCTGAGGGCGTGTCGGGTACAACCTTTAGGTTTGCAACGTGCAACCCTTCGACAAGATAAGTGTGATGCGGAGTAAACTTTGTGTATCTGGATTGTTAAAACTCTTGAATTCACCCTTTTGCTAAACCAGTATCCGCCCGACAAGAAATTTGAATAAAAACCCTATTAACCGCCTGTATAAAGAAAAAATATGGAGAGTCATGCTGCATCCTTCGCGGGTTTCAGCCATCATCTCGCCCCGGCATGATTTTGAACGCCTTTCAACAGAAGGGCGTCAGGACAGACAGGTGCCGGCCTGCATTGAATATGCATCGCAGATAAATAAGACCAATAACAAGAAGTGGAGACGGACATGACAATGAACACACCAATGCTGGTGACGTTTTGTGTTTATATTTTCGGGATGATTTTGATCGGCCTCATCGCGTATTTACGGACCAAAAACTTTGATGATTATATTCTCGGGGGTCGCAGTTTAGGCAGCGTAGTGACTGCGCTTTCCGCCGGTGCTTCTGACATGAGCGGCTGGCTGCTGATGGGCTTACCAGGAGCCATATTCATTTCCGGTATTTCCGAAAGCTGGATCGCCATCGGCCTGACCATCGGCGCGTATCTGAACTGGAAGCTGGTGGCAGGGCGCTTACGCGTTCACACCGAAGCCAACAACAATGCGCTGACCCTGCCGGATTATTTCACCCACCGTTTTGAAGATTCGAGCAAACTGCTGCGAATTATCTCAGCGATCGTCATCCTGGTGTTCTTCACCATTTACTGCGCCTCAGGCATCGTGGCCGGTGCCCGCCTGTTTGAAAGCACCTTCGGCATGACCTACCAGACGGCTCTTTGGGCGGGTGCGGCGGCAACCATCATTTATACCTTTATCGGTGGTTTCCTCGCGGTGAGCTGGACCGATACCGTACAGGCCAGCCTGATGATTTTTGCGCTGATCCTCACGCCGGTGATCGTCATCCTCGCGGTCGGCGGTATTGATACCTCAATGATGGTGATTAACGCTAAAAACCCTGAATACACCGACATGTTCAAGAACATGAATCTGGTGGCGATCCTGTCGCTGCTGGGCTGGGGTCTGGGCTATTTTGGCCAGCCGCACATTCTGGCGCGCTTTATGGCGGCGGATTCACATCGCACCATTCGCAGCGCACGTCGCATTAGCATGACGTGGATGATCCTGTGTCTGGCGGGCACCATCGCAGTGGGCTTCTTCGGTATTGCGTACTTCAGCAATAATCCGGGCGAAGCGGGTAATGTGACTCAGAACGGCGAGCGCGTGTTTATCGAGCTGGCGAAGTTGCTGTTCAACCCGTGGATCGCCGGTATTCTGCTGTCGGCGATTCTGGCGGCGGTGATGAGTACTCTGAGCTGCCAGCTGCTGGTGTGTTCCAGCGCGATCACCGAAGACTTGTACAAAGCGTTCCTGCGCAAAGGCGCCAGCCAGCGTGAGCTGGTGTGGATTGGTCGCGCGATGGTGTTGGTCGTGGCGCTGGTGGCGATTGCGCTGGCGGCAAACCCTGAAAACCGCGTTTTGGGCTTAGTAAGCTATGCGTGGGCGGGCTTTGGTGCGGCGTTCGGACCGGTTATCCTGATCTCGGTGATGTGGAAACGCATGACCCGTAACGGCGCGCTGGCCGGAATGATCGTTGGCGCGGCGACGGTGATTTTGTGGAAACAGTACGGCTGGGCCGAACTGTATGAAATCATTCCTGGATTCCTCTTCGCCTCCCTGGCTATCTGGATTGTCAGCCTGATGGGAAGCAAACCGTCAAAGGCGGTAGAAGAACGCTTCAATGCGGCTGAAGCAGAATACAACACGATCTGATTTCAACGTGACACGTTGAAATCACTGTAGTTTTAACGGAGCCTCAGGGCTCCGTTATCAATTCCTTTCCTGCCTGTCTTTTTCTCTGAAACAACCGGCAATATTTTTTCGTGCTCATTTCCCCTTTAGTGCTCAAAAAACAGCGTGCCGCCTCTTGTAATTCTTTGGCCAAGAATGATAATCACTATCGTTTCGATTTTACTTATCTTTACAGAATGCTTGCACAATCTGTAGGTTCATTGTTTTACGGGAGTTCCGCTATGTTCGTTCCGTTTCTTATCATGTTCCGCGAAGGGCTTGAAGCCGCGCTGATCGTCAGCCTGATCGCCAGTTATCTGAAACGTACGCAGCGCGGGCAGTGGCTTGGCGTGGTCTGGATTGGCGTTATCGTCGCGGCGGCCTTGTGTCTGGCGCTGGGTGTTTTTATCAATGAAACCACCGGTGAATTTCCGCAGAAGCAGCAGGAGCTGTTCGAGGGCATCGTAGCCGTGATCGCGGTCTGCATTCTGACTTACATGGTGTTCTGGATGCGCAAAGTGTCGCGTTCAATCAAAGTGCATCTGGAAGGCGCTATCGATAATGCGCTGAACTCAGGTCGCGGGCAGGGCTGGGCGCTGGTGGCAATGGTGTTCTTTGCCGTGGCGCGCGAAGGGCTGGAATCGGTGTTTTTCCTGCTGGCCGCGTTTCAGCAGGATGTCGGAATTGAAGCGCCAATCGGTGCGCTGCTGGGCTTAGGCGCGGCAATCGTGCTCGGTTTCCTTATCTATTACGGCGGCGTGAAACTGCATCTGGCGAAGTTCTTCAAATGGACCAGCCTGTTTATTTTGTTCGTCGCCGCCGGTCTGGCAGCAGGCGCGATCCGCGCCTTCCACGAAGCGGGTCTGTGGAACGGCATGCAGGATATCGCTTTTGATCTGAGCGGCACGCTCTCCACCCATTCATTATTTGGCACCCTGCTGGAAGGTATGTTCGGCTATCAGGAGGCCCCGACCGTCAGTGAAGTCTCGGTGTATTTCCTGTATCTGATCCCGGCGCTGTTCCTGTTCTTTATGCCACACGGCAAATCGCCCGTGGCCGCGCCGGCTTCTGCCGGGCAAAAACCACAACGCTGATTTTACGTTAATTTTCTCTTCACACAGTTTGTCATGGAGTTGTACATGTCATATTCATCCCCGCTGTTTCGCCGTAAAGCTTTACAGATTGCACTGTTGTCCCTGCCAGCGTTTGCGCTGAGCGCCAACGTGCTGGCTGCTGATGTTCGTCAGGTTAAAATTACCGTCAACGATAAACAGTGTGACCCGATGGCGCTGACTGTGCCGGCCGGTAAAACGCAGTTTGTGGTACACAACGCCAGTCAGAAAGGGCTGGAGTGGGAAATTCTGAAAGGCGTGATGGTGGTGGAAGAGCGCGAAAATATCGCGCCGGGCTTCACCCAGAAAATGACTGCCAATCTGGAACCTGGCGAATACGACATGACCTGCGGCTTGCTGAGCAATCCAAAAGGGAAACTGACCGTGACCGCAGAAGGCGCAGCGACAGCAACCAAGCCTGACGCAATGGCGCTGGTCGGCCCGATTGCCGAATATAAAGTCTATGTGACGCAACAGGTTGGCGAACTGGTTTCGCATACCAAAGCCTTTACTGATGCGATCAAAAAGGGTGACCTGAAAAAAGCCCAATCCCTGTACGCTTCAACCCGCGTTTACTACGAGCGCATTGAGCCGATTGCTGAACTGTTCTCCGATTTGGACGGCAGCATCGACGCCCGTGAAGACGATTTCGAGAAGAAAGCAGAAGACCCGAATTTCACCGGTTTCCACCGTCTGGAGAAAATCCTCTTCGCCGACAAAACCACCAAAGGCACTGAGCAGTTTGCTGACAAACTGTATGCCGACACCGTGGATCTGCAAAAACGCATCACCGATCTGACCTTCCCGCCAAGCAAAGTGGTCGGCGGCGCTGCCGGGCTCATCGAAGAAGTGGCCTCCAGCAAAATCAGCGGTGAAGAAGACCGTTACAGCCGCACTGATCTGTGGGATTTTCGTGCCAATCTCGACGGCGCACAGAAAATCGTGAACCTGCTGCGTCCGCTGTTGGAAAAAGCTGACAAGCCGCTGCTGGATAAAATCGACGCGAACTTCAAAACCGTTGATACGTTGCTCGACAAATACAAAACCAAAGACGGTTACGAGAACTACGAAAAACTGTCCGATGCAGACCGCAATGCAATGAAAGGGCCGATCACAACGTTGGCAGAAGATTTAGCCAAACTGCGTGGTGTATTGGGTCTGGATTAATCTTAACGCCCTCCTCAGTGAAGCGGGAGGTTGGGAGGGGTTTTTATCCACGCCCCATCCCAGCCTTCCCCTCCTGAGAGGGGAAGGAGCCAACCGCGCAAGCTTTGGCTTTTGATTTTGGGATTTCAGCAATGAGCAATAAAAACGATAATAAGTCGGCTGCGCAAGACGTGGCTTCTTCTTCCCGCCGCCGTTTGTTAAAAGGCGTGGGATTGTTAGGCGGGGCATTTGCCCTGGGCGGCGCAGCCGGTGCGCAGGCCGAGAAAACACCTGGTGCTAAAGAAGAATATACCCCCGGAACCGTTTCCCCCGATGAACGCTGGGGCAAGCAACCCTATTACGGTGAACATCAGGCCGGTATTCTGACGCCACAACAGGCCGCGATGATGCTGGTGGCTTTTGACGTGCTGGCGACGACCAAAGCCGATCTGGAGCGTCTGTTCCGTCTGCTCGATACCCGTTTCAGCTTCCTGACCACCGGTGGCACTGCGCCTTCTGTGGATCCGAAATTTCCGCCGATGGATTCCGGTGTCATGGGCGCTGAGATTTATCCTGACAATCTGACCATGACGCTCTCCGCCGGTGATTCGTTGTTTGACGAACGTTTCGGTCTCGCGCCGCATAAGCCGCTGAAGTTACAGCGCATGGCGCGTTTCCCCAACGACTCCCTTGATGCGAAGCTTTGCCACGGCGATCTGCTGTTGCAGATCTGCGCCAATAACAGCGATACCGTGGTTCACGCATTGCGCGACATCATCAAGTACACGCCGGATTTGCTCAGCGTGCGCTGGCGTCGCGACGGCTTCATTTCGTCCCACGCCGCGCGCAGTCAGGGCAAAGAAACGCCGATCAACCTGTTGGGCTTCAAAGACGGTACAGCGAACCCCGACAGCAAAGACAAGCAACTGATGGATAAAGCCATCTGGGTGACTGCCGATCAGGGCGAACCCGCGTGGACGGTCGGCGGCAGCTATCAGGCCACGCGCATTATTCCTTTCCACGTCGAGTTCTGGGACCGCACGCCGTTGCAGGAGCAGCAGACCATCTTTGGCCGTCACAAAGCCACCGGCGCGCCGCTTGGTATGGAAAAAGAGCACGACGTGCCCGATTACACCAAAGACCCTGAAGGCAAGGTGATCCCACTGGATGCGCATATTCGCTTAGCGAACCCGCGCACCAAAGAAACCGACGACAACCTGATGCTCCGTCGCGGCTACAGCTATTCGCTGGGCGTCACCAATTCCGGTCAACTGGAAATGGGGCTGCTGTTTGTCTGCTTCCAGCACGATCTGGAAAAAGGTTTTCTGACCGTGCAAAAACGCCTGAACGGCGAACCGCTGGAAGAGTATATCCGCCCGGTCGGCGGCGGTTTCTTCTTCACGCTGCCGGGGGTGAAAGATCAAAATCATTATCTGGGGCAGGGGTTGATTGAGGCGTAAGGCCCGGCCCCGCCCGCTATGACGATACTGTTAGCTAGGGATGGCTTTCAGGCTGCTCAAGAAAGGTTTTCAGGGTGACAACATGGCTGATATCAGCCATTAAACGCGAATTATTTTGCACTTCCCAGATATCGACATTTTTTTGCAGGTTCAGCCAAAATTCAACGGACGTCTCAAAGGCTTTTGCCAGCCGGAAAGCGATATCAATGGTCAGCTTGCGGTTATTGTTGACCAGTGCGCTGATGGTATTGCGGTGTACATTCAGCATGACGGCCAGGTCATTAATCCTCAGACCGGTTGGTTCAAGGTATTCATACTGCAAAATATCCCCGACGGTTGCGGGCTTACGTGTTGTCACATCCATACGACTTTCCTTCTGGTCTGCCTTCATTAACATTGCAACGATAATGCCTGTCGTTATCGATGGTTTCTGTAACCGTGAGGATCCAGAAATAAGCCATGTGCCTTACCTTCACGCCAGTAAAAAATGAGGCGATACTGGTCATTCACCCGTATTGACGAAAAGCCCTTGAGCGGCGGCGCTAATTCTTCATAACGGTTGCCGGGAGGCCAGAGTAAATCCCGGTAATCCATCGCAGCATTAATCATATCCAGCTTTCTTTCCAGAACACCCGCAAGCACCCACGGGATTTTCCGATGTGGTGTGGCGAAATGAAAAAAGTCTTCCAGCCACTGATCGCGAAAGCTGCTGATCCTGAGCATATCGTTCATCTGATGAACCCATCCTGGTTTCAAGGTTGGGCACCGAAGCACTACTGCACTGTGCTTCGGTGCATAAATTAACAGAGTTGTTCTGCGCTGTATAGGGATTGTTCCGTTAAAAGCGAAGATGACATTACGCTTCATCCCGTAAACGCACAGCGCGAATTGACGATATCGCGCTACGTTTTCCATAGTTTGTCGGCAACCTACATTGAGTGACGTAATAAATGCGCAATGCTACGCAAGAAAGGGGTAGCGCCACGCAAAGTACGAACAGAAAAATCTTCGCTCTTGAGATAAAAATCCCTCCCGATGAACCACGGTTTAACTCTCTTTGTGTAATCTGTTTACTCATCAACAACAGAATCAGTGAAATCGTGACATGACAGAATTGAAGGATCCCGGACTATCCAGCCCGTTATGGCGGCTGACGGTCGTGACATTGTGCACCGGCATTCTGGCCGGGCTGGGTGGCATGATGCTGGCGCTGCTCCTGCATTTTATCCAGCACCTCGCGTTCGGCTATAGCCCGGATTTCATCATCAGCAGTGAAAGCTTTTTGCAGGGCGTCAGTGATTCCACGAGGTCGCGGCGGCTGGCAGTGCTGGTGATTTGCGGCGCTATCGCGGGGGCGGGCTGGTGGGCGCTGTACCGGTTTGGAAAACCGCTGGTCAGCATCGCGGCGGCGGTGAAATCTGATAAACCGCGTATGCCCATTTTCAGCACCACTATTCATGCTTTGCTGCAAATCATTACGGTGGCGCTCGGGTCACCGCTCGGGCGGGAAGTTGCGCCACGCGAAATTGGCGCGGTGTCTGCCAGCTGGCTGACGCGACGGTTCAGCCTGACGGTGCGCGAAACGCAGATAATGATTGCCTGCGGGGCGGGCGCAGGGCTGGCCGCTGTGTATAACGTTCCGCTCGGGGGCGCGGTGTTTGTGCTCGAAGTGCTACTCGGGGCGTTCAGCTGGCAGCTGCTGTTGCCAGCGATTGCGACGTCCTCAATTGCCGCGCTGGTGGCGTGGATCGGGTTGGGTAACGAATCGCAGTACCACCTGATCCAGCTTACTACCACGCCGTCGCTGCTGGTCTGGTCGGTGGTGATGGGGCCGGTGTTTGGCATCGCGGCATATTGGTTTACGCGCATGACCAACAAAGCGAAAGCAGATGCACCGCGCGATGCCCGGTTGATTATCTATAATCTGCTGAATTTTGCCTTTATCGGCATTCTGGCTGGCTGGTTACCGCAGCTGCTGGGCAACGGAAAGGGGCCTGCACAGCTGAGTTTTGATAATCAGATCACCGTGGCGCTCGCGGCGACAGTGCTGCTCGGCAAGCTGGTGATCACCTGGAGCACGCTGCGGGCAGGCGCACAGGGCGGGTTGCTGACGCCGGGGCTGTCGAACGGTGCGCTGCTGGCCTGTATCCTGGGCGCGTTATGGAACCTCTTTTGGCCGGGCACGTCGCTGGGAGCATTTGCGATTATCGGTGCCGCAGCGTTTCTGGCGTCATCGATGAAAATGCCGCTTACAGCGGTAGTGCTGATCATGGAATTTACGCGGGTCGATCACGACTTCTTAATTCCAATACTTTTCGCCGTCAGCGGCTCGGTAGCCTGCTTCACGCTATGCGATAAGTTGGCGGTTAAAAAATAATCCTAAAGAGGATCCTGAAAAGATCCTCAAGATCCTGTTGACGGCGGCTACAAATTTTTTTACATTTTGGTAACGCAATTATTTCAGCTGTCATTATACTGAAATCATAGACAGGTAGTTTTTCAACGTGAACGGCAGGCGCCGTAATGAATATTTGAAGAACTAATACTGCGGGGAGCGCGAATGGTAAAGTCCTTGTTTGGGCTGGTGAACGAAAATAACAGGCTTCACACATTCACTCGTTGTTGTCGCATAAATGCAAACGAGGGCAAAGCTTCCGACACTTTATTATTTACCACCTCATTTTCAGTTTATTCTTATCTTTTTACAAAGACGTTCCCATCCACACAACAACCCTGTTCTTTAACTGACTCTTCTTCTCCTAAATCCGGGAGGCTCTTAAACACTTCGGCGAAATGCACTGGCTTTAATTCTGGCAACGTGATTGTTCGGGTCAGCGGTTTGTCATTTTCGACGTTAATATCGAAACGCGTGACAATGCCTCCACGTGAAAAGAAAACAGCCGGGCGATTATTTTATTATCACTCCGGTCGATTTTCCTCTTCACGTTATTCATTGGCTTCAATTGGTCTAAAAGGAGACCAAAACCTCATTTGTGAGTGAAACATAACCGTGCGGGCAACCGCCTTAGCGTTAAGTGAATCAAACTGTAAGGTGCCACTATGGGAAGACAGAAAGCAGTGATCAAAGCTCGCCGTGAAGCAAAACGAGTCATTCGTAGCGACTCACGCAGTCACCGCCAGCGCGAGGAAGAATCTGTGACATCATTAGTACAGATGGGCGGTTTGGAATCGATTGGAATGGCACGGGATACCCGCGACCACTCTGTCATCGAAGCACGTACCGAAGCTCAGGGTCATTACTTATCAGCCATAGAGAATAAGCAGTTAATTTTTGCCACCGGTGAAGCGGGTTGCGGCAAAACATTTATCAGCGCTGCGAAAGCGGCAGAGGCATTAATTCACAAAGAAATCGACAGGATTATTGTGACACGTCCGGTATTGCAGGCCGATGAAGATCTCGGTTTCCTGCCAGGCGATATATCTGAGAAGTTTGCGCCTTATTTCCGTCCGGTCTACGACATTTTATTACGTCGCCTGGGTTCTTCATTCCTGCAATATTGTTTGCGGCCGGAAATTGGGAAAGTGGAAATTGCGCCTTTCGCCTACATGCGTGGACGTACTTTCGAAAATGCCGTGGTTATTCTGGATGAAGCCCAGAATGTCACCGCCAGTCAGATGAAAATGTTCCTGACCCGTCTCGGTGAAAATGTGACGGTTATTGTTAACGGTGATATTACCCAGTGCGATTTACCGCGTGGCGTAGTATCGGGTCTCAGCGATGCATTATCCCGCTTCGAAGAAGACGAGATGGTCGGCATCATTAAGTTTGATAAACAGGACTGCGTGCGCTCTGAGCTGTGTCAGAAAACGCTGAATGCCTACTCGTAATTAACTCAAACTGATTGCAATAAAAAGGCCGCTCGTGATGAGCGGCCTTTCTTGTTAGGGCTTTTATAAATGTGATGCGCTTTATTTAAAGCATAATAATCATCATATACGCACAGAATAAGGCCAAATGGGCGGTACCGTTCAGGACATTAGTACGGCCAGTCGAGAATGAGATTTGGCACAGAATCAGCACCGACAGCATCACCACAATGTTGGCCGGATCGAGGCCGAAAATCAGGTCCTGTCCGGTCAGGGTGGCAATCACGGTTACCGCCGGAACGGTCAGTGAAATCGTCGCCAGCACTGAGCCGAAGAATAAATTCATGGCACGCTGTACCTGATTCTTCAGTACGGCTCTCAGCGCACCTAAACCTTCAGGAGACAAAATCAGCAATGCAACCAGGAAACCGGTGAACTGTGCGGGCGCATTCAGCTCGGTCAGCAGGCTTTCCAGCGGGTTAGCGTTGAACTTGGTTACCGCAATAACCAGCACCAGATGCACGATAAGCCACAGGGTGTGCGTCAGATTACTTTTCGAAGAGGGCTTTCCGTGGCCACTTTCTTCGTCTTCGTCTTCATGCTCGTAGATAAACAGGCTCTGGTGCGTCTTGGTCTGGATCAGCAGGAAGACGCCGTACATTGCAGCGGAAATCACGGCCACAAACAGCGCCTGCGTGGTGGTAAAGTTACCGCCGGGCAGCGCCGCAGGCAGGACAAGTACAATGACAGCCAGCGGGAAAATCGCCATCAGGTACTGCTTGATACCACCAAGATTCACATACTGTGTCGCAAATTTACGGCCACCGAGCAGCAGGGCAACGCCTACCAGACCGGCAGTGACGATCATAATGATCGAGAAGAGAGTGTCACGCATCAGCGCGGGTGCGGCATCGCCCGTCGCCATCAGGGCCGAAATTAGACTGACTTCGAGGATGACCACTGAAAGGCTGAGGATGAGCGAGCCGTAAGGTTCGCCGAGACGGTGTGCCAGCACGTCCGCATGACGGACAACGCTGAAGGCACTGGCGAGGATACCCACCAGCGCGATTAAATTGATACCGACGACGGAAGCGAAATTACTGCTGTTGCCCCACATGACGAGGACGATCAGTGCGGCAATGGGAAAAATCAGGGAATATTCCTGATGGCGGGTTTTGATTTTTGGATGTTCCTGAGACGACACCATGATGATTTTTCTCCTTATAAGCATGCACGAACCAGCAAAGCCAGATCCGCGAAAAAAACAACCGCCTGTCCGCCGGTTATCAGTAAAAACGCACGGGTGCGTAATGGTGTAACCTGTTAAGTATAGTAGATAAATTAATCTATTAACAGAAATTTATCAGGCTTAACGATAAAAACACGCTATGTTCACCATTTGTCAGCAGCCAATGCGATTTATTAGGGTTTTCACTTGCAGTTAATGTTGATTGTTAAAAATTAAAGTCACTGTATTTCAATGTCTTAATTATAACTATTTGTCTTATGGTGCTTATGCGTCAATTTATGTAAATTAACCTCATGCCCACATAACAGTGAAGGCAAATTACGCTGTTTTTGTTTCGATTAAGCGTAAGAACGGGACGATTCTGACTTGATCCTTTGAGGGTAGCAGCCAGACTTACTGTTCACCCATAACATCTTGTAAAAGGAGCCGGGGATGCCTTACGAAAATCGTTCTGCGTTGCCTGAATCTGTCCGCAACGTGCTGCCTGTCCATGCACAGGATATCTATAAAGAAGCTTTCAACAGCGCGTGGGATGAATATGCCAAAGCAAAAGACCGGCAGGGCGACGACACCCGCGAGGAAACCGCGCATAAAGTGGCCTGGGCGGCGGTAAAACACAGTTATAGCAAAGGGGATGACGACAAGTGGCATCCTAAGAAATCTTAAGCAATCGGGACGGGCGTGAACTGACGCCCGTCACGACCATTGCGTGGTTAACCCGAATGACACACCGTTTTCCCCCATTTATCTCAATTATCTCCCTTAAAATTCAACATTCATGCAATGTTCATAAAATAATCACTTTATTTTCGTTTTGTGATCGCTCTCAACCTTGATTGCAACGAGAGAAACGAATAAGGTTTCAAAGAGCAGGGGTATACGAAAATTCCCAGACCCTATCCAACGATACGCCTGCACACCTAATCACTCATCGCGATAACGGAGAACACAGCGTCAACAGCATGGCATGTTCAAAAGTACGCCGTATTAAAGGAGGGAATGAATGTTAACTCGAGATTTTCTGCGAAACGCAGATTGTAAAACAGCATTCGGCAGCATCGACGAATCGATGTTATTAACCTCCGAACAACGCGCCGCCTCACTCGATTGCACGCTGGCGCGACGCCCTGACAACAGTCCCGTGTGGATTTTTGGTTACGGTTCGCTGATGTGGAACCCGGTCTTCGACTCTGAAGAGGCCCGGCCTGCGACTCTGCGCGGTTACCACCGTGCTTTCTGTCTTCGTCTGACCTCAGGACGCGGTACACATGCGCAGCCTGGTCGTATGCTGGCGCTGCGCGACGGTGGACAAACCACCGGTCTGGCTTTCCGCCTGCCGGAAGATAAGTTGCACGAAGAGCTTGAGCTGCTGTGGAAGCGCGAAATGCTGACCGGCTGCTATCGCCCGACGTGGTGCGAACTGGATCTCGACGACGGGCGTAAAGTCACCGCGCTGGTGTTCATTATGGATCCTTCGCATTCACAGTACGAAGCCGATACTGATTATCAGATTATCGCGCCGCTGATCGCACAGGCCAGCGGACCGCTCGGCACTAACGCGCAGTACCTGTTTGCTCTCGAAAAAGAGCTGGAAAGTTACGGGATGCGCGATGACTGCATGAGCGAGCTGGTTAAGCAGGTGCGGATGCTGCTTTCTGTTTCTCCCGGTTTCGATGTTCCCGGCCTGAGCTAAAATTATCCTCTCTGTTAACTGGCTGCGCGTTCTGCTTAGCGGCCAGTCTCCCGTTCTGCCACATTTATTCCCCTGAATTCAGCCTGTTACCCGACAGCGTTTTGCGACGATTTATACTTCCGAACGATTACCCCCATTAACATCCTGTTTACCTTGCTTTTATTGCAGAAAAGTCTGTTGCAATTGGTGTCCTGATCCGCATAATTCAAATCGTTTTGATAATTATTACTATTACCATTTGAACTTTTTCAGGGAACTCTCATGCACACTGAAAGTGAAGTTTTTCACTCTCCCGTTTCAACGCGTCCGCCGGTTTTCAAAAGAAAGAGGCTACCGGCAGTGATTTCGGCCGCACTGGGAATGTTGGCGCTCCCCGCGCTCGCCGCCACGCCTCAGACCACTCCGGCAAAAGACGGCGATACCATTACTGTCAGCGCAACACCGCAAACCTTCACGCCCGGTGGCAATGACGCAGTGCCCGCGTATCTCGACGGCCAAATCGCCAACGGCGCACGTTTAGGGATCCTGGGCGAGCAGGACGCGATGAACGTTCCGTTCAACGTGGTCAGCTTCACCGACAAACTGATGCAGGATCAGCAAACCCGTACACTGGGTGATGTGCTTAACAACGACGCCGCCGTGCAAACCGGTTACGGCTATGGCAACTATTCTGAGACGTTTGTTATTCGCGGTTTCGAATTGTCAGGCGATGATATCTCTTACGGCGGATTGTACGGCGTGCTGCCGCGTCAGCTGTTGCCAACGGAATTTGCCGATCGCGTGGAGTTGCTTAAAGGTTCCAGCGCCTTCCTTAACGGCGTGCCGCCGGGCGGAACCGGCGTTGGCGGTAACGTTAATATCGAACCGAAACGTGCGACTGACACAGCGATTAACCGCGTGTCGGTGGATTACACGTCGGCTTCTCAGGTTGGCGGTGCCGTAGACGTTGGCCGTCGTTTTGGTGATAACAATCAATGGGGCGTGCGCGTCAATGCCGTTCACCGTGAAGGGGAAAGCGCCATTGATGATGAAAAACGTCGCCTGACGCTCGGCTCTGTCGGGCTGGATTATCGCGGCGAACGCTTGCGTTCATCCCTTGATTTTGGCATGAGCAAAACCAGCGTGCACGGCGGACGCCCGGTGGTGTATCTGGGGAAAGCCACCAAAATCCCTGATGCGCCGTCGGCGACCGGCAACTACGGTCAGCAGTACGCCTCGACCGATATGGAAAACGAATTCGGCATGCTGAAGGGCGAGTATGACGTGGCGGATAACTGGACCGTTTACGCCGCCGCCGGTGCCAACCATACGCATGAATTCGGCAAATACAGTTCGCCGACGTTGCAGGATAACGACGGTAACGCCACGATGAGCCGCATGTCGGTGCCGTATTTTGCCGACAGCTTCTCGTCGCAGGCGGGCGTTCGTGGCAAATTCGACACTGGCGTTGTCAGCCACAACGTGAACCTCGGTATGTCCTCGCTGTACCGCAAATACAAAACCGCGTACACCATGACCGCGGCGTCGATCAAAACCAACATTTACAATCCGGTGGATTACAGCGAGCCGCTGACCAATCTCTACAGCGGCGGCGATATGAGCGATCCGCTGGTGCGCAACCGCACCCGTTCTTACGGCGTTTCGCTGTCAGACACCCTCTCCGTGCTCGACGACCGTCTGCAATTTATCGCCGGTCTGCGCCGTCAGAATGTTGAAGTGAAAAACTATAACTATGACGGTTCTGAAAATACCTCGTTCGACGAAATGAAAGTCACCCCGGCGTTCGGCCTGGTGGTGAAGCCGTGGGAACATTATTCCTTCTACGCCAACCACATCGAAGCGTTGCAGGCCGGTGAAACCTCCGGAACGACCTACAACGGCGCGATTGTCTCCAATGGCGGTCAGGTCTCTGGCATCGAAACCTCGAAGCAAAATGAAGTGGGCGTGAAAGCCGACTTTGGGCGCGTGGCAGGATCGCTGGCGCTGTACGAAATCAAAAAACCGATCGGCATGTACCGCGCTACCGGCGATGGTTACACCTACGGCAACTACGGCGAAGTGCGTAACCGCGGCGTCGAGCTGAACGTGTTCGGTGAGCCGGTGCTGGGCGTTCGCGTCAACAGCAGTGTGACGTGGATGGATCCTGAAATGACGAAAACCCAGAGCGGTACTTATGACGGCAATGACGCTGTTGGCGTTCCGCGTTATCAGTGGGTGGTCGGTGGGGAGTGGGATATTCCGGGCGGCAGCGGTGTGACGGCAACGGGCAAAGTGATCCGTTCCGGTTCGCAGTACGCGGACGAAGCCAATAAGCTGAAAGTGGATGGCTGGACGCGTCTGGATCTCGGCATGCGTTACGCGATGCCAGTCGGGCAGAGCACGCTGACCTGGCGCGCCAATCTGGAAAACGTCACCAATGAGAAGTATTGGGCATCGGCAACCGGCGGCTATCTGACGCAGGGCGACCCGCGTGAGTTCAAGCTTTCCGCCACCTACGACTTCTGATTGAAACTCCCTCTCCTGCAAAGGGGAGGGTTGGGGCGGGTATCAATGGCAACTGAAAAGTGGTCTGTAATACTCCTCCCGACCTTCCTCTCAGCAAGGGGAGGAACACCACTTTGTACAGTAACAATGCCCCGCCAGCCCGCATTCCGGCGCTTTAATAACCAATCAGATAACGTTATGCAAAATTAGCATAACGATAGTATTTATCAGACTTTCTGGTAGCTTGAAGAAACTTTACACTCGATAAAATTTTAGCAATTTCGCTACCTTGGAGAGTCTGTCTTGATGAAAGCTTTATTACCGTCCGTCCTGTTTACGGCTATTGCGGCTACTTTCTCTGTTCAGGCTGCCACACCGCCTGACACGCTGGTTATCGCACAGTCTATTGATGATACGTCCAGCTTCGACCCGGCTCAGGGTTTTGAGCTGACGACGGTTCAGGCTTTCAACAATCTTTATCAGCGTCTGGTGCAGTCTGATGCGAATAATCCGATCGATCTGAAACCGACGCTGGCGACCTCATGGGAAGCGGCGAAAGACAACCGCAGCCTGACGTTTACGCTCTCACCGAAAGCGACCTTTGCCAGCGGCAACCCGCTGACCGCCGACGACGTGATCTTCTCACTGTCGCGCGTGGTGAAGCTGAACCTCGAACCGTCATTTATCCTGACGCAGCTGGGCTGGAACGACAAAAACGTCGACACTTTCCTGACCAAAATCGATGACCAGCACGTTAAAATCAGCTGGACCGCAGACGTCAGCCCGTCGTTCGTGCTGAGCCTGCTGTCTGCACCGGTCTCTTCCATCGTCGACAGCAAACTGGTGAAAGCCAATGCCGCCGGTGATGACCTTGGCCACCAGTGGCTGAGCAACCATTCAGCCGGTTCCGGCCCGTACCAGATCCGCAACTACATTCCGCATGAAGTGGTGATTCTGGCCGCTAACCCGACGTCGCCGGAAGGCGCGCCAAAGCTGAAAACTATTCTGATTAAAAACGTGCCCGACCCGGCTGCCCGCCGTCTGCTGATCGAGCAGGGTGATGCCGATATGGCGCGTAACCTGGGTTCTGACCAGATGGCCGCGCTCGAAGGCAAGAAAGGCGTGAAACCGCTGGCGATCCCTTATGCGTCGCTGTATTTCATGCAGTTCAACGCCAAAGCTTCTCCGGCACTGGGAAATCCTGCCTTCTGGCAAGCCGCGCGTTACCTGTTCGATTACAACCACATTGCTCATGATCTGATGAAAAATCAGTTCCAGGTGCACCAGTCATTCCTGCCGGAAGGTTACCTCGGCGCGCTCAATGACACGCCTTATACCTATGACCCGGCGAAAGCCAAAGCGATTCTGGCGAAGGCCGGTCTGACTAACGTCAGCTTTACGCTATCAACGTCTAATCAGCCGCCGTATCTGGACATTGCGCAGGCCTTGCAGGCCAGCTTCGCGCAGGGCGGCGTGACGGTGAAACTGGATCCGGGCTTAAGCCAGCAGATCTCCACCAAAATCAAATCTCACGACTACGATGCGTACATGTCCTCATGGGGACCGGATTACTTTGACCCGAACACTAACGCCTCGGCATTTGCGTTCAACCCGGAAGACGGCAGTAAAACGCTGGCGTGGCGTGCAAACTGGTCAATTCCTGCTCTGAACAAACTGACGCTGGCCGCGATTGCGGAACCGGACCAGGCCAAACGCGTGGCGGATTATCGTCAGTTGCAGCTGGAAGTGCAGAAGAATTCACCGTTCGTCATCGGTCTGCAGGCTAAGAGCCTGATCGCCGTGCGTGACAACGTCAAAGGGTACGTGCAGGGCATCAACCCTGACATGGTTTTCTACAGCAAGGTCACTAAGTAATGACAGACAGTTCAACACCCGCCGGATTCGTCCGGCAGGGTTGGCGCTGGTCAGGCCGTCTGCTGACCGGTGTAATTTCGCTGGCGCTGACGTTACTCGGCCTGCTGGCGTTCACCTTTACTCTTTCTCATCTGGCGCCGATCGACCCGACGTTGCAGGTCGCAGGCGATCACGCCAGCGAAGCCACGTATGCCCAGGTGCGCCGCGATTTAGGGCTCGACCAGTCGGTGCCGGTGCAGTTCGCCCGTTATCTTGATCACCTCGCGCACGGCGATATGGGTATTTCCCGTATTACCGCGCAGCCGGTGGCCAGCGATCTGATGCGCACCTTCCCGGCAACGGTGGAACTGGCGACCTGTGCGATTTTGCTCGGCGGTAGCATGGGCATCCTGCTGGCCTTGCTGGCGGTATGGAAGCCGGGCAGCTGGCTGGATAACATCGCGCGGCTGGTTTCCCTGCTCGGATATTCTGTGCCGATCTTCTGG
>NZ_JYDE01000040.1 GCF_003263515.1 Rahnella inusitata | reverse complement strand
TCGCTGAAAATCTACTTCTCCACGCTCGCGCGCAGCAGAGTCACTCTAATCAAAACACCTTTGGTGTTGTAAGGTTAAGCCTCTCGGGTCATTAGTACTGGTTAGCTCAATGCATCGCTGCACTTACACACCCAGCCTATCAACGTCTTAGTCTTAAACGTCCCTTCAGGTGGCTTAAAGCCACAGGGAAGACTCATCTCGAGGCAAGTTTCGCGCTTAGATGCTTTCAGCGCTTATCTTTTCCGCATTTAGCTACCGGGCAATGCCATTGGCATGACAACCCGAACACCAGTGATGCGTCCACTCCGGTCCTCTCGTACTAGGAGCAGCCCCTCTCAATCTTCCAACGCCCACGGCAGATAGGGACCGAACTGTCTCACGACGTTCTAAACCCAGCTCGCGTACCACTTTAAACGGCGAACAGCCGTACCCTTGGGACCTACTTCAGCCCCAGGATGTGATGAGCCGACATCGAGGTGCCAAACACCGCCGTCGATATGAACTCTTGGGCGGTATCAGCCTGTTATCCCCGGAGTACCTTTTATCCGTTGAGCGATGGCCCTTCCATTCAGAACCACCGGATCACTATGACCTACTTTCGTACCTGCTCGAGCCGTCACTCTCGCAGTCAAGCTAGCTTATGCCATTGCACTAACCTCACGATGTCCGACCGTGATTAGCTAACCTTCGTGCTCCTCCGTTACTCTTTAGGAGGAGACCGCCCCAGTCAAACTACCCACCAGACACTGTCCTCACCCCGGATTACGGGGCCGAGTTAGAACATCAAACATTAAAGGGTGGTATTTCAAGGTTGGCTCCACGCAGACTGGCGTCCACGCTTCAAAGCCTCCCACCTATCCTACACATCAAGGCTCAATGTTCAGTGTCAAGCTATAGTAAAGGTTCACGGGGTCTTTCCGTCTTGCCGCGGGTACACTGCATCTTCACAGCGAGTTCAATTTCACTGAGTCTCGGGTGGAGACAGCCTGGCCATCATTACGCCATTCGTGCAGGTCGGAACTTACCCGACAAGGAATTTCGCTACCTTAGGACCGTTATAGTTACGGCCGCCGTTTACCGGGGCTTCGATCAAGAGCTTCGCATTGCTGCTAACCCCATCAATTAACCTTCCGGCACCGGGCAGGCGTCACACCGTATACGTCCACTTTCGTGTTTGCACAGTGCTGTGTTTTTATTAAACAGTTGCAGCCAGCTGGTATCTGCGACTGGCTTCGGCTCCGAGAGCAAGTCTCTTCACCTACGCGCCAGCGTGCCTTCTCCCGAAGTTACGGCACCATTTTGCCTAGTTCCTTCACCCGAGTTCTCTCAAGCGCCTGAGTATTCTCTACCTGACCACCTGTGTCGGTTTGGGGTACGATTTCGTGTTACCTGGAGCTTAGAGGCTTTTCCTGGAAGCATGGCATCAACTACTTCACCACCGTAGTGGCTCGTTATCACGCCTCAGGGTTGAATATGCAACCGGATTTACCAAGTCACACCCCCTACACGCTTGAACCGGGACAACCGTCGCCCGGCTAGCCTAGCCTTCTCCGTCCCCCCTTCGCAGTAACACCAAGTGCTGGAATATTAACCAGCTTCCCATCGACTACGCTTTTCAGCCTCGCCTTAGGGGTCGACTCACCCTGCCCCGATTAACGTTGGACAGGAACCCTTGGTCTTCCGGCGTGCGGGTTTTTCACCCGCATTATCGTTACTTATGTCAGCATTCGCACTTCTGATACCTCCAGCATCCCTCACAGGACACCTTCGACGGCTTACAGAACGCTCCCCTACCCAACAACGCCTAAGCGTCGCTGCCGCAGCTTCGGTGCATGGTTTAGCCCCGTTACATCTTCCGCGCAGGCCGACTCGACCAGTGAGCTATTACGCTTTCTTTAAATGATGGCTGCTTCTAAGCCAACATCCTGGCTGTCTATGCCTTCCCACATCGTTTCCCACTTAACCATGACTTTGGGACCTTAGCTGGCGGTCTGGGTTGTTTCCCTCTTCACGACGGACGTTAGCACCCGCCGTGTGTCTCCCGTGATAACATTCTTCGGTATTCGGAGTTTGCATCGAGTTGGTAAGCCGGGATGGCCCCCTAGTCGAAACAGTGCTCTACCCCCGAAGATGAGTTCACGAGGCGCTACCTAAATAGCTTTCGGGGAGAACCAGCTATCTCCCGGTTTGATTGGCCTTTCACCCCCAGCCACAAGTCATCCGCTAATTTTTCAACATTAGTCGGTTCGGTCCTCCAGTTAGTGTTACCCAACCTTCAACCTGCCCATGGCTAGATCACCGGGTTTCGGGTCTATACCTTGCAACTTGACGCCCAGTTAAGACTCGGTTTCCCTACGGCTCCCCTATTCGGTTAACCTTGCTACAAAATATAAGTCGCTGACCCATTATACAAAAGGTACGCAGTCACCCAACAAAGTAGGCTCCCACTGCTTGTACGTACACGGTTTCAGGTTCTATTTCACTCCCCTCGCCGGGGTTCTTTTCGCCTTTCCCTCACGGTACTGGTTCACTATCGGTCAGTCAGGAGTATTTAGCCTTGGAGGATGGTCCCCCCATATTCAGACAGGATGTCACGTGTCCCGCCCTACTCATCGAACTCACAATAAGTGCATTTTTGTGTACGGGACTATCACCCTATACTGTGCGACTTTCCAGACGCTTCCACTAATGCACAAACTGATTCAGGTTCTGGGCTCTTCCCCGTTCGCTCGCCGCTACTGGGGGAATCTCGGTTGATTTCTTTTCCTCGGGGTACTTAGATGTTTCAGTTCCCCCGGTTCGCCTTGCATGGCTATGTATTCACCATGCAATAGTGTGTCGAAACACACTGGGTTTCCCCATTCGGGTATCGTCGGTTATAACGGTTCATATCACCTTACCGACGCTTTTCGCAGATTAGCACGCCCTTCATCGCCTCT
>NZ_JYDE01000004.1 GCF_003263515.1 Rahnella inusitata | reverse complement strand
CCTCCGCCATAAACAACACATCAAAGCTGCTAAGCAATTAGCGGCTTTTTTTGTGCCTGAAATTCCCGCATTCTTTGGATCTGAAATCCATCCCTGACTAAAAAGTCCCTTCTTTCTGTCCGTACTGCCGCGGAGAACAGCCTAACGTGCGCTTAAATGCCGTGCTGAACGCGCTTTCTGATTCATAGCCTAGCGCCAGCGCCACGGCAGAAACCGGCTCTTTACCCTGAGTCAGCCGGTCTGCGGCCAGCAACATACGCCAGCGGGTGAGATATTCCAGCGGTGCGCTGCCGACGGTCTGTTTAAATTTCAGTGAGAATACCGAGCGCGACATCCCCGCGCATTCTGCCAGCGCCTGAACGGTCCAGCGGTGGGCCGGTTTTTCATGCATCGCATTCAGCGCCCTGGATAACTGTTTATCCGCCAGCGCCGTAAACCATCCGCTTTCCACTCCCGGCAGCTGGCTGCCAACGTACATCCGCAACGCCTGCACCAGTATCACGTGTGCCATATGCTGAGCGATAAGCAATCCGCCCGGCTGCGGGTCGTGCTGTTCCTGAATCATCCGGTCAACTGCCCAGCGCAAAATGTCTTTATCGGATTCCTTCGAGATGTGCACCACCGGCGGCAACATCGCCAGAAGTGCCGGGGCATTGCTGCCGCTGACGTAAAAACGGCTGCCGGTGAGATAGAAATCCTCGCCGCCGTTGTAAGTCACGGTGCCGTTTTCGCGCGTCTGGGTAAGAATTGGCGTGGCATCCGCAGAGGGAAGCCTGAGATCGCTGGCGAGGCGAAAAGGTCTGCCGCTGGGTAAAACAAAACAGTCGCCTGCCTGTAAATGTACCGCGCCCGGAACTGAATCCACCGACAGCCAGCACTCGCCGCGGATAACCGCATTACATTTTATCGACTGATAATGATCGGGAAATTTTATCGACCAGTCGCCGCCCGCTTTAAAACCCGCTGACATCGTACTGCGGGGTTTGAGCAGCGATAACACATCGGAAAGAGGATCCATCATTAACTCCGGACGATTGCAAAGATAATGCGGACTTTAGCGCATAGATCGTCTTTCCACCAGCGCATATAGTCGTTCCCAAAGGGTAGCCTTTCCGGTAAATAACAGAGGATTTCACAATGCGTGTATTCGTGACAGGTGCGACAGGTTTTATCGGCTCTGCGGTGGTGGAGGATTTACTCAAGGCAGGGCATCAGGTGCTTGGCCTGGCGCGTTCAGACGCGGGGGCAGATGCGCTGGTGGCTGCGGGTGCAGAAGTGCATCGTGGCAGCATTGAAGATCTCGAGAGTCTTAAACGTGGTGCAGCGCACGCCGACGGCGTGATTCATACCGCGTTTATTCATGATTTTTCGAAGTTTCTGGAGAACTGCGAAAAAGACCGGCTGGCAATCGGCGCCCTGGGCTCGGCGCTGGCGGGCACGGAAAAACCGCTGATTATCACCTCCGCGACCGCGCTGGTGAGTAACCAGCGTCCGGCGACGGAACAGGATCTGCCAGACCCGCAGGGAATGAACCCGCGTATCGCCTCCGAACTGGCGGCTGCGGCGCTGGCAAAACAGGGCGTTCACGTATCAGTGGTGCGTTTACCCCCTTCGGTACATGGTGCAGGCGATTACGGATTTGTGCCGATGCTCATCGCGATGGCGCGTGATAAGGGCGTTTCTGCCTACACCGGCAAGGGTGAAAATGTCTGGCCCGCGGTGCATCGTCTGGATGCGGCGCGAGTGTTCCGGTTGGCGCTGGAAAAGGGTGCAAGCAATGCTGTTTATCACGCCACTGCCGAGCAGGGGGTGGCATTTAAAGAGATTGCCGGGCTGATTGGCAAACATCTGAATCTGCCAGTGGAAAGTAAAACGGCGGAAAGTGCCGACGCGCATTTCGGCTGGTTCACGCACTTTGCCGCGCTGGATAACCCGACGTCCAGCGCGTTTACCCGTGAGACGCTGGGCTGGAAGCCGGAACATCAGGGATTGCTGAAGGATATCGACACCGCCGGATATTTTAATTAACCGGCCCTGCCTTCTCTCCCTTCATCAGGCCATTCCGGTGGCCTGATGAACACTTTTCTCCGTGGTTTTAATGGTGTTAATTGCCTAAAAAACGCCCCGAATCACACTTCGGGAAGATAAAAAATTTACCCCATTGCCTGTCAGATGTTATGCGCTATGTTGATTTTTAGTTTCTCAAATGTAACTAGAGGTTAACAATAATGTCGAATAAATTACGTATCTCTCTGATTGCTTCCGCTGTACTGATGTCTTCCTCTGCAATGTCAGCATTACCTCAAGGGTATCCGGCCGATTATCAAAAAATCGTCGATGCCGCGACCAAAGAAGGCAAAGTGGTGGTGTACTCCACTACGGACACTAAAGCTGCAGGCCCGCTGATTCAGGGGTTTGAGGCAACGTATCCGGGTATCAAAGTCGAATATAACGACATGAACAGTACCGAGCTGTACAACCGTTATATCAGTGAGCAGGCCGCGGGCGGCACCAGCGGCGATGTGGTCTGGAGTTCCTCGATGGACACCGCGCTGAAGCTGGCGACCGATTACGCTCAGGAATACAAATCGCCGGAGCAGAGCCAGTTGCCGAAATGGGCTGTGTGGAAAGACAAAGCCTACGGCACCACCTACGAGCCAGTGGTCTTCATCTATAACAAAAGGCTGATCCCCGCGGGCGACGTCCCTGATTCCCATGCGGCGCTGGCAAAACTGATCGCCAGCCAGACCGACAAATTCAGCAAAAAAGTCACCACCTATGACATCGAGAAATCGGGTCTCGGTTTCATGCTGTCGGTACAGGATTTCAAAGCCGATCCCAATTATTTCAAAACGCTGGCTGACGTCGCCAAAGGTGGCTTAGCGGTACAGTCCTCCACCGGTACCATGATGGAGAGGGTCTCGTCTGGCGAAAACCTGATCGGCTTTAACATCCTCGGCTCCTATGCCGAAGCCCGCGCCAAAACCGATCCGTCGCTCGGCATTTCCTATCCGAAGGATTACACCCTGGTGCTTTCCCGCGTCTCCTTCATCAGTCAGGAATCGAAAAACAGCAATGCCGCCAGACTGTGGCTGGATTACGTGCTGTCTGAAAAAGGCCAAAGCATTTTGGCGAATCAGGCCGATATCCCGTCAATCCGTAACGATATCGAAGGTAAAAATGACATCGACGGCCTGACCAAAATGTTAGGAAACGCCCTCAAGCCGATTCCGGTCGACGAAACCCTGCTGGAATATCTGCAACAGAAAAAACGTCTGGATTACATTAAACAGTGGCGTACCGCCGCATCAAAATAATTTACCCGTCATTCTTCACGCTGCAGATGCGTTGGCTGCACTCGCTCACCCGAATCACTTACCTGAGTAAGTTCATCGGGATCCGGTCGATTGCCGCCATCCTGCAACTCGAATGATTTTGGGTAAACGGAGGCGTAAGCCTCCCTTGTTTACCTGATTCCGTCGTTCAGGGTTCCTGACCTAAGGGAAGTAACATGAATGCATTGCGCAGAAAGTGGCAAAGTTTGCCGCGTGGCATGGTGGTGCTGATAACCGCGCTGGTTATCTACATTCCGTTGTCGTTCATCGTGATACAAAGTTTTCTCTCCGCACCTTTCTTCTCCCCCTCGAAGGAGTGGAGCCTGGAGTCGTTTGAATTTATTTTCACCGATCCGGATTTCTACAAGGCGCTGAAAAGTGGCTTTATTCTGGCGTTCGGGTTGGTGGTGATCGCCATCCCGCTGGGCGGAATTCTGGCGTTCCTGATGGTACGCACCGATTTGCCCGGCAGGCGTCTCATCGAGCCGCTGATTCTGGTGCCGATTTTCGTCTCGCCGATGGTGCTGGGGTTTGGTTATGTGGTCGCTGCCGGGCCGGTGGGCTTCTTCTCGCTGTGGGCGCAGGCCATCTTCGGGTTTGTACCCTGGAATATCTACGACATGTCGAGCATCGTGGTAATCGCCGGTCTGACCCACGTTCCCCACGCCTATCTCTATATTTCTTCGGCGCTGCGCAGCGTAGGTTCTGACGTCGAAGAGGCCGCGCGTACCGCCGGTGCTTCGCCGTTACAGGTGATGACCGCCGTCAGTCTGCCAATGGTTCGCCCGTCCATTTTGTACGCGACGGTGTTGCTGTTCTTCCTCGGGCTGGAAGTGTTCGGCCTGATGCTGGTGCTCGGCGACCCCGAAGGCAACATGGTACTGGCGACTTATCTCTATCAACTGACCAACAAACTAGGTACGCCGTCTTATCACCTGATGGCCGCCGTCGCCGTGGTGCTGATTTGTATCACCATCCCGCTGGTGATGTTGCAGCGCCGCCTGATGCGCACCGCTAACCGCTTTGTCACCGTAAAGGGCAAAGCATCGCAGGCGCGGGCGTTACCGCTGGGTAAATGGCGCTGGGTGGCGGGCGCGGTGGTGGCTTTCTGGCTGACCGTGACCATCGGCGTACCACTGCTGGGCGTGGTGCTGCGAGCGTTCATTTCCAACTGGGGCGTCGGTGTATCTTTGTGGGATGAACTGTCACTCAATACCTTCCGCACCATCTGGGAGCAGCCTAATCTGCTTCGCGCCATCGTCAACTCGATGGCTATTGGCGTGATCGGCGGTGCGCTGGCCGTCGCCTGTTATCTGTTTATCGGCATTGCCATGCACCGTAAACCAGACGGCGTGACGCGTTTTCTCGATTACAGCGTGCTGGTGCCACGTGCCGTTCCGGGGTTGCTGGCCGGTCTGGCTTTCCTGTGGGTATTCCTCTTTCTGCCGATGTGGCTGGACAATGCGCTCAAATCCGGCTGGCTTTCGGGGATGCCCTGGTCGCAGTGGCTGCGCGATAACCTGGTGGTCTGGTTGCGATCGCTGCGCAGTACGATTTTCAGCGTCTGGCTGGCGTATACCGTGGTGTGGATGGCGTACGGTCTGCGGCTGATCTCCTCGACGCTGTTGCAGGTCGGGCCGGAGCTGGAAGAGGCGGCGCGCAGTGCCGGTGCGACACGCGGGCAAATCACCCGTCACGTCACCATTCCGCTGTCACGCTACGGCCTGATTGGATCCTGGCTGCTGATGTTCCTGATTTTCGAACGCGAATATTCCACCGGTGTGTATCTGCTTTCACCCGGCACGGAAACCATTGGTTCGATGCTGGTTTCCCTGTGGGCGGCAGGAGCGATAGATATCGTCGCCGCGCTCTCCTTTATTAACATCCTGCTGGTGGTGTTAGGTCTGGGTATTGCCCTTCGTTTTGGAGTCAAATTACATGATTGAATTATCGGTCGAGAATCTGCACTTAACCTACGGCGACAATCCGGTGCTGAAAGGCGTGTCAATGGATCTGAAGCGTGGCGAAGTGGTGTCCTTACTCGGGCCTTCCGGCAGTGGCAAAACCACCTTGCTGCGCGCCGTCGCCGGGCTGGAAAAGCCGACGCAGGGCACGATCATTATCGGCAAAAACAAAGTCTACGACGGCACACCGCGCAGCGAAATTCCCGCCGAGGAGCGTAATCTCGGGCTGGTCTTTCAGTCCTATGCGCTTTGGCCGCACAAAACCGTTTTCGAAAACGTCGCGTACCCGCTAAAACTGCGCAAGGTGGCGTCGGGTGAAATCACGCAAAGAGTGCAGGCGGTGCTGGATCAGCTCGGGCTGGGGCATCTGGGCAAACGCCATCCGCATCAGCTTTCCGGTGGTCAGCAACAGCGCGTAGCGATTGGCCGTGCGCTGGTGTATAACCCGCCGGTGATATTACTTGATGAGCCGCTGTCTAACCTCGATGCCAAGCTGCGTGAAGAAGCGCGTGTGTTCCTGCGCGAACTGATCATTAAACTCGGCCTGTCGGCGCTGATGGTGACGCACGATCAGAACGAAGCGATGGCGATTTCTGACCGTATCCTGTTACTCAATAACGGCAAAATCGAACAGCAGGGTACGCCGCAGGAAATGTACGGTTCGCCGAAAACGCTGTTTACCGCCGAATTTATGGGCAGTAACAACCGGCTGCACGGCAAAGTCACCGACGTGCGCGACGGCAAAGCGCGCATTGAAGGCAAAGACTGGGCGCTGTGGGGGCAGGCGGGTGAGGGCGTACAGAGCGGGCAGGAGGGCACGGCGGTGATCCGCGTCGAGCGCGTGGTGCTGGCCGACGGACCGGGCGACAATCAGCTGGAATTACCGCTGCTGACCAGCATGTACCTCGGTGACCGCTGGGAATACCTGTTCCGCACCGCCGGTGATGATTTTGTCATCCGCGCCTATGGTACGGATGTACGGGATCCTCAGCACTGCCATCTGGCATTGCCGGAACAGCACGTGTGGATTTTCCCGAAAGGATAAATGCGGTTAAATAACCCATATGAATACAATGTTTATATGGGTTATATTTTATTATTCACTGTATTTATTTAATCTATTTTAGTATGCTTTTTTTTGATTTTTTTTATTGTCCTTTCGGATTTTAAAATTTATTCTTCTCAGCCGTTTATGGGTGGGTTTCAAAGGATAATAAAACATGGAGTTAGTGGTTAATTTTAAAGAGCAATATGCGGCGTTTATACGCAGATATAAAAGTAATGGTATATGCATGGGTTTGTGTCTGGTCTGGTTGGGCGATATATTGAAAAACAGGCCGGACCCGGCACAAGCTGGGTTTGCGGCAAGGTGGACACCCTCCTGGCTTTCTTCACCCAGTTCAATTGCACATATCCCTTTCGACCAGGTGGCGTTAGAAGCGCTGTTTCAGCGCGCTTTGAAACGACAGAAAAGCTATCTGCTTAAAAGTGAAAACCACGATCCCTATCATTATCAGGCACGCACAGCGATACTGGTCAATAAAAAGAATCAGCGTCAACTTTTTTTGGAAGAGAAAAGTGGAAATCCGGGGCTGAAATATACTTATCGGGAGTTTGATAATTTATTCGCGACGCAGGGGTTGGATTTTACAGGGCGTGCGCAAGGCACGATTATTACAATGTGGTTTCCTAAAAGAAATACTGCCCATGCTATTGCTGTAATTAGTCTGTCACCCAGAGAGACCTATTTTCTTGATCCCAATCTTGGGCTATTTAAAGTCGATAGTGCAAATATTGCGCTGGAGATAGCCGAGAATGTACTGGCGACCTATGAAAATCCGCGTATAGCAGATCAGATCATTATCAGCCGCAAGTAGCCCACCATTTTGACTATCGATGCCTGATAGCGAGTGAATGTGAGTCTGCGGCTTGACACTCGCAGGGGGAATCCGCAAATTGGTTCCCCCTGATTGTTTAAAACGGTTTTTCCATGACTCAAAACACCTCTCCCACTGATACCGTAAAAATCGCCAGTCTGGCTGATGTCCCGCAATACCTTGAGACGGTCACCGAATATCTGCACGGTGAATGGTCTGATTTCGCCCACTGGGCACAAAAAGATTTTATTCGTCAACGACTTGAACAACGCCTCCTCAGCCGTGGCCGCCAGTGCGTGTTAATCGCACTGGATGAAAACGAGCAGGTGGTGGGAACCGCTGGCGTGATGCGCTATGAGCTTAGTGATGTCGCCGAGCGCAAATACTGGCTGGGTGAAGTGTTCACCTGCCATCATCTGCGCGGAAAGGGGATCGGTTCGGCGCTGGTCAAAGCCTGTATCGAGCGTTCACGTGCGGCCGGTATTGATACGCTGTGGCTGTATACGCCCGATCAGCAAGGATTATATGGCCGTCTTGGCTGGCTGGAAGCCGAGCGCCGCGAAGTCAACGGCGAGTGGGTCAGTATTATGCAGCGTCCATTGATTTAACGTGACAAGCCTTCTAAAAAAATCCCTGTATTAACGGACGGCTGTCAGGCCGTCCCGTCATATTTCTTTCATTTACTGGTAGCGGGGAACCGCTCAGGAGAGATGAGGAGATAATTTCGTGATCTACGAGTGCTGGATTTTCATCTGGTGTTGCCGGTTCTGAGTAGCACGTGTGGATTTTGAGAAGGCATGAGTGATGATTAATAAATCATATAAATGAAGTATTATGTATATATTACGGTCTGTTCATTTAACTAATGTATTAAATGAGTTTTATTATTACTACTTTCAGTTTATTCATTGTTTTTTTTGATAAGAAAAATTATTCTGCAACCCCGTTCATCTGTGAGCTTACAAGGATAGGCAATATGCAGTGGGTGGTTGATTAAAAAAAATTGAATTTCACCAGGTAAAGGAACGATAAAATGGAGTTAATCATTTCATTTGAAACGCAATATCAGAAGTTTATTGAGACGCATAATTCCAGAGGTTTCTGTATGGGTTTTTGTCTGACCTGGCTTGGCGATGTTTTAAAAGACCGTCCGGTAACAATACAAAAAAATTTCCTACAAACCTGGCTCCCAGCATGGTTCACTTCAACGCCTCCACAAATGCATGCGCGAATTCCTGTTGAAAAACAGGAGTTTCAAAATTTCCTGGAAAGAGTCATGCGGCGGCATGTAAATTATGAAACGCGTGCTAATGGAAGATTGTTGATTAAGGAGGGCCATTCTGGTGGTAAGGTTTCACCCGCTGAGTTTACTGTTAATTATAAAAACAATAGACAGCGAGAATTAGAAATTATAAATGGCGTCCCAGGGCTGGTTTATTCTTATCATGAATTGAATAATTTACTTTCTGCTAAAGGTGTCAAGTATTCAGGAAAACCCAGTGGCGCTATTTTTGGTGTCGCTGTGCCTGGCCCTGAAGGTGGCATGCATGCTGTAGCCACAATAAGCCTGGCACCCGAAGAGATATATTATCTTGATCCAAATATTGGTCTTTTCAAAGTCAATAAACAATTTTCACTAATGGATATTAATTCTAAAATACAAAACACTTATCGCGGGGCTCAAGTCTTAGCACAGATAATCATTACTCGAAAATAGTCATTTCATGCGATGCCCCCCCCTCACTGATATTGTTCAGTCAGGACGTATCAAGGGGAGGAGGTAATGCAATTGCCGTGGTAATACCCTCGTTTTTTACTTCTTATGCCACGCCAGCATGCTGCCTTCACTGTGTCCGGTTACCGGATCAGTGTCAGGCAGCGGCACGGCGATGACCGCTTTGGTTCGCGCCGCCAGTTGCGCGGGTTCGTCATGACAAAGATCGGCTTTCATTTCAGGCGGATATGCACCCACCAGCATAAATTCTTCGTCGGCGGAAATTTGTTTATGCCCGATGCCCGCCGGTAAGAGCAGAACATCTCCCACCTTTACTTCAATGATTTTCCCGTTCTCGCCACCGAGCTGTAATCTCGCCGTTCCGGCAAACACGCCCAGGGCTTCATGAGTATTCGAATGGAAATGGGTAAAGGTGTACACCGGATAGCGCCACTGCGGTGGCCAGCCATTAGAACGGAAAAGATGCTCGAGATAGTCGGCATTATCGACGACGTTAGGCGGGATAACGCGGTGATAAATCATGACCGGGAGTTTGTTATTAGGCACGCCACCCGAAGGTTTATCAATCAGCAGGGTTTCCATCGCGACCTCTCTGGGGGTAGCAAAACCAGCGCGGGGCAGTGGCATCAGCGCGATGACCCCCAGTAACGTAACAAACTGACGTCGATCCACAGGCATCAGGCCGTGCTCCTTATTTCAATGACTTACCTCATTCATGTATAGAACAAAAATGCCTGAAAATCATCTTTCTACAGACTGTTTTAAACGGGTTAAACAATCGACAGGCTTCTCAGATAAAACTTAAAAACTGTAGCATTCAACAAATAGAAGGCCTGTTCACTGGATAAATGCCTTATGTCTTCTATGCTTAAGTGGCTTATACAAAAATAGAAAATGGCCTCAGGAGGAGATGTTATGAATAAGAAAATGTTACTTGTGGTTGCTACAGCAGTTTCTGTACTGGCAGGTTGTCAGACTTATGACCGCGCAGCGAGCTACGTAAAAGAGCCAGTGGTCAGCGATGTTAAAGTCGGTATGACAAAATCTCAGGTTCGCGCTATTGCAGGCCCACCGTCTACAGAAGCGACGCTTATCCATGCGAAAGGCACTTGCCAGACGTATGCTGTGGCTCCGCGTGATGGTAAAGCACAGACTTACTTTGTCAGCTATAACGACACCGGTCATGTCATGAACAAAGGCTATCAGTCCTGTTCAGACTACGACAAAGACCCGCAAGCTGCTCAGTAACAGCAACCGCGTCTGAAGGTTAAGTCAGCATAAAAAAAATGCCTGTCGTGTTAAACGAACAGGCATTTTTTATTGCGATTTACGCCGGGCAGAATCAGGCCTTCTCCGTCACAATCCTCACACCGACTTTACTGACCCGGTTGCCATCCATCTCAGCAATCGTCCACGTCAGGCCGTCCCATTCGATATGGTCACCGATAACCGGTTCACCGCCCAGCAACCGGATAACGAAATGCCCCAGTGACTGCGACTGATCGACGGTATCTTCCAGATTCAGGCCGTAAAGCTGTGAAATGGCATCCAGCGGCGCATCGGCCTGCAAGATGAAATCACCGAAGAAGCGGTCGTCGAGCACCACTTTATTGCTGTCGCTGAACAGCTTGCCCAGCTCCGGTAGGTGTTTTTCCTGACCGATCACACACAGAATATCGCCTTCCTTCAGCCGCGTACTGCCGGTCGGGTGCAGCATCTCTTTGCCACGGAACAGGGCGGCAATGCGCGTTTCCTGCGGCATCTGTAAGTCACGCAGCGCTGCGCCGACGCACCATTCTCCGAACCCAGCTGGTAGATAAACTGCTCCCAGTCGTTATACACATCGATATCCAATCCGACGCGGGAGATGGGGGTCGGCTGCGGTGGTACCAGCACCCTGGCTTTTTTGGCCGCGAAACCCAGCGACGTGCCCTGAACCAGCAGCGACACCAGCACGATAAAGAACGCAACGTTGAAAAACAGGGTGGCGTTAGGCAGCCCGGCCATCATTGGGAAGACTGCCAGAATGATCGGTACCGCGCCGCGCAGGCCCACCCACGAGATAAAGAACCGCTCGCGCAGGGTGAAGTTTTTGAACGGGATAAGGCTCACGAACACCGACAGCGGGCGCGCCAGCAGGATCATCCACAGGGACAGCGCCAGCGCTGCAACGGCAATCGGCAGCAGATCGCTGGGCGTCAGCAGCAGGCCGAGCACCAGGAACATGCCAATCTGGCTCAGCCACGCCAGCCCGTCGAAGGTTTGCATAATCCCGTGGCGGTTGCGGATCGGCATGTTGCCGAGCATCAGCCCGCACAGGTAAACGGCCAGAATGCCACTGCCTTCGAGCGACATGGTGGCGGCGTACACCAGCAGGCCGCCGCTAAAGGCCAGCAGCGGATATAAACCGGCCGCCAGCGTAATTTTGTTGATGAGTTTGTGCAGCAGCCAGCCACCACCGACGCCAAACACAATACCGAGGCCAAACTGGCGCACCACGTCGACCACAAACATCAGGCTCAGCCCGTGTTCGCCTTTGGAGATCATGTCGATGAGCGTAATGGTCAGAAACACTGCCATCGGGTCGTTGCTACCAGATTCAATTTCCAGCGTCGCGCTCACGCGTTCGTTCAGCCCTTTGCCGCCAATCAGCGAGAACACCGCCGCCGCATCGGTCGAGCCGATAATTGCGCCAATCAGCAGGCCCTGCATCAGGTCGATATGGAACAGCCACGCCGCCGCCATGCCGGTCAGTCCGGCAGTTATAAGCACGCCAACCGTCGCCAGCGACAGTGCAGGCCACAGCGCCACGCGGAAAGAGGACGCCCGGGTGCGCATCCCGCCGTCGAGCAGAATAACGGCCAGTGCGAGGTTGCTGACCAGATAGGCCGCCGGGTAATTATCGAACGCAATACCGCCGATCCCGTCGACGCCCGCCAGCATGCCGATGGCGAGGAAAATGACCAAAATAGGGATGCCGAGCTTAGAAGAGAACGAACTGAGCAAAATGCTCGCTGCGACTAACAGGGCGCCAATAAAGAAAAGTGTGTTGATCGTGCTGGCGTCCAAGAGCGTTCTCCTTGTAGAGCGTGAGTATGGCGGGGGAAAAGCGGTTTCATCATCAATGACGAGGTGTCTAATTTATCAGGAAAATGAGCCCCTTGCTGAGGTCATTTCGGATTTTTATTAGTTGCACTTAAGAATATAAAACTATGCTTAATGATGAGTGATGTCTCCTGGCAATGATAAAAAAGGATCAGCAAATGAGTGAATTTACCGGCGTACACCGTGAAGTGCTTGAAGATGGCAGCATCAAACATGTGGTTATCCGCGATGCAGCGGGCAAAGAGCAGGCAATCGCTGCGAAAGATTACATTTCGCAAGGGATCCAGCCGGAACTCGATGAGTTGCCCGAAGTGGGCACTGATCATGAATTTCCGGTGTCGGGCAAAGGCTAAACCCCGCAGAGAACCTGCGGGGATCGGTTACACGCCCAGACGGTCACGCAAGGAATAATAGGCCGCGCCGAGCATGGTGAAAGGCACCTGGAAGTTGCGGCCACCGAAGAATGGCATGTGCGGCAGGCGGGCGAATGCGTCAAAACGCTCGGCGTCGCCGCGCAGCACTTCGGTGATCAGTTTCCCCGCCAGATGCGTCAGCGTCACGCCATGTCCGCTGTCGCCCTGCATATAGTAGATGTTGTTCTCCAGCCGCCCGAACTGCGGCAGGCGTGAAAGTGTCAGCAGGAAATTGCCGCCCCAGCGATAATCGATTTTCACGCCTTTCAGCTGCGGGAAGGTGCGGTTAAGCTTGGGCAGGATCACCGAATCGATATTCGGCGGATTTTTCCCTCCATAGGTGACGCCGCCGCCGTACAGCATCCGGTTATCCGCGGTAAGACGGAAGTAGTCGAGCAGATAGTTGCAGTCTTCCACGCAGTAATTATTCGGCAATAACGACAGCGCCATGTCTTCCGACAGTGGTTCAGTGGCGATGATTTGCGAACCGCACGGCATACTCAGACGCGTGAGGCGCGGCGCGAGTTGCTGGCTGAGATAAGCGTTGCCTGCCAGAATCACATACTTCGCTTTCACCTGACCCTTCGCGGTATGTACACGAGCCGGATCGCCATGTTCAATGCGCGTGACCGCCGAGCCTTCAAAAATGCGTCCGCCGTGACGGCGTATAGCTTCGGCCTCGCCCAGCACCAGATTCAGCGGGTGAATATGCCCGCCATGCTTATCAAGGAGCCCGCCGACGTAGCGGTCAGTGGCTATCTCGCGGCGAATAGCACTTTCGTCCAGCAGGGTGAGATCGGTATGCCCGTAACGGTTCCACAGCTTTTGCTGGTCACGCAGCTTCGTAAGCTGGCGCGCACTCAGCGCGGCAAACACGCAGCCAGGCCGATAGTCACAGTCGATGGCATATTGGTCGATACGCTGGCGGATAATGTTCGCGCCTTCAAACATCATACTGCCGAGCATATCGGCGGTCTGACGACCGTAGCGGTCTTCAATGACATCAATATCACGGCTGTAGGAATTGACCACCTGACCGCCGTTGCGCCCGCTGGCGCCCCAGCCGACGCGGGCGGCTTCCAGCACCACGACGTCGTAACCGGCTTCACAGAGATATAAAGCAGAAGAGATGCCGGTGTACCCGGCGCCGACAATACAGACATCGCACTCAATATTATCCGTCAGCTCCGGCCATGGCGCGTGCGCATTGACGGAGCTGGCATAGTAGCTGTCGGTGTGGGGCACGCCGGCAGCGTCGGGACTTCGCGTGTGAGTACTCATAGTGACATCCTTCTTTTGGTTCCCGTTGTCAGGCCCAGATCCTGCGACAACTAGAAGGTATTAGGGGTATGTGCGCTAACTATCCTGCAAATTCGCGTAGAAATATTACTGAAGCTGTGTGGGTTGGCGGTATTAATGGCATAACTCTGCCCGGCACGCAGCGGATAACTCTGACCGTTGACGGTTAAAATAATCTCCCCTTCTAACAGGGTGCCGACTTCCTCTCCCTGATGTTTGATTTTGTCGCCGGTGGTGCTGCCCGGCTGATACGTTTCCAGCAGCATGGCGACCGCGTGGTTTGGCGTGCCGTTGTGCACCATTTTCATGGATACGCCGCGGCTGCCGATTTCAATCAAGTCTGCCGAATTGATAACAATTTTCGGTTTATCACTTTCGTGCGCTTCGGCAAAAAATTCGGATAACGACAGCCCGTACACCCGCAACAGTTTTTGCAACGTACTGACGGCGGGGCTGACTTTATCCTGTTCGATGGTGCTGATGGCGCTGTGGGTCAGGCCAGACAATTCGGCGGCTTTGCGTTGTGACATGCCGAGTTGCTGACGAATTTCAGAAAGCCGGCGACCAGGCGCCAGACTGACTTCGCTCATCCGTCTATTCCTCGCGAGCGCTCCGGGCCTGATGGCCTTTGCGGCAGGCATTGATAAATGCGTTGAACAACTGACGAGACACCGGGTCCGTCAGGCTGTGCCATTCAGGGTGCCATTGCACCCCCAGAGCAAACGGATGGTCGCGAACGCTCACGGCCTCCACCAGATTATCCGGCGCTCGGGCTTCCACATTCAGTTCCGCGCCCAGCGTTTTTGCCCCCTGACCGTGCAGGGAGTTCACCTGAAACTGCTGATAATCGTGTAACAATTCTGAAAGTAATCCGCCCGGTTCGATATGTACCGGATGCACGACGTTATATTGATCGTCATGGGGCAGACTGGTGTCTTCGCGGTGATCCATATAGCCCGGCACCTCCTGCACCTTGCGGTACAAACTGCCACCAGTTGCCACCACCAGCTCCTGCAAACCGCGGCAGGCGGCAAATAAAGGGATCTTTTTATCCAGCGTCGCACGGATAAGTTGCAGACTCAGGCGGTCGCGCCCCGGATCGGCGAGTTCTTCAATACCCTCTTCACCGTACTGATGTGGCTCAATATTGCTGGGGCTGCCGGTGAGGAAGATGCCGTCAAGACCGCGCAGGATCTGATCTATTGCACCTTCGCGCGCCGCCAGTTCATGCGGCAGACAGACGGGCAGGGCGTCTGCATTAAAGATGGCGTCCAGATATTTTTCGTGGACGGTGAGAGCAGGGTTTTCATCAACGGTGTTTTCACACATTACTACCCCAATGATCGGTCTGTAGCTGGTCTGTTTTCCAGCGGATGCCGTGGAAAATATATTGCCCATAATACCGCCTCGTTGAGTGGATGAATGTATTGACAGCGGGCGTCTCTCCTCACGCGGCTGTTGGGAATTATTTCAATGATTCTGGCCTTCTTCTGACCAATTTAGCAGCGCATTGATGGCATTTCAAACTGAGTTGTTATCAAATTGTAGGTGTTGCAAAAAATTAATGTTAAGGCTAGGGTTAATCATATGGCCTATATTTTGAGCATGGTCGGGCGGATAAACGAATCACCCTGATAACCGAGAATGAAGACACATGAGAAGACTGCGTTGAACAGAGCAATCAAACGGTAAGGCTTAGCCGGCAGGCATCATGGTGGTGCCGTTGACGCCGGAAACCAGCAAATGGCGGAAAACCTATGCAAGCGACTCAACTGATGAATGAAATTAAGAAAGAGATTAGCGAGAACGAACCTCTTGCTAAGCACATTGAAGAGCGAAGTAGCGCGTTCCAGGATGAAGTAACTCAATACCTGGAGCGTCACCCACTTACCCTTCACGTCGACGTCCTGCTCACCGATCTCAATGGTTCCTTCCGCGGCAAACGCGTTCCCGTCACTTCATTACGTAAACTCGAAAAAGGCTGTTACTTCCCGGCGTCGGTTTTCGCCATGGACATTCTCGGTAATGTCGTGGAAGAAGCGGGTCTTGGCCAGGAACTTGGCGAACCCGATCGCAACTGTATTCCCGTTCCCGGCACCTTAACGCCTTCAGCCTCTGACCCTGAGCACACCGGGCAACTGCTGCTGACCATGCTTGACGAAGATGGCACTCCCTTTAACGTTGAACCCCGCAATGTGCTCAATCATATCTGGCAAACATTGCGCCAGCGGGGCCTGTTCCCGGTGGTAGCGGTAGAGCTGGAGTTCTATCTGCTCGACAGGCAGCGCGACGCCGAAGGCTATATCCAGCCGCCGTGTACCCCCGGCACGCAAGAGCGCAGTATGCATACGCAGGTCTATTCTGTAGATAATCTCGATCATTTTGCTGATGTGCTGAGTGACATCGACCGTCTGGCGCATATTCAGGGCTTACCGGCTTCTGGCGCGGTGGCGGAGTCCTCTCCGGGTCAGTTTGAAATCAATTTGCAGCACAGCGAAAATATTCTGCGCGCCTGCGACTACGCTCTGATGCTCAAACGTCTGGTGCGTCTGGTGGCGGAAAATCACGAAATGGACGCCACTTTTATGGCGAAACCTTATGACGAGTATGCGGGCAGCGGGATGCACATCCACCTGAGCGTGCTCGACGACAATGGCAAAAACCTGTTTTCCAACGCCAATGGCGATGACTCCGAATTAATGAAACGGTCACTGGCCGGCATGATTGCCCTGATGCCCGCGTCGATGGCCGTGTTAGCGCCGAACGTGAATGCGTTCCGTCGCTTCCAGCCAGGCATGTACGTGCCGACACAGGCATCGTGGGGCCATAACAATCGCACCGTTGCGCTGCGCGTGCCGTGCGGCGGCGTGGCTGACCATCGCGTGGAGTATCGCGTGGCCGGTGCTGATGCCAACCCGTATCTGGTGGTCGCCACCGTGCTGGCGGGGATGCTGTACGGACTTGATAACGATTTACCGCTGCCGGAACCGGTGACGGGGAACGGTCTGGAACAGGAGGGTATTCCGCTGCCTATTCGTCAGAGCGATGCTTTGTACGATTTTGATGAACAACCGGCGCTGAAAAAATACCTCGGCGAGCGTTTTTCACAGGTTTATCACGCCTGTAAGTCAGATGAGTTATTGCAGTTTGAACGTCGTGTGACGGAAACAGAAATCGACTGGATGCTGCGTAACGCTTAGTGAATGGTTAACAGACATGCACATGATGTTCAAAACTGGAAAAGAAATTGTAACCGGACGCCACTGATTGTTGTCATTCATGCGTGATTTGTGCAAAATACGCCGCACTGCAGATAACCGACGCTTAAAGGCGCCGGTTATTTTTTTTGCATGTGCAGTACCCAAACTAATTTAACAGAGGCCGGACCCAGATCCGGATAGATAACAAGGTTCGTGTGCGATCCCAAATTCAAAACGGTCGCCACTATGAGGAAATGTAAAATGGGGCAATACTTCAAACCTGTACCGGTGCCCGCCGGTGCTTCTTTCAGCTGCGGCCACCTTCGCTCAGCCTTCACTTCCATGTTCAGCGATGTGAAGATCAATCCCCCGTTTACTGGTAATAACTCACGAAGTTTTCCCTGTACGTTGCGTTCAGAGGCGTTTAAGCGCCCGGTGTCTGCAATCCAGGGAGGGCTGAGCCATGTCTGCTAATGTTTCCGCCTCTCCGGCACCTCAGCGCGCACAGCTGCGTAAAACCCTGACGCTGGTTCAGGTTGTCATGATGGGTCTGGCCTATCTGCAACCGATGACCATTTTCGATACGTTCGGTATCGTTTCCGGCCTGACCGATGGTCACGTCGCGACTGCGTACATCTTTGCGCTGATTGCCGTTCTGTTTACCGCCGTGAGTTACGGCAAACTGGTGCGTCGTTTCCCGTCCGCCGGTTCTGCCTACACTTACGCACAGAAGGCGATCAGCCCTCACGTCGGCTTTATGGTGGGCTGGTCATCCCTGCTGGACTATCTGTTCATGCCGATGATCAACATCCTGCTGGCAAAAATTTACCTGGAAGCCATCTTCCCCGGTGTGCCGTCGTGGATCTTTGTCACCGCGCTGGTCGCGCTAATGACCGCGTTCAACCTGCGCGGCATTAAAGTTGTCGCGAACCTCAACAGCATTATCGTGGTCGTTCAGGTGGCGATCATGGTGGTGTTCCTCGGGCTGCTGGTGCATGGCGTGTATATGGGCGAAGGTATGGGAACGCTGGCGACCACCAAGCCGTTCTTCAGCGAAAATGCGCATGTGGTGCCAATGATTACCGGTGCGACTATCCTGTGCTTCTCATTCCTCGGCTTCGACGGTATCAGTTCGTTGTCTGAAGAAACGCCTAACGCGGGTAAAGTCATTCCGAAAGCGATTTTCCTGACGGCGCTGATTGGCGGCATCATCTTTGTGGTGGTGTCTTACTTCCTGCAGCTGTACTTCCCGGATATTTCGCGCTTCAAAGATCCGGACGCTTCTCAGCCTGAAATCATGTTGTACGTGGCCGGTAAGTTCTTCCAGTCCGTCATTCTGTGCTTTAGCTGTGTGACCGTTCTGGCCTCCGGTATGGCCGCTCATGCGGGCGTGTCACGTTTGTTGTACGTGATGGGCCGCGACGGCGTCTTCCCGGAAAAAGTCTTCGGTTATGTGCATCCTAAATGGCGCACCCCGACGTTCAACGTCGTGCTGGTGGGGGTTGTGGCGATGTCTGCGATAACATTTGATCTGGTGACCGCGACGGCGCTAATCAACTTCGGTGCGCTGGTGGCTTTCACCTTCGTGAACCTGTCGGTGATTTCGCAGTTCTACATCCGTGAGAAGCGCAACCGCACCTTCAAGGATCACTTCCATTATCTGATCCTGCCGGTGATTGGCGCGCTGACCGTCGGTGCCCTGTGGCTGAATCTGGAATCGAGTTCAATGACGCTGGGTCTGGTCTGGGGCGCAATCGGGTTAGGATATCTGGCGTTTATTACCAATGCTTTCAGGAAGCAGCCACCGCAGATGAGCGGTGAAATCGCCCCCGAGGCGTGATGGATGGCCCTTTGGAAAGGGCCGAAAACCCGTTTTGCTCCCCCCCTGCGAAGGGGGAGGAGCTTTCCGAGGCTGCCTCGGCTTGCAAAATGAGCCTGGCAGATTTAAAAAGCCGCCATTGCAGCGGCTTCTGCACCCTACGACGCTAACCGTTTCCCATATTCAAACAGCGCTTTGAGAAGCGCTATCTTCTCAGCATCCCCCTCATGCAAGTTATAGAGCGCCTCCAGCTCTAAGGCATAATTCTGGAAACGCTCATCGGTCAGCTTGGTCTGTCGGTGCGCCATCCATCGTTTCTGTTCGGCATCCGTCAGGGTCTCAGGATAATTTCTCGCTCTGAAGCGAAACAGCAGGGGTTCGATGCGCGAATCGTTAAACGTCAGATCCAGTGCCGGAAGGTTCTCGGGGCGAGTTTCCAGGAGAATGCGCATCGCGGCGCGATCGGCGTCACTGAAGAAACCGTCGTACAGGCGGGCATCAACGTCCTCGGAAGCGACAAAGGGCTCGGCTTCGGCGAACATGGTTACCACCTTATCGCGCACCTGCGGATTCTGACGCAGCAGTTGCAGGTTCTCCAGACAACGCTGACGATCAATGCCTAAGCGCTCGGCGTTTTCCGGCAACAGCGTTTTGGCCGGGGCAAGCACCGGACATTTATTGATGTGCACCAGTTTGACAGGCAGAGGAGACTGACCGGGTTCCAGCGAATCACGGCGGCTGTACAGGCGTTCACGCATCTGATCCGGATCGAGATCCAGCAGCGTCGACATATCACCGGCCAGGTCGCACATGATCACGGCATTTTTATTCTCAGGATGCCACGCCAGCGGCGCGACCCACGCGGTATTGCCGCGCGCGGCACCGAACATACCGGAGACGTGCACCAGCGGTGCCATAGAAGGGATGTCGATAAGCTGGTTGAGTTTGTGCTTACTGCGATGCTCCAGCAGAAAGCTGAACAGACGCGGCTGCGCCTGTTTGACCAGTTTCGCCATGGCAATGGTGGCGTAAACATCGGCCATCGCGTCATGAGCATTTTCGTGTTCGATGCCGTTGGCTTTGGTCAGGTGCTCAAGGCGGAAACTCGGGAAACCCTCGTCATTTTCCGGCCAGTTGATGCCTTCCGGGCGCAGCGCGTAGCAGGCGCGCATCACGTCGAGTAAATCCCAACGGGAATTGCCGTTCTGCCAGCTGTAGGCGTACGGATCGTAAAAGTTGCGATACAGAATGTTGCGGCTGACTTCATCGTCGAAACGGATGTTGTTATACCCGACGATACAGGTGCCAGGCACGCTGAAAGCCTGATGGATTTGCGCGGTAAACTCCGCTTCGTTCAGGCCGCGTTCGAGCGCGATTTGCGGCGTAATGCCGGTGATCATCACGGCTTCCGGCTCGGGCAGATAATCGTCAGACGGGCGGCAATAGATCACTAACGGTTCTTCGATGATATTGAAATCTTCGTCAGTTCTTACCCCGGCAAATTGTGCCGGACGATCCAGCGCCGGATTTTTACCGAATGTCTCGTAATCGTGGAAATAAAAGGTTTTTTGCGGCTTGTCTGACATTACGAAGATAACCTTATCACTGCGGGAATGGGGACGAAACTCCGGATAGGATACCATCCGTCGCCGTGATGTCATGACAAAATCCTCTGCTCTGGAAGACAGCGCTAAAAACGTCGGCTTTTTCCGTAACCATCCCTCAAAACCCTGACCAAACCGGGGTGATCCGCTTTATTAACTCAGCTAAACTAGCGCCATCATTTAACTTTCGCCTACGGCTGGCTAAACGTGCGTCTCGATAAGAAAATTTCTCCGCTGGATAACGTTATCTACCGCAACTATCGGATTACCCATGCGCTGCGTATCGCGCTGGCGTTTATCCTGACGTTCCTTATCGTGCGCCTGACCCATATTCCTGAAGGCACCTGGCCGCTGATCACGCTGGTGGTGGTGATGGGGCCGATTTCATTCTGGGGAAACGTGGTTCAGCGGGTGATGGAGCGCGTGACCGGCACGGTGCTGGGGGCGGCGTCCGGGTTGATTGCCCTGTGGCTCGAGCTTTATTCGCTGCCGGTGATGCTGGTCTGGTGCGCAGTCGTGATGTTTGTCAGCGGGTATCTGACCCTTGGCAAACGGCCTTATATGGCGCTACTGATCGGCATTACGCTGGCGGTGGTGTGCGGTGCAGGGCCGGGAGATATGGAAATGGCGCTGTGGCGTTCCGGTGATGTCATTTTCGGATCCCTGCTGGCGCTGTTGTTTGCCAGTATTTATCCGCAACGCGCCTTTATTCACTGGCGCATGCAGATGGCGGATTATCTGATGTCGCTGAATAAAATCTACAGCGCGTGGCTGTCGCCGAACCTGCTGGATCGCCCGCATCTGGATCGTAAGCTGAAAGGTGCCATGAGCCAGATGGTCAAGATGCGCTCACTGTTTGCGCCTTCGAGTAAAGAAACCCGTGTTCCTCGCGAGGCGTTTGACGCCATCCAGACACTGAGCCGTAATCTGTTATGCACGCTGGAGCTGCTGGCCGATGCCTACTGGAGTTCACGCGAAAGTCATTTTCTGATGCTCAATGCCCGCACGTTGCGCAGCGCGCAGCTGCTGATGCTCGATACGCTGGAAAAGCTGAGCCTGATGCTGCTTAACGGTACACGCGGCGATGAACTGAACATTTCCAATGAGCTCAATGAATCGGCGGAGGAGCTGAAAGCGCTGATGACCGAAATGAATGCGGCCAACCACCTGGAAGCACAGGTGTATGGCTATGTCTGGCTGAGTGCCCAGGTGGCGGAGCAACTGAAATCCATGGGCGACCTGATCACCATGGTGATGCAGAAAGAAGAAGCTCAAATAAGCAGCGTTAAAACGTCGAAAGCGTGAAGGGATTTTTGTCTGCGGCCTAAAACGGGTAAGATGGCGTTATTGGACGATTATCTGAGCGCGCAGCACGAATTTTGCTACGCTTTTTGCTAAGTTGTTATTCTTTGTAGGCAAAGCGGTTGCGACAAATCAGTCACTGAATCTGTGTAACTTAATCGAAGGTGTTAAAATGGACAATATCAATAAGCCTAGCTTCCAGAACGTTCTGGAGTTCGTGCGTATTTTCCGTCGTAAAAACAAATTACAACGTGAAATTGCTGACAACGAAAAGAAAATCCGCGACAACCAGAAGCGTGTTCTGCTGCTCGACAACCTGAGCGATTACATCAAGCCAGGCATGAGCATCGACGAAATTCAGGCGATCATTGCCAGCATGCGCGGCGACTATGAAGATCGTGTTGATGACTACATCATCCGCAATGCAGACCTGTCGAAAGAGCGTCGTGAGATGTCCAAAAAGCTGAAAGCGATGGGCGAAATCAAAGCTAACGAAACCAAATAATTTCGTTGCCGCCAAAAAGTAAAAACCGGGTTTATGCCCGGTTTTTTTATGCCCAAATTTTGCAGGAGCGGATGTGGCGGTCAGTGCAGATGAGACAAACTCGCTGCGCTGATCCGCAGACCGGCGTCGTCGAACACCATGCAGCGCTCGGCGTCAAACCACGTGGTCAGGCTCTGGTACGGATTGAACGCCATGTCGCCCGGCAGCAGCATTTTGAAACCGTCGGTGCCGTAGCACTGGCCGAACAGGTACGTGCTGTTGCCCAGTCGCTCGACCACTTCGCAGTTAAACTCCAGCTGATTTTCCGTCTCTTTCGACAATAAGTGCTCCGGGCGGATGCCGAGCGTAATGGCATCACCGGTGGCCAGTTCGCGGGTGCTCAGAGCCAGCGTCAGGGTTTTCTCGGGCGTCAGACGCACTTCCAGCCGATCAGGCTGCCAGCTTATCACCTCGGCGGGCAGGAAATTCATCTTCGGCGACCCAATGAAACCGGCGACGAATTTATTCACCGGGTTGTAGTAGAGATCCATCGGCGCGCCCATCTGTTCCACTTTTCCGTAATTCATCACCACAATTTTATCCGCCAGCGTCATTGCCTCGGTCTGATCGTGGGTGACATACACCATGGTGGTTTTCAATTCCTGATGCAGTTTCGAAATGTGCAGACGCATGTCCACGCGCAGTTCGGCATCCAGGTTGGAAAGGGGTTCATCAAACATAAAAACCTGCGGATTGCGCACAATCGCGCGGCCAATGGCGGTGCGTTGGCGCTGTCCGCCGGAAAGTTGTTTCGGTTTTCGGTCCAGCAGATGGGAAAGCTGTAAGGTTTTGGCGACCATTTCCACCTGATGACGAATTTCCTCTTTCGGCACGCCGTTCACTTTCAGCCCGTAACCCATGTTCTCGGCAATCGTCATGTGCGGATAAAGTGCATACGACTGAAACACCATCGCCACGCCGCGGCGGGAAGGATCGACGTCGTTCACCCGCTGCTCACCGATATACACATCACCTTCCGTAATCTCTTCCAGCCCGGCAATCATGCGCAGCAATGTGGATTTCCCGCAGCCGGACGGTCCGACGAACACCGTGAATTCACCGTCTTCAATATCAATATTGATGTTATGCAGCGTCACGGTTTTATCGAAACGCTTCACCACATTTTTGAGTCTGATGCTGGACATTTTTGACCTCTTAAAGATTCATACCGCTGATATTTCGGACTATAACCACCTTGTGTAAACGTTTGCACAGGGCGGTTCGAATTTTGGAGAGGAGATCACACAATACACATCTTTTGGTAGTGATTTTGTTATTCAAAGTTTAACGTATAACACGAATTGAGAAACGACATTAATCACCGTGCATTCAGGTTTTAAAGGGTTTATTAGCATGGGTTGTTGATTGGATGTCGTCAGGTTCCACATAAAAATGTTATACCTTCACATCCAGGAGCAACAATGAAAATTACACACCTTACTGCCTTGGTACTGATGTCATTAAGCCTTAGCAGCCAGGCCGTCCGGGCAGCCGAGGGTCAGTTACTTGTCTGGGAAGATATTAAGAAATCTTCAGGTATTGCCGACGCTGTTAAAGACTTTGAAAAAGAGAACAACGTCAAAGTTGTGGTGCAGGAAACGCCTTACGCGCAGCAAACCGAAAAATTGCGTCTGGATGGCCCGGCGGGAATTGGTCCTGACGTGGTGGTGATCCCCAATGACCAGCTGGGCACCGCCGTGGTTCAGGGATTACTGGCTCCGCTTACGCTCGACAAAGCGTTCACTGACAGCTTTACGCCGTCGGCCATCAACGCGTTCCAGCAGAAAGGGCAAACCTACGGTGTGCCAAAAGCGGTCGAAACGCTGGTGCTCATCTACAACAAAGACCTGCTGCCAAAAGCGCCGGATACCCTCGATGAGTATTACGCCTTCTCCAAAGAGGAAAGGGCGAAAGGCAAATACGGTCTGCTCGCCAAGTTCGATGAGGTGTATTACGCCTACGGCGCGATCTCGTCTATGGGTGGCTATATCTTTGGCAAAGACGCCAAAGGTGAGCTAAACGTCGAAGACATCGGCCTGAATAAACCGGGTAGCGTCGAAGCCGTGACTTACCTGAAAAAATTCTATGCCGACGGTTTATTCCCGGCGGGAATTACCGGCGATAACGGCCTGAACGCCATCGATTCCCTGTTTACCGAGAAGAAAGCGGCGGCGGTGATCACCGGCCCGTGGGCGTTCCAGCCGTATGAAGCGGCGGGCATCAATTACGGCGTGAAACCGTTACCGCTGTTGCCCAATGGCAAACCGATGAGTTCTTTCCTCGGCGTGAAAGGGTATGCGGTATCGACCTACAGTAAACAGAAACCGCTGGCGGAGAAATTCATCACTTTCATCAACCAGCCTAAGTACGCCAAGGTGCGTTACGAAGTGACCAAGGAAATCCCGGCACTGACTGCGCTGGTCAATGATCCGATGATCAAGAACGATGAAAAAGCCAACGCGGTGGCGTTGCAGTCCACCCACGCGACCGCCATGCCGGGCGTACCGGAAATGCAGGAAGTCTGGGGACCGGCTAACAACGGCATCCAGCTCGGCGTGACCGGCAAGCAGCCGGTGCAGGCCGCGCTTAATGACGCCGTGAAAAACATCCAGATGCAAATCGAAGCGGCAAAAGCCAGCAACGAGTAATTCGCTGAATTATTCACTAACCCCTGTACGTCTGAAAGGAGGGAGTGATTTCACTCCCTCACCAGTGAAAGGAATATCTTTGTGTCTATGCGTCTTGACGAGGAAAACCACGTGCCACACTCCGCCAGCCACCACGCGCCGGTGGCACTGGCTGCGGCGCTGATCCCCGGTTTTGGTCAGTTCTATAACCGACAATGGGCCAAGGGAATCATCTTTTTTATCATTCTGTTTTGCTTCGCCGGTGTATTTTATGATTTCCTGCAACAGGGCTTGTGGGGGTTATATACGCTGGGCGAAGAAGTTCCGCGCGATAATTCCATCTTCCTGCTGGCTAAAGGGATTATCAGCGTCCTGATCGCCGCCTTTGGCGTTGGCTTTTATTACTGGAGCCTGCGCGATGCGTGGCTGAACGGCAAAAGACGTGATTTGGGGATGGAATTACCCGGCGTCAGAAAGCAGTATCATTTACTGCTGCGCGAAGGCTTTCCTTATTTGATGATAACGCCGGGCTTTATTTTGCTGGTATTTGTGGTGGTATTTCCGATTATTTTTGGCTTCTCCATCGCGTTTACGAATTACAATCTTTACCACACGCCACCGGCGAAATTAGTCGACTGGGTCGGGTTCAAAAACTTTATTAATATCTTCACGCTGAACATCTGGCGTTCAACGCTGCTGGACGTTTTACAGTGGACGGTAGTCTGGACCGTGCTGGCGACCACGCTGCAATGTACCGTCGGCGTGATGCTGGCGATTCTGGTGAATCAGAAAGATTTACGTTTCAAGGCGCTGATCCGCACCGTCCTGATTTTGCCGTGGGCGGTGCCTGGCTTCGTGACTATTCTGGTGTTCGCCGGGATGTTTAACGATTCCTTTGGCGTCATCAACAACGGCATTCTGGCGGCGTTAGGGATTGAGCCGAAAGCGTGGATGACCGATCCGTTCTGGACCAAAACGGCGCTGATCATGATGCAGACCTGGCTGGGCTTCCCGTTTGTCTTCGCGATGACCACCGGCGTATTGCAGGCGATCCCGAATGATTTATACGAAGCGGCGACGATGGACGGTGCGAGCACCTGGAAGAAATTAAAAACTATTACGCTGCCGCTGGTGCTGTATTCCATTGCGCCGATCATTATTACGCAATACACCTTCAACTTTAATAACTTCAATATTATCTACCTGTTTAATAACGGTGGCCCGGCAGTGGCCGGATCGAATGCAGGCGGAACGGATATTCTGGTGTCATGGATATATAAACTCACCATGTCGTCATCGCAATATGCCATTGCCGCGACCATTACGATTTTGCTGTCAATATTTGTTGTCGGTATTGCACTGTGGCAATTCCGTTCAACCAATTCATTTAAACAAGATGATATGGCGTAAGCGGGAGCCGGGTAATGAGTAAAAACAGCAGTATTAAAAGAAGTAAGTTTATCCGCCTGTCGCTGAGTTATTTTCTGTTGCTGATCGTGGCGGTTATTATTATTTATCCGCTGATCTGGACCGTCGGCGCCTCGCTGAACGCCGGTAACAGCCTGCTCAGTACGTCGATTATTCCGGAGAACGTCTCTTTCCAACATTACAAAGACCTGTTTAACGGTGACGTGAATTACGTCGGCTGGTACTGGAATTCGATGAAAATTAGTTTCCTGACCATGGTGCTGACGCTGATTTGCGTCAGTTTCACCGCCTATTCCTTCTCGCGCTTTCGCTTTAAGGGCCGCAAAGACGGGCTGATGCTGTTTCTTTTATTACAGATGATCCCGCAGTTTTCGGCGCTGATCGCCATCTTCGTGCTGGCGCAACTTCTGGGGCTGATTAACAGCCATCTGGCGCTGGTGCTGATTTACGTCGGCGGCATGATTCCGATGAATACCTATCTGATGAAAGGTTATCTGGACGCTATTCCGAAAGATCTGGATGAATCAGCGCGGATGGACGGTGCGGGTAACTTCCGCATCTTTATTGAAATCATCATGCCGTTGTCGAAGCCTATTCTGGCGGTAATTGCGCTGTTTTCCTTCACCGGGCCGCTGGGGGATTTCATTCTCTCCAGCACCATTTTGCGCACGCCGGATAAATACACGCTGCCGATCGGCCTCTATAACCTGGTCGCCCAAAAAATGGGAGCGAACTACACCATGTACGCCGCCGGGGCGGTGCTGATCGCGGTACCGGTCGCCATTTTCTATCTCGCCTTACAAAAATACTTCGTCTCCGGCCTGACCGCCGGCAGCACTAAAGGATGATCATCATGACTTTCCTGAATACAAAGATTTTCACTAAAAGTACGGTTGCCTGCCTGTTTCTGGCGATGTCATTTTCCTGTGCAGCAGAAAACGTCAGTATCAAAAAGGTCGCCAACGTTCCGGCAGATTTCATTAAAGGCGCGGACATTTCCACGCTGATTGATGTTGAAAAGCACGGCGGCAAGTTTTTTGATCAGAACCACAAGCAGCAGGACGCGATGGTGATCCTTAAACAAAACGGTTTTAACTACGTGCGCCTGCGTTTGTGGGTTGATCCGAAAGATGCGGCGGGCAAACCTTACGGCGGCGGCAATAACGACCTGGCGACCACGCTGGAACTGGCGAAGCGCGCCAAAGCGCAGGGCTTCAAAATCCTGCTCGACTTCCATTACAGCGATTTCTGGACCGATCCGGGAAAACAGTTCAAGCCGAAAAGCTGGGCGAAGATGGATTATCCGCAGCTGAAAACTGCCATTCATGATTACAGCCGTGAGGTGATCGCGCAGTTCCGCCAGCAGGGCGTGGTGCCGGACATGGTGCAGGTCGGCAATGAAATGAACGGCGGGATTTTGTGGCCGGAAGGCAAAAGCTGGGGCGAGGGCGGCGGTGAGTTTGACCGTCTGGCCGGACTGCTGAATGCGGCGATTTCCGGCGTGCGGGCGGATGAGAAAGACCCGTCGAAAATCAAAATCATGCTGCATCTGGCCGAAGGCACGAAGAATGACACCTTCCGCTGGTGGTTCGATGAAATCAATCAGCGCAACGTCCCTTACGACGTGATTGGCCTGTCGTTTTATACCTACTGGAACGGGCCGATCTCCGCGCTGCAAACGAACATGGACGACATCAGTAAACGCTACAACAAAGACGTGATCGTCGTTGAAGTGGCGTATGGCTACAGCACCCAAAACTGCGATGCCGCCGAGAACAGCTTCAACGAGAAAGAAGCCAAAGACGGCGGCTATCCGGGCACCGTGCAGGGTCAGGCCGATTTCCTCAGCGATATGATCAAAAGTCTGGTGGCTGTGCCCGAAAACCGCGGCAAAGGCTTGTTCTACTGGGAGCCGACCTGGATCCCGGTTAATGGCGCGGGCTGGGCGACACCGGCTGGAATGACCTACATCAATGACCACTGGAAAGAGGGCAACGCCCGCGAAAATCAGGCGCTGTTCAGCTGTGACGGTCAGGTTTTACCTTCCATCAAAGTCTTCAACTGATTCCCTTTTCCCCGGCAGCCTTGGCCGGGGAGCACTGTCTATTTCTTACGGATTTAAAGGATTAAGCATGACGAAATTCCCTCTTCTGAGCAGTAAGATTTCCGGTCTGTTACACGGCGCGGATTACAACCCCGAGCAATGGCTGGATCACCCCGACGTGCTGGTGCGCGATGTCGAAATGATGAAAGAAGCACGCTGCAACGTGATGTCAGTGGGGATTTTCAGCTGGTCAGCGCTGGAACCTGAAGAAGGCCGCTACACCTTTGACTGGATGGATCAGGTGCTAAACCGCCTGCATGAAAACGGTATTTCGGTGTTTCTCGCGACACCCAGCGGCGCGCGTCCGGCATGGATGTCGCAAAAATATCCGCAGGTACTGCGCGTCGGGCGCGACCGCGTTCCCGCGCTGCACGGCGGGCGTCATAATCATTGCATGAGCTCGCCGGTTTACCGCGAAAAAGTGCAGCTGATGAACGGCCAGCTGGCGAAGCGTTACGCGAACCATCCGGCGGTGATTGGCTGGCACATCTCCAATGAATACGGCGGTGAATGCCATTGCGACACCTGTCAGGGGCAGTTTCGCGACTGGCTGAAAGCCCGTTATGTCACGCTTGATGCGCTGAACAAAGCCTGGTGGAGCACCTTCTGGAGCCACACTTACACCGACTGGTCGCAGCTCGAATCGCCATCACCGCAGGGCGAAAATGGGGTTCACGGCCTGAATCTTGACTGGCGGCGTTTTAATACCGATCAGGTTACGCGTTTTTGCAGCGAAGAAATCCGGCCGCTGAAAGCCGAAAATCCGGCGTTACCAGCGACCACTAACTTCATGGAATATTTCTACGATTACGATTACTGGAAACTTGCCGGCGTGCTGGATTTCATTTCCTGGGACAGCTACCCGATGTGGCACACCCGTCAGGATGATATCGGTCTCGCGGCGTATACCGCGATGTATCATGACCTTATGCGTACCCTCAAGCAGGGCAAGCCTTTTGTGCTGATGGAATCGACGCCGAGTTTCACCAACTGGCAGCCGACCAGCAAACTGAAAAAGCCGGGAATGCACATTCTCTCTTCCTTGCAGGCGGTCGCCCACGGAGCGGATTCCGTGCAGTATTTCCAGTGGCGTAAAAGCCGTGGTTCTTGCGAGAAATTCCACGGTGCAGTGGTCGATCACGTCGGGCACATCGACACCCGCGTCGGGCGCGAAGTCGCAGAGCTTGGCTCGATTTTATCGGCATTAGCGCCGGTGGCGGGCAGCCGTGTGGAAGCCAAAGTTGCCATCATCTTCGACTGGGAAAGCCGCTGGGCGATGGATGATGCGATGGGGCCGCGTAACGCCGGGCTGCATTACGAAAATACCGTCGCCGATCATTACCGCGCGCTCTGGGCGCAGGGAATTGCGGTGGACGTGATTAACGCAGACTGCGATTTGCAGGGCTACGATCTGGTGATTGCCCCGATGCTGTACATGGTGCGCGAGGGCGTCGGTGAGCGCATCAGCGCCTTTGTTCAGGCTGGCGGACGCTTTGTCGCGACCTACTGGAGCGGGATCGTCAACGAAACCGATTTGTGCTTCCTCAACGGATTCCCCGGACCGCTGCGACCGGTGTTGGGCATCTGGGCGGAAGAGATAGACAGCCTGACCGATGAACAGCACAACAGCGTCGCCGGTGTGGAGGGCAACGCGCTGGGGCTCAGCGGCCCGTATCGCGCCTCGCAGCTGTGCGAAGTGATCCATCTGGAAGGGGCGGCAGCACTGGCCACCTACGGCGACGATTTCTATGCCGGTAATCCGGCCGTGACCGTGAATCTGTACGGCAAAGGGCAGGCGTACTACGTGGCGTCGCGTAACGATCAGCAGTTCCATGCCGATTTCTTTACCGCGCTGGCGAAGGAGATGAAGTTGCCGCGCGCCATCAATACGCCGCTGCCGGAAGGTGTGACTGCCGCGCGCCGTACCGATGGTGAAAGCGAGTTTATCTTCCTGCAAAACTACAATGCGGACAGCCAGACCGTTGCGTTGCCGCAGGATTATCAGGATATCGTTCACGGCGGGAACCTGCCGCGCAAACTGACGTTACCGGCATTTGGCTGCCAGATCCTGACGCGTAAAATCACACAATAAGTTTTACTCCTGACGTGCCGTGGGGAATATTCCCTGCGGCACGTTTTTTCATTTCTGCAAGAGAGGATTAATCATGGTCAATATTAAAGACTTTATGCATGTGTTCTCGGCGAAGAATAAAAATCTGAAAGATGAAGTGCCGCCGTCCACCGACGTCGCGTTATTAATTGAGGCGCTTGGCGGGCACGATAACATTATCAATGTCGATGCTTGTATTACCCGTCTGCGCGTGAAGGTCAGAGAGTTAAAGCGCGTTAACTCAGGCGCTATCCAGCAGACCGGCGCGATTGGGGTGGTCATTATCGGCCAGGAAGTGCATGCGATATTCGGCAAGCAGTCCGACAGCCTGAAGAAACTGATGACTGAGAAGTTTGGCTTACAGAGTAATTAAGCTTATTTAAATTTTAAGTTAAATTAAAAGCACACTGAAATAATAAAAAGGCAGCCAGATAATTTGGCTGCCTTTTTTATTTACTTTGACACTTTAGTAATAATAACGATGCTGCTGTGCGGGTACAAAAAACGTCACGATCCCCTACAAGAGAAAATGCGTTAAACCCTGAGCATTTATAACAATGAGGTTATTTCTTAATATCATCAGACACAGATTTATTTTAATACGGTATTTCAGGCATAACGTTTACTTCATGAACAAACAACTTACCACCAGGCTTCAACCTGAACCCCAAAGTTCCAGGTGTCGGATTTGGTGTGATCTTCAAACGTATCGCCATGCTCTGAGTCATTCAGATACGACGCAAATACGCGCAGTTCAGGACGGGACATAAACTCAGGACCTGCTGCCAGACCCATCGCCAGGGTGTATTTCTGGCCGCCCTGTTTGTAGTTAGAGCCGTTCTTGTAATCATCTTTCTGATAGAAAGTACCGACTTCACCGATGGTACGCACGTAATCTGTCCACTGATACTGCGCGCGGCCAACCAGCGAGACCAGTTCGGTAGTGTCGGTGTAAGCCGTAATGTTATCCGCGTGGCCGTAGGTCAGCACGTGGTTGAGGCTGAATTTGCTGGTGATTGGAATCAGACCGGTGATGATGCCGCGATAACCGGTGGCGTCATTGGTGTAGTTCCACATGTCATACCAGCCGCCGCCCTGGGAGATCATGTTCTGGGCCAGACCTTTGTCCGCGTACTGTAAAACCAGTTTGTTATAGCCGCCCCACATGTCCTGACTGATTTCGCCGGTCAGCATCACGCCATTATCCGCGTCATACAGGCCGCCGTACTCTTTCTGATCGTGCGTCAGGTTCGGCATGGCGTAGTCAGCACCAATTTCCATCCACGCGCCGTTCCACGGTTTGATTCCGGCATAACGTACGTCGATGTAGTTGATGTTAACGTCATTATCGCCGTCGACGCGGTAATCCACGTCATTGGCATCGCCACGGATCCACGCCACGGACAGCGCACCTTCGCCCAGCTTCAGGTTTTCCACCCCGGCCCCGGCACCGGAGATGTTCCAGTATTTGGTGTCGATGATGTGCAAGTCGTGGCGCTGGTAGTAGCGTTTCCCGCCCCAGATCACCGCATCTTTATCCCACGGCACCAGCCCTTTGATTTGCAGATTCAGCTGACGCAGGCCGAACTGCGCGTCGTCGTTAACGGTGCTTTCATCATCATTTGAGCCGTCGGAAACCATGCTGACCATGGAGTCGACATAAAAACTCACATCGTCCTTTTTGTAGACTTCACTGCCCAGTTCGACTTCACCGTAGGTGTCGTCTTCGTTGCCCAGACGACCGACTTTATTTTTTTGGAACTGTTCTAAGCTGCCACTGCCGGAAACACCCAGCCCTGAACGCAGATAGCCATGAAAATCAATATCGTTTGCCACTGCAGGGCCTGCCGTGATGGCGAGGGAAACCGCCACAGCCAGAGTGCGTAAGTTGTGTTTCATTCTTTTTCCTTATGATTGTATGACGTTCACATTTACGGAATCTATAAGATACCCAGAAACAATAATGATCAATTTTACACATCCTGAATTGTGATTTAGATCCATAACTTGTGGTGTATAAATAAACGGGTAGTGATTTAAATCACAAGATTATGCAATGTTAACGTATAACTTATGCAGTGCCTGACTCGCCAGATTGAACTTTTAGATGAGATCCCGTAGTTTGAGTCGATTGATGTGGGGGTAAGCTACGTTCACAGGTTCCAGGCAGGGAAAGAGAATGAAATCGAAAAGTTCGACATTAGAAGATGTTGCCCGCTACGCCGGCGTGTCTTATCAGACCGTTTCGCGGGTTTTGAACAAGTCCGCCAACGTCTCTGACGCCACCCGTCTGAAAGTCGAGCAGGCAATTGAAGTCCTGCGTTATGTACCTAACCGTCTGGCACAGCAGCTGGTCGGCAAACAGAGTTTCACGTTGGGGCTGGTGACCACGTCGCTGGCACTGCACGCGCCTTCGCAGATAGCCGCCTCCGTCAAAAAATACGCGCATCAGGCCGGTTATCAGGTGCTGATTTCGATGATTGACGAAGACGTCAATCAAAGCATTCAGGACTCCATCAACGAGCTGAAATCCCAGCGGGTAGATCGCGTGATTATCAACATCCCGCTGGAAAGCGCCGAAGCGGAGCTTATCTACGAGAACAATCGCGATATTTTGTGCCTGTTCCTTGATGTCGACCCGACAAGCACGGTGTTTAACGTCTGCTTTAACCCGGCGGACGGTTCGCGCGCCAGCGTCGAATATCTGCTGGAGTTAGGTCACCGGGAGTTCGCACTGCTGGCCGGGCCGGAGGATTCGGTATCATCGCGCCTGCGCCTCAGGAGCTGGCAGGAGACGCTGACGGAGAACGGGTTACAGCCGGTGACGGTTATTCATGGCGACTGGAGCGCGAAAAGTGGCTATTACAATGCGCTGCACATGCTGCGTGAGACGCCACAGTTTACCGCGATGCTGGTGGGGAATGACCAGATGGCGCTGGGCGTTACCAGTGCGCTGCATCAGCACAACGTCGCTATCCCGCAGCAGGTGTCGATCGTTGGCTACGATGACACCTATGACAGCGCGTTCTTCCATCCGGCGCTCACCACGGTGTCGCTGGATCTGGATTTGCAAAGCAAAGAGGCGGTTGAACGGCTGCTGGCCACGAAGAATGACGTTACGGTCTCCAAAGTCTTACCGGCAAAGCTGGTTGTGCGTAATTCCACCCGCGCGCCGGGTGGGCAGGACAAAGATCTGAACCAGATCGCCGATCAGCTGGATAAACTCGCTTCGCAGTTGCGCGGCCAGTAGGAAACGGTTTAAATCCCTCAGACTTTTAAAAAGACAAAAGGAAATGAAGGAATGACCTTATGGCAGTGTTATTTGCAGGGCTGGAAAGGCTATGTGAAATTTGCGGGCAGGGCGACCAGAAAGGAATTTTGGGTCTTCACGCTGGGTAATATCGTGTTGATGATTTTGCTGGTGATGGGCACCATCTCTTTCTTCTCCATGGCGGGCGATCCTTACATCGGCGTGCTCTACGCCGGAATGGCGTACAGCCTTTTCGCGCTGGTACTGGCGCTGCCTCTTCTCGCCGTCGGTATCCGCCGTATGCACGATATTGGCCGCTCCGGGTGGTGGTTTGGCGGCGTCTATCTGGCGGGCGTCATCTCGCGGATGCTGAATATGATCCTTGTCCAGTATGCCTCGCCCGAAACTTACGCCGTGATGAACGTGGTGCTGGGCATTATCCTTGGCTGGATCCCGCTGCTGGGGATTATTTACCTTTGCTGCCAGAAATCTAAAACGTCGGTGGATTTGCAAAAGCCGGTTATTGCTGAATAAGCCTTCCTGAAACGGGAGTTTGCGGCGGTGTTCGCGGCAAACTCCTCATCTTTACTATTGCGTCCTCTTCGACTTTGGATACTTCCACAGCCAGCGGCCGCTGGCCATGCGCCAGTAGAAGAACACTCCGCGCACGATCCAGTCGAGGAACATCCCAAGCCAGATACCTACGACGCCAAAGCCAAGTACGATCCCGAGGAAATAGCCGACCACAATACGACATCCCCACATGCCCACCATCGACACGTACATGGTGAAACGGGCGTCGCGCGCGCCTTTCAAACCGGCGGGCAGAACCCAGGATGCTGCCCAAAACGGCATAAATGCGGCATTCAGCCAGATAAGGATTTTGACCACGTCAATCACGTCTTCTTCATTGGTGTAAAAGCGCGCCAGCAGGCCAGCGAAGGGCACAGACAGAAACGCCAGTACGCACAGTCCAAAGGTCGACAGCCAGAAGATGTGGCGCAGCTGGCGTTCGGACTGGGCGATTTGTCCTTTGCCCAGCCGCGTACCGACGATAATGGTCGACGCCGAGCCCAGGGCGTTTCCCGGCAGGTTGATTAAGGCCGCTATGGAGAAGGCGATAAAGTTACCAGCAATGACGTTGGTGCCCATTCCGGCGACGAAAACTTGCGTCAGTAATTTTCCGCCGTTGAACAGCACGGATTCAATACTGGCGGGAATGCCGATACCGAGTACTTCGCGCAGAATATTGGTATTGAGCGGCAGGAAGTAACTTTTCAGCGAGATTTTGAGTGAGGGATTAAAGCCGACCATCAGCACCGCGATAACCGCTATCGCACCGATGTATCGGGCAATGGTCAGGCCGAGACCTGCGCCGATAAAGCCCAGACCGTTCCAGCCGAAACAACCGTAAATCAGCACGCTGCTGATAACCAGATTGAGGATGTTCATGCCGCCGTTCAGCAGCATCGGAATTTTGGTATTACCGGCACCGCGCAGCGCACCTGAGCCAATCAGCGCAATGGCTGCCGCCGGATAACTCCAGCTACTCATTTGCAGATAAGATAGCGCCATCTCTTTGACTTGCGGTTCGGCGTTACCGGCGATCATGTCGATAATCACATGGCCGGAAAACTGGAGTAAGATCGCCAGCAGCACCGCAAAGACGGTCATGATCGCCAGCGACTGACGCGCCGCAGCGCGGGCACGTTCGTGATCGAGTTTACCCAGACTGAAGGCGACCACCACTGTCGTACCGAGATCGACAGCGGCGAAGAACGAAATGATCACCATGTTAAAACTGTCTGCCAGCCCAACGCCCGCCATCGCTTCTTTGCCCAGCCAGCTGACCAGAAACGTACTCAGGACGCCCATCAGCAGAACGCAGGCATTCTCGAAGAAAATAGGCACAGCGAGGGGCGTGATTTCACGCCAGAACAGGGTGCGGTAAGAACGCCGTTTCGGATACCAGGGCGTGCGCTCGATGGCTTTGCGCAAAGAGACGATGACGTTTTGCAAGAGAATTCCAGATGGCAGAAAGTAGAACAGCGTTTTAATTTATGATGGTAAAAGACTCTGCATTATGCAAAGTCTTTTTTAAGAAGCGGGGTAATTAAAGTGTTAAAAAACAATTATCGGAAAGGGGGTTCGTTAAAGGTACGTAATTTGCGTGAATGCAGATGATCGCCCTCGGCGCGCAGCAGATCGATGGCACAGATACCGATTTGCAAATGCTCCGAGATTGCCCCTTCATAGAACTTGTTGGCCTGACCCGGCAGTTTGATTTCGCCGTGCAGAGGTTTATCAGAGACGCAGAGTAAAGTGCCGTACGGCACGCGAAAGCGATAACCCTGTGCGGCGATGGTCGCACTCTCCATATCCACGGCCACGGCGCGGCTGAGATTAAAACGCAGCTCCGAGGCGGCGTAGCGCAGCTCCCAGTTACGGTCATCGGTCGTCACCACCGTTCCGGTGCGCAGGCGTTGTTTCACTTCTTCACCCGGCATGCCGCTCATCTTTTTGGTGGCGTCATAGAGCGCGCGCTGCACTTCGGCAATGCTTGGGATAGGGATATCCGGCGGCAGGACGGCATCAAGAACGTGATCGTCACGCAGATAAGCGTGGGCCAGAACGTAATCGCCGATGGATTGAGTTTCGCGTAATCCGCCGCAGTGACCAATCATCAGCCAGACGTGCGGACGTAATACGGCCAGATGATCGCAAATGGTTTTGGCATTCGCCGGGCCGACACCGATGTTCACGAGTGTTATCCCGGCCCCGTCGCGTGCAATCAGATGATAGGCTGGCATCTGATGTTTTTTCCACGCCAGGTCTGAAACGGCCTGTTCCGGATAGAGCGTGTCGGCGGTAATAAATACGCTGCCCGCACAGGCCAGCGCTTCGTACGGGCTGTCGGGATCGGCAATCTGTGCGCACGCCCAGCTGACAAACTCATCCACATAGCGGGTGTAGTTGGTGAACAGCACGTATGGCTGGAAATGCTCGATTAGCGTGCCGGTGTAGTGGCGCAGACGTGCGAGGGAGAAATCAGCGCGCAGCGCGTTAAAATGTGAAAGCGGAAAGGTATCGCCGGGATAATACAACCCGTCGGCGGTTTCATCGCCAATTTGCGAAAGCTCTGTGGTGGGGAAATGTTTTGCCAGCCCAGCACTCATTGAGCGGTCGAGCATCAAATCCGAACCGTCGATGACGTAGGAATAAGGGATCTCCTGCTGCGACGGCACGACCTCAATCACCGCATTGTATTCTTCCTCGAGCAAAGAAAGCTGCTCGATGAGATAACGGTGGAACAGCTCGGGGTGGGTGATGGTAGTGGCATAACGTCCGGGGTGAGAAAAGCGGCCATAGGCGCGGGTCGGATTTTTAGCGGGCGTCACGCCGTCCCAGCTCACACGCAGTTCCGGGTAAACGAACAATCCCGCTGCGCGCGCAGCCACGTCCGGCAGTGTGCCCTGAACGATGAAATCCTTAATCGCATCCCGCAGTGCCGCGACCGAGTTATTGTACATCTCTTCGAGTTTATCAATCGCCTCTACAGCGGTAAGTGACTTGTTATCCATACGCTTTTCCTTTTTTCTTCGTTCATCATCAGGTCACTCTAAATATGGCGGGTCTGGCCGGTGACGCCAATGTTTAATTGATGCTGAAGCGGTGAAAATTACGCTGCGCGGTATTCAGCCCCTGCAATCTGGCATAGCATCAAAAATTACAGGTATAATCCTGCACATTATTCAACGGATTTAGAAACGAACATGACAAAACTGACTTTACAAGAGCAACTGCTAAAAGCGGGATTAGTGTCCAGCAAGAAAATGGACAAAGTTCAGCGAACGGCGAAGAAATCACGCGTTCAGGCCCGTGAGGCCAGAGAGGCGGTGGAAGAAAATAAGAAGGCGCAGCTTGAGCGTGATAAGCAGCTGAGCGAACAACAAAAACAAGCGGCCTTATCGAAAGAATATAAAGCGCAGGTGAAGCAGCTGATTGAAATGAACAGAGTCGATATTTCAAAAGGCGATATTGGCTTTAACTTCACAGACGGCAATTTAATCAAAAAAATCTTTGTGGATAAGACAACTCAGGCGCAGCTGATCAGTGGCCGTCTGGCTATCGCCCGTCTGGTGGTTGAAAGCAGCGGCGAGAGTCAGTACGCGATTATCCCCGCCAGCGTCGCGGATAAAATTGCCCAGCGCGATGCAAACAGCATTGTATTGAACAGTGCGCTGAGTCAGGAAGAGCAGGATGAAGAAGATCCGTATGCTGACTTTAAAGTGCCTGATGATTTGATGTGGTAATCAACGTTTTCAGAACGGGCTGTCATTACGGGCAACGACCGGCTCATCGCTGACCGGATGCACAAAATGCAGCTCACTGGCATGCAGCATCAGCCGCGGTGTCCGCTCCGTCCCCGGCAGCAGGAGACCGCCGTACAGGTCACAGCCTAAAATAGGGTGGCCGAGTTGCTGGCAATGGATGCGCAGCTGGTGCGTGCGTCCGGTTTCCGGGGTGAGTTCTACCCGCGTCAATGGCAGTAACGTCCCGTCTTCCCGCTCATGATAAATCCGCTCAGCGACCCGATACCGGGAGCGGGCGGGTTTGCCGTGGATTGCGCAAATCGACATCAGCGGAAACAGCGCCGGGTCTTTGGCAATCGGCGCGTCTATTATTCCTTCGTCGTCATCCAGATGTCCGCACAGCAGGGCGCTGTACATTTTGGTCACCGTGCGGTTGCTGAACTGCTGGCAGAGTGCGGCATTTATCGCTTTGTTGCGGGCAATCACCATTAATCCGGACGTGCCGAAATCAAGACGGTGGACAAGCGTACAGCCGGGGAACAGCTTTACCAGCCGGTGATGCACCGAATCGAGGTTTTGCGGATTCTTCCCTGAAAGGCTGAGCAGCCCGGAGGGCTTGTTGATAAGCAACAGGTGATCGTCCTGATAAAGAATGTCTATCTGGTCATGGCACGGCGGGGCAATAAAAGTATCGATAATTGCTGACATCAGACTGGCCGGAAGGAAAGTGGGTGGCGGATGATAACGAATTTTACGCCGGGTGACGAATCCGGTCTGGCACAGCCCGCCATCAGACAATCCACAAAAGCAAAAAGCCCGCTTAGTTTCCTAAGCGGGCTTTTCTAATATGGCTCCTCTGACTGGACTCGAACCAGTGACATACGGATTAACAGTCCGCCGTTCTACCGACTGAACTACAGAGGAATCGTTGGAACGGGGCGAATAATAGCGACTGCCCCTGAGCATGTCAAAGGGGAAACTGCATAAATGTGTGCGTTTGCTGATACTTTGGTCAAGTTGTTGAGAATAGAGTCAAAAAGGCGGTTTTTTCCCATTGGCGGCGCAAGCCAGGCCACTCTTCAGAGGGGTGTTATTAACCCTGCTAATTGATAAGGCTGACCCATAAGAATGCATTATGTTGGTGCAGCAGGCGCGAAAATACGGGGGCATGCCGGTTTGATTTCTGCCGAAGCGGGCTTTTCTCACTTCCTCCTGCGATAGTTTTCTCTTATGTTCTGTGGCATTGGCGCGGTCAGGCAGGGTTTTTCCTCTGCGCACCCGAGATTGGCGCAGATCTTGCTTTTATCAGACCTGCTAATAAATACGCTGTACGTACATAAATTCAGTTCAGGGTACCCCTTACCGCGCAAGATGGAGGCAGAGATGAATCTCAGACGTTTAAAGTACTTTGTGAAAATCGTCGATATTGGCAGCCTGACGCAGGCCGCTGAGGTTCTGCATATCGCCCAACCGGCACTGAGCCAGCAACTGGCGACGCTGGAAGGTGAGTTGCAGCAACAATTGCTGATTCGCACCAAGCGCGGCGTGACGCCTACCGAAGCCGGTAATATTCTTTATTCGCACGCCCAGGCGATTTTGCGCCAGTGCGAGCAGGCCCATTGTGCGGTAAGCAGTGCAGGGCAGTCGCTGAGCGGGCAGGTATCCGTCGGCCTTGCGCCGGGGACGGCCGCCTCGCAGCTGGCATTGCCATTGTTGCAAGCCGTGCGCGAGCAGCATCCGGGCATTCTGTTGTATCTCAATGAAAACTTCGGCACGGCGCTCGGCGAACTGGTACTGGATGGCCGCATGGACATGGCGGTGCTGTACGGTGCACGTCCTGAAATCGGGCTGTGCAGTCAGCCGCTGATGAAAGAAGATCTTTATCTGGTCGGCACACACGCCGTACCGAATCCGGGAAAATACGTTGATTTGAGCGATGTGGCTAAGCTGAATCTGTTCATGCCGCGATCTTATAATGTGATGCGCCGTCTGGTGGATGATGCGATGGCGATACGCCGGCTGAGCGCCAACGTCATTGGTGAAATCGAATCCTCTGCGACACTCACCGCCGCAGTGGCCAGTGGTCTGGGTGCGACTATCTTGCCGGAATCCGCCGCGCGGGCGATGACAGGCCCGGCGAAAGCCTGGATGTCGTGTATCAGCAGCCCGGCGATTCAGGTGCCGTTATCCTTATGCGTATCAGAAACGCTGGCGCTGTCTCAGGAGGCGATGGCGGTGAAGAAAATCCTGCTGGGGCTGGTTGCGGAGCAAACGGTACCGGTACTAGAACCGATGCTGGCGGCGAGCTGACACGGAAAAAATGGGCGATCATCGATCGCCCATTTGATTTTCCCCGGTCAGGAGTGACCATAATAACAAAGACTACTTACAGGCTTTAATTTCCTTCCATTGTGACCACTCACCAGTGAACTCCGGGTTACCAGGTTCATTGTTTTGTGTCCAATAGTTAGCCAGATACTCCTTGCCTTTCCACACAACGCTTTCACCACCGTAATAGATTTTCTGTGCATCCCAGTTATTCGCACACGTTTTGCCCGAGCCAGTATCCGGCAGCGGCTGAACCTGCGGTGTGACGGTCAGCGTATACGAAGCTACGTTGCTTTTTTTGCCGTCAGATACCGTCAGGTTGAAGGTGTAACTTTTCTTCACGGTCACTGTCGGGGCAACAAAACTGATGCTGTCGCGATCGGTGCCTTCCAGCGCGGTGCCGTTGGGCAGGAGCCAGGTGTAAGACAGTTTGTCACCGTTCGCATCACTCGACGCCGAGGCGTTAAGGGTTACGTTCGCCTGACTTTCGACTTCACCAATCGGCCCGGTCAGTACCGCGACGGGCGCGGCATTGGTGTCGGTCGGGGCTGGTGTCGGTGTTGGCGTTGGTGTCGGATCCGGCGTTGGTGTCACCGGCTCGGCCTTACCTGAATCATCGACAATCGTCACGTTGAAGAAGTGCTGGACGCAGCGTTTATAGTCGCCCTCTTTGAATGAGGAGAACGGCGTCTGATAACCGACTAACTGACAGGAATACGTCGAGCCTGTCGGCGTGGTCGGATCCCATCCCCAGTCCTGTTCCCAGTACTGCGGCAGGGCGCCGGAGCCGCCTTCGTCGAACTGTTTCATGTTCTTACAGCCCAGCACTTCATCAGCAGCGACCGGCACCTTCAAATAATCCGCTTCACTTTTGTAGTAGGAGATACGGTTTTCGCCCTGAGCAATCTCAGTCGGGCCGCCGCATTCCACACCGCCGTTGATGATCTGAATGGTGACGCCGAAGCCCGGCACCAGACCGTTGGCTTTATCGTGATCGTTCGGCACCCAGGTACCATCGATCACGTGCAGCATGCTTGGCTTAGGTGCCTGCGGGGTGACAAAGAAGAACACCGCACTGGCGAGGTTTAGCCAGGTGTCCGCTACCAGCTCCGGTTTATCGAGCAGAGTTCTGACGGTGCCAAACATCGCATCTGAGAACGGGCCGTAATTGTAGTTGTAGGAAAGTTGTTTCGCGCCACGGCCAAAGTAGCTGACAAAATCACCCTGCGCATCTTTGCCACAAGGCCATGTTTGCCCCTGCCAGACGTCCGGATTACATTCGCCGTTATACCCGCCTTTCTGGCCTTCAACCCAGCCCATTTCCCGCAGCCACACCAGCCCCTGCCGCCATTCTGCTTCAGGACGCCAGCTTTCATGCCCGCCGGTTTCCTGCGCGAAGTGCGCAAACATGGTCGCCAGCGCTTTGCGACAAATAGCGTCGGAATCACGCCCGTCGGTGTAAGTGCCGCACACTGCCGGGAATTTACCTATCGCCTTCAGGAAGTTTTCGTAGCTGTATTCCGGCGCGCGCAGTGGGAAGATATATTCCCATTGCTCTTTGCTGAGGTTTTTTTCAACGCGTTTGACGTTGTCGGGGTTAGCAGCGCGCCCCGGCGCAATTTTTTCAACCGAGTCGTTATCGAGCGTGCGGATGGATGCCTTCACTGCCTGCATAAGCGGATTTTGCGTCAGTGAGGCTTCTTTTTTTACCAGGTCACTCTCTTTAATGACATAGGGTTCGGTGGCGGCGGCAGTATCGTCTGCAATAGCCATTGAAGAGCCTGCCAGAAGGCAAGACAGCGTAATGAAATTGAGGCAAAGCTGGGACTTTAATCTGTGCATAGTTAATACCCTTTATGCGTTGCAAAAAACTGAAACACGACTCTTTAAGAGTGGGTGAGTTATATGTCAGTCGGAAGCTGACTTATAAAGACTAGTGTTCACCTGATTGTATCACTATTAAAATCAGAACTTATTTCATCACAAATATTGTGTGATGTTGCCTATACAGCTAATTACATATTTCATTATTATTGGCAGTTTTCTACGGCTTTAAATGAAGAAATAATATGATTAATACCGCGAATCTTGGTGGTGCGGGTGACAAAATTTGCGTATGTTTTCAATGTCTCGTGATGGATGTCATCAGGTAAGGAGAAGGTTGCTAATTTGCTGTGACGTTTATCAATAAAATACTCGGCGACTTTGGTGGGAAATATTGCGATCATATCACTTCGTTCAATGGCGGCAATGATGCCATTGAGGGAGGAGGAGTTATAAACCACTTTCCTCATATTCGATTTATTATTTGGCACATGCTGGTTATTGACTGAAATCAGTTTCTTTACCTGACCTTCGCTGTGGCAATAGACGGCATGAGGTAAGGTATAATAATGTGAAAGTGTAAAGGCTTTTTGTGACGCGAGTAAACTGGTATCGCTGCACACCACGACGAAATTATCGACGGAGTCAATTTCGACCGAAGTAATACTGCTGTGATTCAGTGGGAAATTGCTCAGAACAATATCATTACCTGACTGCAAAAGGTTTCTCACGCACTCATCATGATTAAACAGGGTCGCGTTGGTGAAAACGAACAGTGTTTCCTGTAAATCATCACGCTGATGCAAACGTTGAAAATAAAAACTTTCGACCAAATCGGAACACATTACTCTGACGGTAGAGACTGATTTTTCGTGATTTTTAGCCTTGTGCACCACATCATCAATAATGCACATGGCATGTGAAAAAGAGTCATGAATATCCAATGCAGTTTGTGTGGGTTTCATCCCCTGAGCCGTACGGATAAACAGTTCTACGCCTATGTAACGCTGCAGCTTATTAATGGAAAGACTCACCGCAGAAACCGACAGTTCCAGTTTGTCCGCAGCGCGGGAAAGGCTGCCTGAAACAATCACCTCATTCATTATTTTGATAAGATTATAATCAAATTCATTTATCTTTCGTTCATTCATTACTTTTCTCCAGAACACAGACAGGGAGCCAGCATCATTCACATTGTGACGCTACAAATAAAGTAAAAAATATCTTAATTTTAGGTGTTTCTGTAAATCGACGGCTATTTTGAATGATTAATTAGCAGATGAAAATATTTCAACATCACAAGTGAATGTCTGCGACTGCGTTTATTAATATAAGAGATTCTTATGTTTATGTGTTGCTCAGACGAACCCGACCCTTCATCCAGCCATAGATAAAAGATTCATTACTGGCTTTACTCTCGGCTAAATCCAGATAGCGTTGTCCCTGGCTGCAATTAAGTGAGGTAACAAGCACTGCATCGCCTTCCTGGCCTCGTTCTTTCAGGAAGGCAGATAAGGCATCCAGTGTCATCGGCCCTATTTTGCCGTCTACGTTAACGTCAGGATAATATCGTCCTTGTTGATTGTAGGCGTTGAGCCAGCGCTGTAACCACTTAACACCAACGGATGGCCCCATATTGGTGCCTGTGTCACATAGCTCGAGTGCCAGTGCCGGAGATATGGCATAGACTTTGTCAAATCCGGGTTGATACCAGTAATTTTTCTCAAGAATGGCGTAAGCCTGATCGCGGGTAAATTCTTTCATATCGCCGGTATAGCCATAATCCCTCGCGGTTTTTTCAGTTATCCCCCAGTGGGTTGGGCCGCCGGGATCGTCGGGATGATTAACATAAGCACCTTCATTTTCAAGTACAGCAACGATCACGGGATTAAGAGACATGGTGAGGCCCTCTGTGGCGTCAGATTGTCAGAGCCAGATACGTACCCACGCCAATTAAAAGCAGTGACACGATCAGGCTTAACAACAGGGGTTTATAAGATAGTTTACGTTTGGGGATCTTTTCCTGAATAACATCGATACTTACTGAAGTATTTACCCGAATTCCCGATTTAGGCACGGTAATAAATAATTCATCCAATCCTAAGGTTTTAAGGTCACGACGAATTAAATAGAGCGTTTGGGTCAGGCTGGCATCGCTGGTAAAAGTACTTCTCGCTCCCCATAACGCATAAGATATCGCCGACTTCTCAATGACTTCATCTTTAGCATGTTCAATGATAAAACTGAGGCAGCGGGATCTCATGGTTGTCAGTTTAATATTCATGTCGTTATTTAGAGTCTTGAGTTCCTTTGTTCCTTCATTGAATACGTACTGACCATTAATAAGATAAACACTCATCTTTCGACTCTCTCCGGAACGGTGATTGGAATATCAGAAATTCACTTTTCGATAGGAATTATCGTATCTGGTTTTTTAAAATTCACCATACTCAATCAAATTATTATGAGTAATTTTAGATAAGTTGTGATCTGTTATAAAAACTGATGCCCATTTTGAAGGAGAGTAAAAAAACTTTTGAGTTTTTCTCAACATGGAAATAATAAAAAATGGAATAATTCACGTTAAGTTGTGTGTTTTATCGGCATCATTTGTGTCATCAAAGCGTAATTATAGTCTTAGTCTGTATGATTCTCTATATTGATGATTTAACAGGCAGCTTCGGTGTTCGTTCCACTCGTTCTCTCTTTTCAGGGATCTCAGAATCAGAATTGATGCTCATATACCGCGCATCATTACCGTCATAAATATTTTTGCTGAATGATGATTTGAGAGAAATAACAACCTCTTCAATTATAGACCCAACAGCACGACGCTGTTAGGCCCTTAACTTTTTATTCAGGAAACTAATATGACTACCAATAAATTGATCCAAACTGATTCTCTGACTGATAAATCTTATGCAGCAGACGGTTTTGACGCGTCTAAAGATACAGTGAAATACAGTTATACCTCTGCACGCGTCGCTAAACCGGTATACAACAAGTATGACACCACCAACAAACCGAAAGTCTTCGGTTACTACACCGACTGGTCCCAGTACGACAGCCGCGAGACCGACGGTGATGATACGCCAGAGAACCGTGGCCGTGGATATGATTTAGCCAACGTCAGCCCGACGGCGTACGACAAAATCATTCTCGGCTTCCTGGGCATCGTCGGTGACACTACCGGTGAAAAAGCCGAGGTAATTGCCCGCGCTGCAAGGAACCTGAATAAAGTCACTAACGAACCGACCTTCCTTGATCCGTGGGGCGACTTCCAGACCAGCAACAACGTTGGTCTGAAAAATGCCGACTGGGTGGAAATGGATGTGAATTCTGCCACCCAGGCGACGGTAAAAGGTATCGTTGGCGGCTTGCGTGATTTGCAGGCAAAAGCCAAAACGCTGGGCCATACGCTGGCACTCTCAATGAGTATCGGTGGCTGGACCATGAGCAGTGGTTTTCACAACATGTCTCAAACCCCCGCTGGTCGCAGCACCTTTGCGAAGGGCGTAGCGAAACTGTTCACCCGCTTCCCGATGTTCTCTGAAGTAGATATCGACTGGGAATATCCGGGCAACGCCGGTAACAACAACGCCTACAGCGATACGGATGGCGCAAACTACGCGCTGTTGCTGGCTGAAATCACCAAAGAGCTGAAAGCAATTAAGCGTACCGATGTCAAAATCAGTATCGCCAGCTCCGCCGTGGTGGCCATTCTGGAAAAATCCGATGTCTCAACCCTGCTCAATAACGGTCTGTACAGCATCAATGTCATGACTTATGACTTCTACGGTACGCCATGGGCAGAGAAACTCGATCACCACACTAACCTGCATGCGCTGGTAGAAGGCGGCTGGGGTGTGGACACTATCGTCGATTATCTGCTGTCGAAAGGTTTCCCGGCCGATCGCATCAACGTGGGTTATGCCGGTTATTCACGCAACGGTCAGAATGCGGTACTGGAAAGTTTCTCTCCGCTGAAAGGCACCTACACCCCGACCGCGAATGCAAATACGACCGGGACATTCGAAAGTGGTTGCAGCGAATGGTATGACCTGATCAATAACTACCTTGATCTGGAAAATCAGAAAGGCCGTAACGGCTTCAGCGTTTACACCGACCAGGTGGCAGATGCCGATTACCTTTACAACAAAGACACCAAGTTGTTCATGTCTCTTGATACGCCACGCAGTGTGCGTGCGAAAGGGCAATATGTGGCGAAAAAAGGCCTCGGCGCACTGTTTACCTGGACTATCGATCAGGACAACGGCGTGCTGGTCAATGCCGCGCGTGAAGGTCTGGGCTGCACCGTCACCAATCAGGTTATCGATATGGCACCGTTCTATTTCGACGGCGTGAACATCGGTGGCGAAGTACCGGATGACGATAAGCCTGCGACGAATACCACGCCGGTTGCCGATATTCAGTTGCAGGTTATCAGTGGTTCGAAAGTGCGTCTGAGCGGTGCCGCCTCCAGCGATGCTGACAACGATGCGCTGACGTACAAATGGAGCGTTCCGGCAGGAATTTCTCCGAGCAGCACTACCACATCAACCATTACTTTCATCGCGCCGACCGTGGTCAGCCGTGCAGAGTTCCTGTTCTCTCTGACGGTCACGGATTCCAAGGCTGCGTCTTCTGTTGCCAAGCAGTACACGCTGGTGGTGTTTGGTGAAGAAGTGGTGGAACCGGTTGTCGATCCTGTCGTCGACCCGGTTGTGGACCCTGTAGTTGATCCGGTCGTGGATCCGGTTGTCGATCCTGTTGTTGACCCGGTTGTTGATCCTGTCGGCAAATACGCCCAGTGGGATACCAATAAGGTGTACAACACCGGCGACAAAGTGAGTAATAAAGGGAAGGACTATGTCGCGAACTACTGGACTCAGGGTAACGAGCCAGGCGATCCACAGTTCACCGGCGAATGGTCGCAGTGGAAATTACTCTGACAGTTCGGGGCAATATCCCTGAGGCTCCGGCTTCATGATATTGAAACGGCAAAGCGGGACACTCTCTGGTGTCCCGCTTTTTTTGCGTTGATGAAAGGATAAGAGCGCGCAGATTGTGGCGGGCTGGCCTTCACAGACTGGCTCAGCGCGGGGGATGTACTCGGGTTAAGGGGAATATTTCGGGTGTGACATCAGGCAAAAAAATCCCCCGTTGAGATGTCTCTCGCAGGGGGTATGGTTATTCAGATGTCTTTAAAGTTTGAGCGGTTTCAGCTTCCTTCCCGCCGGGAGAGAAATTCTCAATAATCGCTGCGAATTTCCTGCCGAGCAACGTGATGATCGGTCCGGCAAATACGCCTCCCAGACCGGCGATGACCAGTAACCTGTCATCGTTGGCATCATGTGCAAGAACGAAAATGCTTAACAACATACCGCTGAAACAGGAAACGATGACCTGTAAGAGACAGGCCCGGATCTCTTCCATAATAGGTTTTTTCTGCCTGAGCATAATGTAGCGGACGATACCTCCCCACGCTGACATACCGATAATAGCCATGACGATATCTCTGTCCATTAACACGATATCTCTGGCATGTGTTGCACCAATCATAGTGTTGTCCTCATAAGTAAGAATGAAACGGTAATAAAGGGTGCGGTTAAAATATCAGCATAAAAAGTGGGGCGAAAATCACAACACAACACATTTTGACGTGACCATTTTTAGCCGGTCAGCAGGCTGAAAGTGAGAAATTGACGAGTGAGTGGCAGGGCGGCAGGGAGTTTGTCCTTTAACTGAGGGGCTTAGGGCGCGCCGGACATCGTTAAAAAAAACCAGACGAAAGAATTTAAAAAAATAATAGGTAATGGATTTCAGTCAGATAGCGGTGGTGACATTTTTGTTCGCAGGAGAAGACGCTCTGCCCGTCGCAGGAGACGGGCAGAGCGGGGGGACCGATCACTCAGGCGTTAACACGGGCATTTCCCCATCTTGCCGCCTTCGCTCGGGAATCTCGCCTCCAGACACCGGCGGTGAAATTCCCGCTCGGTCATGGGCTCGGCACCCGGATGTCGCACTTTCATATGTTGCACGTAATTCTGGTAATCCTGAACCCCCACCATCAGCCGGAAGCTTTGGGCAGTGCGCCTGATCGCCAGTTTCAGCCAGTCGGCCACGTTATGCGGCTTAGGTTCGACGATAAACAGCGGCTGGCAACGGATGATGTGCAGTGCTGCGAACCGGGGCGTTTTGAACAGAGCGCGCGAATCAGACATGGCGCACCTCACGTGCCGGACGGCCTTCGCGGCGATTTACCACGGCGGTTTCATGCACCGTCGGTGTGGCGGATTTCAACGCGCGGCGGATGACGAAGAACGACGACACCAGCATCGTCACTGCCACCAGCATGAAGAATCCGCACAGCACGGCGTTAATCTGATTGTTCAGTACGATGGTGTGCATATCCGCCAGCGTTTTCGCCGGTTTGATGATTTCTCCGCTGTCGATCCCCGCAGAGAATTTCTTCGCCTGCGCCAGGAAACCAATCGACGGTTTCTCGTGGAAAATCTTCTGCCAGCCGGCGGTCATAGAGGTGATGAACAGCCAGACGGTCGGCAAAATCGTCACCCACGCATAACGCTGTTTCTTCATTTTGAACAGCACCACGGTGCCCAGAATCAGCGCCATCGAGGCCAGCATCTGGTTACCGATGCCGAACAGTGGCCACAGAGTGTTGATACCGCCCAGCGGGTCGACGACCCCCTGATAAACGAAGAAGCCCCAGCCCGCGACCGCCACGGTTGTGCCGGCAAAAGTGCCGAGCCACGAGCGGTTGTTCGCCAGAGAGGGCACTGCAACGCCCACCAAATCCTGCACCATAAAGCGGCAGGCGCGGGTCCCGGCATCGACGGCGGTCAGGATAAACAGCGCTTCGAACAAGATGGCGAAGTGGTACCAGAACGCCATCATCGCGCGGCTGTTAAACACCTCGGTGATGATGTGCGCCATGCCGACGGCGAAGGTCGGGGCACCACCGGCGCGGGAGAGAATCGACTGCTCGCCGACGTCTTTGGCGATTTGCGTCAAGATGTCCGGCGTGATGACAAAGCCCCAGCCATTAATTACCTGCGACGCACTTTCCACCGTGGTGCCAATCAGCGCCGCCGGTGAGTTCATCGCAAAGTACACGCCGGGATCGATAACCGATGCGCAAATCAGCGCCATGATGGCGACGAAAGATTCCATCAGCATTGCGCCGTAACCGATAAAGCGGATGTGACTTTCACGTTCAATCAGCTTCGGCGTGGTGCCGCTGGAAACCAGCGCATGGAAACCCGAGATGGATCCGCAGGCGATAGTGATAAACAGGAACGGGAACAAACTGCCGGAGAAGACCGGACCGCTGCCGTCAATAAAGCGCGACACCGCTGGCATTTTCATTTCCGGCATGGCAAAGACGATCCCCACCGCCAGCCCGGCGATGACGCCAATTTTCAGGAAGGTTGAGAGATAATCACGCGGTGCCAGCAACAGCCAGACGGGCAGAACCGATGCGATAAAGCCGTAAATCACTAGGACCCAGGTCAGCGTCGTACCGTGCAAGGTAAAGAACGGTCCCCAGTAAGGATCCGCCGCGACGTTGCCGCCGTAGATAATCGCCAGCATCATCAGCACGAAGCCAATCACCGAGACTTCGGCGATTTTCCCCGGACGAAGAAAACGCATGTAAACGCCCATAAACAGGGCGATCGGAATGGTCGCGGCAATGGTGAACAGACCCCACGGGCTGTCGGCCAGCGCTTTCACCACCACCAGCGCCAGTGCCGACAGAATGATGATCATCACGCCCAGCGCGCCGAGCATGGTGACCACGCCGGCAAAGTTGCCCAGTTCCTGTTTGGCCATTTCACCCAGCGAGCGCCCGTCGCGGCGGGTGGAAATGAACAGAATCAGGAAATCCTGCACCGCACCGGCCAGCATAACGCCGACCAAAATCCAGATGGTGCCCGGCAGGAACCCCATCTGCGCGGCGAGGATCGGACCGACCAGCGGCCCGGCACCGGCAATCGCCGCAAAGTGGTGGCCGAACAACACCCATTTATTGGTCGGCACGTAATCGAGCCCGTCGTTGTGTCGTTCGGCGGGGGTCATGCGTTTATCATCGAGTTCAAAGACTTTTTCAGCGATAAACAGGCTGTAAAAACGGTAAGCAATGCTGTAACAGGCGATGGCGGCAACCACCAGCCAGAGGGCGTTGACGTGTTCACCACGGCTTAAAGCCAGCATGCAAAAAGCAAAGGCTCCGATTAACGCCACCACCAGCCAGGTTATCCCGGACTTGACGCTTTTCATGATAACAACTCCTTGTGAGTGGTCCGGCGCAGGGCTGGCCACTTTTTTTTGCGAGAGTGTAATGTAGGTAGGTAAGGGTCGTCGGCAGATTTGCACGTTACGACTTTGTTAAATTACTGGATGAAAATAATGTTTTTGAACAGAAAAGTTTGAAGTTAAAGATGAAAATGTGATGCGGTTGACGGTTTGCACCGAGACGGCTGGTCGGATGACATCAAAGTTGTGGCGGCGCGGGGATAAAAGCACAAAAAAAACCGGCCTGGAGAAGGCCGGTCTGTGGGTAAAACCTGTGAGTTACGGTATCAGAACTTATTCAGCAGTCGCTGGTTTTGGCTGACCTGGTTTGTGGTCACGCATCTGTTCCATTTTCTCAGCACGCTTCTGATAGTTCTCGTTGAACTGTTTTTTCTGCTCTGGCGTCAGCAGGTTGTACATCTTGTTTTCAGCACGGGCGCGGTCGAGCATACGGTCGGACTGCGCTTTGGTGATGGTATCAATCTGTGATTTCACTTTCGCTTCGTCAAAACTGTCGGAAGCCACCAGGTTGTGCATCTGATCCATCTGCGCTTTCATTGCTGCGCGATCCGGACGTGCGCCGCTGTCTTTCATAATGTCTTTCATCTGAGTTTTTTGCTGCTCAGTCAGATTCAGGCCTGCGAACGGATTCATATGTTGCGGACCTTTATGGTGCAGCATTTTTCCGTGTGTCGCGGCCGGTGCGTCAGGCGCTGGTGTTGCAGTCGTCTCAGCAGCAAACGCGAAAGAAGCAGAGCTCAGAGCCAGAGTTGAAGCCACAATCATTGCGGTAAGTTTACGCATAATTAAATTCCTCATTGGAGATTCAGGCACGTCGCCCGTTTTGTTTCGACGAAAGCAAGTCTACTGAATCCAATGAATAGTAATGCGATGATGATGTAAAAGAGTGAAAGGCGAAGTGTCATTTTTCCGGCAATCATGGAGAAAATGTTTAGAAAGCGTAAGGTTAGGCGAACAGACGTGAATGGATGTTCAGATAAATCCGAGTAATGCAGTGAGTTCACACATTAACATGCTGAATGTTTCGCCGCTATAGCCCGCGTGTAAAGAATGCCAGAAGTTTACTCAGGGTTTACTTAGCGGTGATCGCCCTAAACAGGCATAATAGTTTTCATTCCATTAACACTCCCTGTAACAGTGACCCGGACGATGACTGAATCCCGCTACGCTACACTGGCGCGCACGCTGCGCAAACAAATCGAGATGCAGGTCTGGCTGCCCGGCGATCGCCTGCCTTCGCTGCGCGATACCTGTAAACAGTCCGGTCTGAGCCTGATGACGGTTTTGCAGGCTTACCAGCTACTGGAAAGTCAGGGCGTGATCGTCGCCAGACCGCAATCCGGCTATTACGTCGCGGCAGGATTGCAGCGTCCGGTGCGTCATCAGCCGGATGAGCGGTTGCACGCCGCCGAACAGATAGACGTCAACGACGCGATTTTCGATATCCTCAAAGCCGGACAGGATCCGGCTGTCGTGCCACTCGGCTCGGCGTTTCCCGACCCGACCTTATTCCCGCAGCCACGTCTGGCACGCTCCCTTGCCAGCGCCGTTCGCCGGATGTCACCGCACAGCGCCACCGCCAATTTACCGCCGGGCAACGAAGAACTTCGCCGCAGTATCGCGCAGCGCTACGCGCAAAACGGCATTCAAGTCGCGCCGGATGAAATCGTCATTACCTCTGGCGCAATGGAATCGCTGGGGCTGAGTTTGCAGATGGTGACCGAACCGGGTGACTGGGTGGCGATTGAGTCTCCGGCCTTTTACGGGGTTTTGCAGGCTATTGAACGGCGCAAACTAAAAGCCGTGGCGATACCGACGGATGTGCGTTTTGGCATGGATCCGGATGCGCTGGAAAAAGCGCTGGACACTTACCCGATCAAAGCCTGCTGGCTGATGTCCAGTTTTCAGAACCCACTGGGCTGCACGTTGCCGCCTGAGAACAAAGTGCGGCTGGTGGAAATTTTACAGGCGCATCAGGTCGCTATTATAGAAGACGACGTTTACAGCGAACTTTATTTTGGCAGTGAACGCGCCGTGCCGCTGAAAGCCACCTCCTACCGCAGCGAAATTCTGCACTGTTCGTCATTTTCAAAATGTCTGGCACCGGGTTTTCGCGTCGGCTGGGTGGCGGCGGGGGCTTATGCCGAGCGTATTCAGCGGTTACAGCTGATGAGCACATTATCGGCCAGCGTTCCGGTACAACTGGCGCTGGCGGATTATTTACAGCAGGGCGGTTACGATACCCATCTGCGTCGGCTGCGCCGCGTCCTCGAACAGCGACAGATGGCGATGCACCACGCCATCATCAAAGAATTTCCTGCACAGGTCTCGGTCAGCCAGCCCAAAGGTGGTTATTTCTTGTGGCTGGATCTTGGCGAAAACGTTGATGCGGCGCGTATCTACCAGCTCGCGCTGGCGAAAGGCGTCAGCATTGCGCCGGGCACCATGTTTTCCGCCGACGAACGTTTCCGCCACTGCATCCGCATCAACACCTCGTTCGAATGGGGGCCGCACACTGCCCGCGCTATTTCAGTGCTGGCGGCGCTGGTCGGGGAGGAAATCAGGGGGTGATCACACGTCCTGCTCCCGCAATGTTTTCCCGACGTTTCCCCCCGGATGGACTTTCAGCAGCCGCTGCTGATCGAACCCGTTGCGGCGCATGATGTTGCCGCACAGCGCGTCGAACACTGCCAGCACCAGCACGATGGAGGTCGTGGCCAGCATATTTAAGGGATCGATTTCCCGTTGAATATGCGTCTTCACCACCAGCGTCGCCGCGCGGGCGATGGCGGAATCCAGATTCTCGGTGACGCTTATAACAGCCACGCCTTTGGCTTTCAGCGTCGGTAACAGGCGTGTCAGCTCTTCGGAATTGCCGCCGCGCGAAATCAGTATCATCAGGTCATCGCTGCGCAGAAAACCCAGATCGCCGTGAGCGGCATCGGTGGCGCTGAGATACACCGCAGGCTGCTCAACACACGCCAGCATATGCGCGATCTTCCGCGCCGCAATGCCCGAGGTGCCGACGCCAGTGACGGCGATTTTGCCCGTGCAGCCGGTCACGAGTATCAGCAGCTGTTGCCACGTATCGGCGTTGAGATTGTTTTGCAACGCCAGCAGCTCCTGGCTGTAGGTCTGCCAGCCCTGACACGCTTGCAAAAACTCCTGTTCGGCCGTCAATTTTTGTTCTGTATTCACTCGGTTTCCCCCTGCATCAGGCGGCGGTACTTCATGCTGTCGTGGTACATCTCATGGAATACGCGGTATTTACGGTCGTAATATTCTTTGATTTTGTTGGTCTGCGGAGTGACGGTTTTGCCGATACGGCTCATGGCGGCCATCGCCTCCGGCAGAGAATCGTACGCGCCCGCCGCGACCGTGCCCATCATGGCGCTGCCGAGCAGCATCGCTTCGCTCTCTTCCGGCAGTAACATTGCACAACCGGTGGCGTTGGAGTGCTCCTGGACAAATACCGGATTTTTGGTGCCGCCGCCGCTGGCCATCATGGTATCAATGCGGTAACCGCTCTGATTCATGGTTTCAATAATATGACGGGTGCCGAGCGCCAGCGCCTGAATGGTGGCCAGATAATGCAGCGCCATATCTTCCGGGGTGCGCGAGAGCTTCAGTCCGGTCAGCGTTCCGGTGAGTGTCGGGTTGGCGCGCGGCGAACGGTTACCGTGGAAATAGGGCAGCATATGAATGTCTTTGGTCAGGAAGGCAATATCCTCCGGCTCCCCGGCCATTTTGCGCAAAATGCCGTTCAGCACTTCATAGATGGTTTTGCCGCTGTCTTTGCCCTGTTTAAGCAAGTCCTGATAACAAGGGTGTGACTGAATGACGTGGTCGATCAGCGCGCCGGTAGTGGACTGGCCGCCTTCGTTCAGCCAGTAGTCCGGCAGGATGGCGGAAAAGTACGGCCCCCAGATCCCGCCGATATAGCGGGCGCTGCGCGACATCGCCATGTGCGCCGTCGAGGTGCCGCCGATCAGCGCGATACGGTTGTCGAAATCTGCCGATTCGCCGGAGGCTCCGCTGGCGCCGAGAATGCCAAGGCTGCCTGCGTGGGCATCGATAATCGACACGCTGACCGCCGTGCCCGCCATCAGACCCATTTCGGCGGCGGCGCGCTGCGTCAGGCCATGCCCCAGCGGTTCGCCCATGGTTTTGACCTCGCTGCCGATTTTCGCCGCGTTGTTTTCCAGCAAATCTTCCAGCCCGATCTGGCGGAAATAGCTCGGATCCCAGCGGTCTTCGTGGCCGATGTAGGTCCATTTACACACCGTAGAACACAGCGAACGGGTGGTGCTCTGCGTGGCGCGCCAGGTCAGGAAATCCGGCAGATCAAACAGATGCCCGACGTTGTTCCATGTCGTTGGCATATGCTGTTTCAGCCACAAAAGTTTCGGTGTTTGCATCTCCGGTGAAATAATTCCGCCGACAAATTCCAGCACGCGATGGCCGGTGGCGTTGATGCGTTCGGCCTGCGTGATGGCACGGTGATCCATCCACACAATGATGTTTTGCTCGCTGCGCCCTGACGGGCTGACGGTCAGCGGTTTGCCTTCTTTATCCAGCACCACCAGCGAACAGGTGGCATCGAAGCCGATGCCTTTGACCTGAATCGGGTTGATATCGGCCTGATTCACCGCATCTTTGACGGCGTTGCAGACGGATTGCCAGATCTCGTCTGAAGACTGCTCGACGAAATCGGCTTTCGGGCGGTACAGCGTGATCTCACGGCTGGCCTGGCCGACCATGCGGCCGGTCATGTCGAAGACGCCCGCGCGGGCGCTGCCGGTTCCTACGTCTACTCCAATAAAATAACTCGCCATGTTCGTTCCCTTCTGTAAAAAGCGTGAGCTTAAGATTGTCGATTTTGTAAGGCGATAAACAGGATCAGGACGCCGCCCCAGAGTGCCATCGTCAGGTAACTGCTGACGCCCATCAGGTTCAGGCCGCTTTCCAGCATTTGCAGGACGATCAGCGCCAGCACCAGCCCGATGACCCGTCCGAACCCGCCGTCGGGATTGATCCCGCCGAGCACGGACGCGAGAATGGTGACCAGCAGATAAGAGTCGCCATAGCCCGCTTTCGCCGAGTTAAATTTGGACATCATCAGCAACGCCGCGCCCCAGCCGAGCAGGGCGGAAAGGACGTACACCGCGATGGTGACTTTGTGGGTGTTGACGCCGCTAAAGCGCGTGGCCTGTTCGTTGGAGCCCATCAGATACAGGCTGCGGCCCAGCGTGGTGTGTTCGAGTAACACCCACAACAGCAGCGCGACCAGCAGAAACAGCAGCAGGGCGACCGGGATACCGAGCACGCTGCCGTTGCTGAGATACTGAATCGCCGGTGGGAAACCGGAAATCACCGCGCCGTTGGTGAGCAGAATATTCAGCCCGGCGATCAGCGTCATGGTGCCGAGGGTCGCCAGAATCGGCGATACACCGATGTAAGCGATCAGCGCACCGTTTAGCACGCCAATCACCACGGCAACCGCCAGTCCGGCCAGCAAGGCCAGCGCGAAATATTCCGGCTGGCCGGGGTGCGCGACCATAATTGCCGCCATTGCCAGAGAACAGGCGTTGGCCCCGGCAATCACCGACAGGTTAATCCCGCCGGTAAGCATGGTGATACCCATCCCCAGCGCCAGCATGCCCAGAATCGGCAGCTGCGAGGAGATCGACTGGAAATTACCGACGCTGTAAAAACTGCCACCCAGCGTGAACGAGAACAACACGGCCACGGCGACGATGATCAGCAACTGCAAACGGATGATGCGGTCGCCGGGGAAAAATCGGTTTAAGGTGCTCATGTCACATCCCCTTCGCCAGTTTGCGTTTTTCGTTCCACGCGGTGCTGCTGATGCTGATCAAAATGATCACGCCGCTGAAAACCTGATGCCAGTAAGAGGAAATACTCAGCAGCGTCAGTCCGTTTTGCAAAAATGCCAGCAGCATGACGCCGAGAATGGTGCCGGTCAGCGAACCGCGTCCGCCGGTCATGCTGGTGCCGCCAAGAACCACCGCGGCCAGCACCGTCAGCTCGTAGCCGAGCAGGGAATTCGGTGCGACCGACTGGGTGATTTGCGCCTGAACCACGGCGGCGATCCCCGCCAGTAATCCCATAAAGCCGTAGACGTAAAAATGCAGGCGCAGAATGTTCAGGCCGAGGCGCGAGGCGGCGTCGCGGTTGCTGCCCATCGCGTAAATCTGGCGGCCAACGCGGGTACGGTTCATCAGTACGCCGGTGGCGATAATTACGCCCAGCAGGCTGAGCAGCGGCAGCGTAAGTCCATAGTCGTAGCCATCGGCGGCGGTAAATTTGAACCAGCTGATGCCGTTCATAAACCAGTCGGGGAATCCGTACAGCCAGGTGCCATTGGTGAGATACACCAGCAAACCGTAGAACAGGTTCAGCGTGGCGATAGTAATGATGATGGCCGGAACGCGCAGCCAGTAGACCAGAAAACCGTTGACCAGCCCGAGCAATAAACCGGTGCCCATCGACATCGCAAACGCCAGCGGGAAACTGCCGCCGTGGTGAATGATGTAACTCGCCATCACGTACTGCCCGATGGAGGTGACGGCAGGGAAGGAGATATCAATCCCGCCGGCAATCAGCACCACAAACAGGCCACAGGCCAGAATGCCGAGAATGGCGTAACTGGTGGCGACGTCGGTCAGGTTGCCGAGCGTCATGAATTCCTGAGTGCTTATGCTCAGGCCAATCACCAACGCCAGCACCAGTAGTCCCAGCCAGAATTCGTGTTGAGAAATCAACTTCGAGAGGTTTTTGTTATCCATTGATCGCCTCCGCAATCTGCGCTTCGCTGCTCTGATGCGGGGCGAACTCGGCCACCAGTTCACCTTTGCGCATCACCAGCACGCGGTGACTGTTGTAATAGGCTTCAGGAATTTCATCGCAAATCATCAGTACCGCCATGCCGGATTCCGCCAGATCCCGCGCAATGCGGTAGATGCCTTCTTTATTGGCGATATCCACGCCGACGGTCGGCGAATCAAGGATCAGAATATGTGGCTGCGTCGCCACCCATTTGGCGATGGCGATACGTTGTGCATTACCGCCGGAGAGCGTTTTCACCGGCAGACCACTGTCGGAGACTTTAATGTTGAGGTCGCGGATCAGGTCTTTGACCACCGATGCCGCTTTGCGATGATCCATCAGGCCGGTGCGGGTTTGCAGCTTGCCGAAAATCGACACCAGCGTGTTGTCATAAATGGATTGTTCCATGATCAGCCCCTGCGTCAGACGGTCTTCGGACACATAAGCGATCCCCTGACGGATAGCGTCACGGTTGCTGTGAAATTTCACCACTTTGCCATTGACGCGGATTTCCCCACTGTCCGGCTTACTCATGCCGAACAGGCTCAGGCACAGTTCGGTACGCCCGGAACCGAGCAGGCCGATAATCGAGGTGATTTCCCCCTGACGAAGTGACAGAGAGATATCCTGATACTGGCCCTGGCGGCTGAGATGGCTGACTTCCAGCAGCGGGGTGGCTTCTGCGGGTGCGCGGTGCGGCAGATGGCTGTAGCTGAAACGCTGTCCGGTCATCAGGAACGCCAGTTCGTTGCTGTCGAGACTGCTGGCCGGATAGGTGCCGACCAGTTTGCCATCGCGCATCACGCTGATGCGGTCGGCGACTTCCATCACCTCATCCAATCGGTGGCTGACGAAAACGACGCAAATGCCCGCGGCCTTCAGCTCATTCACCACCCGCAGCAGGCCGTTGACTTCGGTACGGGTCAGCGACGCGGTCGGTTCATCCATAATAACCAGACTGGCGTCGGCGGCGATGGCGCGGCAAATGGCCACCAGCTGGCGGTCAGCGATGGATAATTTTTCGACTTTACGATCCGGGTCGAGAGAAACGCCGACCCGTTGCATGGCGGCAATCGCTTTTTTACGCATCGCCTCGCGGTGTACCCAAAAATCGCCGCCCGGCAAATAGCGGTGAACGGCAATATTTTCGGCGACCGATAAATTAGGGAATAAAGACAAATCCTGATAAATAACCTGAATGCCGTAATAAGAAGAAAGTTGCGGCGTTAATGTGTGAAATAATTTCCCGTCGAGCGTAATATTTGCGCCTTTTTCCGGCTGGTAGACGCCGGAAATAACTTTAATAATGGTGCTTTTACCGCAGCCATTCTGACCGGCCAGACAGTGCACTTCGCCTTTATTCAACGTCAGGCTGACATTATCCAGCGCCAAAACGCCGGGGAATTTTTTACTGATTTTCTCGAGGCTGATAAACGCCTCAGCAGGAACGGCGGGCGTGAGAACATTCATCACATTATCCTTTCTGCGTTCATTGTTTTATATTTTTGATATGTCTTATAGAAAAGCAGATACGGCACCACAAACTACGCCGTACCTGTTCCTATTTGCCTGGTGATGGCGTTGGGAATAAAAATATTCCCGGTAAAAATTAAACGTGTATCGTTATTTTAGAAACCAAGAGATTTTGCATTTTCAGACGTCACTTCGAGAATTTTATTAAAGCGGATAACGTGCTTATCCATATCGACATCGGCTTTACCCAGCCCTTCAATGCTCAGATCTTTAGTCACTTCTTTACCCTGTAACAGCTGATCGGCGACGCTCACCAGCGCAAAGCCAGCATCTTTCGGATCCCACAACAGGACTTTCTTGATATCACCACGCATCAGGTATGGCGCAGCCTGTGCAGGCATGGCGATACCGACGACGGCGAGTTTATTTTTCGCACGTTTCTGCTGAACTGCCTGACCCGCACCGATCGGGCCGAGTGAACCGAATCCGATGATCCCTTTCAGGTCAGGATAGGTTTTCATCAAATCGAGCGTAGTGGAGTAAGACTTGTCGATATTTTCTGCCACCGGCAAACGTGACGTGACTTCATGCATATCCGGATATTTTTGTTTCTGATATTTGATAGCCGCATCCGCCCACGCGTTGTGCAATGGCACGGTCAGTGAACCGACGTAAATTGCATATCCGCCTTTACTGCCCATGTCTTTGGCCAGCTCATCCATATTGGCTTCAGCATATTTCTGACTATCAATGGTTTCGATATCCCACTGACCGATTTGTTGGTCCGGAGATTCATGGGTCAGCACGACGATGCCTTGTTCACGGGCTTTTTTCAGTACTGGTTCTAATACTTTGGCGTCGTTTGGCACCACGATAATGGCGTCCACTTTTTTAGCGATCAGGTCTTCAATCACTTTTACCTGCTGAGCCGGATCCGGCGTTGAACCACCGACCTGATAGGCATTGACATTGAGTTTCTGCGCGGCTTCTTTTACGCCGACTTCCATGCGGGTGAACCAGGGAATACCGGTCACTTTCGCGACCACGGCGATATCGTAAGGCTTGGCGGCGAACGTTGGAGTGGTGAATAACATGCATGCTGAAACCACACATGCATTGACTAATGCGAGGTTAAATTTCATGTCTGTACCTTTCTTATGATGTTCTGTTCTGGTGTAGGGGACGGGCGGTGGTTATTTATTCCACACTCAGAGATTAACTTAACGGGAAAGCCGTTTTCGCGCAGTCGTGAATGAAATGTGATCAGCACCCGAAAATGTTAATTTTTGTGATTTTATTTGTTAATTTTAGGTTATTTAAAACCATGAAAAGTGCAGGGAAGACCAAGGTCGGCTGAAGTTACCGATAACATTCACACAATAAATAAACAATTCATTAACATTTGTGCATCGTATTTGCTAAGTGAAGGCCGACGGGCGCGGGAAAACTGGAGTGGCTGGTTTTTATTTACGCAGAGTGTGAAGGCGGTCACGGAGCGTGATTGCGCCAAAAAAGTGCGGAGTCGCACCGTTATCGGGCGTTGCACCACGAAGCGGGAGTGCGGACACGCGCCGGATCACAATCCTGCACAATATCTGTCAGCTGAAATGAAAATAATTCGCTGCATACTCATTCTCTGCCCCTCGTTGCTACGAAAGGGGATTTTTTTGCTTATTCATTTTTTATGCAATTTAAATGAATAATGGCCGCTTTTAAGTGATTGTTTTTTCTATCCCTCGCCCGTTTTATTCACTTTTATCCTTTGCTGGCACGAAGACTGCACTCTATGATGAGACTGAGTGAGATTATTCATTAACTTTTAGATAACAAAACAATAACCAGAATTCCCGCCAGTTTGGGGGGCGGAAACCTGCACCCTGAATTCAGCCAGTCACTGGCATTCAATAAAGAGGTTTATATGGAACACCAACAGCAACCGCAAAACGTCAGCCGCCAGAACTTTGATGACTGGATGGTGCCGGTATATGCCCCTGCCGCGTTTATTCCGGTGCGCGGCGAAGGCTCCTGGTTATGGGATCAGGCGGGAAAAGACTACGTGGATTTTGCGGGGGGGATTGCGGTGAACGCGCTGGGACATGCGCATCCTGAAATTCGTAAAACGCTGCATGAGCAGGCCGATAAGGTCTGGCATCTGGGCAACGGTTATACCAACGAGCCGGTATTGCGCCTGGCGAAGCAACTGATTGACGCGACGTTCGCCGACAAAGTCTTTTTCTGTAACTCCGGTGCAGAAGCCAACGAAGCGGCGCTGAAGCTGGCGCGACTCTATGGCCATAAAGCCGGCGGCGAAAAGAATGAAATCATCGCCTTCAAAAACGCCTTCCATGGCCGCACGCTGTTTACCGTTACCGCGGGCGGTCAGCCGAAATATTCGGAAGATTTCGCGCCGTTGCCACCGGCCATTACTCATCTGCCGTTTAACGATCTGGCCGCCGTGGCCAGCCAGATTTCCTCCCGCACCTGCGCGGTGATCGTCGAGCCCATTCAGGGCGAGGGCGGCGTGGTGCCTGCAGACGCCGAATTCCTGCAAGGCTTGCGCGAACTGTGCGACAAGCATCAGGCCGTGCTGATTTTTGATGAAGTGCAGACCGGCGTGGGCCGCACTGGCGAGCTGTATGCCTATCAGCACTATGGCGTGGTGCCGGATATTTTGACCAGTGCCAAGGCGCTCGGCGGCGGTTTCCCGATAGGCGCGATGCTGACCACCGACCGTTACGCCGTGCTGTTCCAGCCGGGTACTCACGGCACGACCTATGGCGGCAACCCGCTGGCGACCGCGGTGGCGGGCAAAGTGTTCGAGATGATCAACACGGCAGAGGTGTTATCTGGTGTCAGCAAACGTCATGAGTGGTTTATCGCCGGTCTTAAGCGCATCAACGACCGTTATCACGTCTTCAGTCAGGTACGCGGTCAGGGCCTGTTACTCGGCGCAGTGATGAGCGAACGCTATAAAGATCAGGCGAAACAGCTCAATACGCTGGCGGCAGAAGAGGGGCTGATCGCCCTGATTGCCGGGCCAAACGTTCTGCGTTTCGCGCCATCGCTGATTATTCCGGGCGCAGATATCGAAGAAGGGCTAAACCGGCTGGAACGCGCTGTTGCACGCCTGTGCGTGTGATTTCTCTGTATGAATGAGGTAAAGCATTATGATGTTGATTAGACCTGTGCGGCCCGGCGATCTCGCCGATATCCTGCAGTTGTCAGGCAAAACCGGCATCGGTTTAACGTCTTTGCCCAAGGATGAAGTGCATCTGCGTGCGCGCATTGAACGTTCTGTGGCGACCTGGGAAGGCAGTCTGGAGAAAGCCGATCAGGGCTATCTGTTTGTGCTCGAAGACACGGAGCAGCAGAAAGTCGTGGGCGTGAGCGCCATCGAAGTGGCGGTCGGCCTGAGTGAGCCCTGGTACAACTTCCGCCTCGGCACGCTGGTGCACGCGTCCAAAAGTCTGAACATTTATAAGCCGGTGCCGACGCTGTTTCTCAGCAACGATCACACCGGTTACACCGAGCTTTGCACGCTCTTTCTCGACAATGATTATCGCAACGGCAAAAACGGTCAGTTGCTGGCGAAAGTCCGTTTTCTGTTTCTGGCGGCGTTCCGCCAATACTTCTCCCGCAAGGTGATCGCCGAAATGCGCGGCGTGTCTGATGACACCGGTCACTCACCGTTCTGGGACAGCGTCGGACGGCATTTCTTCGGGATGGAATTCGCCGAAGCCGACCGGCTGACCGGGATGGGACAGAAATCCTTTATTGCCGAACTGATGCCCAAACATCCGCTGTACACCGAACTGCTTAGTCACGACGCCAGGGCGGTGATTGGCGAAGTGCATCCGCAAACCGCACCAGCGCGCGCGGTGCTGGAAGGCGAAGGTCTGAGTTATCAAGGATATGTAGATATTTTCGACGCGGGCCCGACGCTGGAGGGCGAAATTGATCAGCTGCGCGCCGTCAAAGAGAGCCGCCTGATGCCGGTCCGGCTCGCAGAGCACAGTGAAGGGGCCGACGAGCCGTTGTATCTGGTGGCGAACGAACAGTACCAGAATTTCCGCGCGTTACTGATTACCGGCGGAGAAACGCCAGAATCTCTGACGCTCAGCGCCACTGAGGCTGAAATTCTTGGCCTGCGCGAAGGCGATAACCTGCGTGCCGTGGCGCTCTTTCCAGGCAAAGATCCCAATCCCGCTCCGCAATCTCTTAAAAAGGAAACACTCGCATGATGCAACCCGCACTCTTTATTCAGGGCCAGTGGCGTAGCGGACAGGGCGCGCAGCTGAACAAAACCAATCCGGCGGATAACACAATGCTGTGGTCCGCGCTCAGCGCCAATGCGGAAGATGTCGATATGGCCTGCCTCGCCGCCCGTACAGCATTTCCTGTCTGGGCGCGCAAAACCGTGGCCGAACGCGCGGAAGTCATTACCCGTTTCGCCGAATTACTCACCGAACATAAAGCCCGGCTGGCAGAGGTCATCAGCCAGGAAACCAGCAAACCACGCTGGGAAACGCTGACAGAAATTCAGGCGATGATTGGCAAAGTGGCGATTTCACTGGAAGCCAATCAGCACCGTACCGGTGAAAAACACACCGCAATGCCCGATGGTGAAGCGGTGCTGCGCCATCGTCCGCACGGCGTGCTGGCGGTATTCGGCCCATATAACTTCCCCGGCCATCTGCCGAACGGGCACATTGTTCCGGCATTACTGGCAGGCAATACGATCGTTTTCAAACCGAGCGAACTGACGCCGAAAACGGCTGAAGAAACCGTGAAACTGTGGGAGCAGGCCGGTTTGCCGGAAGGCGTGCTGAATCTGGTGCAGGGCGGGCGTGCGACCGGCGAAGCGCTGGCGGCCTGTGCGGCTATTGATGGCCTGCTGTTTACCGGCAGCGCAGGCACCGGCTACCAGCTGCATCGCCAGCTGGCCGGTCAGCCGGAAAAAATTCTGGCGCTGGAGATGGGCGGGAACAATGCGCTGATCGTCGAGCCGGTGGAAGACATTGATGCTGCGGTGAACCTGACCATTCAGTCGGCATTTATTTCTGCGGGACAGCGCTGCACCTGTGCGCGTCGTTTGCTGGTCAGAGAGGGCGCGGCGGGCGATGCATTTATCGCACGTTTGCTGGATGTCACGATGCAGATCCGCACCGGCGGCTGGAATGACGAACCGCAGCCTTTTATCGGCGGCGTGATTTCTGACGCGGCGGCTCGCAACATGTTGAAAGCACAGGACAGTCTGATGGCGCTGGGCGGTAAACCGCTGCTGTTAATGACCCGCCCGGATCCCCTTAACACCGTGCTGACGCCGGGGATTATCGATCTTACCGGCGTGGCAGGCGTTCCTGATGAAGAGTATTTCGGACCGCTGCTGAGTATTTATCGCTACAGCGACTTTGACAGCGCCATCGCTCTGGCCAATCAGACCCGCTTCGGGTTGGCGACCGGCCTGATTTCCGCTGAGCGGGTTCAGTTTGAGCAGCTATTATTGGAAGCACGGGCAGGCATTGTGAACTGGAACAAACCGCTGACCGGCGCCTCGAGCAATGCGCCATTTGGTGGCATCGGTGCGTCGGGCAATCATCGTCCGAGCGCTTATTATGCGGCGGATTACTGCGCGTGGCCGATGGCCTCGCTGGAAACAGACAAGCTGGAACTCCCCGCGACGCTGTCGCCGGGTATTGATTTCCGCACAACCTGAGGAGACAGGCATGTCTGGATGTGAAGCAAATTTCGACGGACTGGTCGGGCCGACGCACCATTATGCGGGGCTGTCGTTTGGCAACGAAGCCTCGACTAAAAACCAGAATGCGGTGGCGAACCCGCGTCTGGCAGCGAAGCAGGGCCTGCTGAAAATGAAAGCGCTGGCGGATTTGGGGTTTGCGCAGGGCATTTTGCCACCGCACGAACGCCCGCATCTCAGCACCTTACGGCAGATGGGTTTTGGCGGCAGCGACCGCGAAGTGCTGACAAAAGCGCAGGCTTATTCCCCGCGTTTGCTGTCGTCGCTGAGTTCAGCGTCATCCATGTGGGTGGCGAATGCGGCCACGGTGTCGCCTTCCGCCGACAGCGCGGACGGGCGGGTGCATTTCACCGTCGCTAACCTGAATAATAAATTTCATCGCGCCATCGAAGCCGATACAACATCAGCGATTTTGCGCGCGACGTTTCATGCGGATCGCTACTTTGCCCACCACGCGGCGTTGCCGCAGGTGGGGGCGCTGGGTGATGAAGGCGCAGCTAACCATAACCGGCTGTGCGGGGAATACGATAAGCCCGGCGTGCAGGTGTTTGTCTATGGCCGCGACGGGCTGGTGACCGGTGATAATGAACCGGTGCGGTATCCGGCGCGTCAGACCCGTTTAGCCAGCGATGCCGTTGCGCGTCTGCATCAGCTCGACGAAAAGCGTACGGTGTTTATTCAGCAAAACCCGCAGGCCATCGACAGCGGCGTATTCCACAACGACGTCATTTCTGTCAGCAACGGCAACGTGTTGTTCCATCATCAGCAGGCGTTTGTGAATTCCGCCACTGGACTTGATGAAATTCGCCGCAAAATGGCGGCGCTTGAACTGGATTTCCAGCCAATAGAAGTGCCGCAGGCCAGCGTCTCTCTCGATGATGCCGTGGCGACTTATCTGTTTAACAGCCAGTTGCTGACCAAATCCGACGGTAAAATGTTGCTGGTGGTACCGGAAGAATCCCGTCAGCACGTCGGCGTCTGGGCATATTTGTCGGCCCTGGTGGAAAGCGGTGGCCCAGTCAATCAGATTGAAGTGTTTGATCTGCGCGAAAGTATGCGCAACGGCGGCGGCCCGGCGTGTTTGCGCCTGCGCGTGGCGTTAAACCGTAACGAACTGAATGCGGTCAACGTCGGTTCGCTGATGAGCGATACGCAGTTTATCAGTCTCAATAACTGGGTGGATAAACACTACCGCGACCGCATGCAGGCGAAAGATCTGGCCGATCCGCAATTGCTCACCGAAGTGCGTACCGCGCTCGACGAGCTGACCAATATTCTCGGTCTCGGTCCGATTTATCCGTTCCAGCGCTGAGCTTCAAAGGAGTGAACCATGTTTGATTTACTGGCGATGACACTTTCCGGCGATCCGGTTGCCGAGCCTTGCGGGCAAACGGAAACGCTGGACTGGCAGTGGCGCGGTGAAGGCATTCTTGAGCTGTCGCCGCGTCAGCCCTGCGAAACGGCAGTGGTTATTTCCGCCGGTGTTCACGGCAATGAAACGGCGCCGATAGAGCTGCTAAACCAGCTGGTTGACGATCTGTTGTCTGGCGCGCGTCCGCTGACTGTCCGGCTGCTGGTGCTGCTGGGGAATCCGCCGTCGATGCGCATCAACCAACGGTATGTTGAGGCCGACATGAACCGCATGTTCGGTGGCCGCCATGCCCGTTACAAGCCGAATGATGAAACCCGCCGTGCGCAGGAACTGGAGCAGGTGATGGCGCTGTTTTACCGCAGCGCTTCGGCTGCCGGCGCGACGCAGCGCTTCCACTATGATTTGCACACCGCTATCCGTGGATCTCAACACGTGCGTTTCGGTCTGCTGCCGTTTCAGCCACGCCAGCAGGGCAAAGTGATGCTCGAATGGCTGGACGCCGCCGGGCTGGACGCCCTGGTGCATCACCGTTCGCCCGGCGGAACCTTTACTCATTTCAGCAGTGAGGTATTTCAGGCCGACAGTTGCACGCTCGAACTCGGTAAAGCCTCACCGTTTGGCAGCAACGATCACGCGCAGTTTAGCGGCGTGCGGCGTGCGCTGGAAACACTGGTCAGCGGTGAACCGTTGCCTGAGCGTGAAGCCGATTCTCCCCTGTTACATTACCGCGTAGTGCAGGACGTGATCCGCTCCAAAGAGGATTTTCAGCTGTTCGTTCCCGGCGATGCCCTGAATTTCACCGCTTTCAAGAAAGGGTTTGTGATTGCGCAGGAAAGCGGCAAAACCTATCGGGTGGAGGCGGAGGAAGAAGTGGTGCTGTTCCCGAACCCGAACGTGGCGATGGGACTCAGGGCCGGACTGATGCTGACGAAAATGTAATTTCTGAGCAGTTACATCTGGATCATCGGGTTTTTGAACGGAAAAAGAAAAAGGGTCCTGATTTTCATCAGGACCCTTTTTCTATAATTTGGCGGTGAGAGAGGGGTTCGAACCCTCGATACGATTTCTCGTATACACACTTTCCAGGCGTGCTCCTTCAGCCACTCAGACACCTCACCGTTTTCGTTACATCGCGAACGTTGCAACGGGGCGCTACTATAGGGAGACTGCCGAAAAGGGTCAAGCAGAATTTCGACGTTTTGCGCCGGTTGCTCACAGACTGCTCAGAGGTGAGCGGCCTCAATTATCCTTTGGTTGTATAAATCTCGGTATGTTCATATTTAAAAGTGATGATTTGACGGCGGGCTGAATATTTCACAGAGAGTAGGCGTGATGCCTGAATTTAAATAGCGGCTTAAAGTTGAAACTGGAAATAGCTCACAGAAAAAAACTAAACAATAAACCAAGTCTTTATTCCTCAATATTTAATTTTATGCTGGCGCTGTTCAAAAATGGAATTGATAAAAATAACCGGCAGTTATTGCCATAAAAGGACCGCGCGATGCATCACGATAAAAAATTTCTTAAATTCCCTGAAGGATTCTGGTGGGGAAGTGCCTGGTCAGCAGAGCAGGCAGAGGGCAAAGGAAATACTGGTAAAGGACGTACCCAATGGGATATGTCGTGGGATAAAGAACCCAATCGTTTTTACCGGGGAGTGAACACCGAAACCGCTACGGATTTCTTCCACCGCTATCCGCAAGATATTCAGCTCATGAAAGAGACCGGACATAATTCTTTCCGGCTTTCCATTTCATGGGCACGGCTCTTCCCCGAGGGGGATGGCGACGTCAGCCAGGAGGCGATCGCGTTTTACCGCGATATGCTTAACCAGATGAATGCCAACGGCATTAAGCCTTTCGCCAATCTCTTCCACTTCGATATGCCTGAACGCATGATGCAAAAGGGCGGATGGGAAAGCCGCGAGGTTGTCGATGCCTATGTGCGTTTCGCTGACACCTGCTTTGCTGCTTTTGGCGATCTGGTCTTCCACTGGTTTACCTTCAATGAACCGCTGGGGCCGGTGCTCGGCGGGTATATGGAAGATTTCCATTATCCGAATGTGGTGGATTTTAAACGCGGCGTGCAGGTGGCTTTTAATACCGTCCTCGCGAGTGCCAAAGCCATTGAAGTGTTTAAACGCCACGGACTTGGCAGCAAAATCGGCATCATCCTTAATCTGAGCCCGACTTATCCGCGCAGTGAAAATGGCTTTGATAAACAGGCTGCTGAATATGCCGATCTGTTTTATAACCGCAGTTTCCTCGATCCGTCAGTGAAAGGGACATTCCCTCAAAAACTGACAGACACCCTGAAGCAGTACGGACATTTACCGACTTATACGCCGGAGGATCTGGCGGTTATTCGCGACAACACCGTCCAGATCCTTGGCCTGAATTATTACGAACCCCGGCGGGTGAAAGCACGCACCGCTGCCGTGGATCCACAATCGCCGTTTATGCCTGAATGGTTTTTCGAAAGTTATGTCATGCCGGGACGCCGATTTAATCCCCATCGTGGCTGGGAGATTTACGAGAAAGGGATTTATGACCTGTGTATCGATATTCGTGATAACTACGGCAACATCGACGCTTTTATTTCCGAGAACGGCATGGGCGTGGCGGATGAAGAACGTTTTATGCAAAACGGGCAGGTTCAGGACATATATCGCATCGGCTATATTAAAAATCATCTGGCGTATGTGCATCAGGCCATTGGCGAAGGGTGTAATATCAACGGTTATCATTTGTGGACGTTTATTGATTGCTGGTCGTGGATCAATGCCTATAAAAACCGCTACGGATTAGTGGCATTAGACCTGAATTCCCAACAGCGTACGGTTAAATTAAGCGGTGAGTTCTACAAAAAACTCAGTGATGAAAATGGATTTGAATTCGACGGATTTTACACCGAATTTTGACAGGGAAATAAACATGAAACTGATGGATAAAGCCGTTATGGTCGCTCAGCATATTGGCGGTCAGGTACATTTGCGTTCGTTGCGCGACGCCTTTGCCTCGCTGATGCCTTTTTTTGTGCTGGCGGGATTAATGGTGTTGCTCAATAACACATTATTAAAACCGGACGGAATATTGTCCGGTCTGATAACTCCGCTGCATCTGAGCGATATACAGGCCATCGGGAATTCTGTCGTTAATGGCTCACTGAATTTTATTTCGATTCTGATTGCGGCCGCCGGGGCGTATCACCTTTGCCAAAATAAAAACTATCAAAATGCGATTGCGCCAGTGCTGTTGTCGGTGGCTGTCGTGGTGATTTTTATGCCGCAAACCCTTCATCTCACCGCGCTGGATTCACAGCTGCCGGTGGAAGTTACCGGCGGCATCAGCTTCGCCTCAACCGGATCTGCCGGAATGTTCGTCGGCATTCTGACCGGGCTGATGGTTACCTCACTGTTTATTCGTCTGGCGGGCAACCAGCGTTTGCAGGTGAATATCAGCGGCGGGGCGATCCCCCCTGCAGTCATTAATTCGTTCAACACGCTGATCCCGGTGATGCTGACGATGATGTGCTTTGCCGTCGGATCATTTGCCATCAAATCGCTGAGCGGTATGGACGTCAACACGCTGATCGCAACGATGATTCAGCAGCCGTTGAAATCTGTTACGACCAGCCTGCCGGGCTTTCTGTTTATCACTACCGTCGCCAATCTTTTCTTCTCGGTGGGCATCCATCAGGGCGTGATATCAGGGGCAGTACTGGATCCCTTCCTGCTGAACACTATGCAGGAAAACACGCTGGCATTCGCGCAGCATCAGGACATTCCTAACATCATCTGTATGGCGTTTAAAGACACCTTTGGCGTGATGGGCGGTTCGGGGAACACTATCGGTTTACTGATCGCCATTTTTATTTTCAGCCGTAAGAAGGATTACCGCGATATCGCCAAAATGGCCACTGCGCCGTGCCTGTTCAATATCAGCGAACCGATCATCTTTGGACTGCCGATTGTGTTCAATCCGGCGCTGATCGTTCCTTTTGTCTTAGCGCCCGTCTTCAGCCTGACCATTGCGTATTACGCCACCGCGTGGGGCTGGATCAATCATGTCACTGTGCAAATCCCGTGGACCACGCCGCCGCTGATTTCCGGCTTTCTTGCCACCGGCGGTGACTGGCGTGCCGCCGTTTTGCAGGCAGTACTGATCGCGCTGACCGTGATGTTTTATCTGCCATTTCTCAAATTTGCCGAACGCGTCGCGCAGACGGCTCACTCTTAAAAGGACGTAACTATGATCAAAATTTTACTGGTGTGTAATGCCGGTATGTCGACCAGCATGCTGATGGGAAAAATGACGGCGGCGGCTAAAGAGCAAAATATTGAAGCGGAAATTTGGGCGATCCCGGATGTCAGGCTAAATGAAGAGTGGCCGAAGGCGGATGTGATTTTGCTTGGGCCGCAGGTGGCGTATCTCAAAGCGCGTGTGGAGACGGTAACGCAGGGCACCAGACCGGTCGCGGCGATTGATATGCTGAGTTACGGGCGAATGAACGGGACGGCGGTATTGGCGCAGGCCATCGCGCTTAAGGGATAGGCGGGTAAAAAACACAAAAGAAAAAGGCCCGGATTTTCATCCGGGCCTTTCACTTATAATGTGGTGGAGAGAGAGGGGTTCGAACCCTCGATACGATTGCTCATATACACACTTTCCAGGCGTGCTCCTTCAGCCACTCAGACACCTCTCCAGCTATCAGCTGCACCGCAGTACTGCTGACCGGCGCTAATGTAGGGAAAAGCGGGCCCATCGTCAACACTCTTTTGCAGGATCCGTGCCGATTAGCCAAACTTAGAGCAATCTGATGATTTACAGAACAAATAATGCTTTAAGCCTGAGCAAACGGAAACTGTTGCACAAGGTCATTAGCTGCGCTAATTAAAGTGAATAAATAATTAGCCAGACTGCATAAAAGCGCAATTTACCCGCAAACACTTTTTGTTACTCACAAATAGCAACATATGTTGTGAAAAACAGCATTGGCGGAGGTATAACAGTGCCCTTTGAAAAATTGCTTCCTAATAGAACCGTAAAAGTCACCAGACGAAGCAGTGTTAATTTCACATACCACGACAGGGGTCATTCTTGAGTCAGCCAAATAACGCGACCACGTCGCATCACCGTACGGCGATCCCCGCCGGTGCGGGCACGTTATTCTTCGTTCAGACATTCGCGACGCTTGGCTTCGCGGTGCTGTATTCCACGCTGGTGCTGTATGCCACCAAAAAACTCGGTTTTAGCGAAGACAACGCCAACGCTATTATGGGCGTCTTCGGGGCATTCAACTACGGCCTGCACATGTTCGGCGGCTACCTCGGCGGACGTTATCTGAGCAATCGGAATCTGTTCGTGCTGGGAATGGTGTTACAGGTCTTCGGTTGCGCACTGATTGCGCTGGAAGGCGTCACCGGCCTGTACTGGGGGCTGGCGATGTTCCTCACCGGCAGCGGGCTGAACGTCACCTGTCTGAACATGATGCTGACGCAGCGCTTTGCGCCGGACGATGACCGCCGCGAATCGGCCTTCCTGTGGAACTATGCCGGGATGAATCTCGGCTTCTTTATCGGGTTTGCTGTCGCCGGGTATTTCCAGCTCAGCGAAAACTATCGCGCGCTGTTCCTGTTTGCCACGCTGGGTAACGTGGCGGCGATTGTCGTGACGCTTTCTCGCTGGTCGATTCTGGCCGATATCAGCACGCCCCTTAAAGAGGCCAGCCGCAGCCAGATGCTGCGCCGCATGGCCATCGGCATCGCGATTCTGGTGGTGCTGGTGCCGGTTATCCGCATTCTGCTGACCCACGCCGAGTTCAGCAGCTACTTCGTCGTGGTGCTGGGCGTGATTATCTTCGCGCTGATGGCGATGGTAACGTTCCGTCATCGCGAGGGTGACGAACGCCGCCGCATGAAAGCCTATCTGCTGCTGGCACTGGGTTCACTGGTGTTCTGGACGCTGTATCAGTTGGCACCGATGGGCCTGATGCTCTTTTCCGAACACAATATTAATCTGAACGTTTACGGCATCCGCGTTGCGCCGCAGTGGATTCAAAATATTAATACCGTGGTGATTGTCATCGGCGGCCCGCTGATGGCGTTGTGGTTTAAAAACCTGCGTCAGCGCGGCTGGAACATTGATATTCCGACACAATTCTCCGCCTCCCTGTTTTGCATGGGGCTGGGAATGCTGGTGCTGCCGCTGGGTATCCATCTGGCGGGCGGCGACGGGCTGGTGGCGTTCAAATGGATTGCCATCAGCTATCTGCTGCAAAGTATCGGCGAGCTGCTGATTTCACCGATCGGCTACGCGATGATAGGCAAACTCGCTCCGGCCCGCTATCAGGGCGTGATGATGGGCTGCTGGATGATGGTCACCGGCGTAGCCTCGGTGCTGGCGAGTTACATCTCCGGGCTGATGCCACAGAACGCTGGCAGCACACCGGTACTGACCAATCCGGGCTACAGCCAGGTGTTCAACGCGCTGGGCTGGGGCTCTGTCGCCACCGGCGTCGTTCTGCTGGTGTTGATCCCGCTGTTACGCAAAATGATCAGCCGCGAACCCGCTGCTGCCTGAGTTATTTCTCACCTCAATTTCCCATCTCACAGGCTCCGAATTTCGGGGCCTGTTCTTTTTTCAGCCTCAGGGTTGCATCCTGATGATATTCAGGGAAATCTATCAGGACAACGGAGGTCACAAAGATGAACATAATTTTCTACCACCCTACATTTGATGCAAAACTCTGGATTGATGGAATAACAAAAAGACTGCCGCAGGCCAATGTCCGTGCCTGGAACGCCGCCGACCATCAGCCCGCCGACTACGCACTGGTCTGGCGTCCGCCGCATGCGATGCTGGCGTCGCGTAAAGAACTTAAGGGCATTTTTGCGCTGGGAGCAGGCGTCGATGCCATTCTCACGCAGGAACAGCGTCAGCCCGGCACACTGCCCGCAGGAGTGCCGCTGATCCGCCTTGAAGACACTGGCATGGCGCTGCAAATGCAGGAATATGCGGTGGCCAGCGTGTTGCGCTATTTCCGCCGCATGGATGAATACCAGCTGTTCCAGCAGCAAAAGCAGTGGCGTCCGCTTACGCCGCATTCCCGCAGTGATTTCACCATCGGTATTCTCGGCGCGGGCGTACTCGGCAGCAGGGTGGCCGAGGCGCTTGTGGGAATGCAATTTTCCGTGCGCAGCTGGAGCCGTAGCCCGAAATCCATCGAGGGTGTGCACAGTTTTTACGGTGACGATCAGTTAGCCGCATTCGCAACCGACTGCAAAGTATTGATTAACCTTTTGCCCAATACGCCGCACACCGCCGGGACGCTCAATCATCAACTGTTCACATTCCTGTCGCATAATGCGTACCTGATTAACCTCGGTCGGGGCAGTCATCTGGTGGAAGGCGATTTACTGCGCGCGCTGGACAGCGGGCAAATTGCCGCCGCCCAGCTTGATGTTTTCGTCGAAGAACCGTTACCGGCCATGCATCCGTTCTGGTCGCATCCGCGCGTAAGCATTACGCCGCACGTGGCGGCAGATACACTGCCGGAAGAAGCGATGGACAGCATTGTCAGGAATATTCTGGCGATGGAGGCGGGGCGTGAACCGGCAGGGCGTGTCGATCTTGAACGAGGTTACTGACTCATCTGCTAACATTATTAAAGCTGAGGCCATTGCGCCGCAGCGTAACATTCTCAAGGAGAGCACATGCCGTACCCGGTCGATTTACATATGCACACCGTTGCCAGCACGCATGCTTACAGCACGCTGCATGATTACATTGATGAAGCAGTCGAAAAGGGCATTAAGCTGTTTGCCATTACCGACCACGGCCCGGATATGGCTGATGCGCCGCATTACTGGCACTTTATGAATATGCGCGTCTGGCCACGTCTGGTGAACGGGGTAGGCATCCTGCGCGGTATCGAATCGAACATCAAAAATATCAACGGCGACATTGACTGCACCGGCCCGATGCTTGATGAAATCGATGTGATCATTGCCGGTTTCCATGAGCCGGTGATGCAGCCGGTCGATAAAGAAACCCATACCGCCGCAATGATTGCCGCGATGGCGGGCGGCGAGGTGCATATTATTTCCCATCCCGGCAACCCGAAATATCCGATTGATATTCCCGCCGTGGCTGCCGCGGCGGCAAAATATGACGTGGCGCTGGAGTTGAATAACTCCTCGTTTATTCACTCACGTAAAGGCAGTGAGCCTAACTGTCGCGCGATTGCGCTGGCAGTTAAAGAGGCAGGTGGCTGGCTGGCGCTGGGATCGGATTCGCATATCGCCTATTCACTGGGGGGATTTGAGCACTGCGAACGTATTTTGCAGGAGATTGATTTCCCTGAAGACCGTATTCTGAACGTCAGCCCGCGCCGTTTCCTTGATTTTCTTGAGAAGCGTGGCCGTACGCCAATTGCAGAACTCAGCGAACTGTGACATTGTCGCCGCCAATTCGCAGGGGTTTGACCCTTTACATCGTCTGATCAGGTTACTGTTATGAATGAATTTTCGATTGTTTGCCGCGTTCTCGGCACGTTGTTTTACCGCCAGCCGCAGGATCCTTTACTGGTTCCGCTTTTTGGCCTGATTCAGGACGGTAAGCTGCGTGAGCACTGGCCGCTGGAGCAAAGCGCGTTGTTGATCCGTTTGCAGGAAAGCGCTAACCCGGAAACGCTGGCCGCTGAATTTAATCATCTGTTTGTCGGTTCCGAATGCGCTGTTTCGCCTTTTCGCAGTGATTATGTCGAAGGCGCGAATGAAATGGACGTGCGGACTTTCCTGCAACAGCGCGGAATGCCGCTGGGCGACGGACCTGCTGACCATTTCGGCGCGATGCTGCTGGCCGCATCATGGCTGGAAGACCAGTCAACGGAAGATGAAGTCACGGCACAAATTACGCTGTTCGATGAATTCCTGTTTCCGTGGTGCGGCAAATTCCTCGGCAAAGTAGAAGCTCATGCGACCAGCGGTTTCTACCGCACGCTGTCTGAAATCAGCCGTGAAGCCTTGCAGGCGATGCGTGACGAACTGGAAGAGCAGCTGCCGGACGATTTGGAAGATGACGAGGAAGACGATCAGTAATCGTCCTCCTGAAATGCAAAAAGCCCGGCCATGAAGATGTGCCGGGCTTTTTATTTAACAGCGTCTGGCTAAATCAGTCAGTGAAAGGGATCACCAGTTGCCCCGGTTTCACTTCAAGGCCTTTCGCCAGTTTTTTAGCCATCGCTTCGCCTTTACTGTGATCGGCGTTCAGCACGTAGGCAGGACGCTGGTCAAAGTAGGTTTTCAGCGAGTTGTTCAGATACGGCATCAGGCCTTTCATCACGCTGTCCATTTTTTCCGGCTTGATGGTGTAATCCACCACCTGCATGTCTTTGAGGAAAATGGCGCTTTTCTCGCGGTCAAACGAAGGATTGGCCTTGAGCGTCAGATGCATATCGGCTTTCTGCGGGCCGAACAGCGAGGAAATATCCACGCTGGCATCGCCGGTCAGTGTCACCACGCCCGGATCAGCGCGGCCAATCTGGCTGCTGAGGTTGGTCAGAACGATTTTCGCATCGACCAGACCCGGCACCCCGAGCTGCTTCTGGAAATTGTTGTTCTTTTGCAGGTAGTCATTTACCTGCTGCTCGCTGATGGTGTATTGCGTGAGCTGGTTACAACCGGTCAGCAGAGTGGCGCACAGCAAAAATGCGGCACCGAGAATTCGTTTTGTCATTCTTCCCTCATTACATGAACACTATTTTGTCAGCATGACCGCTAAACGGCATGGCTCCAATCAGACAACGCTGATTAGCCTAAGTGCTGAGGGCAAAGAAGAAAAGCAAAATGAGCCGGAAGCGGGCTTCCGGCAGTAAGAAAGGATTAGCGGGCGATGCCGGTGAACAGATTGACCTGGGTTTGTTTCGCCATATTGTCCCGGTACGCCTGCACGCGGGATGGCCAGTCGATGCCCTGAACAATAGAAAGCGAACGCAACAACGGCCACAGATGAATATCATCCTCAGACAGTTCGCCGTTCACCGCGTTAGGCTCGACGATCAGTTTGTCGAGGGCGCGCAAATCCTGACTGATTTTTTTCACCAGACCATCGGAGTGTTTCAGATGCTCCTGAAAATCACCGCTGGCTGCCTGCTTTTTATCAGAAAAATACTTACGCGCTTCCGGTGTGGCGAACTCTTCCAGCGGCGCAGCGGCAAAGCGAGGCAGTAACAGACGGCCGGTATATTCAGAGACGTGGCGCAGCCAGGTCGCAATGGCAGCGTTGGTTGCCCCGGTCAGCAGCGGTTTGCGGTCACTTTTATCGATGAAATTCACGATATCCATACTTTCTGGCATGAAACTGCCATCCTGTTTTTGCAGGATCGGCACCATCTTTTTACCCACCATCGAAATCGGGGTTTTCTCGTCGTCGTTAAGCAGGACTTTGATCTCAACGGGAATGTTCTTCAGACCGAAAATCATGCGTGCTTTAACGCAAAAAGGGCAATGTTCGTAAACGTAAAGTTTCATATTTCATAGCTCCTGTTTTCGCCGGCGTTGACCTGTAGGGTGCGTGAAAATTGCCGGATGTAGGTTCGGATTTTATCGATGTGTTAAAACCAGTATGGGTATAGATGGTAGCGAGATCAAACGGCGATACTGTGACCGCCGTTTTAATAAGCAGACTAATTGCCGCTGAGCATCGCCGGTTCGATGCGGCGAAGATTAAATTGCCAGTACAACCCGGTAAGAGTGATGAACCCGACAACACCGAGTAAAAACCAGGGTAATTCAGGCAGTTCGAGGGCGCGACCGGTGTCATACATCCAGCCTCCGCCGGTATAACCAATGACGCCGCCGAGTGCCAGCCCCAGACGGCTGAAACCCATATAACTGCCGCGTGCGCGGGCGTCGGCCAGTGATGCGCTCAGCGTCTCACGCGCCGGTTCCGCGATGACGGAGCCGATATAGAAGAAGCCGATGAGCAACAACAGCGGGTTGATAGACGTCACCAACCCGACCGGCAGCAGGCTGAGCGTCATGATAAGCAGGCCAAACATCAGGCGCTGCTCGAGGCGGAAACGTTTTTCACTCCAGCGTGCAATCGGATAGAGCAAGGTCAGAGAAAGCACGGCTTCGATGGCATACATCCATTTCACCGCTGACGGACTGCCCGCGACGTCGTTTACCGCAATCGGCAACATCAGCATGACCTGCACGGTTAGCATGTAATAACCGGTGAGCGTCAGCACGTAAGCCAGAAAACGGCGATCGCGCAGAACCCGCATCATGCCTTCACGCATCGGCGTACGCATCGTGGAAATCCGGTAGGCGGGCAACAACCAGGCGTTGCAGGCAGCGGCCAGAACAAAGATGGCGGCACCGGCCCAGCAGACGTAGTGGAAATCATATTGCAGCAGCCAGCTGCCGATCAGCGCGCCAATCACCGCACCGGCGCTGTCCTGCATCATCATCAGCGAGAAAAAGCGGCTGCGTTCATGCGGGCGGGTGAGTTTGATGACAAGCGCAGTGCGTGGCGGGTCGAACAGCGTGCCGCCAAGACCGGAGAGAATACACGAGCAGATTAAAATCCACGGCTGGTCGGCCATTGCCATGGTGGCGAAACCGGCAGCGCGTAACAGCATGCCGGTGATGATCATGGGCTTGGCGCCGAAGCGGTCGGCGATAGCACCGCCAAATATCCCTAATCCCTGTTGCGTTAACTGCCGGACACCCAGCGCCAGACCGACGATCATCGCGGCCCATCCCAGCTGATCAACAAATCGAATCGAGATCAATGGAAAAACTACGAAAAAGCCTAAAATAACCAGCGCGTTGTCTAATAACAGAAAATACTTACCCAAGCTCCGAGCTTGTGATACCAGAGACATGCTTCACCATGAGCGATTATTTGTATCCCGTCCGGCGGATACAGAAAGGGGAAAAGACCGTTCCAGTCTGAACCGGAAACAGGCATTTAGATAGGGCGCTATAGATAATATTTTTTTATCGTCAAGCCGCGTTCTGACTGGCAGAATTAGGCATGTTTTATGGTTTCCTATAAATTCTATTTATCGACCCATGCGGGATGTGGAGGGAAGGGATGTTTGGCTATAAATCTGCCGTGCCTAAGGTACGGCTTACCACTGACCGGATGGTTCTGCGACTGGTGCACGATCGCGATGCGCACCGGCTGGCGGAGTACTATGCGGAGAACCGGGCATTTCTCAAACCTTGGGAGCCGGTCAGGGACGAAAGCCATTGCTATCCTTCAGGTTGGCAGGCACGTCTGAGCTTAATTACCGAAATGCAGAAACAGGGCAGCGCTTATTATTTTATTTTGCTCGATCCTGATGAAAATCGTGTAATGGGCGTGGCGAATTTCAGCAATGTATTACGCGGCTCATTCCACGCCTGTTTCCTCGGTTATTCGCTGGGTCAGGAGTGGCAGGGGCAGGGGCTGATGCTGGAGGCTTTGCAGTCGCTGATCCGTTATATGCAACGTCAGCAAAAAATGCACCGTATTATGGCCAATTACATGCCGCACAATAAACGCAGCGGTCAGTTGCTGGAGCGTCTCGGTTTCGAGCGTGAAGGGTACGCGAAAGACTATTTACTGATCGACGGTAAATGGCAAGATCACGTACTGACTGCGTTAACCTGGCGAGAATGGACACCCCCGTCCCGATAAGGAGAGCAAGATGAAACATGAACTCAGTGCCCGGGAGGCCCGTGTGGTGGGCTGTTTGCTGGAAAAACAGCTCACGACGCCAGAGCAATATCCGATGACTCTCAACGGATTGACCACCGCCTGCAACCAGAAAACCAACCGGGAACCGGTGATGGAGCTCAGCGAAAGCGACGTTCAGCAAACGCTGGATTTGCTGCTGCGCAAACACATCATCCGCACCCTGAGCGGTTCGCGCACCATGAAGTACGAGCATCGTTTCTGTAATTCCGAATTCGGTAATCTCAAATTTTCCCCGCAGGAAGTCGCCGTGGTGACCACGTTGCTGCTGCGTGGCGCGCAAACGCCGGGCGAACTGCGTACCCGCACCAACCGTTTGCATGATTTTGCCGACGTCGCCGACGTTGAACAAACCCTCACAAAACTGACCGTCCGCGAAGACGGCCCGTTCTGCGTGCGGCTGGCGCGTGAGCCAGGTAAACGCGAAAGCCGGTTTATGCATCTGTTCAGCGGCGAAGTGAGCAATGTGGCCAGCGCGACCGAAGAGCCGTCCTATGCCACCGTGTCCGAAGAGTCAGGTCTGGCAGCGCGGGTTGAAACGCTGGAGGCCGAAGTTGCTGAGCTGAAACAGCGTCTGGAAAGCCTGCTGCAACATCTGGCCGATTAAAAGGAATCTCTCTTGAGTAAACTTCGTTTAGGCGTTATCGGGCTGGGCGGCATCGCGCAAAAAGCCTATCTGCCGGTGCTGAGCCACGCAGATAAATGGACGCTGGTTGGCGGTTTTTCGCCGAATCAGCAAAAAGCACAGGCCGTTTGCGACAGCTATCGTATGGCCTGTTTCTCGCGCATCGACGAACTGGCCAGCCAGTGTGACGCGGTATTTGTTCACAGCAGCACCGCCAGCCATTTTGACGTGGTCGGCCAGTTGCTGGCGCAGGGTGTGCATGTGTACGTCGATAAACCGCTGGCTGCGGAGCTTAATCAGGCCGAACAGTTGGTAGAGCAGGCACGAAAAGCGGGTAAAGCGCTGATGGTCGGCTTCAACCGCCGCTACGCGCCGCTGTATCGCCAGCTCAAAGCGCAGATGCAAAATCCGGCATCCGTGCGTATGGATAAACACCGTACCGACAGCGTCGGGCCAAACGAGCTGCGTTTTACCCTGTTAGATGATTATCTGCACGTGGTCGATACCGCGCTGTGGCTGGCGGGCGGCAATGCGAGTCTTGAAAGCGGACTGATTCAGGTGAATGAATCGAATCAGATGATTTACGGCGAGCACCATTTTCTGTGCGGTGAAACACTGGTGACGACCTCGATGCACCGTCGCGGCGGCACGTCCCGTGAGAGCGTGCAGGCCGTGACCGATGGCGCGTTCTATCAGCTCGACGACATGCGCGTCTGGCGGGAAGAGCAGCAGGATGTGCTGACTCAGCCACCGGTGCCGGGCTGGCAAAGTACGCTGACGCAGCGCGGTTTTGTCGGTGCGATTGAGCACTTCGTCGATTGCGTCACTAATCAGACCGCACCTGAAACCAGCGGCGAGCAGGCGATTTATGCGCAGGCATTTATCGAGAAACTGCTGGAAAACTGAGTGTTAGCGACAAAACCACGCCTGTTCTGATCGTTACAATATATAACAACTGCCGGTGGCTATTGCATGGCGGATGCGTAGACTATGCGCATCTTCGAGCCATGCTGGTGACTTCTGATGATTAACGTGTTGATTTACAAGTAACACCGGCAAACAAGAAAAGTGACATGAACCTACTTAAATCTTTGGCAGCCGTCAGTTCCATGACGATGTTTTCACGTGTATTAGGCTTTGCGCGCGACGCCATCGTGGCCCGCGTTTTTGGTGCCGGAATGGTGACCGACGCTTTCTTTGTGGCGTTTAAACTGCCCAATTTGCTGCGCCGGATTTTTGCCGAAGGCGCCTTTTCTCAGGCCTTCGTGCCGATCCTTGCCGAATACAAAACCCAGCAGGGCGAAGAGGCCACGCGGACGTTTATCGCCTATGTCTCCGGTTTGCTGACGCTGGTGCTGGCGGTGGTGACCATTCTCGGCATGTTTGCCGCGCCGTGGGTGATTTACATTACTGCGCCCGGTTTTGTCGATTCTCCGGATAAATTCGCGCTGACCAGTTCGCTGCTGCGCATTACGTTCCCTTATATCCTGCTGATTTCTCTGGCTTCGCTGGCCGGGGCGATCCTTAATACCTGGAACCGTTTCTCGATCCCGGCCTTTGCCCCGACGTTTCTTAACGTCAGCATGATCGGTTTTGCGCTGTTCGCGGCACCTTACTTCCATCCGCCGGTGCTCGCGCTGGCCTGGGCAGTGGTCGCCGGTGGCGTCCTGCAACTGGGTTATCAGCTTCCGCATCTGAAAAAAATTGGCATGCTGGTGCTGCCACGTTTGAATTTGAAAGATGCCGGTGTGTGGCGTGTGATGCGTCAGATGGGGCCGGCGATCCTGGGCGTTTCGGTGAGCCAGATTTCTCTTATCATCAACACTATTTTTGCATCGTTTCTGGTCTCAGGTTCAGTGTCCTGGATGTATTACGCCGACCGTCTGATGGAGTTCCCGTCCGGCGTACTGGGCGTGGCGCTGGGCACCATTTTGCTGCCATCGCTGGCGCGCAGTTTCTCCAGCGGAAATCATGCTGAATACAACCGCCTGATGGACTGGGGCCTGCGCCTGTGTTTCCTGCTGGCGCTGCCAAGCTCCGTCGCGCTGGGTATTCTGGCGAAACCACTGACCGTCGCGTTGTTCCAGTATGGTAAATTCAGCGCCTTTGATGCGTCGATGACGCAACGCGCACTGGTGGCGTACTCCGTCGGGCTGATGGGGCTTATCGTGGTAAAAGTACTGGCACCTGGCTTCTATTCGCGTCAGGACATCAAAACGCCGGTGAAGATCGCCATGATTACGCTGCTGATGACCCAGGTTATGAACCTTGCCTTTATCGGGCCGCTGAAACATGCCGGGCTTTCGCTGTCTATCGGTCTGGCCGCCTGTCTCAACGCCTCGCTGCTTTACTGGCAGTTGCGTAAACAGGATATCTTCCAGCCGCAGCCGGGCTGGAGAATCTTCCTGATTAAACTGTTTGTCGCGGTTATCGCGATGTCTGCCGCGCTCATTGGCATGATGTGGCTAATGCCCGCGTGGGACGTCGGCGGTATGGCTTATCGTCTGGCTCGTCTGGCGGCCGTAGTGGCTGCTGGCGTGATAGCGTACTTCGCGGTACTCGGCCTGTTAGGTTTTCGCGTGAAAGAGTTTGCGCGACGACTGGATTAACTGGCTGAGATGACAGAAACAGAAAAGGGCGCTTAGCGCCCTTTTTTATTGTCTCTGTTTAATCGCGATTACATACGTTCTACGGTTTCGATACCCAGCGTATCGAGCCCGGTTTTCAGCGTGCGCTGTGTTAACAGAGCCAGCTTCAGGCGGCTGTTGCGGCTGGTTTCGTCTTCTGCATTGAGGATCGGGCAATGTTCGTAGAAGCTCGAGAATAGACCGGCAACGTCGTATAGATACGCGCACATGGTGTGTGGCGTGCCTTCGCGGGCGACGACGGTCAGCACTTCTTCGAACTGCAACAGGCGGGTCGCCAGTGCTGCTTCACGTTCTTCGCGCAGCACAACCGGCTGAGTCAGGCTGTTCACGTCGATGTCGGCACGCTTGAAGATAGACGCCACGCGGGTGTAGGCATATTGCATGTAAGGCGCAGTATTGCCTTCGAACGCCAGCATGTTATCCCAGTCGAAGATGTAGTCGGTGGTGCGGCTTTTCGAGAGATCGGCATATTTGATAGCGCCGATACCGACCGCGTTCACCAGCTTATCCAGCTCTTCGGCATCTTTCAGTTCAGGGTTTTTCTCAGTGATGAGCTTACGTGCGCGATCAATAGCTTCATCCAGCAGATCGGACAGTTTCACCGTACCGCCTGAACGGGTTTTGAACGGCTTGCCGTCTTTGCCCAACATCATGCCAAACATGTGGTGCTCGAGCGCCACGGAATCCGGGACATATCCTGCTTTACGCGCGATGGTCCACGCCTGCATCAGGTGCTGATGCTGACGGGAGTCGATGTAATACAACACGCGATCGGCGCCCAGCGTTTCATAGCGGTATTTCGCACAGGCGATATCGGTGGTGGTGTAAAGGTAGCCGCCATCCTTTTTACGGATGATAACACCCATCGGATCGCCATCTTTGTTTTTGTATTCATCCAGATACACGACGACTGCGCCTTCGCTGTCCACTGCCAGACCTTTGGCCTGAAGATCGGAAACGATGCCCGGCAGCATGTCGTTGTAGAGGCTTTCACCCATCACGTCGTCTTCGGTCAGCGTCACGTTCAGACGGTTATAAGTCAGCTGGTTCTGCGCCATGGTGACATCCACCAGTTTGCGCCACATCTGACGGCAGTATTCGTCGCCGCCTTGCAGTTTCACCACGTAACCACGGGCACGCAGAGCGAAATCTTCATCTTCGTCGTAGTTTTTCTTGGCCGCGCGATAGAACTCTTCAAGGTCGGCCAGATTCATGTCACCGGCGTTTTCGTTCTGCACTTTTTCGAGATAGGCGATCAGCATACCGAACTGCGTACCCCAGTCACCCACATGGTTCGCGCGGATCACTTTATGGCCGAGGAATTCGTTAGTACGCACCGCCGCATCACCAATGATGGTGGAACGGATATGGCCGACGTGCATCTCTTTTGCCACATTTGGCGCGGAATAGTCGATGACGATGGTCTGTGGCTCAACCGGCGTGATGCCCAGTTTAGGCGCGGTCAGCGCGCTGTCGACGTGCGCACCGACAAAGGCAGGATCAAGGAAAATATTGATAAAACCCGGCCCGGCGATTTCGACTTTATTTGCGATGCCGCTCAGATCCAACAGTTCAACCACTTTCTCTGCCAGTTGTCGTGGTGGCATACCGAGTTTTTTTGCCACTGACATAACACCGTTAGCCTGATAGTCGCCAAACTGTGCTTTGGCGGACTGACGGACTTGCGCTTCGCTGTCGGCAGATGCGCCTGCTGCGATCAGCGCCTGGCTGACTTTTTCTGAAAGAAGTGACTGAATATTCACCGGATTACCTTATGTTTAATCCCCGTCATCCTTCGTGCTGCCTCTGCGTTAACTGCCTTGATGCAATCCGAAAGATTGAGGGGAAGAATGTAGTTGTTTACTGATTATCCGCTTTAAGCGGATTAACCGAAAATGATGCGTGTTTATATCATATCAGCCATAGGGAGTCAGTATCGCCGCGCCTTTCAGAGGGTGGAAAACCCGATTCTGCGGCATGTCTCTGGCAACCGGATGAAAGCCTGTGTAAATTACCCGCCCCGGAAGATTTGCAAATTCAAAAGAGTTAGGATGCCCGTCATGAAACATGTGCCTGAGTTACAGGATTTAGTCGATGATCTGCCACGCTTTGTCAGCGTATTGACGGCATTCGCCGCGAAGTTGCAGGTGACTTTGGAAGATTTCCATGCTGACCATATCTCCGTGCGCTGTCATCAAAATACCACGGCGGATCGCTGGCGTGCAGGGCTGGCAAAATGGGGTTCGTTATTAAATGAAACCCAGATCAACGGGCGTCCGATCTGCCTGTTCACGCTCAACGAACCGCTGAAGGTAGGGCCTCTGCAAATCGACTTGGTTGAATTGCCGTATCCGGGTGAGAAGCGATATCCGCATGAGGGCTGGGAACACATCGAGATTGTGTTGCCGGGTGTGGAAGAAGAGCTTTATACCCGTGCACTGGCGCTGATCGCAGATGAGGCGCTGATCATGCCGGGTATCAAACTCAAACAAAGTTCGCCTAAGGGCGAGAACGAACGCCTGCCTAACCCGACGCTGGCGATCACCGACGGGTCGGTGACCATTAAATTCCACCCGCACAGCCTGCGTGAGATAGTCGCCAGCGAAAGGGAACAGGATTAATCTGCAAGCGCCCGAAGGGCGACGTCCATGCGATCCAGCGCTTTTTCCAGCAGCGCACGCTGGCAGCCAAAGTTGATGCGCACAAACTTTGGCTCGCCAAACTCTGCGCCTGAAGTAAACCCGACACCGGCATCCACAAAGAAGCGGTAAGGGTCTGTGACCGGCAGAGCGCTGGCGTCGATCCAGCCGAGGTAGGTGCCTTCCGGGGCAACCATGTTCAACCCCGGCATGGCGTTGATCCGCCGCGTCACCAGCTCGCGGTTATCACGCAGGTAATCGAGCTGCGCGCTCAGCCATTCGTCGCCATCGCGATAGGCTGCGGTTGCAGCGACGAAGGCCAGAATGTTGACGTGCGGAACGATGCCTTTGCTGGTTTCAAGGAATTTACGGCGTAATTGCGGATTCGGGATAATCGCCATCGATGCGCCCAGACCGGCCAGATTGAAGGTTTTTGAAGGCGCAATAAGCGTGATCGAACGCTGTGCGGCATCTTCATTAAGCGACGCAAAGGGGATGTGTTTAAGGCCGGGCTCCAGAATCAGATCGCAGTGGATTTCGTCCGAGCACACCACCAGATTGTGGCGTTTGGCGAACGCCTGTTGTTCCAGCAACTCTTCGCGGCGGTACACCGTGCCACCCGGATTATAAGGATTGCACAGCATTAACAGGCTTTCTCTGCCGTCGAGCTGGCTTTGTGCAGAAGTAAAATCGGCCACCCAGCGTTGTTGCTGTTGTTTTACCGCAATCGCTTTGTACTGGCGTCCTTCAGATTCTGCGGCCTGAATGAACGGTGGGTACATCGGCAAGGGCATCAGGCTGGTCTGCTCTGGTGTGACGTTTGCACGCACGGCGACGTTCAGGCCACAGACCAGGCCGGGCAACCAGACAATCCAGTCGGGTTGGATTTGCCAGTCGTAGCGTTCAGCCATGCGTGCGACCACTAACTCAGTCAGTTCGGGTGGCGTAAAACCGTAACCGAAAACGCCTTCGGCGACGCGCTGTTGTAATTCTTTAATGACCTGCGGCGGTGCGGTGAAATCGGTATCTGCTACCCAAAGCGGAATGACATCCTGATTATGGTATTTATTCCACTTAACGCTATCACTGTGACTGCGGTCTACCCATAAATCAAAATTGAGTGTCATAGTTAGTTTTCCTAAGTAAGCAGTAAGCAATTGGGCGGGGATGCTCATCTGTAAGAGCCTACGCGACATGGCCGGTTACAAACAAGTGTTGTAGCATAATGCCGTTATCAGGAGGGGTCACATGACTAAGTTAGAAGTGTGTTGTTACAGCGTGGATTGTGCGCTTACGGCAGAGCAGGCCGGAGCCGATCGCGTCGAATTGTGCGCGAGTCAGGCCGACGGGGGGATTACACCAAGCTATGGCACCCTCAAACTGGCCAGGGAAAAAGTGACGATCCCGGTGCATCCTATTGTTCGCCCGCGGGGTGGTGACTTTTGCTATAGCCAGAGTGAATTCGACGTGCTGAAAAGCGACGTCACCTGTATCCGTGATATGGGGTTCCCCGGCGTGGTGGTCGGGATGCTGGATGCAGAAGGGCATATCGATATGCCGCGCATGTGGGAAGTTATGGCGCTGTGCGGCGATATGGCAGTGACGTTCCATCGAGCCTTTGATATGTGCCTTAATCCAAAGGTTGCGCTGGAGCAGTTGACTCAGTTAGGGGTGGCGCGCATTCTGACTTCTGGCCAGCAGCAGAACGCTGAAGTCGGATTACCGATGCTGCGGGAACTGAATCAGCTGACGCGTGGTCCTATCATTATGGCGGGCGCGGGAGTACGCCTCACCAATCTGCAAAAGTTTGTGGATATCGGGCTGACAGAATTGCACAGCTCGGCGGGGCGCCAGGTGAAATCTTCTATGCGCTACCGCAAGGCCGGTGTCACCATGAGTTCTGACACAGATTTTGATGAATTCAGTCGTTATTGCGTGGACGGCGATATTGTTGCCGCAATGAAAAGCACATTGCAGTTCGACGATGAAATATCCCGTACGGCGTAATTAAGCCGATTGAATTAAGCCAACAGTTTTATTGGGTCTCACGACCCTTATTGCGTCGCCCTGCGCAAGTACCAAGCCCCGTCATGTTGGCGGGGCTTTTTTTGTGCGCAGTATTTTAGCGCCACTCTTTTAGCCGGGGAACGTCATTAACCCCAGGTCAGTAACGCAACGCCAAACATTCCGGCTTTCACCACCAGACACATAATAAAAAGGCCGAAAACGATAAAGGCTCTGTCTACAAGCAAGCGGATCTTTCTGCGCATGATTTTCCCCGCGAAGCTGAAAGCATCGCGATGCTGATGAATAAGTTTGGCCGAATTTATACACGAAAAAGCCGTCATCAATCCATCAATTACGCGCACAAAGCAGAAGTTTTACAAAGGCCTGTAACGCAGAGCGCGTTATTGTTAAAAAAGCGCAGTCATTCCGGCGGGTCTATCGCCACTTATGTTGCGGTACGGGCAATCAGGCTACTTCTCGTAAAAGTTTTTAATACGGATGGCGACGTCAATATTGGCCCAATGCAGCTCATTTTCCTGATGCATGCTGCTGGTGCCGTCTTCCCATGTCACGTAGTACGACACATTTCCCTTTTCTGACTCAAACGCATTCATAACAGCACCTTTGATATCACCGGATCTGTGTTTAACGATACTGCCTTTAGGGAATTTCATATCTCCTCCCAAAACGTTAACAACGATCTCTTGCACAACAAACGGATAGCAATAATAAAAGGTTAGACCTTTTTCACTGAAGATGTTGCTGAGGGTGTTACAGAACGTGTAGTCAAATGTCGGAAGAAAACTCCCGCCAGGCGACGGGAGTAAAAGCAGAATTACGGTTTGCGTGCGATAAGCAGTGCGCGGCGCGGTGCCGGGTAGCCTTCGATTGTTTTTGTCGTATCGTTCGGATCGAGGAATTCGGCCAGCGATTCGCTGGTCATCCAGTCTGTGCGGCGCTGTTCTTCCACCGTGGTGACGCTGACGTCCGCGATGCGTACGTCCACAAAGCCACATTTGATCAGCCAGTCCTTAAGCGCATCGGCAGAAGGAATGAAGTAGATATTGCCCATCTGTGCATAACGGTCACCCGGCACCAGCACCTGCTGGCTGTCACCTTCGACGACCAGAGTTTCTAACACCAGTTCTCCACCGCTGACCAGCTGATTTTTCAGCTGGTAGAGATGATCCAGCGGCGAACGGCGGTGATACAACACGCCCATAGAAAAGACGGTGTCGAACGCGTTAAGCTCCGGTAACTGCTCGATGCCCAGCGGCAGTAAATGCGCACGCTGATCGCCACCCAGTAATTTACGCACGGCTTCGAACTGGCAGAGGAAGAGCTGCATCGGGTCGATACCGACCGCCAGATGCGCACCTGCGCCAATCATGCGCCACATGTGATACCCGCTGCCGCAGCCGACGTCCAGAATGGTGCGCCCGGTGAGGGGAGAAATATGCGGCAGAACGCGATCCCATTTCCAGTCAGAACGCCATTCGGTATTAATTTCAACGTCGTACAGCGAGAACGGCCCTTTGCGCCAGGGCATCATATTACGCAGCAGGTTTTCGATCCCTTCGCGCTGACCGGCGGGCAGCGGCGTTTCCATATTGGCGGTAACGCTGTGCAACAAATCCAGGCGTTCCGGCTTAATCAGCGGCAGGCGGTCAACCGAGTTAAACCACAGTTTAAATTTTCCATGCAGGGATTCTTTCTGCCACGCGGTCAGCTGAGACGGCAGGGTGTTTAGCCACGGGCTTAACGGGCCTTTGGCGATGACGCGGTAAAAATCACCAAAATCGATCATGCGGGTTCTCCGGCTTTCAGCGCAATCAGTGAGCCGAAGTTAAAGCACTGGAACCAGACTTCCGTGTGCTGGAAACCGGCCTGACGCAGGCGGGTTTTGTGAGTTTCGACCGAGTCGGTCAGCATGACATTTTCTAACATGCTGCGTTTTTGGCTGATTTCCAGTTCGCTGTAGCCGTTAGCGCGCTTGAAATCATGATGCATGTTGAACAGCAATTCTCCGACATCTTTATCTTCGAAGCTGAATTTTTCCGACAGCACCAGCGCAGCGCCCGGGCGCATTCCCTGATAAACCTGATTGAGCAGGCGCTGACGATCGTCAGGCTCAAGGAATTGCAGCGTGAAGTTCAGCACCACCATCGAGGCGTTTTTCAGCTCGATGTCAAGAATATCGGATTCGATGACCGTAACCGGCGTTTCGGCGCGGAAGGCATCAATATGGCGACGGCAGCGTTCCACCATGGCAGGGGAGTTATCGACAGCAATAATTTCGCAGCCCGGTACCTTGATATTGCGCCGCATCGAAAGCGTGGCGGCACCCAGCGAACAACCGAGATCGTAGACATTGGAATCCGGCTGGACGAAACGTTCGGCGAGCATGCCAATCATCGAAATAATGTTGGAATAACCCGGTACGGAACGTTGGATCATATCGGGGAAAACTTCGGCCACGCGTTCATCGAACGTCCAGTCGCCGAGCTTATCTATAGGTGCAGAAAAAAGCGTATCGTGGTTTGCCATAGTGGTGAGTCAGGCCAGAAAAGAGTGTGGGTAAAAAGTGAGGGCAGATTTTAGCAGATACTGGCGCAGGCAGATACCTGCGCACCGGCGTTCACTGCAAACTGCCCGGAAAATGGCCGAAGTCAGTTGAAGGCGAGGAACTGCGACCACGGCAGATAGATAATATTGACGACCACCATCAGCACCAGCGAAATGTAGGTTGCGGCCATACCGTTGCGACGCCAGGTAAATTCGCGATTTTTCAGACCATAATAGTGGAATAAACGCCCGACAATCAGGAGCAGCCCGCAGGCGTGCACCATCCAGACGGCGGCACCGTTCATTTCCATAAACAGCAGTAATAAACAGCCAATCGGCAGATATTCGACGGCGTTGCCGTGTACGCGGATGGCGGTCTGCAATTCGTAGGATCCGCCGTCGCCGGTGGCAATACGGTATTCCATGCGCAAACGTACAACATCGAAAGAGAGTTTGATCAACAGTATGGCGGCAAGCACGACGTATAACGCGCTAATCATGATGACTTCCTTGGTTATTCCAGGTAATCCGGCGGAATATTTTTCTTCTCCGCTGCCCGGCTATGATAGCGGTCTGACTAAAACCTGTCGTCATGAAAAAGTGAATTTTTTAGAACAGCGTATCCTGCAACGGCCAGTCGGGCTCCGGCTGCACTGACGGCATCTGCTGGCGCAATTGTTGCCACAGGCTGCGCGCCTGCTGAGGGGCATCGGTGCAATCGGGCGTATGGATGAATAAATACGGCGTAAGCCCTTCAGTTTCCCACGCCTGAAGTTTGTTGATCCACTGCGCGAACAAAGGGCGGTTTGCTTCCAGCTGGTCGCCGCCGATGAAACGGACGATGGGGCGTGAGGCGGTGGCTAATGCGTGCAGCGGCAGAACAGGTTTTTTGCGTTTGGCTTCGAGTACGGCCTCGGTTACTGAGCTCGAACTGTGCACCGGGCGGCTGTCGAGAATGGCACGGTTAACGCCGCGTTGACATAAACCTTGATTAAGCCAGCGCTCGGCATCACCTTTGGCAAAGAAATCCGGGTGCCGCACTTCCACACCGTAATCAAAACCGGCGGGCAGGGCATCAAGGAATCGCCACAAACGCTCAAGATGCTGCGGCGCGAAGGTCGCGGGCAGTTGCAACCACAGCTGTCCGATGCGTTCGCCAAGGGGGGCGAGTGTGCGATAAAACGTATCGACATCTTCCTGACAGTTCGCCAGCGCCGCTTTATGGCTGATGGCCGAGGGGAATTTGAAACAGAAACGGAAAGTTTCCGGCGTCATATCGCGCCAGCGCATCACCACTTCCTGTTTTGGCAGGGCATAAAACGTGGTGTTGCCTTCGACACAGTTGAAATACCGCGCGTAATCCGCCAAATCGCGCAGCCCGATGGATGCCCAGGCGCTGTGATGCCATTGCGGTAAACCAATATACATGTCGGTACTCTCCCGTTTTTCCTTACGAAAACGCCGCCCCGGTGGGCGCGTCTGGATAACAAAAACAATGCCTTGAGGCAGGGTAACGTTACTGTGGCAGAGCGGCAAGCACTTCGGCGGTGGAGCGCACGCGGCTGATGCGAGGGAAAATAAACTGCACGCTGGACTGATGATGTTCGTTGTTGTGCGCGCTGCAGGCATCTTCGGCAATCACCAGCTCGTAGCCGTGTTCCCACGCGTTACGCGCGGTGGACTCTACGCCGATGTTAGTAGAGATACCCGCCAGCACGATGCTTTTAATGCCACGACGGCGCAGCTGGAGATCCAGATCGGTGCCGTAGAACGCGCCCCACTGGCGTTTCACCACCAGTAAATCTTTGTCGGTCACCGCCAGTTGCTCCGGGAATTCCCACCAGCTGGCAGGCAAACCGCCTTCCGGCGCAGCCGCCGGAATATCAACCGGTTGTTTCAGCGCTTCGTCAAAGGAATCGGACCAGCCCACGCGAACCATGACCACCGGTGCGCCCAGTTCACGAAAGCGGTTTGCCAGTTCTGTCGCGTTATCCAGCACCTGCTGCGCGGTGTGGGGGCCACCGGCGAACGGCAGGATCCCTTTCTGTAAATCGATCAGTACCAGTGCGGTGGTTTTAGGGTCAAGTTTCATGGCGTAAAGCTCCCGGTTATCTCATTAATAGCGAAAGGAATAATGAACAGCGTGTACAAAGGGGATTGCGCGAGTCTATGCTAACGCGTGGGTCAATTTGGGGATAATTTTGTTAAATTATGTGTAGCAGGCAACATGAGTGAATTTCCGCGCCAGCCTTGACGTGTTCGCACTTATCCTGCGAAGGAAATTCCTTTATAATAGCCGCCTTTTTTAGAAGCTTAGATTTAGAACATAAGCAAACCTATTCCGCGCGCCGCAGCGTTTTGCGGGCGGGCGACCAGAGTGAATAACCGTTTCTGTACCTGTGCGCCATGAGGCCGGGTAGTGGGATCAAAAGGATACCGTTATGCGTACTGTATATTGTGGAAAGCTGAATGCGTCCAATGTGGGCCAGGAAGTGACATTGTGTGGCTGGGTTAACCGTCGACGCGATTTGGGTGGTCTGATTTTCATCGATATGCGTGACCGCGAAGGCATCGTGCAGGTTTTCTTCGATCCGGATCAGGCTGACGCCTACAAACTGGCCTCTGAGTTGCGCAATGAATTCTGTATCCAGCTGACCGGCACCGTCCGTGCGCGCCCTGAAAGCCAGTTCAATAAAGACATGGCGACCGGTGAAGTGGAAGTGTTCGCCAGCGGTCTGAACATCATCAACCGTTCAGAATCCCTGCCGCTCGACTCCAATCACGTGAACTCCGAAGAAGCGCGTCTGAAATACCGCTATCTGGATCTGCGCCGCCCTGAGATGGCCAATCGCCTGAAAGCGCGCGCAAAAATCACCAGCTTCGTACGCCGTTTCATGGACAGCCATGACTTCCTCGACATCGAAACTCCGATGCTGACCAAAGCCACACCGGAAGGCGCGCGCGATTATCTGGTGCCAAGCCGTGTCCATAAAGGCAAGTTCTACGCGCTGCCACAATCCCCACAGCTGTTCAAACAGCTGCTGATGATGTCCGGTTTCGACCGTTATTATCAGGTAGTCAAATGCTTCCGTGATGAGGATTTACGTGCTGATCGTCAGCCAGAATTTACTCAGATCGATGTTGAAACCTCTTTCATGAGCGCTGAACAAGTGCGTGAAGTGATGGAGAAACTGGCGCGTGAACTGTGGCAGGAAATCAAAGGCGTGGATCTGGGCGATTTCCCGATCATGACCTATGCAGAAGCGATGCGTCGTTTCGGTTCTGACAAACCGGACCTGCGTAACCCGATGGAAATGGTTGACGTTGCGGACCTGATGAAAGACATCGAGTTCAAAGTGTTTGCCGATCCGGCCAACGATCCGAAAGGCCGCGTGGCCGCGTTGCGTGTCCCTGGCGGCGCATCCCTGAGCCGTAAACAAATCGACGAATATGCGAAATTCATCGAAATTTACGGCGCGAAAGGTCTGGCTTACATCAAAGTGAACGAAGTGGCGAAAGGTCTGGAAGGTATCCAGAGCCCGGTTGCTAAGTTCCTGAACGCTGATTTGCTCTCTGCACTGATCGAGCGCACCGCCGCACAAGACGGCGATATGATCTTCTTCGGCGCAGCCAGCGCGAAAATCGTGACTGATGCCATCGGCGCACTGCGTCTGAAAGTTGGCCGCGACCTAAAAATCACGCAAGACGACGTGTGGGCACCGCTGTGGGTAATCGACTTCCCGATGTTTGAAGACACCGACGAAGGCGGCCTGAGTGCGATGCACCATCCGTTCACCGCACCGAAAGAGATGACTGCTGAAGAGTTGGCAGCCAACCCGGTTTCCGCGATCGCCAACGCCTACGACATGGTGATCAACGGTTACGAAGTCGGCGGCGGTTCCGTGCGTATTCACCGCAGCGAAATGCAGCAAACCGTGTTCAGCATTCTGGGCATTAACGAGCACGAACAGCGCGAGAAATTTGGCTTCCTGCTCGACGCCCTGAAATACGGCACACCGCCGCACGCTGGTCTGGCCTTTGGTCTGGACCGTCTGGTGATGTTGCTGACCGGCACCGACAACATCCGTGACGTCATTGCCTTCCCGAAAACTACCGCAGCGGCCTGTCTGATGACCGAAGCGCCAAGCTTTGCTAATCCGGCGTCGCTGCTGGAGCTGGGTATTGCGGTAGTGGCGAAAAAAGAAGTGACGCCAGACACAAATACAGAGAATAACTAATGAGCGACAAGCGTCCTGAGTCGATACTGTGCGTCATCTACGCCAGAAACACCGGCAGGGTGCTGATGCTACAACGAAAGGATGACCCGAATTTCTGGCAGTCGGTGACCGGCAGTCTGGAAGACGGGGAATCCCCGAAAGACACCACGCAGCGTGAAGTCATGGAAGAGGTCGGTATCGACATCGCAGGTGAAAACCTGACTCTGCAAGACTGCGATCGCTGTGTGGATTTTGAAATATTTGCGCATTTGCGCCATCGCTATGCTCCCGGCGTGACCCGCAACAAAGAACACTGGTTCTGTCTGGCGTTACCCGAGGAGCGTGATGTGGAACTTACCGAGCATCATGCATACCGTTGGCTCGACAAAACCGCAGCGGCAGCGCTGACGGTGTCCCCGAGCAACCAGCAGGCGATTGAAGAATTTGTAAACTATTCGGTCTGTTAAGACTTTAGACTTTTTGGAGATTTGTTATGGCAGGTCACAGTAAGTGGGCCAACACCAAGCACCGCAAAGCGGCGCAAGATTCTAAGCGTGGCAAAATTTTCACCAAAATCATTCGTGAACTGGTGACGGCAGCAAAACTCGGTGGCGGCGATCCGGCGGCTAACCCGCGTCTTCGCGCAGCTATCGATAAAGCGCTGTCTAACAACATGACCCGCGACACCCTGAACCGCGCCGTCGCGCGTGGCGTGGGCGGCGATGATGATACCAACATGGAAACCATCATTTATGAAGGTTACGGTCCTGGTGGTTCAGCAGTCATGGTGGAATGCCTGAGTGACAACCGCAACCGCACCGTGGCTGAAGTGCGTCACGCCTTCAACAAAACCGGGGGTAATCTGGGCACTGACGGTTCCGTTTCTTACCTCTTCTCCAAAAAAGGCGTGATCTCTTTTGCTCCGGGTCTGGATGAAGATGTGGTGATGGAAGCCGCGCTGGAAGCAGGCGCAGAAGATATCGTCTCTTATGACGATGGCGCGATTGACGTGTTCACGGCCTGGGAAAGTCTGGGCGATGTGAAAGACGCGCTGGAAGCGGCCGGTTTCAAAGCCGACTCCGCAGAAGTCACTATGATCCCATCGACCAAAGCCGACATGGATGCAGACACTGCGCCTAAACTGTTGCGCCTGATCGACATGCTGGAAGATTGTGACGATGTACAAGAGGTTTACCATAACGGTGAAATCTCAGACGAGATTGCAGAAACTCTGTGATTTTCGTGCCGCCGGTGGTTTCCACCGGCTGGCTATCCTGTTATCCCGCAGCAGTTTATACTCTCCCCACTTCCTTATAAAAACGACAATACAAGGCGTTGAGCGGCTATGGCTATTATTCTGGGGATCGACCCCGGTTCGCGTATTACCGGCTATGGCATTATCCGCCAGACAGGGCGTCAGCTGAGCTATCTCGGCAGCGGCTGTATCCGCACCGTGGTGGACGATATGCCTGGACGTTTGAAACTGATTTACGCCGGTGTGTCGGAAATCATTACCCAATTTCAGCCTGACTTTTTTGCCATCGAATCTGTATTTATGGCGAAGAACGCCGATTCCGCATTAAAACTCGGCCAGGCGCGCGGTGCGGCGATTGTGGCAGCCGTGAATCAGGATTTACCGGTCTTTGAATATGCCGCACGGCAGGTCAAACAGACCGTTGTGGGCACGGGTGCCGCTGAGAAATCACAGGTTCAGCATATGGTGCGATCGTTGCTGAAATTACCCGCCAATCCGCAGGCGGATGCTGCCGATGCACTGGCGATTGCTATCACACATTGCCACATGAGCCAGAACGCAATCCGTCTGAGTACGGACAAATTACAGATGGCGCGAGGGCGGATGCGATAGACGCCGCAAGTCCATTAGGCTGGATATCCATCCAGCTTTTTTTATGATATAAACATCGCAGTTTTTGACCCGATAAGGAAAATGAACGTGATAGGCAGACTACGAGGCATCATTCTGGAAAAACAGCCCCCTTTGGTGCTGCTGGAAACCAACGGCGTTGGCTATGAAGTGCAGTTGCCAATGACCTGTTTTTACGAATTGCCGGACCTGGGTCAGGAAGCTATCATCTTCACACAGTTTATCGTCCGCGAAGATGCACAACTGCTTTACGGATTTAATGACAAGCAGGAACGTGCGCTGTTTCGCGAGCTGATTAAAGTCAACGGCGTCGGACCAAAACTGGCGCTGGCTATCTTGTCAGGCATGTCGGCGCAGCAGTTTGTCAGTGCGGTGGAAAAGGAAGAAATCACCGCGTTAATTAAGTTACCGGGTGTAGGTAAGAAAACCGCAGAGCGCCTGGTTGTCGAGATGAAAGACCGGTTTAAAGGATTAAACGGTGATCTATTTAACAATCATACTGATATCACGTTACCTGCATCGGCGTCGAAAACAAAAGAATCTGATGCCGAAGGCGAAGCCGTTGCAGCCCTGATTTCACTGGGTTACAAACCACCGGAAGCCAGCCGAATGATCAGCAAAGTTGCCAAACCGGGTGCTGAATCCGAAACGTTGATTAGAGAGGCGCTGCGCGCTGCGCTGTGAGGTAAGAGATGATCGAAGCTGACCGCCTGATTTCGTCCGAAGTCTTCACTACGGAAGAAGAAGTCATTGACCGTGCGATCCGCCCGAAGCTGCTGTCAGAGTATGTCGGCCAGCCGCACGTCCGTTCGCAAATGGAAATCTTTATTCAGGCGGCTAAGCAACGTAAAGATGCGCTCGATCACTTACTGATTTTCGGGCCGCCGGGGCTGGGTAAAACCACGCTCGCCAATATTGTGGCCAATGAAATGGGCGTGAATTTGCGCACCACCTCTGGCCCGGTGCTGGAAAAAGCCGGCGATCTGGCGGCTATGCTAACGAACCTTGAACCACACGACGTGCTGTTCATTGATGAAATCCATCGTCTGTCCCCGGTAGTCGAAGAGATTCTGTATCCGGCGATGGAAGACTATCAGCTGGATATCATGATCGGCGAAGGGCCTGCCGCGCGTTCCATCAAGCTCGATTTACCTCCGTTTACCCTGATTGGTGCCACTACCCGCGCCGGTTCGCTGACGTCACCGCTACGTGACCGTTTCGGGATCGTGCAGCGTCTTGAGTTCTATCAGGTGGCGGATTTGCAACACATCGTCGGACGCAGCGCACTGTGTTTGGGGCTGGAGTTGTCAGAAGAGGGCGCACATCAGATTGCCCGCCGTTCGCGCGGTACGCCGCGTATTGCCAACCGTCTGCTGCGCCGTGTGCGCGACTTCGCGGAGGTCAAAGGTGACGGGACGATCAACGGTGACGTTGCCAACGGTGCGCTGGATATGCTTGACGTCGATGCGGAAGGTTTTGATTACATGGACCGCAAACTATTGCTGGCTATCATTGATAAATTTTCCGGCGGGCCGGTAGGTCTGGATAACTTAGCGGCAGCGATTGGTGAAGAACGGGAAACGATTGAAGATGTCATCGAACCTTTCCTTATCCAGCAGGGCTTTATTCAGCGGACGCCGCGTGGCCGCATGGCGACCAATCATGCCTATAAACACTTTGGGCTTTCGCGCGCGGAAGAATAAAACCGGTCGTCAGACAATAGAATTCCCAACGGGCGCTTTTGCGTCCGTTTTGGTTTTTGTAGTTCACAACAAAGTAATCAACACGACCGGACAAATTGCGGTGAAAGACAGGCTCCCACCGCGTCACGGATTACACTACCGCTTTAGGGGTACGCAACTTCGGCACAACTAACTCACCCTTGGCATTGTAATAACGGCTTGGCCAGATTTCCCAGGCCGGAACGCCAATCATTTGCGCGATGATCATTTCGCCTTTAGGCCATCGTCGTGACAGGGTGTTAGAAAGTGTGGAAGAACCCAGTCCGGACTCACGGGAGAGTGCCGTCAACGTTGAACCTTTCTTGCGGATTGCTGCGATGATATCGGCGGGATGCCAGTCTTCTCTGGTATTTATCATAATACGGCCACCTCCGGAGAACAGGGGCGCAGAATAAACAGGAGAGGGGGGAGTGCCTGCCTTGGCTTGTCTTTCATATCACATTGTCCAGTAGATTAGTTGTGTGGCGACCACTGGAGTTGAGAATCTCGCTGGTGGTAGCCCTGACGGGGTTCTCAACACCGGTTCTACTGGATACCGGCCTGACCTAAGTCAGCCCCGCCTGAGCCACCATTGAGATATTGCTTGTTGTTTGTACAGGCAATAGGTGTGCGCAGACTCAGACGTGAAATGCGAGTGCACATTCCATGTCGCCAGTGAACATTCAGGTTGAGAATCCCGGTCGCGGATTTTGCCGCGACAAGGAATTATAGCGTAACGGGTAAACGGTTACCAAGGCCGTGATATCCGGCTCACTAAATTTGCAACGTTAAATGAGCTATTTAGCGTCCTCAGTCTGTCGCTGCACCTGTCGGACACCGCGCCCCATCACACTTCCACGCAAAACCTGAAGCCGGTCACATTTTCATGTTTTAGCGGCTATTACGGCTTGTTTCTGTTAACGATTCGATTGAGAATCACTATCAGAAAGCAGGATTGTTACTGTCTGACAGGCAAAACCTAAACTTCTTGTCTCTTCGCCTAACGCGGAGAGACCGGACGTTTAGGTTTTTTTTTGGCCTGAATTCAGGGGCCGGCCGCCCCGTTAAAAATACCGGCAATGTCGTGCACGACGCCCTTACTCTGATGAGATAACACCATGGAATATAAAACCTTAGCCGAAGAAATTCTCCGCGGTGTCGGCGGAAAAGAGAACGTTAACAGTGTGGTTCATTGCGCTACCCGTTTACGTTTCAAACTAAAAGATACGAATAAGGCCGATGCAGAAGGCCTGAAAAAAAATCCCGGCGTGATCATGGTCGTGGAAAGCGGCGGTCAGTTTCAGGTCGTGATTGGCAATCATGTTGGCGCAGTGTACGAAGCGTTGGTAAAAAGCAGCCCGCTTTCTGAAGACGGTGGAGAAGATTCGGGTGATAAGGGCAGTTTGTTCGCCAGGGCGATTGATATCATCTCCGGTATCTTCACCCCGTTTATCGGCATTATGGCCGCATCGGGTATTCTCAAAGGTTTTCTGGCGCTGTCGCTGGCCTGTGGCTGGCTGGTGCCGGAGAGCGGGACGTACAAAGTCTGGTTTGCTGCCAGCGATGCCATGTTCTATTTCTTCCCATTAGTGATTGGTTTTACTGCCGGTAAAAAATTCGGTGGTAATCCTTTTGTCACGATGATGATCGGCGGTGCGATGGTCCATCCGCTGATGATTGCCGCCTTCGACGCGCAGCAGGCCAGCGCACATAACGAGCATTTCTTCGGTATTCCGCTGGTCTTCATTAACTATGCCTCATCGGTTATCCCGGTGATCCTCGCGGCCTGGGCTTCCAGCTGGCTGGAAAAACGGGCGATGAAAATCCTGCCCGGCGCACTACGTAATTTTATCACCCCGCTGATTTGTCTGATGGTGATTGTCCCGCTGACCTTCCTGGTGATCGGCCCTGTCGCGACGTGGGCCAGCCAGCAGCTGGCGAACGGCTATCAGTTCGTCTATCACATCAGTCCGCTGGTGGCCGGTGGCTTTATGGGCGCGCTGTGGCAGGTCTGTGTGATCTTCGGCCTGCACTGGGGGCTGGTGCCATTGATGATCAACAACTTCAGTATTCTCGGCCATGACACCATGCTGCCACTTTTACTGCCTGCTGTGATGGGGCAGGTTGGCGCAGTCATCGGCGTGATGCTGCGCGTTAAAGACGCCCGTACTAAAGCACTGGCGGGTTCTGCCATCAGCGCCGGGATTTTCGGTATCACCGAACCGGCGGTGTACGGCATCAACCTGCCGCGTCGTCGCCCGTTTATCTTTGGCTGCGTCGGCGGCGCGCTGGGCGGGGCGATCCTCGGGTATTTCCAGACCACCGCCTACTCCTTTGGTTTTGCCAGTATTTTCACGTTCACCCAGGTGATTCCGCCAACCGGCTTTGACCAGAGCGTGACTGCCGCGATTGTCGGCACCGTTGTTGCGCTTCTCTTTGCCGCTCTGACAACCTATTTCTTCAGCATAAAAGAAGAAGCGGCTGAGAAACCCGCCGATGCGAAAGTGGACGCCGAATCGGTACAGGCACCGCGCGGTAAGACGCTGATGGGCAGCCCGATGACCGGCGCGTGCGTGGCGCTCGAAGAGGTCAATGACCCGACGTTTGCCAGCGGTTTGCTGGGTAAAGGCGTGGCTGTCGTGCCAACCCTCGGGCGTGTCGTTTCACCGGTCAACGGCACCATCGCCTCTTTGTTTAAAACGCATCACGCCATCGGAATTGAATCCGAGGACGGCGCGGAAATCCTGATCCACGTCGGCATTGATACGGTGAAGCTCGACGGCAAATTCTTCACGCCGCACGTCGCAGTGGACGCGGTGGTTAAGCAGGGCGATTTACTGCTCGAGTTCGATATACAGGGCATTACCGACGCAGGCTATGACCTGACGACGCCGGTGCTGATTACCAACAGCGACGATTATCTCGACGTCATTCCGGCCGGTGTCGGGCAGGACGTCAGCGAACAAACGCCTTTATTAACTTTATTACGTTAACGACCAGAGCCAGGAGGTTCATATGAACAAGCAATTCCCAAACGGTTTTTTATGGGGCGGCGCAGTGGCTGCCAATCAGGTAGAAGGCGCATACCTGACAGACGGTAAAGGATTGTCCACGTCAGATCTGCAACCGCAGGGCGTTTTCGGTCCGGTGCAGGAACGTGTTGAAGGCGATTTCGGTGTCAAAGACGTGGCGATCGATTTCTATCACCGTTATCCGCAAGACATGAAACTGTTCGCTGAAATGGGCTTTACGGTTCTGCGTACGTCGATTGCCTGGACGCGAATTTTCCCGCAGGGCGATGAAACGCAGCCGAATGAAGCCGGTCTGGCTTTCTACGACAGACTGTTCGATGAAATGGCGAAATACGGTATTACGCCACTGGTGACGCTTTCCCACTACGAAATGCCCTACGGTCTGGTGAAAAAACACGGTGGTTGGGGCAGCCGCGATACCATCGGGTTCTTTGAAAATTATGCCCGTACAGTGTTCAGCCGCTATAAAGACAAGGTCAAATACTGGCTGACCTTCAATGAAATCAATATGTCGCTGCACGCACCGTTCACCGGTGTCGGCTTGCCGGAAGACAGCAGCAAACAGGAAATCTATCAGGCGATCCACCATCAGCTGGTGGCCAGCGCTAAAGCGGTAAAAGCCTGCCACGAGATAATTCCCGACGCTAAAATCGGCAACATGTTGCTCGGCGGGATGCTGTATCCGCTGACCTGCAAACCGGCTGACATGATGGAAACGCTGCAACAAAACCGTGACTGGTTATTCTTTGGCGATGTGCAGGTGCGCGGTGCGTATCCCGCTTATATGCAGCGCTTCTTTAAAGACCGTGGTATGGAAATAAATATCACTGCTGAAGATAAACAGGCGCTGAAAGAAACGGTCGACTTTATTTCTTTCAGTTATTACATGACAGGTTGTGTGACCACCGACGAAGAATTAAATATTAAAGCGCGCGCCAATATATTAAACATGGTGCCGAATCCGCATCTGAAAAGTTCCGAGTGGGGCTGGCAGATTGATCCCGAAGGTTTGCGCTTCCTGATGAATGAATTATATGACCGCTACCAGAAACCGTTATTTATTGTAGAGAACGGTCTGGGTGCCCGCGATAAAGTGGAAGCCGACGGCAGCATCAATGATGACTACCGCATACAGTACATCAACGATCATCTGGTTCAGGTTCGCGAAGCGATTGAAGACGGCGTTGAAGTCATGGGCTACACCAGCTGGGGGCCGATAGACCTGGTCAGCGCATCGAAAGCGGAGTTCTCAAAACGCTACGGCTACATTTACGTGGACCGTGACGATCAGGGCAACGGTACGCTGGAACGTCGCCGTAAGAAAAGCTTCTTCTGGTATACCGATGTCATTAAATCTAACGGTGCTGCCTTAAAATCATAATCCAGTCTTAGTGAAAAATTGGCGGTCTGAAATAACGCAGGCCGCTTGTTCAGTCAGTCAATAATAATGCGAATAAATCGCAGGGCTGTCTGTTTCTGTGAGTTGATAAAAACCAATAAAAATATTATCGCGTTTAAATAAGTAATTTGATGGGAATATAATGATGAAACCCTTTTTGACCTTTGCTGCACCTACAATCAATCCGTCACATAATCACGGCCCAGTTAATAAGATTCATCTATTAAGGCGCGCCGCTCTGACACTTTGTCTGTTCGGTTCAATTATCAGTCCTGCGCTGGCCGAAAATAACTGGAACGGCACCGTGTTGGGGTTTGAAGCGCCGGGCGAGGGAATGCTCGGCGATATGTTGGGTATTCGCCCTATTCTGGAAAACCACGGTTTTCACTATCAGCTCGGTTATCTCAGCGAATCGGCCTACAACGCAGGTGGCGGTTACAATCATGATAAGAAGCTGGCGTATATCGATCAGTTTTCGCTGACGTTTACTCAGGATCTGGAGATGTACACCGGCATTCCTGATGCGGCTATTGAAGGGAACATCGTCAACCGTAACCATAACGATAACCTGACCTCAGAACGGACACAGGATCCGCGTGTGGGTTTCAACGATATAGCGCAGGAAAGCTGGGGCGGACAATCGATTACCCGTCTGGGCTGGCTGACCTTTGGACGCAGCTTTGACGATCGTAAGCTGCACTGGCGCATCGGTATGATGAACAAGAATCAGGATTTCGATCAGATAATCCCGTGCGATTTCCAGTTACTCAGCCAGTGCGGCGGTAAATCGGCCAACTCGATGACCTGGTTCAACTGGAATAAACATTACTGGGGCACCACTTTCCAGTACAAACTGACGCCGGAGCTGACGCTCAAAACCGGTATCATGGAGCAAAACCCGGATGCCTCCGATCGTAAATACGCTTGGAGCGGCTCGCTGAAAGGAGCGCGCGGTATCCTGCTGCCGATGGAAGCGGAGCTGAAAACCAAAGTCAACGGCCTGCCGGGGATTTATAATTTCGGGCTGCTGTACACCAACTCGAAGCAGCAGGATCTCTCGGAAGGTAAATCACAGAGCGTGGGCGCGACGGATCCTCAAGGCTACCGTACGCACAGCGACACCTGGTTTATGTACACCGGTTTCAACCAGCAGGTGACCACGCGAGGCGACGATGCAAACCGCGGCATGAGCGTGTCATACAGTCTGGGTCTTGGCGATCAGCGCAGCAACTACATTCACCATACGCAGGCCGCGTCCATGCGCTATCGCGGTCTGTTTGATGCCCGCCCTGACGACTGGCTGGGTTTTGGTGTGACCTACATTAAAATGAGCGATCATTACCGAAAAAATCAGGAAAACCTGAACGACTATTATCAGGTGGATGATTACGGCAATCCGCTCTATACGCCGCTGGCCGGGCATTCGGTAAACGCTGATTTGTACTATCAGATTAAAGTGCGCTCATGGCTCATCTTGCAACCGGATTTGCAGTACTGGCACCGTCCGGGAGGCGTAGCCGAAACTCAGGATGCCTGGGTTACAGGTCTGAAAGCGATTGTCACTTTCTGATATTTTATCTGCTCTCAGACCGCAGCGATCGTCATCACGCTTTTAAGGTGTTGCCTGCAAGGTGAATGACCTGATCTGATAGAATTATCAGGCAGATACGAACGATTACAACAGAATGAACCTGACCTTCTTCGCGGACGGTTGGGTTTTTCTTTTCAGGGAATAAGCATGAAAATCGCCAAAATACTCAATAATAATGTGGTGGTTGTCATAAACGAGCAACAGCGCGAGCAGGTCGTCATGGGCCGCGGGCTGGCGTTTATGAAGAAAGCGGGGGATGAGCTCGATGACAGTAAAATCGAGAAAATCTTCGCCTTACAAAATGACGAACTGATCGCGCATCTGACTGAACTGCTGTCGCACATTCCGATGGAAGTGATGACCACCTGTGATCTGATTATTTCGCTGGCGCGCAGTCGTCTGGGGAAATTGCAGGAGAATTTGTACATTGCCCTGACCGATCACTGTAACTTTGCCATTGAGCGTCAGAAGCTGGGCGTGCCAATCAGCAATGCGCTGCTGTGGGAAACCCGCCGCTTGTATCCGAAAGAATATGCGCTGGGAGTGGAAGCGCTGGACATCATCGACACGCGTCTTGGCGTGCGGCTGCCGGTGGACGAAGCTGGCTTCATTGCGCTGCATCTGGTCAACGCGCAGCTTAACGGCGAAATGCCGGAAGTGGCGCAAATCACCCGCGTCATGCAGGAAATCCTCAATCTGGTGAAATACCAGCTGCGTCTGGAATACGACGAAGAAGCGCTGAGCTATCAGCGGTTTGTTACCCATCTTAAGTTTTTTGCCCAGCGGATGCTCAACCGCACTGTGGTCGCCGACGACGACATGACGCTGCACGTTGCGGTGAAAGATAACTATCCGCAGGCCTGGGCCTGTGCGGAGAAAATCGGCGAATACCTGACCGCGCAGTATCAGCGAGAGCTGACCACCGAAGAGGTGATGTACCTGTCCATCAACATTGAGCGGGTGCGTAAAGAGAGCCAGCCAAAGGCGCCGTCATGACCGCACGGAAACACAAAATTCGTCCTGCGAAATATGAGTGATAACAATTTTTAATTACGTTTTTTTTGCCTCGGTTAGTGAGAAAAGGTAGCATCCTTCGCCGTTATTGCTTGAAAACAGTTCCGGCTTAAAAAAATACAGTGGATAAACCACGTAAACGTCGAGGCTTGCAATCGGTTGCTTGCAGCCTCAGACGTCAGGCGAAGGTCATTTTTTGGAGAACAAGATCGAATGAAGTCTCATAAAAAGTCGGCAGAGGCAAAACGCGCTGCCAAAAGACGCTGGTTGGATTCGCACGACGACGGGTATCACAAAAGTATGGGCAATCGTCAGGTTCAGATGATTGCTATCGGGGGTTCTATCGGCACCGGCTTGTTCCTCGGTGCAGGTGCACGCTTGCAGATGGCCGGTCCGGCACTGGCCATCGTCTACGCAGTGTGCGGTATTTTCTCATTCTTCATCCTGCGTGCGCTTGGCGAACTGGTGTTACACCGTCCGACCAGCGGCAGCTTTGTTTCCTACGCGCGTGAGTTTCTTGGCGAAAAAGCCTCTTACGTGGCCGGTTGGATGTACTTCCTCAACTGGGCGATGACCGGGATTGTCGATATCACCGCAGTGGCTCTGTATATGCACTATTGGGGAACCTTCGGTGATGTTCCGCAATGGATGTTTGCGCTTGGTGCGCTGGCGATTGTCGCAACCATGAATATGATCGGCGTGAAGTGGTTTGCCGAAATGGAGTTCTGGTTTGCGCTGATTAAAGTCGCGGCGATTGCCATTTTCCTGGTGGTCGGCGTGGTGTTTCTCGGCACCGGCAAAGAGCTTGCGGGCAACGCCACCGGTTTGCATCTGATCACCGATAATGGCGGGATATTCCCGCACGGCCTGTTACCTGCGCTGGTGCTTGTGCAGGGCGTGGTCTTTGCCTTCGCGGCGATCGAACTGGTCGGTACTGCGGCGGGCGAAACTAAAGATCCTGAGAAAGTGCTGCCGAAAGCCATTAACAGCGTGATCTGGCGTATCGCCTTGTTCTACGTTGGTTCAGTGGTGTTGTTGGTTCTGCTGCTGCCGTGGAATGCTTATCAGGCGGGTCAGAGTCCGTTCGTGACCTTCTTCAGTAAGCTGGGCGTGCCGTATATCGGGACAATCATGAACATCGTGGTGCTGACTGCCGCACTGTCGAGCCTGAACTCTGGCCTGTACTCCACCGGTCGTATTCTGCGTTCGCTGTCGATGGGCGGATCTGCGCCGAAATTCATGTCGAAGATGAGTGCGCAGCAGGTGCCTTACGCGGGCATTCTGGTGACCGTCGGGATTTACATCATCGGCGTGGTGCTGAACTACTACGTGCCATCGCAGGTATTTGAAATTGTTCTGAACGTCGCATCATTGGGCATCCTCAGTTCATGGGCATTTATCATTGTCTGCCAGATGAAGCTGCGTACTGCTATCAAAGAAGGCCGTGCCAAAGACGTGTCCTTCAAAATGCCGTGGGCACCCGTGACTTCCTGGCTGACGCTGGCGTTCCTGGCCAGCGTGCTGGTACTGATGGCGTTTGACTACCCGAACGGCACCTATACTATCGCGACCATTCCGGTGCTGATCATTCTGCTGGTGCTGGGTTGGATTGGTCTGCGTAAACGCGCGGCTGAAGTTAAAGAAGCTCAGATTGCCCATGAAGATGCGCATCACGACGGCGCAGAAGTGAAGTAATTCTTCCCGTCATATGACGATGAAGACTCAGGGCTGCCGCAAGGCGGCCCTTTTTTATGTTGCGACGTCAGCGTTGCAAAAGTAAATACTCCGAAACTGCCCGGTCTTTCCCCCATTTCTTTCTGAGTTGGCTAGTCTTAGGTCTTTGCAAAGACAAGAGAGACGCATGTTTAGGATCCTGCTACAAATTTTTTCCAGCCCCGAGCAATTTCTTGGGTTGTTCAGCGCCGCTGATATTGAAAATACGCTGGAAGAAGGCGAACGCATTTTAATTGATGAAAACGGTACCGCTTCAGTAAATCCCGCCAATGAGGACATGCAGAAAGACTTCGCCCGTCACGTCAAACGCATGAGCGTGCTGTAATGGCGACGGCGGTCTTCATGGTGTTAATGGTCTGCGGGTACTGGTACACCACCCGCGACATCTCATCGCGTTTCAAACTTAAACGCACCTTCGGCTGGGACGTCTATTTTCTGGTCGCGCTCTACGGCTGCATCTTCGTGTTACAGGGCGTGCTGGTTATTGCGCTGGTCTACATGGCGTTGTGGGGCATTTCCGGGGTGATCAACTGGCTGCCCGCGTTGCCACATTTGCATCAGGACGTGCATTATCACCGCGATTTCATTAACTGGAGTTTCCTCGGCATTCAGGCTCCGGTGGTCATTATGCTGGCGGTGTCGGTGATGCTTTGTCTGGTGCGCACCACCTGGTCAGCCGGCCTGCGGCTCAACACTGCCGGGCGCAGAAAGCTTTATAAGCAGCTGACGCGCGCCAACGGCGTGGAAGGCATTTTGTATCAGTGCATGGAGCAGGGAGACATGGTGTTTATCACGCTCCAGTCGCGCCGCGTCTACATCGGCATGGTCCATACCGCGCGTTGTGAAACGTCGTCATCAGACAACGTGGTGGTGATCCCGATGGTCAGCGGCTATTGCGACAAAGACACCCTGGAGCTGCGCGTTGAGCATAACTATGCCCGCTATTACCGCGATCACGGCATTACGCCGGTGTCGGAACCGGTGAACGTGTTGAATTTCCGCAAGGTGATTTTACTCAGCCAGATTGAGACGCTGTCACTGTTTGACCCGGCCAGCGCATGCGCGTTTGAAAAACTGATCCCACTTATCGAAGAAGACATGAAGAAGAAAATTGGAGAGACGGACGCCTGACATCAGGCGTCCGGTAAGACGGTCAGGCCAGCGTAAAGCTGAAATCGCTCAGGCCTTCGATGCCGCCGGTGATCACATCACCGCGCTGCACCGCACCCACGCCCGCAGGCGTGCCGGTGTAAATCAAATCACCGGGCTGCAATTCTACCGCCTGTGACAAATAACTGATGACGTCCGCCACCTGCCAGATCTGATCGCTTAAATCGCCGCGCTGCCGCTGCTCACCATTCACATCCAGCCAGATTTTCCCTGTTGCAGGATGACCGGTCTGACTGACCGGCAGCAGCGGACTGGCGGGTGCGGAGGCATCAAACCCTTTGGCGAAATCCCACGGACGGCCCATTTTTTTTGCCTGTGCCTGCAGGTCGCGGCGGGTCAGGTCAACACCTACGGTATAACCCCAGACATGCGACAGCGCATCGGCGACAGCGATATTTTTACCGCCCTGAGCGATGGCCACGACCAACTCGACTTCGTAATGCAAATCTTCAGTCAGGGTCGGATAAGGCACGCTGCCACTGGCCGGAACCACGGCGTCGGCAGGCTTGGAGAAGAAGAACGGCGGCTCGCGATCGGGGTCGTGGCCCATTTCGCGGGCGTGCTCGGAATAGTTGCGGCCTACGCAGTAAACGCGGCGTAAGGGGAAACGTGCACTCTGGCCTTCAACGGCCAGAGAAGGCGTTTTGGGTACGGCAATTACAAATTCGGTCATCGTATTCACTTCACAAAGTTAACGTATTGTTATATTTGCAAAGCGAACATCGGTTGACCAGCAAATTGTTGTTACTGGTCAATGTGAGACGGTCAGGATTTGTAACGCGGCGCCGCCTGGGATTGTAGGAAGTTCGGCAGCATTGCCCCGCGCAGGGCGTCGAAATCATTCCACTGTTTTTCATCATGCAGCGGCGGGATAGTGATTTTTTCTTTGCGATCAAAGCCCAGCAGCGCCGCATCCACCAGCTCACCGACTTCCATCACGCCCGGTACTTCGTCGATATTCTTACCTGAGCGCGCCCAGATTTCAGTGCGCGTCGCGGCAGGCAGCACCGCCTGAACGTACAAACCGCGCTCTGCCATCTCAAATTGCAGCGTCTGGCTGAAAGTCAGAACAAAGGCTTTAGTGGCGGAATAGACGGCCGATTGCAGCTCGGGCGCCAGTGCCATCACAGAAGCGATATTAATGATCGCGCCTTCTTTGTGTTTCAGCAAACCTTCGAACGCCACGCGGGAGAGGCGGGCAACCGAGGTGACGTTCAGGGTAATCAGATTCTCGATGGCATCGGCGTCGCTGTTCTCAAAACCGCCCGGCAGCGAGGCGCCCGCATTATTCACCAGCAAAGAGATTTGCGGATTGGCGCGGATAAAGGTTTCAACTCGCGCCAGATCTTCGCTGCGGGTCAGATCGGCGGGCAGCACGGTGACGTTGACACCGGTTTCTTGCTGCAGGCGTTGCGCCAGAGAATCCAGACGGGCGGCATCGCGCGCGACCAGCACCAGATCGTAACCGCGTTTTGCCAGACGGTCGGCGTAAGTGGCACCGATACCGCTGGATGCGCCGGTGATGAGAGCAACGGAGGAAGCGGAATTTGAATGAGACATGGGCAGAACCTCAAAGTAAAGGGATAGGCTAAGTGGTTTAATTATGAAACCAGATGATTTTTATCACCAGTGGTTTTATAATGCAACCAGATTATTTAAGCAGGAGGTGCCCTTGAAACGTACCCGTCTGGAAAATACGCCTTGCCCGACCGCCCGGGCGCTGGATTTGATCGGTGACTGGTGGACGCTGCTGATTGTCCGCGACGCAATGCGCGGCATGACGCGTTTCAGTGAGTTTCAGCGCAGCCTCGGTGCGGCGAAAAACATCCTCAGCACGCGGCTGAAAACGCTGGTGGCAGAAGGCATTTTGAAAGTGGAACCGGCCGCCGATGGTTCGGCGTATCAGGATTATGTGCTGACTGAAAAAGGTCTGGCGCTCCAGCCGATCCTCGTGGCATTAGGGCAGTGGGGCAGCGAATATTTGTTCGAAGAAGGCGAGGCCTGCACGCGTCTGATCGACACCCAAAGCCGTCAGCCGCTGCGCCAAATCGAGTTACAGGCGCAGGATGGCCGTATTCTGCAAAGCCGGGACATTACGGCGATCATTCCTGAGGTGTGAGGGGATGTACGTTCATCTGTTTCGTTGCGCCATCCGGTGACGAAAGATGGCGCAGTTTTTGAGAGAATCTTACCGATCGCCCGGTGAGTTCACCAGGGTACTCTGCTCCTGGTCGAGAACTGCCAGACAGGCTTCGCCGCGCCTGCGAATTTTTAGCAAGGCTTTGCGGGTGGCCTGATAATACTGCATCAGCTCACTTTTACTGGCTTCGGGAAAGGGCATGCCGCACAGGAGATCGGCGTCAACATGACCTTTCGCGACGGTCAGCACATCCCCCGGATTTTGCGATAATGCTTTCGCCAGCGCAGTAAGAAGCATCGAGTGCATCGGTGCATCTTTACTTTCTGCCAGTGAATCGGCGACCAGCAACCACTCACGTTTACCTTGCGCGATAGCCTCGCCGATATTGGCACGCTGTTTTGCCGACAGCTGGCTGATAACATCATCGACGCCATCGCGATCAATGGCTTGTAGAATCAGTTCGGGGGTCAGTTTTTGACGATTCAAACGAGAATGCTGTTGTTGCGTCGAAGTATTCTTAAGCCCGCTGATAGCCTGCTCCAGCTGGTCATTACAGGGTTTTCCTGCGGTGCCCAGTTTTTTCAGCGCCGCGTGACTCTGCTTGTAGTAGCGCGCAAGCCAGTTGTCATCTTTGCCACTGAAAGGCATGGTACACACGGTGTTACGGCCTGGGAAATCCGTGTTTTTCTTCACTGAGATAGCGTCAATGACCGCCGGGGCATTTTTAGGGAGTGCGTTAGCCAGCGCCTCCGCAACCGTCGTGGCGTTTCCGCCCTCAAGTCCCGGCGCCAGTTTAGGCACTAACGCGATCCACTGCGTATCAGCGTTGAGGATCCCTTCACTGAGAGTATTGATCCCTTTTTCATCAAGGCCGCGAATAGTCTCCGCCGCGCCGATTTTATCTATTGAAGCCTGCAAGCTTTGCGGCGTAACGGAAGGTTGTGAAGCGGTGGCGCTGAACGCCACCCATAACAAGAGTCCGGCAAGTTTTTTCATATCCAGTTCCTTTGGAAGATTTTGCAATGTGAGCCTCAGCAGGGCGGACGCCACTATACGCGATCGTCATCCGTGGAGCGAAGGGCTTCCTTAGCCAGGAGATGAAAGTTTGATCGAAACAGGCATTTAACGCCTCACTTTCTCATGCCAGTAGCGGCTCACCTCTTCCTCGCCATTCAGACTCACCACCATATCCCCGCTGACGATAAAGTGCGTCAGGTCGCTGCGCATCTCCAGCGTGATGACGGCTTCCATCCACCAGCCTTCGCGGCCCATTTTCATGGTCTGTGTCAGCAGATAGCGCGCAGAAAGCGGATCGTCGTTACTGACCGTCAGTTCGCGGCGCAGGTTATGATCCACCGTGGTGTCGATATCATCGAAACGATAGACACCTTCGCCGAACACGCCGCCAACGCCGTGAGTGACGCTGGTCCAGCTATCGGTGAGGAAATCATAGGTGATGTTGCGATCAACGCGACCCGGCGACAGCAGGGTTTGCGGCGTCGGGACGGCGCTTTGAGGTTCGGCAATCGGCCCGGTGATGCTGACCGGCTGAGCACACACCGGCAGAATAAGCTGCGCGCTGTGCAGGTCAACGGTGAGCGTCGCTGCTTCCGCCATGGGCCAGATCATCGGCCAGAACGTGGTGGCCAGCGAAATCCGCATCCGGTTTCCGGCAGCAAAGCGGTGGGCGATGCCGTCCAGTTGCACCGGAACTTTCACCTTTTGACCGGGGATCAGCGGGACCGATTTATCATGACCCTGAAGATGCGACAGGTTCAGCCAGCCGTGGGTGACGCGGTTGACCGAGCCGTCGGGGGCGACGTCGGAAAGACGAACGTAAAGCATCGCAGCAGGTTTATCGCTGCTCAGCTCGACGGTGAACTGCGGGAAACCGAAAATCGTCAGCGGTTCTGCCAGCGGTTCGCCGTCGAAAAACTCGGCCATGCCGTCATCGACGCGCTGATCCGGCGGCATTTCGCCGGGTACGCCTGCGCCCATCCATTCACCGGCCATCAGGCCGTGGTTCTGCGGTGAACACAGGTTGATGACGCCCGCGTCGGCGTCAGGTTGGGTATTCAGCTGGCCGCGCGTCAGCCAGCGGGGGCTGTGATGCACATTGCTGGCGGTACCGCGATCAAATCCAACCCACTCGCCACGACTGACCGGCCGCATGGCCGACGGCGGCTGGCTGTCCTGCAACCAGGTCTGGATCATCGGGCCGTCCATCGCGCCGTTGTCTTCGTCTTTCAGCCAGTGATCCCACCAGCGAACCGCTTCCTGCAGGAATCCGATTGCCGGTTCAGGAGTGCCGTCCTGCGGATAGATATGCGCCCACGGGCCAAGAATGGCGCGACGCGGTACCTGTAAATTATCCATCAGACGGAACACGGCGTTACTGTACGCATCCGCCCAGCCACCGATGGCCATCACCGGACATTGAATGGCTGACCAGTCTTCGCATACCGAACCGTGCTGCCAGTAGGCATCGCGCAGCGGATGCTCCATCCACAATGCGGGGAAGAACGGCATATTTTCCAGACGGTTGATCCAGTCTTTATACCAGCTGTCACCCACCAGCGCCGGGTCTGCCGGACGGCTCTGGTACGCCAGCATAATGCCGCCCCACCAAAGGTTATCGTTGAGCAAACAACCGCCTTTGTAGTGAATATCGTCGGCGTAACGGTCATCGGTGGAACAGACGGTGATGACGGCTTTCAGCGCAGGAGGGCGGCGCGCGGCGACCTGCAAACCGTTAAAGCCGCCCCAGGATTTACCCATCATGCCGACGTTGCCGCTGCACCAGCTTTGCTGCGTGATCCAGTCAATCACTTCCAGTGCGTCGTCCTGTTCCTGCAACAGATATTCGTCGGCCAGCAGGCCGTCGGATTCGCCGCTGCCGCGCATGTCTACGCGCAGTACCGCGTAGCCGTTGCCGGCAAAGAAACCATGCATCGGTTCGTCGCGGGTACGGGTGCCGTCGCGTTTGCGGTAAGGAATGTATTCGAGGATCGCCGGAACCGGCTGGCGTGCGGCGTCATCCGGCAGCCAGAGGCGGGCGGCGAGGCGCGTGCCGTCACCGAGCGGGATCCACAGGTGTTCGGTCACGGTGACGGCGTGAGGGAATTGGGTCACGATGCGTTTGGTGCTCATAAGACTCCTGTCGAAGGCAGGGCTGACGCCGCAAGCGGAACGTTGCGCAGGGCGAGTACGTCGTCCAGCCAGCTTGTGCGCATTTCCGGTACGGAGGTCAGCAGTTTTTCGGTATAGCTGTGCATTGGCGCGCGGAAGACCACGTCGGTATCCCCGCTGGCGACCACTTTGCCCTGATACATCACCGCGACCTGATGGGCGATGCGTTTGACTGTACCCAGATCATGAGTGATGAACAGGTAAGACAGCCCCAGTTGTTGCTGCAGTCGCCGCAGCAGATTCAGCACTTCTTCGGCGACCAGCGGGTCGAGCGCCGACGTCGCTTCATCGCAGATAATCAGCTCCGGCTGCGCGGCCAGTGCACGTGCGATACACACGCGCTGCTTCTGCCCGCCGGAGAGTTCGCTGGGGCGACGGTCGACCAGCTTCACCGGCAACTCGGTCAGGCGCAGCAACTCTTCCACGCGTTCACGAACCTGCTTTTTGTTCATGCCAAAATAGAAATTAAGCGGGCGGCCGATGATGTCCAGCAATGTCTGGCGCGGGTTCAGCGCCACGTCGGGAAGCTGATAAATCATTTGCATCCGGCGCAGCGTCTCTTTGTCGCGCTTCTGATAATTGTGCGAAAGCGACATGCCGTCGAAATCTGTCGTGCCCTCGGTGTCCGGCAACAGCCCGACCAGCGCGCGCGCCAGCGTGCTTTTTCCGCTGCCGGATTCGCCGATGATCGCCAGCGTTTTTCCGCGCAGTAGTTGCAAACTCACGTCATGCACCACGCGCTGACCATTGTAACCGGTACTGATTTTTTGCATGGACAGCAGCGGCTGGCCGGAGGACGCATGGCCGTCTGCCAGTGGCGTGAGCGCATGTTCGCGTTCGGCCACCAGCCTGCGGGTGTATTCCTGCTGCGGATTTTCCAGGATAGTTTGCGTATCACCGGTTTCCACTTCTTTGCCGTGACGCAACACCATAATACGGTCGGCGAGCTGGGCAACCACGGCCAGATCGTGAGTGATGTACAGCGCAGCGGTGTTGAACTCGCGCACCAGTTTGCGCAGCATCACCAGCACTTCAATCTGCGTGGTGACATCCAGCGCGGTCGTGGGTTCGTCCATGATCAGCAAATCAGGCTTGCAGGACATCGCCATCGCGGCCATCGCCCGTTGCAGTTGTCCGCCGGAAAGCTGATGCGGATAGCGTTTGCCGATGTTTTCCGGATCCGGCAAATCCAGCGAGCGGAACAGAGAAATCGCCCACTGGCGGCTCTCTTCTTTGTTCATCAGGCCGTGACGAATCGGGCCCTCGCAGACCTGTTTTCCGATAGTGAGCGCCGGATTAAATGCGGCGGCTGCGCTTTGTGCGACATATGCCACGCGGCGTCCGCGCCATTCCTGTTTAACGCGGGAAGGTTGCGAAACGATGTCGGTGCCGTCGAGAAACACTTCTCCTCCGGCAATCCGGCAGCCCTGACGCGCATAACCCAGCGCCGCCAGTCCGATAGTCGATTTACCGGCACCGGATTCGCCGATAAGCCCCAGTACTTCGCCCGCCGCCAGTTTCAGCGAAATATCCTGCACCAGCGGGGAGCCATCGAGGGTTTCGATGCGCAGTCCGCGCATCTCCAAAATTGTACGGGTCATGCTTCATCTCCATGCGGCAGGCTGTTGCGTGCCAGCAGCCAGTCGACCACCAGATTAACGCCAATGGTCAGCAGGGCAATTGCCGCCGCCGGATACAGCGGGGCGAACTGGCCGAAGTTAATCGCCTGCGCGTTGTCGCGCACCATGCTGCCCCAGTCGGCATACGGCGGCTGGATGCCCAATCCTAAGAAACTTAAGCCCGCGATAAACAGGAAGGTAAAGCAGAAACGCATCCCGAATTCTGCCAGCAGTGGCGGCAGGGCGTTGGGCAGGATCTCGTTAAACAGCACCCAGCGCAGGCCTTCACCGCGCAGACGAGCTGCTTCCACATATTCCTGACAGACAATCGCCTGCGCCACCAGCCGCGCCAGACGAAACACGCGGGTGGCGTCGAGCAGGGCGATGGTCAGCACCAGCACCGGGATCGAGGTGCCCATCACCGAAAGGACGATCAGGGCGAAAATCAGCACCGGAATTGACATCACGGTATCGACGATGCGCGACAGCACAACGTCCACCCATTTGCCGTAAATCGCGGCGGTAAAGCCGGTGACGATACCAATGATGAAGGAGCTGAAGGTGATGGTCAGCGCGATGGCAATGGTGGTACGTGCGCCAAACAGGATGCGTGAGAGCATATCTCGACCGAGGCTGTCAGTGCCAAACGGCGTGGCGGCAGAAGGCAGCAGCCAGATATCGCCGACCTGTTCGGTTTCGCTATGCGGCGCAAGCCACGGCGCAAATACTGCCGCCAGCAAATTTACCGCAATAATCACAATGCCAATCCAGGCCGACAGCGGGATATTAATGAAATAACGGTTCATGATGTCCCTCTTTTTAGCGCGCATGGCGCAGGCGTGGATTGCACCAGATCGCCAGTAAATCGGCGGTGGTGTTGAGGAAAATATAGGTGCCACCGAACAGCAGGCCACAGGCCTGAACCACCGGCAGATCGCGCTTGGTCACGGCATCGACCATGTACTGACCGATACCCGGATAGACAAACACCACTTCCACCAGGATCACCCCGACCACCAGATACGCGAGGTTGAACGCCACAACGTTAATGATCGGTGCGAGGGCGTTGGGCAAGGCGTGTGAGACCACAATGCGCCAGCGCGGAATGCCCTTGAGTACCGCGCTTTCAATGTACGGGCTGGACATCACCGCCGTGACTGAGGCGCGGGTCATGCGCAACATATGCGCAAGGACCACCAGCGTCAGGGTGAGCATCGGCAGGGTGCAGACATACAGCCGGTCGGCCAGGGTCGAAGAACTGTCCACCATCGCCAGACTGGGAAACCAGGTCAGACGGATGGCGAAGGCAATCACCAGAATGTAACCGACGAAAAACTCCGGCACGGAAATGCTGATGAGCGTCAGGGTATTCGCCAGCCTGTCAAAGACCGAACCGCGCCAGATAGCCGAGGCGATGCCTAAACCTACCGCCAGCGGAATGGCGATCACTGCGGCATAACCCGCCAGAAACAGCGTGTTGCCCAGACGCGGCAGCAGCTCGTCGCTGATCTGACGACCGTTGGCCAGCGAATGTCCTAAATCGCCGTGCATAATGCCCGCCAGCCAGTGCAGATAACGCAGCACTGACGGCTCATCTAGCCCCAGTTGCAGGCGCAGCGCCGCCACGGTTTCCGGCGTGGCGCTCTGGCCTAAAATGGCCGTCGCCACGTCACCGGGCAACATTTCGGTGCCGATAAAAATCAGCACCGACACCAGCCACAGCGTGATAATACCGAGCAGCACACGCTGTAAAATCCTCTTCTTCATCATGCCTCCAGCCAGACGCGCTCGGCCAGACGACCACCCATGAAGTTAAACATCGGGTGCGGTTTGATACCGCCGACTTTTTTACTCGCCGCATCGAGATAATCGCCAAACAGCGGGATCATCGCACCGCCGTTGTCACGCACAATACTTTGCAACTCGCCGTAGATTTCGGCACGTTTGCTTTCATCGAGCAGTGAACGCGCCTGAAGGAGCAGGGCGTCGAACTTCTCATCTTTCCAGTGGGTATCGTTCCATTTGGCGGTGGACTGATAGGCGGTAGAGAACATCTGATCCGCCGTCGGACGGCCACCCCAATAGCCCATGCTGAACGGCGCTTTCATCCACACGTCGTCCCAGTAACTGTCGGCGGGCTGTCGTTTGATGTTGACCTGAATCCCACCTTTTTGCGCTTGTCCCTGGAACAGGGCCGCAGCGTCTAACGCCCCGGCAAAGGCGGCATCGGAGGAGGAAAGCTCTATTTTGAGATCCGTCAGACCGGCTTTTTTCAGATAGAACGCTGATTTGTCTGGATCGTAAGCGCGCTGCTCAAGGTTGTGATTGAAGAAGCGGTCGGTTTTCGGGATCGGGTGATCGTTACCCAGCGAGCCGTAGCCGCGCAGCACGGTATCGAGGATTTTCTGCCGGTCGATGCCGTATTTTATCGCCATGCGCACGTCGTTGTTGTTGTACGGTGCGACGCTGCAATCCATCAGGAAGGTAAAGTGCTGGCCGCCGGCAGAACGAATGATATTGAGCGCCGGGCTGCGTTTGAGAAAATCGACGGTTTTGAAATCAACACGGTTAATGGCGTGAACCTGCCCGGAAATCAGGGCGTTGGTGCGCGCCGTCGGGTCGTTGATCACCAGCACTTCCACAGCATCGACAAATGCGCGATCCGGCTTCCAGTAGTTCGGGTTACGTTTGAACAGCGAGCGTACGCCCGGCTCGTACTGATCAAAAATGAAACCGCCGGTGCCAATCGGGTGGGACCAGTCGGTAAAACCGTTCGGTACCACCACCAGATGGTAATCCGCCAGCAGGTAGGGCAGGTCGGCATTGCCACCGTCGAGAGTTATAAGGATCTGGTTGTCACCCTGTTTGGTCAGGCCGGTAATGGGCGCAAGCTGGGTTTTGATGGCACTTTTAGATTTGTCACCGCGGTGCAGGTTGATGGAGTAAAGAATATCGTCGGCGTCCAGCTTCTTACCGTTGTGAAAAGTGACGCCCTCACGGACGGTAAAAATCCACTCTGCTGCACCCGGTTTGGCTTCCCACTTAGAGAACAGTTCCGGCGTGGCCTGGTTATTTTCATCAATTTCGATCAGGCCGTTCATCAGCATATATGCCTGATTTAAGGGCACCCAGTCGCTGAATAATGTCGGGTCAAGCGTATCGCTGGTATTTCCGCCTGACATACCCAGTTTTAATACGCCGCCTTTTTTAGGCTCGGCTGCAAACGCGGAGAAAGGCGATAATCCCCATGCAGTAGTAATACCCACAGCGGAAGCGCTGGTAATAAAGCCGCGTCGGCTAAGTTGTGCATCCTGCATTAATTTCGTCAAAGGGGAATTATTATCTTTCATTATTTTCTCCATGGTGGCGTGCTGAAATTTTATAGGTGCAAGTGAAATATCCCTGGTGTATCAAATGGGCGCAATGGTTTGCCTGCCTGATTTATATCAAAACACTCTGCGTTACTGGCATGAGAATTTATCATGAGGGTATGCGAAAAATGCGCGGCAGAACACCCTGAAAAGCTTTATTTTTCTGGGTAATGAACGTTCGCAAAGGGAAAGGGCCGGTGGAACTGCATACGGTGGTCGGGTTAATTGGTGTGTTTTGTTATCTTCTGGCTTATGCGTTGGTCCAGATGCGCAGACTAGCGGTTGATGCTAATACTTACGCATATCTTAATATTATCGGCGGTGTGTTCGGGCTGTATTCTTTGAGCCATGATTTTAACCTTGCCTCCTGTATTTCGCAGTCATGCTGGCTGTTGTTCACATTAATTGGCATGAATTCTGCGAGAAAGCGCCGTTATCTGGAGAAAAATAAAATACCGCCGATGGATATTTAATTAACACATCAGAGTTTTATTATTTAACGCCTCACCTGCTAAAGGGGAGGCGCTACATTTCATGGCTTTTTCAGCCAGTTAATCACCTTATGCACCACTGGTTTGAGGAATCTGTCCTGCGGCGTAAGCATGTAGCATTTTCCGGCGGCGGTCAGCTTACCGGGATGCGCGGCGACCAGTTGCCCGCTGTTGACGTAATCCTGCACCAGCCCTTCCCAGCCCAGTAAAATGCCATCCCCCAGCACCGCTGACTGCACCAGAAACGGGTAGTTGTTGGCACGCCAGGTGCGGCGGGGCGAGACGTGGCCGATATCCTGCGAGGCAAACCAGTCTCGCCAGCCGGTCCACTCACGTTGCGGGTCGTCCTGAATCAGCAATGTTTGCTCCAGTAAATCTGCCGCGCTGGCCTGTGGGGGAAGGCGGGTGAGGAATTCCGGTGAGCACATGGGATAGCAGACTTCATCGAACAGTGCCTCGACGTGATAGCCTGCAGGGGGTTCGCGCAGGTAGAAAATCGCCAGATCGAATTCTGAGGATTTCAGGTCGGAAAAACTGTCGGAGATTTTCATGCGAATTTGTAAATCCGGCATCAGCTGGCGCAGCGTGGATAGCCGCGACGAAAGCCACAGCCCGCTCATCGCGCTGGTGCAGGCCAGCGTCACCTGCGGCAGGCCGTTCCAGCCCATGACTTCGGCGGTTGACTGCGAAATGTCGCCAAGCAGTTTACGCACCTGTTGTGCATAGATCTCTCCGCGCGGCGTCAGCGTAGTTTTGCGCTGAGCGCGCTGGAATAGTTTACAGCCGAGCATCTCTTCCAGCTGGATAATCTGGCGGCTGATGGCGCTTTGCGTCAGGTTCAGCTCTTCGGCGGCGCGGGAAAAACTGCAATAGCGCGCCACACATTCAAACGCCACCAGCGTGTTCAGGGGCGGTAACGGTTCTATCTGCACGATGACAATTTCTCCGGGTGGCGTTTAGCAACTTTCCAGCATTTGTGACGCTAATATTCCCACACGCTGTACCGCGCGCTCGGTTTTGGCAGTCAGGGTCTGGGCGTAATTCATTCGCAGGCAATTACGGTATTTTCCCGACGCGGAGAATATCGAGCCGATGGCGATCTGCACGCTATGTTCTTCCAGCAAGCGATTTAACCGCAGCGTATCGACGCGTTCATCAAGTTCGATCCACAGCAGAAAACCGCCCTGAGGGCGGCTGACGCGTGTACCGCACGGGAAATACTTCATCACCCAGTCGGTCATGGTACACAGGTTGCGCTGGTACTGATTGCGCATACGGCGTAAATGCACCAGGTAATGCCCCTGCTTGATGAAGTCGGCAATAGCAATTTGCGGCAGCGTGGCGGACGCGCCGGTGGTGATGTATTTCATATGGATCGCGCGGTCGTGATAACGCCCCGGTGCAATCCAGCCGACGCGCAGGCCGGGTGCCAGCGTTTTGGAAAAAGAACTGCACAGCAGCACGCGACCGTCCTCATCAAATGAGGTAATGGTGGCCGGGCGGGGATACTGATACGCCAGTTCGCCATAGACATCGTCTTCGATAATGGCGATATCGTAGCGCTGTGCCAGACGCAGCAGACCTTTTTTACGTTCGTCCGGCATGTTGTAGCCAAGCGGATTGTTGCAGTTGGGCGTCAGCTGAATAGCTTTGATTGGCCACTGTTCCAGCGCCATTTCCAGTGCTTCCAGACTGATGCCCGTGACCGGATCGGTAGGGATTTCCAGCGCTTTCATGCCGAAGCCTTTCAGAGTTTGCATCGCACCGTGAAAACTCGGCGAATCCACCGCCACAATATCGCCATGCTCGCACACCGACCGGATGGCTATCGACAGCGCTTCGTGACAGCCGGTGGTGATCAGAATATTGCTGGCATCCATGTGGCTGCCGCTGTCGATCAGCAGACGGGCAATTTGTTCCCGTAAATCTTCCGAACCGTAGATGCTGTCGTAATGAAACGCGTTGAGATTCTGATGCTGACCAGCGCGACCCATCAGGCGGCTGAGCGGTTTGAGGGTGGGCGCGGTAACGTCCGGCGAGCCGCGACCCAGCTGCACGACGCCTGGCCGGTGTGGCGAAGTGATGAGATCCAGCACCTGTTCCCACTGGGAGATCTCCACCGGGCGCTGCGCAGGGCGACAGCCGGAGGGCAGGGCGGCCTGGAGGCGTGCACCTTTCACAAAATAACCGGATTTTGGGCGAGCTTCGACCAGTTGTTTTTCCTCCAGCACGCGGTAAGCCTGCTGCACCGTACTCACGCTGACGCCGTGTTCACTGCTCAGTACGCGCACCGACGGCAGGCGGATACCGGCGGGATACAAACCTTGCTCGATGCGGTCGCTCAATACGTTTGCCAGATTTTCATAACGGTTCATTATCTTTTTCTCAACTCCTGCGCAAAGAAAACAGTACAGATGCAATCAATCTAACCCTGTATCTGTCATCTAATCCAGATCTGTATGGTTGAAATACTAAAAATCTGAATCTGTAATGTTTTGGCCGTTTATCCGATCCTGTTGTCAGGTCGTTAACAGGGGCAGAATATGAAAAATATCATTGAAGAACGTCAGTTTGCAGCGTGTGAAATTGTTGTTTGTGAACGAGTTATTGCAACAGATACCGTTGCGCCGTTACATACCGTACAGACGCCGGTCAAAAAAGCGGGGCTAGCCGGGCAAGTGTATGCCGCTATTTACAGCTGGAATGAGCGCCGGGTCAGCCGCAAGATTTTGCATTCGCTGAGTACGGATCAGTTGAAGGATATTGGGCTTGCGAAATCGGATATCGACAGGGAGTATCCACGCAGCGTATGGCCGAACTGGCCTAAATGATTTTGCTTCCTCCCCCTTCGCAGGGGGAGGTGCAGTTATGAGCTTTTACTTCACTTGCATCCCCGGCTGTGCGCCGGAATCCGGGCTGAGCAGGAAGATGTCTTTCCCACCAGGACCCGCTGCCATCACCATCCCTTCGGAGATACCAAAACGCATTTTACGCGGTGCAAGGTTTGCGACCATGATGGTCAGGCGGCCTTCCAGCAGTTTTGGATCAGGATATGCAGAGCGAATGCCGGAGAAAATCTGGCGCGTTTCGCCGCCCAAATCGAGTTGCAGCCGCAGCAGTTTGTCCGAACCTTCCACGAAATCAGCACTTTTAATCAGCGCGATCCGCATGTCGACTTTAGCGAAATCATCAAAGGTGATGGTTTCCTGAATCGGGTCATCCGCCAGCGGACCTGTCACTACGGTCGCGTTCGCCGCCGCAATATCTTCTTTTGAGGCATCGACCATCGCTGCCACTTTATCCAGCTCAATGCGGTTAAACAGTGCTTTGAATGGATTGACCTGGTGCGACAGCAACGGCTGAGCAATGGAATCCCAGCTCAGTTCGTTGTTAAGGAATGCTTCGGTCCGTTCGGCCAGCGAGGGCAGAACCGGTTTCAGGTAGGTCATCAGCACACGGAACAGGTTAATGCCCATTGAGCAAATCGCCTGCAAGTCAGCGTCGCGGCCATCCTGTTTTGCCACTACCCACGGTGCCTGCTCATCCACATAACGGTTAGCCAGATCGGCCAGCGCCATGATTTCACGGATGGCGCGACCAGACTCGCGGCTGTCGTAGGCCTGCGCGATGCTTTCCGCCGCATCGGTGAAGGTTTTGTACAGCGCTTCGTCAGCCAGCTTATCTGCCAGTTTGCCGTCAAAGCGTTTGGCGATAAAACCGGCATTACGGGACGCCAGATTCACCACTTTGTTGACGATATCGGCATTCACGCGCTGCACGAAATCTTCCAGATTCAGGTCGATATCGTCGATACGCGAAGACAGTTTGGCGGTGTAGTAATAACGCAGGCAGTCCGCATCCAGATGGTTCAGATAGGTGCTGGCCTTGATAAACGTGCCGCGCGATTTAGACATCTTCGCACCGTTAACCGTGACGTAACCATGAACGAACAGATTGGTCGGTTTACGGAAATTACTGCCCTCAAGCATCGCCGGCCAGAACAGGCTGTGGAAATAAACGATGTCTTTACCGATGAAGTGATACAGCTCGGTGGTGGAATCTTTTTTCCAGAACTCGTCGAAGTTCAGATCGCCGCGACGGTCGCACAGGTTTTTGAATGAACCCATGTAGCCGATTGGCGCATCCAGCCAGACGTAGAAAAATTTGCCCGGCGCATCCGGAATTTCGAAACCGAAGTAAGGCGCATCACGGGAGATATCCCACTGTTGCAAGCCGGATTCAAACCATTCCTGCATTTTATTGGCGACCTGCTCCTGCAATGCGCCGGAACGGGTCCACGCCTGCAACATGGCGCTAAATTCTGGAAGGTCGAAGAAGTAGTGCTCGGACTCACGCATGACCGGCGTCGCGCCGGACACCACGGATTTCGGCTCGATCAGTTCAGTCGGGCTGTAAGTCGCGCCGCAAACTTCGCAGTTATCGCCGTACTGATCCGGTGATTTACATTTCGGGCAGGTGCCTTTGACGAAGCGGTCAGGCAGGAACATGCCTTTCTCCGGATCGTACAGCTGAGAAATGGTGCGATTCTTGATGAAGCCATTTTCTTTCAGACGACCATAAATCAGCTCGGACAGCTCACGGTTTTCGTCGCTGTGCGTGGAGTGATAGTTGTCGTAGCTGATGCCAAAGCCGGCGAAATCTTTCTGATGCTCCTGGCTCATTTCGGCAATCATCTCTTCCGGCTTAATACCGAGTTGCTGAGCTTTCAGCATAATCGGCGTGCCGTGCGCATCGTCCGCACAGATGAAGTGCACCTCATGGCCGCGCATTCGCTGGAAACGAACCCAGACGTCAGCCTGGATGTGCTCGAGCATGTGACCGAGATGGATGGATCCGTTGGCGTACGGAAGTGCACAGGTTACCAAAATTTTTTTCGCGACTTGAGCCATAGTAAGAGCTTGCTTTCTGTTGTTGAAATCAGGGGGATTGATGTTAACCGAAAGCGCCGCCCCTCGTAAACAAACGGGGGATCTCTGCATGAACCTTCTGTTATGCTATTTAAAGAATAAGTCGTTTAATAAATAGTCTGATAACCAGTTTCAAGGAGCCGGGATGACATCTCAATCCCCACAGCAGACCACCCCCGCGGGGCTGCGCGCACTAGTGACCGGCGTACTGGCCACCTTTCGTCATTCAACCCTGCAAAAAGATCTCAACGCCATTAAGGCATTGCATCATTGCGTGTTAATGGACGACGTTTTACATATCGACCTGACGCTGCCCTTCGCCTGGAAAAGCGGTTTTGAGATTTTGAAAGAGGAAACCAGCGGCGAACTGCTGCGGGTAACCGGTGCATCGGCAATCCAGTGGACCCTGCGTCACGACATCGCCACCCTGAAACGAGCCAATGATCAGCCGGGTATTAAAGGGGTGCGCAATATTCTGGCGGTCAGTTCGGGAAAAGGCGGCGTCGGGAAATCGACCACTGCGGTGAATCTGGCGCTGGCGCTGGCGGCTGAGGGCGGCAAAGTCGGGATTCTTGATGCGGATATTTACGGACCGTCGGTGCCAAATATGTTGGGTACTGAAGATGAACGCCCGACGTCACCGGATGGCGTACACATGTCGCCGATTATGGCGCATGGTCTGGCGACCAACTCGATTGGTTATTTGGTTACTGATGAAAATGCCATGGTCTGGCGTGGTCCGATGGCCAGTAAGGCACTGATGCAGATGTTGCAGGATACGCTGTGGCCGGATCTGGATTATCTGGTGATCGACCTGCCGCCGGGTACCGGTGATATTCAACTGACGCTCTCGCAAAACATTCCGGTGACCGGGGCAGTGGTTGTCACCACGCCGCAGGACATCGCGTTGCTTGATGCCATGAAAGGGATCGTGATGTTTGAGAAAGTGCATGTGCCGGTGTTGGGCATTATCGAAAACATGAGCATGCACGTGTGTAGCAACTGTGGCCATCACGAACCGATATTTGGCACCGGTGGCGCCCAGCGTCTGGCAGAGAAATATCGCTGTGAGCTGCTGGCGCAATTACCGCTGCACATCTCACTACGGGAAGATTTAGATCGCGGCGAGCCGACGGTCGTTTCGAATCCTGAGAGCGAATTTACAACGATTTATCGTGAACTGGCATCAAAAGTGGCGTCACAACTGTTCTGGAAGGGCGATGCAATTCCGACAGAAATCGCTTTCCGCGCAGTTTAATCTCTCAACTCAGCGATTTATTGCCCGATGTCAGCGATTACACAGCCTTAACGCTGGCATCAGGCAGTGTCTTGAACTTATAATTGCCGCGTTCAAAGCACATATCTGTGTTTGCCTTCCAACTTCCAAATCAGGTCTTTAATTTTATGTCTGACAAATTCCATCAGTGTGTCATCGTAGGTATCGCTGGCGCATCTGCTTCGGGAAAAAGCCTTATCGCCAGTACGTTATACCGTGAACTTCGTGATCAGGTAGGCGATGAGCACATCGGGGTGATCCCCGAAGATTGCTACTATAAAGACCAAAGCCATATGACCATGGAAGAGCGGGTCAAAACCAACTACGACCATCCGAGTGCGATGGATCACAATTTGCTGTTTCAGCACTTACAGGCGCTGAAATCAGGTCAGGCAATTGAACTGCCGAGCTACAGCTTTATTGAACACACCCGGCTTGCCGAAACGGTGACGCTGAAACCGAAAAAAGTCATCATTCTTGAAGGGATCCTGCTGCTGACTGACGTGCGTCTGCGCCAGGAAATGAACTTCTCTATCTTCGTCGATACACCTCTTGATATCTGCCTGATGCGCCGCATGAAGCGTGATGTCAACGAACGTGGCCGTTCGATGGATTCCGTGATGGCGCAGTATCAGAAGACCGTCCGCCCAATGTTCCTGCAATTTATCGAACCTTCCAAACAATACGCAGACATCATTGTGCCGCGTGGCGGAAAAAACCGGATTGCGATTGATATCTTAAAGGCAAAAATCAGCCAGTTTTTCAATTAATCGCCATGCTGTAGAAAACATACCGGAGAAACGATGAGACTTTGCGATCGAGATATAGAAGCCTGGCTGGACAGTGGCAAATTAGGGATTTCACCGCGTCCGCCCGTTGAACGTATTAACGGTGCTACAGTAGATGTGCGTCTGGGCAATGGCTTTCGCGTATTTCTCGGGCACAACGCCGGTTTTATCGATCTGAGTGGTCCGAAGGACGAAGTCAGCGCCTCTCTCGATAAAGTGATGAGTGATGAAATTGTTTTGCCGGAAGGTGAAGCGTTCTTCCTGCATCCAGGTGAACTGGCGCTTGCCGTGACGTTTGAAACGGTTTCTATACCCGATGATCTGGTCGGCTGGCTGGACGGGCGCTCATCGCTGGCGCGTCTGGGTTTAATGGTTCACGTCACTGCGCACCGCATCGATCCCGGCTGGCAGGGGCGTATCGTGCTGGAATTCTATAATTCCGGCAAATTACCCTTAGCACTTCGTCCCGGCATGCTGATTGGCGCACTCAGTTTCGAGCCGTTATCTGGCCCGGCAGCGCGTCCTTATAACAGCCGTCAGGATGCGAAATATCGCGACCAGCAAAGTGCGGTTGCCAGCCGTATTGATGAAGACTGATACAGCTTTTTTATCTGCAAGCCGGATAAAAACGTGAGGAAGGCATGAGAAGACTACTGACGACACTGGTGATTTTACTGGTGGTTATCATTGCCGGCATGACTTCGCTGGTGTTTCTGATTAACCCGAACGACTTCCGCCAATATATGGTGGAAAGGGTTGAGATGAAAAGCGGCTATCAGCTGGCGATCAACGGCTCACTGCGCTGGCATGTCTGGCCTCAGCTGAGCATTATCGCCGGACAAACAACGCTGACCGCGCCCGGAGCGAAAGCGCCGGTGGTCAGCGCCGAAAACATGCGGCTGGATGTCAAACTCTGGCCGCTGCTTTCTCATCAGCTCGCGGTGAAGCAGGTCCTGCTAAAAAATGCAGTCGTTCGTCTTACGCCGGATAGTGAAGAGAATCAGCCTGACGCTCCTGTCGCGCCTTCCACACCAACGCCTGTTGCGCCGGTAACGCCGACCCTCGAGGCGGGCTGGAAATTTGATATCGATAAATTAAGCGTTGTCGACAGTCTGCTTATCTGGCAACGCGGCAATGATGATGTCATCAACGTTCGCGATATCAATATGCAGATGGAGAAAGATGCCAACCGACAGGCAACTCTTCAGCTTTCCAGCCGCATCAGTCGTAATCAGCGCGATCTCGCTTTCACGATGAAAGCTGAACTGGATATGCAGCATTATCCGCAGGCCTTTGCGGCGAATATCAGCAAGTTTAGCTATCAGCTAAACGGCGCAGATATTCCGGTTAAGGGCGTGCAGGGTAACGGTGCAATGCAGGCCAGCTATCAGCGCGATACCGACACTGTCACGCTGAGCCAGCTGGATTTAACCGCCAACGATAATCAGGTCTCTGGCACTGCCTCGGCCACACTCGGAGGCAGCACTAATTATCAGCTGGATTTAACCGCTAACAAACTCGACCTTGATGCGCTCAGCGGATGGCAGCCTAAAACCGATGAACAGACAACGGAAAACGCGCCCTCCGTGACATCCGCGCCGGTGATTGCCCGAGATGTTGACGACCAGCCGAACGGGTTGAGCAGTTTGCAGAACTTTAATGCCAGGCTGGCCTTGAAAGTCGCTGATTTAACCTATCGTGGTATGAAGATCCAAAATCTGGCGCTGAATGCAGACAATCAGCAGGGTCAGGTTAAGTTATCTACCTTTAGCGGCATTATGGGCAGCGGGAAATTTTCACTGCCCGGTGATATGGACGTGACCGGTAAACAGATTCAGGTGCACCTGATGCCGGATGTGGACAAAATCGAGCTGGGTGATTTGCTGGCGGCCTATGGTCTGCCGAAAGCGCTGACCGGCAGTTTCTCGATGAAAGGCGATGTTAACGGCAAAGGGCTTTCTGCCGCGGATTTCGCACGACGCTGGCAGGGGGAAGGGCAGCTTTCAATGGATAATGCTCACCTCAATGGCATTAATATTCAGCAGCTTATTCAGCAGGCCGTTGCACGCAGCAGCGACAAGGTGCAGGGGCTCGAGCGCTACGATCACTATAGCCAGATTGATACGCTCAAAGCTGAAGGCAAGCTTGCCGATGGCACACTGACGCTCACTAATCTTCAAGGTCAGTCGCCGATGGTGAATGCGAAAGGGAACGGTAGCATCGACATGGCCGATCAGCAGGTAGATATGAACTTACTGATCCGCGTCACAGGTGGCTGGAAAGGTGACAGCAATCTGATCAATACGCTCAAAACGACTGACATTCCTTTGCGCGTTTACGGTCCGTGGTCGCAGATGGGTTATCAGTTGCAGGTTGATCAGGTGCTGAGGCGCACGCTGGAACAAAGCGCCCGCAGCGCGATTCAAAACTGGATTGATAAGCGTAAAGACAGTAAAGAAAACGAAGATGTGCAGAAGTTTCTGAATAAGTAACGCGTTACCCACGTCTTTCGAATATAAAAAACGGGTGCCTGAATCAGGCACCCGTTTTTTTTAATTCAGCTTCAGACTTCGTAGTCGTTATCCTCAGCTGTTTTGAGAGGAGTAATTTTCACTTTCAAAATACGATGGCTGCTGACATCCAGCGGTTCGAACAGATAGTCGTGAATGGTAATCTGCGCGCCCACCTGTGGGATGCTCTGCGTATGCTCCATCAGCAGCCCGGCGAGCGTGTGGTATTCACGTTTCTCATCAACCGGCAGGGGAATGTACATCACCAAATCCTCAAGCGGCATGTAGCCGTTAGCAATCCAGGTGCCATCTTCCAACTGCTGTATGTCATGGCGCGCATCCGGCGTTTCATCAGATTCAGGCAGGTTACCGGCGATCGTTTCCATGACATCCGTCAGCGTCACGATCCCTTCAACTGAACCGAACTCATCCACCACAAACGCAAAATGCGTTTTCGCCTGACGGAACTGTTCCAGCGCCATCAACAGGGAAAGCTGCTCCGGGAAAATCAGCGGCTGACGGATCAGCGCTTTAAGATCTAACTCATTTTCCAGCAGTTGCTGTTTGAGCAAGTCCACAACGTGCACAACGCCCAGCGGTTCATCAGTCGAACTGTCTTCAGTCACCAGCATGCGGGTGTGCTGATTATTGGCAATTTGCTGCGTCAGCACGTCAACCGGGTCATTCAGTTCAAGATTATCGACATCATGCCGCGAGGTCATGACACTGCTGACGGTGCGCTGCCCGAGCCCGAGAACACGTTCAATCATATGGCGTTCCTGCTGATTGAAAATCGCATCCTCTTCATTAGCGCTGTCAGCGATCATGCTGGAGGAATGGGCATCCAGCTCGGCTTCTTCATGTTTACCGCGAAGAACGCGAAGTACCGTTTCTGCAGTACGTTCACGCAATGAACGGCGTGAAGATAAAAAGCGTCGGCGGTTGAACTGTGCCAGCTGGTTCAGTGCTTCGATAATTACCGAGAAACCAATGGCCGCGTACAGATAACCTTTCGGGATCGCATAACCAAAGGCCTCAGCGACCAGACTGAAGCCGATCATCAGCAGGAAACTGAGACACAAAATCACAATCGTCGGGTGTGCATTCACAAAGCGCGTAAGCGGGCGGCTTGCCAGCAACATCAGCCCGATGGCGATACAAACCGCGACCATCATGACGGCTAAATGATCGACCATCCCGACAGCAGTAATGACGGAGTCCAAGGAGAAGACGGCATCCAGAACCACAATTTGCGCGACTACCGCCCAGAATTTGGCTCCCGTATGCTGTTGCGTTTGTTCCTCATCCTTCCCTTCAAGCCGTTCATTCAATTCCATGGTGGCTTTAAAGAGCAGGAACACCCCGCCGGTTAGCATGATCATATCTCTGGCACTGAACGCATGCCCGAGCACAGTAAGCAGGGGGCGAGTGAGCGTAGATAGCCACGAAATACAGGCCAGCAGCAATAAGCGCATCACTAATGCGAGTAAAAGCCCGGTAACACGGGCCTTGTCACGCTGCTGGCGCGGAAGTTTTTCAGCCAAAATGGCGATAAAAATAAGATTGTCTATGCCCAGAACAATTTCGAGTACTACCAGGGTAGCCAGCCCGGCCCAAATCGACGGATCGGCGATCCATTCCATATTGCGTTTTTCACCTTTAGTTACACGGCGGTTGCCGCACGGTGAATAATGGGCGTCAGGCGCGGAAAATTCAAATCTAAAACAGCAGGGTACCTTAAGAAAAGTGGAGCAAAGTAGGCTTAGGGGGACTCGATAAATATGAGTTATCGATCTGATTTGGAAAGCAGCAATTTGTGATGATAAAATCGTCGAACAGGTTCAACATTCCTAAATTTGAGTCTTTAGCTTACCGTTTGGTGCTGCTTACTGGTATCGTAATCACATAGACAGGCTATGTACTTGATGTTCTGAAGTTCGCAGTATGGTTTTCCTAAACGAAACGACAGGGACTATACTCGGTAAAGAAAAATATCGTGCTGGGCAATAAGTTTGTATTTTCAATTTCAGTCTGGTGAACTCATTGTGATTACTCACGTTAACCGACTGGATTTACACACAATAGGTTTCAAGGAGTATCCTTTACAATGTTAAAAGCTGTTATCCCTGTTGCCGGTCTGGGCACACGTATGTTGCCAGCGACGAAAGCAATTCCGAAAGAAATGCTGCCAATCGTCGATAAGCCTCTGATCCAGTACATCGTTAACGAATGTGCTGCGGCGGGCATCAAAGAAATCATTCTGGTTACGCATTCCTCAAAAAATGCCATCGAAAACCACTTCGATACCTCATTTGAATTGGAAAGCATGTTGGAAACACGCGTTAAGCGCCAGCTGCTTGAAGAAGTTCAGTCCATCTGTCCTAAGGGTGTGACGATAATGAACGTGCGTCAGGGGCAGTCAAAAGGCCTGGGTCACGCAGTTCTTTGCGCTAAGCCATTGATTGGCAATTCACCTTTTGCGGTTATTCTGCCTGACGTCCTGATGGATGATTCCACCAGCGATCTGCGCAAGGATAACCTTGCCGCTATGTTGACCCGTTTCAAAGAAACAGGTAACAGCCAGGTTATGGTTGAAGAAGTGCCGGAAGAAGACGTGTCTAAATACGGTGTTGTCGACTGTAATGGGGTTGAAGGTGAACCTGGTAAAAGTACACCAATGACCGCAATCGTTGAAAAACCTGAGCGTAAAGATGCACCGTCTAACCTGGCGGTAGTAGGGCGCTATGTCTTCTCCGAAGATATCTGGCCACTGCTGGCAATTACTCCTTATGGTGCAGGCAACGAAATTCAGCTGACAGATGCTATTGCCCTGTTGATGAAGAAGAAAACCGTTGAAGCCTTTACCATGACTGGCCGTTCACACGACTGTGGTGACAAACTCGGTTACATGAAAGCCTTTGTTGAGTACGGCGTACGTCATAACTCACAGGGTGATGCTTTTAAAGCATGGCTGAAAGAGTTTACAGGCGAGTAATAGCGCTCAAGACCTGTATGGAAAGCACCATCTTGATGGTGCTTTTTTATAGCTGAAATTAGTGGTTATGCAATTAATACACCTGCCCAGAATGCCCCCTAGGCAGCTTTATGAATATCGAATGATGCGCAGGAATAATAAATAACCGGTCACCCAGTTTATAAGTAATTATGTTTATTGCATTTAAATCGAATTCATAAATGCCTTGTACGTTATCTAAGCAATGATGTCGTTAAAACATACATTTACCAACGAAAAGATAGGATTAAGGCTGCGTTCTGCGAAGTATTGAGCTAGGCTATATCAGTAATTTTCATGCCGGGCGATGTGTTTAAAAATTATACTCTTGATTGACAATTTTAAGCAGCTGATCAAGTAATTGTTGTGGAAAGATACGCAGGCTCTCTGATATTGCTTTGAATCATCTACGATGTTATTTCATATAGGCTATTGAATATCTTATATAAAAGCCTGATGTTGAAATTTTTGTGTTATCAGGACCAGACATCTTCAACGCTTACCATCGTAATTGACGTGTCAGTATCAACGCGCAGACGGATTTTTAAGATGATTACATGTTGCTATCAAACATAATTAGGTTAAAAATTGCCAGTTGAGTTTTGTCAGACAGGTTTATCGAGATAGCTGCCTGGTGTTGTACATGGTTTAAGGTTTGTTTCAACTAGGTATGTAGGATAAGTGCATTGGTAGCTTGTGAGCCAAGGGCGGTAGCGTGGTTTTTAACCATTTCCGGCTGTACGCAAGCGACAAAGTGGATATGTTTTCCGAAACTATATGGATAACACATTCAGATAAGTTAAGTACATAACCTAAATAATAAATTTAAAAATTGATTAAAATACTAAATTCTTAAAAAACACCGCTTAGTTAGCGTTATTAATAAAGCTTGAAGTAATTTAAAACATTAATCGATTGAACATGGTGCGGTCATGCAAGAATATATTATAATATTTTTCAGTGCGTTAGCTTCATTATTTGTTGCCCGTAAAATTGCGCGTCGTGTTGGGTTGGTAGACAAACCTAATGCGAGGAAACATCACAATGGGCATATTCCTCTGGTCGGGGGCGTTTCAATATACATATCTATTTGGGTATTGTTTTTCTTGCAGCCTGATTGGTTCCCAAATTTTAGCTATTACATCATTTGTACCAGCTTACTATTACTTGTCGGCGTCCTGGATGATCGTTACGATTTGCCTGTTACACCCCGTATAGCTTTGCAAGCATTTGTGGCCATAGTCATGATGTTTAGTGGATTACATCTTGCTTCACTCGGTGATATTTTCCTGGGTTACCCGGTTGGTTTAGGTATTTTGGGATATGTAGTGACAATATTCGCCGTTATGTGTGCAATTAATGCCTTCAATATGGTGGATGGAATTGACGGATTGCTTGGTGCTTTATCTTGCGTCAGTTTTGCCTCGTTAGGTGTAGCCTTTTCACTACATAATAACTTTGAACTGGCGCAGTGGTGTATTTGTCTGACAATAGCCTGTATCCCTTACATACTGCTGAACTTAGGCATCCCGTGGGGACGTAAATTTAAAGTCTTCATGGGGGATGCCGGAAGTACTTTGATTGGATTTACCGTTATCTGGTTAATTATTCTGGCAACGCAGGGGACTACAGCAATATTACATCCGGTTACTGCACTATGGATCATCGCAGTGCCACTGATGGATATGATCCGTGTGATGGTTGCGAGAGTACGCAGGGGAGACAGCCCTTTTAAACCGGACCGTGAGCATTTACATCATATTCTTTTGAAATACGGTTTCAGGCATTCTACTGCATTGATAATAGTGTTAGCGATATCTATTTCATTTTCGGTAGTGGGTATTTTTGCCGATTATAAAAACTACAATCAGCTTGCCGTTCTGGTTTTCTTTATTCTCTGTTTTGTGGCGTTCGTATTGTTCATTAATAAACTTGCCAGAACAGGCGCGCTCAAAGAGAATAACTGCTAAGCCAAAGCTAACCTATTTAAAATAAAGATGTTATTTGTTAAAGAGAGACTATAAATGAAAATTTTAGTTACTGGTGGTGCCGGTTTTATTGGTTCTGCAGTTGTTCGTCATATAATAAATAATACCAATGACAGCGTTATCAACGTTGATAAACTCACATACGCTGGGAATCTTGAATCAGTTGAGAAGGTATCTGATAACGAACGCTACACTTTTGTTCAGGCAGATATTTGCGATAAGATCGCTCTTGATCAGATTTTTGTAACACATCAACCTGATGCGGTAATGCATCTCGCTGCAGAAAGTCACGTTGATCGGTCTATCACCGGCCCAGCTGATTTCATCGAGACTAACATCGTAGGGACTTATACCCTGCTTGAAGCAACTCGCGCATATTGGTCGCAGCTGACTCAGGAAAGAAAAGACGTTTTCCGCTTCCATCATATTTCTACAGATGAAGTCTATGGTGATTTACCCCATCCTGATGAGTGGCAAAGCCAGGAGGCACTGCCTCTGTTCACCGAAAAGACGCCTTACGCGCCAAGTAGCCCTTACTCCGCATCTAAAGCCTCAAGCGACCATCTTGTTCGTGCATGGCAGCGTACCTATGGCCTGCCATGTATTGTGACTAACTGTTCAAACAACTACGGTCCATATCACTTTCCTGAAAAACTCATTCCATTAGTCATCCTTAACGCACTGGAAGGCAAAAATCTGCCGATTTACGGTAAGGGCGATCAGATCCGTGACTGGTTGTACGTTGAGGATCATGCGCGCGCGCTTTATACCGTCGTCACCGAGGGTGTAATTGGTGAGACCTATAACATCGGTGGGCACAATGAGAAGAAAAATATCGACGTAGTGCTGACCATTTGCGGTTTGCTTGATGAAATTGTCCCAAAAGACGTTTCCTATCGCGAACAAATCACTTACGTCGCCGATCGCCCTGGTCATGACCGTCGTTATGCCATTGATGCAGATAAAATTAATCAGGAATTAAACTGGAAGCCACTTGAAACGTTTGAAAGTGGTATTCGTAAAACAGTTCAATGGTATTTAGATAATAAGAAGTGGGTTGATAACATCAAAAGCGGTGCTTATAAATCTTGGGTTGAGCAGAATTATGGAGATCGCAAATAATGGATATTCTTCTGTTTGGCAAAACAGGCCAGGTAGGTTGGGAATTACAGCGCGCTCTGGCTCCTTTAGGAAATGTGATTGCCCTTGACGTGCATTCAAAAGAATACTGCGGTGATTTCAGCAATCCAGAAGGGATAGCTGAAACAGTTCGCCGTATTAAACCTGATGTTATCGTGAATGCTGCTGCACATACCGCAGTTGATAAAGCAGAATCAGAACCTGATTTCGCCCAATTGCTGAATGCGACGAGTGTTGAAGCGATTGCAAAAGAGGCTGCCTTAATCGGTGCATGGTTAGTCCATTATTCTACTGATTACGTGTTCCCAGGCGACGGTGATAAACCCTGGTCAGAAGATGATGCAACCGGACCATTGAATACCTACGGTGAAACCAAGCTTGCCGGTGAAATTGCTGTTCAGAAGCATTGCCCTAAGCACCTGATTTTTCGCACAAGCTGGGTATATGCTGGCAAAGGGAATAACTTTGCAAAAACCATGCTTCGTCTTGCAAAAGACCGGGAAGAGCTTTCAATTATCAATGACCAGTTTGGTGCGCCAACCGGTGCTGAACTTCTCGCCGACTGTACCGCGCATGCTATAACAACCGCAATGCGCAAGCCTGAAGTAGCCGGTCTGTATCATCTTGTTGCCTCTGGCATAACGACCTGGTTTGATTTTGCAAATGTGGTCTTCACTGAAGCGCAAAGTGCGGGTTATGAACTCGCGTTAAAGCAAACTCATCCGGTTGCAACGAGCGCATATCCTACGCCCGCCCGACGCCCAAATAATTCACGTCTTGATAATAGTAAGTTTCAACAGACCTTTGATTTAACACTGCCACGCTGGGATGTCGGGGTTAAACGCATGCTCGCTGAATTGTTCACACCTTCGGGTCTGTAATAGTCACTAGTTAAATAATTATTGCCCGTTAAAGGGCAGCGACAAAATTGAGAGCTTAAAATGACCACACGTAAAGGTATTATTCTCGCTGGCGGATCAGGCACGCGCCTGTACCCGGTGACAATGGCAGTCAGTAAACAACTGTTACCTATTTATGATAAGCCGATGATCTATTACCCGATCAGCACCCTTATGCTGGCCGGTATCCGCGATATTCTCATTATCAGTACACCCCAAGACACACCACGTTTTGAGCAACTGCTGGGCGACGGTAGTCAGTGGGGATTAAACCTGCAGTATAAAATTCAAGAAAGCCCTGATGGTCTTGCTCAGGCTTTTGTTATTGGCGAAGAGTTTATTGGTGATGATGATTGTGCACTGGTACTCGGTGACAACATTTTCTACGGGCATGATTTACAGAAACAGTTAGAGGCTGCTGTAGCCAAAGAGTCTGGTGCTACCGTGTTTGCTTATCATGTCCATGATCCGGAACGTTACGGCGTGGTGGAGTTTGATAAAGAAGGTAAAGCTATCTCTCTCGAAGAAAAGCCATTAGAACCAAAAAGCAATTATGCGGTTACGGGGCTTTACTTCTACGATAACAGTGTTGTCAAAATGGCTAAAGGATTGAAGCCATCACCACGTGGTGAATATGAGATCACTGACATAAACAGATTATATCTCGAAGAGGGGCGTTTATCGGTTGCCATGATGGGACGTGGATACGCATGGCTGGATACCGGCACGCATCAGAGTTTAATCGAAGCGAGTAATTTTATTCAGACTATTGAACTTCGTCAGGGGTTAAAAGTTGCGTGCCCTGAAGAGATCGCCTTCCGCAAAGGTTTTATCGATGTAGAGCAGGTTAAGAAATTGGCTGCCCCATTAATTAAAAATGATTACGGCAAATATTTGTTGAAGATGATTAAAGGTTATTAAAACTCATGCAAATTATTAAAACTGAAATTCCAGATGTATTGATTTTAGAACCTAAAGTATTTGGTGATGACCGTGGTTTTTTCTTTGAGAGCTTTAATCAAAAAGTTTTTGAAGATGCCGTGGGTTACAAAGTTGATTTCATTCAAGACAATCATTCCAAATCGACTGAAGGCGTCCTTCGCGGACTTCACTTTCAACTCCCACCATTTGCGCAAGCTAAATTAGTCCGCTGCGTAGTGGGGGAAGTGTTTGATGTTGCTGTCGATATCCGCAAGAGTTCACCAACATTTGGTCAATGGGTTGGTGTACATCTTTCTGCTGAGAACAAACGTCAGCTTTGGATCCCAGAAGGTTTTGCTCATGGTTTCCTGGTATTGAGTGAAACTGCAGAATTCGTTTATAAGACAACGAATTATTATTCTCCAACACATGATCGTAGTATTCTTTGGTGTGACGAAGATATTAATATATCTTGGCCAAATATAAATCGAGAGTTTTTACTCTCTGATAAAGATCTAAGTGCTACAAAGCTTAAGACATTATAACGCATAGCTGAGTCATATAATATTATATTACTCAGCTATAAATTTATCTGTAGTGAATATTAGAACTGATGATGACTATATGAGAAAAAAAAATGTGATGAAGTCATTTAAATATGGCTTCGTTTTTTCAATTCTAATAATGGCTATGACATTCTGGGTCAGGAAAGTGTTTTTTGACTCATTAGGTACAGAGTTAACTGGTTATTATCTTCTTATAAACCAAATGTTAGGTTTTTTGAATTTAGCAGAATTAGGATTAGGCACAGCATCTACATATTTACTCTTCAAACCATTAAATGATAATAACAATAGTGTTTTATCCAGCACATTTATTGCAGTAAGGAGTATTTATAATGTGATCCAAAAGGTTATACTCGGTATTGGGTTGATACTATGCTTTCTGTTGCCATATATAGTCAAATCAAGTATCGATTTTTATAACCTTTATCTGCCGTGGATACTTTTCGTTTTTAGCACCTCATTATCATATAGTTATAGCGCTGAATCAATTCTGTTAACTGCTGACCAAAAAGTATATTACTTAAGGTTAATAAATGGTGTTGCTAGAGTTACCTGTTTTTTATTACAAATTGCTGCTTTGAAACTCAATTATGGTTTTATTGTTTTTAGTATGTTGGAAGTGATGTCAGTAAGTGTTCAAATGTATTTTTTCAAAAAAATTGTAAAACAACAATATACATTGAACTCAGAGATTGAAAAGAATGTAAATGTTATAATAAAGAAAAATATTTTTGCTGAAATAAAAAAAACGTTTATACATAAAATATCCGGCGTTCTCATTTTCAACACTGATTACATTATCATTTCTATTTTTCTTGGGTTGTCTTCGGTAACTTCATACTCCTCATATATAATGCTTGCGCAAGCGATGTCATTCATAATAACTACGCTGAGTGTGCCACTTAACTCTGCACTAGGTAACTATCTTCATGAGAAAGGAAGTGATGCTACCTATGAGAAATTTGTACAAATAAACGTAATATTCATGTGCTGGGCATCAATATTCTCCTTTTGTTATTTCACCGTCTCTAGTAATTTAATAACACTTTGGTTAGGTGAAGATGTTGTATTGCCTCAAACAGTAGTCTCGCTCTTGGCACTAAACTGTTTTTGCCTCATAGCCAGAACATCGGTTGATATTTTTAAAGTTGCATACGGATATATGTCTGATACGCATCTGCCAATTATGGAGGGATTGCTTAATCTGATATTTTCCTTAATCTTGGTACATTTTTTTGGTATCAAAGGTGTGGTTATTGGTACGATAATTTCAAATATATGCATTGTAATGGCGGCGAGACCATACTATTTGTATAAAAAAGCTTTTGGAAAAACGACTTCTGAATTTGTAAAACATCATATATTAGTCTGGTCATTATCTTTGATATCAATTGTTACGCTTTATTTGGTTTTAATCAATCAGTTGAATGTCTTAGATAAATTCCACACAGGTAATTTGTTTGATTTTATTATTAATTGTATAATATTAGGGGTTTCAGCCTCTATTATATCAGGAGGAGTCTTTCTTGCAGGTAGTAAAGCACTTCGTGAATTATTAAAACAGCATTTCTTCAACAGGACTTGAAATGAACAAACAAATTCCTATTGTTATTATGACAAGAAATGAAAACGGATTGTTGAGAAAGTGTATAGACTCACTATTACAAACCATTACATGCTCATTTCATATATACATAATAGATAATAACTCTAATGAGCAAGAGCAAATTGGTTTGCTCAACGAATATTCTACGCATGAAAATATAACAGTTATTAAAAATAATAATAACCTATGGGTTCTTGGGTTGAATAATCACTTAAGGAATATTAAGAATCTCAGTAATTCTGAGTATTTTGTCATGACCGATGGGGACGTTGAGTTTAAAAATAATAATGATACAACCTGCTGGTTACTAGATTTAATAAGTTATATGGAACAATTTAGATGCCTTGGTAAAATTGGCATTTCACTGAATTGGGATTTAATTGCTGAAGACCCTTTCTATAAGGAGATCTATGAGCAAGAGCGTAAATTGTATAATGAAGATAAAAAAATTGGGCCGCTATATATATCGCCTGTAGATACAACTGCCGCAATTTATCGATGGGATTGGTCGATAACAGGCTATGAATTTTATCCAGATCATATAAGATATCTTCGTCCTGAACTTTATTCATGTCGAACACCAAGGACATTTACAGCTGAACATCATGGTTGGATAAATTATAAACTTCAATCTGAAGCATCAAAAGTCGAAGAGAAAATAAAATGCTTTACCCTCATGGGGGCAGATATGAAAGCTACTCAATTGAACAGAGTTAGCAATAAAATAAGAGTTTATAATAAACTTTTAGCAAGGCCTATGAAGTTATTTTGGGGGGCGCGGAGGCGTTATTTTTTGCTTAAATATATTCTCCGTAAAGGGATGAGAAAATTTGATAACCACTAGTAGGAATTAAATGTTAATTTATATTATCTTGTTATTAGTGTTAGTTGTAAATTGTTGCTTTGAGAACAATAAGAAACTGTTTAATTTTTCAATTTTTATTCTTTTCATTGTGGCTGCATTGAGAAGTGATGATGTTGATCGAGATTATAAAACATACATTAGCATATATGAGTACTTGATTAATGGGGATTCTTATACAATAGAGCCAACATTCATATTGTTAACTTATATTTCGCATGTAATTACAGGTTCTTATTTTTTTATATTTGTAATTTATGCAGCGTTAGCATTACATTATAAATCCAAATACATCAGATATTTCTCTCCTTATATTTGTTTGTCGTTGCTAATATATTACTCGAACTTTTATTTTGTTCATGAGTTGACGCAAATAAGGATAGGGGTTGCTAGTGCGATCGGTTTCTATTCATTGAAGTATATAATTGATGGAAGAAAGAATAAATTTATTGCGTTTGTATTAGTTGCAACACTTTTCCATTTTTCTATGATAATACTTCTGGTTTCATTGATGTTCGACACCAAAAGGATTAGCAATAAATTCATATTCAGTTCTTTTCTGTTAATCATTATTAGCTATAGCATTATAATATTAAACTTTAATCCTTTAGAAATATTAAGATATATTCCTATTTCAGTGTTACAAGAGAAGTTAACCATTTATAAATACCAAACTGCTAATGGAATGGTTGAGGCGGTTAATGTATTTTCTGCATTACAGGTGATCCATATAGGGGTGTTGATAGTTGTTTTCTGTAATGCTAATAAATTTGATGACAATCCATCAATGGTCCTGTTGTGCAAATTATATTCTTTATCACCTATTAGCTTAGCTTTACTTTCTTCATTACCTGCATTTGCAATACGTATTAGCGAGCTTTTTTCAGTAGCTGATATTATTGTTTTACCTATTCTTGCACTCTATTGTAAGCAAAGGAAAATTGCTAGATTTGCAGTTGTTTTATTAGCCGTTTTGGTGTTTTTTATGAATTTATATCACAATGAAATTGTAAAAGGTTACAGTATATAAATGAACGAAAAAATATTGCCAATAGTTGTTTTATATAAAAAAGAACTTCAGTATGCCGATAGTATTAACTCACTCTTAGAAGGTGATGTTGATGGGTGCATTACTGATATTTTTGTTTATGATAACTCTCCCAAACAACATTCAAATGCAGCGCCTGTTAGTGGGATTTATAAAAATAGAAATGTAATATACATTCATGATCCTAAAAACTCTGGAGTGAGTGCGGCATATAATTCAGGCATGCATAAAGCTAAATGTTTAGGTTTTAAATATGTATTGCTATTAGACCAAGATACTATCTTCCCAGTGGATGCTATGGGTGTTTATTTTCAATCAATTAAAGATAATCCTGGTATTAATCTCCATGCTCCAAAATTGCTTACGTTGAACGGTGAATTTTGTTCACCTCTAAGATATGCAATGCATCGTGGTTTTGTTACAAATGAATTAGACCCTGGAGTTTATTCGCTTGATAAATACTCTCCCATCAATAGCGGAATGCTTTTAGATGTGAAGATGGCTATTTCAGTTGGAGGATATAACAAAGCAGTATATTTGGATTTCAGCGATTTCCAGTTTATTGAGCGACTCAAGGATAAGTCTAAAGAATTTTACTTAATGCCGTTGACATTAAAACAGGATTTATCTAACGAAGATGAAAATCACAAAAATCTCTTAAATAGATATGCTATTTATTGTGAATGTGCTCGCAATTGTGAAAGATTAACTGTTTATGATGACTTTATCTATTTTATGATGGTTTTCATAAGAGCTATCAAATTGACTATTAGAACCAAAAAATTAAAATTCTTGCCAGTTTTTTATAAAAAATATGTGAGAGGAATAAAATGATTTCTGTTTGTATCCCAACTTATAATGGCGAGAAATATATAAAAGAACAAATCAACAGTATACTTCCTCAACTTTCATTAACTGATGAAATAATAATATCAGATAATTATTCCACAGATAATACTCTGGAAGTGATTAAAGAAATTAATGACAATAGAATTAAAGTATATCTATTCCGTCCTGAGGAAAAATTGCAATCGAAAATAAATACCTTAACAAAGGTCTCCCTCAATGTGCAAAATGCTTTAGAAAAAGCTACTGGTGACTATTTGTTTCTTTCAGATCAAGATGACATTTGGCTTGAAGGGCGTGTAAGTGAGACTATGCCTTTATTGAAAGATGATAAGGCTACTGTTGTAGTATGCAACTGCAGAGTTGTTGATGAAAATAATAAGACACTTATAGACTCTTATTTTTCATATATTAAACCTAGTGCGAGTATTATACGGACTCTCCATAAAAGTTCATTCCACGGCTGTTGTATGGCATTCAATAGATTTGTTATTAGCAAAGCATCACCCTTCCCAAAATATGCTGTCGGTCACGATCTCTGGCTTGGTGTTGTTGGGTCTTACTATGGTCAAGTGCATTTCGTTAATAGACCGTTAGTATTATACAGACGGCATAGCTCAACCGTGACGACTACAGGATTTGACAGTAAAAGATCCTTTTGTGACAAAGTCAAATATCGATTATTAATTTTACTTTCAATCTTCAAGGGTATTATCCTGAAGTAATAAATTTTCTTTTGAAGAAAAGGTTGTTTTGTGAAAATTGCGCATGTTCAAGTTATTCCTAAATTGTCAGGAGTTCAACAAATCACACTTGACATACTTTCCGGTCTAAATGATATACAGAATCCTATTGAAAAAATAGTAATTTGTGGTGAATTAATTGAGAATGAGTTTGTAGAAGCTTTTGTTAAAGAGGGTATTGAAATAATATCAATACCTTCGATAAAAAGAAGTATTGGCTTTCATGACATAAAGTGCTTTATTGATTTATATAAATTATTTAAAAAAAATAAATTCGACATAGTTCATACTAATTCGACTAAACCAGGGATTATTGCTAGAATTGCTGCGAAATGTGCTGGTATAAAAAAAATCATACATACAGTTCATGGTATAGCGTTTCATGCACACACCCATATACTCATAAGGATTTTTTACTATATTCTAGAAAATATAGCGACACTTTTCGGAGATATAAATATCACCGTTAATAAAAAATATACAAAATACTATCCGCTGGTGAAAAGTGTTGTTATATATAATGGTGTCGATTTCGAGAAGTTAAATCCTATAAATACTGACAAAAATGGTGAAATACATTTCGCATTTCTTGGCCGTTTAGATGAACAAAAAAACCCTCTCGAATTTATTCAAGCAGTTGATATTGTTTTAAAAAAATACACTGGAGAAAAAAAACTGCGTTTCAGTCTTGCAGGTGATGGTGATCTTCGAAATGATTGCGAATTAATGATTAGCAAATTAGCATTGGCAGAATATTTACAAATGCCCGGTTGGGTTAAAAATAAAGATAATTTTTTTAATGATGTCGATGTACTTTGTCAACCCTCTAAATGGGAAGCATTTGGGCTCGTATTTGTTGAGGCTGCATATTATTCTATTCCATCTATTGCCACAAGTGTTGAGGGTATCCCGGAGGTTGTTTTAGATGGACATACAGGAATTCTATACCAATGTGGCGCGGAGCAGTTGGCGAACTGTATGATAAAATATATAGAATCACCTGCGCTCATAGCTCAGCACGGAGAGAATGCGAAAGGATATGTAACTGAAAATTTTAGCAAAGAAAAAATGTTAAATGAATACTCTGCAGTGTATTTTAAATAATCTCATCAAGTTTTGTGTAAGTTAATAAATCACTTGGGCTGACCTATGAATTATTTTAAACGGGAATGCGTGCCTTTTATTTTCCCATTACTACCAGTTCTTGCGCTAACAATATCATTGCTTATATTCCACTCTACTAATTTTGAATTGTCATTTATTATATTCTTGGAAATAACTTTCTTCTACTTTTCAATTATACTATTGAAAGATGGTTTCATCAGATCATCACTATGGGTATTGTATTGTGTAGTCGTTGCAATACAAATCAGTTCAATAATAAACACTGGTGGATACATAATTCCATTAACGCTGTCGAATTTATCTGAATTTAGAGCTGTAGGTCATAGTGTGCAATTTCAAGTGGGGGCTATCGTACTATTATATATACTCGCGACAGTTCCTTTATTCTTTTTAAGAGGTGGCTTATCATTCAGACGTTGGTATTTCTGTGTTTTTGTTTTTATTTTTACTCCTGGCCCAATACATAAATTTATCTTTTCTGGATATGAGTATTACAAACAACTCACCTACAAACCCAATTACAATTATCCTGAAGTTGCAAAAAAATATCTGAAATTTGATGTATATAATCGCAGTGATTTATCTTCATTTTTTCCTAAAGGTAAGCCTAAAAACGTTATCGTTATATTTACAGAGGGAATGTCCTCAAAAGTAATCGATAAAGAAAATGGACTCGGACTGAATGTAACACCAAACATTGACTCATATTATAAAGAGGGTTTGGTTTTTGAGAATTATTTTAATCATACCGCTGCCACATTTCGTGGATTAAGGGGGCAACTCAGTTCTGCATATCAATATAAAGATGGTGTCGATAGCAAGGGCGAGGGTTTTTTCCAAATTAAAAGTGAGAAAATTTCTGAAATCTATGATCATCGTTTAATTTCATTGCCTGAAATTCTAAATGCAAATGGATTTAGCACTTATTTCATAGCCAGCACCGAAACTAAAAGTAACTTAAATGCTTTGGTTAGTTCTATGCCATTTAAAAAAGTTTATGGTATGGAGGACTTTGATTGGCACATAAATGATAGAATGTCAGATAAGAAAATATTCTCTGCATTAAAAACCGTTGTTTCAGCGCAATCTCTAAAACCGTTCTTCATTGGTATGTACTCTTCAGGTACACATCACGGCATGGATAGCCCTGATGAGAAATATCAAAAGGGAACCAACCCCTTTTACAACAAATTCTATAACTATGATTTTCAATTGGGCGAATTTGTCTCATGGTTTAAAAAAAGTCAGTACTTCGATGATACAGTTCTGATTATAACGGCTGATCATTCAACATTCCCCGTTCCGGAGTTTAAAAAAAGTTTTAATACTTCAACTGATTTTTTTGTCGATACTATACCGCTCGTTATGATAGGTGGGGGGATAGTGCCAAAAATAGTTAATGCCACAGGAAAAAACAGTCTATCGTTGGCTCCAACTATTTTACAAATTCTTAATATTAATAATTCACCTAACTATTTTTTGGGCTGTTCATTATTCGACTTGAAATGCTCGAGTAAATTTTCTAACCTCTCAGTAATTGGTGATTCGTATTACCGAATTAATCTATCTAGCGATTCCCATTATAGAGCTGATCAAATAGATAGTGTTCCTGATGTTGCCGATTTTTACAATGTCAGTGGCTAATTTATATCTCCACCAACTTAGGATTAATTTCCGTTAAAGGAACTCAATTTCAGTCTGAAATTCAGACATACAGAGTCTCTATCGCATCAATCGCTATCTCGGGAATCATAAGGTGAGTTAACATGGTTACTACACTTGTGCTGTGGGGAGAGTCCTCACAGGTGTCACTTTCAGACAGGAGTTGCTAATGTCCAAACAACAGATCGGCGTTGTCGGTATGGCGGTCATGGGCCGTAACCTCGCGCTTAACATCGAAAGCCGTGGTTATTCCGTTTCCATTTTTAACCGTTCTGGCGACAAGACTGATGAAGTCATCGCAGAAAACCCGGGTAAAAATCTTGTACCGCACTACACCGTTGAAGAGTTTGTTGACTCGCTGGAAAAACCACGTCGTATCTTGCTGATGGTGAAAGCCGGTGAAGCAACTGACAAAACCATCGCATCCCTGACTCCGCACTTGGATAAAGGCGACATCCTCATCGATGGCGGCAATACCTATTATAAAGACACTATTCGCCGTAACCGCGAACTGTCCGAGCAGGGCTTTAACTTCATTGGTACCGGTGTATCCGGCGGTGAAGAGGGCGCACTGAAAGGCCCATCCATTATGCCTGGCGGACAGAAAGAAGCGTATGCGCTCGTTGCTCCGATTCTTGAAAAAATCGCAGCCCGTGCTGATGATGGCGATGCTTGTGTTGCTTACATCGGTGCTGATGGTGCAGGTCACTACGTTAAGATGGTTCACAATGGCATCGAATACGGTGACATGCAGCTGATTGCTGAAGCCTATTCATTGCTGAAACAGTCTCTGAACCTGAACAACGAAGAGCTGGCGTCCACCTTCGCAGATTGGAACAAAGGCGAGCTGAACAGCTATCTGATCGACATCACCAAAGATATCTTCACCAAGAAAGATGAAGAAGGTAAATATCTGGTAGATGTGATTCTGGATGAAGCAGCGAACAAAGGTACTGGTAAATGGACCAGCCAGAGCTCTTTGGATCTTGGCGAGCCACTGACGCTTATCACCGAGTCTGTCTTTGCCCGTTACCTGTCTTCTTTGAAAGATCAACGTGTCGCAGCATCTAAGGTGCTTTCTGGCCCGGCTGTTAAAACTTTCGAAGGCGATAAAGCAGAGTTCATCGAGAAAGTACGTCGCGCTCTTTATCTGGGCAAAATCGTTTCCTATGCTCAGGGCTTCTCACAGTTGAAAGCGTCTTCTGACGAGAACAACTGGGATCTGAACTACGGCGAAATCGCGAAGATTTTCCGTGCCGGTTGTATCATCCGCGCTCAGTTCCTGCAGAAAATTACCGATGCTTATGCGGAAAACGCATCTATCGCTAACCTGCTGCTGGCTCCGTATTTCAAAAATATTGCTGACGAATATCAGCAAGCGCTGCGTGACGTGGTGTCTTATGCTGTTCAAAACGGTATTCCTACGCCAACCTTCTCCGCTGCTATCAACTACTATGACAGCTACCGTTCAGCAGTTCTGCCAGCTAACCTGATCCAGGCACAGCGTGATTACTTCGGTGCACATACTTACAAACGCACTGACAAAGAAGGCGTATTCCACACCGAATGGTTGGGTTAAGTTCTTCTTTTACTGATCATTAAAACTGACGGCCCTTTACGGGGCCGTTTTTTTTCGACATAACTTTGTTTTGGAAACCTGCACTGGCAGTTACTACTTTCCAAAAATCTGTTTAATTAGTTTCATTTTTCGGGCTAATCTCATAAAAAACCCACATTGCGGATGAGTTTTTATCTCTAACTTGTTTATAATGCATACATAAATTGAATGTAAGTAAGTGGAAATTTCTAGGGCAATTATGAATCAAAACAATAATAGTATGACTAAAAATCAGCTCAATAAATCATCTGATGAAATTGATTTAATGGATCTGGTTGTACAGTTGTGGCGTGGGAAATGGCTGGTTTTATCTTTTGCCGTAGCCGCCATCATCATCGCAATTATTTATATCTTTGTTGCCAAAGAGAAATGGACTTCTGAAGCGATAGTGACCTACCCCGACTCAGGGCAAATCGCTGACTATAACAATGCGATGAGTGTTTTATATGGCCAGAATCCCTCTAATGCGCCAACGGTTGTTGATGTTCAACAGCGTTTTTTTGGTCGTTTTAACTCCGCTATTTCGGCTTTGTCCGAGCAACTCGCTAATCAGGCTAATCCTGAAAAGTTGACTATTGCCCCAGCAGTGAAAGACCAGCCTGTGCCGCTCAAAATTAGTTATACCGCAGCAACAGCGGGAGAGGCGCAAAAAACGCTCACTACTTATATTCAGCAAATCAATAAACGTTCTGTAACTGAACTTGATAACGACTTACAAATTAGTATTAGCTCGAAAGTCGAGGATCTGAAAGGGGATTTAGCGACTAAAGAAAAAGTTGCTCAGGAGAAAAAAGATAAACGCTTGGAAATTCTCAATCAGGCTTTAGTCGTTGCACAACAATCCAATATTAAAAATACGGTTGTGCAGCAGGCAGAGACGCTGTCAGAAGATACGTTATTTGTTCTGGGGAGTGATGCACTTACTTCCATCATCAAGAATGAAGCTACGCGTCCGTTACCTCTGGATGAAGCCTACTACAATACACGCCAGACACTCCTGGCGATCAGTGCATTGAAGTCTAAACCTGATTCAACTTATTCTTTACGCTATGTGATGAAACCCAATCTGCCTATCCATCGTGACAGCCCGAAGAAGGGGGTCATCTTAGTATTGGCAACCCTGATCGGCTTAATTCTGGGATCGGGTGTTGTGTTAGGTCGCAACGCTATCAGAAATTATTCCCGCTGATCAATTAGTCCGGTCTGAGAAATAAAAAGCCGCCAATGCTTACGCAAAGGCGGCTTTTTTATATCTGTCGGTTAGCGTTACTTCTTATGACGCTGACGCAGATTCTCGATCACTGCGCTCAGGTTCAGATCCTGATCCTGCAGCAGTACCAGCAGATGATATACCAAATCTGAGGCTTCGTTTTTCAGTTCAAAGCGGTCATTGACGGTAGCCGCCAGCGCAACTTCTACACCTTCTTCTCCGACTTTCTGCGCAATACGCTTGGTGCCGCTGGCGTAAAGCTTTGCGGTGTAAGAGCTTTCAGGATCGGCTGTTTTACGCGAGGCCAGCAGTTCTTCGAGCTGATACAGGAACGCCCAGTCGGTTTCGGCAGGATGGAAGCAACTGTTGTTGCCTTTATGGCAGGTCGGGCCGACAGGATTTACCAGTACCAGCAACGTATCGTTATCGCAATCCGGGGTGATGCTGACTACGTTGAGATAGTTTTCAGAGGTTTCACCCTTAGTCCACAAACGTTCTTTAGTGCGTGACCAAAAGGTTACTTTGCCAGAAGATTGTGTGACGTTTAGCGCTTCCTGGTTCATATATCCGAGCATCAGAACTTCGCCGGAAACAGCATGCTGGATAATCGCTGGCATCAGGTTATCGACTTTCACCCAGTCGAGCTGGCTTATTTGTTCACCGGTCAGCAGACTGGTTTTTGATTCTTGATTACTCACAAGCGGATCTCCACGCCATTTTCGGCTAAGTAGCTTTTCAGCTCGCCAATATTAATAATTTGTTTGTGGAACACCGACGCTGCCAGTGCGCCATCAACGCGTGCTTCTGCGAACGCTTCCAGGAAGTGCGGCATGGTGCCTGCTCCGCCGGAGGCGATGAGCGGTACGTGACACACTTCGCGGATCATTTTCAGTTGTTCAAGATCGTAGCCGTTACGCACGCCGTCCTGATTCATCATGTTCAGCACAATTTCTCCGGCGCCGCGCTCCTGCACTTCCTTCACCCAGTCGATGGTTTGCCAGGTGGTGATTTTGGTGCGCGCTTCGTCGCCGGTGAACTGATGCACTTGATAGGTGCCTGTCGCGGCGTCGTGCCAGGTATCAATACCCACGACGATGCACTGTACACCATATCTGTCTGCAAGACGGCTGATAAGCGTCGGGTCGGCCAGTGCAGGGGAGTTGATGGAAATTTTGTCAGCGCCGAACTGCAAAATGCGACCGGCATCTTCCAGCGTTTTAATGCCACCTGCGACACAAAAAGGAATGTCGATGACTTCCGCCACGCGTGACACCCAGCTTTTATCCACTACGCGGCCATCACTGGAGGCTGTGATATCGTAGAACACCAGTTCGTCAGCGCCTTCCTGCGCATAACGCTGCGCTAATGGCACGATGTCGCCGATGATTTCGTGATTGCGGAACTGCACGCCTTTCACTACCTGACCGTCTTTCACATCAAGGCAGGGGATTATCCGTTTTGCCAGCATGAGATTGCCTCCGTCACATTAAATTTGCCATCGAGCAACGCTCGTCCGACGATTACGCCTTCGACGCCGCTGTCTCGCAGCTGCGCGATGTCGTCCAGAGAACCGATACCGCCGGAAGCCTGGAATGCCACTTGCGGATAGCGCGCTGTCACTTCGCGATAAAGTTCAACGTTGGATCCGGCGAGCGTGCCGTCGCGGGAGATATCCGTGCACAGCACGTGTTTAAGGCCAAACGGCAGGTATTGTTCAACAATCTGCTCGAGTGTGGCATTGGAGTTTTCCTGCCAGCCGCTGATGGCGACATTTTTCGTGCCGTTCGCATCAATACGCACGTCCAGCGCCAGCACCAGTGCATCCGCGCCAAAACGGCTGAACCAGCCTTGTACGGTTGCCGGATCTTTTACCGCCGTTGAACCCACCACCACGCGAGTGGCGCCGGCGCTTAATAAGGCTTCGACGTCCTGCTCATTGCGGATACCGCCACCAACCTGAACCGGCACGGAAACTCCGGCTAATAACTTTTTCAGCAAAGGGATCTGGCGTGCTGCCGGATCTTTCGCACCGGTCAAATCTACCAGATGTAAAACCTGCGCGCCTTGCTGCTGGTAATCCTGCAAACGTGGCAGAGGATCGTTACCGTAGTCACGCTGCTGACCGTAATCGCCCTGATGCAAACGCACCACGCTGCCTTCGATCAAATCCAAAGCGGGAATAATCATGCTGTTTACATCTCCAGAAAGTTTTTCAGCAACTGCGCGCCCGCGGCACCGGAACGTTCGGGATGAAACTGCACGCCGAAGAAGTTGTCTTTTTGTACGGCGGCGCTGAACGGCTCGCCGTAAAGGGTTTGGGCAACGGTGTTTTTGCATACCGGCATGGCAAATCCGTGGACGAAATAGAAGTAAGCATTTTCATCAATGCCGCGGAATAAATGGCTGTCGGCGTTGGCGATAACCTGATTCCAGCCCATGTGAGGTAATGGCAGGCCATGATCCTGCATCCGCATCACCGGTGTCTCGATGATGCCCAGCGTATCGATACCGCCATTTTCTTCGCTGGAGGATGCCAGCAACTGCATACCCAGACAGATGCCGAGCACTGGCTGAGTACAAGCTTTTATCAGCTCAATCAGCTCGCGTTGCTCAAGCTGTTCCATCGCCGCCTGCGCGGTGCCCACGCCCGGTAAAAACAGCTTATCTGCCTGCAATACAATCTCTGCTTCACGGCTCACCGTCGGCTCGTAGCCCAGACGCTGAACCGCATACTTCACGGAAGAGAGGTTGGCGCAGCCGGTATCAAGGATAACGACATTCATCACAGCACTCCTTTAGAGCTCGGCAGGGTGTTGCCATCAACGCGGATCGCCTGGCGTAACGTGCGGCCAAACGCCTTAAACAGGCTTTCTACACGGTGGTGATCGTTCTTACCTTTGGTGCGCAGGTGCAGGGTACAGGCCATCGCGTAAGACAGGGAGCGGAAGAAGTGCTCGACCATCTCGGTGCTCAGATCCCCGACGCGCTGGTAGTTAAACTCGGCTTTATATTCCAGATGCGGACGCCCGGAAATATCCAGTGCGCATCGCGCCAGACATTCATCCATTGGCAGCACAAAGCCGAAACGGCCGATGCCGCGTTTATCGCCCAGCGCTTTGTTCAGGGCTTCGCCCAGTGCCAGCGCGGTATCTTCAACGGTGTGGTGATCGTCGATATACAAATCACCTTTCACTTCGATGTTCATGCGGAAACCGCCGTGGGTGGCAATCTGATCCAGCATGTGGTCGAAGAAACCCACTCCGGTACGGATTTTGCTGTCGCCTTCGCGATCCAGCCAGACATCCACATCGATAGCCGTTTCGCGTGTAACGCGGTTAACTTTAGCGTGACGATCGCGTTTGGTGAGCTGATCGGCAATCGCCCCCCAGTTCAGGGTATCGCGCTGATAACGCAGACCGGCGATGCCCATGTTGGCGGCCAGCTGAATATCGGTATCACGATCGCCGATGACATAACTGTTGGCTGTATCAAGCAGGCCACTTTCCAGATAACCCTGTACCAGTTTAGTTTTCGGTTTACGACAGTCGCAATGATCGGCTGGCAGATGCGGGCAGATGAGCACTTCATCAAATACGATGCCCTGCGAGGTCAGGATCTGCATCATCAGGTTGTGCGGCGGATCGAAGGTTTCCTGCGGGAAACTGTCGGTTCCGAGACCGTCCTGATTGGTGATCATCACCAGCTTAAAGCCCGCATTTTGCAGCGACAGCAGGGCAGGGATCACGCCCGGCTCCAGTGCCAGTTTATCCAGACGATCGACCTGGAAATCCTCCGGCGGCTCTGAAATCAGGGTGCCGTCGCGGTCAATAAAAAGCGTTTTCTGCAATATAGGACTCTGGCTCACATGTGCTCCTTGCGGGGGCTGTTCTGTTCAATAAGGGGGGGATTAGCGCCCGGTAACGGTTGCAGGGCGTCAATCACCCGCTGAAGTTCCTGTCGTGTACCGATGGTAATACGTAAGCAGCCGGAAAGCCCCGGTTGCTTGTTCTGATCACGAAGGATAATGCCCTGATCCCAGAGATTTTTAAACACGGCGCTCGAGGCGGTGAAACGCGCGAGCACGTAGTTGGTTTCACTTTGGAAGACCTGTTCCACACAGTCGCATTGGTTCAGTTCGGCCATCAGCCAGGCGCGGTTTTCACTCACTTCAGCCACACGCTGACGCATAATCGCCAGACCTTCCGGGGCCAGTGCCTGTGCCGCGATATCGGCGACCGGCGTGGATAACGGATAAGGTGCAATGACTTTCATTAACAGAGCGATAAGTTCACTGTTTCCGAGAGTGAATCCGCAACGCAGGCCAGCCAGCGCGAACGCTTTTGACAGCGTGCGCAGCACCGCCAGATGCGGATATTCCTGCAACCAGCCGGTGACCGTCGCCTGCGGACAAAACTCTATATAGGCTTCGTCGATGGCCACGATAGCGCGGCCACGCGTCATCTCTAACACGGCGCGAAGCTCTGCCGGATCGATGAGATTTCCGGTCGGATTGTTCGGGCTGCACACATACACCAGCTTCACGCCGTCCAGCGCGGCTTCGATGGCCGGGAGATCCAGCGACCAGTCGGCTTTCGCGGCGACGGTGCGGGCTTGCACACCAATGGTCTCCGCGCTGACGCTGTACATGCCATACGTAGGCGGGCAATAAAGGATAGCGTCTTTGCCTGGCTCGCAGAAAGCGCGGATCAAGAGTTCGATGCCTTCGTCAGCCCCACGGCTGACCAGCACCTGTTCAGGATCGACACCGGCGTAAGCAGCGTAGCGATTAATGACCAGCGCGGGCTGACATTCGGGGTAACGGTTAAACGTCTGCGCGGTGAGTTCGAACTGCGGCGCAATGGCGTATTCGTTGGCGTTCAGCCACACATCGCCGTTGCCACCCAGACGGCGGGCAGACTGATAAGGCGTCAGCTCGCGCACGTTCTGGCGTGCCAGAGCCTGAATGCTCAGCGTATTTTCATCGCTCATAATCCTTGCTCCTTCAGCGCGTTCACCCGCAGCGTCACGGCATTTTTGTGCGCGGTCAGTTGCTCCGCCTGCGCCAGCGTTTCGATAGTCGTGGCCAGACCCAATAAACCTTCGGGCGTTAACTGCTGAACGGTCATCCGTTTCTGGAAATCTGCCAGACCGAGGCTGGAACAGGTGGCCGTGTAACCGTAAGTCGGCAAAACGTGGTTGGTGCCGGAGGCATAATCGCCCGCCGATTCCGGTGACCAGTCGCCGAGGAACACTGAACCGGCGCTGGTGATGCTGTCCACCAGCTGTTCCGGCTCACGGGTTTGCAGGATTAAATGCTCAGGACCGTAGGCATTACTGATTTCGATACATTGCGCGATATCTTTTGCGACGATCAGACGGCTACTGGCCAGCGCCTGACGGGCAATTTCGCTGCGCGACAGGGTTTGCAGCTGGCGTTCTACCGCTTCGCCAACGGCCTGCGCCATTTTCATGTCAGGCGTCAGTAAAATCACCTGCGAATCCGGGCCATGTTCGGCCTGAGACAGCAAATCAGAGGCCACGAAATCCGGCGTTGCGCCACTGTCGGCGATCACCAGCACTTCGGACGGACCGGCAGGCATATCGATCGCCGCACCATCCAGACTCTGGCTCACCTGACGTTTTGCTTCGGTCACATAAGCATTGCCCGGACCGAAGATTTTCGCCACACGTGGAACGCTCTCGGTGCCAAATGCCAGCGCGGCAATCGCCTGCGCGCCGCCCAGCTGGTACACCTCTTCCACGCCACACAGTTGCGCGGCATACAGAATTTCATCAGCAATCGGCGGCGGAGAACACAGCACGACCTTTTGGCACCCGGCGATACGCGCCGGGGTCGCTAACATTAATACGGTTGATACCAGCGGTGCAGAACCGCCCGGAATATACAAACCTACCGACTGGATCGGTCGGGTCAGCTGCTGGCAACGCACGCCTGGCTGAGTTTCGATATCCACCACCGCCAGCTTCTGCGCCTGATGGAACGTATTAATGTTGCGAACGGCGTGTGCCATCGCCTGTTTCACGTCATCACCTAAACGCGCCGATGCTGCCTCGATCTGTGCCGCAGTCACGCGCAGGTCTTGCACTTCAGTCTTATCAAAGCGGGCGCAAAACTCGCGCAACGCACTGTCACCTTCGCTGCGCACGCGACGCAGGATCTCGCTGACAGATTCGGTAATACGGTCGGATGCCGAAATTGCCGGACGGGTCAGCAGGCTGCGACGCTGTTGTTCGTCGCATTGCTGCCAGTCAATCGGTGTAGTGAACGCGTTTGGCTGCATGGCATTACTCCATCATTTTTTCGATTGGCAGAACCAGAATCGAACTGGCGCCCAGCGCTTTCAGTTTCTCCATGGTTTCCCAGAACAGCGTTTCGCTGCTGACCATGTGCATCGCCACACGCTGCTGATCGCCGGCCAGCGGCAAAATGGTCGGACGTTCCGCGCCCGGCAGCAGGGCAACGATCTCGTCCAGACGCTCACTTGGCGCGTGCAACATAATGTATTTGGATTCGCGCGCCTGAATCACGCCCTGAATACGGGTCATCATTTTGTCGATCAGTTGCTGTTTAGCTTCCGGCATTTCGCCATCGCGCTGGATCAGGCAGGCTTTCGAGCGGTAAATCACTTCAACTTCGCGCAGGCCGTTGGCTTCGAGCGTTGCGCCGGTGGAGACCAGGTCGCAAATGGCATCAGAAAGACCGGCGCGCGGCGCGACTTCTACGGAGCCGTTCAGCAGGCAGGATTTGAAATCAACGCCTTGTTTGTCGAGATATTGCTTGAGCAGGTGAGGATAAGATGTGGCGATACGGGAATTTTGCAGGCTTTGCGGGCCAGTGTATTCAGCATCGAGCGGAGTGGCCAATGACAGGCGGCAACCGCCGAAATCCAGACGACGCAGAGTGAAGTAACGCGGATCTTCACCCTGTGCGCGGCGGGCCAGCAACTCTTCTTCCAGCACGTTCTCACCGATGATACCCAGATCGACCACGCCATCCATGACCAGCCCCGGAATGTCGTCATCACGTACGCGCAAAATATCGATCGGCATGTTTTCTGCGAAAGCGATCAGGCGTTGTTCCTGCAGATTGATTTTAATCCCACAGCGAGCCAGAAGTTCGCGTGACTCGTCGCTCAGGCGACCAGATTTCTGCATTGCTATCCGTAAACGTGTTTTATCCAGCATGATGACCTCAATTTCTTTATTTTCAGTTTTAATATCGTAAATGTTGTGTGCAGAGTTTTTGTACAAATGCTTTTACTTCAATTCGTTGGGACAAAAAAAAGCCCCCGGAAGTCATCTTCCGGGGGCTTTCTCTGCGTTCTGCTCCACTGGAAGATCTAGACAGTCTTCCAGCACCAATCGCCTGCAAGACTAGTCAGGGTGATGGTGATGATGGTGGTTAATCAGAACGTTTGTCATTTTCGTATCTCGTTAAGTTCATTCAGTGCCGCGATGTTTTAACTAAAAACATTCGCCACACAAATCAAATTCGGTTGCCAATAAAACTAAACTATCGGGCGGCTTGAGCGCAACCTTTTTTTCCGATGATGAGTTTTTCTTATCGGCAGGGTCTCTTTCATCGATAAAATGAATGATCTGTTAACAGTCCCGGAGAAAAGCTTACGCATCTATAAGGATGGAAGGGCTAGTATAAAGGGTAGAGATAAAGAGACCGGCAGATGGCGCCCGGCGACCATCGGTCACAGAGCAAAGGGAGTGAGATATGAAGAAGGTTTCGATTATAGGGTTAGGCTGGCTGGGAATGCCTCTGGCGATGGCGCTGGCGGCAAGAGGCTATGACGTGGTGGGCAGCAAAACTACCCCCGATGGCGTGGACGCGGCCAGAATGGTTGGCATCGACTGCTATCCGTTAGTGTTTACCCCTCATATGGAATGCGAGGCAGAAGATCTGGATAAGCTGCTGAACGTCGATGCTCTGATTGTTACGTTACCGGCACGCAGAACTGTCGAAGGCAGCGAACTCTATTTTCAGGCGGTACAGTTGCTGACCGACAGCGCGCTGGCGCATAACGTTCCGCGCATCATTTTTACGAGCTCGACGTCGGTCTATGGTGAAAGAGAAGGTACAGTGCGCGAAGGTTCAGCGCTTGAGCCTGTCACCTCCAGCGGCAAAGTGCTTAAAGAGTTGGAAAACTGGTTACACAGCCTGCCGCACACCTCGGTGGATGTCTTACGTTTGGCCGGGCTGGTGGGGGGCGATCGCCATCCGGGGCGTTTCATGGCCGGCAAGACCGACGTGAAGGGCGGACAAAATGGCGTAAACCTGGTGCATCAGGATGATGTGATCGCCGCGATCACCTTATTGCTGAGTCTGCCGAAAGGCGGCCACACCTATAACCTCTGTGCACCGCATCATCCGGCTAAGTCCGAATTCTATCCGGCCCTGGCGCGTCAGATGGGGCTGGAAGCGCCGACGTTTGCTGAAGAAGCGTCAGCATCGAAAGGTAAAACTGTGGACGGCGAGCGCATCTGCAAAGAGCTGGGTTTCGAATATCAATATCCCGATCCGCGGACGATGCCTTTCTAAGCGATGTCGCAACCATTACTCTGCGAGTAATAATATTAAGTTATGACCTGCCGCAATGAGCGGCAGGTTCATTCAATCAGAATTACGCATTGGGTAATGAACTGACAGCTTTTGAATGAAAGTTTTCTTCCTCCATAATCACATCATCAGAGTTAACTTCACTTTCTTTATTTAAAAAACCCTCTTCAATAACCCTTTATTTCGCTGGTTGATTAACTCACTGCGCTGATGGGGTTGTCAGAGATGTTCCTCATGCGTTTTTTTCTCCTAAAAAGGGGAGAAGGCTGCTGTATAGGTAATAAAAATCCTAATCGACATCTTTTTATTTGTGATTATCCGGTATAAACCACTTTTTTAAGTCTAATCACTAAAGTTATTGTGAAGTTTGCCGATAACGAATGAAGGCACACTGCCCACGTAACATCACATCTGCTTATCAATCTGGTCTGCTCACCGGATGACTTCCCGTACCCCAACACATTTTCTTACACTCATTGTCTTTTTACTTTTCAAATCGTGTAGTTGTTCACGTTTTCAAAACCTTTCGCATCATTTTTAACCAAAATTCCTTAACGCAAATCCCCCACATCCCGCATGCTGACTGGGTTGAGCACGTTTAGCACAATGATCGCACTATCATAAATTACCAGCACATTTCACTGTTCGGTCTATGCTTAAGTTAGGATTATTCTTATCATTTGGCTTTAGGCGGTCTTTGTACAAAATGATCTCAAAACCCGTCAAAAAAGCAGTCTGGAGGCAGGTTTTTAGATGCTTTTTTACTTTTGCGTTAAAACTGCGCAAATTTTTACGATAAATTGCGCTTTTTAGGATAAAATAAATTTCAATAGTGTGATGCGCATCACACTTTATTCAAAATTCGTGATCAGTTAGATTGTATGTATAAAGGAAAGAGGGGTAGAGTTGCGTCGTAGTAAGATTATTCCTAATAATGTATGTAAAAGCGTTTCACTGAACGACACGCCATCACAGCAACGGACCCTGCCAGTACACCAAAACTGATATGTTTGAAGATTACTTAGCATTGCAATTGTCACACTTAATTTAGTTTACATCAGGAACAACCTTGTATTGGCGGTGAAGTAAATACCGCGGGATAAATCCATTTTTACGACGTGAGATTTATTAATCAGCCAATGATCTAATTGTTTTGATAGTGAAAAAATACTCCCTGACAAGCCGGGTAAAACTCTTGCTGCATGGAATATGTCTATCAATCAGCCACATTAAAAATGTGGCATCGGTAATGGGGTAGAACAGCATGTCCGAATTGCTTAAGCACATATATGATATCAACCTGTCATATTTACTTTTGGCACAGCGTTTGATTAACGACGAAAAAGCCTCCGCGATGTTCCGCTTAGGGATAGATGACGTGATGGCAGATGCTTTAGGTCAACTTACGTTGCCACAAATGGTGAAATTAGCTGAAACGAATCAGCTTCTTTGCCAGTTCCGCTTTGATGACAGTAAGACCATTGAACGCCTGACTCAGGAATCCCGCGTTGACGATTTGCAACAAATCCATACCGGTATCCTGTTGTCGAGCCACCTGCTTAAAGGTCTGGCGGCGAGAGACAGCGGCGCCATGAAGAAAAGGGCGTAGTCATGTCGATTAAGGGCGCAACATGCTAATCAAAGACACGCCAGTTAAACCGGCGGAAAAAAGCATTGTTCAGGAAGCACGTGATATTCAGCTCGCCATGGAGCTGATTTCACTGGGCGCGAGATTGCAGATGCTGGAAAGCGAAACGCAATTAAGCCGTGGCCGTCTGATAAAACTTTATAAAGAATTACGTGGCAGCCCGCCACCGAAGGGCATGTTGCCGTTCTCAACGGACTGGTTCATGACCTGGGAACAAAACATTCACTCTTCGATGTTTTACAACGCGTACTCTTTTCTGATGAAGAGCGGGCATTGTAATGGCGTCGAAGCGGTGATCAGTGCCTATCGTTTGTACCTCGAACAGTGCCCTGAACAGCCGGGTGAAGCGCCGATTTTAGCGCTGACCCGCGCCTGGACACTGGTACGTTTTGTCGACAGCGGCATGTTGCAGCTTTCCGCCTGCAACTGTTGTGACGGCTCATTTATTACCCATGCACACCAGCCCCGCCACGGGTTTGTTTGCAGTCTTTGCCAACCCCCATCCCGCGCAGTAAAAAAACGTAAACTTTCCCCGCAGGTTGCCGATATAACATCTCAAGAGCTGGACGAAAAGGTCAAGCGCGCAGTCTGAGATGTCAGGGTCGCAGTAAGAATGCCTGGGCGGTGGTAACACCGCTCCCTATTTATCCCCTCATCTCTTTGCCTTTGTCTGGCACCGTTTATGCAATTGTTTTGCGTTGCATAGATTTCGGCAGGCTCACGGCGATGCGCTTTTCCTCGCCCTAAAACCACATCGAATTAAGGATTCATCGTGCTAGTGATAATAGGTTACATCGTGGTGCTGGGCTCAGTGTTTGGCGGTTTCATGCTCGTCGGCGGGGAACTGGGCGCGTTATACCAACCAGCAGAATTACTGATCATCGGCGGTGCCGGTATCGGTGCCTTCTTCGTCGGTAACAACGGTAAAGCGATTAAATCCACCATGCGCGCGATGCCGCAGCTGTTCCGCGCGTCCAAATACAACAAAGCGTTGTACATGGATTTAATGGCCTTGCTTTACCGCTTATTAGCCAAATCGCGCCAACAGGGGATGCTGTCGCTGGAAAATGACATCGACAATCCTGCAGAAAGTGACATTTTCGCTAATTATCCGCGCATCCTTGCCGATAAACATTTAGTGGAATATCTGACTGACTATTTACGTCTGATGGTCAGCGGCAACATGAATGCGTTTGAGATTGAAGCGCTGATGGATGAAGAGATCGAAGCCCACGAGCACGAAAGTGAAGTGCCGGCCAACAGCCTGGCGCTGGTGGGGGATTCACTTCCGGCGTTCGGTATCGTCGCCGCTGTCATGGGGATCGTCCACACCCTGGCCGCAGCAGACCGTCCGGCGGCAGAGCTTGGCGCACTGATCGCGCATGCGATGGTCGGTACCTTCCTCGGCATTTTGCTGGCGTACGGATTCGTATCTCCACTTGCCAGCCTGCTGCGCCAGAAGAGTGCTGAAAACACAAAAATGATGCAGTGCATCAAAGTGACATTGCTCTCGAGCCTCAACGGCTATGCACCACAAATCGCCGTCGAGTTTGGCCGTAAGACGCTTTACACCACAGAACGCCCTTCCTTTATCGAACTGGAGGAGCACGTTCGCCAGGTTAAATCACCACAGAAACAAGCTGAAGAAGAAAACGTATGAAGCATCAAAGCCATCCCATCGTTGTTGTACGTAAGAAAAAGAGTAAACACGGCGGCGGGCATCACGGCGGTTCATGGAAGATTGCTTACGCTGACTTTATGACGGCGATGATGGCCTTCTTTCTGGTGATGTGGCTGATTTCGATCTCCAGCCCTAAAGAATTGGTGCAGATTGCCGAATACTTCCGTACGCCGCTGGCGGTGGCCATTACCGGCGGCCCGCGCAGCAGCGATGCGACCAGCCCGATCCCTGGCGGCGGGGAAGATCCGACCGTGCAGGACGGCGAAGTGCATAAAATGATCCAGTCGCAGGGCGATGCCCGCGAAATTCGTGAAACCGGCGACCTGAAGAAGTTGCAGGAAAAACTCGAAGAGATGCTGGCCTCGGATCCGCGCTTAAAAGGACTGCGTCCGCATCTGATGATTAACCTGACCGAACAGGGGTTACGCATTCAGATCATCGACAGCAAGAACCGCCCGATGTTCCAGCTGGGCAGTGCCATCGTTGAGCCGTACATGCGCGACATTCTGCGCGCGATTGGCCCTGTTTTGGATGATTTTCCGAACAAAATCAGTCTGGCCGGTCATACCGATGACATGCCTTATGCGCAGGGCGAACGCGGCTACAGCAACTGGGAATTATCGACCGACCGTGCCAATGCGTCACGTCGCGAAATGATCATCGGTGGGCTGAGCGAAGGAAAAGTGCTGCGGGTGATGGGCATGGGATCGACCATGCAGCTCAAAAATCATCCGGCAGGCGACGCGATCAATCGTCGTATCAGTATTTTGGTCCTCAACAAACACGCTGAGGAAGCTATTGAACGGGAAAACAGCGAGGGCGAAGCGATCACTATCAGTGACGCGGGCGAGCTGCAAAGACAAGTCCCAGGCCGCAGTACCGCGCCTGCGCTGGCTCCGAAAGTTCAGGCAACACAAAGTGAGGTTCCGCAAGCTCAGTCAGCGCCGTCCGTGGCACCGACGATGAGTCCGGCATCTGCCGCTGCTGCCCCCGAACCTTCAGCACCAGCAGTGTCATCAGAATCAGCAACAGCGGTAACCACAGTAACCACAACCAGGATTGAGACGCAGGCGCCAGCCACACCATCGGCAGACGCTCAGGCAGCGACGGCAGCTCCGGCTGTCGCAGCAGGCACGGCACCTGCGACCACATCAACAAGCCGCGATTCACAGCAGAGGTGATCACGTGAGCATGGATATAACTGATTTTTATCAGACGTTTTTTGATGAAGCCGACGAGCTGCTGGCGGACATGGAGCAACATCTGTTGTTACTTGATCCCGATGCGCCCGACGTTGAGCAGCTCAACGCGATTTTCCGCGCGGCGCACTCAATTAAAGGTGGAGCAGCGACCTTTGGATTTACGGTTCTGCAGGAAACCACCCATTTACTGGAAAACCTGCTCGACGGTGCGCGACGCGCAGAAATGAGCCTGAGCACCGACATTATCAACCTGTTTTTGGAAACGAAAGATATTATGCAGGAGCAACTGGACGCCTATAAATCTTCGCGGGATCCCGATGCAGACAGTTTCGAATACATCTGTGCGGCCCTGAGACAACTGGCGCTCGACGTGCAGCAAGCGCGTGAACCGGCTGCCGATCTTCACGTTGTCACCGATGAATCTGCACAAACGGCGGCTGCCCCTGCGGCACCTGTCGCAGGCAAAGGCGGGATGCGCGTGCGCTTGTCCGGCCTTAAGCCGCAGGAAGTACCGGTGATGCTTGAAGAACTGGGCAATCTGGGTGACATCCTCGATCCGGTGCAAACCGAAGACAGCGTGGAAGCTACGCTGGTCACTACGGTCACCGAGGACGACATTATCGCGGTACTGTGTTTCGTGCTCGAACCGGAACAAATCAGCTTCACTCAGGCGACGGCTCCGGCTGCCGCTGAGCCAGTTGCCGCCGCGCCCGTCGCTGTCGCAGCACCTGTCGTACCGGCCGCACCGCGTCCGGCGCCGGTATTGACCGCCGTGCCTGACAGCGAACCGCCGAAACCCCGTGCGCCAAAAGCGCCGGAATCAACCAGCATCCGTGTTGCGGTTGAAAAGGTCGATCAGCTGATCAACCTCGTCGGCGAACTGGTGATCACTCAGTCGATGCTGGCACAGCGCTCTGACCTGCTGGATCCGGTGGCGCACAGCGACCTGCTGAACAGCATGGGTCAGCTGGAGCGTAATGCCCGCGACCTGCAGGAATCGGTAATGTCGATTCGTATGATGCCGATGGAATACGTTTTCAGCCGCTTCCCGCGTCTGGTACGTGATCTGGCGAGCAAGCTGAATAAGCAAATCGAACTCACATTGCTCGGCAGTTCCACCGAACTGGATAAAAGTCTTATTGAACGCATTATCGATCCGCTGACGCACCTGGTGCGTAACAGTCTCGATCACGGCGTTGAGACTCCGGACGTGCGTATCGCCAATGGCAAACCGGCAACCGGCAACCTGACGCTGTCAGCGGAACATCAGGGCGGCAACATCTGCATCGAAGTGGTTGATGACGGTGCCGGTCTGAACCGCGAACGTATCATTGCCAAAGCGCTGTCGCAGGGCATGAACGTCAGCGAAAGCATGAGCGACGAAGACGTCGGTATGCTGATTTTCGCACCGGGTTTCTCGACGGCGGAGAAAGTCACCGATGTGTCAGGCCGCGGCGTGGGCATGGACGTGGTGAAACGAAACATTCAGGAAATGGGCGGTCACGTCGAAATCCATTCCCAGCAGGGCAAAGGCACCACGATCCGTATCCTGCTGCCACTGACGCTGGCTATCCTCGATGGCATGTCAGTCAAAGTCGGCAAAGAAGTCTTCATTCTGCCATTGAATGCGGTGATGGAATCGTTGCAACCGCTGGCAGAAGATTTACACCCGCTGGCCGGTGGCGAGCGCGTTCTGCAAGTGCGCGGCGAATATCTGCCGCTGGTCGAGTTGTACAACGTGTTTGAGGTTGAAGCCGCGAAGACCGAGGCCACGCAGGGCATTGTGGTGATACTGCAAAGTGCAGGGCGCCGCTACGCCTTACTGGTCGATCAGCTGATTGGTCAGCATCAGGTGGTGGTGAAGAATCTGGAAAGCAACTATCGCAAAGTGCCGGGTATTTCCGCCGCCACCATTCTCGGTGACGGCAGCGTGGCGCTGATTGTGGACGTGTCGGCATTGCAGGCGCTGAACCGTGACAAACGTGCGACGGGCGCATCTGCCGCGTGATGTGATTAAACAATAAAAGCATGCAAAACCTCCGGTGGCTGTCCCGTCAGGTGACGGCCATCGGGCGTAAAAACTCAGGCTGATTTAAGGGTGAATAACATGGCAGGACTTGCAACTGTGGCAAAAATTGCGGGCGAAACGGTAGGACAGGAATTCCTGATCTTTACCCTGGGCGATGAAGAATACGGTATCGATATCCTGAAAGTACAGGAAATCCGTGGTTACGATCAGGTAACCCGCATTGCGAATACGCCAGCATTCATTAAAGGCGTCACCAACCTGCGCGGCGTGATCGTGCCTATTCTCGACCTGCGTGTGAAGTTCGCGCAGGAAAACGTGATTTACAATGAAAACACCGTCGTTATCGTCCTCAACTTCGTAAACCGCGTGGTCGGAATAGTGGTTGACGGCGTATCCGATGTGCTGTCGCTGACACAAGATCAGATCCGTCCTGCGCCGGAATTTGCGGTGACCATGTCTACCGAATACCTGACCGGGTTAGGGTCACTGGGAGACAGGATGTTGATTTTGGTGGATATTGAGAAGTTACTGAGCAGTGAAGAAATGGCGTTGATTGACTCTGTGAGTAAAATCTAAGAACTGTTTCAGCTATAAGGTCAAGGTCGTGGGCGTCGGCTCATACCGAACCGCATCCTCCCCCTGCGAAGAGGGAGGATGCCGGGCTGTCCTGTCGTTTAGCTGAGCGGGCGAACCTCAAACCCTTTCCGCCATTTCGTTGGCGTCGTCCCAAGGCGTTGCCGGAAGTGATGGCGCAACGTTTCCGGCGATCCAAATCCAGCCTGTTCGGCCACCCGTTCGATACTGAGTCTTCCATTTTCCAGCAGGGCGCAGGCTTTCTCCAGCCTCACGCTGAGCATCCATTCGCCCGGCGTTGTGCCCGTTGCATCATGAAAACGACGCAAAAAAGTGCGGCGGCTCATACCGGCCTGGGTCGCAAGCTGCTCGATCACCAGCGGCGTATTCAGATGACTGCGTAAATCGTCGAGCAGCGGAGCGAGGTTTTTTGCCTGACGCCGCGGCACAGGCTGCTGGATCAGCTGCGCCTGATTACCTTCGCGCAGCGGCGGTGTCACCATTCTGCGCGCGGTACGGTTGGCGACTTCGATGCCGTAATCCCGGCGGATCAGATGCAGACATAAATCGACACCGGCTGCGCCTCCGGCAGAGGTGATGATGCTGCCTTCATCGACATAAATCATACCGTGTTCTACCTGCACTTTCGGGAACCTCTGCGCCAGAATCTCTGTGCTGTTCCAGTGGGCGGTGGCGCGTTTGCCGTCGAGCAGACCGGCTTCACCCAGCACAAAACTTCCCGCGCAGATCGAGACGATCCTGGTGCCATTTCTATGTGCTTTTTGCAGCGCAGCGATAAGCTTGTCCGGGGCCGGTTCGTGGACACTTCGCCAGCCGGGGATCACAATCGTGCCCGCATTTTCAAGCAGCTCAAGCCCACCATCGACCACCAGTCGTACGCCGCCCTGTGCGCCGAACGAGCCTTCATCTACCGACGCGACACACAATTCATATAAAGGTTGGCCGGAGACATCGTCGGCGCGACCAAATGCCTCAACCGCAATCCCGAATTCAAACGTACACAGGCATTCGTACGCCAGCAGCACCAGCCGACGGTTTATCGGCGCGGGCGAACGGGCAGAGAGTGGGGACGTAATGTGCATAAAAGGGTTACCGGTAATGTTGGCATGATCTTGACGATACATGGCATCAGGGTGGATTTCCACCGTCGTGCCAATCCTCCATGCTGGCACTCTCTTAACGTTTTGCAGGGATTGAGTATGAAGAACATGTTGGCACTGATGGCGGTATGTCTCGCCGCGCTGATGTCAGGGCTGGAGATCTCCAGCGTGCCGGTGATTTTGCCGGTGCTCGAGCAAGAGATGCACGCCAGTTTCAGGGAGTTACAGTGGATCATGAATGCCTACACGCTGGCCTGCACAACCGTACTGATGGCGACCGGAACGCTGGCGGACAGATACGGGCGCAAACGGGTTTTCATTATTAGCATCATCGCATTCGGGCTGACGTCGCTGATGTGTGGGCTGGCAGAAAGCGCATTGTGGCTGATCGTCGGGCGTTTCCTGCAGGGGCTGAGCGGCGGCGCAATGCTGACGTGCCTGATTGCGATACTGTCGTTCCAGTTCCCGCAGGGTAAAGCGCGCAGTCGTGCGTTTGCGGCATGGGGCATCACGTTCGGTTTCGGGCTGGGTTTTGGCCCGATCATCGGCGGGATGCTCGTCGCCTGGTTCAGCTGGCAATGGGTGTTTCTGGTGCACGGTTTTATCGCGTTGCTGACGCTGGTTCTGGCGCTGAAAAACGTGGTTGAATCGCGTGACACACAAGCCAGAAAACTCGATCTCGGCGGGCTGGTAACGCTTTCGGCTGCGGTGATGGGCACTACGTATCTCATCACCCAAGGCAGCAGTCTCGGCTGGAGCAGCGTCACCGCGCGTGTGATCCTGCTGGCAACTTTGCTCAGCGCGGCGCTGTTTGTCTGGATTGAAAAACGCCATCCTCATCCGATGTTTGATTTCTCCGTCTTCCGCATCCGGGCATTTTCCGGTGCCCTGATGGGCTCGATAGGCATGAACTTCAGTTTCTGGCCGCTGATAATCTATCTGCCGGTTTATTATCAGAGCGGGCTGGGCTACAGCAGCATGGCAACCGGACTGGCGCTGCTGGCATACACTTTACCCACTCTTCTGATGCCGCCGCTGGGCGAAAAACTGGTGGTAAGGTTTGGGGCGAGGCGGGTGATCCCGCTGGGGTTATTTACGATTGGTGCGGGCTTTATGCTGATGAAATTCGCTGCCGCATACCACATGAGCCTGCTGCCGGGCGCGCTGCTGGCCGGTGCCGCGCTGGGGCTGACCAACACGCCGGTAACCAACACCACGACCGGCTCCGTACCGGGTAACCGCGCGGGGATGGCGTCCGGAATTGATATCAGTGCGAGGCTGATTACGCTTTCGATCAACATCGCGCTGATGGGCAGCTTACTGGTCGCCGGAATTGAAGCAGGGCTTCGGGAGATGATGCCAGGGGTCGGGGATTTAGGCGCGCTGGCGGAGCGCATCGCCGGTGGCGGTGAAATATCCGGGGTGGCACGACAGGTGCTGGTTGACGGCTTTTCGGGCGTCTTGCTCTACGGCGCTCTGGGCGTATGGGTGTTGGCACTGGCGAGCTGGTTGTTATTTAACTTCAGGCTCAAAAATAAGGTCCAGACGGTGTGTATCTGCCCACACCGGCCAGAGAGAGAATAAAGCTACGTTCCCCTTGGCCGGGAGTGAGCCGGGCGCGCAGCTTTCAGGTTAACGTCGGGCATCTCAAACTGTTTACTGTGGAGTAGTAAATCGTGCTCCATGCAACTGACTGCAAACGGTAAAAGTTTCCCTGGAAGCAATATCCCATTGTCATTATTTACCCATTTTATCTGTATGGGTATCTGGCTAAAGTGTCCCCGCTGCGGCAAAATCCACAGCCGGGTGTAGGAACCTGTTTGTACTATTCAGCGCATTGCGGTTTGCATGCGTTGTCGCTTTGTATCACTCATTATTGCAGTGGATTTTCAGATACTTCTGTAATATATCAATGGTGACTCAGGTGGGGCAGCTCCAGGGCTGATCGACAATTCCAGTACATCGATTCCTACCCCCGCCTGGGTTACCTCCAAAGTGTAGGATCTTAGGAGGCAGCGTAATAAGCTTTTCTGGAAGCCATTTAAATGAATACCAATGAAACATCCGACACAGTTCACGATTCATGGTCAATCACCGACAGCTGCCGCTTAATCGCGAATGCGATGATCAATCCGCAGAACAGCGGGGCGCAGAATATTCTTTCGCTGATGCTACAGCATCAGCTGGAAAACCTGGAAGCGGCGCTGATGCAGCCGGTTCCCGAGCATCGTAAGCATCCTGAAATGCCCGCCGACGATGGCCTGTTCGATTACACCGAACTGGAACCTTCTGAGCTATGCGATCAGTGCATGGCGCTGAATTACGCACTGATGACGCTGCACGACAGAAAGATAAAAGAGATCCTCGCATTTATTCTCTGGGAGCGTTTCGAGATGCTGCGCAGTTCGCTGTATACGACCTGCGAGGAAGCCGCATGAAACAGGACTGGCATCAGGCAGAGAATGTTGATGCCACTGAAATGAAGCGAACAACCCTCACCAAACGCCGTAGTCACAGAACAAGCCCCTCGTTCCAGCGTCAGCGCGCAGTTTAAAGCCTGGCGGGCAAATCGGGCGGCGGCGACAGGCCGACGCCCACGGTTTTGATTTAAACCCTCCACCTAATCCGCAAAATTTTTCGATCCCCATCACATAAAGTTCCCCCCGATCCTGCCGATAACCCTTCCAGATAATTCTCATTTAAAAAGGTACAACATGTTCAACCGTATGAAAGTGGTCACGGGCATCGTGATCTTACTGGTGGTCTTCGGTGCTTTACAGTTGGTATCCGGTGGCCTGTTCTTCAAATCACTGAAGACGGACAAAGACAATTTCACCACGTCGCAACAGATCCGTTTACAGCAGGCGGAATTTAACGCCAGCTGGATCTACTTGCTGCAAACCCGTAACACGCTTAACCGCGCGGGTATTCGTTTTATGCTCGACGCGAACCAGATGGGCAGCGGCGCGACTGTTAAAGAGCTTGTCGACACGGCGACTCAGGATCTGAAAATTGCCGATCAGCACTTTGCCAACTATCAAAAAATTCCGGTAGATGCCAGCCAGAACCCGGCGTTAGCGGCAGAAGCTAAAAAACAATATCAGGTGCTGCATGACGCTCTGGCGGAACTGATTGAGCTGATTGGTCTCGGGCGCATCAATGATTTCTTCGAACAGCCGACGCAGAAGTATCAGGATAACTTCGAAAAAGCGTTCGTGTCCTATATCGATCAAAACGACCATCTGTATGACGAGGCCGTGAAAGTCAGCGAGAACTCCTTCAGCCACGCGTTGTGGATGCTGGGCACCGTACTGATTGTATTGGCGATTATCATCGTTCTGGCGTGGGTCGGCGTGCAGCGCATTTTGATTCATCCGCTGAAAAATATCGTCATTACCATCCGCAAAATCGCGACCGGTGATCTGACGCACGAAATAGTGGTGAAAAGCCGTAATGAAATCGGCCAGCTTGCCGATAGTCTCAAGTACATGCAGGAAGAATTGATTCGTACGGTATCCGGCGTGCGCCATGGCGCAGACGCGATTTACAGCGGCGCGAGCGAAATCTCTGCCGGTAACAGCGATCTCTCTTCCCGTACTGAAGAACAGGCGTCGGCGTTGGAAGAAACCGCCGCCAGCATGGAGCAGCTGACTGCCACTGTGAAACAGAACGCCGAAAACGCCCGTCAGGCCAGCCAGCTGGCACTGAGCGCGTCGGAAACGGCGCTTAAAGGCGGCAAAGTGGTGGCGAACGTGGTCGAAACCATGAACGACATTGCCAGCAGCTCGAAGAAAATCACCGATATTACCGGTGTGATCGACGGCATCGCCTTCCAGACTAACATTCTGGCACTGAATGCCGCGGTGGAAGCCGCGCGTGCCGGTGAACAGGGTCGCGGATTTGCGGTGGTGGCCGGTGAAGTCCGCAGCCTGGCGCAGCGCAGCGCACAGGCAGCAAAAGAAATTAAAGGTCTGATAGACGACTCCGTCAGCCGCATTAATACCGGTTCGGTACTGGCAGAAAGTGCCGGTGAAACCATGAATGACATGGTGAATGCGGTAACCCGCGTCACTGACATCATGGGCGAAATCACCTCGGCATCGGATGAACAAAGCCGCGGGATTGAGCAGGTCGCACAGGCGATTACCGAAATGGATCGGGTGACCCAGCAGAACGCCTCACTGGTTGAAGAATCCGCGTCCGCCTCGGCGGCGCTGGAAGAGCAGGCGAGCCTGCTGACGCAATCGGTGGCGGTGTTTACCCTGAGTCAGTCCGTAACAAACAGCGTGCGCCCGGTAACTTCGTCTTCGTCAAGACTGCCTTTATTGACGCCAAACCTGTCAGGTTCTAAAGCCGGTACAGGTGGCGCGTCTGAGAGCAATCTGACTGAAAACTGGGAAACTTTTTAAGCCACGTACATCGCAATAATTATAAGAAATACTGTGCCGGTCAGGGCCGGCACATAAAGAGGCTACCCATGTTTAAGCACATCCGTGTGTCCACCTGCATGTTTTTACTGTTGTTAGTGTTTTTTGTGATGCAACTGGTTAACAGCGGTTTATCGCTGTACGCCGCCCACACGGATAAAACAAACTTCGAACAGATTTCAAATACGACTCAGCAACGCGATGCGCTGAGCCAGAGTTGGTCATATCTGCTGCAAACCCGTAATACGCTCAACCGCGCGGCAACGCGTCTGGCACTCAAACAGCCACAGGACAACATCACGCAGCTGATGGCCGATGCCAAAGCCAGCCTGAAAAAAGCCGAAGACGCTTATGCGGCATTTTTGGCGCTACCACGCAGAACCGAGAAAGCAGCGGAACTGACGGCGGTGAACAAAGCCAGCTACCAGCAACTGCACGATATGTTGCAATCGCTGAACGATATGCTTTCAGCGGGCGACATGCAGGGCTTTCTTAACGGCCCGGCACAGAAATATCAGGATCAGTTCCAGAAAGACGTCGGCAATTACACCGAGTATGTCGGCGGACGTTTCCAGCAGGCGCAGCAGCAAACGGTCGAGTCTTATCAGAACGTGATGGTAAATACGTCGGTGATTATTGTTCTGCTGGTGCTGTTAACCGCGCTGGCGTTGATCATCACCCGTCGGATCCTGTTTACGCCGCTGACCGTCATGCGCGGGCATTTTGACCGCATCGGCGCGGGCGATATTTCGGCACCGATCGCTGTTGAAGGCCGCTACGAAATCAAAGTCATGCTCGACAGCCTGCAACAGATGCAACAGTCGCTGGCCAACACCGTGCGCACCGTGCGTCATGGCGCAGACACCATGTTTTCCGGCCTGAAAGGTATCGCTGTCGGTAACACAGATTTATCTGCGCGTACTGAACAGCAGGCTTCAGCACTGGAAGAAACCGCCGCCAGCATGGAGCAACTGACCGCGACCGTGAAACAGAATGCGGAAAACGCCCGTCAGGCAACGCAGCTGGCACGCGATGCGTCAAACACCGCGGAGAAGGGCGGCGAACTGACCGGCAACGTGGTGAAAACCATGAATGACATCGCCGGCAGCTCGAAGAAAATCAGTGCCATCACCAGCGTCATCGACGGCATTGCATTCCAGACCAACATTCTGGCGCTGAATGCCGCCGTAGAAGCCGCCCGTGCGGGTGAACAAGGTCGCGGATTTGCCGTAGTCGCCGGTGAAGTGCGCAGTCTGGCGCAGCGCAGCGCGCAGGCTGCGAAAGAGATTAAAGCGCTGATTGATGAATCCGTCAGCCGTGTCAGTCAGGGGTCGGCACTGGTGGAATCCGCCGGTAACACGATGGATGACATCGTGCGCGCCGTGACCCGCGTCACCGACATCATGGGCGAAATCGCCTCGGCGTCGGACGAGCAGAGTCGCGGTATCGAGCAGGTCTCGATTGCCGTCACGCAGATGGATCAGGTAACCCAGCAGAACGCCACGCTGGTTCAGCAGGCCGCGTCTTCCACCCATGCGCTGGAAGTGGAGTCTGAGAATCTGACCCGTGCGGTCTCGGTGTTCCGCTTAGCGACTTCCGATGGCGTGTTACAACCGCGCAACGGTCAGGTCTCCGGCTTTACACCGCGTCAGGTGACACAACCTGCGTTACTCCCTGCGACCGCGCGTGCGGGATCGGCAGATAACTGGGAAACCTTCTGACAGACCGGGTTGCGATGAAGCGTCACAAAAGGTTTAGAAGTACCACCTGTTCGTTACTGGAGCTGCACCATGAATCAACCAGGCTCGCCAATGAGTACTGATAACACCTCGATCATGGCACAGATGATCCAGCGTTTACCGCTGTCAGATATCCATTTCCGTCGGATAAGCGAACTCATCTACCAGCGCGCGGGTATCGTGCTGGCGGACCACAAACGGGAGATGGTCTACAACCGGCTGGTCCGTCGGTTGCGGATCCTCGGGCTGAACGATTTCGGCAGCTATCTGGCCATGCTGGAAAGTGATACCAGCAGCGCGGAGTGGCAGGCGTTTATTAATGCGCTGACCACCAACCTGACGGCATTTTTCCGTGAAGCGCACCACTTCCCGATCCTTGCCGAGCATGCGCGTTCGCGACCAAATAACTACAGCGTCTGGAGCACGGCCGCCTCAACGGGCGAAGAGCCGTACTCCATCGCCATGACCCTGAGCGAAGCGCTGGGGCCGCGGATGGCCAACTGTCGCATCCAGGCCAGCGACATTGATACTCAGGTGCTGGAAAAAGCCACGGCGGGCGTCTATCGCCAGGAAGAATTACGCACGCTCAGTCCGCAGCAGTTGCAGAAGTTCTTTCTTAAAGGCACCGGCCCGCACAGTGGTCTGGTGCGCGCCCGTCCGGAACTGACGCAGATGGTGGCGTTCCAGCAACTGAATTTACTGGCGAACCAGTGGCAGCTGAACGGGCCATTCGATGCAATTTTCTGCCGTAATGTGATGATTTATTTCGATAAAGAAACACAGGAGAAAATTTTACGTCGATTCGTTCCGTTACTTAAGCCGGGTGGCCTGATGTTCGCCGGACACTCTGAAAACTTCAGCCAGATCAGCCGGGAATTTTATTTGCGCGGCCAGACCGTCTATGGCCTCGCCAAGGAGAGGTAATGAATAAAATCAGAGTATTGAGCGTCGATGACTCGGCGTTAATGCGTCAGCTGATGACAGAAATCATTAACAGCCATCCCGATATGGAAATGGTGGCCACCGCGCCGGATCCGCTGGTCGCACGCGATCTGATCAAGAAATTTAACCCGGATGTGCTGACGCTGGATGTCGAAATGCCGCGCATGGACGGGCTGGATTTTCTGGAAAAACTGATGCGTCTGCGCCCGATGCCGGTGGTTATGGTGTCATCGCTGACCGGTAAAGGCTCGGAAATCACGCTACGGGCGCTGGAGCTGGGAGCAATTGATTTCGTGACCAAACCTCAGCTGGGCATCCGCGAAGGGATGCTGGCGTACAGCGAAATGATTGCCGACAAGATCCGCACCGCGTCGAAAGCGCGACTGAACAAAAGCGTCAATCTCGACCAGCCGCGCATGCTCAGTCATACGCCGCTGCTCAGCAGTGAAAAGCTGATCGCGATCGGATCTTCCACCGGCGGCACCGAGGCGATACGCCACGTGTTGCAGCCGCTGCCGCCGACCTGTCCGGCGCTGATGATCACCCAGCACATGCCGCCGGGGTTCACGCGCTCATTTGCCGAACGTCTGAACAAGCTGTGTCAGATAACGGTGAAAGAGGCCGAAGACGGCGAGCGCGTTTTACCGGGACACGCGTACATCGCGCCGGGTGACAGGCATATGGAGCTGACGCGTAGTGGTGCTAACTATCAGGTTAAGTTGAACGACGGCCCGGCGGTGAACCGCCATCGTCCGTCGGTTGACGTGTTATTTCGTTCGGTGGCGCAGTTCGCCGGACGCAATGCTGTCGGGGTGATCCTGACAGGAATGGGCAATGACGGCGCCGCCGGCATGCTGGAGATGCATCGCGCAGGGGCGTATACCCTGGCACAAAATGAAGCCAGTTGTGTGGTTTTCGGTATGCCTCGTGAGGCTATCGCCACCGGTGGCGTCAATGAAGTGGTGGATCTCAGCCAAATCAGTCAGCGAATGCTGGCACAAATATCAGCCGGTCAGGCATTACGTATTTAATTTTTCAGCCTTGCGCTGGGTAGCAAACCTTAGGAGTAGATAAAACATGGCCGATCCAAATCTGAGATTCCTGGTAGTAGACGATTTCTCTACCATGCGTCGTATTGTTCGCAACCTGTTGAAAGAGCTGGGCTTCCAGAACGTGGAAGAAGCAGAAGATGGCGTTGATGCGCTGAACAAACTGCGCGCCGGGGGTTTTGACTTCGTGGTATCCGACTGGAACATGCCTAACATGGACGGTCTGGATTTACTCAAAACGATCCGCGCTGATGCCGCACTGGCAAAACTGCCGGTACTGATGGTCACCGCCGAAGCGAAAAAAGAAAACATCGTGGCCGCCGCGCAGGCTGGTGCCAGTGGTTATGTCGTGAAGCCATTTACCGCCGCCACGCTGGAAGAAAAGCTGGGCAAAATCTTCGAAAAACTGGGCATGTAGGAGTACTTATGGCAGAGATACCAATGCCTGCAAATGATGCAGCAACCGCGGGCGATATCATCGCCCGCATTGGGCAACTGACTCGTATGTTACGTGACAGTATGCGTGAACTTGGCCTGGATCAGGCCATTGCTCAGGCGGCTGAAGCGATTCCTGATGCGCGCGATCGTCTCGATTACGTCGTCACCATGACCGCACAGGCGGCCGAACGTGCGCTCAACTGTGTTGAAGCGGCGCAGCCTGTTCAGAACAAACTGGAATCCGGCGCGAAAAAGCTCGATAAGCGTTGGGATGAATGGTTTGAGAATCCGATCGAACTGTCGGATGCACGCGAACTGGTCTCCGATACCCGCGGCTACCTGAAAGAAGTGCCAGAGCACACCGGTTTCACCAACGCACAGTTGATGGAAATCATGATGGCGCAGGACTTCCAGGATCTGACTGGTCAGGTGATCAAACGCATGATGACCGTGGTGCAGGAAATTGAAAATCAGCTGCTGATGGTGCTGATGGAAAACATTCCTGAACAACAGGCCAGAGCGAAACGTGAAAACGACAGCCTGCTCAACGGCCCGCAGCTCGATACCAACGGTGTCGGCGTCGTGGCATCGCAGGAACAGGTCGATGATCTGCTGGATTCATTAGGTTTCTGATGCGTCTGTTTTTCTCCAAAGAACACCTCTTAGTGCCACACTGAGGGGTGTTTTTCTTATCCGCAATTTTCTATAAATACATTCATCAGTTGAATAACCCACTTTTATCCCCGCTGTTCCATCCATCAGACTTAGCCGCTTTTGTCATGCTATCCCTGCGTCATTGAAGCTGCAGCGGCGTTAGCGTCGCTCAATCACCCGAATCACTGACTTTATGTCAGCTCATCGGGATTCTTTCACTCGCTGCCTTGCTGCAACTCCAATGTCTTTGGGAGTTTTGCAAAATTGTGCCCGTCGCTTTTTAAAGCCGGGTAAACCCTGACAGGAACCGCCGGTGGCTGAAGAAAGCGATCTCGAAAAAAGTGAAGCCCCCACGGCGCACCGGTTAGAAAAAGCCCGTGAAGAAGGCCAGATCCCGCGCTCGCGTGAGCTGACCTCGATGCTGATGCTCGGCGGCGGTCTGACGCTGCTGTGGATGTCCGGCGAATCCATGTCGCGTCAGCTCGGCGTGATGATTGCGCAGGGGCTGAATTTCGATCACAACGTCATCGGTAATGACCGGCAGATGTTGCAGCAAATGGCCTCGCTGCTCGGGCGCGCAGTAATGGCGCTGATACCGGTGATCGGCGGGCTGATTTTGATCGCACTCGCCGCGCCGCTGCTGCTGGGCGGGCTGATGTTCAGCGCGAAATCTTTCGAATTTAAGGCCAGCCGCATGGATCCGATTGCCGGGTTCAAGCGGCTGTTTTCCGGTCAGGTGCTGGCGGAGCTGCTGAAGGCGATATTAAAAGCGTCGTTGGTCGGCAGCGTAGCGGGGATGTACCTGTGGCACAAATGGCCGGAGATGCTGCGGCTTATCGCCCAGCCGACCATTCCGGCGCTCGCTGAAGCGCTGCATATGGTGGTTTTTTGCGGGCTGCTGGTCGTCTTCGGGTTAACGCCGATGGTGGCGTTCGACGTGTTCTGGCAAATCTGGAGCAACCTGAAAAAACTGCGTATGAGCAAGCAGGACATCCGCGACGAACATAAAAGTCAGGAGGGTGATCCGCACGTCAAAGGGCGTATCCGCCAGCAGCAACGTGCAATGGCCCGACGCCGCATGATGGCCGATGTGCCGAAGGCCGACGTGATTGTCACCAACCCGACGCATTACGCCGTGGCGCTGCAATACAGTGAAGACAAAATGAGCGCGCCGAAGGTGCTGGCGAAAGGTGCGGGCAACGTGGCGTTGCGCATTAAAGAGCTGGGTGCCGAACACAAAATTCCGATGCTGGAAGCGCCGCCGCTGGCGCGTGCGCTTTACCGGCACAGCGACATTGGTCAGCAAATCCCGGCCGCGCTTTACGCTGCGGTCGCCGAAGTTCTGGCCTGGGTTTATCAGCTGAAACGCTGGAAGCGTGAAGGCGGACTGATCCCTAAAAAACCTCAACATTTACCGGTGCCTGAAGCATTGGATTTTGCAGGAGAGACTGATACCCATGGCTAATCTGGCCGCGATGCTGCGTTTACCCGCCAACTTTAAGTCCGGACAATGGCAGGTGCTGGCTGGCCCTATCCTGATTCTGATGATCCTGTCGATGATGGTGCTGCCGCTGCCGCCGTTCCTGCTCGACTTGCTGTTTACCTTTAATATCGCGCTGTCCATCATGGTGCTGCTGGTGGCGATGTTCACCCAGCGGACCCTGGATTTTGCCGCATTCCCAACCATTCTGCTGTTCTCCACGTTGCTGCGCTTGTCGCTCAACGTGGCCTCGACCCGTGTGATTTTACTGGAAGGTCACACCGGCGGCGCGGCGGCAGGGCGGGTGATCGAAGCCTTCGGCCACTTTCTGGTCGGCGGTAATTTCGCCATCGGTATCGTGGTCTTTATCATCCTCGTCCTGATTAACTTTATGGTTATCACCAAGGGTGCGGGGCGTATCGCCGAAGTGGGCGCGCGTTTCGTGCTCGACGGCATGCCCGGCAAACAGATGGCGATTGACGCCGATCTCAACGCCGGTCTGATTGGTGAAGACGAAGCCAAACAGCGCCGCAGCGACGTGACGCAGGAAGCCGACTTCTACGGTTCGATGGACGGTGCGAGTAAGTTCGTGCGCGGTGACGCCGTCGCCGGTCTGATGATCATGATCATTAACGTTGTCGGCGGCCTGCTGGTCGGCGTTCTGCAACATGACATGGATTTCGGTCACGCGGCGGAAAGCTACACCTTGCTGACCATCGGTGACGGTCTGGTCGCGCAGATCCCCGCGCTGGTGATCTCCACCGCAGCGGGTGTGATAGTGACCCGCGTCGGCACCAATCAGGACGTCGGCGAGCAGATGGTCACCCAGCTGTTCCGCAATCCGCGCGTCATGATGCTCAGTGCCGGTGTGCTCGGATTACTCGGTATGGTGCCGGGCATGCCGAATCTGGTCTTCCTGCTGTTCACTACCGGGTTGCTGGCGCTGGCCTGGTGGATCCGTGGTCAGGAACAAAAAGAACCGGTGGTGAAAGTCGCCGCGCCGGTCGAAGGCGAAAACAAACAGCTGGTGGAAGCCAGCTGGCAGGACGTTCAGCTGGAAGATCCGCTGGGGATGGAAGTCGGTTACCGACTGATCCCGATGGTGGATTTCGCGCAAAACGGCGAACTGCTGGGGCGTATCCGTAGTATCCGTAAGAAATTCGCGCAGGAAATGGGCTATCTGCCGCCGGTTATCCATATCCGCGATAACCTCGAACTGCCGCCTGCGGGCTACCGTATTCTGATGAAAGGCGTCGAAATTGGCACCGGCACGGCGCATCCGGGCCGCTGGATGGCGATCAATCCTGGCAGCGCGATTGGCGAGCTGCCGGGTGAGCCGACGGTCGATCCGGCCTTTGGTCTGGCCGCCGTGTGGATTGAACCGGCGATGCGCGAACAGGCGCAGATTCAGGGCTACACTGTGGTGGAGGCCAGCACCGTGGTGGCAACACACCTCAATCACCTGATAAGCCTCCACGCCCGTGAGCTGTTTGGCCGTCAGGAAACGCAGGAGCTGATGGATCGCGTCAGCAAAGAAATGCCGAAACTGACCGAAGACTTTATACCGGGCGTGATTTCGCTGACCAACATGCACAAAGTGCTGCAAAACCTGCTGTCCGAGCGCGTCTCGATCCGCGACATGCGCACCATTATTGAAACGCTGGCAGAATACGCGCCGACCCAGCCGGATCCGAACGAGCTGACCTCGGTCGTACGCGTGGCCCTGGGCCGTGCGATTACTCAGCAATGGTTCCCTGGCACCGGCGAAGTGCAGGTTATCGGGCTCGATACCGCGCTGGAGCGCCTGCTGTTACAGGCATTGCAAAGCGGCGGCGGGCTCGAGCCGGGTCTGGCCGATCGTCTGCTGACGCAGTCCGAAGCGGCATTACAGCGTCAGGATATGCTCGGTGCGCCGCCGGTTCTGCTGGTGAACCACGCGCTGCGTCCGCTGTTGTCACGTTTCCTGCGCCGTTCACTGCCGCAGATTGTGGTGATGTCGAATCTGGAAATGAGCGACAGCCGCCAGATCCGCATGACCGCGACCATCGGTGGGGAATAAGACGATGAAAAAGGCGGCGTTGTGGCTGCTGCTGTGCGTCAGCGGACAAGGGCTGGCGGCGTCCGGCTCCTGGTCGGACACACAGCGCGGCGTAACGCTGCAAAACCGTGGCGTGATGGCCTTGTCGGCGGCGCTGGCGGCGGGCGAGAGTTCCCCCGTACGGCAGCGTGCCTCGGCGACCATCACTACTGTCAGTTGGAAATATGAACTGATGGGGCCACGTCCGGCGGGGCTTCAGGTCCAATTGTGTAACACGATGAACCGCTGCGTGGCGCTCGACGGCGACAGCGGCCAGACACGTTCTTTTTACGGTCAGGCGGCCAGTTCGCCGATGCGGCTTATTTACTTCGTGCCTGGCAAAGGGGCGATGAATCCGCCGTTACGCGTTCTCAGCAATCAGGTGATTGTGAATTATCAGTAGGTTTATCCATCAATCCTGTCGCTGTCTCTCCTTTCCCCATCGCCCGCAGGAATCGCTGCTGGGCAATCAAAATCTCTTTCAATGAAACGCAGTGATAGGTCACGCCGTGGTGCTGTGTGACTTGAGCGATAATGTCCGAAAGAGCCGGATAATGCCGGTGGTTCCAGTTGGGGAAAATGTGGTGTGTCAGGTGACGGTTGAGTTCGCCCATCCAGTATGACAGCCAGCGCGGAGAAGGCACCCAGTCGATGGTGGTCGCGAAAACGTGGCGATAGCGGCCGTGTTGGAAATGCCCGTCTTCAGGGACTTCATAAAACGTCCCCATCGCCCAGTGCGAGCCTAAAATCAGCACAACAAAAATCAGCGAAGAGAGCATCTGTCCGGCTAAATAACACCATAGCAGCTTGTCGCCGCCGATACCCTGCTGGCGCAAAATCCAGTAGGGGAGCGCCAGTGCCAGCAGCAGATGCAGCGTTTTGGCCGTCAGAAACAGCCCCCAGCCGCGCATGCCCTGATGGCGCATTTTTGGCTGCACGCGGGTTTTACCAGCGCGGTCGATCCAGTCAAAAAACCAGATGATGCAAGGAAATGTCAGCGCCGCGACAAAAGGCCAGTAATATTGCTGCGCCTGCATAAAACTTTTAATCCGCTGGAAAGGCGTCTGGCGCAGCACGCCGTTTTCCTCGATATCGAGATCGTAACCCTGCACATTCAGGTGCGCGTGATGACATTCCACATGGCGCACCCGCCAGCAGTCGGCGTCCAGCCCCAGCGGAATACAAATCACAAAGTTCAGCGCGCGGTTCGCCCATGCCTGACGGAAAAACGCGTTGTGCGAGGCATCGTGCACGGCATTGATGGCCAGCAACATGGCAGTAAAAATAAACGCAAAATAACCGCAGGCAAAAATGACGGGTTCACCGCTCAACAGGGCTGTGGTGTAAAACAGCCCGCACAGCGCGATCAGGCACAGCAGTTTGCCGATCATCCAGCCATCGGCAAACCGGTGATCGTGACGTTGCAGCAGATACTGATTTGCCGCTTTGGTCAGGTCGCGATGCAGCGCCAGATCGTCGCGTTGCTGATAGGTCGGCGCGGTCATTTCTGACTCCACGGGCCTGAACTTTCGGCTGTGCGCAAATCCTCACCGTTGCCCATTTTGCGCAGAAAATCCTGCTGTTCGCGCAGCAACTGGCGATAGCCGATACAGCGATAATTCAGCCCGTGTTCAGTGGCAAGCGCGGCAATGATCTTCGCCAGCGCCGGATAATGCCGGTGATGCCAGCCCGGAAACAGATGGTGCGTCAGATGCAGGTTGAGCATCCCGAACCATTTTTCCAGCCACAGCGGCGAAGGGTGCCAGTCGCAGGCGGTGGCGAAATTATGCTTATACCAGCCCTGCGGCATTTTGCCTGCGGCGGGCGCTTCATAAAATTCCGCCTGCGCCCAGTGTGTCCCCAGCAGCAGAAATACCACGAAGGTGGAGGCGATCATCTGGCTGACCAGATAGCTGGCAATCACCACGCCTGTGCCGATGCCGTGGGCATGGGCGACGAACAGTGGAACGACCAGCACCAGTAATAAATGCAGAAGCTTAAACCCGGCGAAAATCACCCAGCCGCGTCTGCCGGGCAGCGCATCAGTCAGCTTTAAAGGGGTTTTGCCCATTCGGTCCGACCAGTCAAAAATCCACGCGATATAAGGCAGGGACAACGCGGCAATCAGTGGCCAGTATAGATGCTGAAAGCGCATGTGCGGGCGATGTTGCTGGTACGGGCTCTGGCGGAAGATACCGTTTTCCTGCGTATCCAGATCGTAATGTTCGACGTTGGCGTAGCGGTGGTGGAACTCTACGTGGCGGACCCGCCAGTAATCCGGGTCGACACCCAGCGGCAACGTGACCAGACGGCTGATGATTCGGTTGGCGCGCGTGCTGCGTAAAAAGACATTGTGCGAGGCATCGTGATTGACGTTGACGTTCAGCAGCATACCCATCAGCACGAACAGCAGATATCCGCCGAAGAATCCCCAGCCGGTGTGCTGCGTGAGGCAAATGATGTAGCCCGCCACGCACCACAACGACAGTGCGAGGGCTTTCACCAGGCTGACTCCGTCGGCGTAGCGGTGGTCGCCGTGATCTTTCAGATATGCCTGCGCCTGAATGTTCAGCGCGCGGTGAAACGCCTGTTCTCCATCGGGCATAAACAGCGGCATTGCGGGTAATTTATTCACAGGCGGGCACCTGCGCCTGACGGCGTCCGAACCCAAGCGCCAGACTGATGCCGTGGAGGGTGATGAACGGCATCAGCCAGATCCAAAACGTTTCGTGCCAGCGCAGGCCAATCAGGAAAATCGCGGAGAGCGCTACGGTTATCAGCAGCCACGCCGTTACGCCCCACTTGCGGCCTTCGGCGATACCGCCCAGCGCCAGCGTTCCGGCCATCAGTAACAGGAATAATGTAATCTGCGGCCATGTGGTGCCGTGATAGCCGTAACCATATTGCCAAACGTAGCCGACAACCAGTGAGAACAGCAGCATGGCGCCTGTCAGCAGGCTGGCAGTGGCGCAGCGGAACTGCGGTGGTTTGGGCTGATAGCGGAAAGGTAATTTCAGATACTGAAAGAACGGCTGATTGCTGGCCCAGAAGGGATTCTGCGGATGCGGCTGCTTGCCGGAACCGTAGCTGAAATCTTCCTCCGGCAGTCCCGGCCAGAACGTGCCGAACATCTTGTCCCAGAAAATAAAGGTGCCGCCGCAGTTTTTATCCGCATAGAAACGGTCATTCACGTGATGAACACGGTGGTGCGAAGGCGTAACAAAAATCTTTTCGAGGAACCCGAGATTGCCGGTCAGGGCGTTGTGGTTAAACAGCTGCACAGAGTAATGCAATAGCGATACGGCGATAAAAACCGACAGCGGGACACCGACGATCGCCAGCACCATAAAGAACGGAATTGAGGTCAGCGACGAATACCAGGAATTGCGCACGCCGAGCGACAGGTTAAAGTGCTCCCCCTGATGATGCACCACGTGAACCGCCCACAGCGGGCCGAACTTGTGGTGCAGACGGTGCAGCCAGTAGAAGCCGAAATCCCAGGCCAGAAGGGCGAAAATCCACACCAGCGGCGCCGGCCAGCTGCTCACCCAGTTCAGGCTGAAATGGGTGACCACCAGCCCGTAACAAAAAATCTCCAGCCCGCGAAACAGCCAAAGCACCACATGCCCGGAGTTAAGATTAAACATGACGTCCCGCCAGTTCACCGGCTCTTTACGCAAGTACTGCAACAGGCATGCTTCGCCCAGCACGACCGCCAGCATAAAAACGATCGGAATGATTAAATCAACCATGAGCGCTTTCCTTTTGACCGGAACGGGAGACAAACATTAACCGCCAGAGCAGTGCGCCGACGCTGAGCGCCAGGGCTGTGCCGCTGAGCAAATCGACAAACAGATGACGACGTAGTTGCAAAATGGAGAAGGCGATAGCCAGAGACCACAGCACGTAAGCGCAGGTTTTCCACCGGGTGCTGCTGACGGCCCAGACAGCCAGCACCGTCAGCGCCATATGCAGCGAGGGCAAACAGTTCTGGGTCGAATCCGCGTCCGCTAACCGGGTAAGCAGCCGCCCGCTAAGGGTATTCTGCGTAAACGCGGGATAAGCCATTGTCGTCGGCCAGAGCATATAGACAACGCCCGCTAACAGCGCGGTAACCATCATCGAATTACGCAACCAGCGCAGCCGGTGAGCCGGGCAGGTCAGATAGGCCAGAGGAATGATCAGAAAGAATGACAGATACAGCCAGATACCGGCCGGGCTGAATGGGATCGCCCGGTCAATGAAGGAGGGCATCAGTATTATACCGGGTTGCTGAAAAGTGTCGGTCAGCTGATACACCACGCCGACGGTGCCCCAGCCAACCAGCATGTGCCACAAACGGTTAACCATGAGCGGCATCCTCCCGGCGCATGATGCGGCGCTTTTTGTGCATAAAATCCGCAGGAATATCGCCCGCCTGCAGTGTCCACCGTAGCTGTGAAACATCCACGGCCTGTAGACTGAAATGCCGCTCCAGCTGCGTTTTGCATTCCTCAAGTTCGGCCTGACTGCATTCGCCCTGCAACAACAGCGAGACGCTGCCACGCTGCGTCAGCCGGTAATCTGCGGTCAGCGGCAGGGCATTGGCGATAACCCGGTTGCAGACGTCGGCAAAAATCGTCTTTGGCTTCGCGTCATTGCCGGGCAACGCCAGCCCGTCATCGCAGCGGCCTTCGATGCGTTCAAGCGACATCGTGACGCGACCACATCCGCACGGCTGCCCGCGTTTGACCAGCACATCATCCAGCCGATAACGCACGATGGGTTGAGTATGGCGGGTAAAATCGGTAATCACCGGGATGAAACGATTATCGTCGATCCACTCCGGTTCAATGTGAATAAATTCCTCGTTCAGGTGCAGCGTTCCCTGCTCGCAGGTGGCGGCAAGAAAGCCTTCAGTCGCCTGATACACCTCACCGACCTGCGGGAAAACCTGCTCCAGCAGCTGGCGATCCTGAGCCGTTAACACTTCGGCGACCGAGATGACTTTGCTGACATTGAGCCTGAGTTCCTCATTCAGCACCGCCAGCGCTAACTGTCGCAGGACCTGTGCCGGGGCGACAATAATGGTCGGCGTGAACTTTTCCAGCCGCAGCATTTGCGGATGAAAAGAGGAGAATAAATCGAAGAATTCCAGGCTCAGCCAGCGGTTATTGACGCTGTGATAAAGATTATTGTCCGCGCGTAAAAACATCGCGACGCGCTCACCGCGGCGTAATCCCTGTGGCAACATTTTTGCCAGCATACCACCGGCCCAGACCTGCTGTTCGTGCGGGCTGACGACAAAAATTCCGCGCTGTCCCGACGTCCCCGAAGAGAGCCCGACGCTGAATCCTTCAATTTGCGGCGTAAAATACCGGTCACGTTCCGCCCGCTGTGCGCAGGCGAGTAAAGTGTCTTTCTTCAGACCCGCCGTGTTCATCTGATCGAAATTTGCCATCATCAGCGCTTTGTTCATTTGCGGCCACTGACTGAACGGCAGCGTGGCACAGGCTGAGAACCACGGACTCTGTGAGAGCGTTTTACGGGCGAACTGACGCAGTTTCTTTTGTTGCCACGCGAGCAGTTTTTCGCGGCTGTGAAACCTGAGCCTGCGGGTGCGCAGATAGTGCCAGAGGGTTTTCAGCGGGATCATAAATCGCCTTCGTGACACAGGTGGATCTTCACGTTGCCACCGAGATGCAGCTGATGCAGGCGGTTAAGAGTCTGGTAATACGCCACGCTGTTGTCCATCACCAGATGCGCCATGCGCGACGGGCCGCGCAGAGATTCATAACTTTTCGGCGACCACGCGGCGTCACTGGCCAGCAGTTCCCAGCCGGAATCAGTGAGCACAAACGCGCCGATATGTCCGGCGGCGTGGCCTGGCAAAGGCACCAGAATAATTTCATCACCGCTGCCCGGAAGTCGGTAGCCGCGCTCAAAAGGTGCGAGCTCAGCGGGCAGGGCGGTTTCCTCGAAAGCCTCCATCCACTGCAAACCGGTTTCGAAATCGTCCGGGATTAACCCCGGCACAAAGGCGTTTCTCAGGGCAGCAACACCGCGCAGTTTACGCGAGCGGATCCACCCGTCCATGCTGCTTATTGACGGTACACCGCTGAAATCACGCAGCCCGGCGATGTGGTCGCCGTGGAAATGCGAGATAATCAGCGCCGTGATATCGGCGGGCAAAATCCCCTGACTCGCCAGCTGGCGGAACAGCGCATCCTTTGAGTCGAAATGCACCGGCGTGGTGGCGCGGTACAGGCTGAGAATTCCTTTGGTGTAGTGCTCGAAATGATCGGCATAGCCGGTATCCCATAGCCAGCGCTTGCCCCTGGCTTCTAACAACCATGCACGGGCAGGAAATTTACACACCCGCCACCCGGCACCTTTTAGCGCCATGCAGCCGGGGTGAAGGCAGTAGCCGACTTCAAAAGCGGTGAGTTTAGCCAAGGTGCAGTCCCTTATTTTGCCGCATTGCCTGAGCCGTCAGCGCGATGCCCTGTTCCATGGAATACACCGGCCGATAATTCAGTTCATTTATCGCACGGGTCTGGCTGAGTGTCATATCAAAATTTACCGCACCTACGCTGTAGCGGGTCAGTAGCGGTTCAATGTGTCGCACTTTCGCCAGCAGCTCCATCCCTGCCGCCACGCCGTAAAGCAGCGGATAAGACACCGGTTTAATGGTGAAGCGGATATTCAGCTGTTCGCGCAACAGCTGATGCAGCATCTCTTTGAGCTGCTCCGGCTGCTGATTGGTAATGTTATAAGCCGCCGCCAGAGGAAGATTCTCTTGTGTCGTTGCCTGCCACATCGCCTCCACCACATTGAGCGTAAACGTCAGATCCAGCAGCGTTTCACCACCGCGCGGCAGGCGCAGCACACCTTTGTTCATGCGGATTTGCCCAATAACGCGGGGGATGATCACCCGGTCATGAGCGCCAAATAAACCGCGTGGCCGTAAAACAGTAAAGCGGGTGGCAGGGAATTGCTGCTGGCGCTGCGTGATGCAGCCTTCGGCCAGGAACTTACTGCGGGCGTAATGATTGGCGAAGCGTTTGGCGCTATAGCTTTCGTCGATATCCGCGTGATGTTTGAAATCAAAATAGATGGCCGGGGTGGAAATATGCACGAAGCGCGGCACACCGGCTTGTCCGGCGGCGAGCGCCAGCCGGTCGGTGACATCCACATTGGTACGCATAAAGGCTGCCGCATTACCCCACGGCGAAGACTTTGCCGCACAATGCCAAACGGCGTCGCATCCCCGCACCAATGAAGTCAATTCTGCCAGGGTGGCATGGTCGAGATCGAAGAAGCGGAAATTCGCCCCTGCGACGCTCAGCAGTTTACCGGTCACCAGATCGCGACCCGCTGCCACCACCTCATGCCCCTGGCTCAGTAGCCATTCAACGGCATTTCGCCCCAGTCCGCTGGTGGATCCCGTGACTAAAATTTTCATGGGAGTAACACCATACCGCCGAGGGTTAATCCGGCCGCAGTGCCCACCAGCGCCACCGGTTTACCCGGCGTAAAGCGTTGATGGGTGATGGCGTAATGCAAAGCGGTAGGAATGGAAGCTGACACCTGATTTCCGTGATGCCGGTAGATATCGACCAGCACGTCTTCAGGCACCTTGAGACGACGGCGCATGTGCTCAAGGGAAACCTGACTGGCCTGGTGCGGGACAATGGTCGCGAGATCAGCCATTTCGCAATCTGCCGCGGTCAATAATCTGGCCCAGTACTCTTCGATAAGGGAGGCTGCCAGCCGGAACAGGCGTTTGCCATCCATGTGGAATAAGAAATCTTTGTCGTCGATCCCCGCACGAGGATTACGACGAGTGCCGCCTGCGCGGATGTGGCAAAGGTCAATTCCGGCGGGGTAGGTTTCCATCAGGCAGGAGAGAATGCCGCTGCGGCCGTCTCCCTTTTCTACGATAGCGCATGCCGCGCCGTCACCGAGAATAATCGACGATTCTTCATGCGCCCAGTTGATACCGCGCGAAGCAAGTTCCGCACTGACAATGGCGATGCGACGATAGGCACCGGTATTGAGTAAGCCCGCCGCGACCTGTAACGCCGAGATAAAGCTGACGCAGCTGGCGTTGACATCAAAGGTGCTGATGCCCTCGCGAAGTGGCGACGCTTTCAGCACGTGCGCCGCACTGTATGGCAGCGCCTGCACTGGAATGGCTGAGGCGAAAATCAGTAAATCGACCGAGTCCGCCGGGATATTGCCGCGGCGCAGTGCGTCGGTGATGGCTTCCGCCGCAAGCTCAACCTGCGAGGCGCGATCGTCACCGTGGAAACGGTGTTCAACGCCCGAACGCTGTTCCACATAACCGGCGGATTTACCGAGACGTATATCCAGCTCTGCCGAGGTGATTTTCAGCGGTGGTAACGCCGCACCCGAGGAGATAATTTTCAGTGGTACCAGCAATGGTGAAACAGGTGAAGTCCTGACAATATCCACATATATCCTTATGCATTTTTTAATTTTTTGTCCGGGGAAAGGGTGCGTCTCACCGGGCGGATGTATTGGATATATTACCTGTTTTAGCAATGCGGGGGGAGTTGAGGACACTTAAAGAGTTGTTTAAGAAATCAAACTGAAGTTCAGGCAGGGACAAACCATGCTGATTTGATCCCTGGCCCGTGTAAGCGGCAGCTCACGATGAAGGGCGGAAGGGATTTATCCTTCTATTCTGCCCATCACCGATGCACCCACCAACCCGCCTTCCGTGAGGAATTTTCCCGGTATTAACAGCGGTGCAGCGTAACGGTGTAATACCCGCTCGCGCAACGCGAGGTCTAATGCCGCGATCAGTTCTGTCGCTGACGCCAGTCCCCCGCCAGCAATAATCTTTGAAGGGCCGAGAATATTCACCAGCAGGGCCAGCGGTTCTGCGACCAGCTGGAGCCAGGCGCGGACGGTGAGCCCGCATGTGCTGTCACCCGCCTGCCAGCCGGTGACGATCTCCAGACTCGATGCTGCGCGCTGGTGAAAATGCTGATGCAGCCGTTCCATACCGCGTGCAGCGCCGAGCTTATCGAGACAGCCGGTCTGACCGCAGGCGCATTTCAGGCGCGGAACGAGGTAGGTTTTCCCTTCAATATTCAGTTCCGTGCGGGTGATGGCACCGTGTCCCCACTCGCCGGTGACGCCGCCGTGGCCGCGGACTAACTGGCCGTTGATGACCAGACCGCCACCGACACCGGTGCCGAGAATAATTGCGACGACGATCGGCTGATGTTGCGCATTTCCGGCGTGCGCTTCCGCCAAAGCAAAACAGTCGGCGTCGTTGGCGGCGGTCACCGGACGGTTCAGCGCCGTACTTAAATCTTTTGCCAGCGAGCGGCCAGTGAACGCCGGAATATTGGTTGCCAGCAGTTCACCGGTTTGCGGAGACACCAGCCCGGCAGTGGAAATCGCCAGCGGGGTAGAGGAAGGTAAATCCGCGCCATACAGGGTAATAAAATTTTGCATGGCGGCAACGAACGCATCCCACGAGGCGACGGGCGTCGGAACTTTGCCGCACTCTTCCACCTCGCCTGAAGCACGTGAAACACCAAATTTAATAAAAGAACCGCCGATATCGGCACAAAAAACCGCAGAGCTCATGAGCGTGTGTCCAGTAAATCTCGCAGTCCGTCGCCCAGTACGTTAAAACCAAGCACGGTCAGCATAATGGCCAGACCGGGGAACAGCGAAAGGTAAATATTGATGCCGAGAAAGTTTCGGCCATCGCTCATCATGGTACCCCATTCCGGCATCGGCGGTTGCACACCCAGACCGAGAAACGACAAGCTGGCAGCGGCGAGAATAACGGTGCCGGCGGTCAGCGTCGATTGCACGATAATCGGGCCAATGGCGTTGCGCAAAATGTAATGGACGATGATGCGATAGTTCGATAAACCCAGCGCCTGCGCGGCTTCGACATACTCCATTTGCTTTAAACCGAGCGTCAGATTACGGCTCAGGCGCGCATAAACCGGAATGGCAAACAGGGAAATGGCGATCAGCAGATTCACCAGCCCGCCGCCAAGGATACTGACCACCAGAATGGCCAGCACGATGCCCGGAAACGCGAACAGCATATCCATAAACCACATAATAATCATGTCGGTATAGCGTCCCGCCATTCCGGCAATAATCCCCAGCGGAATACCGACAATCATCGCCAGCCCGACGCTGAGCACCACTTCGATAATCGAGATCCTCGCGCCGTAAATCACGCGGGCGAAAATATCGCGGCCATAATCGTCGGTGCCGAACCAGTGGCTGGCATCCGGGGCGAGCAGGGTATCGATGAGATCCTGCGCGTAGGGATCATGACGGGTTATCAGCGGCGCGAAGAGTCCCGCCAGCACGATCAGGCTGACAATAAGCCCGCCGAGCGTCACCGCAGGATGACGCCAGAACCAGCGGAACAACCGCAGCGTGCGCGGTTTGCGACGGGGTAATTGCGTGATAATGGCTGACATTAATCGAACCTTATTTTTGGATTCAGGAAGGCAATCAGTAATTCGCCCAGCAGGTTCATCACCACCACGCCGCAGACCGCCACCAGTGCGACGCCCTGAATGACCGGGTAATCACGATAGCGCACGGAATCCACCAGCAGGCGGCCAATGCCCGGCCAGTTAAAGACCGATTCGGTAACCACCGCGCCGCCAATCAGGCTGCCGAAATTTAGTGCGACGATAGTGACAATCGGGATCAGCGCGTTGCGAAAGGCGTGGCTGCAATAGACGGTGGTGGCAGACAGTCCCTTGGCACGTGCGGTGCGAATGTAATCTTCCGAGAGCACATCGAGCATGCTCGAACGCGTCATGCGCGCCATCACCGCCATCGGTAAAACCGCCAGCGTGACCGAGGGCAGAATGTAACTTTTCCACGACGTCGCTCCGAGCAGTGGCAGCCAGCCAAGATTGACCGAGAAGGTGTTCATCGCCATCAGCCCCAGCCAGAAGTTGGCGATGGATGCACCGGCTATCGCCAGTAACATCACGCCAAAATCCGGCCAGCGGTTACGGTAAACCGCGCCTATCATGCCTGCTGGAACACCCACCGCCACCGCCAGAAAATAGGCCAGCACTGCCAGCATCAGCGTATACGGCAGACGTTCGCCGATTTCCTGTGTGACCGGTTGCTGCGACTGCAACGATACGCCGAGATTGCCGTGCAACACGTCACCGGCAAAGTGCAGGTATTGTGTCACTATCGGCTGGTCCAGCCCGAGGCGGACGCGCATGGCATCGACCGCTTCCTGCGTTGCTTCGGGCCCGGCCATCAGACGTGCCGGATCACCGGGCAGCGCGCGGATGGACACAAAAATCAGCATCGATACCCCGATCAGAATGATCGGGAAGGCGATGAGTTTTTTGGCAAGATAGGCTTTCATGGCGCTTTTCCAGTGTAAATGCCGCTGTTATTTTTTCTGTGCATCTTTCACCACAATCTGACCACCCGGGATCATGGTGACGCCAGAAATATTGGTGCCGGTGGCGTACAAATCATTCTGGTAATACAGCAGCACTTGCGGCGCCTGCTGGTTAATCTCTTTCTGCGCCTCAACATAAATGGCGTTGCGGGCCTTTTCATCCAGCGTCGAAGCAGCTTTGTCTAACATTTCATCCAGCTTCGGATCGCTGAAGAAGCCCAGATTGGCACCGCCCGGTGCAAAGCTTTTGCTGTAATACAGCGGACGCAGCTGGAGATCCGCGCCGTTTGCACCGGATGACCAGGACGCCAGTACCGCGCCGGTGTTATCCGCTTTTTTCCCGGCCTGATCGGCGAAGGCGGCTTTGGTCCACACGCCACTTTCCATGATGCGCACGTCCAGTTTCACGCCGATTTTCGCCCACATACTTTGCAGTACCTGGCCGATGCGCGCGTCCTGCCCCTGCACGGCAATCGACATCGTAAACCCATCGGCCACACCCGCTTCTTTCAGTAATGCTTTGGCTTTGGCCAGATCCAGCGGATACGGGTTCAGCGTTTTGTCATAGCCTGCGGTGACCGGCGCCAGAGGGGAGTTGGCAGGTTGCGCGAAGCCGGACATGATGGCGCGTACCAGCCCGTCGCGGTCGGTGGCATAGTTCAGCGCCTGACGGACACGGACGTCGCTAAGCGGTTTGAGATCGGCATTCAGCGCCACCCAGAAGACGGAGGCTCCCGGACTTTCATGCAGGGCAAACTTCGGATTGTTTTTCAGCACTTTGGCAAATTGTGGCGGCACCGGGTTGATCACGTCGGTTTCACCGGCCTGAAGCGCCATGTTCATGACCGAAGGTTCGGCGCTCCACGTCCATTTGATGTCATCCGGCCCGGCGGCTTTATCGCCCCAGTAGCCCGGATATTTTTGTTCCAACACGAATTCGCCGGTTTTGTACTGCACCATTTTGTAAGGACCGGTGCCGACCGCCTTGCTGTCGAGCGTGCCGGTTTTATCCGCCGCCGGGCTGACCATCAGACAAGCGCCGGTAGTGAGTAAATTCAGGAAGGCCGGGTACGGTTTTTTTAATTTGAAGACGACGGTCGAGTCGTCGGTTTTGGTGACGCTCTCCAGGAAAGTTCGCAGACGTCCGCTGGCCGCCAGACCACGTTTGGTATCGAGGTGGCGGGCAAAGTTGGCGACCACGGCGTCGGCGTTAAACGGGGTGCCATCATGGAAGGTGACGCCGCTGCGCAATTTGAATGTCCACACCAGACCGCTTTCATCGCTGCTCCATGAGGTCGCCAGCGCCGCTTCCGGTTTCAGTTGCGGCGACATGCGCAGCAGGCCTTCGTACATCGGATCCAATACCGTGCCGGTGAAGGTGGCGGTTTGGTTGCCCGGATCCATGCTGCGCGGCGCTTCGTTTTGCATCACGTTCAGCGTGGCGGCGAAAACCGGCAGCGAAAACGCGGCGAGAAGGGCGCTGCTCAGCAACGATAACTGCACGGGACGCCGGATGTAACGGGTAATCTTCATGTTCTGCCCTCTGCGTGGAAATCGGATTAAGTGGCTCTGGTGATGTCAGCCTGATGAATAAAACAGCGGTATTCATTACATGACATTTTTTAACAAATAGTTCATATGAAATACTTATGTCGCGATATTTAGTTTAATTTGTGAACTAATTGGCATTGATATATCCATTTCTTCCGTTTAATGTCAATGCAGATGAACGAAAACTGAGAGCGCCTGAACGAATATGTTAACAATTTTGCAGCGTCAGATATTAGGTGCGATTAATGCGTCAGGCGGTTTAAGCCGGACGGAATTGGCTCAGTTGGTCGGGATGAGCAAAGCGGCAATCGGCGGTGTGGTGCGCGAAATGCTTGAGGCCGGATTCCTGCACGAGGCGGAAACGGTGCAGGGGAACGGACAGGGGCGACCGTCGGTGCGGCTGGTGGTACATCCGGACGGTGCATGGTTTGCCGGTGTCTCGCTGCTGCAAAATCCGGCGCAGATGGTGCTTATCAACCTGCACGGCGAAATCCTCTCGCGCGTCTCTTTTGCGGCAGACTCTGATCCACAGCGGCTGGCGGAAAATATCGCCAGAGCATTACCGGCGTTGCTCGAACCGCATCCTGAAGCGGCGAAGAAACTGGTCGGGATGGGCGTGACATTGTCCGGTCTGATTGACGAACACCAGTCCACTTGCGTGCAGTCGGCGCTGCTCGGCTGGCGCGACGTGCCGCTGGCGAAGCTGATTTCGCAGGCCACCGGCATGGATGTGGCGATTGAAAACGATGCCAAAGCGCTGGCGGTGAGCGAGAAGAGTTTCGGACAGGCGCGGGATCTGAGCAGCTTTACGCTGGTCAGCCACGGCGCAGGGATCGGCAGCGCACACTTTATCGCCGGGCAGCTGCATCGTGGTTTGCACGGCGGTGCCGGGGAAATCGCCCATTGTACGCTGGAGCTCAATGGTTCTCCGTGCCGCTGCGGTAAGCGCGGCTGTCTGGATACGCTGGCCTCACTGAATGCCATCGCGGAAATGGCCAAAGCCGAAGGGCTGGAGGCGACCACCATCGGCGCGCTGGAGCAACAGGCGATGCAGGGGCAGACAGCGGCGATCCGCATTTTGCATCGCGCCGGTTCTGCACTGGGGCTGGCAGTTTCACTTCTCATTCAAATTAACGACCCGGATCTGATCCTCATTGCGCATCAGGACGCGGATTTTTCCGGGCTATTCGGCACCGTGGTACATCAGTCTATCGAAGCCAACGTGCTGCCGGGCAATGCCGGTAAAACGCCGGTTCGCACTTTTACACTAAACGACGACACCTGGGCGCGCGCGGCGGCAAGTATTGCTGCACATCGCTTTCTTGTCGGTCTGAAGCCAGTCTGAGGAATCATCAACATGCGTATAGGGGTCAGCGGTATCCATATTGAATGCAGTACCTACAACCCGGTACTGAACGAAGAGAAAGATTTCACCGTGGTGCGCGACGGGCAGCTTCTGGCCTCGCCGCGTTTTCGTTTTTTACAAGATTATCCGGCGACGTTTTTACCCACTATCCACGCCCGTGCGATTGCCGGAGGGCCCGTTGCCCGCACAACGTACGATAAATTTAAAGCGGAAATGATCGCCGGGCTGGAGGCGCAAAAACCGTTCGATGGCCTGTATCTGGCGATGCACGGCGCAATGTACGTCGAAGGACTGGAAGATGCTGAAGGTGACTGGATCGCCGCTGCGCGTAAAGTCGTCGGGCCGGATTGTCCGATCAGCGTCAGTTACGATCTGCACGGCAATGTCTCGCAGCGGATCATTGACGCCATCGATATGTTTTCCACTTACCGCACCGCGCCGCATATAGATGTCGAAGAAACTATGCGCCGTTCAGTGGCGATGCTGGTGAAACATCTGCAAACCGGTGTGAAGCCAATGCTGCTGTGGGTGCCGGTGCCGGTAGTGCTTCCGGGGGAGCGCACCAGCACCGAGGATGAACCTGCAAAAAGTTTGTACGCCCGTCTGCCGGAAATGGACGAGGTGGAAGGCGTGTGGGACAGCTCGCTGATGGTCGGTTACGTGTGGGCGGACGAACCCCGGGCGACGGCTGCGGTGATCATGACCGGCACCGATCGCCCTGCGCTCGAACAGCAGGCGACGCAGCTGGCCCAGGCCTACTGGGACGCGCGTGAGGATTTCGTCTTCGGCTGTGAGACCGATACCGTGGAAGCCTGCGTGCGCAAGGCGATTCACTCTGAAACCCGGCCTGTGGTGCTGGCAGATTCCGGGGATAATCCGACCGGCGGCGGCGTCGGAGACCGCGCGGACGTGCTGGAAGAACTTATCAAACAGTATGCTGAAAATGTGATTGTGGCGGGCATCACCGATGCAGCGGCGACGGACGCGGCCTTTAACGCCGGTGTCGGTTCTCAACTGACGCTGACGCTCGGTGCGTCGTTGGATCACTCCAGCCCGCAGGTGAAAGGCGAGTTTGAGGTCGTCTTCCTGCTCGATGCGCTGACGGCTGCCGATCGTCAGGCGGTGTTACGCACCGGCGGCATTGACGTGGTGGTCTCGCGCGCCGTCGTCCGTATCACAACATCAGCGACTTCACCGTGCTGCAACTCGATCCGCTCACCGCCGATATTGTGGTAGTAAAATCTGGTTATCTCTCGCCTGAGCTGGCCCCGATTGCCAGCCCGAATCTGATGGCGCTGTCGAACGGCGTGGTCGACCAGTTCGTCGAACGTCTGCCGCGCAACCGTAAGGCGCGCAAAACCTTCCCGTTTGACCGTGATTTCAGCTATGTGCCGCAGGTGCAATTGTCGGCAAGGAGCAAATAAGATGAGCGAACCGCAAAACCGTCAGCCGGTGCTGAGCGTAAAACATCTCACCACCTCATTTCGCGGTGAAGACGACTGGCTGCCGGTGGTGCGGGATTTGTCGTTTGATGTCTATCCGGGCGAAACCCTGGCAATCGTCGGGGAATCCGGTTCGGGTAAAAGTGTGACGTCGCTGTCGGTAATGCGTCTGCTGAAAGCGCAAAGCAGCAAAATTGAAGGTGAAATCCGGCTGAACCAGCGCAGTTTACTCGGGCTCTCCGATAAGCAAATGCGCGATATTCGCGGCAATGAAATGGCAATGATTTTTCAGGAGCCGATGACGTCGCTGAACCCGACGTTCAGCATCGGCAGACAAATCGCCGAAAGCCTTAAGCGCCACCGGGGGATGTCGTCCGCCGAAGCGCGGGCAGAAACGCTGAAGCTGCTGGAGAAAGTACGCATTCCCAACGCCAGCGCGCGCTTTGATGAATATCCGCACCAGTTTTCCGGCGGTATGCGTCAGCGGGTGATGATTGCCATGGCGCTGGCGCTGAAACCGAAACTGCTGATCGCTGACGAACCGACAACGGCCCTGGATGTGACCATTCAGGGCCAGATTCTGGATTTGATCAAGACGTTACAGGAAGAAGAGGGGATGGCGGTGCTGTTCATCACCCATGATATGGGGGTGGTGGCAGAAATTGCTGACCGCACGCTGGTGATGTATCGCGGTGAAGCAGTGGAAAGCGGCGCGACGGAAGATATTTTTCATCGCCCGCAGCATCCTTACACGCGCGCACTGCTGGCGGCGGTGCCGAAATTAGGGTCGATGCAGGGGCGCGAATGGCCGTTGCGTTTCCCGCAGATCAATCTGCAAACCGGTGAAGCCAGTACGCCAGCGGAAGTCGCGGGGACGGTGGATAATGGCCTGACGCCGTTGCTTTCAGTGAAGAATCTCAGCGCCCGTTTTCCGGTCTACGGCGGTGTGTTCAGCCGCCAGGTAGGGGCGGTGCATGCAGTGGAAAATATCAGCTTTGATTTATTCCAGGGTGAAACGCTCTCGCTGGTCGGCGAATCCGGCTGTGGTAAATCCACCACAGGCCGCGCGGTGACGCGATTACTGAAACCGCACAGTGGCGCAATCGACTTTGACGGATTTGACGTCATGAATTTGGGCAAGCGCGACATTTTGCAAATGCGTCAGCGCATCCAGATGATATTTCAGGATCCGTTTGCCAGCCTGAATCCGCGTATGCGCATCGGCGACGCGCTGATCGAACCGATGCTGCAACACAAACTGCATAACCGCAGAGATGCTAAAGAGAAAGCCGCGTCGCTGTTGCAAAAAGTTGGGTTGTCGCCGGACATGTTACGCCGTTTCCCGCATGAGTTTTCCGGCGGTCAGCGTCAGCGAATCTGCATCGCCCGCGCACTGACGCTCGACCCGAAAGTCATCGTTGCCGATGAGTCGGTGTCCGCGCTGGATGTGTCGGTGAAAGCGCAGGTGGTGAATCTGCTGCTCGATTTGCAGGAAAGCATGAATTTGTCGTATCTGTTTATTTCGCACGATATGGCAGTGGTCGAGCGGGTGAGTCACCGCGTGGCAGTGATGTATCTGGGGGAAATTGTGGAGATCGGCCCGCGCGCGGCGATATTCGATAATCCGCAGCATGCGTACACTCGAAAACTGATGGCCTCAGTGCCGGTGCCTGATCCGTCACGCAGAATGCTCAAGCGTCAGATGCAGGTCGATGAGCTGAAAAGTCCGGTGCGTGAGAACGGCTTTGTACCGCCAGTCAGGCAGTATCAGGAAGTATCATCAGGACATTTTGTACAGGTTTGATAGCTAACTTGAAGGGGGGGATTTCTGTAGCAGCGACTCAGCGGAAGAGTCAGGAAGATGGTGGTGGGGGAAGGATTCGAACCTTCGAAGTCGATGACGGCAGATTTACAGTCTGCTCCCTTTGGCCGCTCGGGAACCCCACCACAACTTTTGTGGCATTTACTACATACTTCTTGGCCTTAAATCATCATGCGCTACATGGATGATTTCACGTTACAGCGGTTAACGCTGCGAACGGGGCGCATAATACCAAATGAAACGAATGTGTAAAGCGCTGAAAGCGGTAATAAAGTTCGTTTGCGGTTTTTTTGTTCTTAACGATGCTTCTCTGCGCGAAAAGCATCGTCAGAAGAGCCTTTTACAGGATAACCGTGCGGTTTCCGTAAACGAATACGCGCTGTGCCAGAACACGATACAGCGCACGGCTGAGCACGTTTTTCTCGACGTCACGACCGGCACGCATCATATCTTCAGCGGTATAGGTGTGATCGACGTTAATCACGTCCTGCATGATGATCGGGCCTTCGTCTAAACTGTCATTGACGTAGTGCGCCGTGGCACCAATCAGCTTCACGCCACGTTCGTACGCCTGATGATACGGGCGTGCGCCGATAAAGGCCGGAAGAAACGAGTGGTGAATGTTGATGACCTGGTGCGGATAATGCTGCACGAAGCCCGGCGTCAGAACGCGCATGTATTTGGCCAGAACGACGTAATCCGGCTGATACTGGTCAATCTGGGCAATCATCGCGCTGTCATGCTGTTCGCGGGTCAGGCCTTCGTGGCTGACCAGATGGAACGGGATGTCGAAGCGTTCCACCAGCGTCTGCAGCGTGTCGTGGTTACCGATGACGGCGGCGATTTCCACATCTAAACCGCCGTAAACGGCTTTCATCAGCAGGTCGCCAAGGCAATGTGCTTCTTTGGTCACCAGAATGACGATGCGACGACGGCCTGTGCTGTGCAATTCGCGTACGGAACCGGCAGGCAGCGCGCTGTCCAGATCGGCGAGCAGCGTGGTGTCGTTGAAGATCCCTTCGAGTTCGGTACGCATAAAGAAGCGTCCGGTGCGGTGATCCACGAATTCATTGTTCTGCACGATATTCAGTTCGTGCTTGTAGCAAATATTCGTAATTTTGGCGATCAGACCTTTTGCATCAGGGCAAATGGTGCGTAATACCTTGGTTTGTACATTCTGTTGCGACATGAGGGTGTGGATCCTGTCCAAGACTGGTAATAACAAATTAACAATGCGATTGAATTATTTACCGCAGCACTTCTTATATTTTTTACCCGATCCGCACGGGCAGGCATCATTGCGGCCTGTCTGCGGTTTAATTCCGTCTATATAGTACCAGCGTTCTTTCAAACGAAGAAATCGCGAACGCTCGTGGATCAGATGAATTTGCTCCTGACCGGCTTCGGTAAAACGCGCGGCGAATTCCACGAATCCTTCATCCTGGTCGCGACCGCCCTGCTGGGAGATCACCTGCAATCCCTGCCAGTGCGTGGTCGCAAAACCTTCCTGTAAACTTTCGCGCCAGTCCTCGGGTTGACAGTCAGGGTGCCAGGTGCTGATCAGATAACTCGCATTTTTCAATGTATAGGCGGTATAGCGGGACCGCATCAGCGCAGACGGTGTCGGTGCCGGTTTATCTCCGGCGATGTATGGTTGGCAGCACTCGTCGAACAAAATGTTGCTGCCGCAAGGGCAAAGTAGGGACACGTAAACTCCTGAATCAGCCTGTCTTGCATATGTTGCACGCAGGTTGCGCTATTGAATGCATCAAAGTGTTATGTTACCTAACATCCTCGTCGTGTGGCAACGCGCTTCCCGGTTCACTCTTATCTACAGATAGCATTAAGGTTTTACATGAGCAGAAAAGTCACCATCGGTCTGGCCCTTGGCTCGGGAGCAGCAAAAGGCTGGGCGCATATCGGCGTGATTAATGCCCTGAAAGATATGGATATCGAGGTGGATGTGGTCGCCGGATGTTCAGTTGGTGCGCTGGTCGGCGCGGCGTATGTGAGCAATCGGTTGCCGGCGATGGAGAGCTGGGTGCGTTCGTTCAGTTATTGGGACGTGCTGCGCCTGATGGATTTCTCGTGGAAACGCGGGGGATTGCTGCGCGGGGAGCGGGTGTTCAACGCCGTCGGACAGATTATCCGCATCAACGAGATTGAGGAGTGCTCGAAAAAATTCGGCGCCGTGGCAACGAACCTGAGTACCGGCCGCGAGCTGTGGCTGACCAAAGGGGATTTGCATGAAGCCATTCGCGCCTCCTGCAGCATGCCCGGCCTGCTGGCACCGGTCTGGCATAACGGGTACTGGCTGGTGGATGGTGCGGTGGTGAACCCCGTCCCGGTCTCTCTGACCCGTGCCTTAGGGGCTGATATTGTGATAGCGGTCGATCTTCAGCATGACGCGCACCTGATGCAGCAAGATTTACTGACCGTACAACCGACGGGCGAAGCACTCATTACTGAGAAAGACCTGAGCTGGCGTGACAGAATCCGCCAGCGCTTAACCCGCCCGAACGCCCGCAAGCCGAATGTGAGCCCTTCGGCGATGGAAATCATGTCGACTTCCATCCAGGTTTTGGAGAACCGGCTTAAGCGTAATCGTATGGCGGGCGATCCCCCGGACGTGGTTATCCAGCCTTATTGCCCGCAAATCTCGACGCTGGATTTTCATCGCGCAGCGGAGGCGATTGAAGCGGGGCGTCTGGCCGTCGAAAAGCAAAGAGAACAATTGTTACCCCTGATAAAAAACAAGCAGTTCTGAGTGGCTTAATGTGTGTATTGGCGGAATCTGAAAATTCTGACAAGCAAAAACAGGCTTTATGAGCCACTATTAGAATAAGAAAATCTGGGGGCCGTAATGGATAAACCACTTACAAGTAAGCACATACTTATCGTTGAAGACGAAGCCGTTTTCCGATCTGTGCTCGCTGGCTATGTGAGTTCTCTCGGCGCCACCTTCACAGAAGCAGAAAACGGTCTGCAGGCCTTATCTCTGATCGAAGACTTTCCTCCTGATTTGATCCTCTGCGATTTAGCGATGCCCGAAATGGGCGGTATCGAGTTTGTCGAAAACTTGCGGCTGCAGGGGAACAAAATTCCCGTTCTGGTGATTTCTGCCACAGATAAGATGACCGATGTCGCGACGATGCTGCGCCTTGGTGTCGAGGATGTGCTGCTTAAACCGATAAACGATCTCCAGCGGTTACGCGACGCGCTGCTGACCTGCCTCTATCCGAAGCTGTTTTCTTCTCAGGCGATGGAGGAAAGTTCGCTGGTGCAGGACTGGGAGGCGTTGTGCCGTAATCCGAATGAAGCGCAACGGCTGCTCAAGGAATTACAACCACCGGTACAGCAAACGCTGGCTAATTGCCGCATTAACTACCGGCAGCTGACGACGACGGATCATCCGGGACTGGTGCTGGATATTGCGGCGCTGTCATCGAAAGATTTGGGTTTCTATTGTCTGGATGTGACCCGCGCTAATGAAAATGGCGTACTGGCTGCGTTGTTGCTGCGCGCCATTTTTAACAGCCTGCTGCACGAGCATTTGAGCGACCAGCATCAGCGGTTACCGCAGATGTCGACGCTGCTTAAGCAGGTGAATCATTTATTCAAACAAGCAAACCTGAAAGGCCAGTTTCCGCTTTTACTCGGTTATTATCATGCCGAGCAAAAAAATCTCATCCTGGTCTCGGCAGGTCTGCACGCCAATCTCAATACCGGCACCAATACCATTCAGCTGAGTAACGGCGTGCCGCTGGGCACGACAGGCGCAACCTATTCCAATCAGATAAGCCAGCGCTGCGAGGCGTGGCAATGTCAGGTGTGGGGATCGGGTGGGCGTCTGAGATTAATGTTGTCTACTGAGTGAGCACATTTCTTATCGCGTAGAATAATGCCTTAATAATATTGAGCATTTCTTCCGCACGACTTTTCGTCTTCATGATTCATCACATTATTCTAAGACCTATCTTATGCAAAATATGCCATTGCAGAGGCACTTACGTTTGAAACTGGTATAATGCGCCCAGAATTTTAGGTCTCAATTTCACGTAGTCTAAAAATGATGTTTAAAAATATATAATAGGAATTCGCTGATGAAAGTAACAGTTTTTGGTATCGGTTACGTCGGACTTGTTCAGGCGGCGGTTCTTGCTGAAGTCGGGCATGAAGTACTGTGCATCGATGTGGATGCAAAAAAAGTAGAAAATCTGAAAAATGGACAGATACCCATTTTTGAACCGGGTTTAACCCCGTTAGTTAAACAGAACTATGAAGCAGGGCGTCTGTTGTTCAGCACCGATGCGGCTGAAGGCGTGGCGCATGCAACTGTCCAGTTTATTGCAGTGGGGACACCGCCGGATGAAGATGGCTCCGCAGATCTGAAATATGTGACTGCCGTAGCCCGTACCATCGCCGAACACATGACTGAACCTAAAGTCGTGATTGATAAGTCTACCGTTCCCGTCGGCACGGCGGATAAAGTCCGTGCAGTGATGACCGAAGTGCTGAAAAAGCGCGGTGTGGATATCGATTTCAATGTGGTTTCAAACCCTGAATTCCTTAAAGAAGGGGCTGCTGTCGCCGACTGTATGCGTCCTGAACGCATCGTCATTGGTACCGACAATCCTGACGCTATCGACCCAATCCGTGAACTGTACGAACCCTTCAACCGTAATCACGACCGCATGATCCTGATGGATATCCGCAGCGCAGAGCTGACCAAATACGCGGCGAACTGCATGCTGGCCACCAAAATCAGCTTTATGAATGAGATGTCTAATCTGGCTGAAATGCTGGGTGCAGATATCGAGAAAGTTCGTCAGGGTATCGGCTCAGACTCCCGTATCGGTTATCACTTTATCTATCCAGGCTGCGGCTACGGCGGTTCGTGCTTCCCGAAAGACGTACAGGCGCTGATCCGTACAGCAGAACATATTGGTTATCAGCCGAAATTATTACAGGCCGTTGAACAGGTGAATTATCAGCAAAAATATAAATTGCCGACATTTATTCAGCGTCATTTCGGTGAAGACCTCAAAGGCAAAACCTTTGCGCTGTGGGGCCTTTCATTCAAACCTAATACCGATGACATGCGTGAAGCCTCCAGCCGTGTATTAATGGAGCAACTCTGGGCCGCAGGTGCGAAAATCAAAGCCTACGATCCTGAAGCGATGAATGAAACTCAGCGGATCTACGGTCATCGCGAAGATCTTGAACTGATGGGTACCAAAGAATCCGCATTACAGAACGCCGATGCGCTGATTATTTGTACCGAATGGCAGAATTTCCGTGCGCCAGATTTCGATGTCATCAAAAATGCATTAAAAGAGCCGGTCATCTTTGATGGTCGTAATTTATTCGATCCTGAACGTTTGGAAAAACGCGGGTTTACTTACTACGGCATTGGCCGTGGTGCATCAGTCAATCCGGTTCTGTAAGGAGTATTCATGAAATATCTGGTTACCGGCGCTGCGGGTTTTATTGGTTTTTACGTATCCCAACGTTTGCTGGCGGCAGGTCATACCGTTGTCGGGATTGATAATCTGAATGATTATTACGACGTCAATCTGAAACTCGCGCGTCTGGCGCAGCTCGAAAATAAAGACGGCTTTTCGTTCATTAAGCTGGATTTAGCCGATCGCGAGGGTATGGCCGCATTGTTTGCGGAGCAGCGTTTTGACCGTGTTATTCATTTGGCTGCGCAAGCCGGTGTCCGGTATTCCATCGAAAATCCTTTGGCATATGCAGATTCTAATCTCATAGGATTCGTTAATGTTCTGGAAGGGTGTCGTTATAATAAAGTTGGCCACTTGCTTTATGCTTCTTCCAGTTCGGTTTATGGCCTGAACAAGAAACAACCTTTCTCGACGGATGATTCTGTTGATCATCCTGTTTCACTGTATGCCGCGACCAAAAAAGCCAATGAATTAATGGCTCACACTTATTCACATCTTTATAGCCTCCCTACCACCGGATTGCGTTTCTTTACCGTCTACGGTCCGTGGGGGCGTCCTGATATGGCATTGTTTAAATTTACAAAAGCCATCATCGCGGGCCAGAGTATTGATGTTTATAACCGTGGGGAAATGCGTCGCGACTTTACCTATATTGATGATATTGCGGAAGCCATTGTACGTTTACAGGATGTTATTCCGCAGGCGCAGCCGGACTGGACGGTGGAGAATGGTTCACCTGCCAGCAGCTCTGCACCTTACAGTGTTTATAATATTGGTAATAACAGCCCGGTGAAACTGACGGCCTACATCAGTGCGCTTGAGAAGGCGCTGGGGACTGAAGCCAGCAAGAACCTGCTGCCTATGCAGCCTGGTGACGTGCATGAAACCAGTGCTGATACACAGCCGCTTTATGAGGCCATCAACTTTAAGCCTGAAACGACAGTGGAGCAGGGCGTACAAAACTTCGTGGACTGGTATCGCGATTTCTACCATGTATAAACTGGCGTGGTGAACAAAGGCTGCTCAGGCAGCCTTTTTTGTTTCTGATTATTCAGTTAAATCTTATAGTCGTTTATCCATAAATGAAATTTTCATTTATCGACGCAGACGGTTAAGTTCAATTGAAATACCAAAACAAAAAACCCATCGCGATGGATGGGTTTTATCATGACTCATACTTGTGTCAATAAGGGCAATTACAGCAGGAAATCGTCCAGTGATTTGCCTTGCTCTTCGATTGCTTTTTTGATCACAGCCGGAGTACGACCCTGGCCGGTCCAGGTTTTGTTTTCGCCGTTTTCGTCGATGTATTTGTATTTAGCAGGGCGTGCAGCACGTTTAGCTTTACCAGCAGATTTGGTGGCAGCCATCGTTTGCAGCAATTCGTTAGGATCAATACCGTCAGCAATCAGCATTTCACGGTATTGTTGCAGTTTACGGGTGCGTTCTTCAATTTCAGCAGCCGCCTGAGAATCTTCTTCGCGACGTTCGTTAACAACAACTTCTAATTTTTCCAGCATCTCTTCCAGAGTTTCCAGAGTGCATTCTCTTGCTTGCGCACGCAGAGTACGGATGTTGTTCAGAATCTTTAATGCTTCGCTCATTATACTAGTCTCAATTATATGGTGGGGGGCGTTTGTGTAATAATAGATTGCTCTTCCCTGTTCTGCAATAGACAATTTGTATTACTGACTCTAATTTACGCATTTAAAGCAAATATTGATGACGCTGTTAAAATATAGTTGAGTCTGGCACCGCTATTTACCGGGCGGTTATAACCCTATTTCCAATACATTCCGCAGGTGTATTCTCATGTTGAACTCTGTGCAGTATAACCGTATGCGCGTCCGGACAATTAAACCTTTAACCTTAGGATCAATTGTAAGGATATGGCCAGGCAGGGCATTAACGCCACAATAAGCCGCATCATTGCTGCCTTTTTAGGACTCCGCTGATCGGTTCTTTAATGTATAGACAAACCAATATCATCCCTAAAATTACATATAACTGCCCGCCACGTAAGGTAATAAGCCGTAACCATAACTCTTACTCTCACGCAGGATTATAATTTCTGATTGTAAGTTTCTGTGATTTTCAAAATGTCCGGAATGGTTATTCCGGGATCATATGGATATCCGTAACGCGTTGTTATCAGTGAGAGGGTTTGTGGTACAATCTCAGCCGAAAAATTCCGCCTTCCAATACGTTACGGGGTCGCCGCTTCATGGCTCAGCTTTATTTTTATTATTCGGCTATGAATGCCGGTAAGTCTACGTCTCTGTTGCAGTCTTCATATAATTATCAAGAACGTGGCATGCGCACGCTGGTGTTAACCGCTGAGTTGGATCACCGGTTTGGTGTCGGGAAAGTCAGCTCACGTATCGGGCTGTCGTCGCCTGCAGAGCTTTATAATAATGAGACTGACCTGTTTACTCTTATTGCTCAGGAGAGCGGCCCACAGCGCCTTAACTGCGTTCTGATTGATGAGTGTCAGTTCCTGACGAAGGCGCAGGTGTCGCAGCTCACAGACGTCGTAGATGACCTTGATGTGCCTGTCCTGTGTTATGGATTGCGTACGGACTTCCGTGGCGAGCTTTTTGAGGGCAGTGAATACCTTCTGGCGTGGGCGGATAAATTGGTGGAGTTGAAAACCATCTGTCACTGCGGTCGTAAAGCCAATCGTAACCTCAGGTTGGATGAGAAAGGGCACGCGCTGCACGATGGCGCACAGGTCGTAATAGGCGGAGACGAGAGCTATGTGTCGGTCTGTCGTAAGCATTACAAAGAAGCGATGGCTGCTATCGATGATAACGATGCAATAAAAGCTCAGTAAGCTACGTCAAGGTTAGGAAACGCGCCATCCGCGCATGCGACACCCTCAGATTTTAGCGTAAGAGCCCTCCACGCTTAGTGAGACGCAAATAAAAAAACCCGCCAATTGGCGGGTTTTTTGCTTACAGGAAACTCAGCACGTTATTTTTTGCTGGTTTTTTTATCAGCTTTTGGTACTGGTGCAGCAACTGCAACTTCATCAGCAACGTCTTCGTTATATTCGCGGCCGTAGAAGGTATCCATCAGAATTTGTTTCAGCTCAGCAA